>JARGNP010000025.1 GCA_029210265.1 Legionellaceae bacterium
CCCATCGTCTAGAGGCCTAGGACACCGCCCTTTCACGGCGGTAACAGGGGTTCGACTCCCCTTGGGGACGCCACCATAACCACGTGGTTATGGTGCATCATCAGCATCTATTATTAAAAACTTCATAAACGCTCAAATATCGTTCTTGTGTTAAACCCAAACAATCGTTCATGCATACGATAAGCATACTCATCCGTCATGTTTGCAATAATATCACACACCACACGCTTTCCAGCCGCTTCATCTTCTGCTTCTTCAAAGCATCTTCGATCTTTTAAGCTAAGTAGCCCCATCGGATTTGAACTTAAAGCATCAAACAAACGTAACACCACCGTTTGGCCTCCGTACTCAAACGTACGTGACTCTTGCGAGTCGATCACATGCTTATAAATAGCCGCAATCAAAGCTGCAATCAAATTTTTGGCCTCGGGAAGTAATACAGCATTATATTTTAATAAATCACTCTCAAAAGCTTCATTGCTCACTTGAATGGTTGTTGCTGTCACAAAATAATTAACCATTTCACCTATCGCTTGTTTTCTCACATGAAGCGCATCATCAAACAAAGCATCCAACAAAGGTAGCGATCGTTTGGTTAACGAGGTTTTTTCAAGTAACGCTCTAAAATCGGAAGTATCCAATTGAGCGCGTGTAATCAACCGCAATTGAATTGCATCTTCTAAATCATGCACGCCATATGCAATATCATCAGCAATATCCATAATAGAGCAGTCTAAACTACGGTATTTTGACGTACCATGATGATGCGCATCAGGTTGTTTTGCTAAGCTTTGAAATAATTGACGATCGTCTTCAGTAAGCACTTGAAGCAACCAGTCTACCTCAGGCTGTTCGCTCTCAAAATAAGCTTTAGGTGGCAACCAATCATTAACACAAATCGCCTGATGTCGCGCATCAGGAATCGCGGGCATCTCGGTTGCAACCACACGTTTACGATTGACCGGGTACTTTAATATACCGAGTAACGCCCGCCGTGTGAGATCTAGCCCAAAGGCACCATAACTATTCTCTAATTTAGTTAATAAACGAAGTGTCTGACCGTTACCTTCAAATCCCCCATGATGACGCATCATATAATTCAATGCGACTTCACCTCCATGTCCAAACGGTGGATGGCCTATATCATGAAGCAAACACATCACACTGATTAAATCTTCATCGGGTAGCAAACCAAAAAATTTTGTGTGCTCAGCATTGGTTGTTAAGCGCCGGACTAAACTACACCCAATCGAAGATACTTCTAACGAGTGCGTGAGACGTGTTCGATGAAAATCACCCTCATCTGTACCCAAAATTTGTGTTTTACGTTGCAAGCGACGAAAAGCCGGACAATGAATAACACGCGTTCTGTCCCGCTCATAAGGGCCTCGTTTATCCTGCTCTCCACGTTGATGGGTTTTCCCCGAACGACGATCGGTCCACATAAACCATACTCCAAAAAATTAAAGTTTTATAAAGTATTGCAGATAACCTCTACAGAAAGACACAAAAAATAAAAAAAATATTATTAATTAAAGAAAAGGGCCATATCATGATAATAAAAACGAAACATATTGGACTTTTACTTTGTACGGCCACACTTTCAGCATGCGGCGTCATGAATTCAGGCGGTCAAGCTGATTATTATGCACCGTATAGCTTTGGACAAACACAACACACCACGACGGCGCCACTGTATCCTGATGGATATGACACCTCAGGCGGTGCTTATCGAGATGGCGGTTATCAAGACAATGGCAACGGCGCCTATGTCCCAGGCTCTCGAAAAGTCGTTAAAGTACCTGAAGGCTATCATGTAGGCTCGGAGCATTCACCCGCATCGTTTAACGATCGTGAAAAATCTTGGGTAAACCGCCAAAGCCCACAAAACTACACGGTTGAACTAGGCGATAATGAAAAAGCATCTCAAGTCGCTGCGACCTTGCAGAAAGCTCCCAAAGACGCGCGAAAAGCTGAAATTAAATATAATCGTGGCGGTAAAAAGCACTACAAAGGTGTGTATGGAACGTATTCAAGTTACGGAGCGGCACAAAAAGCACTGAATGCACTTCCTGAAGACTTAAGAAAAAATGCACGTGTTAAAACATGGGGTAGTGTTCAAAATTCATCGGGGTATTAAAGAGTATTAATAAGAATAGATGGTGATAATAAAAGCATGAAGGTGTTCGTTAGATTATAATGGATTGATTCGAATAAATCGATTGAATCCCATTACGGTCCTACATAACACCTTCATCCAAGACGTATTAAACCACTTCGACTTCTTCAGCCTGTGGTCCTTTTTGGCCTTTTCCTGCTTTGAACATAACGCTTTGACCTTCGGTCAGTGTTTTAAAACCACCGCCTTGGATTGCGCTGAAATGTACAAAATAATCTGTACCTTCGCTTTCAATGAAACCAAAACCTTTACCTTCATTGAACCACTTTACTGTTCCACTTACTTTATCTGTCATGTTAAATTCCTCAATGTATACCCGAGCTATTCTAACACTTTTTGGGATATTTTCTAGTCAAATACAATAAATAAAACTTTTTTTATACGTTTTATTTATAAACTCATGTATTCAAGGTGATAATTACGGTCCATTTGACCAGTCCCTGTGTATCCGTACGGTCCATATGAAACTCTTTGATAGATATATTATATTTTTTACTCATGGACGCAAGCCACGTTAAACATGCTTGATAAGGTACTCTATCAAACGATAATTGTAATTCATCATCGTTTAATTGCTGCAATTGATAGGCAAACGCATGAAAAGACGCCCCCTTTAATTGCTGTGATAATACGGTTAAGCCTTTGGATTTATCCAGCATGACTGAACCGGTTTGTTGAGATTTAATTTGCGTTTCAGCTTGCTTTATCCACGCCAGCGTTTCTTTTTTTTCAGCTAACTGCTGCGTGTTAGCCACTACCGATTCTATCAATGACGCATACCCCGCATACGCAAGATACAAACCAAGGCACACGCCCCCCCAAAGTAATAAATAACGTTCGCGATGATCTAACTGCAGCCATGCTTGAACTAAACGTACTTTTATCGCCTTCATAAGCGCAGCTCCAACGTAGCAGTCACTTGATTATCTCGCGTTCTGGCTTGCGTTTTTTTAACGCGAACACGTGCATTCTTAAGCTTTTGCTCGAACGCTTCCAATAACGCAAAATCTTGAGCGGCTACACTCACCCACAGCGTTTGATCGCGAAAACGAATACTTTCTATATCTAATGGATTTAATGCAACGACGTTCGCAAGCGTATCAAACAACATCCAGAAAGAATCATGTGGCGCGGCACCGGTTTGATTTAATAAGCGCTCAATTCGAAAACGTGGGCTTATCACCTGCTTTGCTTCAGGAAAAAACACGTGATAATGCTTTGCAATCTGTTTATCAAGCCCTGCTTGCTTTATCTGTAAACGATGTAAAGCTATCGCATTCATACCAAGCACACTAACAAACCAAGCTACGAGCAAGGCCCCACAGACCCCGTACCACAGCGAACCTGTTTTATCATGTGTGCGATGTTGAAACCCGCCTTGGCACAGATTAACATAACTGCCGGCTAGCAATCGCTTCGCCACAAACAAACGATAAGAACCCTCGTGTGCAGCAAGAAGATCATGTTGCTGCAACGAAGCTTCACTATCATCAAAGGCAAATCCTGCACATGCTTCTGGATGCGCCGTTAAATATTGCGTTGCCATCAAAGGACTTAATGCACCGACGATCGTGTCTTGATGCACTAATAAATCCGTTGCCGTTGCGCATACTTCACCTAACTGAACAGCAAACCAATCCAACGTAATGGCATCAAACGGAAGCTCCAAAGCTTCAAGCTCGAGCATCCATGCACGTAAACGTAATCGATTGATCACCACGACGCGATACTTGCTATCTCCCTGCGTGTCACGGTCAAACGCAACATGAAGCTCGCTAACAGGTTCAGCAAGTTCTTCTTCGAGTGCATAGGGAATGGCCTCACGCGCTTTACGGCTGCTTAATTTAGGTAGGTCCAAACGATGCAGGCTCGCAATCGATGCGGGTAACACCACAACCGTTTGACTGCCTATCTGCATGCTTTTAATTTCTTCTATCGTATACGATGCAAGAGGAAGATCCACCTCACCGGCATCATCGAGCCGCACGGCCCAAAGCTGCTCTCGCTGAACCGTATTCACCTCGATGGACTCAAGAAATAAAAAACATGTCGTCACAAAATTACCTTTATAATTATTTAAAAATTATTTAAAAATTATTTAAGCATGCGGACTTTTCTTATGCTGTGCATCCCAGCGCTGCTGAAGCTGCTCAGATAACAAATGCACAACAAGCGCATACTGCGGACTCGTGTTATAACGCGTAATGACATAAAAGTTAGGGTACGCAAGCCAATAGGCATAAGCATCACCGTGAGTATTCAGCTCAATCAACCCTGCTTTTTTAGGTGGATTTTTTAACGGTGTCACAGGCACTACACCCGATTGAAGTAAATGCTTATAGGCATAATCAGGGCGTCTGCTGTTCGTTTTTAAAGCTTTATATTTTGAACCTTTGACCAAGGCAGGGTTTGTGACATCTCCGTTAGTCTCCCAGCCATGACGTTTAAAATAATTTGCGACACTAAAAATAACGTCTTTCTTTTCGTTAATTAGGTCGGGGCGATTTTGTCCAGAAAAATCGACTGCATACACACGATAATTACTTGGCATAAACTGCGGCTGCCCCATGGCGCCAGCATAAGAACCCACATATTTGGTTGCAGGAACGCCTTGCTCTCGGCATAGCAACAAATACTCCTCAAGTTCTCGTGTAAAATACGATGCACGCTTAGGGTAATAAAAAGCAAGCGTACTCACCGCATCTAAAACACGATACGTGCCCTGGTATTTACCATATTTAGTTTCAACGCCTAATATCGAAACAATCACAGATGCAGGCACACCAAATTTCTTCTCGGCTTGTGCCAACGTTTCCTGATTATCGTGCCAAAACTCTAACCCGCCCTGAAGGCGCTCAGGTGTCAAAAAAATCGTACTGTACTGATCCCAGTTTTTCTTTTCGTACGGACGTTCCATGAGCTCAATAATGCGCGGTTGAAATTTGACTTGCTTAAGAACAGCCACAACCTCTGCTCGTTTAAAATGATGTTTATCCACCATGGTTTGAATAAACGCTTCAGCGTCTTTTTGTTTAACGAGCGCTGCATCAGCAAAAGAAAATCCAGCATAACACACAGCTGATATGATCATGATAAGACGAGTAAGTTGCTTCATAAAAATCCATCCCGAACGAATTAAGTATCCATTAAGTATCCTTAGATTCGGATCATCGCTTGATTTAGAGTTTTTTGCAATGCGCTTTTTTTTATTCTAATTTTTTCTAAATTTTTCTAAAAATTAGTTTTAAATCCAGCAATAGATAATGTAAAACCGCATGAATCTGCCTCTTGCTCTTCGTTTACGTCTATTTCATCGTTTTTATTGATATAAATAACTTGCCCCAGTAAATACAGTAATGCAGCACCTACGGAAGCCGCTACAACGACCTGAACGACAGGCATTGAGCACACTAAAGCACCTAAACCTGAGGCCGGGATAGAAGCCATACAGTCCAATGGAAAAATCATGGAGCCATTTCCGACTGAATATCCAACGCTTAATTGTACGAGTATGCCGAAAGGCCAAAGTATAACGCCACCCAAACAACACACCCCCATGGTTGTTGCTAAACTAGCTCCACCCGCAGCCCCTGCAAAAAATCCTAAAGCTCCAGTAACGGCTGAAGTTGCCGGTAAAAAAGACATGTAAACGCCCCTGTCTCTTAAAAAGTGCGCCAGTCTAACGCATCTTGCTCACTAAGTCAGGCAATTAAAACTAAGATTCGCCCTCCACTATCTGAACAGCAAGAAATAAGCTAAAATAGTGGCATTTATATATGAGTATTCTGCGTGACCGACCTAACTTTAATTCGCAATTTTTCGATTATTGCCCATATCGACCACGGTAAATCAACCATTGCCGATCGATTCATTCAACATTGTGGCGGCCTATCTGAGCGTGAGATGAGTTCACAAGTGCTTGATTCCATGGATATTGAGCGTGAGCGCGGCATCACGATTAAAGCCCAAAGCGTCTCGCTTAATTACACGGCGCTTGATGGCAAAACATATTTACTCAATTTTATTGACACACCCGGACACGTCGATTTTAGTTACGAAGTTTCACGTTCACTTGCTGCCTGTGAAGGTGCGCTCTTAGTTGTTGATGCAGCCCAAGGTGTTGAGGCTCAAACCGTAGCTGTGTGTTACACCGCGATTGAGCAATCACTTGAAGTATTGCCTGTTTTAAATAAAATTGATTTACCTCAAGCCGATCCCGATGCTGTTTGCGCTGAAATTGAAGACATCATCGGCATTGACGCCACCGGTGCCATTCACGTCAGTGCCAAAACAGGTATCGGAATACAAGATGCTTTAGAAGCCTTAGTCACCTCGATCCCAGCTCCTAAAGGCGATATAGATGCCCCACTTGAAGCCCTAATTATTGACTCATGGTTTGATCCTTATTTAGGTGTTGTCTCCCTGGTTCGGATTGTGAACGGCACACTGAGTAAAGGCCAAAAAATGCGTGTCATGTCTACAGGCCGCAGCCATGAGGTCGATCAAATCGGTATTTTTACACCTAAACGTACACCAACAGGTACACTTCATGCCGGTGAAGTTGGCTACGTTGTTGCTGGCATCAAAGAAATTTTAGGTGCTCCGGTCGGTGACACACTTACCCTTGAAAAAAATCCAACGAGCGCGCCACTCCCTGGTTTTCAGCATGTGAAACCTCAAGTCTATGCCGGTTTGTTTCCCATTCAAGCCGAAGACTTTGAGGCCTTTCGTGATGCTTTAGCTAAACTTAGCTTAAACGATGCTTCGCTGTTTTATGAGCCTGAATCATCTGATGCGCTTGGCTTTGGTTTTCGCTGTGGATTTCTTGGCATGTTACATATGGAAATTATTCAAGAACGCCTTGAACGCGAATATAATTTAGATCTTATTTCAACAGCACCCACCGTTATTTATCAAATACACACCACCAAAGGTGAAGTCTTGATGATAGATAACCCATCGCGTCTACCACCAGCTCAGCACATCGACAAACTCATGGAGCCGATTGTACAAGCGAATATTTTAGTTCCTCAAGAATATTTAGGCCCTATTATTACGCTATGTGTTGAGCGACGTGGTGTGCAGGTCAACATGACCTACAGCGGTCGACAAATCGCATTGACGTATGATTTACCAATGAGTGAAGTGGTCTCCGACTTTTTTGATCGCATCAAATCAGCAAGCCGCGGCTACGCCTCGTTGGATTATAATTTTATACGTTTTGAAGAAGCTAAACTTGTGCGTATGGACGTGCTTATTAACAGTGAGCCGGTTGATGCCTTGGCGCTTATCGTGCATCGTGACAATGCTCAATCTCGTGGACGGAGCTTAACCGAGCGCATGCGTGAAGTGATTCCACGTCAGCAATTTGATGTCGCCATCCAAGCGGCTATTGGCGGACAAATCATTGCTCGCCAATCCGTTAAAGCCTTACGTAAAAACGTCACGGCCAAATGCTACGGTGGTGATGTGTCACGTAAGAAAAAACTGCTTGAAAAACAAAAAGCCGGTAAAAAACGCATGAAGCAAATTGGACATGTAGAAGTACCACAAGCAGCCTTTATGGCCGTGTTCCGGGACGAACGCAAGAAATAAGAACATAAGAGTATAGGAGCGGTTTAGTATGAACTTTACGTTGTTATTGGTGATTTTATCTGCCTTAAGTGGGTTGATTGTTTTAATCGATAAACTTCTGTGGGAAAAAAAGCGCGGAGCAGCTCAAAAAGAGCCGGTGATAATAGAGCATGCTCGCGCTTTTTTCCCTGTGTTTCTTGCCGTACTCGCCCTACGTTCGTTTATTATCGAGCCTTTTCGCATTCCATCAGGCTCACTCGAGCCGACATTGAATGTCGGTGACTTTGTCGCTGTAAGTAAATTTTCTTACGGTGTGCGCTTACCTTTGTTAGAAAAAAAAATAATTAAAATTGGCTCGCCTAAAACTGGACAAATTGCTGTATTTCGCTGGCCACCCGATCCTTCGTTTGATTATATTAAACGCGTCATTGGTGTTCCTGGTGATGTTATTTCTTATCACGACAAACACCTCACGATTAATGGAAAACTGGCTAAGCAAGCGTTTGTAGAATACACGACGGATGAAAGCTCCGGACGGGCTGTCGCACGCTACAAAGAAAATTTAAACGGCACCGTTCATAATATTTATGTAAATCCCAACGATCCGGCCGTTGATTTTGATGTTACGGTACCCGAAGGCGCTTATTTTATGATGGGAGATAATCGCGATGACAGCGCTGACAGTCGATTTTGGGGATTTGTTGCCGAAGAAAACCTACGTGGCCGTGCCTTTTTAGTTTGGATGAGCTGGAACGGAAAAAAAGATACGATCCGATGGAAAAACATTGGTCATCTTATTCGTTAAGACCAATTAACATAACCTACTGCGTGGTTTTTTATGCAAAACAAACAGAGCCAACACCTAACCCAGCACCTAAACCAACAACTGGATTATAAATTTAAGTCTGAGGCTTATTTAAAACAAGCACTGACCCACAGGAGTGCTGGCACACTTCATAACGAACGCCTGGAGTATTTAGGCGATTCTGTATTAAATTTTGTCATTTCAAATGATTTATACAAACGCTACCCCGAGCTCACTGAAGGTGAATTGAGTCGGTTGCGCGCACATCTTGTCAAAGGCGAAACCCTGGCAAGCATCGCACGCGAATTAGGGCTTGGAGGCATGCTCTACCTAGGGGCTGGCGAAGTAAAAAACAAAGGCGCTGAACGTAAATCAACACTGGCCGATGCACTGGAAGCTATTTTTGGAGCTGTTTTTCTAGATGCTGGATTTAGCACGTGTGAACAGGTGATTCTACGTGTTTTTCAAAAACGCCTGAAGCAGCATACCCCCGCAACAAACATCAAAGATCCTAAAACTGCGCTTCAAGAATACATGCAAGCTCAAAAAATGCTTTTGCCAACGTATACACTCACGCACACCGAAGGCGAAGACCATCGTAAATTATTTTATATTTCGTGCACAGCCCGCTCGCTAAACCTAACAGAGCAAGGCGTAAGCAAAACGCGCCGAGGTGCTGAGCAAATTGCGGCACAAGCGCTGCTTGATAAAATAAACAAGAAATAATAATAAAATTAAATTCAAAATTAAAAAAGTCGGTCGATAAGCCGGGTTCTGTCGCGGACAATCATTCATCTGGAACATGCGTCACCGCATATCCTCAAGCAACCTACCCAGATCGCGCGCGAGTCACGCGTTGCAGCCTCGCGGCCACGTCGATCTCTATTTGGTCTTGCTCCGAGTGGGGTTTTCCCTGCCACGCCTGTTGCCAGGACGCGCGGTGCGCTCTTACCGCACCATTTCACCCTTACTCATATCTTCCAAAGAAGACATAAGCGGTATATTTTCTGTGGCACTTTCCATAGGCTCGCGCCTCCCAGGTGTTACCTGGCACTCTACTCTACGGAGCCCGGACTTTCCTCCCCTTACTTACGTAAGAAGCGATTGCCTGACCGACTTCGCCCGCGATCATAACGGAATCATGCAGATGTGTCGAGAATTTAAACTCAATCAGATATAAATAAACAGATTTAAGGCATGCTTTGATCTAAACACGGCTTTTTAGAGCTCGAACTACTACCTTCAGAATCCATCGCTGAAAAAACAGGGCTATCGGAACGTTTTCTGATTAAGCCCGAAAGTGAAGCGGCATGGCTTGTTGACTGTTTTAACCACGCCGTCAATTGCTCTTCTAAAGCTGAAATTTTCAAGTCTCGATTGTGGAGCTCTCGCGTAAAAAAATTAATCCGTTCATAATTATTTGTGGGTAAACACATTGTTGTATCGGTAATACTTTGGCCTCTTAAATCACCTAAGATTGAATTAGATAAACTTGCATCTTGAGCGTTATCAGCATGCTTTAAGGCGCGCGTTAGCAAAGCTCTATGTTCCACACCATTTTTTTGCTCACAACCAGCAACCAATATCAGTAGCGACGCAGTTTCAAACTGAGCATGCTTATAATTTTCCATGCAAACACAGGTCAATTTTCCAAATTGAGCAATCACCTTCTCAAGATCATCATCTATCTTAAGTATAAACTTATCTCGGTAAATAGAAGCTATTTCTAATTGAACTGTAGAACGCTTAAATTGAGCTTTCTTATAATCTTCTTCAATAGCATGCCCTACCTCTTTCAACACAGCTAAGGCTTGGGATTTTAATTTAAGTTTGGCTTTATAATTCTCTGCTTTATCCTCAAGCAATATATCTTGAGCGGTATACATTTCATGACTTTTAAAAACTAATTTATTGACCTGTTCTTCAATATCATCATCATAATTACCTGCCTCGTCATCATGTTCATCACGCTCATTATACCTTGCTTTAACCATGTTGATCGCTGTTTGATTATTATCATTTTTAATCATTGGGTTTGCGCCAGCATTTAAAAGAAGCTCAATCAACTCATCATTAAATTCATTGTATTCATAATCAAGCTCATCATTTAGATAAGCGGTGATTAGCGGTGTATTGCCTGTTTCAGGGCACGCCTTGTTAATCCTTTCTTCAGTTATAAGTAGCTGAATGATGCTGATGTCATAAGACTTTTCAATAGCATGGACTAAAATAGGCACGCCATCACAATCATCAAAAACCGTATCACGCTTAAGTTTTATAAGATAATGAAGTAAACCAGGCTCGTCATGATTACTTTGCTCATAAGCAATCGAGCATAAATTAGAACCGTTGTTACTTGTTGCTTTTATTTTAGCCCCACCTTCAACAAGTCTTTTAACGAGGTCTAAGTTATATTCTCTGGCAGCTATTAATAAAGCTGTTTCGCCTTCTCCAGAGACTTCTTCGAGTGATGCACCAGTAGTTATTAAGCGCTCCACCACTTCAGTATCATGATTTAAAACACCTCTCATTAAAGGCGCATACCCATCCGCATTTTTTTTATTGATATGAATATTGATTTGATGAAGATGAGCGCAAGCAAAAAGTACATCGATAAATTTAATCGCATGCTGATGATCCAGTATTTGTTCTAATAAAAACTCACAATCAATCTTAGATTCTGCGCTTATTTCACCGCAACTTAATAAAAATTCAAACATCTCTAGATTATTTTGCTCTAAGGCTTGTTTTAATAAACTGTGTTGAACGCTATAAATAATATGAACAGGGAAACCATAACCAAACACATCCAGAATAAACTTCTTACGTTCATCTAAAGAAGGAGGGTTGTGCATATCCCATCCCTTAAGTTCTATGGATAAGAGCGCTTCAATATTGGCTTTTAATTTACGGTTATCTTCTGATAGAAAATCAAAAGAAACGGCGTTTGATGTGCATTGGCTTAGTTCAGCGCTTAAATAAACTCTCAGTTGCCAAAGATCAATAGGAGACGTTGTTTCAAAAGAATTGTAACTCGAGATTTGCGTATTCATAATAAATTTTTAGCTCTTAGTGCCCAACACATAACAACAAAGCCCGGAAATCAGCTCTATTCTTGGTACAGAATAAATCTTGATCTACGGGCTCTGGTGTTATATAAGTTTTTGTACATGTCTACTATATAGGTGGAGATATCCCCTATTAGACACGTAGTAAGACTTACTCGTCGCGTGTACCGATGAATTCTTCATCAAAATAACGCTTCAACTTCGTACGCAATGTACCACGGCTAACACCCAATACACGAGCAGCACGTGATTGGTTGTAACGGGTCATTTCCATTACGGTACGGAAAAGTGGCGCTTCCACTTCTTCAATAATTAATTGATACAAATTCAAGCTTGCATCTTTGCTGTTGGTTGTTGAGAGGTACGTTTTTACTGCACGTGTTACGTGCTCAGCCAACCCATCCTGTTGAAGTCGAACTTCTTCAGCTACTACACTCATTTTCTTTCTCCAAATATAAAAAATACATATATAAAAACATGTCACACGTTAAGAATTTAGGCCTAATTGAGGCGAACTAAACTTCATGGGCTTAATAGTACCAGATATCTCAAAGAGTGTAAACATTGATTTAATCATACCCAAGACTTTTTTGATGCAACTTAAGCATCTTATTACCTAAGCGACTGTAAAACTCTCGCCACAACCGCATTGTCCCGTCTGATTGGGGTTGTTAAATACAAATTGATAATTCAAACCTTGCTTCACATAATCAACTTCAATACCGCGCAAAAACGGATAACTTTTTTTATCCAAGCAAATTAAGTAATCATCATTCAGCGGTAAAACAATATCATCTGGACTCGGAGCATCCACATAATCAATCACGTAAGATAACCCTGAACATCCTGTTTTTTTGACTGAAAAACGAATGCCTTTGCTTTCTTGTTTTTTTGCTAAATACGCAAGCACATGAGACGTTGCTGCCTCAGTAAAACGAACGGCAGGCTCTTCTTTTGAAGGGGTATAATACGAAACTTCACTCATAACTTGGCCTCAAAAAATAAACGACGGTGCAACATACTGAGCATTGTACCTAAATAAAGTCTATTTGTTAACCAAGCCCTAAATTATTTTCTTCTTCTTCTGAATCAGGTTCATGGATTTTTGCAGGCGGAAGGTCAGAAAAACCCATCCAAACATCAGAACTTGCTATAAGTGTAGATACAACATGAAGTACAACAGGTACTAATATCACGATCAACGCCAGATTTAACGGCATAAAAGGTAGCATACAAGCAAAAACAAGCCCTAGAGCCGCCAATGCAATACAATGATCGTAAGCATAACGCAACGCAGGTCGTATCAAATAATGATAGGGCAAAACCACCAAATAATACACAGCGCCTCGTAGTAAGTTATATAATAGAAAATTTCGTACACGTCGTGACTCATTATCTTGTTTGGCATCGCACAGATTAAATTCGGTATCAGCATGCCCTGCATAGTTTCGCGCATGATCAAATACCGATATAGATGCAGGTTCTGAAGGAATCACGTGTAATATCGTCCAATCTTTTTTCCATACGCCAAAACTCGAAACAAAATCATTCCCTTGTTTTTGAATCAAAACATCAGGTTGATCTTGCTCGTCTAAATCATCCCAGCGATCAAAATCACTTTTGCTCCACGCATCATATAGCCCTGCTGGATTTAACGCATCCACACGCGATAAATACTCCCCCTGATGAATCGCTAAGAGTAACGCGAGAGAGCCCCCCAAACTGGTACCACATACATGAGCTTTATTCGCTTGCCTTTTAAGCCAAGCCGTAATTTTTTCATGCCCTGTGCGATATAAATAATTCCCCACGGTCTCACGTTCCAAATCAGTGGTTATCCCTGGTTCAAATCCTTGACCGGCAGGGTATGTTGTTCCCATAAAAATTAAATGAGGCTGGGCTTGCTCACATCCAACAGGCTTTAAACCATAAGCAAAAACACGATCATTATCATGTATAAACAAGGTTTCAAAACCGCGCGTAGGCGTTAGCTCAATAGGTTCAACGCGATAACCAACACGCTGCCATGTCCCATGAATCAAGTGCGGTATATAAAATATGTTTCCAGGTTTTAAATCAGCAAAAGGCAGTAAGCATAAGCAATTACTGATAAACAACTCGGCTTGATTATTTTGTTTGACGTTTAAATGATGTGTTGGTGAGCTCAATTGCTCCCAAACATGCTCAAATCCTTCTTGAAATGCATGCCGCATACCACGCAAAAGCTTAGGGTTTCTTTTGATAAACACAGCTTTCAAAAATTCAAATGAGAGCATATCAGACGCATGCCCCTTGTATTTCATCATCAATAAACGCAGCATATTACGCGCAATAATACGGGAATTTTCGACTGGATTCTCTTGCTGCTCTTGCTCAAGCTCGCTTGATTCAAAAAAACTGATATCCAAACCACCCGCTTCAAAATCACGCACAAAGCACTCCGATCAACTCTATTCTTTTCTATGTGCGTTTATTTTAACACAAACAGGCTTAATATTAAACTTGGGGTGAATCAGCGTAAAACGTCGATACTGAATCATGAGCTCACGTTTTAAGGCTTTATAGAGCGGCGGGGAAAAGCATCGAATTTTATTCTGCATCTCGTTGATTGAAAGCTCGGGCTTGTGTAAAAACCGCTGTTCTTGGGCGCAACCAGCCATCACTGATGATAAAAAACGTAATTGCTGGAGAATATCTTTTCTAAATGCTTTTTTTTCTGGAGGACAAATCACATGAATATGAATATGAGGTACCGTCATACCTGACTGTGCGTGTTTTTGCATATATAGACCTATATTCGTATTAGGCAAAATATCTCTTCCAACAGAAGCCGTTGCACGTAATAAGGCTTCCAATTCAAACACATGTTCAGGCATTGCCATACTCAAATCAGCCCGATGGTTATGAGGAATAATCATCAAATGAAACGGTGTATCACCAATTGGACGATAATTCAGTGCAACAAAAAAATGCTTAAAATTAGATACCACTTGTTTGTGACGAAAATAAGGCTTATCAAACGGACAAGGTTCACTCCCTAAGGCCGGAGCTACCCACGTCTGCTTCTGATGCTTCAAACGATGATAGTGTGTATCTCGCGCCAATGACGCATGACTGCCAGCTTCTACAAGTTGATAAGCTTCATGAAGCTCTCCCCATTCAACGCCATGGCTAAATAACACATGATCGTGTAGAGCAATATGCCGAGGATTATTTTGAGATAACTCATGAAAAAAATCATCAAAACCAACCGTTTTATAAGCTTTTAGAGGTTTTTTATAAAAGAGTCGATGCAATCGCTTAATCTTCTCTTTCATGTTGAGATAAGCACGTGCAGCTATATGTTTTTTTTGGAGTTTAGGATATTGACTGTTTATTTCAATATCAAACCGCCCATAGCTATTTGGAATAAAATGAATGGCATAGCTTTTTAAATTTTGAAGCTCGAGCTGTTTAAGTAAACGCGGGAGCTCATGCAACGGGGACTCATACGTTCTTTCAGAAACCACACGAAAGTGTAGTGCGTGAATAAAGCCATCACTCATCTTTTTTTTAATCAGCTGAACTTTCATGACTCACCACCGACACAAATAAATCAATATATATACATAATAGACCATTTTAGGCCATTCATATTTGAGCATGACTGATTCACGTCGTATTGCGTAACACCCTTAAATCCGATAATAATAGAATATAATCGTTATTTTTTATATTTGTTACAAAAAGGAATCATCATGCTCTCTCGAGTAGCTCTTAAACGCGCCCTATTCTTTGCCTTAATCACCGGGATGCTGACGGGTTGTTATAATTCCTCGCATCATAAGCCCAAATCAACCGCGTTTAATACAAATTTATGTGAAAAACCACGTCTTTATAGCCGCGCTGAAAAAGCAAACATTGCACGCAACACCATTCGCGAACTAGAAAGCCATGCCATTCAATTTATTCAACGTGGTGATCGCATCACCTTGATTATTCCAACCGATCGTTATTATATGTTTAATAGCCCAAATTTAGACGATCTTAAATACCCAATCTTAGATAAAGTTGCCAAGCTCGTGGCGCTGTTTCCATGCAGCCGTGTGACCATTGCAAGTTTTTCAGATGATGTCGGTAAGCGAGTGATTCGAGAGAAACTTACCAAAGCTCGTGCGCAATCGATGCTCAGTTTTCTTTGGGCCAAAGGCGTTCCTGCTCAGCTATTAACAGCTGAAAGTTTTGGTTCTCACTTTGCTGTTGGTAATAATGCCATTATTCACGGAAGTGCTTACAATCGCCGTGTAGAAATCCAATGGTGGACGGGTAAAAATCCTCCTCCCCCAACACCCAAACCCGATCGCATGGATATGAAAATGAGGTAGTATTTTCTTTCTGACAGTGTGCGCTGCTTCTGCTATGATTTCGCATCGATAAAATATATGTATTAGTAGCATTCCAAGGCGCGACATGAACTCTAAACTCATCGGTAGTATTCTTTTGATTGTCGGTACCTCCATCGGCGGAGGGATGCTTGCCCTACCGATGGCCAATGCTGCCTCAGGTCTTATTCCGTCTTCTATCGCTCTTATACTGTGCTGGTTACTCATGACACTTGGAGCGTTATTGATTTTAGAAGTCAATCTCTATTTACCGCCAGGAAAACATATGGTTTCTATGGCACAAAAAACCTTAGGCATACCAGGCTTAGTGATCACTTGGATAAGCTATTTATTACTGCTTTATACTTTACTTGCAGCATATATTTCAGGAGGGAGTGATGTATTAAGTGGCATACTGAGCCTAATACATGTGCGCATTGAAAACTGGCAAAGTACGGCGTTATTTACGTTAAGTTTTGGAGCAATTGTCTACGGCGGCATCAGCCGGGTTGATTATGCTAATCGTGCTCTCATGTTCATGAAGCTTGGCATATATGTGTTCTTAGTTATTTTTATCGCACCGTTTGTTCAGTTAGAACATTGGACAGAAAGCAATCCAGCAGCAGTCCCAGGTTCGCTCATGATTCTCATCACGTCGTTTGGTTTTGCTATTATCGTCCCGAATTTACGCGATTATTTCGAACATGATTTATTAAGCTTGAAACGCGTGATTATTATCGGTTCGTTGATTCCTCTTGTGTGTTATTTTGCGTGGGATGCTGTCATCATGGGTACGCTCGATGCCGAAGGCACGAACGGACTTATATCACTAACACATGATATGCACCCCACCACAAGCCTTGCCAACCAGTTAGCTCATATTATACATAGCAAATTGATTGATGTTTTTTTCCGTGCATTCACATCGGTTTGTATGCTCACAGCATTTTTAGGGGTTGCACTGTGTCTGATGAGCTTTCTCAGTGATGGCTTAAATTTAGCACGCCGAGGCAAACAGGGATTTATACTGGCCTTAATTACGTTTACACCTCCGTTCTTATTGGTTTTATATTTTCCAGGCGCTTATCTTTCTGCGCTAAGCTATGCCGGTATTTTATGTGTTATTTTACTGCTTATCCTGCCAGCGCTTATGGCACTGGCAGGAAGAAAGCGATATGCATGTAAATTTGTGGTTCCAGGTGGGGCATGGACGCCGGTGTTTATTTTAGTTAGCTCAGTGGGCCTGCTTTATTTTAGCTCTTAATCTCAGCTCTTAAAACCTAAAATCCAGACAAAGCTTACTATCGCATGCCAACTCATGCTAAAATTTGCTCTTTCATTTTAGTCAATTACTTTAGTCTATCAATAGAAAATAGGAAATAGGAAATACCATGATTTTAATTAACACATCAAAAGGCGATATTCGTATCAAGCTCGATGAAGAAAACACACCGAAGACAGCCGCAAATTTTCTCTCATACGTGCGTAATGGCTTTTACAAAGATACGTTATTTCATCGCGTTATCCCTGGATTTATGATCCAAGGCGGCGGATTAAACGCTCAAATGGAAACCAAAGGCACTGACAACCCTATCGAAAACGAAGCTAAAGCCGGTAAGAAAAACACACGCGGCAGCATTGCTATGGCCCGAACATCTGATCCACACTCAGCCACAGCACAATTTTTTATTAATTTAGCTGACAATGCTTTTCTAAACTTCACTGCTGAAAATATGCAAGGCTACGGCTACTGTGTGTTTGGTGAAGTTATCGAAGGCATGGATATCGTTGACGCAATTGCAAAAGTGCAAACAGGTCAACGCGCAGGTCACGGCGACGTTCCAGCCGAAGATATTCTGATTCATAGCATCACCGAAGAAGTCAAAGCCTGATGCTCTGAGAGCATGATGTGATTGGTTTTTATACATCATGCTCTATCAACCGAATAGGCTACCATGGAACGAGTCAAACCCTTTCTAAAGTGGGCTGGTGGAAAATACCGTTGTATGCACCACGTGCTTCACGCGCTTCCAAAAGCCGAACGCCTCGTTGAACCGTTTACCGGCTCCGGCTCCGTATTTTTAAATGCCCCACATACTGATTATTTACTCGGCGAGGTCAATGCCGATCTTGTCTCGCTCTACGAGCATGTTAAACACCAAGGCCAAACATTTATTGATGACTGCGAGCGTTTGTTCTGTGATAAAAACAATCAAGAAGAACAGTATTATAAATTTAGATTTGAATTCAACCAAACACCTCGAAATACTCAGCGACGCGCGGCTTTATTTTTATATCTTAACCGTCACGGCTACAACGGCTTATGCCGATATAATTTAGCCGGAGGTTACAACGTCCCTTTTGGTCGCTATAAAAAACCCTATTTTCCTAGAAAAGAATTGCTGTTCTTTCACAAAAAAAGCCAAAACACACACTTTCTTCAAGCTGATTTTAGGCAAACGTTTTCACACAGCAAGCCCGGTGATATTATCTATTGCGATCCGCCTTATGTACCGCTCTCTAAAACCAGTCAGTTTACAGCATACACCCGCCAAAAATTTGGTGATGCCGAGCAAATTGCTTTAACCGATCTTGCCGTACAAACAGCTAGAAATGGAACGCCCGTGATCATATCAAACCACGACACACCTTTTACTCGTGAGTTATATCATGCAGCCCACATTACGTCGTTTCCAGTACGTCGAAATATTAGCTGCAAAGGTCGAAAGCGTATGTCTGTTCGTGAGTTAATTGCTGTTTTTACTTAAGATTTATATATTATTTTTTAAATTACATAATCGTACAGCTAGGAGTTTCTTCTTTTGGCGTCACGGGTGATGCTTTTAGTTTAGCCTCAGCTTTTATTTCAGACGGTAATAAATTACAAGTAGAAGTATCATCTTTTGTCCCGGCATCCTTTTTTTTTTCTTTCGAAAAGAGACCTGGGGCAACAGAAAATGCTGAATATTGACTAGGTGTAAACCCTGAATTTTCTGGGTTTTTTACCATATTTTTTACCATATAATGTACTCCTACAAAACTTAAAGCGAGATATTATTTTTTGCATGCGCATGTGTTTCTTTCAAGAAAAAAGTTAAAAATGCAGCAATAAAAATACCGATAGGAATCACAGCCATCGCAAACTGATAGTCTGCTGCCGTATATAAGGCTCTGATTTGATTCGAGTCTAACATATTCATAGCTATATTGTTACCATGTCGTTTAACAACACACCAATCTAAAATCCAACCAACCAAAGGTTGCAAGAAAATTGCGCCAAGCATGACGCACATGTTCGTCATCGCAATAGCTGTTCCACCAGCCTCTCGTGGGCTGAGCTCACGCCCCACAGCAAAAACAATCGCTTGCACGCTATAAAGGCAACCTAAAACAAACATAAGAGCATATAACACCGAGAGGTTAAGATCAGGTACATATAAAATCAGCATCATAATAATACCCGCACCAAAAGCACCCAAACGCATGGGCAATTTACGCTGCTTTAATCGATCGGATAAGTAACCCCACAAAGGCGCGCCTACGGTGCAACCCATAAATAAAATCGAATTCGAAAATTCTGCCGAAGCTAGTGACATGCCGTGCGCATGTGATAAATACGGTATACCCCAAAGCTCAGCAAATACAGTTGTTGGCAGATAAATCAAACAACCATAGCCACCATTAATCCATATTTGTTGATTGGTTAAGATAAGTTTCAAGTCGATAAATAGCTTACGAAAACTCGTGACGGTGCCCCCATCCGTCTCAGCACCTTTCTTTTTATCACGAATTCCAAACCACATAACAAACAGTAGAACCACACCAAAAAGCGCAGTTAAATTTACGGCATGCTGCCAACCAACCTGCTCAACCATTGCACCAAGTAAATTATCGCCCAGCATTGCACCGATGGTTCCAAGCGCTGAAGCCAAGCCAGCAACCAACGCCAATCTATCTTCAGGTAACCAGATTGTCGCAAGCTTTAAAACACCAACAAAAGCAAAAGCCGAACCAAAACCTGTTAAAAACCGACCCGCGGCAGCCAAGCTTACAAGATCCGTGGCTGCAAAAAACCACATACCTAACACAGATACAGCGCAAGCCATGGTTAATAACCGCCGCGGCCCCCAGCGATCCATAAGCACGCCTACAGGCAACTGCATAGGAACATAAGAGTAATAATAAAAAGAAGAAAAAACCCCAAACCCCATAGCAGATAAACTAAAGTGCTGCCGTAAAGCAGGTTCCATCACGCTTGGGGTGATGCGTAAAAAATACTCGTACGAATAAAATAATGCGCCAATAACGCAAATGAGCCAAGGAACCAAGACGCTTTTTTTCAGCTTAAACATCTTATCTTCTCCGTCGAATATCTATATTAAATCAAATGCTTAAGATTTGATTGGCTCTGGATCTTTTAAGAAAAAACCAATCACGATCACCAAAATCAGTGATAACGGTAGCACCAGGAGTGCTCGTTGATAATCAGATATGTTATACACCATTGCACCAGCCAACTCGGTTTGAGTTGAAGAGCAATCAAGTAAAAATCCAACCAAGGGCTGATAAACAACGGCGCCTAACGTCACAATCATATTGACCGCGGCAAACACCGTTCCGGATAATTCGGCCCCACTGCGCTCTTTCGCCATTGCAAACACAATAATTTCTGTACCACTAAAAACACCGTATAAAAAAAGCAAAACTAATAAGCTGGTGTATGAAAGATGAGGTATATACAACACTGCAGTAATACACAGTAAAGCAAAAAAAGCACCGAGCACGAGTGGCCGTGTGCGTCGTCCGCTACGATCAGACCAATAGCCACTTAATGGTGCGCCAACAGCCCACCCCAAAAACATAGCTGACACCACTTTGGCCGCTTCCATTTTTGTTAAATGATGCGCTTGCTCAAGGTATGATTTCCCCCATAACTCACCAAAAACAGAAAGCGAGGTGTATAACGACGCACCAACAAAACCAATAAACCAAACTTCACGTGATATTAAAACACACCAAACCTGGCCAAAAAAACATCGAAGTGATTTTTTGTTTTCGCTCTCACGCCCAGGAGCATCTCGTACGATGAGCAAGATCAAGACAGTTAAAACAGCACCAGCAATCACCGTGAGCATTAATACTTTATCGAGAGGCATTGTTGCAGCAAGTTCAGTAAGCTTGACACCACCGTACATTAAACCAAACATACCAAGCGCAGTCATAAGCCCTGTGGCTAATGAAAAGTAACGCTTAGGAAGCCAGTGTGTCAGTAATATTAAAACACCAACAAAAGCAAACGATGAGCCAAACCCAACGAGGAAGCGTCCAAGCCCTGCAAGATAAATCGACGAAAAATTCATAAATAAATATGATCCAATCGTACAACATAAACAAGCAAGTGAAAGTAATTTACGTGGACCAAAGCGATCGAACAGCATACCAACAGGAAGCTGCATAGGTGAATAGGCAAAGTAATAGAGTACGGCTAATTGCCCAAAGGTGGTTGCTGAAATATGACCGAAAGCTTCGCTCAGTTCACCTTGCAACGTTCCTGGTAAGATACGAAGTAAAAACTCGTAACAATAAAAGAACGCTGCAATAAGGCAAACAGTAATACCAAAGATAAGATGCTTACGACTCTTTAGGATTACATCCTGCATGTGCGTGAGTCTCCTTCAAAAAGAATGTCAGGATAGCTGCACAAAAGACACCGATAGGAATCACAGCCATCGCTAACTGATAATCACTGGCGGTATACAGCTCTCGAAGTTGATCGCTCGTTAATGCCTTCATAGCGACGTCCCCTACGTGATGCGCACGTACGCTCCAGTCGAGCAAGTGGCCTATCAACGGTTGTAATAACATGGCACCAAGCATCACAAACATATTCGTGGTTGCAATTGCAGTACCCCCAGCTTCTTGCGGGCTTAATTCACGACCTACCGCAAACACAACCGCTTGCACACTATAAAAAAGCCCCAAAATAAACATGGCAATATTAAGCGAACGACCGCCCAAACCAGGAAGATACAAAATCACGGTCATGAGAATACCCGCGCCGACTGCACCGATAAACATAGGCAAGCGTCGTTGCTTGATTCTGTCAGAAAAATATCCCCAAAGTGGTGCTCCGACAGTAAAGCCCATAAAGACCAGTGAATTAGAAAATTCAGCTGCAGCAGGTGTCATGCCGTGCGCATGCGCTAAATAAGGTATCCCCCATAACTCTGCAAAAACAGTCGTTGGTAAATAGATTAAGCAACCGAACCCACCGTTGATCCAAATTTGCTTATTCTTAAGAATAAGTTTGAGATCAACAAAGCCACGATCCAACGTTGCAACCGTTCCACCATCTTTATCTAGCTTATCTTTCTTATCGTGAATACCAAACCACAACAAAGCAATCACACCCAAGCCAAAAATAGCGGTGTAATTAACAGCGTGCTGCCATCCCATTTGCTCAACCATTGCGCCTAACAGATTGTCACCAATCATCGCACCCACCGTCCCGAGTGCAGCAGCAAGACCTGCAACTAAAGCAAGTCTATCTTCAGGCAGCCAAATCGTCGCTAATTTTAAAACTCCGACAAACGCAAATGCCGAACCAAAGCCGGTTAAAAACCGTCCCGCAGTTGCAACATTGACAACATGAGTGCTACCCAGTAGCCACATACCAAGCACAGACAATGCACAAGCAAGTGTTAACAACCGCCGTGGACCATAACGATCCATCAAAACCCCAACGGGGAGTTGCATCGGTACATAAGCGTAATAATAAAACGCTGAAAACAAGCCGAAACCTGTCGCAGAAAGCCCAAAGTGTTCGCGAAGAGGCATTTCCATCACGCTCGGTGTAATTCGTAAAATATACTCATAAGAGTAAAACAATGCCCCAAGAGCACAAATCAACCAAGGTATAAAGATCGCTTTTTTATTACGTAACAACATAAATTCTCCTTAATTTAAATACGTTCTTCATTAAGCGTACCTACACCGCTCGCTACAGCAGCTTCAGCCACAGCTTTGGGTACGCAGGTCCTCAAGCGTGGGTCGATCGGTTTAGGCAGAATATATTCCGGCCCAAACTCCCAGTGCTTCACACCAGGATAGTTGCGTTTAACGTCTTCTGGCACAGGTTCGTGTACCAAGTGCCGAATAGCTTCAACTGCGGCTATTTGCATGGCCTGGTTAATACACGTTGCACGTGCATCCAGTGCACCTCTAAAAATATACGGGAAGCACAACACGTTGTTGACTTGATTTGGATAATCACTTCGTCCTGTTGCTAAAATTAAATCCGAACGTACCTCACGTGCAAGTTCTGGACGAATTTCAGGATTAGGATTAGATAAAGCAAATAAAATAGCTTTGGGTGCCATGGCGTTCAAAAGTGCCGGCGTTAATAAATCAGGTTTTGCGACACCAATAAAGACATCAGCATCAACCAATGCTTCATCCAACGTTCGTGCCTCAGACGTGGTTGCAAAAGCAAATTTATAAGCATTTAAGTCTTCTCGCCCGACATGAATCACACCTTTACTATCGAGCAACAACATGTTTGCTTTGTTAGCTCCTAAAGCCACTAACAAGCGCATGGAGGCAATACCAGCAGCCCCTGCACCGATACAAACAATCTTAGCGTCTTCTAATGTCTTGCCTTGGATCTCAAGCGCATTCAATAAGCCCGCGGCAATCACAATCGCTGTGCCGTGTTGATCGTCATGAAACACCGGAATATTAAGCTGTTCAATCAATGCTTGTTCTATCTCAAAACATTCAGGCGCTTTAATATCTTCAAGATTGATTGCCCCAAACGTGGGAGCAATGCATTTTGCAGCAGAGATAAAGGCTTGGGGATCGGATGCATCCATTTCAATATCAAATACATCGACATCTGCAAACTGCTTAAATAAAACAGCTTTACCTTCCATCACAGGTTTACTTGCCAATGGACCCGTATCACCTAAGCCAAGAACAGCCGTTCCATTGGTCATTACCGCGACCAAGTTTCCTTTTGCTGTATAACGGTAGGCGTCCTCTGGGTTTTCTTGGATGGCTAAAACCGGTTGAGCAACTCCAGGCGTATAAGCCAATGATAAATCATCTTGAGAGTCGGTTGGTTTTGTGACGTTGATGGAGAGTTTTCCCGGCGTGGGAAAGGCATGATAGTGTAAGGCGCGTTGCTTTAATAAGTCATCATTCAAAATGGCTTCTCGCTTTTCGTTAATTTAAAAAATGCAGGTAAAAAAATCACGCATAAAAATAAGGCGCGTATCCTTTGCGCCCATATTTTATATACAATACGTGATTTACTGCATTATCTTTTAGCTGCTTACTTAGAAGCAGATTTGATATTATAACGATCTTGGAAACGCTTCACGCGTCCTCCAGTATCTGTTACTCGTTGCTGTCCTGTGTAGAACGGATGGCAATGAGAACAAACTTCAACGCTCAAATCTTTACATAACGTAGATTTTGTTTCAAAGGTATGCCCACAACTGCAAAGCACTTTAATCATTTCATAATCTGGATGAATCGACATTGCTAAAACTCTCTTAATAATATAGTTATCGCTAAACAGGCACTAAGCGTGGCATTCTACCATGCACACAAAAAAAATCAATGCCGCTCTTTTTCTTCGTCCCATTAACAACGCATGGAGACGTTAATTACTTGGATCAATCAAAACAAAACTTACTTTGCAAGCAGAGAAACGCCGTTTTGCCGCTGCAATTAAAATTTCATTGGTTGGATCTTCGAGTCCAAGAGTTAAATTTTGTGTTGGCACATCAAACGCAATCAGAAATAATCCCACGTTTACAAGCCAACGCATCTGTTTCTTCGGTAGGCACATTTTACACGCCTCTCGAGTCTTTTCAAGCTGGCTGCCAGGGAAGAGTTGCAGTGCGTATTGCTTACCGAGCCATGGAAACAATTCATGCTGTGTAATCATACGAAGACGTATCAAAACATCACCTAAGCGCTCACCGGTTTTCTTATGTAAAAGCAAGGCCTCATGCAGTTGGCTCTCGGTTATCAAACCTTCTTCTAGCAATAAATCACCAATGCGTCGCTTAAAAGGCACAAGAATATGCCTGCCAGGAAACTGATGCTCCGTTTTATCCCAAACCACAGGTTTCGCTTGTTTACGACGATTGATCGATAAAAAATATAACCGATAAGCACGAATCAAAGCATGCAAATTTAACAAATTTCCATAACATGCACGTATCAGCGTTAAACTTGCAGCAACTTTTCCATAGACACGATGAGTTGCAATCATGCGTTGTAGCAAACGCATACACATCATAAACGTTCCCGTTAAAATCAACCACCACACCCAAGGGTGCATATTAAACTGCTCTTGCAATGCAGGATAACTCGGATGATTGGCTGTACCTGCCCCATATACAAGCCAAAATGCCAATAAAAAATAAGCAGAGCCATTAATAAAATGAGTCATAAACGCTTTTCGATCATGTGCCAATGAATAACGTAGGCGCCAAGACTTAGGCCAAGGCGAATTTTCCCACTCTTGAAAAACAATTCCAATAATCCAGCGTGATTTTTGACGAACAGCTTGAAAATAATTTTGAGGAAACATGGCACGTGTCGCTACATGTTCTTTCACTGTTTTTTGTATATATCTTTTTTTAAAAATACCGCGTTTCACCCATTTCGTTCGTAAAATATATTGCGTTAAAAAAATAGGTTTAAAACCACAGGCCCGTATCCTAAACGATGTACGATAATCTTCAGTTAACGAGTTTTCTTCAAAAGGACGACCACCCGACTCTTCAGCCAAAGCTGTAAGCGCACGACGTGAGAACGCTGTACCAACACCGGCCGACGGCACATGTAACTTAAGTGCTTCACGAACAATAATATTTTTTGTGTGCGCCTCTGAAAACTCATCAGCATACAACCAATGCGTAAGATTTCGATGCGGTACTTCCAATGGAAACACGGGCAATTGAATCATGTCTTTACGTGGAATCAAATAATTATACAATTTAAACGAAAGAGGATGAATCACATCTTCCGAATCATGAAATAAAATAATATCAAACATCTCGCCGTGTTCTGCTTCACGCTGTTTAGCCGCTTGGTACAATTGGTTTAAATTTGCGGCTTTATTTGTTGGACCAGGTGTATGCCCCATGACACAAAGAACGTGCTTATCATGTATAGCAACAGCTTCAACTTCCGCGGCCGTCATTGGATCATTGGGGTAGACCCCAACAAAAATAATATACTTATCATAATCAATGGAGCTGCAATTATGTCGTAACATATTGCCAATCACATTGGCTTCTTGCCAGCATGGCACAAGCACCGCAATTAATTTTTCTGGCGTAGATAACAATTGCTCATAAGTGAGCGCCTTATATGAGCGCTGTTTCCATAAACGATAAGGCCATCGAATCCAATAAAAAATATCAAAAAAAAGATCATCTAAACCAGAAATAATAAATAATACAGCCAGAGCAACCAGCATGAACCACATAAATAAATAAATCGTTAAAATAACATCATGCATCGCTTATATCCTTACTATACCGTCACGATTAAATTTTCGCGTAAAACTGTAAAAGTGCGCGTTTATTGCTGTAATATTTATTATACGGATTATGTTGCCGACCACCTGCTGGCAAATACATACCGTTGATATAATCCAAATGAATTTCAAAGTTGTAACGATTGGAAGGAATAATCGCGAGGCCCGGTCCGAGCTCAGCAAAATTATTATAAAAATCTCGAAGCGTATCCTCAATGACGCGCCCACGAACAAATAAATTAACCATACTGCTTTTATATTGAAATAATCGAATACCTTGATGTGTTCGAACCGATGCAATTACATTATTATCATAACGTGAGAAATACGTCATTTCTGCATACCAAATAGCGTAATAATTCGTGCTGTATGTGGGCTTAGTAAAATAAGATGGGCGTGCCCCCACCTCTTGATAATACATAAATCCCGCACGTAAATCAGGGCGCCACCGCTCTCGTGCGCGATCGTACAAATCCAATGCCGCACCGGCTTCAACATAAATAAACAGTGGTAAATGCTTAAAAGGAAACGCTTGGCCGCCAACACCGGTTACCCAAACATTATCCTCAAAAAGTTGGGTCAGTTCGCCTAAATCATTGGCGCGATTATCTTGTGTTCGCCGTGTATATGTATAGACACGTGGTCTCATAGGCAAATCTAACTCAACACCTAGCCTGCCAATAAACTGAGTCACCGTAATCCCGAAACGATTTTGGGTAAACGGCATCGCAAAAATCTCACCATAATATGGCTTAGGAAAAGCTTTCGTTTGTTGGCCTGCAAAACGAGTCATGGCATCCTGGGCTAACCATGAAATTTTAGGATCTCGACTCGCTGTCGCCAAATTAAAATAATGATAAGCCTTTCTATTTTCATAAAGCCCGCTGTATAAATAACCGATTTGCATGGCTTCAGCAGGATCCTGTGTCATCGCATAAACGCGCGTAAATATTTCAACAGCTTCCTCAATGCGCCCTTCTTCAATGGCTAAAAACCCCGCCTCTTTGAGTGCTTGAACACGCTTTGGGTGTGTATGATTAATGGACTCAATATAAACGCGTGCAGCAGTAGGATCTTTTTTTCGTAAACGATAAAATACATCCAACTCATCTTCTTCTGTTTCATGCCCCTCATGAGAAGAAGACCATGCAGGATAAAAGAACTTGGCATCGACCCAATCTTTGTAATTAGGTATATACGATGTCATAGCACGTAAGGCTGCCTGAGCAGGTCGAGACCACGAACTCAAAGGATCAGAAGCAAGTGTTAAAAAAAGTGGTTTTGCACGCTCCCATAAACCCGCTTTATAATAAAGATAAGCCAGTTGAAACGTATATTTTTGATTATCGGGCAATTGCTGATGCAAGCGTTCGACATAGGGCATAGCCCCCATAAAATCTTTTTCTTTCACCAGCCATTGGCTTAACTCGACTAAAGCTAAAATATGATTTTTATTTTGCTTCAAAATGAGTTCAAGTGCTTGCCGTGCGACTTGAGGATTAGAAGTTTTTTTTTGGTAGTAGACGTTCATTAAGACAGACGGATCGCGTTTGAGACTACCTGCCTTCATGTGCGAAATAAAAACACAAAGAATCAGCAGCAGCGAAAACAGGGCCACAAAAATACGGATATATCTTTTTAAAAGCATCTCGTCCTAAATCAGGGCCATCCTGGCATGTCTTCGTGCGTTATTCTTTCAGAAAAAATAGCTCATGCCAAGAAGATTAAAATTTAAGAAAATAAAAACATCACTTGTTGTTTCTAACAATTTTATATAAAACTAATAGAAGCATGTTGTAAGTCATCATTCAAAATCAAAGGAGCTTTATATGAACCTGTTGAAACGACCCCGTCTTTTTGCAACGAGTATCGCTTTTGTTTTGAGCTTACTGACAATAAATACTTATGCAGCCTCCAATAATGACAGTGATAATGCCGAACTCGCCAACAAATGCCGCGAGTTAGCTTTAAAAATTGATTGGTTAAGCCGCTACCAAGATCGTCCTACATGCACACAAAATCTGGATGGTACCCCAATATATTTTGCCGGGCATTATCTTGATAAAACAAACAAAATCAAAGCCGAAGAGTTATTAGAAGAAGCTTTGGTTCGATTAAGTTTTTCTTTTGAAGTCGGATGTTATGGCCAAGATGACATAAAATCTTTAATTTCTGACATCAAAGTACTTTTACAAGCTATCAACGCAACCTAAGCTCCACATACCAGTAAGCATGCGAATAATTGGTGTACTTACTGGTTCCACCAACCTCTCGCAGTACGATCTTGAGCTTGCTCTGCATTATCTGAATAAAAACCGACTGGATCACCCCTCATAACGTAACCGAGGTTTGACCAGAAACGGCACCATGGGTTAAGCCTTCGTTGCTAGCTGGTGCAAAGAACACATGATGGACCGTACGTTCTGACAAAAGCTCCTCAGCATAAACCGTGAGTTCAGGACGTAATGCTTCATCGTCATCATCATCCAATACTGCTTGCACAACATCCAAAACAAACTGAGCCTGCGTGATGCTGGGCTCACGTGATTCTAAAATCAAAAGCTGCGCAGCAATGCACTTCTTAACATCTTTCTTTATTCTTTTTAATAATTTCTGTTTAACAGCATCCGATTCTTTTTTAGAAGCATCCGCTTCTTTTTTAGAAGCATCCAATCTTTTATTAGCAGAATCCAATCTTTTTTCAGCAGCCTTTTTTTCCTCAGCCAAACGATCAAAATAAGCG
>JARGNP010000026.1 GCA_029210265.1 Legionellaceae bacterium
GAACATCGTTCTATTTTTAACGGTGATGGATGCGTGCAACTGCGTTTTTTAGGTTTATACGACCTTATTAGAAGCAAGTGGTGCTGATCAGTTATATTTTTATGATGCGAGCTATACAGGTCATATTAAAGATGAAGTGATTGAATTATCAGAAGTCCCAGATCAGAAAATTCAACCACATATTATTTTGTGTTGTTCATCAAACAAACCGTTCGCCATTGAAATGGCCAATAAATTGCGGCAACAAGGTGAAATGGTTCGCTTGTATAATATTGAAGGACAAGGCAGTGAGGCGACTATTCCAACCCGTGCTGAGATCGCGGGTGCTACCGTAAGTATTGTGCAGTCGACACGGCCAAATCCCAATGACTTTTTACTGTCAAAAGCATATAGCCGTGATGGAAATTTAACTTACTTTTATGAGGCAGCAGCAATAGCTCATCAAGCCAAGCAGCGAGGGGCTAATAGTATTAATTTAGTTAACCCTTATCAATTTAGTGCACGCTCAGATAAGGCTGAAATCGATCCTGTAAAAGGCAGCACCGGTGCCTATGTACAGCAAAACGGCTTGCTTTTAAAATCATTAGGAATTGATCAAGTGATTACCGCTGAGTGTCATGATGCTCATACGATGTCTGGTACGTATACCGATGGTCAAAGGCGGGGCGGCGTAGTACCAGCGCTGTCTAAGATGACGGTTGATGTTTCAAAACGGTGGTTAGAGCAACTTCAGGTCACAAGTGATGCACAATTAAGATTAGTTATTCCAGATGAAGGGGCAGCCAAAAGAACCAAAGCGCTCACGCAAGTCTTGCAAGCAGTTTTAGGTGATAAGATGTGTGATCGTCGCGTGATAGGTGAAAAGCATCGTGATTCCCATCTAGATAACAGTGCAAAAATCAGTAATTTAAGTGTGGGTGATGTAGATATTCGACAGCAAGATAAATACATCATCACCGATGATGAAACAGCCACCGGAAGTACTCTATGCCAAGCGATTGAAACGTTAAAGAAAAAAGGTGCAGAAGATATTTCGGTGATTGTTGTGCACAATAATTTGCCTATAGATTGGCTAGAGCGCCAACTTTGTTTGACACGGTTTTTATTTATTGGGGCTCATGATCTGCATTTTAGTGATACCCATGAGATGGGAATGCTTGCTCATAACTATCAAGATCTTATCGCTCAGTATCACAGCTCGTCTGGCGAACCCACGCAAGAAATAGAAGCAAAAATAGAAGCTTGGTTTTATAGCAAAGTTTCAACATCCAAAGCATTATTCGAAATTTTTAAAGAAAAAGTCAGCCAGCTTCAAAATAAAGTTGAGGTACACTCTTTAGCAGGTGAATTTGCTCGTGAAGTCAGCACTAAACCGTATATGAGTAGCGCTTATGCATTTAATGACGAGGTTGGCCGCTGTTTAGAAAAGTTTACAGGGCAAAATCTAGCAAATATTGCTGTCTATGAAGGAGCAAGTGTTCCTGTTGCAGCAGCGGTTGCCATGAAATTAAATCTACCTTTAACGGTTATTTCTGATCCTACAATCGTTGCCTTACCCTGTGGGCCCTTTGCTCTTTTAGGCGAACCAACAGATGAAGTCTTAAATTACTTAGTCAACACAACAACGTTATCAAAAGAACAGTTGTCACCATCGCTAGCAGATCCTGAAATGGCAACGGGAAATGTGATTAACCAGGTGTTTTCTCAAGCTGAAAAGAAAAAGTGTCGTGATCATCTATTTCAGATGGGAACCGATAAATTAAATACGATTGCAGAAAAGTTAGAGCTGCAATATAAGGCTTTTAAAATCAATCCTAGCTATCAACATAGAACAATTAAACTTTTGGGAATCGGTCTGGAAGGCCAAATCTTGGCAGGGCAATTGAGTGTGTTGCTAAAGCAACGAGGTTGTCCCATTGGTATTGCTGCAGTTGATATCAAAAATGATGAGCTGTTGGTTGATCGAAGTGTTCTAGACATGGGAGAGGTGGTTATTCCCGTTGGATCGAATATAAGCGAGCAGATAAAAGCTGGTATTAAAGCTTTAGCAGATAATGCGAGTGTGTTTTGCTCAGATATTTATTCGCAACCTAGGGTTGAAAATAGAGTAACAACGATTTCTTCTTATAAAAAAGCTGGTAATCAAGCGTTTTTTAAACCTGAAGTAGCTACGGCCAATACTCACCAAGTACTTGGGGAAACTAATTTATGTTTGTAATTTAGTTTGATTTTATGCCTGCATCCTACGGGATGTAGGCATAGATAAGCCCAAATACAGCTAAGTTGTTTACCTAAAATCACTTCGTTATACTGCCTGTATGAAACAAATCTTCTTTACAGATAAAACATTTCTTGCACCATGCAAACAAGGCTTTAAATTAAGCTTATGCTCTGATCCTATGAAAGCAAAAGTTTTTTCTATCGAGCAATTGTTTAGTTTGCCTTATGATGTATTTATGCTTGATTTAGAAGGGAAAACTTTAAAAATTAACCAGGTAGGTGCTGATATTTGTGGTTTTGACTCACCAGAAAAAGCCATGGGACAAACCATTGTACATGCTGATGCATGTGAGACAGCCGAAGTATTGCTGGATAATTGCCAGCAAGTTCTGCATACAGAAACCACGCAGCTATACGATGAAGTCTTACGAATCTCGCATAAAGCACCCTGTCATTTATTTTCTATTAAACAGCCTCTTTATGATGCGCAAGAAATTCTTATGGGCTCCGTGGGGGTGTCGATTATTGTCGGTCAGCACCCTATTGCCACAGCCTTACAAACACTCACAAAGCTTGGCTTTTTAATTTCTCCAGAAGAAAAGCAAATGAAAGAATCTAAAGAATCTATTTATTTAAATCTAGCTGGTGTTCAGCTTACTTTGCGAGAGCAAGAAACACTGCAGTGGATGGCTAAAGGATATAGCGCTAAAATGATAGCTAAAGAACTATCCATCTCTCACCGAACGATTGAAGACTATCAGCGCCAGCTTAAAGAGAAATTTAATGTTTCAAGCAAACAAGCCCTTTTAAAGAAAGTGCTTTAATTCTGATGCAAGTGTAATTAAAGCAAGATTTATGCTAAAACTGTTTAAAAACCTTTTGTTTTGGTGCATATATTATAAGGACATAATCATGCGAAGACAGTGGTATCTTGCGTTAGGAACCGTGTTGTTGGCTGTTTTTCTTTTATTTGCCATGCTGAATGATATCCGGTGGTTTCTTTTTTTACTCATGCCTTTGGTTTGTGTGTGGCTTTATGATATCACGCAAACCAAGCATGCTATTTTACGAAATTTCCCCGTGATGGGGCACATGCGTTATATATTAGAGTTTTTTAGACCCGAAATTCAGCAATATTTTATTGCAGATGATGAAGAGGAAAGGCCGTTTAATCGTGAAATTCGTTCGTTAATTTATGAGCGGTCTAAAAACATGCGTGACACCGTGCCGTTTGGGACGGAGCGAGATATTTTGGAAGTCGGTTACACATGGGCTGAGCACTCGCTTGCACCTAAAATAGCACCTGAGTCAGGGGCACGCATTAGGGTAGGTGGGGATGCTTGTCTACAACCTTATGATGCGTCGCGTTTAAATATTTCAGCCATGAGTTTTGGGGCCTTATCATCACGCGCCATCATGGCGCTCAATCAAGGTGCTGCACTTGGTAATTTTGCGCATAACACAGGCGAAGGTGGTTTGAGCGCACATCATCTTCAAGGTGGCGATATTATTTTTCAGATAGGCACAGGGTATTTCGGATGCCGGAATCATGACGGTCATTTTGATGATGAGTTATTTAAATTAGAAGCGAAGCGTGATGAAGTTAAAATGATCGAAATTAAGCTCTCGCAAGGCGCTAAGCCATCGCACGGGGGTATCTTGCCGGCGGTTAAGCTCACGCAAGAAATTGCTGATGTTCGTAAAGTCCCACTGGGGCATGATGTGATTTCACCTCCAGCACATTCAGCGTTTGATTCACCCAAAGGTTTGATTTTATTTGTACAACGCTTGCGAGATTTATCCGGTGGTAAGCCTGTGGGGTTTAAACTATGCATTGGTCGAAAAAGCGAGTTTTTAGGTATATGCAAGGCCATGAGAGAGCTCGAAATATATCCTGATTTTATTACGGTGGACGGTGCAGAAGGCGGTACAGGCGCGGCACCTCTTGAGTATACCAATCGTTTAGGTGAAGCCTTAGAGCCCGCACTTATTTTTGTTCATAATGCTTTAGTTGGTACAAATTTGCGTGACAAAATGCGACTTATTTGCAGTGGTAAAATCACCACCGGCTTTGATTTGATTGCGCACTTAGCCATGGGGGCTGATTTATGTAATGCCGCGCGCACCATGATGATGAGTCTTGGGTGCGTGCAGTCAAAACAGTGCCATGCGAATACTTGCCCAACGGGCGTTGCGACACAGGATAAACGTTTAGAGCGAGGGCTTGTTGTTGATAATAAAAAGCTTCGGGTGAAGCAGTTTCATGAAAACACCATGAAAAGTTTTTTAGATTTATTGGGTAGTATGGGACTTGAAACACCGGATGCGCTTAGACCAGCGCATGTGATGCGACGTGTGGCGCATAATCAGGTTCGGCCGTTGAGTGAGGTGTATACTTATCTTGAACCGGGGCAGTTATTAGGAAGAAAAATTCCAGATAACTACCGTACGTATTGGGATGAAGCGCATGCAGATCGGTTTTAAGTGATGATACCCGCGCGATTGGAGTTCGACTGAGTCCAGTGCCAGTGAGGCCTGGAGGCAGCGTTTTGACAACGATAAACAGTTTAGAAATACCAAGGATCGTACGCGAAGTGTGCGTTGTGCTCGAGCTTTTACGCCTTAGTCTTAGGCGTAAAAGTTTGATATAGCCTGAGATTTTTATAAATCAGAATGAAACGCTCTTACTCTATCATCATCAGATAGTGTGGAGGCCCTGTTATAGAAATTGTGTTTGGGGAGCAAGTCTATGACGTCGGCTTTCGGTTCAGGAAATAAGAAATATTTTGTTGTGCGGTCTGAATCGAGGCTTACCTCATGCGTATCATCACTTGCATAGACCTTTTGTAATTTTGAAGAGTCTTTAATCCTCCTGGAAAAAAAGCCCCAGCATGCATTGGGCACGGGGATGATCGTCGGTTGTTTTTTCTCATGTGTAATCACGTCTTTTAATGTTTTACGATCGGCAACATTACCACTCAAGCTATAAGATGGTAAGTGGTGATATTTATTGGTTAGTTCTCTACGGAGGTATTTTTGTGAATCAGCAACACATGCTGGTGTATCTGAAAATAATACAAGGGATTGAGGCCTTGTAGTATTCACCAAGTCACATAGTTCTTTTGAGACATTATCCGAATTAGGATGGAATAAATTTCCATCCGCACGTAAATTTACATTGCCTATTTTAAAGTATTTTTTTATCGTATTGACGTAATTAAAAAATTCTTTTTGAGTTAGAGTATCTTGGTGATCTTTAATATATTGAAGCATAGCTTCTTGTTGAGGATGTTTTACTTCTAGAAGACGATTTTTTAGATCGTTGATGTTTTTTATCTGATAAGTTTTTTCGTCATTCATGAAATTACACATTGCAATAATATGCAGCTCATTTTGCGATTGTGTACGTGCAACGCCTTTCATTACCATCAATGAACCATGGGTTAGATAGAGTGACATCGTTGGTTTCGTTGTTTTTTTACGAAAAAACATGCAGGTTTACCTCGTTATTTAAATGCTAGATACTCCTAATCTATACTTCCATTATCCGTAAGTTAAAAACATAAGCCAATTGTACCGTAATGCATCTTTAGCGTCAAGTTTTGTGCTTTTTATGCGGAATTACAAAAATAAATAAACAAATAATGTTGGATATTAAACGAAAGAAAATGATTGTTTGCTTGAAAATATCAGAGTTTACTTAGTATTGATATGGTGGCCAGAGACGGAATCGAACCGCCGACACGAGGATTTTCAGTCCTCTGCTCTACCGACTGAGCTATCTGGCCACTCAGCGCGTATTAAACGCTGTGTGGGCCTTTGAGTCAAGTAAAAAATCACTTTTTTATTAAAAAAACTTAAGTATTTTCAGAAAACCCTGCAGGAGGTGTAGAACCTTCACCAAAAAAGTATTTTTCCATTTCGTCTTGTAAAAAAGTTCGCGCTTTAGGATCAATCAGTGCCAGGCGATATTCGTTAATCAACATGGTCTGATGTTGTAGCCATTGCTGCCATGCTGTTTGAGATATCTCGTTAAAAATTTTATCACCGAGGGGGCCGGGAAACGGGGGCGCATCCATTTGCTCTAAATCCTGTTTTAGTTTGGTGCAAAAAATTTGGGTTGTCATATAATATTTCTCAGATTAAAAAAAGTGCTTAATTATCCAAGAATATAACAAAAAGGGCAATATAAACTGTGATAGACCGTGATGGATAAAATGTATATGATAAATCTTTTATATTAATTAGTTTATTTGTGGAGACTCTCATCGATGTTTTGGGGTCGATCTTTATCGCTAGAAGAAGAGCGTAAAAAAATTAACGATGAATATTTAAGCGCGCGTCAGCAATTAAGTGCTTATAAAAATCAGATGCCAGACGTATTTCATATCTCAGTTGACCATTTTATTGAAAGTATGAATGCTTTACATGAGCAAGCCTGTGTGCCTACCTCCGCACTCATTAAGGCGATTAAAAATACAGAAGGTTTCTTGAAGGGCGAGGTAACATCTGCTGCGTATGGGCAAGTTATTCATGAGATGAACCAAGGACGAACCGCTTCGTATGAGCCATCCAGATTGAGTCAAGCCATGGTTACTTTAAGCTGGGCTGTTTGGGTTGTATCGCTTGCATGTTTACTTGCAGGCCCGTTTTTGTTGGGCGTTATTGGGTTATTTGTGAGTTATGCTATTTATCAGGATGCTGGGCATAGTGAGGTAAAATACCCGAATGCGCATGCACAACATGACGCGACACAAATTGGTGAGCAAATGGAAAAAATTTGGTTGATAAAAGATTGTGGTGTGCCGGTTGCTGATAGACCCTACGCTCCAGCCTAATTGAAAGCTAAAGCTAAAGCTAAAGCTAAAGCTAAAGCTAAAGCTAAAGTTAAAGTTAAAGTTAAAATTAAAATTAAAAAATAATTAAATAAGGATATTTAAATGTTTTCCATATTTTTTAGACGTTATGTTGTATTTAGTATTTTTCTTGGTTTAAGCAGTATGAAGCTTTGTGCCGGCACGATGGGAGGGGCACCAGGTTTTGATGGTTTTTCAGCCGGCCTTGGGGCAGGCTATGTGAATACTAATAGTAGTAAGTGGACAGATGTTTCGATGGTTTCACCGTTTCCTTCTGTGACGGAATATTTTCGTGGTGATGATATTAAAAGTAGTTTGAGCCCTGTTGTTAATGCGAGTTATTTTTATACTTTAGATCATGCATGGCTTGTTGGATTAAAAGGCCTGTATAAATATTTAGGTGTGCAACATTCAAAAATTGCGTGGTCAGGAACCTTTCAAAACGGTACGTATCAACAAGCTGATTTTCATACAAATATTATTCAAGAGTTTTTTCTAACGGCGGAAGCCGCGTATGAGTTTGTGCCTAATTGGATGGTTTATTTAGGATTTGGGCCTGCAGTTACAGGGGTGAAAAACGAACTGCGAGGTAATCTTTTAGAAAGTACAGCATTGAATTTTCAATACACAGAAAAAAGCAGTCGTAAGACTTTATGGGGCGGAGCGGGACAGCTTGGATTTGAGTATTTACTGCCGCATCGTTTTGCCATCGATATTTCTTATAATTTAATTGTGAGTCCAACGACGGATATATCGCCTATTTATTTTAGAACAAACTCGACTAATTATTACAGTAAGTTTTTGGGACAAATTCAGTTGCTTGAACAGGGCCTAAATTTAACGGTCAATAAATATTTTTCCTAAAATAATAAAGCAGGAGAGCTAGGCATGTTAGGTTTTCAAATAAAGCATATAATCAGTGTTGGTGTTGCCAGTATGGTTTGTGTCGCTTCATCAGGCGCTGTGATGGCTGCCGTACCTGCTCTAGGTCACGGTGCTTTATTATATGATGCCATGCAGACATCAGGCCCTGGTTCAACGCGAACAAACAACCCTGGGCAATGGAAGGCTAATATCACTGCGTTTAATGCGGGAGCTACAAAAAGCACGCAAATCTCGCGTCTTTACCCTTATTCGGGTGATATCGAAATGTATTGCACGGGGGTTGATGATGATTGTGTTTATTCGGGCTCTAAACAAAATGTGTTTGTGTATTATACTGCGCCGGCCGGCTACGGAAAAGAGTCGGTTGCTGCCTATCGCACGGCTTTTCCTAAAACGACGATTATGGCGATTATTGATGGCAATACAAAAAGTAGTTTACTCAAGGCCTTGAGCTATAGCTCTGTGGGCACACAAACAGCTGGTTTGGTTGCGCGTACGATTTGTGCTGACCCAAATGTGGATGGTGTGTTTTTTGATTTAGAACCGCTCGATATTAGCTCGCCAGGGCAATTTGCATTTTACAAAGAGATTTCACGCCAATTTGCGAGCGCGGCATGTATTGATGTAAATCATCCGGATGGTCGTGTGTTTGGCGCTTTTTTAAGCCCTCATAAAATTAATGATTGGAGTGCACTCGCTGCTGCATTTGGAAGTAATGGTTATGCTGCGGTATCGGGCTATGATGTGGGTGATGTGCAGCCTCCCGTGCCTGTAACCATGCATGCGTACACGGCAAGTGTTACGGGAATGTTATTGACCATGGATGCTGAATCGAAAAAAAATAAAATACCGTATACCGTGGTGATTCCTGCGGCGTCGAGTTTTTCTGAATTTAATAAATTTGGATTTTATGATGGCAGCATTCCTCCGCCTAATTTTAGAATAGAAAAAGATTATACGTCTGAAGGCATTACACAAATAGGTTACATGAAGGCCGCACGTGCCATCATGATGGCACAAGCAAAAAGTCCGTATTTTATAGGCACGGACTATTGGAGTTGGAGTCAGTATAAATCGCCGTTACCTAAGAAAGAGCAAATGCTTCTGCCTAATATTCCAGAAGGCGAGGTAGTGACGTATTTACAGCAATTCGGCTAAATAAAAATCAGCACTCCGGAAAGTTAACCGCCAAACCGCCAAGCGAGGTTTCTTTATAAATGCTTTGCATGTCTTGACCGGTTTGGAGCATGGTTTTAATTACTTTATCGAGCGTTACATGGTGTTGACCGTCGCCCATGAGTGCCATACGTGATGCATTCACCGCTTTGACCGAGCCCATGGCATTGCGTTCTATGCATGGAATTTGGACCAAGCCCATCACCGGATCGCAGGTCATACCTAAATGGTGCTCCATGGCGATTTCAGCCGCGTTTTCTACTTGGTCGATGGAACCCCCTAAAACAGCGGTTAAGGCGCCTGCTGCCATCGATGAAGCCACGCCAATTTCACCCTGGCATCCAACTTCGGCACCTGAAATAGAAGCGCCTTTTTTGTATAAAATACCTATGGCTGTTGCTGTAAGTAAGTAGGTGTAGATATCATGTTTAGATGTACAACCATGTGCTTTTTGAGCGTATCGAAGTACGGCTGGAATAATGCCCGCAGCGCCGTTGGTTGGTGCGGTCACAATACGCCCGCCGGCGGCATTTTCTTCGTTGACAGCAATGGCGTATAGATTTAAGCGATTGAGTACATCGGCGCCTTCGTAGATGCTTTTGATGCCTTGTTTTGTATTTAATTTTTGATATAAATCCGGTGCGCGGCGTTTAACATGAAGACCGCCAGGTAGAATACCTTCGTGCTTGCAGCCTTGATCAATGCAATCACTCATGACATCCGTAAGTTTTAAAATACCGGCATAAATATCTTCTTTACTTCGCCACATGCGTTCATTTTCGAGCATAAGCTCCGCAATCGATAACTTATGTTTTTTACATCGTGTGAGCAGTTCTTCTGCTGTTTCAAAAGGGTAGGGAAGCGTAACGTGTTCGGTTTGGTTGAGGCCAAAATTTTCATCGGTAATAATAAATCCCCCACCAATGGAATAATAAATCTGGCTGATTAATATTTTCTTATGTGCATCATACGCAGTAAAACGTAATCCGTTGCTGTGTTTAGGTAAAAATTCTTTTTGGAGTAAAACTAGATCTTCAGTTGGATTAAAGGCAATATTTTTTCTGCCAGCTAGATTGAGTTTTTTGTGGCTTTGAATAGCTTGCATGCGTGAAACCATGGTGCTTGGATCAACCGTTTCTGGTGCATGGCCTTCGAGGCCGTTTAAAATTGCTTTGTCTGTACCGTGTCCTTTTCCTGTTAAGGCAAGTGAGCCATAAAGTTCGGTTTTGAGGCGATGCACTTGGTTAAAAACATCTGCTGTATTGAGCTGTTCTAAAAATTGATTGGCAGCAGCCATAGGGCCCACGGTGTGCGAGCTCGATGGGCCGATGCCAATAGAGAATAAATCAAACAAACTAATGCTCATATTAACTCCATTTAAATAAACACTAAGTACACCTTAGGTTAGGGCAAAGCAAAATGCCAATCCATGGCACGTGATAAACCTTCAAGCATGATTTCGCCACGTATGCTGTTACCTTTTTTATTCACGCGTGGGCCAAGTACTGCAATGCCTGCTTTTCCGGGTACGGTGGCAATGGTGTAGCCTGATACAGCACTTTTTGCTGGCATACCCGTACGTACCATGTGCGTTCCGGTTTCGTCATAAAGTCCACAGGTAGACATGATAGCCAACGTGATTTTGCATGTTTCTTTGGATAAAATCACTTCATCTGTTATAGGACAACGTCCGGCATTGGCAAGCAAGGTGGGTAAGTAAAGCATTTGTTCCAGCGACGTTTCGTAAGAACATAACGTAAAATATAAATCGAGCGTGTCTTTGACTGATTTACCTAAGAGTCCTCGGCCACTGAGTAAGTAAGCCAGCGAGCGGTTGCGATCGCCGGTACGCTTTTCAGAAGCAAACACCAAAGGATTAATCGCCAGGCGTTGGTTAAACGTAATTTTCACCCATTTTTCAAGCCATGCAAACTGCTCTTCTCCGTTTCCAGGAATATGAGAACAGAGGACAATGGCGCCAGCATTTAGCATAGGATTTGAAGGCTTCGGACCAAATTGTTCGAGGCGTGTAATGGATGAGAATTCATCACCTGAGGGTTCAACACGCACCCATTCGAACACGTGCTCGGCGCCGAACTCTTCAAGTAAACCAATCAATGGGATCATTTTGCAGGTGCTTTGAAGCGTAATACGGGGTAGTGGCATGTTGCTATACAAGATAGGCTCGCCATCAATCGGTTGAACAGCAATGGCTGTAAGATCATTATTAACGTTTGCAAGTTCAGGAATATAATTAGCGGTTTGACCGTCGTGATTTTTTTCAGCGACTTCAACGAGTTGCTTGAGAAGATCAACGGTGATGGTTGGTGTTGCCATAGTGCCCCTTGTATCTAACAGTAACCAACGATTATAACGTAGTTTGATAAAAAATGAATAGAAAATTTACAAGCTAAACGACTCTCCAAGGTATACCGCACGTGCTTGCTCGTTGGCAAGAACTTCAGCCGGTGTGCCTTCACAAAGAACTTGGCCTTGGTTCAAAATATAAGCTCGGCTGCAAATATCCAGCGTCTCTCGTACATTATGGTCGGTAATCAGTACGCCAATATTACGATCGCATAAGTGCGCGATCATTTTTTTGATATCTAATACCGAGATAGGATCAACCCCAGCAAACGGCTCGTCTAATAAAATAAACGACGGCTCGGTTGCCAGTGCGCGTGCGATTTCTACACGGCGGCGTTCACCTCCGGATAAACTCATGCCTAAGTTATCACGCAAATGCGTGATATGAAATTCAACCATAAGCTTCTCGAGTATCTCAAGTCGTGCTTGTTTATTTAAATCTTTACGGCACTGGAGAATTGCGAGCAAATTATCATGAACCGACATTTTTCGAAAAATAGAGGCTTCTTGCGGTAAGTACCCAATCCCGAGTTCTGCACGTTTGTGCATGGGAAGACGCGTGATATTTTGATGGTTTAAGTGGATTTCTCCGCTATCTGAAGTTTGCAGTCCAACAATCAGATAAAACGTGGTGGTTTTACCGGCACCGTTAGGACCCAAAAGCCCAACGCACTCACCGCGCTTTACATGTACACTGACGTCGTTGACAACGGTGCGGCCTTTAAAAGCCTTTTTGAGATGTTGGGCCGATAATTCGTTCGTAACTGCACTAACTGCACTCATAGCGATTCATATAGAAATAATGATATATGTATCGATAATAACATAGGGCCTGATGGATTATCTTATTTTTGATTACGAAAGCTTTTCATCATCACTATTATCTATATCATGACTCACCCAGTAATCAGGCGGGCCACCATTCGGTGTGGGTCTTGTTGATAATGGGCTTAGATGAGCTGTTGAGCTTTGTTTGCCGCGATTGCTTTGGTCGGATGCTTTGTTTTGATTTTCAATTTTGGTTTTGTCTAATATTTGGATCAAATTCTTATTTTGGTAAATTAGAAATACCGTATTTTGTTCATCTTGATAAGATTCATATATACACATCACAAATAAGTAAGCATTATTTTGGTCATGAAACCGAGCGATAGCTTGCTGTTCTAAATCATGATTTGATTTGATCCTGACGTGAAATTCAAGGGGTTCAGCACGATTCAAATCACCATTGCCTTCTGCATAGATGGCAAAGGCAACTGATACATGCATCGTATTCGATGTTTGTAATACTTCTTCGTTATCATACAATCGATAAATTATTTGTTTTTTTTTTCATCAGCTAATATTGATTTTTTTGTTAAAAATAGTTTAGCGTGACTTAATACATTAAACTCTGCAATCCGTTTTTCTTCGCCTTTGGCATAATGTTGGGTGATTTGATAGTCCATGACAATCCAGAGTAGCGGCTATTGTTTCATTATATTTAAACTCTAGTATAGTCGAATAAGCTCGATGAATCGATTTCACAATGGAAAATTATTTATGGCCATTAAATCCACTATTTTTAAAACTAACCTCCAAATCGCAGATATGGAGCGCCACTATTACCAAGAGCATGCGCTAACCATAGCGCAGCATCCATCAGAAACGGATGAGCGCATGATGATGCGCTTGTTGACGTTTTGCTTGCACGCGCATGAATACCTGGAATTTGGTCAGGGGATGACGGATGAGGACGAGGCGGATGTGTGGCAGAAAGATTTAGCTGGCACGATTTTGTTGTGGATCGACGTGGGTATGCCTGACGAAAAATTACTTCGTAAAGCCTGCGGGCGAGCCCAGCAAGTGATGGTATATTGCTATGGCGGACGAGCTGTTGATGTGTGGTTCGCACAAAATAGCGCTCAGTTTGAACGGCTAAAAAACCTGACTATCATCAACGTGCCTATGGAAAGCACCTGTGCCCTTGCCAAAATGGCGCAGCGTAATATGCAGCTTCATTGCACCATACACGATGGTCAAGTCTGGTTGGCCAATGGCGATGAAAGCGTGATGATTGAGCTGGTGACACTGAAGGCGCCACCTGAGTGTAACAAAACTTAAATCTAAACGAGGTGTCTGTGTCCACAAATATTAACTCTCAAGCAAACTCTGATATTTTAAAATTATTAGATATTCAATACCCGATTATCAGCGCGCCCATGGGGAATATAGCGGGCGGTCGTTTAGCAACAGCGGTGAGTCAGGCTGGAGGCTTGGGTTTAATTGGAGGCGGGTATTGTGATACTGATTGGATTGCACAGCAGTTGGATATAGCGGGTAATCAACGCTTTGGCATTGGGTTTATTAGCTGGCGTCTTAAAGATAATGTTGCCGTTTTAGACAGGGCTCTTGAGCGCAATCCACAAGCCATCATGTTATCTTTTGGAGATATTGCTCCCTTTGTACAAACAATAAAAAGCAAAGGCATACCGCTGATTTGCCAAGTGCAAAGCGTTGAGCAAGCCATGGATTGCAAGAACAACGGTGCGGATATTATTGTAGCGCAAGGAACAGAAGCCGGTGGTCATGCTGCAGAACAAAGTACACTGCCTTTAGTGCCAGCAATTATTGACGCGGTGGGTCCTACGCCTGTGATTGCGGCAGGGGGCATATGCGACGCTCGTGGCGTGAATGCAGCGCGTGCACTAGGCGCACAAGGTGTGCTCATGGGAACGCGTTTTATGGCGAGTCATGAGTCTTTGGCATCTGAAAAAGCGAAGAAATTAATGCTATCAGCTAAAGCCTGCGACACGATGAGAACACGTGTCTTTGATTATGCGCGAGGCTATGATTGGCCAGAGCCTTATACAGCAAGAGTACTTCAAAATTTATTTACTCAGACATGGCATGGTCAAACGGGTTTAAAATCTTTAATTAATGCCGAACAGCAAGCGCTTTATCTTGATGCTTGTGCTCGTTCTGATTTTGATATTGCAGGCTTATTTGTTGGCGAAGGCGTGGATTTAATTCATGAAATTCTTCCAGCATCAACCATTGTAGAGCAGTTAGCTAGGGCGTTTGGTTAGAAGAGGGTAGTGATAAACTCACGCTATTTGTATCTATTCAAGCAACGCAATCCCATAGTTATCGGTTGGCGTTGATGCAGGGTTTGCACAGGTGGTAACTAAGCCATCCGTACCTACACTACACTGAGCATAAGGTGTTCCGACAGGCTCTGAACTCAAGACATAAACAATATTCCCGGATTCATTAATTGCAATGCCGCGGGGTATTGTTCCGATGACTCCCGAAAATGTAGGGCTTTGTGTACAGGTTCCGACGGAACCATTAACAACGGTACACTGGTCAATACTGGGAACATCCGTTGTACTACTCGCCGCTATATATAGCATGCTCCCATGAGTATTCAATGAAAGACCGGTTAAATTATGGTCGGCAAGCGTTTGCACAACGGTGCATTGGGTTAAGCTTCCAGACGAAATAACGTTACATTGAATCAGTTCGCCTGGTAAACTTCGATTAATAATATAAGCAAACAAATTATCTGGACTGATCGCAATAGCCTCAGGGTTATTGTATATCGTGCCATAAGAAGCCACCGTGCAATTACGATCGAGTTTACCCGTGGTTGTATTTACTGGACATTGTAGAATGTCGTCAGTGTTTTGATTTGTGACATATAAAATTGTTCCAGCAGGATTCATGGTGATTCCTCTGGGGCCGTTTAAAAGATTAGCGTTGCTGTTGGTACAGTTGCTGAGACGGCCTGTTTGTCTGTTTATATCGCATTGCTTGATCGATGTGTCTGCTTGAGAAGCAGAAGCCATATAGAGGCGTGTTTGGTTTGGATTAATCACGAGGCCTTTGGGGTTCGTGACGGGGGCTCCAGAGGCTACGCAGTTGATTAAACTACCGGTGGATGAAATTTCACACCGGTCGATACGATCGAGCGGGCCATCATCGCTCAAATAAGCATAGGGTTGGATTCTTTCTTGAATATCCAGGCTGTTTGCTTGACTTGAGCGTGCGCACAAGAAGGGATTAGGCGTATTATTTTCATCTGCTTTACAGACTTGGGGAGATTGTATAATCGGTAATTGGGCACCATTGGTTGTTAAATTTAATAAACAAGACTGATGGGGTTGTAAATAAAATGGATTGCTACAGGACCCAGTACCTGTTGTGATTTGCGTGATACCCGGTATGTTGGCAAGCGTCAGGTTTTGCGGCACGGCCATCTGGTTGGTGATGCGGTATTGAATCGAGGCTGGTGGGTCATAAGGCGCTAACCGAATCGTCGTTGGCGTTGTTGGTTCAAATGTAAAGAGAGGTTGTGCTCCTGCAGAAAGCATGGTTGTTGTAAACAACATCAAACTAGCCAGTAAGGGTTGTTTGATGTTGCTCACAGGTAGATGCATATTTATACTCTTGCTTGAGGCTGGAACGTAAAGCCAAATTGAAGCTCGCTCACGTAGACATGATTAAGCGCTAGACCACGTCCGATGGTTTGTCCTGTTGCGGCAGCAAGGTTACTCTTACCCCAATCTGCAAAATCATATCCTAGACCAAATATCCAATCTGGATTAATGCGCTTCTGAAGACCTGCGCCTACGGTATATGTAAATGCTGTTACTGTATGTGATTTAAATAAAGGAGGAACAACTTGCTCAAATATTTTGGGGGTCAAACCAAACTTGTGAGATTGGTTAAACCCAAGACCAACACTTCCGCTAACATAAGGATGTAAAGATAATAATCGTTTGGTGTCATGCTCAGATATCAGCTTGCCTTTAAGAGCAAAGGCGAGGTGATTAATGCTGTACGTATAAAACATATTATTAAAATTAGGATCTGAATCTACCCAAACATCACCGGTTAAATCAAGATTTGAGGCGCCTTGGACAGCAAAGCCAAGTTGGCCTTTATACTCTGGATAGATAGCATGTTCATAACCTGCAAAAATTTCACCCACAGCAACCGCGCGTGTATTATTGGTTTTGACATAGGTGGATTGAATATCAGGCTGCACCGAAAACGTTTGTGTTTTTCCGGCATCACTCCAGCCAGGACCAAAATTGAAGGTGACAAAACCAGGATGTGAACCATCGCTTTCTAATGACGGCGTGTTATTTTTTATGCCAGTTTTAGTTCGATTACTTCCAAATGTTTTACGAGGTGATCTAATGCTATCTTTAATAACAGGTTCTGGCTTAAGAACGAGCGGTGATGTTAAGCTTACCGGTTTGCCCTCACCTAAAAGTTCGCGGCTGACTTGGTTGACTTGCTCCACATTATTGAATGGCCCAAGAAAAACAGCGTATGGGACTGATGCATCGGCGTGATGAACCAGATGTACGGTTTGGTTTGTTTTACGAGCGAGACGATCCCTGAGTTCAGTTGCGTACTGTTTGTTTTTGAACGATCCCATTTGAATGAGGTATTCGTTATCGGCCTGTTGCGAGCGGGTGAGCCCTTGTCCTTGCTCGGCACCATAAACGGAAATGGTTTTTGCTTGAACCGAGGTATTCAACAAAATAAGGCTTGTTAATAACAGGTTTCTTGGCAAGGCATTAATTATCATATTAATCGTCCTTTATTAATGTAATATCAACATATCGTATTTTTTTTAACAGTGCAACAAATAATATTTCTGCTATGTCAGTGCTTGTTAGGATCGATGAAAATAAGCGTGCCTTGGGCTTTATCGCGATTTGCCGTAGTCATAAGACGTTCGGCTTTTATGTCATAGTTTATGATGGGAGCTTGCAGGGTATTTTCCCCCTGAATAATGCGAGCGTTGCCAACTAATTTTAGTCTATTTTCAAGTGGATAATACGACAGCGTGTCGGCATAAGCATGTAGCGTGGGTTTATCGGGCGAGGTGCAGGTCCAGAAATGAGCTTGCTTTTTTTTATCGCCATGGGCGATGGCACGTGTAAGCGCGTGCTGTGTATTCATGATGGTGATTGCTTCGGTGGCGCGCAAGTGTGTGCTGCCTTGGTCGATGGATACGCCTTCGCTATAGTGACCTTCGCCTGTTTTCTCATTGAGCGAGGCATGCCCTGATGAAAAATAAACAAGCTTGTTACGATCGCTTGTTAATGCAAAGGCGTTGACCATAAATAAACTTAAGATTAAACATAGCAAGCCTAGAAATCGGTATTGATTATCCATGAGCAGGCCTATAGGTTGCACGTGCATTATGGAGTAGATCAACCTGATGTTCAGCTAAATTGGCTTTCATTCCAATCGCTTCTAATAGATTATCTTCTTGTTGCCACGTAATTTTTAGTGGTGTATGGGCTAATTGCGTTTTTGGGAAATAAGATATTTGCTCGCTTTTTAAAACACCGGCAGGGGTGTTTTGAAAGGCGGTATGTTCGACTTCGACTTGTTTTTTAAAAATAACTTCTTGTCCATCATCTGAAATCACCGCTTCTTCTGATTGAATATTCCACGTGGGTTGGTCGGTTTCGGTGACCCAAATGCGTGGTGTTTTCAACCAAAGGCTCTGTTCGCTTGGAATATGATGGGCATACGGAGTTTGTAAGGCATGCAAGCGATGTCCCATAACATCAAATTGCTCGATCTCGAGTGATGTAAAACGATGATCGGGGGTGTTATCCAGGGCGTTTTGGTCAAGCATAGGCGAGGACGACTCGGTTAAAAAAAACCAAGCCGCCGCTGCCATGATGACCAGGATTGAAAAAATCCCTGTGATACCGCGAGTTGTGTTCACGCCGTGAGGTAATTGTCTAATGCAAGATTAAACTTATCTTGCGTTGCGAGAATAAAATCACATAATTCACGCACACCACCAAAACCACCGTCTTTTGTTGTGACTAAGTCAGCTGCATGTTTAACTTGACTCACAGCACTACCAACTGCAACACCTAAGCCCACTTGCTGAATAATAGGTAAGTCAGGTAAATCATCACCGATATAAGCAAACGCCTCATCCGGCAGGTTGAGTGTTGTCTTAAGCGTTTCATACGCTTTTTGCTTATTGGTTTGGCCTTTGTAAAAATGTTTGATACCGAGTTGCTTCATACGTTCGTCAATGACGGTATTATTAGAGGTCGTGATGATGGCAACTTCGATACCTGCAGACATTAAGAGTTTGATCCCCATGCCATCAAGTACATGAAATGCTTTCGATTCGTTACCGTTATTATCAATATATAAAAATCCGTTGGTGAGTACACCGTCAACATCGCAGATCAAGCAACGAATATTTTTTGTTTTTTCAATCATTTGAGGTGAGTCTGACAAGTTCATACATAATGCTCTAAAATTTAGGTTGAATGCATTATCGCTTAATTAACCGCATTCATCCAATAGCGCATGTGAGAAAAATATAAAGAGTATGCCTCGCAAGTGATATTACGAGGCTTTGGCGCGCAGTTTATTTAGTGATTTAACAACTCAGATGCCCTGCTAATAATGCAGCACCTGAAGCCGCCGCTATACCTGCAACCACCGCGTATCCGGCCGTCATCGCTGCAGCAGCTGCGATTAATAAAACAACACTGACAACGGGTGTCATCGGGTGAGAAAAAAGGTCAATGATAAGCTGTGGAATCTCCATGCGTGTATTAGGTTGTTCTGCTGGGCGCTGAAAGAAACTTATCTCTCTTTGTAAAGCGTCTGGCATGATAGATAGTGGTCCTGGCGGCATCTCGTGGGCTATCTCTTCATGAGGCGCTATCGTAGGTGAAGGGACAGAAGTTACACGATCGATTTCTCCAGCAGCTCGAACATAAGGCATGTTCGTAATTCGCTCATTTTCGCGGGTGGGTTGCCAACCCAAGATTATGTCAGTCATCAGCCAAAAATCACTTCTTATGGTAGTGTTGGCAGGGATTAAGAAACTAAAAATCAGCAGCAGGGGATCGTGGCCTAATGCTTTTAATCCTTTGTCTACAGCGTTAGAGGTAAGCGCGATCATCGTGTTTTCGACATCGCGAGTTAGTCTGTTATTAGAAAAATCTAAATCACAATGTGGTTTAAGCGTTCTTAAATCACGCATCAACGTTCTTGGATGAAGAGACAATCCATTGTTACGCAAAGAAATAGCCGTCACATGCTCTGGAATGGCTCCAATCACAGTAAGTAACGCATCGAGTTGTACGTGCCCCCAATAATTACGATCTAAAGAAAGTTTTTGAATATGCGTGGGTATGCTCTCTAAAGCACTCACCAAATAAGGAACCGTATGTAACTCATTATTATCTAACATAAGCGTTGTTACACCGGTTTGCATAGCAAGCAATATAGCGCTTAATCCTCGTGCTCTGCGTCGCCAAAGTTTATTATTGCTTAAATCAAATGTTTCTGTATTTAAAGGTAAGGCTTGTACTAACGACGTCATGTCTTCTGTGCTCATGTCGCCTAGCTGGTTATCGGCTAAACTTAATGTTTTCAGGGCGGGCAAAGATGAGACTAAAGCACGTAAAGCTTCCGGATGCCGATTTAATCGATTCGCTCTTAAATCTAAATGCGTGAGTGTGTTAATTTGTGCTAAAGCCACGGCTTGTAGTTGCTCGGATTTTAATTCATTATTTCCTAAATGTACCGCGGGGTGGTTACGTAATATCGCCACCAACGTTGCTGGCAATAAGCGCCAGAGATCATTACTTCTTAAGTTGACGGTGTTGACTGTTAGGGCATTAAATATTTCGGGATTGTCTCGTGTTCCTAGATTATTGCATGCTAAGGCAAGCGTATGTACAGATGTACGCTCTGATATTGCTGTAAATATTGCGATTAAATCATCGTCAGTTTTATTAGCAGAACTTAATCCATTATTGGTTAAAATAAGGGTTGTTATGTGAGCTGGAATATTACTTAATAGTTCAATTAAGAAACGAGGGTGCATTTGACCAAGGCCCGTGCTGGTTAAATCTAATGTACTGATGCGGGCTGGAATGGAACGTATTAGCGTTAAGTTATCTCGAGGTTGTTTTATAGACAATAGATTATTACTTAAATTAAGTTCCGTAACGTTCCGCCTTGGAATACTGTTGATTGCAGAATCTATCGTAGAATGATTTGTTAAGTTCAAAGCGTAACGCATGATTTAATATCCCGAACAGTCTTCGGTGCCCCGTACTTTACCACAGGGGTGGATTAATGTACACTTCATCCCGCGCGTTATTACTTTTATATCAAGAAAAAAATCCAATATATATTATAAATCCTGAGGAAAAATAGCATGAGTTTTAGTCTGCGAGAATTTAATCGATTATCAAAGCAAAGTGAATTATTTGATAATATGTATTGTCAGTATAATACCTTCGATATCGCACCAGAGCCCGAGGTGTTAGAAGCGCATGAAGCGATCATTACGGGTTATCAGGCGTTGATTGCAGAACTTAGCCAGGGCAAAAAGAAAGAAATGGCTGATATATATAATAACATGCATGTGCAATATGAAGGGCTCCGTAAATATTATGGTATTTGTTATGATAAAACGCCTGAAACAGCCATAGCTAAGAAAAGAGAGCTTTTAGAAAAGCAGAATACGTGTAATGCTCAGTGTATTTTTTATACGACATCGTCTCGTGATACTTATTCTTCAAAATCGGATAAAAAATTTGAAGCAGAGTATTTAGTAGAATATGAGGTTGTGAAAACCAGGTTGGATGATGCAAAGAAACGACTAGAACGGCCAATTTCAGCGTCTAATCTACGCATTGATACTTCGGTTGAAGCCCTGCCTGTACTCGTACGTGAAGTGTCCAAACATACAGAAGCGGGCATTGGCAACCTCCTGAGCTTGCGTCAAAGCAGTTCGTTCAGTGACGAAGACAGTATCGCGTGTGCTTCTGAAGAGGAGCACAGTGATTGTGCCTCTACGCTTTTAGCTCTTGCAACCCCAAGAGCATGTTCATCCCAAAAAAGTATAGAAGTTATTAATCAATGCTGGCGCGACTTGCATTTACTTTCTCAATCCAAAAAATTTGAAGATCATCCTCAGCGCGGTAATTTAATAGCAAGCGTTCAGTTGCTGGCTACGATCAAAATTGGCTTAGAAGATGAAAGATCACAAAATATTCCAGCACCGTCTCTCTCAAGGCAGAGTTTTATGGCGCCACCAAAGACCATCGGCGTAAAGCGAGCTAGCCGTGATGAACAGCAAGAAGATAGAGATACCTGTCCTACGCAAATAAGTAGCAGTTCTTCAAGTTGTAATTAAAGCATGTTGCACACTTGCTTCTTTAGATAAAAACATAAAAACATAAAAACATAAAAACATAAAAACATAAAAGCCAATAAAATTATGTATCTAAAGAAGCAAAGAGTTCTATATTTAATCTTGTGTTTATTTGTGGTACAATACGTGCCATAGGTAATCTATATAGATAGATATATGATTCGTAATCACGATAAGCACAATAATCAAATCAAGCGTTCAGCAAGATCAGCCCGTGCACAACAGGCGCCATCATCCATCGAAACACCTGCGTGTGGTTATGATTGGACCGAAAACGGTGTGCGTGAACTTGCTGCTGAAATCACTCAAAAAACAGGGCGCGCTATTAAGTTTTTATTTAATAAAAACACGGGTCAAGGTGATCACCAAACAATTGAGTCGAATATATTTATCGCACCGACGGCGCTGTTACAAGAGCGCAGCGATTATCCTATCTATGGAGCTTTTGCTAAAACATCGTTTACTCGAAGATTAACGTATCCGTATTGCTTGGGTGAATACCAAGGGGCGCTTAAAAAAATTATTGAAGAGAAAGAAGAACAAAATGAGCAAGAAGAAGCAGAAGAAAGTTGTTTATATACGTTTAATCTTGGCAATGGATTTGAATTAAGTGCAGAAAACGAAGGCAGTTGGACGCGCATGATTAACAGCGCGAGCTCTGAAGAAACAGCCAATATTTATTATGAGCGGGTGAATGATAAAATTTACTGCTTTTTAAAATATCCGGTGCAGGCCGGTGAGCAATTTCTAGGTTATTATGGCGATGCTTATCAACACGATAATAAGCGCTTTCTTCAGTCCTGTGATAATTGGGAAACCTCGTTTGAACGTTATCAAAAACATTTAGCATTATATAAAAATGTTGTATCCGATGGTGTATCCTATGCTTTGCCTGATATTCAACATCTTACGCGCGAAACGGTTAATCTTCCTATTTTAAAGCGTTTAAATAACAAGCGTATCAATCAATCTTTTTTACCCCAATGGCAGCAGGAAAATAAAACATTACTCCATTGGGCGTGTGAAACAGGCGATCTTGAGTTGCTTAAATCCGTGCGTGATCTTAATCCTGATATCAGCATTCAGTCGCGTATTAGTGGTCAGACAGCACTGCACGCCGTGATGCTAAACCAAGCACTTTCATCAGCCCAAAAAATTGAATTTTTAGATGTGATCTTAGCTAATCAACAGTCTATAAGGCAGTTGATTACTATTGTTCTTCAGGATAAAGACGAGCAATCTATTTTACATCTTGCGATTGAACAAGAAGATGTTGAATTAATTGCTTATATTTTAACAACCGAGCTTCAAAAGCGGAATTATAAAGATGGCAAAGATGTTCGTAACTGCCTCAATAAGCAGGGCCGAGATTTTATCTTAATGGCTTTAGCTACCGGTTCGTTTCCTGTTTTAAATGCGATTCAAGCCTACATGGGAGCAGAGGATGTTGGCGATATACTCGAAAACAATGAAGAGGTTTTACGTGAAATTTGGAATGATTTAGCGACACGATATGATCATGCGGTCATGAGCCAGATCAAATTATTTTTGGCTTCTTTTGTTGACTCAAACGATCAGGAAATGGCTCAAAAACTAAATGCGTGTTTACCTGTAAATGAAAGTACTTCAAAGGTGGAAGAATGCAGTACGCATGATGACGAGGTTGATATTATATGCCCCTCAAGCACGAAAGAGAAACGAACTTATCCATCTGACTTAGTGCTTGAAACTAGAAACCGTCAGGATATGGAGAATTCTAGAAAACGTCAGAAAATTATAGCTTGTGAGGCTCCTGCAGGGTATTCTATTTTTAATCGGCGTATGCCTGTGCGCCCAGACAGGGATACGCCTTCGCTTGTAAGAGCATTATCCGTCTATTATGCTGCGGTTGTTAAGATTGATTCTTCTTGGATGACCGATCTTTCCGATAAAATATTACAATATATTTATGCCGGTAGTGTGATTAAACTCGATCCTGAATTACAATTTGCAATGATTTTTCTAGTTGTGCGTGCATTGCCGTTAGGTACCATGTTATTGCTGGAAAAAAACTTAAGTGATGAGCAGTTATTTAAAGCTAGCAAAGCATGTTCGGAGAATACGGTGATTATTTTAGATCCGCTGCTTTCGACCGAACAACTGAAGGTAGTCGCGTCTAATATCAATCCGAAGGCAGTGCTTGCGTTGAGGCCCTGTATGTCTAACAAAAGTATGAAGACTGTCGCCGTTAACTTGCATGATCGCGCAAGCTTAACGTTTTATGATAGTTTTTATATTGCTGATGCTCGAATCAGAACGGTGTCACGCTTAATCCGTCCGGGATGTACGATTGAAACTCAACCTGATATGCGTGAGGATATTTTAAGCGTGTTGTCAAAATCTTCATGTAAACTCCGAGTGAGTCGACACCTTCGTTATACTTCACCACTCATATTTAGAGGTATTTCTAGAGGCTCTACTAGAGGCATTTGTTCTGACGCTCAGGTGCCTCATGCTGCTTCACAAGTTATTCTATCGTTTAAATATGATGCGCACGTGAATCTCTGCGCTTCTTGGCCAGATGAAGATATTATTCATATGGTTAGATCGATACCTCTAGGGTTTGTTGTTCGATTAGATTCTGCATTGTCGCTTGATATGATTCATCAGGTGGCCTCTGAAGTACCGTTTGGTGTCATGTTATTGCTAGATAAAGCGTTAAGCCTTGGACAATTACAAGCTGCAGTGCAATCATGTTCAGCCGGTGGGGTGATTATTTTAGCCCCCTTATTGTCACCACTACAGCTTATAGAAATTGCGTCTAACATGAATACGCAATCGCTTCTTGCGCTCAGGCCCTGCATGTCAAAAACAAGCATGGGCACGATTGCCTTTTATTTGAAAAGAGGAGCGAGGCTAACGTTTTATGATAGTGATCGTTTGCCGCACGCCGTGATTGAACATACACTCAAGCATCTTACGCCACGATGTATTGTTGAAGTTCAACCTAATATGTCTGCAGAGGTTTTATTTTGGGTATCAAAATCACTGTTTAAGCAACATCGTTTATCGTTGTGCGAGCCCATTAGCCTTCAATTGAATGCTCGACTTAAGTGTTATGATGGCATCAGGCTTATGTTGTCATCTGTGCAAATTAGAGCTAGTCTGTCTGGGTTGAAAGGTGCGCTGCTTTATCCTCGGTATGCCAAACCATGGCAACATCATGCAGTGATTGAAGGGTTGCCTGAAGGTAGTTCCGTTTATTTATGTCGCACGATGGATCCTGCATCGATTGAATGGGTTGCATCAAACATAAAAGCAAATACGTTAGTTGTTTTGTCACATACAATCACGGATGAACAGTTTATGGCTGCTGTGCGAGGTGCTGTTGTAGCGAGGGAGGGTTCTAATACGACTGAGTATAGGCCTGTTCTTTTAGAACATGAACTTGAGTTCAGGATAGGTCATCCGGACGGAACGTTGTCGTTTAATGCTCTGGAGCGCTTAGAGCGCATCACAGAGCAAGAAATTGAGAGCAATGCTTGTTCAATGCATTTCAGATAAGACCTGTATACAGATGAGTCTTACTTGAGTGGGAAAGGGTGTGAGCCCCATCGAGGCTCACAGATTGAGGTTGATTATTCTATTTTGCTCCAGAATTTAGATTGATATTTAGGGTTTTTGGGACCACCAGAATCCTTGAGTTTAGACGGAGCATACTGAGAAAAAGATTTTAAGCATGCTGCTGTATCGCCTCCCTGCCCAACAATAGCAACTGCTTCATTGACTCTGTCTGGCCCATATTGTCCTTTATAGTTAATCCATGCTGGAGCTGTGTTGGGATCATCCAAACGAACCGTATTGTTATTTTTCCAGGGTGTCCAAGGGATGGTGCTTTGAGAGCCGTAATCAATCACTTTTAACCAGATACCACAAACGGAACCAATATTAACGCCTTCCAAAGCAATGCTCTCTTCGTTAAATATTTCTTTCTTTTCGTTAGAAGCATGCGAGTTACAAGCAGAATAAGCTTTTGGATGCCCGGCATCGTAGCTCACTTTATTTCCAGCTACCCAGTGACCTCCACCATGCCCGGCATAAAAAATACCTAATATTTTGTCATGCGTGTCGTTGACTCTAACAGTAATATGCTCCCAATCGCCTTCATGATAAGCAAAGTTTTTCCAAATAAAATTCTTGTTGGATACAAAGTCGCCTCCGAGCCTAAAAAATTGAGGGGCATTTAAACCATAAAAATTCCAATACTGAATATCTACAAAACCGGCACTTTTTGATGGTTGGTCTTTTACAGCATAGCTTTTAACTCGAATATAATACGGGGCGTTGTTGACATCTTGTTCACCTAACAGACTGGCCTTGTCGGCTGACTTCAGGTAGCCATCTTGGTTTGATAAATCGTCTGGAGATGGCTTGTTTTTAACTAATTCGTCGTTCGTATTATAGTGATCAACATATTGAAGAAAGTCTTCTACTTTGAATGGCCTTGTATCTTGTGTTTCTGGTGATTTTTTTATATCACAAAGATAAGTGGTTGGGGCCATCTTATTGATTTTTTCATTGGGAATATCTTTTAGGGTCGCTGTTAGATTATCACTGGCTCGGTTTTCAAGAAAATTTTTATAAAAGCCCGTACGGTCACAATTGAACATGTTGACGTTGTAAGTTCTTCTCGCACTTGCGTCCCCAGTTTTAATCTTAAATTTACAACTGTGCGTAGGTTTGTCTTTTTTACTAAACTTAACCTCGACATACCTGACATCGCGCGTGCGATTTCCTTGTCCGGGATCTTTTTTGCAACGTTCTGTTGTTAAAACATATCGTGACTTACTATTAACAACGCTTTGTTCGCCTGAATTATTATGCGTCCATGTACCTGAATGTAACTGACAGCCTTGTCTCGCTTGAATTTTATACCCGAGGCTTGAAAACGTGTTAATAAAATCACTGTCCAACTTGATGGTATATGTTGATCCAGCCATTGCTGGGCTTGATATTGCGAGCGCTAGGACTGCAACAGATGTTGATAAATATTTTTGATACATAAAATTAAAAATCCTTTTTTGGTTTTTATTAAAACAATTTTTCTGAAATTAAAGCCCACGTATCGTCACACCCACGACTTGCTTTTGTCAAGGTAAGCTTTTTCAATACAAGCACGCACTACATGCTTTGTATTTGGTCTTGTTTGTGTTAAATTGTACTTTTTATTTGTTTTTATTGAAATTTATGCCTAAAAAAAGTAACGTCAGCGCCTTTAAGGGCGCCTTCTCGCACACCACATCACGTCATACTATTTTTCGTAGACAAACCTTGCATTGTGCTGTTTATCAGTTTGCTACAACAGGTGAAACCAATGCTTTGAATAGAACGTTTAATCAAATCAAAAGTCTTGATGATGCAGGGCGAGATCACGTGTGACTTTAAATTAAGCCAAGAATGTGATCTTATACC
>JARGNP010000047.1 GCA_029210265.1 Legionellaceae bacterium
GTAACAAGGTAGCCGTAGGGGAACCTGCGGCTGGATCACCTCCTTTCTATGGAGATATTTCGCTGGGATGAGTCTCTCACAATTCTCATCCACCTAATAATAAGGCGAAAAGGTCGATGCCTGTGTTACCGGATGAACCGGTAATATGGCACACGGTAAATTTCGAAAGGGATTTACCAAACTACGATTTATAAAGCCGCGCTTTTTATATGTTATATATCAATGGCACGCAACGCACTCTTTAGTCTTTTCAATAACCTGGAAAAAGTAATGTTATTTTTTTGGGGGTATAGCTCAGTTGGTAGAGCGTCTGCTTTGCAAGCAGAATGTCATCGGTTCGATTCCGGTTACCTCCACCAACGGGCCTGTAGCTCAGCTGGTTAGAGCACGCGCTTGATAAGCGCGGGGTCACAGGTTCAAGTCCTGTCAGGCCCACTTTTCTAACTGGTAAATAACATGACAAAATTTGATCTTTGACAACTGTATATGGGTAAACGTCAAACTGCAATTTGACAAAAAACACGACGAAATAAGAAAGTCGTAACTCGGGTAACTAAGCAAAATACCCGAGTATAAAGAAGAAGTTACTCATTATTGGTATGTCCTTAATGGATATATCATTAATAACAGAACAGTTTAAAACAAAACTGAAACAAGCTGTTAAGAGTATATGGTGGATGCCTTGGTGCTAACAGGCGATGAAGGACGTGATAAGCTGCGATAAGCTTCGGATAGCGGCAAATACGCTTTAACCCGGAGATTTCCGAATGGGGTAACCTGGCTGGGGTAATACTCAGTCGTTCCACTCTGAATACATAGGAGTGGATACGCGATACCCGGTGAAGTGAAACATCTCAGTAACCGGAGGAACAGAAAGAGAAATCGATTCCGTAAGTAGTGGCGAGCGAAAGCGGAGTAGCCCAAACCGGGGCCTTTGGTCCCGGGGTTGTAGGAGCCCGATGTGATATCAACAATAATAGGTTAAGGGTATGGAAAGGCCCTCCAGAGACGGTGACAGGCCGGTGACCGAAATTTGCGTTGAGTCTAGGGAATTCCTGAGTAGTGCCGCACACGTGAAACGTGGCATGAATCTGCGCCGACCACGGCGTAAGGCTAAATACTAGTTAGCGACCGATAGTGAACCAGTACCGTGAGGGAAAGGTGAAAAGTACCGCTGTGAGCGGAGTGAAATAGAACCTGAAACCATATGCTTACAAGGTGTCAAAGCCCCTTCGGGGGTGATGGCGTGCCTTTTGCTTAATGAGTCTGCGAGTTAGTGTTTGTAGCAAGCTTAAGTCCTTCTGGGACGCAGGCGTAGCGAAAGCGAGTCCGAATAGGGCGATCAAGTTGCAGGTGCTAGACCCGAAGCGGAGGTGACCTACCTATGGCCAGGTTGAAGCGTGGGTAATACGACGTGGAGGACCGAACCGATGTGTGTTGAAAAACGCTCGGATGAGCTGTGGGTAGGAGTGAAAGGCTAATCAAACCCCGTGATAGCTGGTTCTCCTCGAAATGTATTTAGGTACAGCGTCGCATGCTGACTGAGGGGGGTAGAGCACTGAATGAACTAGGGCCCACACCCGGGTACCGACTTCAATCAAACTCCGAATACCCTCAGGTGTAGTGCGGCAGTGAGAATGTGGGGGATAAGCTTCATATTCGAAAGGGAAACAGCCCAGATCAGCAGCTAAGGTGCCAAAATACCGCTAAGTGGAAAGGAGGTGGGATTACTTAGACAGTGAGGATGTTGGCTTAGAAGCAGCCACCATTTAAAAAGTGCGTAATAGCTTACTCATCGAGTGATCCTGCGCCTAAAATGATTGGCGATAAGCGTTATACCGAAGCTCTGGATGCATCATTTATTTGATGCGTGGTAGAAGAGCGTTCCCAGTGCGTTGAAGCGTGAAGGTGACTGACCGTGGAGTGCTGGGAAGTGAGTATGCAGACATGAGTAACGAGAGAGAGGTGAAATTCCTCTCCGCCGTAAACCCAAGGTTTCCCGGGCAATGTTCGTCATCCCGGGGTTAGTCGGGACCTAAGTCGAGGCCGATAGGCGTAGACGATGGATAGCAGGTTAATATTCCTGCACCTCCAGACCCCAAAGCATCAGGGACACAGGCTGGAAAGCTATCAGGTAATTGAATTCCGAGGTGAGGCTACGGCCGATCCGCATAGCTGGAAAGACTGTCAAGAAAAGCTGATGAAATCGTGCTAATGGGGCCCGTACCGTAAACCGACACAGGTGGGTGGGTAGAATATACCAAGGCGAAAGAGTGAAACCTGGTTAAGGAACTCGGCAAAATAGCCCCGTAACTTCGGAAGAAGGGGTGCCCTTCATTAATTTGTTGGGCCGCAGTGAAAGGGGACAACCGACTGTTTAGCAAAAACACAGCATTCTGCGAAGACGCAAGTCGAAGTATAGGATGTGACACGTGACCAATGCCGAAAGATTAAGGTGAGATGTTAGCTTCGGCGAAGCTTCGAACCCAAGTCCCGGTGAATGTCGGCCGTA
>JARGNP010000027.1 GCA_029210265.1 Legionellaceae bacterium
ATGGTGTTTGGAAGGATATTTTATGTGCTATTTAATATGAGGGGATTCCTGAGGTCTGGATCATACATTCCAAGTTTATGCTCCTAAGCCTGACGGTCCATATATACAGAGAGAATTAAAAGAAACAGAAGTACCTAATTTTAAGAAGCAAGCAAGCGTGATAAAAAAAATATTACAGCATCCCAAGTGTCCTGAAAATTTAAGTTTTGAGATAACGTTAACGAGTAATCACGGCACGTATGCGTGTGGTAGTAATAGAACACGAACACCGCTTGCCCCTATATTTAAGGCGTTAGCAAGTGGTAAATGTACTACGCGTGGTTTGAAGATTAAGTTGGTAGGAGGCGCTAACCACGTTTTATCACACGAAATGGAGATTCTTGTTAAGGGACTGAAAGAAGGGAAATGTCCAAATAACTTACAAATAGACTTTGGAGCCTTAAAGATTTTTAATCCAGATACCAGTGCACCTAGCGCAACCAATGATTGGTCTTTACTGGAAGCATTACAATCGCCTCATTGCCCTTCGGGTTTAAGCATTCAGTATCGTGGCTACAAAGAAACAACAGTCGATCGAAAACGAGATAATCCTCACTGGAATTTGCATCGTGATCTATGCTTCCATGAGTTGGCTCGATTATGCACGAGTGGGAGCTATGATCGTGAGAATATTCAAAGAAATATTAGTAAAATTTATTCAACAATAAATAAGGAACTATCTTCAGAACTCTCTAGATTGGGTGAGAAAGATGCTGTAAGAAAAGAGGCGCTTGAAGCGCTTCAGCAAAGCATCCACACCATTTGCGAAGACGCAAAAACGCATGTTAAAACATGTGATCCAAACGCCACCTGGAAATGGAAGGATTCTTTACGAACAGATTTAGAAAAAGCGATTAAAACTTCGTTAGATGGCACAAAGCTTGATAAGCATCATACTGATTTTGAAAAGTTTGGTAAGCATCTCTTGAATATCATCACAGGGATGTTATTTCCTTTAGCGCTTATAAAATATGCGGCTACGGGTAACGCTTTTTTTAGCACAGTGGGTAAAACTCACGAAGCGGTAGAAAAAACACTGGATATTAGTAAAAACATTAAATAATGCTTTAATTGTTTTTGGTTCGTGTACTTAACGTTTATTTGCAGTAAAAATTGTGATAAAAATCTTTGCCTATGATAAAAGCTGTTTTTACGTGGGGATAGATTAATATGGATGATGTGCCTGTTGTCGAGCAAGTAGAAAAACTTCGAGAAGTGATTCGAGGCTATGATCATGAATATTATGTTTTGGATGCGCCAACTGTGCCAGATGTGGTGTATGACCGTGCATTTCGAGCGTTACAAAGCTTAGAAGCTGATTATCCAGATCTAATAACAACAGATTCACCCACGCAACGTGTGAGTGGCGCGGTTGCAAGTGCACTCGAGCCTATTCAGCACGCAAAGCCGATGCTGTCGTTATCTAACGTATTTTCAGAAGAAGGTTTAGCTGGGTTTATCAAGCGTGTAAGTGATGTATTAGAATCTGATCCGGATACGATTATATTTGCATGTGAACCCAAACTGGATGGCTTAGCGATTAATTTAACCTATAAAGCGGGTATTTTAGTTCATGCGGCAACGCGAGGTGATGGGGCTGTTGGCGAAGATGTGACTCATAATATTAAAACCATCGGGACTATACCCCTTAAACTTAGGATAACACCTGTACCAGATTTACTTGAAGTGCGCGGTGAAGTGTATATGCCTAAAGCTGGTTTTGAAGCTTTAAATAAACAAGCGCGGCTTGATGGCACAAAAACATTTGCCAATCCTCGTAATGCAGCAGCAGGTAGTTTGCGTCAGTTGGATTCAAGTATTACTGCGACACGGCCTTTGGCCTTTTATTGCTATGGTATGGGCGCAACATCAGAAGAATTCTCATGGCCTGATAGTCATCTTGAACAATTAGATTGGTTTCGACAAGCGGGTTTTCCGGTACCTCGTGAATCACGTGCAGCCCAAGGCCTTGCTGGTTGTCTTGAATATTTTAAGAACATAGAAAATACCCGATCAGATTTGCCGTTTGAAGTGGATGGTGTGGTTTATAAAGTCGATAGTATAATTGCGCAGCAAAAGCTTGGATTTATTGCGCGCGCACCGCGTTATGCATGTGCACACAAATTCCCTGCAGAAGAAGAGGTCACGCGGTTATTATCGGTTGATTTTCAGGTGGGTCGAACGGGTGCATTAACCCCGGTGGCTCGCTTACAACCTGTCGCGGTGGCCGGTGTTACGGTAAGTAACGCGACGTTGCATAATATGGATGAAATCACACGTAAAGATATTCGAATCGGCGATGAGGTGATTATACGTCGTGCGGGGGATGTGATTCCTGAAGTGGTTGCGGTGGTTCTCGAGCGTCGTCCGGAACAGACGGAAGCGATTATCTTGCCGAATAACTGCCCGGTGTGTGATGCCGAGGTGATTCGCTTGCCAGGGGAGGCGGTTGCACGCTGTACGGGTGGTTTATTCTGTAAAGCGCAGCTCAAACGCGAAGTGTGGCATTTTGCATCACGCAAAGCGATGAATATTGATGGGCTCGGCCAAGGCTTAATTGATCAATTGGTGGATGCTGATTTACTCGAAGATATTGCGTCGCTTTATACGCTATCACTTGAAAGCCTGGTTGAACTGCCGCGTATGGGCTTAAAATCTGCTGAGAATTTAATTCAAGCGTTAGATAATAGCAAAACAACAACGTTTGCACGGTTTATCTATGCTTTGGGTATTTCAAGCATTGGTGAAGCAAGCGCGCGAGCACTCACGCAAGCTTTTCCAAGTTTAGAGTTGCTCGAAGCGGTATCTGAAGAGCGTTTAATGAATTTAGATGATATTGGTCCTGTAGCAGCTGAAGCTGTGACGCACTTTTTTGCACAAACGCATAATAAAGATGTCATAACAAAATTGATTGCTTGTGGTATACATTGGCCTGAGGCCGAGGTTGTTGAGGTTGATGAGTCGCATATGTTTTATGGTAAAACACTGGTTCTCACGGGAACGTTTGAAAGTATGGGGCGCGAAGAGGCCAAAGCCAAGCTGATTGCGTTAGGCGCACGGGTGTCAGGGTCGGTGTCGGCTAAGACTTATGCGGTGATTGCAGGCCGCGACCCAGGCTCGAAAGTAACCAAAGCCGATGCATTGGGTGTAGATGTTTTGTCGGAAGATGATTTAATAAAATGCTTGGCTCAAGCAGGAGTGCCTGAGCCAAAAAACGTCTCATCTTAGTTAAGTGGATTTCCGGAGCTGGCAAGCCCCTGAAATCTTTCGCGAGGTAGTGAAACTCTTGAATTAATGGTGCCTCTGGGTTTAGCTGCCATGTGATATCTTAGGTAGGAAATGGTTGATTTCTCCTATGGCATCTCTATATAGCGCAGCACTTGCTTCTGTTCGTATATTTAGAAACATACTTTGATGCAATAAGCTCGGTGTGGCAAAGGCGAGTATTTGGCTGCTATTGAAGATTGCTCTAACCTCCTGTTCAAATGCTGTATTTCCCAAGGTGAATGCTTTGTTGGAGTCGAGTAAAATGTTAGCTACTGCCTCCGCTGTACCAAGGTTTTCTAAATCGTTATCGCTTAGATCAATTTTTTTGATGTATGGTTGTGTTTTAAGATCATTCATAAACTTTTGAAAATCCCTTCTGCCCATGGACCCCATGTTATTCGTTTTTAGGCTAAGAAAATCGAGTGTATGATCTTTCTTAACAATCTTAGACGCTAAAAACACAAAATTCTTTTGGTTTATTACAACTTTATCAAGGTGCAGCTCTTTAATATGAGGGGGGAGTGGCTGACTAACCATAAAATCGGATATGTGATTATTGTTCAACATGAGTGTTGTTATGTGTGCTGGAAGAGCAGCCATAAGGTTATTAAATGTTATTTGAGTTAACAATACCTTATTACTCTGGAAGCTGATGGTTTTAATTTTAGAGTTATTCATTGTGGGCAGCGCTTCAATGAAGGCGTCAATATTCTCACTAGTTATATATTGATGGCAAAAATAAAGCGCGGTGACGTCGTTACCAGCATGGTTAATGGTTTCGAAAATATGGTCAAATGGTACATCATGATGATGCATCCCTGTAAATAAAAGCCTAGGCATGGTTACTCTTTTAATGATCACTATGAGTGCTATTATACCAATTGTGCGTGAGTATAACAAGAGCCTCGCAACCCTGCGAATTGCCTCATGAATTCAATTGAAGCAGGAGTAGCTAGCGGTAACTCAAGCAGGTTAATTTTTTTTTGTTTTATTTTGTGAGATAATCGCGGCTTGCTTTAATAAGAGTAAAATATGAACACAAAAGATTTTGATTTTGAGCTTCCACCTGAGTTAATTGCACAGTATCCGCTGGCGAATCGCCGTGACTCGCGTTTGTTGCGTTATACTCGAAGTACGGAACACATGCAGCATTCAATGTTTGCATCATTGCCGGATGCTTTAAATCCCGGTGATTTATTGGTGATGAATAATAGCCGAGTGATTCCTGCGCGTTTGTATGGTCAAAAAAATACCGGCGGTAAAGTCGAGCTTTTGATTGAGCGCATATTATCAGACGAGACTTTTTTGACGCATATCAAAGCGAGTAAATCACCGAAAGCAGGTACTGAAATTGTGTTTGATGGCGCTTGGCGAATTGAGGTGGTTGAAAAACAAGACGATCTTTATTTGTGTCGTATGTTAGATGACGGTGTGATTGATACTATGCTGCATGCAATCGGTCATATACCTTTGCCGCCTTATATTACACGCGAAGATGATGAGCCCGATTTTGAGCGTTATCAAACGGTGTATGCCAAACACAAAGGCTCGGTTGCAGCACCCACGGCAGGCCTGCATTTTGATGATGAGATTATTGAGCAGCTTAAAACCAAAGGTATTCAAATTGCTTATGTAACCCTGCATGTTGGGGCTGGGACGTTTAGGCCCGTACGTGTTGATGTGCTTGCCGAGCATAAAATGCACACCGAATATTTTGAAGTAGATAAGGCTTTGTGTGAAGCTGTATCTAAAACAAAAGCAGCGGGAGGCCGCGTGATTGCTGTTGGAACAACGGCACTGCGTAGCTTAGAGAGTGCCGCGCGTGATGGCGAATTAAAACCTCAAAAAACAGACACCGATATTTTTATTTACCCAGGGTATGAATTTAAAATTTGCGATGGTTTAGTGACGAATTTTCATCTGCCTCAGTCGACACTATTGATGCTTGTTTCAGCGTTTATTGGGCACAAGCCTGCGATGGCATTGTATCAAGAGGCGATTGCTGAAAAATATCGCTTTTTTAGTTATGGCGATGTTACGTTATTGCTCTAAATATAAATCATAGATAAGGACGGGTATGTTTGTTCCAAGTTTAACGGATGAAGCGGGTAAGGTGCTTACGGTTTCTGACTGGGTTTCTATTGATGTGAAACTTGCGTCGTGCGATCTCAGTGATTTATTACTTAAACCGGGCATCGCGGTTTTGCAGCAGCTGGATAGCTTGGCGGCTTATTGGGATTGGCCGGGTGAACTGGTACTGAATGCATTATTCATACCGAATAACGCCCAAGGGCAATGCGTGATTCGTTCAAAATATGACGGCAGAATCTTACGCTTTAGCTATGATGAAATTTTGTTGCTGATACAGCAATTAAACCCTGATCATGTGGCCCTTCCTGCATATTTATTACCACGTGCAACACAAGCTTATCCAGATATTATCTCGAAATGCATTGATTATGATTTAGAGCATGCAAACAAGCCCGGTCAAGATGCATTGGAGGGCCTTATGTATGCGTCAGGTGATGAGGTTGATTATTTAATCACAGATAAGAAATATGCCATGGATTTCTCGGTGCTTGATAAAGCATGCGGTTGTCCTGCATGTTCAGATGGCTATACACGCGCTTATTTTCATCATCTTTATGTTCATACACCGCTTTTATGTCAGCGCTGGCTTGTGATGCATAATCAATATCAAGCAATGGATAAATTTAAAATTAAGTGATTGTATGCTAAGCTTAAAGCATTATTTTTAAGCTTTGAAGCAGGTATGATCGTATGCTTTATTTAAACAATGAGTTGTTAACGACGGAAGGGATCATTACTTATTTTAAAACAAACTTCTTAAAGTTACAGCAACCCGCACCAGAGAACTCACAAGTACCATCTAATCTGAAGAAGTTACAAAATAGATTAAAAGGTAATTTTTTTGAGGATTTAGATAGAAATACGTCCAACGAAGATGTACTGGCTAGATTAGCAGAAGATGAGCGATTTTCCGCGAATTATGCGCATTTAAAACATACGTTGGAAGTAATTTTTGCCCTCGATGAATCAAGCGTTAACGAAAGTTCTGTTGATGTATCGGGGACTGTCAGTGATTGGGACGCAGCGCAAGAATCTTCCCAATTTCAAGCGTTAGAAGCGCGTTATGGTTATTTTCAGAATACACCAGAAAACCAAGGCGAGGCACTTCATGCGTTATTCAAAAAATTAGCGATTTCATGCCGCATCATGATTGTTTTATTTGAACAAAATAATACACCTAATGACACAATGGCCTATGATTATGCGTATAAAATAATGGCGCTTTTTGTTGATCCAACACAAGAGATTAACATAACACAGCTTTTTAATAGCATCGCCCCAAAAGTATATAAACTTCTCACACAACGCGATACGAAAACAGACAAAGCATTTCATGATACATTCATCGTAAAATTACAGCGACTACCAGATGCTCGTCTGCTATCAGATATGCCTGGATGGCGAGCTTTGATAGCGCGTGAAGGTCAAAAAGCATTTTTGTTTTTTAAGATGGCAAAAAGGATCGAAGATAAAATTGCGGAAGAAACACAGCAAGCTCCTCGAGCACCTAAAGATTTAAAAGAAGCAAAAGTGATGGAGGCGTTGTGTGCCTATGGTCGTGCTCCAGAGGATTTAGCGTTTGCTGAATTATGCCGGGCTAATAAGGTTTCAGAATCTTGCTTTAATGCATGCCTTGATTATATGGCTGAGTCACCAGGATGGCCTAAAAAACTTACGGATAATATTCCTAATCATCAAATACAAGGCAGAGAAGCTGCAGAAGGGTTTGCTTGGGTGAAATTACCCGAGGGAGATAAGCGAGCACTCATTCTAGGCGATATTACCGATTGTTGTCAGTCCATTGAGGGTGATTCTGAGCAATGCGTTAAAGATGCCGTTTCTTTGGGTGATAATGGGCTTTACGTATTATTAAAACAACGTAAGACAGGTGATCGAGCACCTCTTGTCAATGGGGCTCTTAATACACAAGATTTTGAACTTGTTGGGCAAGCGTACCTATGGAGAAGTATCACCGGTAACCTGTGTTTAGATTCTATTGAATGCCTCCGAGACAGTATTTCTAATATAGCTCTTCAATCTATCCTTCAAGATTTTGCTACACAGGTTATAAATGAAAATCCTGATATTCATTTTGTTACGCTGGGACAAGGGGGTAACACACCTCGAGACTTATTTGATCGAGCGCCTATTCCTGAAGTGATGAGGCAAGGAGTTGCTTACGGTGATGCTTCAAGTCAATATAATATTGAAGCGCTGGGTGCGGAGATGCAGGAGACACTACCCGTTGATACTGGACCAGAAAAATTTCGAAACTGCATTAATTATTTGAGGTCTTATCTTAGGCCTTATCCTAGCGATACAGCAAGATTTGTGGATGAATTGCGTAAGCTAATCGCAGAAATTCCATCCCTTCAACACGAGATGACACCTGAATTATTACGGATTCTTTTAAGCTTAACACCTACGTTAACGTTGGATGATTTACGTCCTGTAGATTTTGATGCCCTAGATGATATGTCTCGTGAAGCACGAAGCCGTACGTTGAAAGATATTCCGCTCGGTCGCTTGGTTTGGATGCAGAAGACGCCAGAAGCATTGTTTCGCGCTATTCGCTACTTACCTGACGAGCAAGAGGCCAATGTATTGATGACGTTATATCAATCCAAGCCAAGATTTGTCGTAGGTTATCTAGCCACTTACTTTGATGAAATACAATCCATCAAGACGATTCTTCCAGTGATTGTCAAGTCAGTTTCTAGTTTTACAAAGTTGATACAAGGCCTTTCGCTTGAGCAGTGCAAATATCTGTTTCCTAGGATACAAGATGAACTGAAAGAGCTCATTAAAACAGGCAATGATTTCAATCATATGATGGAATTTCTCTCATCTGAGCAGCGCATATATTTATTTGATTTCATGAAAGGTGAGCTGAAAGGTCTGATTAAAACAGGCAATGATTTTTATTGTGTGATGGCTTTTGCCTCATCTGAGCAGCGCACGTATGTGTTTGATTTAATGAAAGGCGAGCTGAAAGGTCTGATTAAAACAGGCGATGATTTTAATTATATAATGGCTTTTGCCTCAGTTGAGCAGCGCATGTATGTGTTTGATTTAATGAAAGGCGAGCTGAAAGGTCTGATTAAAACAAGTAATGATTTGTATCGAGTGATGGAAAATCTTTCGCCTGATCAGTGCGGCGTCCTGTTGAGTGTGATGCAACATGATCTAAAAGACTTAATTAAAACGCATCATGAATTTATTCTTTTAATGAAAAAGCTTTCGCCTGATCAGTGCGGCGTCCTGTTGAGTGTTATGCAAGAAGATCTGAAAGTTTTCATTAAAACGATATCAGATTTAATGGATGTGATGAAAAAACTTTCACCTGAGCAACGCCCGTATCTGTTTGAGGCCATGAAAAATGAACTGAAAGATCTGATTAAAACAGGTAATGATTTGCATCTTGTGATGGAATCTTTTTCGTCTGAGCAACGCTCGTATCTGTTTGAGGCCATGAAAAATAAACTGAAAGATCTGATTAAAACAGGTAATGATTTGCATCTTGTGATGCAATATCTTTCGCCTGAGCAGCGCGACTTTGTGTTTCATGTGAAGCAAGAGGATCTAAAATACTTAATTAATACGTATTATGATTTTACTCTTGTGATGCAATATCTTTCGCCTGACCAGCGTGACTTTGTGTTTCAGGAGAAGCAAGATGATCTAAAATACTTAATTAATACGTATCATGATTTTACTCTTGTGATGCAATATCTTTCGCCTGAGCAACGCACGTACCTGCTTAAGGCCATGAAAAATGAACTGAAAGATCTGATTAAAAACAGTTATGATTTTACTCGTGTGATGCAAGCTCTTTCGCCTGAGCAACGCACGTACCTGCTTGAGGCCATGAAAAATGAACTGAAAGATCTGATTAAAAACAGTGATGATTTTATTCGTGTGATGAAAGATCTTTCACCTGAACAACGTACGTATCTGTTTGAGGCCATGAAACATGAACTGAAAGATCTGATTACAACACGTCGTGATTTTAATCGTGTGATGCAAGCTCTTTCGCCTGAACAATGTGGAGTGCTGCTTGAGGCTATGAAAAATGAACTGAAAGATCGGATTAAAAACAGTGATGATTTTACTCGTGAGATGCAATATCTTTCGCCTGAGCAACGCCCGTATCTGTTTGAGGCTATGAAAAATGAACTGAAAGATCTGATTAAAAACAGTGATGATTTTACTCGTGTGATGCAATATCTTTCGCCTAAGAAATGCTCGTATCTGTTTGAGGCCATGAAACATGAACTGAAAGATCTGATTAAAAACCGTGATGATTTTACTCGTGTGATGCAAGCTCTTTCGCCTAAACAATGTGAAGTACTGCTTGAGGCCATGAAAAATGAACTGAAAGATCTGATTAAAAACCGTGATGATTTTACTCGTGTGATGCAATATCTTTCGCCTGAGCAACGCCCGTATCTGTTTGAGGCCATGAAAAATGAACTGCAAGATCTGATTAAAAACAGTGATGATTTGATTCATGTGATGGCGTTTATATTGCCTGAGCAACGCACGTGTCTGTTTGAGGCCAAAAAAAATGAACTGAAAGATCTGATTAAAAACCGTGATGATTTTAATGATGTGATGGCGTTAATATTGCCTGAGCAGCGCAGCGTTGTGTTTGATGCTATCAAAGATAAAGTGATCGATTGGATTGAGACCGTGGATGATTTTTGTGTCGTGATGAAACTCTTTCCGCCTGAACGGGGTGCGAATTTTTTTGATACGAAGATGCATGACTTAAACGACTTAATTAATACAATTTATGATTTTAATCGTGCAATCGAAGTGCTCTCATCTGAGCAGGCCGAAATTTTGATTCACTTGATGAAAGACAAGTTCAATGGTTTTTTCAAAAAAAACAGCTATGCTTTCAACCAGTTGATCGAAAAGCTATCGACCGAGCGGCTCGGAGTGTTTCTGGATGTGATGCATGATGAGCTATATGATCGAATAAAAACAAGTTTTGTTTTTCAATGTGTCACTCAAGGGCTTCCTCAAGAAAAAATCGCTTTATTTATCAAGCATGGAGGTGGCATACTTTCACGAGCATGCGCTGATGGTGTGGTTGATTTTGCCAAATTTTTAATAGAAAAAGGTGTTCAACCAACGGAGGCCATGCTCTTAAATGCATGTAGCGATGGAAAATTAGAGCTCGCTCAGCTTCTTGCTTCAAAGTTAATCCCTGATGTAATAGCCAACTTGAGCTCCCAGGGAGCAAGTTATGATTTTGATCAGGTTGCTTTCTATGTCGGTGGTATTAATCAAGAGAATCTAGCCTCGCTTGCAGAAACAGGGTTGCAAGCGTTTATTTTAAATCAGCAAGCATCAACTCAAACATTAACAGCAAAGTTTAATGAAGAACTTGATGAAACCAAGCCATCAGAAGCATACGATGGGGAGCCAAGTCGCAGAAGCAGGCCTGGATTTTGATGGCTCAATTCTCGCCTTCGCTCTCAACTTCAGTAAACAGAGGATCAAAATCAAGCAGCGCTTTGTTTTCTTCCATTTGTTCAAGATCAGGCTTGTAATCTGTCATGGCATTTAAAACACTTGATGTCTGGATGATTAAGTCGCGAAATTGCTGAAGCTGGTCGAGTAGGCCAAGACGCAGGCTCTCTGTTTGTGTTCCAAATGTTTCGATCTGGCTCGATGTTTCAGGTGTTATTTCAAGCATGCTTTCGCGCGTTTGTTGAATAAGCCAAGATTGGCTTTTTGCAATGAGTTGCTGGTGCTCATGTTTTTTTTCGTCAAATAATTCACTTAATTGACCAAGCTCGTTATATTTGATATCGATTTCTTCATTTGAATTTTGGCTCGGTGCGCCTTCAGCGCCCGCGTTTGGCGAGCTGAGCTTATAGTCGATGAAGAGTTTTTGCATATAAACTTGATAATCATGAACTTGCTTAATCACAATCCCGTTAGATATGTTTTTAATCGGCACTGTCAGTAAGTGATGATAAGGGCTACTCGGGTTTTGGAGGGCATCAAGCAGTTCTTCGTGTGATAACGTAATTTGGAAGCGCTCGAGAAGACGTTCAGCTGTTAATAGGCCATAGGTTGAGAGCCAGGTTGGGCTATTGGCGTTTTCTACAGTATTACTTACCTTGTCGTTCATACATGCATCCCATAATTTATTTTCTTAATTAAGTATCTCATAATTTATTTGAGTTAACACGCACCTCAATTTTTTGATTCTAGGTCTATACTTAAAAAGTAAGTTGCTGATATGTAAGGAGAAGGTGTTTGAAAGAGTATACAAACTTATTCAAATCTATTTTTATAACAAGTGTTCAGCCAAGTATTGTGATTGATACGTTGGGTATTGTAAAAGAATATAATCCTGCCGCAGAAAGCTTGTTTCAGTACGCGCGATCCGAAATGCTCGGAAAAAATATAAAAAAATTAATGCCATCTGAGACGGCAAAAAAGCATGATGATTATTTGGATACGTATAAAAGAACAAAAACACCTCATATCATTGGAACCGGCCGAGAGGTTGTTGCACAAAAAAAAGACGGGACCTTGGTTGATATTTTTTTATCGATCAGTGAGATAAGATTAACAGGAGAAGTATTTTATGCGGCGGTTATTAATGATATTACTCAAGAGCGCATGTTACGAGAGCAGAATCAAAAACTAATCGATTTTAATCTTGCTATGATTCATGATGTTGAGGCATTGGGTGATTATGATGATTTGATTCAAAATATTTTAAAGCATTTTTCAACGTTGTTTAATTTTGAAGTCGGGCATTTTTATCAATACAATCATGTCAAGCAGCACTTAGAAAGTTCGGGTTTATTTTTTAAAAATCGTCCTAGAAAGTATCATGCCTTTATTGAGGTTACAAAACAAACGTTGTTTAAAAAAGGGGTAGGTTTGCCCGGTACCGCCTGGGAAAAACAATCACCTATTTATTATCCTGATATAAGAATTGCACAAAACTTTCCACGCAATCAAATGAGCCAAAAGTCTTTTGGTTTAATGGGTGCTTTGGCTTTACCTGTTAAATATAATAATAAATTACTCGGTGTGGTCGAGTTTTTTTCTGACAAAGTGCTTTATTTAAGCGAAGAGGATGTCAGTTTAATTGAAAAATTTTCTAATATTATTAATGGGCTTTATGGTCAATATCGAGAGAGCCGTGTTTTAAATCTGTTGTTAGATAGCTGTAGTGAAGGTGTTTATGGGTTAGATATGGAAGGAGTGACTACCTTTGTTAACGCGCGGGCATGCGAAATTCTTGGTTATACGGCTGAAGAGCTTATTGGTTGCTCGATGCATGAAAAAGTACATCATACGCATCCAGATGGGAGTTTTTATCCAAAAGAAGACTGTCATATCGCTCATTGTATTCGTGAAAATAAACGCTTACATATTAACGATGAGGTTTTTTGGAGTAAAAACGACCAGCCTATTTTTGTTGAGTATAACGTAACCTCTATCATAGAAAATAAAAATATTGTGGGTGGTGTGGTTACTTTTTTGGATATTTCTGAAAAAAGAAAAGTTAAGCAGCAAATGGAAATTATTTCAAATATTCAAAGCAATTATATTAAAGCGGAAAAAGAAACGGTTATTTTTGAAGATATTCTTCAGCATATGATAAACCTAACTCAAAGTGAGTATGGTTTTATTGGGAGTGTTAAGAGCGATGATAAAGGCTTGCCTTATCTTGAAACGCATGCGATCAGTGATTGTTCTTGGCATAAAGCGCATGGTGATCATTACGAACAATTGACTCCAAATTTAGTTGAGTTCAGAAACTTAAATACCCTCTTTGGACGTACAATAAAAACAAAAAAAATGTTTATTTCGAATCAGCCATCTAAAGATAAAGAGCGTAGAGGCCTACCGAGAGGGCCTTCAGAGGTAACGTCGTACTTAGGCATACCTCTGGTTGGATTAAGTGGTGAACTGATAGGTATGTACGGCCTTGCTAATCGTAAAGAAGGCTATTCTCAGCAGCTTGTTCATGATTTAACGTCACTTACCGGTGTGGTATCCAATATTATTGAATCGTATCAGTATTACACGGTTATTGAAGAGATGGCTAAAATCGACTCACTAACCAGGTTGTTTAATAGGCAGTTTGCACATTTGAGATTAAGTGAGATGATTGAAAAACATCGTTGTAACAAAACGTGTTTTTGTTTGTTGATGCTTGATTTAAACCAATTCAAATTCGTCAACGATAAATATGGTGCAAATATTGGAGATCAGCTTTTGATCTCATTTTCTAAGCGTATATCTAGTTTATTAAAAAGCAGCGATTTTTTTGCACGTGTCGGTGGGGATGAGTTTCTTATTTTGCTTGAAAATACAAGCAGTTCAAATCAGTTTACTGAACTGGTGACCTGTTTAAATATAGAAAATGATAGGCCTTATCAACTTGATGGGAAAACAATCTCATGTGGTTTGACCATGGGCGTTGCTTGCTATCCATCAGGGGGAAAAACAAAAGAAGAGCTTCTTAGTCATGTGGCCTTTGCTTTATATGATGCCAAAAGAAAAAAAGAAAGTATTTGTTTTTTTTCTAAAAAATCAAAGCAATTTTTTGAGCAGATTAATCAGCTGGAGTCTGATTTTAAACAAGCGTTTATTAAAAAAGAATTTTGCATGTTGTACCAACCTCAAGTTGATCTCATGACGGGAGAAATTTTGGGATTAGAAGCCCTGATTCGTTGGAATCATCCAACACGAGGCTTGTTATCGCCTTTTTATTTTATTGCTTATTTGGAAGATTGGGGGCTGTCTGAAAAACTCAATGAATACGTACTTAAAATAGTTTTAGCTGACATCAAGATATTAAATCTAGATAAATATTTAAAAATATCGATCAATATTTCTCCCAAAATCATGAATTTTAAATCTCATATTGCAAGTCTTGTAGCGATAGCGCGATCAAAGCAAGCGATGCTGAATACAAACAAGATAAACCTTGAGTTTGAAATCACGGAATCAAGTTTTAGTTCACAAAAAGCAAGCGACTTAAATATTGCTTTAAGACAGGCAAAAGGGCAGGGAATTAAGTGCGCAATGGATGATTTTGGAATGGAGTATTCATCGATTAATCGCCTGACACAATATCAATTTGATACAGTAAAAATTGATAAAGTTTTCACGCAAAAATTAGATAAACGAGGAAAAAAATCTGCCACAGCCATTATTAATGCTCTGATTCAATTATCGGAAGATCTTAAATTCAAGCTGATTGCAGAAGGCCCTGAAACAAAAGCGCAAGTGGATGCCTTGCTTGACCTAGGGTGTTGTTATGGACAGGGTTTTTATTTTCATAAACCCATGCCGATCACAAAAGCACGGCAGTTAATCAAAAAACAGGGTTCAACTTAATTGACGCCGTTGTTGTATATGCCGATAGACCATAGGAACTAAAGCAAGCAGAGCTAGTCCAATCAGCGGTCCAAGTAGTGCTGGATCGGTTAGGATCGAGATATTAGGTGTACTATTTGTATCAAATACATGCCCTAACCCATTGCCTACTAAAACATAAATAAACGAACCTGGAATAATCCCAAAAAATGTACCGATAATAAATGTACTTAAAGGCACGCCAAGCAACGCGGGAATAATATTCACGAGGAAAAAAGGAAAAACAGGGACTAAACGTAAAAAAAGCAGATAAGACAAAGCGTTTTTCTTAAATCCTTGCTCCATGGATTTAAGCCATTGCGCATTACGTTTAGCAACCCATTCACGAAATGCTAGTTTAACCGCTAAATACACAAATATTGCGCCAAGTGTTGCGCTGATAACAACCGTAAGCGTTCCTAAAAAGGGACCAAATAAAAACCCACCTATAAACGTTAAAAAAAATGCGCCCGGCATCGAGCTTGCAACACCGATGATATACATAAGCATAAAGCTTAAGATAGCTAATATAAGATGTTGATCCGTCCAGGCAAGTAAACTCACGCGATGAAGTTTAAGGCTTTCAAACGAAAGGTAGTGATAGAGCTGAAAGCGAAGAAATAACGCAAGTAATATGATTAAAATCGTGAGTGGAGCCCAGCGTTTGATATATTTCAGCATATGAGAAATTAAATTAAATTATAGTAAATATTTTATATAAGATCATGCTCAAAATAACAAGTTCAAGCATTGTTTTCGCAAGCTAATTATTGTACAGTATTCGGTTAACAACGCGCTTATTTTGGAGGATAGCATGGCATTTTCAGTTATTGGACAGGCACTCACATTTGATGATGTTTTATTGATTCCTGCATACTCGAGTAAACTACCTCGCGAGGTATCGCTTAAAACGCGTTTAACACGTAATATTGAACTTAATATGCCTTTGGTTTCTGCGGCTATGGATACGGTGACTGAAGCGCGCTTAGCGATTGCTTTAGCTCAAGAGGGTGGTATTGGTATTATTCATAAGAATATGAGTATCACTGAGCAAGCAGATGAAGTCCGAACGGTCAAAAAATTTGAAAGCGGCATGGTTAAAGATCCCATATCAGTTGGGCCTAATAAAACCGTACAAGAGTTATTAGAATTAATTGATAAATATCGTTTTTCTGGCGTCCCTGTTGTTGAAGGTGAGCAATTAATTGGAATTGTTACTGGACGTGATATTCGGTTTGAAACTAATTTATCGTTGCCAGTGTCTGCTGTGATGACCCCTAAAGAGCGTTTGGTTACCGTGCAAGAAGGGGCCAGTCGTGAAGAAGTACAAAAACTCTTGCATAAACATCGTATTGAAAAATTACTCGTGGTGAACAAAGCATTTTGTTTACGTGGTTTAATTACTGTAAAAGATATTCAAAAAGCAAAAGAGCATCCTGATGCATCCAAAGATGATGCTGGTCAATTACGTGTTGGGGCGGCTGTTGGGCTTGCAGAAGATACGGATGAACGTGTCGCGGCCTTAGTTGCTGCCGGTGTTGATGTGCTTGTGGTTGATACGGCACATGGGCACTCAAAAGGCGTGCTTGATCAAATTAAACGTATTAAACAACATCATCCAAGCGTACAAATTATCGGTGGTAATATTGCGACAGCGCGTGCGGCGCGTGCTTTGGTCGATGCTGGTGCTGATGCCGTAAAAGTAGGCATTGGACCTGGTTCGATTTGTACAACGCGTATTGTTACAGGCATTGGTGTACCTCAAATTACGGCGGTTGCGAATGTAGCGGCTGAGCTCAAAGGTGAAGTACCTTTGATTGCGGATGGTGGTATTCGTTTTTCAGGCGATGTTGCAAAAGCATTGGCTGCAGGTGCTCACACCGTGATGCTCGGTGGTATGTTTGCAGGGACCGAAGAATCTCCCGGTGAAATTGAGCTTTATCAAAGTCGTACGTATAAAAGCTATCGTGGTATGGGTTCTGTTGGAGCGATGGCTCAACGTGATGGCTCAAGCGATCGTTACTTCCAAGAGCGTAATGCAACCCCTGATAAACTTGTGCCAGAGGGTATTGAAGGCCGCGTACCTTATAAAGGTCCCATGCATACAATTACTCATCAGTTGACCGGTGGTTTACGTGCAGCGATGGGATACACCGGTTGTGAAACCATCGCCGAGCTTCATGATAAAGCTGAATTTATGCAGGTCACCCATGCCGGTATTCGTGAATCTCATGTTCACGATGTGAGCATTGCGAAACAAGCACCTAATTATCAAGTTGATAATTAAGATTAAATTCAAATTTATTAAATAGAGTTGTTTTGATGATACAGCACACGCAACATACAGATAAAAGTATATTGATTCTTGATTTTGGTTCGCAATATACGCAACTAATCGCACGACGTATTCGAGAAATGGATGTGTTTTGTGAAATTCATCCACACAGCAGTAAGATAGACATACTTGATGCAGGCAATTGGTGCGGTATTATTTTATCGGGAGGACCGAGCACAGTCTTAGATAAAGCCAGCCCACGTGCGCCTGATTGGGTGTTTAGTTCTAATCTTCCTGTATTAGGAATTTGTTATGGCATGCAAACCATGGCGATTCAGCTGGGTGGCGAAATTGAATCTTCGGCGATTCGTGAGTTTGGTTATGCGGAGCTGTGTTTAACACAAAATCATAAATTTTTAGAAGCTATACATGATCGCAAGTCACCATCAGGAAATAATATATTAGATGTGTGGATGAGTCATGGTGATCATGTGACACGCTTGCCAGAAGATTTTGTCTCGCTTGCAAAAACGCGTGATTTACCGATTGCTGCCATGGCACATGTCTCAAAACCTTGGTACGGCTTTCAATTTCATCCTGAAGTTACGCATACGACGCAAGGCGTACGTATTTTAAAAGCGTTTGTTAATGATGTATGTAAAGCTGATACAACATGGACGACGGATCATATTTTGGAAGAACTTGTTGATGATATTCAACACAAAGTAGGTTCTGATCATGTTTTACTCGCCTTGTCGGGTGGTGTGGATTCTTCTGTAGTTGCAGGCTTATTACACCGCGCGATAGGCAAAAACATGCACGCCGTATTTGTGGACACAGGGCTTTTGCGTTTAGGTGAGGCTGAAGAAGTTAAAGCTTTATTTGCTGATGAACAGGGCATGAATTTTACGTGTATTCATGCGGAAGAGCGTTTTTTAAACGCTTTGGTTGGGATTGATTGCCCGGAAGAAAAGCGTAAAATTATTGGACGTACGTTTATTGAGGTTTTTGAAGAAGAAGCCAAGCGTCTTCCTGAAGTAAAGTGGCTTGCACAGGGCACGATTTATCCAGATGTGATTGAGTCTGCAGGCATTAAATCCCATCATAATGTTGGGGGCTTGCCTGATGCCTTACCGTTTAAATTATTGGAGCCTATTCGAGCTTTATTTAAAGATGAAGTACGGATGTTAGGTGTCGCGCTCGGTTTGCCAGAAGAACGCCTGCATCGTCATCCGTTTCCAGGGCCTGGGTTAGGCGTAAGAATTTTAGGTGAAATTAAACCGGGCTATGCGGATATATTACGCCAGGCTGATGCTATTTTTATTACGGCACTTCGTGAGTCTAATTTGTATCACAAAGTCAGCCAAGCTTTTGCTGTGTTCTTACCTGTCAAAAGCGTAGGAGTGATGGGGGATGGGCGGCGTTATGATCCCGTGATTTGTTTGCGGGCTGTTGAGACACAAGATTTCATGACAGCGCATTGGGCGCACTTACCTTGGGATTTTTTAGGTGAAGTATCGAATCGAATTATCAACGAAGTGTCTGGAATATCACGTGTGACGTATGATATTTCAGGAAAGCCTCCGGCTACGATTGAGTGGGAATAAGTTTTTATTATGAATGACTTAGCTTGGATGCAACAAGCCTATCAGCTGGCTTTGGAAGCTGAAGCTATAGGTGAGGTTCCTGTTGGAGCCGTTGTTGTTTCTAGCGATGGCGTGCTGTTAGGCTCGGGGTTTAATCAGGTCATAACACGCCATGACCCTACAGCACACGCCGAAGTGCTCGCGCTGCGTGAAGCTTCCGAGAAAACTCAAAATTACAGGCTGTTAGATACGACGTTGTATGTCACGCTTGAGCCGTGTTCTATGTGTGCGGGTGCTTTATTGCAAGCACGTTGCACGCGGCTTGTGTTTGCCACTCGTGATTTGAAAACTGGCGCTGCGGGTTCTGTTTTTAATTTATTGGGTAGCGAAGCGCTCAATCATCGCCTTCAAATTGACGAAGGACCGCTTCAAGCTGAGAGTGCGGCGTTGTTAAGTCAATTCTTTCGTAATCGAAGGCACTGAGCACTTACGAGAATAAACCCAATCTAGGTTTTTCATTCGAAGAAGAGTTGGGATTCTTATCCAATTTTTTTTCTTGTTCTAATTTCTGTTCTAATTGACTGATTCTATCAAGCAATGCTTGCTCTCTTTGAGCTGCGTCTTTCCTTTCGTGTGCTACTTTAGATAGCATCGCTGGGATATTGTTTTCTACAGCCTCATCAATGATTGATGAGGAAAAATCATCTTCTGCAAATTGGTCATGATATTTGGACAATATTTGAAATACTCTCAAAGAAAGTGAGTGGTCTTTTGCATTGATTGCGTGCATTAATACTTGATTCAGGTTATCTTCATTTTTCTCTTCGCCTTTTCCTAGCTTGTGTAAAGCTAATTGTAGCTGTGCATCCTGATAAAGCTCAGGCTCGTCTTTAGGTATAGCTTCAAACAGATTCATCGCGAGATTCATCCGCTCTTCATCATAATCAAGATGTGCATAAAATTTTGCCAAAGCTAAGCGCGCTTGGATATATAATTTTGAACCGTCGGGATATTGAGGAGATTGTGCATACACAGCAAGTGTACCAAACTGACGAATAACTTGTTCAAAATTAACATCCTCATGACCGCCGTTAAAAAAGAAATTTTCATATTCAAGGGCCTTCGTTAGGCAAGAAGAGGGTTGGAATGCATGCAAGCATGTCATTGCTTCTTCATGATTGTTCGTGCTTGCTAACATGAGAGCTGTTTGGCCCTGTAAATTGACCGCGTTGATGTCAGCACCGTGAGTTAGAAGTGTTTGAATGACTTCTGTATGACCACTCGAAGCTGCATACATGAGAGCTGTTTGGCCCTGCGAATCTAACGCGTTGATGTCAGCACCGTGAGTTAAAAGTGTTTGAATTGCTGCTGCATGATCTTTTAGAGCCGCTGCCATGAGAGCCGTGCAGCCTTTTGGCGTTACAGCATGAATGATGTCAGCATTGTGAGTTAGCAGTGCTTGAATGACTGCTGTATGACCGTTTAGAGCGGCCATCATCAGAGGCGTACAGCCCCGTGAGTCTACAGCTTTGATATTTGCATCGTAAGTTAAAAGTGTTTGAATGACTTCTGTATGACCGTTTTGAGCGGCTATCATGAGAGGCGTTCCGCCTTTTGGCGTTACAGCATGAATGATGTCAGCATTGTGAGTTAGCAGTGCTTGAATGGCTGCTGTATGACCGTTTTGAGCGGCCATCATGATAGGCGTGAAGCCCTGTGAATCTCCCGCGTTGATGTCAGCATTGTGAGTTAGCAGTGCTTGAATGGCTGCTGTATGACCGTTTTGAGCGGCCATCATGATAGGCGTGAAGCCCTGTGAATCTCCCGCGTTGATGTCAGCATTGTGAGTTAGCAGTGCTTGAATGGCTGCTGTATGACCGTTGAGAGCCGCTGCCATGAGAGGTGTGTGGCCTTGTGAACTAACCGCGTTGATATCTGCGCCGTGAGTTAAAAGTGTTTGGATTGCCGCTGCATGACCACTCGAAGCCGCAAATATGAGAGGCGTGAAGCCCCGTGAATCTGCAGCTTTGATATTTGCACCGTGAGTTAAAAGTGTTTGAATGACTTCTGTATGACCGTTTTTAGCAGCCATTATGAGAGGCGTGCCGCCTTGTGGCGTTACAGTATTAATGATGTCAGTATTGTGAATTAGCAGTGCTTTAATGACTGCTGTATGACCGTTTAGAGCCGCTGCCATGAGAGGTGTGTGGCCTTGTGAACTAACCGCGTTGATATCTGCGCCGTGAGTTAAAAGTGTTTGAATTGCCGCTGCATGATCTTTTAGAGCCGCTGCCATGAGAGGCGTGCAGCCTTGTGCAGTTACAGCGTTGATGTCAGCACCGTGGGTTAAAAGTGTTTGAATGGCTGCTGTATGACCGTTTTTAGCGGCCATCACGAGAGGCGTGCCGCCTTGTGGCGTTACAGTATTAATGATGTCAGTATTGTGAGTTAGCAGTGCTTGAATAGCTGCTGTATGACCGTTTTGAGCGGCCATCATGAGAGGCGTGCCGCCTTGTGAACTAACCGCGTTGATATCTGCGCCGTGAGTTAAAAGTGTTTCGATTTCCGCTACATGACCTTTTAGAGCCGCTGCCATGAGAGGTGTGTGGCCTTGTGAACTAACCGCGTTGATATCAGCGCCGTGAGTTAGAAGTGCTCGAATAGCCGTTGTATTCCCATGTAGAGCTGCAAGTAAAAGATTTTGTTCTTTAGATCGGGGTGAAGAATTAGAGCGATTTTTTTTTTCATTTGGCTGAGTATCTAAATCTGAAGAATCTTCAGATCGAGTACGTTTTTTTTGCGATGAGGAGGAAGGTTTAGAAGGCATAGTATGTTCTTGCAGATGAAGATTATGAACGCATATTATACCTAAGTTCAATTAAGGGTCAATAGGTATCAAAACAAGGCATCATTGTCAGATTGAAAGTGCTGGCTTTGCTTAGTTCTTTTTTAAGAAATTCCGTGTTTAATAAGACCAAAAAGATCCTTGTTTGATCGATTAGGTGCATGGTGATAAAATAACGGGTTCGTTTCATACCAGATTAACCTGATGTTTTTTACAAATAATTTAGTTTCTGTTCGTAGTGTTCTTGTTGGATTAATTTTTTCGTTATTATTTGGGTGTGCAACGACTTATCAAGGCGATGGAGAGGTTATTGACAAACAGCCATTTAGCATTGCTCATACAAAAACCACAGCGCCTATTAAAGAACGCACTGTTCAGGGTGGGCTTATTGGTGTAGCAAGTGGCGCCACTGTAGGTGGTACTATCGGCCTGCTGGGTGCTGTGCTTGCGCCGTCCGCTTCAGCAGCCACTTGGACATTAGCTTTTGCATCGGCAGGTGGGCTTATTTCAGGTGGGGTAGGTCTTCTTCTTGGTGGAGGCTTGGGTTTAGCACAATATGGTTTAACACCTTCAGAAATGGATGTGTGGCAATACAAAGTTAAAGCTTCAAATAGCTCAGAACTATGGGTTATTCGTCAGAAAGCACCGCCGATTCCGTTAGACTCACATGTTAAGGTTATGAAAAAAAATGGTACGTTGTTGATTAAACCTATTTCAAATTGACGAAAAATACTGGGGTGTTTTTATCCGACATGTTCTTTTTGACTTTAATTTACTTTTATCTATACTTTAACCAACAATAAGATTGATTTAAGTGCAGAGTTTTATTATTTGGAGAATGCTATGCCACAGTCTAGCGAAGGCGATGACGATAAAGTTCTAAACGCAATTTCTGACATACAGAATTTATTAGTCGATAGTGCGGCCCAATTAAAAACACTTGCTGGATATGCTATGCATGATAAAGATAAAGAAAAGCTTCTAGCGATGTCGGAAAAAATAAAGAAAATCCGTAGCGGTTTTAACTCTGATAATGGTGATACGGTGCTTCAAAATATCAGGAATAGCCTAAACAACTTGATAACTGAAGCACTATCTATAAAATTTGAAGGAAAAGGCGGAACAACAGAAGAGAAAGAACAGCGTAATTTTTTGTCTGGTTTATTCGTTAAAGTTGCGCATTTAGCTTTAGATGCGGTGAATTTTTTAATTTCACTTGCGACTTTTGGGAAAACAGATAAATTCTTTCGTAAGACACCAACGGAAGCAGAGCTTGATGTTTTTTATGAGCAATGGGAGGCACTTCGAGTGACGAATAATGCTTTAAATCAGGTATTTGAAGAGCTGGATAAGCCGAATCATAGTGAAAACCAGGATGCGCCAGGGCTTGGACCTGTTGCCTCATAAGTAAATGTTACCCAAAGGGGTTTTCGTTGCCTCATAAGTG
>JARGNP010000048.1 GCA_029210265.1 Legionellaceae bacterium
GGTAGGCGTGTGGGTCGATGCCGCGTCGGCGACAGCTTTCTACGATGCTGTAGATGATGGCGCTGCGGTCGCCGGTGTCTCCTCGGCCGATAAAGAGCCAGTTCTTCTTGCCGACGGCTGTGGGGCGCACGGAGTTTTCGGCATGATTGTTATCAATTTCTACGCGGCCTTCGGTAAGGTAGACTTCGAGTCCTTCCCATTGCCCCAACGCGTAATCGACTGCGCGGCCTAGAGTGCTTTGCGGAAGGATGCTAGCGTTGGCTTTGAAGATGAGGAGGGCTTTCTTGATTCGGGCAAGGATGGGGCGGCTTTCAACTTGTCGGAGGTCATTTCTGTAGCGGGGCCCGGCGTTCTGATTGCTTAGCTTTCTTTCGATGCGGTAGAGGTGCTTGATCTGGACGATGATCCAGAGCGCTTGTGTGGGGCTGTGTTGGAGCGCTTCTTTGAATTTGCGACGTACATGCGCCATGCAGCCGGCTAGCTGAATACCAGGGACTTTGCGGGCGAGTGTTTCATAGGCGCTGTAGCCGTCGCATTGGAGGATGCCTCGGTAGTAGAGCGTTGGTTGGGTGGGGTCCGTTTGGTTAGGCCGCTGGAGCATGTGCAGGAGGCATTCGTGGCCGCGACTGGTTTGCCAGTCGTAGATGACGTCGCCTTTAGGGTTGCTGTAGCACCAGAAGTAGCCTTGCTGGGCTTTGCCGCTGCCTGGCTTGAGATACTTGATCGGGGTTTCGTCTACTTGCAGGTAGTCTCCGGTGAAGAGTTGCTCGGCCATGCAGAGGTAGATGAGTTTGAGGCTTTGAGCGACTTGGTCCATCCAACGTGACATGGTGTTGCGTGGGATGTGGACGCCATAGCGTGTTTTGAAGATTTGCTCTTGCCGATAGAGCGGGAGGTGATCGACGTATTTGCCAATGGCGATGTGGGCTTGTAAGCCTGGGGTGGCGATGCCGCGTTCAGTCCATTGGTTTGGCAGTGGGGCGATGATAGGTGGGGCGTCGCGGTCGAGTAGGCTGACGTATTTGGGGCGGATCAGTTGTTTCTTTGAGAAATGCCCGGGGTGGTAGTGGAGTTGCTCGGTGATTTCTTGGCCGATGCGTTTCCAGTGCTCAGGGGAATCGAGAACTTCTTGGGGGATGAGTTCTTTGCTGCTTTCGATGGGCAGATGCTCTGGTAGCCTTGGTTTGCGTTTGCGGCGGCGTTGCTTGGGTTTGGCGGCGGCTTCCTCAGTCTTCGGAGAGTCGCCGCTTGCGGGCTTTCCCAGCGCTTCGGGGTTGTTCATGAGGAAGTCTAACTGATCGGGCGAGACCTTTTCGCTGGATTGACCATAGGCGCGCTGAAGAAGAAGGTCGATCTTCTGTTGCAGGAGTTTGTTCTCTTGCTGAAGTCTGACATTTGCTTCTTCTAGCTGTTGTTCACGTGAGCTGCTCACGTTGTTGACCTTTAGTTAGGCAATGGCGTTTGTCATGTGATTTCCTAACTATATGTTTCTAGGCACGTTGATACCAAGGCTTGCTAACGCCATCACGAAGGTCGACACCATCGGTGAGCATGGCGAGGGCTTCGGGGGCGAGTTTGAGGGAGGTGCCGCCGTCGATTGATTTTGGCCAGGAGAACGTTCCGGCCTCCAATCGTTTTGCTAGAACCCAGAGGCCAGTTCGATCGAAGTAGAGTATCTTGAGCCGGTTGCGTCGTTTGTTGGTGAAGACGTAGAGGGCGCCGTCGAGCGGATCGGCTTTGAGGTGTTCGGTGACAACACTTTGAAGGCCATTGAAGCTTTTACGCATGTCGCAGGGCTGAATGGCGAGATATACTTTGAGACTACCAGTGAAGCTGAGCATGATTGGGCTTCGTTAGGCTTGAAGTGCTCTGAGGAGCTGAGCGGCGAGTGCGGACGAAGTATTATCACCATCGAGTAGAAGCGATGCTCCACCAGGCAAGTGGATGAGAAGAGTTCCGGGTGGTTGGCTGTTCGGCTTGAGTTCGCCTTGATCGATGACGATTTGAGCGAAGTCCACTGGCTGTGCGGTCGTGGGCTCCACGGTCACGGATTGCTTTCGGCGTTTGAGTGACCAGGTCGCGAAGGTGCCATACTTGAGACCGTGGAGCTTCGCGAAGGCGGCGCCACTGAGGCCGCTTCTTTCGAACTCGTCGACAATAGCCTCCCGACGGGCTTTGGGCACGCGGACGCGCTTGAGGGTGTCGACCTTGAGGATTTCGTTATCAGAGGATTGCGTAGATGTCATAGCCGACAATCTATGACGTCTACGCTATTCTCTGCTAGAGGTGCCACGGGGAC
>JARGNP010000049.1 GCA_029210265.1 Legionellaceae bacterium
ATTACAATCCACTTGTGTGTTACATAAGTCGAGAGTTATATATGTCAAAGCCTATTATTGTTATGTCCAGTAGTGTAGAGCAGGTGCTGCAAGACCCTGATTTTATCGCAAAATATCAAACTTCTTTCGATGAACGAATTGAAGACATGCGCAATGAAAGTTTGAGGAATGGCGCCAACCTCGAGCGCGTGGGTCATGAAAGCGTATTGAGCATACGAATAGGTATAACACCTCGGTTATTAGCGGTTAAACAGACCTTCGGTGATCAGGTGGTGTGGGTGTTGTTAGAGCTGCTACCCAACCATAAATATAAAAAAGCGCGTTTTTTAAAGCCCGGTGTTAAAGATCAATTTCTTGAAGCGAATAAAGATCGAATAATGGCTTTAGCGGTTTCGGGTAATGATGAGCGCGTGTTAAAGATTGATGAGAAGGAAGAAGACAAGGCTGGAGCCGGCTTACCAATTGCGGGAGCTGGTGGTCCTATTGAGAGAGTAAAACCTGTAGAGCTAGTGACATATAATCGCCAACTAATTCACATGAGTGAAATGCAAGAAATCTGCTTATCCGCTATCGCTGCAGGATTAACGAATGATGCGTATATTGGTTTGGTGGCGGGTGCTCCGGGTTCTGGGAAAACGTTATTAGCTAAAAGTATTATTGAGCAGTTGTTAGAGGCAGGTGATGAAGCGCCTCATGTGTATTACATAGCGCAATCGGATAAGTTACGAGCTGAAATGGCTGAGCAGTGTGGTGCTGCAGCGGCAGATAAAGTGAAGTATTGTGCTTATCAGGAAATGCTACAACACGCGGGGGTTAATTTTGAGGGTATGACGCAAGTGGATGATATCCATTTGCTGCAATTTTTCTCTAAAGTTCAACTTGAAGCAAGTACGCTGCACAAGATCGAAACAAAAGATATCACTGCTACAGAAGCGTCTATTGAAGTAATACTAAAAGAGATGAGCTTTGAACAGTTCCGACAAGAATGCATAGTGATGTCAGGTATAACAGAAAGCGGTGATGCAGGGCTGAAAGTATATCAAGCCATGGGTGGCAGTCACTCGTTGTTTCATGATAATGCCGAACTACAGCAACGATTGTGGGGGATTCATCAACAGTACATGCAAGGTTTAAAGGAATCGAATCAATACCACCTAAAGCTGTCACGCTTTGAGACTGGTAAAATGGAAGATGAGCATGTGTTGGTGGTTGATGAAGCACTGGATTTAACGCGAGTGCAATTACAAACACTGCTGTCGATGGGCGCTAAAGTAGTTTTTGTTGGTGATCATAATCAAGATTTAGAAAACATTTCGCATTCAATGGAGTATTTAAGAGGGTTGATAGCTGCTTCGGGTGTGGAGAATACGTATGTCGCAAAATTAAATCAAACGTATCGTTGTGCGACACACATCGCAAAAGTGGCCAGTGTTTTGCTTGATCTAAAGAAAGGCATTACGCCACACGGCTCCGATTTGGTTGATATTGAGGTAAGTTCAGCATTAGGTGTCACAGGGTCTATTGCTGTGATAGGTGCAACGCCGTCTGAAGTAGAGCAGGTAAACAAGCTGTGTAACAACGTTGATACAGCCGTGATATGTCCGCAACAGAATAAAACTGCTGTAGCAAGCCAATTAGGTGCTGCGTTGACATTTAGCATTGCTGAAATTAAAGGTCTGGGATATAAGCGAATTATAGTAAGAGACCTTATTTCAAAAGATATTGCTGTGAGGCTGTTAAGCCTATATAAGGGCGGCAAGAAAAAGCGCGGCGATATGACAGCCGCAGATAAAACACTTATTACTAATTTGAATAACTTATTTACGGCCATTAGCCGGGCTGAAGTAGAGTTAATCTTTATGAGTAGCGATAAGCATCCAGTGATTCGCGAGTTGATTAATGTGTTGATAGCAGGAATAGAGGTCACACCTATTGAAGCAATAGGGATGGGTGCAGGCCCATCAACAGAGGCTGAATGGTTAGCAGAGGCAGAACGATTACGTGCTGAAGGCAAATGTGAACAAGCTGAAGAGATTGAAAAAAGGATTGGTGTTGACTTAAGGACTGCTAGAGAAACGACGATAAGTGAATCCCCAGCATCTACAGATGTTCAGGACTCAGCAAACTCAGGTGTGATTGAGTCAAAATCTGCAAATCCTGCTGCGACAA
>JARGNP010000050.1 GCA_029210265.1 Legionellaceae bacterium
ACCAACCCCGGGTATTGTATGAATTACCACCCTTTATATACTGTAAATCTAGTATTTACATACCATATAACTGAATGACAAAAACCATAGAGTTAGCACATCATGAGACCGATTATTATATTATCCACAGAAATTGCGATTGCGGCTGAAGCAGAACCTTTCAATAAAGCACTGTCACAACTACTGAAAGAGCTCAAAGAGGGTGCACTTGCTCCTGGCAGAAACAAAGAACCCCTACGCGGGGAAATGGCCAACAAGGAAAAAATATATAGCCTGAGATTAAACAGTTGTGATCGTGTAATAGCTATCGACCGAGAAAATAAAGGCAAACCATACACAATACTATTGTCCATGGGAAAACATGATGGTGCCGGTGCTTACGGCAGCAAATATCTTAAACGGAAAGACGCGTTAACAAACTTTTTAACGAAGTATCAACCACAAATTGATTCTTTAGTTGCAGAATCAACAGAATCAACTATCGTTGCACTCAAAGACCCAAGAGCAATGCTATCAGAAGCACCTGAGTACGTCGATCCTACAGCTGATGGCATAGCGGGTGCTGGCTTGCCAGTCGCAGAAGCGAGTGAAGCTACTGAGAAATGGCGATATAACAAGCGATCAATCACACCAACAGCGACACAACAAGAATGTCTTGATCGCCTGCTGCAAGGCTTAAAATCAGATGGGCCTTTTGCTGCTTTAGTGGCCGGAGCACCAGGAGCTGGAAAAACCTTATTGGCTTTTCAATTACTGGAACAACTTCTCAATAAAGTGTGGTATATCACCGAATCAGATACGCTACGCACTACCATTGAAGAATTTTGGCAAGCATCACCTTGCTATCAAGAACAAAAATATAAAGTTGACTTTCTCAATTATCGGGATATAGCACTGCGCGTAGATTCTACACTGATAGACCTCAACGCTGTTGATGATAGCGATATTAATATTTTTTTTGAACGCGCAAAAACAAGACATGTCCAACACTCAATATTAAAAGAAGTCACCATGGAACAATTTCGCCAAGAATGCTATGTGATGGCAAGTTGTGACTCCTTAGAGGCATACCAAAGCATGGGTAGAAAGCATTCACAATTTCATGCGGCACCACTTGAGCTAAAGAGTTTGCTATGGGCTTTATATGAAAGTTACAGCAAGGGCTTAGTAGACACAAGTAAATATCACCCTAAGCTCAGAAGATTAGCGCCTGAAGAAGCAAGTACTGTATGCGAAGACGTGATCATTATTGTCGATGAAGCGTGTGACCTTAGTCTTGTTCAGCTGCAGAATTTAACCCGCTTAGGCGCTAAGATTGTATATTTTGGCGATCACAACCAAGACGCTATTTTTAACTCAAATTTAATTAGCTATATCGACCAACAAATAGGAATATCTTACAAAGGCTCTGATCAAAGATATGTTACCTTACTTGATGTCAGCTATCGCTGCTCACCTGAGGTGGCAACCGTTGCAAGCAATGCCCTTGCACTAACAAACAGACTTCAAAAACAACACCTATCAGGGCTTGTACAGACATCCATTTCAAGTGGATTAGATGTAACAGGCAATATCCGATGCGTAAAATCAATCGAAGCTGAAATAACAGGCGCTTTCCGTGAATCAGCAAATACAGCCATTATATATATGGATGGTGATGACGCTGCAAAAGTTGACGCCGAAGGAATATTTGGAGAAAATTCAACCTACAGCATCAGTGAAATAAAAGGGTTAGAGTTTAAACGAATTATCTTATGGAATGTAATTTCTAATGCAACTGCTTCGGGAATCGACAAACAGCTTAAATTATCAAAAAAGAAACCCAAATCTGAACTCAGCATTGACACGTTAGCTAAGCAACTGAAATTTTTATTTATTGCTATCACTCGGGCTGAAGTTGAATTAGTTATCAGACAAAGCAGTCTCAATCATCCATCTGTAAACGCCGTATATTCTAACATCACTTCAGGTATTGCTGCATCGCAATACTATTTAGACCTAGAAGACCCAGATATGTCTAATGAGGAGCAGTGGCTAAATCTTGCCGACAAGCTATATAAAACGGCTGAGCATATTAATAGGGCGAGTCGTATTTATGCAGATCAAATACGAAAATTATTTGATGAAGGTGAACCCGGCTCAGCCTTTAACAT
>JARGNP010000028.1 GCA_029210265.1 Legionellaceae bacterium
GAGGTATAAGATCACATTCTTGGCTTAATTTAAAGTCACACGTGATCTCGCCCTGTGTGATATACATAGGCTTGCACATTGGATTAATTTAACCAATGATAATGTTTTTGTGTGTAGTTAATTTTAATGAATCTTCAGCGATGGTGTCGTTTTTTATTGTTAAGTTTGGTGTGTGCAGCAAAGGCTTACGCTGCGGCTTATCAGATATTTCCAACGCTCGCTTATAATAATGCAGCGTTGCTTAATACGGTTAATCAATACACGGCTATTTGGGGTACAACGGATATTATTGAGGGTATGTCGTACATCGGTACAGTAGGACCGGTGTTTGGTAAAGCCGTCACAGATACCAATACAGTTTTGCCTTATGCGCGCCTTGCTTCTCGTATTAATCATCAATGGGTGGTGTCGTTTGATGTCAGTCACCCGCTTTTTGCTAATGTGCGCTACCCGGTTTCTTCATTTATGCGTGAAGCAGGAACGGATGCTATTCTTTACGATACGAACTATAGTCCAAAAGTTAGCTACCAAATACTTAAAACCCTTGCATTAGGCATCGGTTTTGATGCGAATCATGTGAGTAATGCAGAAAGTAATTTTGGGGAGCCACTCGGGCTTGAAGCTCAAAATATAAGCCAAGGTTGGGGCTATGGTTGGGATGCAGGGCTTGTGTTTAATCTGGATGAATTGAATACGTTAGATTTTAGTTACTACTCTCGAATTGGCTTTCCTCGTTTAAAAGGCAAGAGTATTTTGGGTGAGATGAGCACATCAAATTTTAGTAGTAATCTCGTTGCACCCACGACGTTTACGTTGAATGCTATGCACCAAATCACGTCTAAGTGGCTTCTATCTGAGACGGCGCGATTTGTGCTTTGGGGGCAAGAAAAGAACCTAACGTTGACGAATGCGGTGGCTGGAAATATTAAAATCCCCTTGGATTATCAGGATATTTGGAGCCTTATGCTGGCTTCAAAATATCAATTTTCTGAGCATTGGACTGGGGAAGGTCAGATTGAATACCAAGGTAATGCTCAATCCATTGCTTATCGTCCGATTGTTTTACCTACAACGGATCTCGTGATTGCTGGATTTATACTTGATTATGTTGCGTCTTCTCAGTGGAGTGCGCAGATGCGTTATCATTATGTTTATGCAAATACAGGCATTGAGCAAGCAGGACCTCCCACTCAAAGCGGGCATGTGAATATTGGTATGAATATTATGGATATAGGCGTGACTTGGAAAATGTAAATAAATCAAACGCTTGACTCGGCTTATCTTACGTTTTACTTTGAATTAAACACCGGATGTTTAATTAACACGGGATGACGCCATGCTTTTATTAGACACAGCCGATATTCATACCATGGTTAAGCACGTGGGCTTATCTAAATTTTATTTACAGCTTCTGGAGCAGTTAGAAAAAGATTTTAAAAACTGGGAGCAGTTTAAAAAATCCCCTCGCCACGCGATTCATGTGGAGGGTGGGGTGATGGAACTGATGCCCATCTGTGATGATGCGTATTACAGCTTTAAATATGTAAACGGTCACCCAGGTAACCCATTGCAGGGCCAGCTTAATATCGTCGGACTGGGTATGCTCGCGGATATTAAAAACGGCTATCCGTTGATGCTTGCATCCATGACGATATTAACGGCGATTAGAACCGCGGCTGTGTCTGCATTGTCATCGCAGTATTTAGCTAAACAATCTTCTAAAAAAATTGCGATTATTGGATGTGGCGCTCAAAGTGAATTTCAAATCCTAGCGCATCATGCGATATTTAATTTAGACGAAGTTAGATGCTTTGATCTAGCATCGGATGCGATGGAGCGCTTTGCTCGTAATTTAGCATCCGAATCGTTTGATGTAATGATGGCGGGCACGTATTTAGAAGCTATATCAGGTGCTGATATTATTATTACCTCGACATCGCGCAAAGGCAAACATGAAGTATTGCATCTTAACGATATTACACCAGGGCAGCATATTTGTGCGATTGGCGGTGACTCTCCAGGTAAAACAGAATTAGATCCTAATTTATTAAAGCAAGCTAAACTTGTGATTGAATATTTTCCTCAAACACAGGAAGAAGGAGAAATTCAAAATCTCAAACCCGATGCTGCTGAACATATTTATGCGGAGCTTTGGGAGCTTGTGAATAAAACTAAGCCAGGTCGATTAGATGATTATGAAATCACAGTGTTTGATGCCGTTGGTTTTGCTCTGGAAGATTTTAGTGTTTTAAAATTATGTTATGCACTGGCAGAAAAACAGAAGCTTGGAACGCGGTTTGATCTTGACGGTGGTGTATTAGAAGACCCGAAAGATTTATATGGATTATTCTTAAAGGATGAGCATGGAGCTTGAAACTCAGCATATAATTAGACTTATCGGTTACGCCTCTGGAGTTGCTGCTAATAATATCGATTGCGCCCTGGGCCCATGGTATTTGTATTATCATCAACACCTTTTTAATCAACTTAATCAAGGCGGGCTTCAGGTTGAATGGGACGCGATGATTAAAGAACATTCGGCTGGAAAGGGCCTGGATGTGCTGCCTGCGGTGATGCAATGCATCACGGATCTGGGTTTAGCCGTGATGTCATGCTCTCAAAATAACGAATCGTTTTGTGTTTTTGGGGGCGATCACTCGTGTGCCATGGGCACGTGGAATGCTGTGGCTCATGCAAATCGTCATCGCGGTGATATTGGCCTGCTATGGATAGATGCACATATGGACAGCCATACACCTGATACCTCTAAAACTCAAAATATCCATGGGATGCCACTGGCGCATTTATTAGGTGAAGGCCATCCTGATTTAATTAAGCTATTTGATGATAAGCCTGCTGTTCGGCCTGAAAACGTGTGCTTAATTGGGATTCGTAGTTATCAGCCAGAAGAAAAAGCCCTGTTAGAGCGCCTTGGTGTAACGGTGTTTTATATGGATGATATTCATCAACACGGAATGAAGCATATTTTAGAAAAAGCCTATGCGATGGTTAAGCAATCAACCTGTGGTGTGGGTATGAGTATTGATCTAGATGTTATTGATCCAAGCGATGCGCCGGGCGTGAGCTGCCCTGCTTTACATGGTATCGCTGGCTCTGATCTTGTGGCTGGGTTAAACACGCTGGTTGTGGATCAAGATTTTTTAGGATTAGAAATTGCTGAATATAATCCTATAAGAGATATTGATAATAAAACAAGCAAGCTAATTATGGATTTATTTTCTGCAGTATATTAAAAAATGTTCTGGTCTCATTGAATATCTTTTCCTATTGAATCATTCACCCATGTTTTATAAATATCTTGTGCAATTTCTTCAGCGGGTTCTGAACTTGAATCATAGAGTGTATCAAAGCTACATTTGGGACGGATATTAATTTCAACTAAGGGACGAATAAGCCCTATTTTTTCGATTATTTCGTTTACTTCATCAACATTAGTACAAAATGGAGCAATTGCTTTTCTGGCCTCTTTTATCTTTAATTCTCCTATATATTTATTTTGTACATGATTAACAGTTCCAAAAAGTTGAGCGTATTGCCTAAATGGGAAGGACTCATCCCTTATATTTTCTAGATCATTATTTATTATTGCTTGTCGATTACGTTCGACCATTCGAGAAGATAATTGATTAATTGAACAATGGATTAATGCTATATGTAAGGAGCTCGTAAGATTGTGTTGTCTTAATTTTTCTTGAAAAAGGTCTATCCTGTACTGGCTTGAACGTCCCGGATGAGGAACAACATCTAAAATAGTGGGAACACCTTGCAATGAATTATTGATCGCTAAAAGACACATATTTTCATAAGCAGTCATAGATAGCTGATTATAATAGCTTTTAGCAATCACACGAAGTGTAGTCACAGCTTTTTTTTCAATTAAAAATTCTGAACCAAATGTCTCTTCAAGCATACGTTCAAACGTACGTTTATCCCAATCAAGCGCAAGTGCTACTTTTCTGTTATTTATATTAACCTGTTTATCCAATATTCCATTACAAATTTCATCGATAGTGAATGTAGCGTGTAGATCTTTCATGTCGGAAAATTGATTTTTATTCTCACTGAAATACTTAAAAACTTTTTCAAAATTATGCCCTTCAAGTCTTTCATAAGCAGAATCTGTCCCATCAATTTTCAAATCGCTGATTAAATTTTTTAAGACGTTGCAAATCGTGGTTTTTCCTGAAGTTGAAGTCCCATATAAAAAAATAATAACAGCTGGATTTTTTTCAGATAGTTTAGGTTTTTTCATAAGTACACTCTCTTTTTCCAGTATTACCTAGGCAGCCTAGGTGCCTGATCTCCTTTAGGCAGCCACTCAGCATGATGCGAGGCATCATAAATATCCCATTCGTGTGAAGCGTAGCGTTCGGGATTAATATCTAACAGTAACCAAGTTAGAAACGCGGCGACGGTTTCTTGTGAGACAAGTTGATTGTTATTTTTTAAATCATGAAAAAATTGATGTTTTTCGGAGGCTATATGCTCAGACTCTCGGATAATCGCTTGCATTGCTGTATCCACAATGCCGGGCATGACGCTGGCAGATGCGATATCTGGGCACTCGGTTTGCCAGCAACGCGTTAGCATCGATAGGCCAGCTTTAGATACGCAGTAGGGCGCCCAACCAGCGACAGGAAAATGCGCGGCACCTGAACTAATATGCAGCACGCGTCCAGATTTAAGCTTATCTAGAAGCTTTTGTGTAAGAAAAAAAGGAGCGTCAAGATTGATGCTCATGATCGCGCGCCAATCTTTTTCATCTAAGCCAGACATAGGCTGTATTGGTTCAATGCTGCCTGCATTATGTATCAAGCCTTGTATGCCTGTAATATGATTGAGATCAAGATAGGATATTATCGCATCACGGCCTGTAGATGTGGCAACATCAGCACAAACTAAGTTGATATAAGATGATGTTGATGCAATGCTTTCTAGCGCTTTCTGATTGCGACCTATAATTAATACGGCTTGCTTTCTTGATGCAAGAGTTTTGGCTAATGCAGCACCTATGCCACGACTACCACCTGTAATAATAAACATGTTGTTGCTTCTCCGTGCAGTTTTATACTTAATTCTAGGATTTATGCTATAATATATAGTATATCCAATATATGGAGCGTGTTATGCAAAAAGTATTATTTTCTTTGCCCGATGAAGATGTTAGGAGATTCCGTCTTTTAGTTCCAGCCAAACAAAGAAGTGAAGTTGTCGCTAAAGTATTAAAAAAGGAACTTGATAAACGAGAGAAAGCACTTTATGAGTGCGCGCTTGCTGTCGAGCAAGATGAGGCCTTGAATGAGGAAATGTTGGACTGGGATGTAACCATAAATGATGGATTAAATTAATGAAGCGTGGAACTGTTTATTGGATTAATCTTGATCCTACCAAAGGCTCTGAAATTAAAAAAAAGAGGCCTTGTGTCATCGTCGGCGCAACCCCTATTAATAAAGCAAGGCGTACAGTTGTTGTGGTTCCTTTGTCGACGGCAGGAAAATCTAACCCTCCTATTGTTGTTGCTGTTCAATGTGATCATAAAGATGTAGTTGCTGTTTGCGATCAGGTTCGCACAGTTGATAAATCTAGGTTTGAAGATAGAATAGGAGAGTTATCTATTGAAGATATGGATAAAATCGATGAGAGTCTGCGAGTCGTTCTATCACTTTAACGATCTGTTTCCTACTCTACCCTAGTTTCTCGAGATAACAGGCTTTATACTTCAGAATAATATATTTTTACTAGGCGTTCATATGGACTTGGTCGTTGATAATACCCCGTTTAAGGCATTATTTGAGCCGTTAGACTTAGGTTTTACCCAATTAAAAAATCGCCTGCTGATGGGCTCTATGCATACAGGGCTTGAAGAAGAGTCCGGGAGCTTGGAGCGTTTAGCCGCGTTTTATCGTGAGCGCGCCCAAGGTGGGGTAGGCCTTATTGTGACGGGAGGTATATCGCCCAATCGTGTGGGACGCCTGGCACCTGCTGCAGCTAAATTAACGTCTTCGAAAGAACGGCAAAAACACGAGCTTGTGACGCACACCGTGCATGAGTCGGGCGGAAAAATCGCGTTACAAATCTTGCATGCCGGTCGTTACGGTTATCATCCATTTATTGTGGCACCTAGCCGAATTAAAGCACCTATTACGCCATTTACACCGTGGCCGTTGAGTAAGCGTGGCGTTTTAAAAACGATTGGACAATTTGCGCGCTGTGCGAAGCTCGCGCAAGCGGCTGGTTATGATGGCGTTGAAATCATGGGCAGCGAAGGTTATTTGATTAATCAGTTTATTGTTGCGCACACCAATCATCGCACGGATAAATGGGGTGGTAGCTATGCGAATCGTATGCGATTTCCTGTTGAGATAATTCGAGCTGTTCGAGAAGCGGTGGGCGAGAAGTTTATTATTATCTACCGTTTGTCGATGTTGGATTTGATTGCAAAAGGCAGTAGCTGGGAAGAAGTGGTACTTTTAGCTAAAGCGGTTGAAGCGGCTGGAGCGACGATTATTAATACGGGCATTGGCTGGCATGAAGCGCGTGTACCCACGATTGCGACCATGGTTCCTGCTGCAGGATTTACGAACGTTACGAAGCAGCTTAAACCCGAAGTAAATATTCCTGTGATTACATCTAATCGTATTAATACACCTGAAATGGCAACGGCGCTATTAGAAGACGGTGTGGCTGATATGGTATCTATGGCACGACCATTTTTAGCCGATCCACATTTTGCTGAAAAAGCACGTGCAGGTGAGTCACGTGCAATCAATGTATGTATTGCGTGTAACCAAGCGTGTCTTGATCAAATTTTTGCGCAAAAAACAGCATCGTGTTTGGTGAATCCACGCGCGTGTCATGAGACAAAGCTTGTGTATGAAACCACCAGTCAGCCGAAGCGTATGGCTGTGGTTGGTGGTGGTCCTGCGGGCCTTGCATTTGCAACGGTTGCAGCAGAGCGCGGGCATGATGTCACGCTTTTTGAGAAATCGGATAGCTTGGGTGGGCAATTTAATTTTGCTATGCGTATTCCTGGTAAAGAAGAATTTAAACATACGATTGATTATTTCACGGGACAGCTTGAAAAATATGAGGTTGAAATAAAATTAAATACAGAAGTGACACCTGCAGGATTACATGATTTTGATGAAGTTATTTTAGCGACAGGTGTGACCCCTCGTATGCCTAGTATTCCAGGTATTGAGCATTCATCGGTGATGACGTATGCCGAGCTGCTTCAAAATATAGATAAAGCGGGTAAGCGTGTCGCGGTGATTGGTGCCGGCGGAATTGGCTTTGATGTGGCCGAAGCACTCATGCATGATAAAGCGAGTGATGACAAAGCCGAGTTTTATCGTGAATGGGGTATTGATACGCGTGTGGCGCATCGAGGTGGTGTGGTCAGCCCTGAAAAGCCTCGTATAGCTCGTGAAGTTTATTTACTGCAACGCAAAAAAGACAAGATGGGTGGTCGCTTAGGAAAAACAACGGGTTGGATTCATCGTATGAGCTTAAAGCATCGAGCGGTTAATATGATGTCGGGCGTAAGCTATCAGCGTATAGATAATGATGGATTGCATATTATGATAGATAACAAACCTAAATTATTAGCGGTTGATTCTGTGATTGTATGTGCAGGGCAAGAAGAAATGAACGGATTATACCAACCATTAAAACATGCGGGTCGCTCGGTACACCTCATTGGTGGGGCGTTTAAGGCGTTGGAGCTGGATGCCAGGCATGCTATAAATCAAGCCTCTCGATTGGCCGCTGTGCTTTGATTGAAGTAATTCGCATAAAATGAGTGCATTCCGCTAGAAAATTTGCTATCATGTCGGCCTTGTCTTTATTTATGTTTTTTATTCTTCCAGGTAGACTATGACGAATCCAATAGAAGTGACACCGACACAACAAACAGAAGCAGCATCATTTGCTGATCTTAATTTATCAGACGCTCTTCTTCAAGCGACTCGCGATTTAGGTTATGAAGCGCCTTCGCCGATTCAACAACAAACCATTCCTTTATTATTGAATGGTCGTGATGTGATAGGAAAATCGCATACAGGTTCAGGAAAAACAGCCGCGTTTTTATTACCAGCGCTTGAGCAGCTGGATACCGAGCAAATGTTTCCACAGACATTAATTATTACACCGACACGTGAATTAGCGCTTCAAATTGAAGTGCATGCTAATAAATTAAGTAAGCATTTACGTGGGACTCGTGTGGTGGCGTTATGCGGTGGGCAAGATTACCATCCTCAGCTGAAAAAGTTGCGTGATGGTGCACAGGTGGTTGTAGGTACTCCTGGCCGTATGTTGGATCATATTAAACGCGGTACATTAAAACTTGATCAATTGCGTACGTTTGTATTGGATGAAGCTGACGAAATGCTGCGTATGGGCTTTATTGACGATGTTGAAAGTATTCTTTCAAATCTGCCTGAAGAGCGCCAAATTGCATTGTTCTCTGCAACCATGCCTCCTCCAATTCGTCGTATTGCTAATCGCTATTTAAGGGATCCTGCTGCAGTTGAAATCCAAGAAAAAACGGCGACAGTTTCAACGATTGAGCAGCGTTTTTTGATTGCTTCGCCTTATCAAAAACCGGATGCGTTGTTGCGTGTTTTGGCTGTAGAAGATCATCAAGGTGTGATTGTATTTACACGAACTAAAAACGGTGCTGAAGAAGTATCTACGTTTTTACAAGAAAATGGCCACCGAACCGTCGCTATTCATGGTGATATTTCACAAGCACTTCGTGAGCGTGCGATTGCTCAGTTTAAACAAGGCGCTGTGAATATTTTGGTTGCAACAGATGTAGCAGCACGTGGTTTAGATGTTGAGCGTGTAACGCATGTGATTAATTATGATATGGCACATGATTCAGAAACGTATGTACATCGTATTGGTCGTACAGGTCGTGCTGGGCGAAGTGGTGTGACCATTTTGTTTGTAGCGCCACGCGAAACACGTATGGTGAGTGTGGTTGAACGTCATACACGACAAACCATTCAAAAAATTGCCGTTCCAAGTGATCAAATGATTCAAGAGGTTAAACAACAGCAGTTTATGGCGAGCATCGATGCGCGCTTGGAGCACAAAAATCTTGAAGATTATAAGCTAGTAATTAAGAAATATCTTGGCGATCGCGATGTATCAGCAGAAGATATGGCGGCTGTACTTGCGTTACAATTGAACCGAGATAAGCCTTGGAAGCCTGAGCCTGCACGTATCGCAAGAACAGAGCGTACGGATAAAGGCGCGCGTCCATCACGTGGTCCGCGTTCATCCGATAATGCACGTTTTTCTTCACGTGATCGTCGTTCTGAAGGTGGTCGTTCTGAAGGTGGTCGCTCACAGGGCGCACGTAGCTCGCATCAAGAAGAGCTATTTCGCCTTGACGTTGGTCGTATGCATGGTGTGAAACCTGCGAATATTGTGGGTGCCATTGCAAATGAAGGTGGCTTGCAAAGTCGCTTTATTACAGGCCTTAAAATTAACGAAGATCATTCAACCGTAAGATTACCAAGTAGTATGCCTAAAGAAGCTGTTTCTGGTTTGAAGCGAGCTTGGGTGTGCGGTCGTCCCCTGAAATTAAAGTCGATGGGCGTTGTTTGATTCTTAGATTTAGGATGTAGCTAATATGGTAAGATGTAGCTTGAAAGCGGTTTTGATGGGATTTGTGTTATGTGTGACAGCTGTTTCTGCAATGGCGACGCCTTTGAAAGGCTTCGTTGCTTTTGGTGATAGTTTGTCTGATAACGGAAATTTATATGAGTACATGAAACATCAGCTTCCGCTTTCGCCACCTTACTATCAAGGGCGGTTTTCTAACGGACCTGTATGGATTGAGCATTTGGTCGCTTCGTATTACCCGACTAATGCGACGTCTCATATGTTAAATTATGCCTTTGGTGGCTCAGGTGTTGCTGAGCAAGACGAGGATGAAATAAACGACGGCGCCATGCTTACGTTAGATAGCCAAGTCGATAGTTATTTGCTTGCACATGATAAAAAAGCAAACGAATCAAGTTTGTATACTATCTGGACGGGATCGAATAATTATTTAGGGCTGCCAGATGATGTTGATGCAGAAGTGAGTTTTGTTGTCGGCGGAATTCGACGTAACGCGGAGAAATTGATCGACAAAGGTGCAAAGCATGTGATGTTGATTGGTATACCTGATTTAGGGCGTATTCCTATGGCGACTGAGTTTGAGGCTACGGCTGAATTGAGTCTGCTCGCAAATACTCATAATGCCATGCTGGAAGCCGAAGTTAAAAAGCTTCAAATCGACTACCCAGAGGTTGAGTGGGTGTTTTTTCCTGTGAATAATATGTTCCAAGAAGCCCTTGATTATCCTGAGCATTATGGATTTACAAACACAACGGGAACGTGTTACGAAACGCTCGAAACGATTCCTTCACCACAGTCGGTATTGAGCATGGCTTCGCGTATCAAACCACGCTCTGCTCGTACGAGTATTTGTGATGAGTATTTATTTTTTGACCCCGTGCATCCATCTGCACGAGGGCATGAGTATATTGCACTCGAAGCGCGTAAGCTTTTAGATGCCACGGGCGTAGAGTTTGAATAAAAAATATGGCTAAGAGCCTTTGACCTCACAAATATGCTCATACGCCTTGCGTATAGCTTGTGTTTTTTCATTGGCTGCTTTAATGCGTTGCTTAGACATGCCTGCTGCAATGCATTTATCAGGATGATGCTTGCTGATGAGTCGGCGGTAGGCTCGTTTGACGTCTTGCTTGGTTGCAGAGGATGAAAGCCCAAGTAATTGATAAGATGAGTCGAGCGTTTGTGATGTATAGAAATCTTGAGACGCGTAATATTCTTGATGTGTTTGCCCTGTTTGTCCTGATCTATTCTTATCATTTTGATTAAACTGGGCTCTGTAGTCGTTACGCGCATGCGCTTGCTTATGTAGCGATGCCAGGCCAAGTTTGTTGAGTAAAATATTTAACGTTGTGACTTTTTCCGGGGATAGTCCATCTACTTGAGCCATGCGATATTGAAGCTGTACAAATGCATGCAGTAGTTTGGGATTTTTTTGCGCAAGGTTTTGCAGTAGAGCAAGCGGTTCGGTGATGCGATAACTCGCGTGTTTACCTTGCTGGAAATATTGTTTGGCGGCGGTTTCTTCGCTTTTATTCAAATGAAGTTCTTTCATCATGAGTTTTGTTAATTGAATTTCCTCTTCTGAAACACGGCCATCGGCTTTAGCTATATGCCCGAGGCTTGCAAAAGTAGCATGTAAAAATGCCTTTTTTATTGCAGGATTTTTTTCTATACGATAATAATTGTTTGTTTTGATGAGGTGTTCGGTTAATCCGCGGTCAAATAAATTTCCTGCAAAAACACCAAACAGTGCACCGATAGGACCTGCTGTAAGAAATCCAAGCCCGGCTCCTAGGAGTTTGCCCCAGAAGAAGTATCGATGAGCCTGTGCTCTGAAAATCATATGCTGTCTCAAGTTTTAGATATAAATTTACATGAAGCACTTAGTGTACGAGGACGCTTACGCATTGTCTATGGCTCTAAATTGATCCATAGACGACCTGTTATTATTATCCGTATAAATATAAGCATCGTTTTCATTGATGTTTTTTTGACACACATAAATAATATTGGAGGGTGACTGATATTTTAAAGGTTGTTTCATGCAATTTTTAAAAACGGCACTCAATGTATTATCGATTCTTTTTGAATACGCATCACGTAAAAATGGATCGGCAATAATATTAAACACAGCGTAGCCATTGAGGTTTAGGTGCTGTTTTAAACTTTCAAAATATTCTTTTGTGAGTAAAGACGAAGGAATATTATATTTACTGTAGGGATCGGAAAATATCAAATCGTAATTATTTGTTTTTTGATTAAAGTGAATACGGGCATCAGCAGCGACGAACGTTCCTTTGATGGGGTGACGTAAAAAATATTTTTCAGTAATTTGTTGAATATTTTTATCAATATCGATGTAAGTAAAATGATTGTTAAACGTATTTTCGTAGGAAAAAGAAAAGCCACCCGCACCCACCACAAGGATCTCTTTTTCTTTGAGTGCTAATTCGTTGAAAACAATATTTTTAACTATTTCAATGTACTCTGCACTTTTATTTGTTTCATCCATGCTCGACATTAGTGCGTTATTGATCCATAAATAGGAAGTGTTCACATGATTATTTGTTTCATGTTGTACATGATAATTAGCGTAGTTATTCGTTAAGTTAAAATGTTGTTTTTCATGATGAATATTTAAATTGTATAAGCAACTCGCAGTAACCATAACGATAAATAGTTGCGTACCACGATGCTTTTTTATTTTAAATGCAAGTGCTAAAGAAAGCGTCAAAAGTAATAAGGCATTAAATAAAACACTTTCACCAACACCCAAATAATTGAGTAAGATTAAGCTGGTTAAAACAGCACCTAAAAACGATCCTAATGTACTTAGAAACAACGTTTGACTACTGATTTTGTTGACTGAATCAGACTGTTTAAAAAAATTTGTTGTAATGGGAATGGTCTGTCCCAGTAATAAAACAACGGGAGCAAGCACGAGTAATAAATAGATGAGTAAACTAAAAAGACGTTGCTGAGTAAAAAAATGATCACCCATGAAAAAAAACACTTCGCAGAATGCATAAGAAAGGCCAATCCCGGCAAAGCATGCGGCAATATTAAAGTTAAACTGTAATTTTTCAAAATGTTTTTTATTACAATTTCCTCCAAGATAGTATCCAAATGAAAGAAAGAGTAAAAATACACCGATGATTAAACTCGTGACAATAACACTGCTTCCCACAAAAGGTAATAACTGACGAATGGATAAGATTTCAAGAGAAATCGTGATGAATCCTTCAGTTAATAACAAAAGAAAAATAAATGCGCGTGAGGTATGTTTTTTTTGTACGCTTTCTATGTCTAATCGCTCTAAATTACTTATCAAAACAACGTCCTTAAATTTTATATGATTAAGCGTACATTTTTTTAGTTTATGACAAAAGCATTATTGTATACTAGTGCATCTGATTTTTATTAGGGCTCGTTTACATGCGTTATTTATACACGTTTTTATTTTACCTTGCGTTACCTTTTATTTGGGTCCGATTACAAAAAAAAGGACGTAAGAATGCTGCGTACACCAAGCGACTGGGTGAGCGTTTTTCATGGGGGCCTATTGTATCTCCCAAAGTCGATGTTTGGGTGCATGCCGTATCACTCGGTGAAGTGGTTGCTGCAAAAACACTGGTGGAGCAGTTGCTTGCAGAGCATCAACGTGTATTAATCACGACGATGACACCCACGGGTTCTGAACAGGTGCTGCGGCAGTTTGGTCAGCGCGTGTCTCACCAGTATGTACCGTATGATTTTCCATGGGCGTTACGGCGTTTTTTTACGGTAACACAGCCTCGAGTCGGTATTATTATGGAAACGGAGTTATGGCCTAACATGATTGCAGAAGCGCGTTTACATGGCGTTACTTTGTTTCTTGCTAATGCACGTATTTCGGATGACGCGTTTAAAACTTACCAACATGCCAAATATTTTTTCAAGCCTTTTTTAGCACAATTTACGGGTATTTTGGCGCAGAGTGCGCATGATGCTAAGCGATTTTGTGCTTTAGGGGCTCCGAGCGACCATGTACGCATTATGGGTAATATGAAAAGTGATCTTGAGATTTCAAAACATGGGTTTGATGCATTATCTGTTTTTAAACACGCATGGGGTGAGGCGCGTCCGGTTGTTATTTTAGGTAGTACACACGAAGGTGAAGAGCAACAAATCTTCTCGGTATTTCGTGCTTTGCAGCAAGCGGTGCCTGAGGTTGTTTTGTTGGTTGCGCCACGTCATCCCGAGCGATTTGAAAGCGTTTATCAGCTCGCATGCGCGCATGGTTTTAAAACAAGCCGTCGTAGTCAGCAAGCGTCTATTCAACACAATACAGAAGTTGTCGTGCTTGATTGTCTCGGTGAGCTGTTAGGATTTTATGCGCTCAGTGATTATGCGTTTGTGGGTGGGAGTTTTGTGCCGGTAGGGGGGCATAATGTTTTAGAACCGATGGCTTTAAGTGTCCCGGTTTTTTGTGGTATGTTCATGCAAAACTCAAAATCACTCTGTGAAGAATTATTGCGTGTTCGTGCGATGCAACAGGTTGAATCTGCTGCTCAACTGGTTAAAAATATGAGAGCCTTGCATCATGATTTAGATGCGCGAGCAGCTCAAATTAAACGAGCAACAGATGCACTCAAGGCGAGCCAAGGCGCTGTTGCGCGTCATATTGAGGTGATCAGGCCTTATCTGAAAAATAAGGCCATCTGACTTAACCTTGGTTTTGGCGTTCTTTGATTTCTGACAGTGTTTTACAATCAATGCATAGGGTCGCTGTTGGGCGTGCCTCAAGGCGTCTTAAGCCGATTTCGATACCACAGGCTTCACAGTAACCAAAGTCTGGATCAGAGAGGCGCTCAAGTCCGTCTTCGATTTTCTTAATCAATCGCCGTTCACGGTCACGTGAGCGTAGCTCAATACTAAACTCTTCTTCTTGGCTTGCTCTATCCGCTGGATCGGGAAAGTTCGCCGCTTCATCTTTCATGAGCGTAACTGTACGGTCCACTTCTTCCATAAGAGATTTACGCCAAGCCAAGAGGATGGCTTCCACGTGCGTCTTTTGGCTTTCGTTCATGTATTCTTCGTCTTTGTTCTCGACGTAAGGGGCGATTTCTATGTTACCGATGGTGTCGTTATTCACAATGAGTTTACTCTCGCGGTTGATGTTGATGATTACAGCCCTGTCCCTAGGTTTTAAGGCCGCAAGTGAAGACGCTAGATATATCAAAAAACCAAGGGTGCTTCAACTATAATAGCTGAAAAATTTATTTTTGTGGAGTACGGTGTCGATTTTGTAGCATGGCTTGCAGTGCTTGTCGCTCGGGCTCACTGAGTGTTGCATGCCGCGCTTTCTCAATCAGCGCTTCAATATCACGTAATTCACTTTGCTTGACAAGAAAATTTATAGTTTCGGTGAATTCAGCGGCTAGATTATCGGCCGGCACGTGATGCTCCCAAGCTGCAAGTTGGTTGAGTGCCTCAAAAATAGGTGTTTCACGAAAGAGTTCGAGTAAATGCGCGGTGCTGCTTTCAGGGCGTGCATGAAGTTGTTCTAAGAGACGTCGCAGAACGCGTTGGTTTGCTTCAGTAAATTGATCGGCGGGAGGGATATTTTCTTCTGCTGACGCATAAATTTCAGGGTGCTGAAGCAGGAGCGCTGTGGCAAGACGAATAGGTGTGCGTTTTTTATTGTTTGTTATTGGGGGTTGTGGTTTGGGTGTAAGCTCAACAGGCCCTTGGTCCGATATTAAAAGATTTTCTACACGCTGGTAGTCAAGATGTGTGATACGTGCGAGTTCGTCTAAGAGTAAATGCTTGTATGAGCCGTCGGGAATCTTTTTCCAATAGGGTTTCAGTGCAGTTAAGAGCTGTCCTCGACCGGCCAGGCTGCTCATGTCCAGCGATTGGCTGAGCGTGTTAAGTAAATAGGTGTGTAATGGTAAAGCTTGTTTTAAGCGCGCTTCAAATGCAGGTTTGCCTTCCTGACGCACAAGACTATCAGGATCATGCCCATCGGGTAAGAAGATAAATTGCGCGTTGAGTTTTCCATCAAGTGACGGCAGCGTACTGTCGAGTGCACGCAGGGCCGCTTTTTTCCCGGCGGCGTCACCATCAAAGCAAAAAATAATCGTAGGTGTGTGTTTGCTCAAGAGCTGAATATGATAGGTGCTTGTTGCTGTACCTAAAGTTGCAACGGCTTTGGGTATGCCGTGTTGAGCGAGCGCAATCACATCCATATAGCCTTCGACAACAAGAATAGAGTCAATAGGAGTAGATGTTGAGCTTTTATTAATAATTTGATGTAGGCCGTAGAGTTCGCGATTTTTTTGAAAAATAACGGTTTCTGGCGAATTTAAATATTTCGGTTTTTGATCGGCGTCAATTGCGCGGCCTCCAAAGCCTATAATACGACCGTGTCGGTCATGAATAGGGAACATCAAGCGATGGCGGTAACGATCATAAGTATTTGAGGTTGTATCATCTTTTTGAATGAGCATGCCGGTTGTGATTAAAGCCTCTTTATGGGCCTTAAAGGCTTGCTCAAGCGTTCGCCAGGCTTCGGGTGCATAACCAAGTTGGTATTGTTTTAAAACATCACCGTGTACGTCTCGTGCTTTGAGATAGTTTGTGGCGGTTTGACCCGAGGTGCTTGCTAATTGATTTTGATAAAAAACCGCGACTTGTTCTAAGAGGTCGTATAACGGCAGCGTTTGAGTTTTGGGTGCGTGGGTTGATTTGCCGTCGTGAGGAACTTCGAGGCCTGCTCGTGCCGCAAGCGTTTCAATGGCTTCAGGAAAATCTTGGTGTAAATAATTCATGGCGAAGCTAATCACATTGCCGCTCGCGCCACAACCAAAGCAATGATAAAACTGTTTCTTAGCGATGACGTTAAACGAGGGGGTTTTTTCGTCATGGAACGGGCAACATGCAGCATGTGTTAAGCCCAATTTTTTTAGGGGCACGTAGCTGTCAATAAAGGTGATGATGTCGATTTTTGCAAGCAATTCATCGATGAACGGCTGCGGGATTAGGCCTCCCATCGTATATTACCTATGGTTGTATGGTGTATTGTTTAATTAATTAAGCAAGTTTAGCTTTGATTAAGGCACTCACAGGACCCATATCGGCACGTCCTTGAAATTTCGGCTTTAAATAAGCAACAACTTTACCCATGTCACGCATGCTTGATGCACCTGTTTCAGCAAAGGCTTCAACAATAAAGGCATCGATGGCTTCTTGGGATAGAGGTTCAGGAAGATAGTGTTTAATAAGCGTTAGCTCAAACACTTCTTGTTCTTCTAAATCAGGCCGGTTGGCCGCTTGATATTGCGAGATGGATTCTTGGCGCTGTTTCGCAAGTTTGTCGAGTACAGCCAGAATACGTGCATCATCAAGTTCAATGCGCTCGTCTACTTCAATCTGCTTAATCGCTGATGTGATAAGACGAAGCGCACCTACGGTACGCTTATCACGAGCAAGCATGGCTTTTTTAAGATCAGCATGAATACTTACTTTAATAGACATGATTAACGTCGACGCTTGTTTACTTTTTTAGACAAAGTTTCGCGTGAAATCTTTTTAAGATGACGCTTAACAGCTGCAGCTTGTTTACGTTTACGCTCAGCCGTTGGTTTTTCATAAAATTCACGACGTCGTAATTCAGTTAAGATTCCAGCTTTTTCACAAGAACGTTTAAAACGGCGAAGTGCGTATTCTGGGTTTTCGCCTTCTTTTACACGAACGGTAGGCATTGATGATCCTTTGGTTAAAAAATTATATTATAATCGATAGCACAATTAAGTCGGCTATTCTAGTGGTAGCGATAGCTTGAGTCAAGGCCTGTATTTGCTTTAATCGCCAATAATACCTTTTTGAAGGTGGTGTTGCTTCACTTCTTCATCAAGGCCCGCAGCTTGAGTGAGTGCAGCCACGTTCTGTTTGGTGAAAAAACCATCAAACCCATGGCAGCGCTCAACATACTCGGTGATCAATAAAGAGAGCTTTGAGTGCTTGGAAAATATTTGTTTTAAATCGGGCTCGTCTTTGCATTCACCAAATACTTTAGCTAAAAATTCAATATGCTTTTGGTCACGTAAAATATTAATCACAAAATCTAAATTTTTCATGGTTTTACTATGATCACCGTCAGCAATTTCAATCGCAATATGATGCATACGTCGACCATAATTTCGGACAAAATTTTCAGTCGGCATCGGTAAATGCTTAAACGAATTAACCATAAATGGTGTTCTGGTCAACTAAAGTTGGACACTTTTAGATTTCTTTTTTCATAGGCCACC
>JARGNP010000029.1 GCA_029210265.1 Legionellaceae bacterium
ATGCTCAACAGGTGATGGATGGTATTTTTTGATCACTCATGCGTTTGCCCTGGTATATCACAAGCCCGAATGGCTTTTTGCACCGCATCGTGTTCCAATACTGGAAAAATAATCTTCAGTAACACGTGGTACGTATGATTCAAGAACAATCTTTGGCTGAATTGACCTTACGCAGCGTACTGCTTGCGATTTTTCTGACACTTATTCTTGCCATGTCAAACGCTTTTCTCGCACTCAAACTCGGCATTTTAACTTCAGCTTCTATTCCCGCCGCCATTCTTTCAATGGGAATATTACGTTTTTTCAAAAACCCCAGCATTCTTGAAAATAACGCGGTACAAACCGCGGCCTCCGCAGGCGAGGCCGTTGCAGGTGGGATTGTTTATACCATTCCGGCTTTAATCATAATTGAATATTGGCATCAATTTGATTACTGGACTAATTTTTTTATTGCACTGGTCGGCGGTGTACTGGGCGTGCTGTTCTCAATTCCCCTTCGACGTGTATTGGTCCATGACACGAGCTTAAACTTTCCTGAAGGCCGGGCCATTGCCGAGGTTCTTAAAACATCGCATGAAAAAACAGGACTTCGTCCCATCGTCTACGGCGGCGCTATCGGTGCACTGATAGAATTAGCGCAAGCAGGCTTTAAGCTCTTAGCCAGTAGCTGGGAGCATTGGATTATTGTCAAAAAAACATTGATTGGATTTGGTGTTGGTTTTTCAGCAACCATGGTAGGTGCTGGTTTTTTAATAGGCCGCGATATGGCCATCAGTATTATGCTGGGCGCACTGCTTGCCTGGGGGCTCGCTGTACCGATTTTGAGTTTATTTCATCCTGAAATCTTGCTGTATCATACAGCAGACCATGCTTTAGAATTCTTATGGAACGAGCATATACGTTATATCGGTATAGGTGGCATGTTATTTGCAGGCCTTTGGACATTTATGCTGCTTGCCAAACCGCTTGCGAAAAATATTTATCGCTCATTTCAGGGCTTTTCAAAAAAACATCGCGCTGAGCAAATCAACCGTGTTGAGCATGACATGCCGATGCCACTGATTTTATTCGGAACTTTACTTGCAGCAACAGCTTTATTTTTCTTTTTTCAACTTATTTTTCCACTGAATACACTGGGACTCGGTGGCGTTTATGCACCAACTATTCTTACTATTTCTGTTTTATATGTGCTTATTTTTGGTTTTCTTTTTTCTGTGATTACCGCCTATTTCTCAGGTATGGTCGGTGTAACCGCCAGCCCCGGAAGTGCCGTGGTTATCGCCGGGATTTTATTTGCAGCTTGGTTGCTGTTATCCGCGATTCATCTTTTATCATCACACACACTTTCCTCTGAACAGCTGAAGGCCGCCGAAGCGATTACCATTATTATTGGCTCCATTGTTACCGGTATTGCAGCGATTGCCAACGATAATTCGCAAGATCTTAAAGTCGGTCATTTAGTCGGTGCCACACCGTGGAAACAACAGCTGATGCTGCTCTTAGGCGTGGTTGTTTCGGCTTTAATTATTCCACCGATTATGCAGCTCTTATTTGATGTGTATGGCATTGCCGGCATCATGCCCCGCCCCGGTATGGATTTAAGTCATAGCTTACCCGCCCCGACAGCGGCCATGCTTGCCGCCATCACCGAAGCGATGTTTCGACAAACCCTGCCATGGAACATGATGCTGTCAGGTGCCGCTGTGATTTTAAGCTTAATTGCATTGAATCATACGTTTAAAATCCAACGCTTTTTTCGCCTGTCTATTTTAGGCTTTGCCATTGGCATGTACTTGCCTCTTGCCTCATCTTTTCCACTGTTTTTAGGTGGTATGCTTGCATTCTTGATGGAGCATAAGCTCAAAGCCTTGAATCTAGACGCGCACGCAACCAATAAACGACGACAAATAGGTACCCTGATTGCCTGTGGCTTGGTCGCGGGGTCTGCGCTTATGGATGTGTTGGTCGCCGTTCCGTTCTCACTTATGCACAGTGCGGACGCGCTCAGCCTGGTTAGCAAGGCTTGGGAGCCCTACAGCGTGCTACTCAGTGTTGTTGTGATTACAGCGCTTGGCGTATGGGTTTTAAAGTACATCACCTCTCGTGACTAAAACTTGGTCTTCTTGCTCCCTTTATGCTACAGTATTGCTTTTTAAAGCAAGCAAGAGGTTATGATGAGCAAATATCGTGTGGTGAATTTTTCAGGAACACCCTATGGAACACCTACTGCAATGCAGGAAAGCCGGCAAGCTTATATCAATACGCATTTAAGCGGCCCCAAGAATTATGCATTTCATAATCAGATTTCGACCACTTGTAATTCCCAAAGTCAAAAAAATCATATTTTTAGCGACACATCTGTTGTGGATGATCAACTTAATAAGCTAATAGGGCTGGTTGATAAATTAAACGCCCACGCGAAAACTATGGACGAAAGAAAACAACAGCAAGCGATACTTCATATGGAACAAGTGATCGGGCGTATAACGCGAATTTTGAATCGCCCCGAAAATCTAACGCCACAACAAAAAGATTTATATCTCGATAACCTACAAGAAACATTAAAATTAGCAGAAGAGTTATCCATATATGAACATGGAAATGCTTGGACGTGGAGAGAAATAGGTCGCCTCCTGATAGTAATTGCGGGAGCGGCAGCGATAACGGCGATCGTGAGTTATTTCGTACTTTCTTCAGCGCCCATCGCAATAACTGTGGCTGTATGCTCAGCTTTACTTGCCGATTTAGGGTTTTATCTCCTGAAGTTTTCAAGCGCTGACAGTTTGAAAGAAACCTTATCGGATGTTGTGCGCAATGTAAAACCTTTTCCTGCTGATGAGAAGGGTGATCTTAACCCGCTTTATCCTGGTTATTGTAATATAGATGGATCTGATGATAATGATCAAAATGGCTATGGATTATTAGGGAACTCATTTGACCGATATCTGAATGAAGATGATATTTATTCTTACCTCAGTTCTAAAGTATTCCACAGTCCGTATTTTCCAGATCGCTACACTCCTGAACTTACTAAAAAAATTAGAACAGGACTGGAGAATCGACTTAACTCTGGAGACAATAAGCAGGAGTTGCTCGATCAATTACCCGACGATTCCAGTTGCGAAAAACTGGCTGCACTCAGTGATGTTGCGAGCATACCCGTAGGCGAGAATGTTTTTTTTATTTCAATGGAAGAACTGATTGCTGAAGGAGACTTAGATCCTTTAGGTGCAGAAAATCCAACAGAGGCTTTGAAGAACGCCTTTGACAAAGTTGCAATAAAAGCTGAATCTCAATCGCCTTCACTCATGACGACGTTCACACATGCTGTCAATGCGGTTTATTCGTTTTTTGGAGCAAGTAGCCATGAGCATGATGATGCTGAACAAGAAGATAGTAACCATCATGAACAAAGAAGATGCCCAAGAGACTCACTACCTCGTGAAAGATTCCGGGACTTCCAAGTCCCCGAAATCAACTCGCTAACGTGAGCAGTATTTTGGCCTCGACTGTCCTGCGTCCGACATTTTTTCGCTACGCGACAGGAAAAATGTCTTCCACAATGACTCTACGCCCTCTAAAGATTTTTTTAACATCCCTCCGGGCTGATTAAAAAAATCTCGGGCTATCTCGGACTACACGCCTCGGCTTTCAGCCTTCCCTGGCGTGCAGCGAAGGAAGATGCCAAGAGGGTAGCACCTATATGCTTTAAAGCACGGCTAAATTATTAATAAGAAGATAGTCCGACGATAAAATACTCGGGCTATTTTAATAATTCGCTAACTCATATCATCATGCGGTAAAGCACGTCGATTCGCGCGAAAATAAGTCATAGGTGAGCATTCAAATAAATCAATCAACTTTTCCATATAAATACAAGCATAACGATCAACTTGTTGTGCAAAATAACTTTCTTCGGCACCGGCGCGAAACACGCGCCCCCACGTCGGATTATAAAACTCGCCTTCTTCGGATAATAACGCTGAAAGCTCTTGATCTAGCGCTTCTATTTCTATTTGAAGCGCTTTGATCTTTGTATCATAGGCAGAAGTTTTTTCATCTAAACGCGCAGTTGAAAACATCAAATGTTCAGCCTCACGTTCGCATTTAACTTCCATTCGCTCATGAATCAGTGCCTGAATTGGTGCTGATTTTCTTTGAGACTCAATTTCTGCACCCAATTCCTCAACCACCAATGCCGTTCGCCAGTTACAGGCTTTTTTCAGCTGTAAAATATCCCCATAAATATGATCACCGATATACAAAATATCATCACCGTTTAACGTTAAATCTTGCGTAAACTGCGTTGCCGTACCACCTTGATATGTACCTGGTGTAATCGGCCCATCGACATTTGTCATAGAGCCTGTTTTGACATCAATCTTTAAAAAACGTAAATCATCATAAAAAAAGCGTGGCTTATTCGAAAACGTAATCACATACTCAAACACATCTTCCCAGGTTCGGCCTTTAGATAAAAAAGGATTAATCGCATAATCTAATAAACTTTTGGTGTAGCTATAGTCTGAATTTGTTGCAATAAAAACTTTTTTCCCGTGCCGAATAAAACGCTCGATGCCTTCGACTAACGCCGGTTCTTTAATAACAAAATGATCTAAATTATCTTTTATTTTTTGCTTTAAACTCCCATCGCTATGCACATGATCAACCATACGAAGCACATCGTCGGCCAAGACGCGATAACTAGGTACAAAACTATTATTCTTATCTTTAAAATCAACCAACTGGCGATAGAGCACACAAAAAGCAATCGAAAACGACGTATCAATCACCTGGTAATTCGGATTATTTAGATCAATATAAACACTGCCATAAAACTCCTGCTGCTCTTTAAAATCAATGGCTTTCATACCATGATAACTTTGGCGAATAGCTGCATAACGATTGAGTTTTAGAATATTCCCATGCTCACTATCAATCACAAGCCCACGAATAGCCCCTTTCATATCAAATTTAAACTCGCGAATGCCCTCAGGATAGTGCTTACTCCTAATCAACGCCTCAATCACGAGCTCATACACCAACGCCTCAAAGTGCTCGGTTTGATAGCGAATCAATGTATGATCCATATCTAAACCAATGTATTTGATTTTTTTTAAATTCAGAATTCGATTAACAAAAACATGCTGGTTTCTAGGCTGGTTCATAAGACCTCGTTAGAGCATAATGCTCGTGCATCCAAAATCAATTGCTTAATTATAGCGGGTTCTGCAAGGGTTGATAGATCGCCTAAATGAGATGCATCGCCCCCGGCAATTTTTCGTAACAACCGCCGCATAATTTTGCCCGATCGTGTTTTAGGTAGCCCATCAGCCCATTGAATCACTTCAAGCGTAGCAATAGGCCCAATCACCGTACGTACATGAGCAATCAAAGCATATTTAAGCTCATCCGTAGATTCCACACTTGCCTGTAAAATAACAAATGCATACAAATTTTCACCTTTAATATCATCAGGCACACCCACAACCGCCGCTTCAGAAACGCTTGGGTGTGACACCAAAGCGCTCTCAAGCTCTTCCGTACCCAAACGATGACCCGAAACTTGAATCACATCATCACTTCGTCCAGCAATCCAATACTGCCCTGCTGCATCCACATGCGCCAAATCACCGGTTAAATAGGCTCCAGGCACCTCACTTAAATACGTATTAATAAAGCGCTGCTTGTCTCCATAAATGCCTTGCATCATGCCTGGCCATGGTTTTTTTATAACCAACCGCCCTTTCTCTCCTGTCGTACAGGCTTCACCCGTATCATTCACGATCTCGGGAACAACACCAAAAAAGGCTTGACCGGCCGCACCGGGTGCGAGTTCCATAGCGCCTGGCAAAGGCGTGAGCAAAACCCCACCGGTCTCGGTTTGCCACCAGGTGTTCACAATCGGACAACAACGCTGCCCCACCGCTTCATAAAACCATACCCAAACATCGGGATTAATCGGCTCCCCCACGGTGCCTAATAATCTCAGTGAGTCACGTGAGGTTGAACTTAACCATGCATCACCCTCACGCCTTAAACTTCGTAACGCTGTAGGCGCGGTATAAAATATAGTAACTTGATGCCGATCAATCATCTCCCAAAAGCGCGCATAATCAGGATAATTCGGTATACCTTCGTAAATTAAAATACTGGCACCGTTTGCAAGCGGCCCATACACACCGTACGTATGCCCCGTTATCCAACCCACATCCGCTGTACACCAATATATATCATCTTCTTGATGATCAAAAACACACGCGTAGGTCATCGCCGCATACACCAAATACCCGCCGGTTGCGTGCACCACACCTTTGGGTTTTCCTGTGGAGCCTGAGGTATACAAAATAAACAACGGTGCGTTTGCATCCATCCAATCAGGTTCACATACAGGCAACGTTTTAGCTACCGCTTCGTGGTACCACCTGTCACGTGTATCATTCCAAGCAATTTTCTCACCCGTACGCTGCACCACCAACACGCGCTCCACCGAAGGTGAATGCAGCAACGCTTCATCCACCTGGGGTTTAAATGCAATGCTTTTCTCCCCACGATAACTGCCATCGGCCGTAATTAACAAACGGCACTTTGCATCATTGAGACGGTTCGAGAGTGCATCAGCAGAAAAACCACCGAATATCACCGAATGAATCACACCAAGCCGAGCACATGCGAGCATCGCAATCACCGCCTCAGGTATCATCGGTAAATAAATCCCCACCCTATCGCCTGCTTGTATGCCCTCAGCTTTTAAAGCATTCGCCAGGCGACATACCGCCTCATGTAATTCGGCATAGGTTAAACTGCGCTGCTCAGAGGCTTGATTGCCCTCCCAACGTAAAGCAATTTTATCGGCATATTTTGGCAGATGCCTGTCGACACAGTTATAACAAGCATTCAGCTTAGCTCCAACAAACCAAGCAATATTTGCCTGCTCAAAATCACCTTCCATGGTTTTATCCCAAGGTGATGCCCAGCTCACATAGCGCTTGGCTTGCTCATCCCAAAAAGTATTAGAATTCTCAAGCGATGCTTGATACATGGCGTCATAATCATCGGGTTGAATACGTGCAGTTTGAGAGAATTTTTTAGATATAGGATACAACGTGGTTTGCATGATCAATACCGTCCTGGTAATTAACAACGTGCTTGTTTGTTAACGTAGATTACGTCATCCCAAGCGCGTGTGTCAAAGTTCATGCTTTAAATAAGCAACAATCACGAGTAACCACTTAAAACACAAACAGATCTCATATACTACAATCAAGGTATGATTACATAAACGTGTGTACTCAAGGACAATACCCATGACGATTGATACAACACAGCCTATTACGATACCTGAAGACGCCCGCTTCTATTGTCTCTTAGGAAAAGGAAAAGATGTCCATAACTTTTTGCACTTGGGGTATGTGGATAATAGCGACAACTACCGACCTCTTCTTGAGATTGGCAAATACTACGATCTAGGTTTGAAGAACAAAGAAAAAGGACATTGGCTTTTCCATTTTATCTTTTCAAAACTTGGTGCGGTTATTAAAAGTGAACACAAACTCATTCGTTCTGACTGTGATGAATCATGGTCAAAGGATATTTCTTATTCAGCCTATGAAATAACTCGCGAGCAGTACCTGCATTTTCTTGAGATTTTGAGAGCAATTAATCAAGAGCAAATGCAATCTTTCTGTCAGCAATATGATAATTTTAAAACAGCCGAGGTTTTGAAGAAAACATCTAATATTCCTACGGTTAAAGACTATGAAAAAAAGTATAAGGCTCAGCGTATTTTTGCATATCAACCTGATCAAGATGATAAGAATAAATTTATTTATAATTACATGCCTGATGTACATTCTAAAGCACTTACAGCAGAAGCAATACAAAATACACAAGTGCTTTCTATCAGTCATACATGCAGACATACCGTGCTTAGTTTTTTATCAGAGGTTAGAAAAAAAGGACAAGAGAAATCATTGCCAGCACATATCTCATCACAATTCTTTGTTCCTTATTCATGCAAGACGTAATTACAAGCTGGAACATACACAACGCCACTATATTTACTACCTCAGCCCCCGAATGCCTATGAACTCGATGAAGAACAGAAAGAAATAGCAGGTAAAATCTACATAAGAATGGAAATTCTACTTGAAAAGAATTTCGATCACCCAAACACACAAGAAAAATTTGAACTTTTGAAGAAATTATATCAAGAGTTAACACAAAACTGTCCTCCTGCAGACGACTTCCTGTCCATACTGGCTGAACATTACTCGTTAAGCAAGAACAAAGCCATTATTTCTCAGCATCGAGGCCTCCATTTTCCTTTTTTTCATAAGACAAAAACCGAACAAATGTTTGAAGCGTTTTCGAAAGTATGTGAAAGAAAGAAATTTGACCCCTGATGCGATAACGCGTTGTTACGCAAATAAAAAAGTGTTCCGCACACATTAACTGACTCTGGTATTCCAAGAAATACTCACCTGTAGTTTAAAACAAGATTACAGAAGACACGCTCCTGGATACGCTATCAATTATATTTCAACATTGATCATATTGCTGTATCACGTAACTTTTTTAGCTTTTCAGCGATTTTAATTTCTAACCCACGTTCAACCGGTTGATACCAATGCGGCTCAGCTATGCCATCAGGAAAATATTGCTCACCGGCTGCAAAACCACCCGGTTCATCATGTGCATAACGATAATTTTTACCATGCCCTAATTTTTTCATAAGATTTGTTGGAGCATTACGTAAATGCATAGGCACATCACGTGACTTATCACGTTTAACAAATGCTTTGGCTTGGTTATAAGCCAGATATCCCGCATTGCTCTTAGGCGCCACAGCTAAATAAATCACCGCTTGCGCTAACGCCAACTCACCTTCGGGAGAACCCAGGCGCTCATACGTTTGCGCAGCATCGTTCGTCAATTGCATGGCACGTGGGTCAGCAAGGCCAATATCTTCCCAAGCGATTCGCACAATACGCCTCACCAAATAGCTTGGATCAACACCCGCGTCAAGCATACGACATAACCAATACACGGCAGCATCTGGATTTGAGCCACGCACAGACTTATGTAAAGCCGAAATTTGATCGTAAAAATGATCCCCTGATTTATCAAAGCGTCGCGTTGTTGAGCTTAATATTTCACCCAGATTTTCGGCAGAAAATGCATAAATTTCTTGATGCGTTGCAAACAAATATATTTGCTCTAAGCTATTAAGCAAGCGCCGGGCATCACCATCCGCATGGTCTATTAATAAAGCTACCGCTTCATCATCAAAAATTAAGTGCCCAAGTTTTTTATCTTGTGCACGCTGCAATAAAAGCTTCAGTTCGTCATCATCAAGTGATTGTAAAACATGCGTCTGCGTTCGCGATAACAACGCATTATTCACTTCAAACGATGGGTTTTCAGTCGTTGCGCCTATGAGCGTCACCAACCCTGATTCAGTATAAGGCAGTAAAGCATCTTGCTGCGATTTATTAAACCGATGGATTTCATCAATAAATAAGATTGTTCTGAGCTGAAGTGCTTGATTTTTTTTAGCTAAATCCATCGCTGCACGGATATCTTTCACCCCAGAAAAAACAGCGGACAATGCAATCCATTCGCATCCAAAAGCTTTTGCAGTCAGGCTTGCAAGGGTTGTTTTCCCAACACCGGGTGGCCCCCATAAAATCATGGAGTGCAGTTTACCGCTATCAAACGCAATTTTTAATGGCTTTCCTGGGCCCAATAAATGCTTTTGACCAATCACCTCAGATACATTTTGAGGCCTCAATAGCTCAGCTAACGGGGTTGAATTTTCTTCAATATCTATCATCATACTTGCCTTTAGCTTTTAGGCTCTTGAAATATCAAATGCGAGACTCTCTTGAATGCTACTATGCCCAAGCGCCAAGGCAATCAAGCGATCAACCCCAAGTGCAACACCAGATGATGCCGGTAAGCCGTGCTTCAGTGCATCCAATAAATACACATCCGGCTCGGGCATTGAAAGACCTCGTGCTCGGCGCGTTTGTAAATCTTTTTCAAAACGCGCGGCTTGAATGCTTGCATCGGTGAGTTCATGAAACCCGTTCGCAAGCTCAACACCACGGTAATACACTTCAAAGCGCTCAGCAACACCGTTGTTAACACAAGCCAAAGCCGCTTGCGATTCTGGAAAATCAACCAAACCGACAGGCCCTGAATATTTTGCTAAATACGGCTCAACCACATGGCTCATCAGTAAAAATAGATATTGGTCAACATCTGTTTCATCATCTGATAAAACCCCGGCTAAATCAAAACGCTGTAAACGCAAGTTTAACTCAGCTTGTGAAGTATCAAATGGATCAAGTTGGCAGGCATGCATAAACGCCTCTTGGTAGCTCATAACAACAAGCGGTTCGCACGCTAAAATTACCTGCAAAAAATCACCGACTTCGGCCAACAATTCATGGTGATTAAAACCCGGGCGATACCACTCTAGCATCGTAAATTCAGGATTATGCCAACGCCCGTGTTCATCATCTCGAAAGGCGCGTGCAAGTTGAAATATAGGCCCGCTTCCGGCCGCAAGCAGGCGTTTCATGTGATATTCAGGTGAGGTTTGTAGCGCATACGTTTTGCCAGAACAATGCGCCTGTATATTCTCAAGATAGACATCGGTCACGCCATGCGCGCCCATCACCGGTGTTTCAACCTCAAAATAATCACGCTCAGAAAAAAAAGCGCGTATTCGCGCCATGATAGCTGCGCGCTGTTTAAGCGCTTGAATAGAAGCTGAGGGTTTCCAAAGACTTGATAAAGAAGACTCAGGATTCATTAATAAAACATCCCCAACTCAAGCCGTGCCGCTTCACTCATACGATCATTCGTCCAAGGTGGCTCCCAGATAAGCTCAACCGTACACTCACGAACGCCTTCAACCGGAAGCACCGCTTGCTCCACCGTACCTGGAAACGTTTGTGCTACAGGACAGCCTGGAGATGTAAGCGTCATTTGAATATGAACGTGTTGCGTCTCATCAATCGCCACATCGTAAATTAAACCTAAGTCATAAATATTGACAGGAATTTCAGGATCAAACACCGTTTTTAACGCCGCTATAATCGCTTCTTTGAGTGCAGCTTGCTCTTTTTTCTGTTTATTAAAACCTAACATAGCCCTACTCCGTGCTGACCAAGTTTGTATTAGCATCTTTATTTAACGCCGCGTCTAAAGCATGCCACGCAAGCGTTGCGCATTTAACACGCGCCGGGAACGCACGAACGCCTTCAAACACACTCAGCTTACCTAAGGCATCCCCTGCAACCGTATCATCTTGTGTTAATAATGCATGAAACTGCTCAAACAATGCATGAGCCTCGGTTTCTGTTTTGCCTTTTAAAGCTTCAGTCATAAGCGATGCAGACGCCTGAGAAATCGCACAGCCTTCGCCGACAAAGCTCACATCTTGCATCACGCCCGCTTCAAGTTTGACATACACCATCAGCTGGTCACCGCATAAAGGATTCACACCACGTGCTTCACACGTAGCGCACGACATCGCATGATGATTGCGTGGAGTTCGGTTGTGATCGAGAATCACTTCTTGATAAAGCGCTTGTAGATCCATGGTTAGGCAAACATCCTATTGATTTGTTGCAAGCCATCAATACAACGATCGATTTCTTGCTGGGTATTATAAAAAGATAAAGATAAACGCGTGGTCGCCGGTACACCAAAAAACTCCATCAGCGGCATCGCACAATGATGCCCACTGCGTAGAGCAAGGCCTAAGCTATCTAAAATCGTGCCAATATCATGAGAATGAATGCGTTCGTGAACAAACGATATAATCGATAATTTATTCTCAACATGCCCTAAAATACGAAAACCTGGCAAACTTTCTATAGCATCTGTCGCATAAGCTAACAAAGCTGATTCGTGAGTTTTGACTGCGGTGCTATCTAACGCACTTAAATAATCCAGCGCAGCTCCAAAACCAATCACCCCCGAAATATTGGGTGTACCGGCTTCAAACTTGCCCGGCAACGGCGCGTAGGTACTATAACTAATATGGACAGTTTCAATCATGTCCCCGCCCCCTTGGTAAGGCGGCATCGCATCAAGTAATGCTTTACGTCCCCACAGCACGCCTACCCCGGTAGGACCGTACATCTTGTGTGCTGAAAAAACATAAAAATCACACCCTAAATCCTGAACATCAACCGGAAGATGCGCGGCAGCTTGTGCACCGTCGACTAACACGGTTGCATGATAAGCTTTAGCCGCTTGCACCATCTGCTTAATCGGATTAATCACCCCAATCGCATTCGAAGCATGGGTTATCGCGACGAAGCGTGTTTTCTTAGATAATTTTTCTTCAAAAGCTTGCAGCGAAATATCACCGTGCACGTTCATCGGCACCGCTCGCAAGGTTGCCCCCACCGCGTCACACGCCATCTGCCATGGAACAATATTGGCGTGATGCTCCATATGCGTAATTAAAACTTCGTCGCCCGCGCGTAGATTCACACGTGCAAAGCTATTCGCCACTAAATTAATCGCTTCTGTCGCGCCACGTACAAAAATACACTCAGTCACCGATGCCGCATTAATCCACGCACGAACTTTTTCACGAACCGCCTCATATTGGTTCGTTGCGCGAACGCTTAAGGCATGCACGCCTCGATGAACGTTCGCATTATCATGCGCATAATAATGCGCGATTGCATCAATAACCGCACGTGGTTTTTGCGTGGTCGCTGCATTGTCTAAATACGCCAGTGGGTGACCATGAACGACTTGATCTAACACGGGAAAATCGCGTCGAATCTGCTCCACATCAAACCCTACAGGTGTGTTACTCATGCATCCTGCTCCACATGTTGAACCAAAAGACTTGCCACCCGCTCTTGAACACACGCAGGTGCAATATTACGAATATTTTCGGTTAGAAAAGCTTGAACCAAATAGTGCTTCGCAAGCTCGGCCTCAATGCCACGTGTTGCCAAATAAAACAACGCTTCTTCATCCAGTTGCCCCACGGTAGCACCGTGTGCGCACACCACATCATCTGCAAAAATTTCCATTTGTGGTTTGGTATCAACTTCGGCTTTAGACGATAATAAAATATTTTTATTATATTGCTTGGCGTCGGTTTTTTGAGCACCATGAGAAACCTGAACTTTACCGTTAAACACTGCCCGTGCCGAGCCGTTTAAAATACCTTTGTAATCTTGCTCACTCGTACAATTCGGTACCGTATGTTTTACAATCGTATGATGATCGATATGCTGGTTATCCGTCGGCGTATACAGACCGTTCATCAAACATGATGCGCCCGGCTCACATAATTTAATCACCGTATCACTTCGCGTCCACTGCCCACCTAAGCTTACGCTATGGCTTTCAAATCGACTGTCTGCGGCTTGCTCGACAGCCACTTCGCCTACATGAAACGCTTGTTCGCCTTCACGCTGAATTTTACAGTGCGTGAGCTTAGCATGAGCTGCTAGCTTAATTTCTGTGTTCACACTGGTATAATACGGCGCGTCATGAACATCACTGCCATAATCTTCAACCAACACAAGGCTGCTGCGAGCCTCGGCAACCACTAAGTGCCGTAAACATCGCGTTACACCGGCTTCTGTTTGTGTGTATAGCAAACGTACCGGCTCATCGACCTGTACACCTTCGGGAACATAAATAAACATGCCATCCTGAAAATTAGCCATGTTGAACGCATGAAAACCATGGGTTTGCTCCATGATTTGGTTCAAATAAGGCTTAATTTTATCGGCATGATGTTCGAAAGCCTCAAGCAAAGGCAACACAAGAACGCCAGCAGGATAACCATGCGTTGTGTCAGGCACAAAACTCGAGATATCTGCCATTGGCAATGCCTGCTTTGCAAATACATCGGTCGCTGAGTATTTCCAATCTTCATCTTGCCGTGTTGGCAAACCAAGCTTTTCTAAATCAGACGCTGCCTGTTTTTTTAAATCAACCAACCATGCTTCAGAAATCATGCTTGCTCCATTTTTTCAAGCCAGCTATACCCTTTATCTTCTAACACCAAAGCCAGTGATTTATCGCCAGATTTAATAATTTTTCCATCGGCAAGCACGTGAATATAATCAGGCTCAACATAATTAAGTAAGCGCTGATAGTGCGTGACCATAATAATACCGCGTTCAGGTGATCGCATTGCATTAATCCCGCCAGCAATCACACCTAATGCATCAATATCTAAACCTGAATCAGTTTCATCTAAAATCGCAAGTTTTGGCTCGAGTGCAAATAATTGCAAAATCTCATTCCGTTTTTTCTCACCGCCGGAAAACCCTTCATTGACATTGCGATATAAAAAACTCTCATCAATTTCCAATTCTTGGCATTTTGCACGGATAAAACTTAAGAAATCCATGGCATCCATCGGTTCTTTGCCTTGCGCTTTACGAATTGAATTCACCGAAGCTTTTAAAAAGCTTACGTTAGCAACGCCAGGTATTTCAACGGGGTACTGAAACGACAAAAACACGCCGGCTTGTGCGCGCTCTGCTGGCGATAAAGGCGTAATATCTTCACCCATATATATGATGCTTCCACCGGTGACTTCATAAGCTGGATGGCCCGCAAGAATTTTGGATAACGTACTTTTACCTGAGCCGTTAGGACCCATGATGGCATGTATCTCACCGGGTTTAATGTCTAAATCAATGCCTTTTAAAACCGGCGTGCCGTTAACTGATGCCTGTAAATTTTTTATTAATAACATATTACCCTACTGCCCCCTCTAAACTAATACCGAGTAATTTGGTTGCTTCAACCGCAAACTCCATCGGTAATTCTTTAAGTACTTGCTTACAAAATCCGCTCACAATCATCGATACAGCTTCTTCAGGATCAATCCCGCGTTGCTCACAGTAAAATAATTGATCTTCACTGATTTTCGACGTCGTCGCTTCATGTTCAATTTGGCTTTGTGCTTGCTTCGATTCAATATACGGAAACGTATGCGCAGAACAATCACTGCCCATCAACATCGAGTCACATTGCGTGTAATTACGTGCACCCACAGCCATCGGCGTGATACGCACCAAGCCTCGATACGCATTATGCGAACGCCCGGCACTGATGCCTTTGGAGATAATCGTTGAGCGTGTGTTTTTGCCCAAATGAATCATTTTGCTACCGGTATCAGCCTGCTGGTAATTATTCGTCACCGCCACAGAATAAAACTCACCAACCGAATCATCGCCTTTTAAAATCACACTCGGGTATTTCCAGGTAATCGCCGATCCTGTTTCAACTTGTGTCCACGAAATTTTAGAGCGCTTACCACGGCATGCGCCTCGCTTGGTCACAAAATTATAAATACCGCCTTTACCGTCTTTATCACCGGGATACCAGTTTTGAACCGTAGAGTATTTGATACTTGCGTCATCTAAAGCAACCAATTCAACCACGGCAGCATGCAATTGATTTTCATCGCGTTGAGGTGCCGTACAACCTTCTAAATACGAGACATAGCTCGCTTCATCCGCAATAATCAACGTTCGTTCGAACTGCCCTGTAGAAGCCGCATTAATTCGAAAATACGTCGATAATTCCATCGGGCAACGCACGCCTTTCGGAATATAAACAAACGAACCATCCGTAAATACCGCTGAATTCAACGCAGCATAAAAATTATCACGATACGGTACAACTGAGCCTAAATATTTTTTTATTAAATCAGGATGCTCATGTACGGCTTCTGAAAACGAACAAAAAATCACGCCTTTTTCAGCGAGCTTGGCCTTAAACGTGGTTGCTACCGAAACACTATCAAACACCGCATCCACAGCAACGCCGGCAAGCATTTCTTGCTCACGCAGTGGGATACCGAGTTTTTCATACGTTTTTAATAATTCTGGATCCACTTCGTCTAAGCTTTTAGGGCGATCTTCTAGGCTTTTAGGCGCGGAATAATACGAGATATCCTGAAAATTAATCTCAGGATAATGCACACTCGACCATTCAGGTGTTGGCATGCTTTTCCAATGCTCAAACGCCTTGAGACGCCATTCCAATAAAAACTCAGGTTCGTTCTTCATCGCAGAGATACGACGAATCACATCTTCATCAAGACCTGGCTCGAACGTTTCTGATTCAACATCAGTAATAAACCCGTGCTGATAATCGCCATCTAACAACGCACTGAGTGGTTCATCTTCTTTTGACACGACTAACTCCCATCACAACATGTTTCATATGTTCAAGATCGCTTGCAGGAATAACCGGCTGCGCCAACGCGTCTAAACTCACACTCTCGAGTGCGGCCTCAATCGACTGACTGATTAAACGCCAATTATCCTGCACATGGCACACCTGATGAAGCGCACATGCATCGGGATCTGAATTGCATGTTGTCAACCCCTGTGCGTCATCAAATGCTTGTAAAATTTGACCGATTGATATTTCAGCGGCCGGACGTTTAAGACGATAGCCTCCGGCGGTTCCACGTGTTGAAACCAATAAGCCGGCCACGGTAAGCCGCTTTAAAATCTTACTCACCGTCGGTAAACTTACGTGGGTATGTTCGGCAATATCACGCGCACTGGATAGCCCTGTGCACCCGGCTAAAAACACCATCACCACTGTTCCATAATCCGCTAATTTACTAATGCGCAGCATGTATTTACTCGTCACGACTTAATTTATATTTTTTATATAGGACTATTTCAGTTCCATATCAAAAACAACCGCCCGTATCATACACGGTCTTCAGGATTTTGTACAATACAAAGACCCTTGAAACTCGATCAGAACATGTAGCTATACCTATCACTAATGAAGTTATGCATTTAAGCTAAGTATAATCAAACACTCGAATGGGCAAACGACTGACCACAGAAGAACGTGCGGAAGAACCTGGTTATTAGAATTGGCGAATGGCTCGAACATATGTTGTAAAGTTGTTAGGGACGCACTGCACCGCAGGGGAAGAAGAACTATTATCGGTCATCTCTATCCTTAGAGTGCCAAAATTAAATGCGTCACAATCTACAGTGCTTGATGTCCAATAAAAAGCATCTGACATTTTTGTACCACCGTTTAATGCTATACCATCATTGACTGTTGTGATGTTCGAGTATAACGCAGCAGCTTCATCAAGTGAGGATAGGAACCAACCCCCGTAACAGAGGGGGTTGGGTACAAAAGGAGAACCAGGTGTGACCGAACTAGAACCACATTGAGTTGTGCCATTCGACTCTACGCCATAGGATGAAACAAGGTAGGCAGCGCCGTCTGTTTCATTATATAAAGCCAATAAGGTAGCAGTATTTATCATTCCAGACCCTATGCCAAGACCTGGAGTATGGTAATTTGTAGATCTACTCCCGATTATGGCCCCCACGCTTTGATCAAAAAGTGCCACTGCGAACCCATGACGTTGGGTGACATCTAAGTAAAAAATAATCCCACCTTCATGTAGCTGTCCAATAGTATAGCTTTCAACCGGACCTGTAGCCCCGGTCGCACCTGTGGCACCATCGGTTCCGTTGGTTCCGGCAGCACCGGTCGCACCTGTCGCACCATCGGTTCCGTTGGTTCCGGCAGCACCGGTCGCACCGGTTGCACCATCAGTTCCATTCGTTCCGGCAGCACCGGTTGCACCGGTTGCACCATCAGTTC
>JARGNP010000051.1 GCA_029210265.1 Legionellaceae bacterium
TCCGGTACGGGCGCCGGGTTAAAACCGGTACGCTTTTGGTTAGTTTGATTGTGGGGTTAGATTGAGTCAAGAGTGGGTTTCTCGCTGGGGATTCCGCTTCCGGGACGGTGAGGAGCCCGTAGGGCGACGAGGCGTCCCGGAAGCGGAGCGATTATCCCCCCTTGCGGTTTCGTTGCTGTTTCCGGGCGTCTTTGAGGCGGTAGCTCTCGCCGTTGGCTTCGATGATGTGGACCCGGTGGGTGAGCCGGTCGAGCATGGCTCCGGTCAGCCGTTCGCTGCCCATCACTTCGGTCCATTGCTCGAAGGGAAGATTGGTGGTGACGATCAGACTGAACCGCTCGTAGGCCCGGCTGACGATCTCGAAGAGCAGTTCCGCTCCCGCCTTGGAGAACGGCACATAACCGAGTTCATCGAGGATGAGCAGGTCGTGTTTCTCCATCTGGAGGAAGAACCGTTTCAAGTCCCGTTGTTCACGCATCTCCAACATGTGGGTGACCAGAGCGGTCGCTCCCCAGAACCGGACCCGTTTCCCCAGGGCACAGGCCGCAAAGCCGAGCGCGGTCGCCAAGTGGGTCTTGCCGGTGCCCGAGTTTCCGATCATGAGCACGTTCTCACGCCCTTCGAGGTATTCACCGCTTGTCAGTTGCCGCACCAGCGTCTCGTTGATCGATGACTGGGCGGCGAAGTCGAAGTTCTCCAAGGTCTTGAGCACCGGGAACTTCGCGCTCTTGATCCGGCGCTCGGCCGCCCGCTGTTCGCGCTCGATGAGTTCCCGCTCGGTCAGCCGCAGAAGATAATCGCCGTAGTCACTGCCTTCGCTGGCGCAGGAGGCCGCTACGGCTTCCCATTCCCTCCGGACCGTCGGCAGCCGGAGCTTTTCCAGGTGATGCTTGAGTAGGATTCGATTGCTTTCCGTGCTCATGCTGCGCCCTCCTTTCCGATTCCTGATCTCAACAGAACACCGTATTCGCCCGGATCGGTGCAGTGCACGTTGACGACCTTGAGGTGTTCCCGGCCGTCCAGCCGGAACACGGGTGCCTCCCGGTTTTCGCCATAGAGATACTGTTCGATGAGTTCTCTGCGAGGGCAGCCCAGTTCCAGCGCGGAGTTCACCGCCGATCTCAGCCGCGCCAAGGGATGTTTCTCCAACAGGCGCAGCACGGCGATGTATTCCCGGGTGCCCTCGCTGCCGTGATCGGCTTCCAACCGCCGACGCAGCAGGCGCAGGCACTCCGGCAGTTCCCATCCTTCCAGGGGACGGGCGAAATCGAGCGCGCCGGGTTTTCGCTCCAGCAAGGCCAGGTAATGGACCGGATCGAAACGGACCTGCTCCTTCTCCCAGATCCGCCGGTGTTCGGCGACGGGTTCATCGTCACGGTAGATGCGCACGCTTTCGCAGTCGCCCTTGGCCACCACTTCCCGGTGGGCCCAACGTACCGGAACCGAGTAGTCGTTGCCGTCGAAACGCACCAGCGACAGGTTGCTCGCTCGGGTCGCCACCACCCGGCATGCCTCGAAGGGCACGGAAGGCAGTTGGCGCATCGCGGCCACATCCTCGACCAGCAACGCTTCCTTGGTTCGCCCCTGACCCCGTAGCCGACGTCCGAGATCGTTTCGACACGATTCTTCCAACCGGGCGTTGAGTTCGTCCAGTCCGCGCACCTGCGGCACCGGCACCAGGAAGTTCGCCCGGCTGTAGCGCACCATCCCCTCGACCACACCTTTTTCGTTGCCGCGGGCCGCCAGACAGAAGTGCTCCTCGAAGAGGTAGTGACTCTGCAGTTGCAGGAACCCGTCGGTGAGCTTGCGGTTCCGGCCTCCCAGCATCCGGGCCACCGCCACCCGCGAGTTGTCATAGCTGATGCGCGTCGGTACGGCACCGAAGAACCGGAACGCCCGCACGTGCCCTTCCCAGAAGCTCTCGGTGCATTCGCGCTCGAATACCTGCACATGAAACGCGTCGCTATAGGGCAGGCTCATCACGAAAAACGGACACTTCTTCAGCGTCCCGTTGACGTTGACCAGGGCGTGTCCGAAATCCACCTGCGCTTCTCCGGGGCGGTGGCTCAACGGCACGAACACTTCCCGTTTCATCGCTTTGATCTCGGCCACGATCTCTTTGACCACG
>JARGNP010000002.1 GCA_029210265.1 Legionellaceae bacterium
AGGCAAATTCTAATGATTTTTACTTATGAGGCAAGGGGCGGTGCGTAAGGTGAGTGAAGAAGTCGGTGTGCCTGTTGGGCGTGTTCAGTTCCTTTATATGTACCCGATGTCGTTGATTGAATTTTTATGGGCTCAAGATAAAAAAATGCTCGTTGACGCGATGCTCGCCGCGTCGATCGACAGGCCTTTGTCGGCCTTGGTTCATGATAAATTAAATCGATTGTTGGGTGAGTACCTTGCAATTGGAGGCATGCCAGAAGCTGTATCGTATTGGAGTCAAACACACGATTATAAGGGATGTTTGGATATTCATCACGATCTTCTAACGGCATTTAAGCAAGATTTTCATAAGTATGCACGCACAACACAAGTTAAACATGTGGAGCAGTTGTTTCGTACCGTTCCGCAACAAGCAGGACAAGTCTTTCGTTATACCCATATTCCAGGTGAGTTTCGAAAACGTGAGCTCGAGCCGGCATTAGCGCTTTTAATGAAAGCCAATGTTATTACACCTGTTGTTTCTTCTTCGGCTCAAGGTTTGCCTTTAGGTGCACAAGCTAATATCAATAAGTTTAAATTGCTTTTACTTGATGTTGCACTTATGCAAGCATTATTAGGTTTAACTTCGTCCGATTGGATTTTAAATCCAGAGCAGGTGTTTATTAATAAAGGCATGGTTGCGGAAGCATTTGTAGGACAAGAGCTTTTGACCTATGGTTCCGCGAGACAAGCTCAGGACCTGTATTATTGGCATCGTAATCAGCCAACCAGTCAAGCAGAGGTTGATTATTTAATTGTAAACAATCAAGACATTATTCCCGTTGAAGTTAAAGCCGGCAAAGGGAGCACGCTTAGAAGTATGCATGCTTTTTTAAAAGAACACCCTAAGACACCTTACGGCATTCGATTTTCTACCCAAAATTACTCGGTGTATGAAAAAATACAGTCATTTCCATTATACGCCGTAGCAAATGTTCTTAAGTAGGTGTTTTAAGTCTCGAATGGATGAATGAGGTTTAGTTCACAACCCATAAAGTCGCGCGTGTTGCGTGTCGCCAAGCTCATTTTGTTGGTTTTTGTAATTGCGGCTATTTGGCCATTAAGAATACTTAAAGGGTGTCCTGACTGTTTTCTTTCTCCCATTAAATGGCCGCAAATATGTGCTGCGGGATCATCAAACGTTAATATACGGTATTTAAATGCATCGATGAGCAGATTATCAAAGGCACGTTCAAGATAGTCTTTGCGTTTTCCTGTGGGTAATACAGCAATACCATAATATATTTCTGCAATGGTGATGGATGTGCTGAATAACGTCATAGGATCTTGTTGATCGAGCCAGGTCACCACGTGTTGATCTGGAATAGCCTTCATGAGTTCCGAAATGATGATGGTATCTAGGATAATCATGAAGTGAACTCTATGGGATTATGTGGGGTGTTGCGTTGGTTGGGTATGTCTAAATCGATACCATGAGCTTGCCCAAAGTGTTCTCGAAAGACATCACTCATACGGTTAGGTACAGATATGACCCGAGAAATGATTTGACGGGCTTCCTCTTCCATTGAAACACCATGTTCGGCCGCTCGGATTCGAAGTCTGGTGTATACCTGATCATCTAATTTTCTTACGCTGAGGTTTGCCATAATGTTTACCATGATCATGCTTTTATTCAATCATGCCAGCACATGCTTGCATTGCCGTCAAGCGATGGCGTCAAAGGATGTTTCGTTCACTCTTATGGATCTTAAGCCAGTTAGTGAGCAATGTAGTGAACATATCGGAAGTTATATCAAAATAAGTCAGAGTTAAAATAAAATGTAAATCGTGTTGATTTTGGGATTGATATTCAACCAGGTTCGAGAAGTCTCTTCATTATCTTTACAGAAAAGTATTATTTTCTCTTGTTGTTTTTTTCTTAATTCTGTAAAGTCTACAGACTTCGTATTTTGCGAAAATTAAACTTAAGAACAGGGTTGTTCGGGGTTATCAGTGATTAATAAAGTTTTGATCATCTGTATCGGCAACATTTGCAGGAGTCCAATTGCAGAGGAACTTCTTGCGGTAGCCGTTCAGGAAACACATCCAGAGGTTGTGGTGAGCTCAGCAGGTTTAGGCGCGTTGGTTGGTCGACCGGCCGATCCGATGTCGCAAGAGCTCATGGAGGCACGTGGCATGGATATTAGTGCGCATCGAGCACGACAAATATCGCCCGACATTGTGTTTAATTCAGATTTAATTCTCACCATGAGTACGGAACAAACACAGCAGCTTGAACAGCAATATCCAGGCGCATGTGGACGTGTGCATCGTTTGGGGAAGTGGGGTGAATATGATATTTCAGATCCATTCAAACGCCCCAAAACAGCATTTGAGCAAGCTTTCATATTGATTGAACAAGGGATTGACGAATGGCACAGGAAGTTGTGGACTTAAAGTTGTTAACAAAGGTTGGTGTAGCAACCACGTCGCTGATGTTATGTGGCTGTGCTGAATCCCCACTTAATCCAGAAAATTGGATGCCTGGGATGAAAGATTTAAATACGTTTTCGATGCGCAAGCATGTAAAAAAAGAACGTATTCAGGTCAAACCCACGTTGATACCGATTACGCCTACCCTAATTGCAGATCAAAGCGTGAACACGTATTTTTATCGGGTAGCTCCTGCTGATGTGTTGCACGTGAATGTATGGCAACATCCCGAGTTTGAAATGGAAAGCCAAGCTGGCATGGCCATGGGGGCGGGTGCTCAGGGTGCTGCAGGTATGTCTGGGTACTTGGTTGATCCTCGAGGACGTATATATTTTCCTTTGATTGGCTATGTGCATGTGGCTGATAAGACTTTGGATGAAATACGGGTTGAAGTTTCTCGACGTCTTGCTAAATATATTCCTAATCCACAAGTTAATGTACGCGTTGCTGACTTTCGAGGACGAAAAGTGTATGTACTTGGGGAGGTTGTGAAAAAAGGTTTTTTACCGATTACCGACCAACAACTCACGATTGCTGATGCTTTAGCGCAATCGGGTTGGTTGGATTCGAAATATGCGAATCCTAATCATATTTATGTGATTCGTGGCGATTACACGCAGCCACAAATCTTTTGGCTGAATGGACGAACGCCAGATAAATTATTACTGGCAGAGCATTTTAGTTTGCAACCGCAAGATGTGTTGTTTGTTTCTGCTGCACCTATTGCTCAGATGAACCGTGTACTCGATCAATTACTACCGATTGTTCAAACTGTATGGTTTACACAAAGCGTTATTAAGCAATCTAAAAATAATATTTAAATATATAACCGATAGAGTTGGGGATGTTATGAGCACGATGCTAAGCAAATCAACTAACAATAGTATGGGGATGGCTCAAGGCTCGAATACGGACGAGATTGATTTAGCTGCGTTGCTTCATCAGCTCTGGGGGCATAAGTGGCTACTGCTGTTGACGACGGTGATTGGTTTAACACTCGGTGTTTTTTACGCCAAACGACAACCTGTGCAGTATCAAACAACTGCGTTGCTTCAGATTGATGCGAAGCCAGGAGGCGCGGGTGCCGCGGGCGGGGTTGCCCAGCAATTGATGGGTGGCGCTGGGGCAGGTGATTCAGCAGCCACACAAATGGCGCTCATACAGTCGCCTTTTGTTTTAGAACCTGTGGTTGAGTCACTAGGACTCAACATTAGTGCTTTGCATAAACCAACGCTTATCATGGAACGTCTTTTTCCTTGGATGCATAAGAAAGAATTAAAAATATCCAAGTTTGATGTGCCAAAATCGGCGGTTAATCATAAATTTAAGCTTAAAGTGGATAAGCCAGGGCATGTCAGTCTGTATGGCGAAGATGGCGATGTGATTTTATCCGGAGCAATGGGTAAGGTTTTAACCTCGAAAGATCTGGAATTTAGCCTTCAAACTAAGCCGGCATCGTCGTTACCTGAAGGCACGCAATTTACGATATCAAAGCACTCGAACACTTCGGCTGTTAAATCACTTTTAAATAAACTGAAAGTTGAAGAAATGACGGGTAAAGGGCGCATGGGGCAAGGGACCGGTGTTTTAGAGTTGTCACTTAAAGGTCTCAAAAAAGAAGAAGTGCTCCGAGCGCTTAACTCGATTGCCGAAACAGCACGTATTAAAGATGGGAATAAAAAATCGGAAGAGGCTTCTCAGACGTTAGAGTTTTTGCATCAGCAATTACCCATTACAAAACAGCTTTTAGAAAAATCAGAAAATGCACTGAATCAATACCGTGCAAAAAGCGGTAAAATCGATATTAAGCTTCAAACGCAATTTTTACTGGATCAGCTTGCAGGCTTAGATAAGCAGTTAGGTGAGCTGCGTATTAAAGCGATTGAAATGAAGCAGCAGTACACAAAAACACATCCATTATGGATAGCACACAAGGCTCAAGTCGATGCGCTTAAATTTGAACGTACGCAGCTTGAAGAAACGTTGAAAAAACTGCCGGCATCTGATCAGGTGGCAGTTAATTTGATGCGTGATGTGGAGGTGAAGCAGTCGTTGTATATGTTGTTGTTAAACAAAATTCAAGAGCTTGAGGTGGTGAAAGCCGGTACCATCAGTGGAGTACGCGTTTTATCACATGCAGCCCTTCCGGATAGGCCTCTGCCCAGTAAAGCTAAAGCGATGGTGCTGGGTGGTATGATGCTTGGTTTTATGTTGGGTGTGATGGTTGTTTTTGCTCGAAAATTACTCTCTCCTAGAGTAGATGATCCGCATTGGAGTGAGCGACAATTTAATTTGCCGAACGTTGCTATTGTACCTTTTTGCAAAGAGCAAGCGGACAATACCTTGAGTTTTGAATCCAAAGAAACGACAAACCTGCCTTTGCTAGCACAGCATCAACCTAAAAACTTAGCGATTGAGGCTCTGCGAAGCTTACGTACAAGCCTTCAAGTTTCATTGGCGTGTGCGAATAACAATATGATTGGTATTTTGGGTGTGGCGCCGAGTGTGGGTAAAACGTTTGTTTCGACCAACTTGGCGCATTTGCTTGCCGCAGCGGGCAAACGAGTGTTGTTAATCGATACGGATTTACGAAAAGGTGCGTTACATAAATCATTCAATTTTGCAGCTGCTCCAGGTCTTGCTGATGTTTTAGGAAAAAAAGAGCCGTTAGAAAATGCCTTGCGCTCAACGTCGAATCAAAACCTTACGGTGTTACCTCGTGGCGCTTATCCTAAAGATCCCGCCGAGTTATTAACAAGTGAGCGGTTCAAGGGATTAGTGAAAGCCTTTTCTCAGCAATATGATATTGTTTTATTTGATACGGCCCCGGTGTTGCTGGTGACGGATGCGGTGATTGTCGGTGCCTTTTGTGCGACTAATTACTTGGTGGTGGGTGCTGGCGCACATTCACCGAGTGAAATTGAGATGACGCTCAAGCGGCTTAGTAATGCAGGCGTACATGTGGATGGCTCGATTTTTAATTTCCATAAATCAGAAATGAAAGGTGGATATTACGGTAAGTATTATAATTACTCGTATTATTATCATGATGAAGAAGCGGTGGATGCTTAAAATTTAGAGCAGCAAAATAAAAGGATAAAGAGTCAGGATGATTCGCTCACTTTGTGTTTTTGGTACACGTCCCGAAGCTATTAAAATGGCTCCTGTTGTTAAACATCTGGCAGAACATGCAGCCTTTGAGAGCAATGTCTGTGTTACAGGCCAGCATCGGCAGATGCTCGAGCCTTTTTTAAATTTATTTAAGATTAAACCTGATTTTGATTTGAATGTGATGACGCCGAATCAAACGCTCAGCAAACTCACGTCAAATATTTTACAGGGACTCGTTGGTGTGTTTGAACATTACCGTCCTGATGTTATCTTGGTGCATGGTGACACCACGACTACACTCGCGACATCGTTGGCAGCATATTACCATCAAATCCCCGTCGCCCATGTCGAGGCTGGCTTACGAACCGGTAATATTTTTCTGCCATGGCCTGAAGAGGCTAATCGAAAGTTGACAGGTGTGTTAGCTGCTCAACACTTTGCCCCTACGCCGTTATCACGTCAAAACCTTTTAGACGAAGGCGTTCCCTCTGATAGTATTCATGTCACGGGAAACACGGTCGTCGATGCATTATTTGATGTGCTTCAACAATTTGAGTCAAATCCTGCGTTAGAACAAAATTATGCGAAGCAATTTTCATTCTTAACACCTAAACGCCGCATGATTTTAGTGACAGGTCATCGACGTGAGAATTTTGGCGGGGGATTTGAGCGTATTTGTCAGGCTCTGGTTCGTATTGCTCAAGCTTTTCCAGATGTTGATATTGTGTATCCCGTGCATCTCAATCCTCAGGTACAGGCACCGGTGAGCGAATTATTGAGTAGTACACCTAATATCCATTTGATTGCCCCGGTTGATTACTTACCGTTTGTGTATTTGATGAAAGCTTCCTATATGATTTTGACTGACTCAGGTGGGATACAAGAAGAGGCACCGTCGATAGGCAAACCTGTTTTGGTAATGCGCGACACGACGGAACGCCCCGAAGCCCTCGATGCTGGAACGGTGCAATTGGTTGGGACTGAAGCACCTGTCATTGTAAGTGCTGTCACGCGGTTACTAGAAGATGCCGAGCATTATCGACGTATGAGCCAAGCACAAAATCCTTATGGCGATGGTGATGCTTCTCGTCGAATTGCAGAGGCGTTGTTGATAAGGTTTGGTGAAGCTGTTACTACAGCAGTAAGTGGTCATGCTAAGGTGCATACATTTGTTTGAAGATAATTTAAGATGAACAATCAAATGGGTGTCATCAAGGTATACGTGCTTGAATAAAGATAAATTGAAATCTAAAAACAGCCCTATTTTTTCAGGTCAAAGTGATGTAAATCACGTGTTTACATTAATTCAAGAAGCATTAAGCGATTACTCACCTGATTTATATTTATTTGGCTCCAGGGCGAGGCAGCAAGAACAGAGTACTTCCGATATTGATATCGCTATTTTAACGGAAAAAACACTTCCATTGTATAAGCTTTCTGAAGTGCGTGATAAAATCGATCAAAGCAAGGTTATTTATCAGGTTGATCTTGTTGATTTAGCAAGAGTTGAGTCTGAACTTAAGCGGAAAATTTTAAAAGAAGGAGTGCTATGGAGCGGTTAAGAGAGCGAGTTAAAATAGCCGAGCGCGCACTTAAAACATTTGCTGAATTAACCCCAATAAACGAACCTACGCAAATTGAGCGTGACGCGATGATTCAGCGGTTTGAATATAGCTTTGAGGCCATATGGAAGGCTGTTAAGCGTTATCTTTATGTTGTCGAAGGGCTTGAGGCTAATTCGCCTAAGTCTACGATTAGAGCATCATTTGATATCATGTTACTGAATGAGGAACAGGCAAAACAGGCTATGGTGATGGCGGATGATAGAAATTTAACTTCGCATACGTACAATGAGGGCTTGGCGGATGAGCTTCTAACGCGAATGCAGGAGCATGAAAATGTGCTGACATTGTGGCTGTCTGAAATAAAACGCCGTGTTGATGGTCTGTTATAAAATCAAACAACATAAGTTGTTTGTTTAAAAAAGAAAGTATGTTTATGAGTGAGGACTATGTTCAACAAAAAGTTTCTAACGTCATTGCGAGCGAAGCGTGGCAATCTAGCTTTTTAGGTATTGACGCGCACCGTGGTGTGATTATAAAAAATCCATTTTAGCTTTAAAAGCACCAAGCTTTACCTTTTGTAAGTATGCCTAAATTATTTTCCTTGTGCTCCCTTTACAAGAGGTTCAGGGGAGCATAAACTAGTTGCCATCAAGTACTTGACGGTTTTAACTAAACTTTATCTTGTACGCCAAGGAGTGGTAAACCCGCAGATTGATGTGACGGGGTTGTAATAGGGATTATATTAAGATGTCTTCCGACAGTTATTGGTACCTGGTTCAGTGTAAGCCTCGAGAAAGCTTTCGAGCAGCCATGCATTTAGAAAACCAAGGCTATACGTGCTTCCATCCAACGTATCATGTTAAACGGAAACGTGCGGGTTCTATTTCTCTTATACTTGAACCGTTGTTTTCACATTATCTTTTTATTCAACTGAGTGCCTCCGATAATTGGTCATCTATTCGCTCAACACGTGGTGTTAGCCGTCTCGTTTATTTTGATGGTATCCCAGCAAAATTAGATGCTTCAGTGATTGATATTTTAAAACGACAATGTGCCAAATTGAATGGCGAGCCTGTTCAGTCACTGTATCAAGTCGGTGATTGTGTGGTTATTACAGAAGGTTGTTTTAAAGATGTTGAAGCGGTTGTTACTGCGGTCAGTGGTGATGAAAGGGTGAATTTGTTGTTTAACTTATTTAATCGTCAGCAATATGTGGATTTACCTGTAGACGTATTAGAAAAAGTTGCATAAGTTAATTTGGCTACGTGCCACGGCTTGTCCGCGGCATCTAGAGCTTTAAAAAATTATTGAGAATTATGTGTTCTTTGGGAAATGACAAATTCAAATCCAAGGGCGGTAGCGTGTTTTTAAAAGGATTTTAAAAATATGATTAAAAGTAAGATTTGGAATGCATTAGAAAAACAAGCTCATCTTATTTCAACGTGCGCTTTAAACGATTTATATCAACAATCACCCAGTCGTGATACCGAGTTTAAGAAAGAAGCCTGTGGTATAGAGCTTGATTTTTCGAAGCAACGTGTCACAAATGATACGTTAGGCTTGTTATTTAATTTAGCTGAGGCATGCGAACTAAAAGAAAAAATTAATGCGCTCATGTCTGGTGAAAAAGTTAACACTTCTGAAGATAGAGCGGCACTACATACAACATTACGTGTACCTAATTACAAGCCATTTATGTTGGATGGTCGTGATATTATGCTCGATGTTTTTGAAGCACGTCATAAAATGGAAGTTATTGCTGAAGACGTCAGAAATCAAACATGGTTTGGGTATTCGAATCAATCGATTACAGATGTTGTGAATATTGGTATGGGTGGTTCAGATTTAGGAGTGAAGCTTTGTTTGGAAGCCTTACATGACGATACTTCAAGTACTCTATGCTTTCATTTTATATCAGATGCAGATCCAGATGGTTTCAAACGTACAGTAGCAACATTAAACCCAGAAAAAACGTTATTTATTGTTTCTTCTAAATCATTTACGACAAAAGAAACGCTTTTAAACATGAAGCAAGCGATGGATTGGGTTGGCAGCAGTTATCGTTTTGATCAACATTTTATTGCTGTTACTGCACATGCTGAAAAAGCTCATGCATTGGGTATAAACAATACTTTACCTATTTGGGAGTGGGTTGGGGGGCGATATTCGGCTTGTTCTGCTGTTAACTTGATGACCATGATTGCGATTGGACCTGACCAATTTAAAGAGTTCTTATCTGGGGCACATGCTATGGATATGCACTTCAAAAACACGCCTTTTGAAGCGAATCTACCTGTTCTTACAGCATTGCTTGGGATTTGGAATAACAACTTTATGGGTATACATACCTTACTCATGTTGGTTTATTCTAATCGTTTAGAGCAGCTTGTTCCTTATGTACAGCAATTAGATATGGAAAGTAACGGCAAACGTATTGATAGGGATAATAAAGTCGTACCGTATGCAACGGGGCCTATTGTATGGGGGGGGCATGGTAATCGCGCACAGCACAGTTACTATCAATTACTTTGTCAGGGCACGCATCGTGTAACGATAGATTTTATTAGTCTTAAGGCATTTGATGAATGCATGGTGAATGCATTCTGTAGAGCTAAGCAAAGAGTTCTAGTCAACGGTGTACAAACAGGTGACGAAGTTTCAAAACAAATATTAGGTGAAACGCCGCTTAGTCATTTTCGTTTGGCACAGTGTTCTCCTTATGTTCTTGGTGCTTTGATTAGTTTATACGAGCATAAAATTTATACGCAAGGTGTGATTTGGAATATTAACTCATTTGATCAGCCTGGGGTTGAGTCAGCAAAACAAAATGAAGGTGAGGTGATTGAGTTTGTTTAAACGAATTTCTGTTTTTGGGCTTGGTTATATTGGTCTTCCAACCGCAGCAATATTAGCTTCACGTAAAGTTGAGGTTATCGGCGTTGATGTTGACCCAACGATTGTTGAAACCATCAATCAAGGTCAAATTCATTTGGTTGAGCCTGAGCTGGATATTATTGTTCATTCGGTTGTGTCAGAAGGTTATTTGCGAGCGGTGCTAGCTCCTGAGCCTGCCGATGCTTTTTTGATTGCCGTACCCACACCGCTCAGAGAGGGACATAAACCTGATGTAACTTATATTCAAGCGGCTGCACGTGCTATTGCACCTGTTTTAAAACAAGGTGATTTAGTCGTGCTTGAGTCAACATCTCCTGTTGGCACAACAGAGCAATTGATTGAATTATTTGTTACGTTGCGCCCGGATCTTATATTTCCTACACAGGATGGTGAGAAAGCTGATATTCGCGTTGCGTATTGTCCTGAGCGCGTTTTGCCAGGACATATTCTCCGAGAGCTTGTTCAAAATGATCGTGTGATTGGTGGCGTCACACCCGCGTGCTCAGAGAAAGCGAAACAACTGTATCAATTATTTGTTGAGGGTGAATGCATAGAAACAAATACTCGAACAGCTGAAATGTGCAAGTTAACGGAAAACAGTTATCGTGATGTGAACATTGCCTTTGCCAATGAATTATCTATTATTTGCGATAAATTAGCTATTGATGTGCGAGAATTGACTCATTTGGCAAATCGTCATCCTCGAGTTAATATTTTACAGTCGGGTCCTGGTGTTGGTGGGCATTGTATTGCAGTTGATCCTTGGTTCATTGTAAGCAGTGTGCCAGAAGAAGCGCGATTAATTGAAATGGCACGTCAAGTCAATGATGCAAAGCCACATTGGGTTGTTCAAAAAATACAGCGCGAATGTGATATTCTGTTACAACGTTACTCAGAAAAAAGTCCACGCGATATCAGTATTGTTTGTTTAGGATTAACGTTTAAGCCGGATACCGATGATTTGCGGGGTAGTCCAGCATTACAGGTTGTTACGGAGCTTGGTAATTGTCATCCAGGACCTTTGTTTGTTGTGGAGCCACATATTTCTTCACTTCCTAATGTGTTGTCTGGATCGGCAGATTTAATCGATATGGATTCTGCTTTATTGGAAGCGGATATTGTCGTTAGATTGGTATCTCATAAAATGTTTAAATTTCTTGTACAAGACGTGAGTGATGCACGGTACTGCCTGATTGATGTCTGTGCTGATTGAGCTAAATAAAGGTGTTGAATGAACGTTACCATTTTTGGTGTAGGGTATGTGGGCTTAGTGCAAGGCGCTGTGCTGGCCGATATGGGACATCAAGTACTTTGTGTTGATGTTGACTCTGAAAAAGTTGATAACTTGAAGCAGGCTATTATTCCTATTTTTGAACCAGGATTAGAGGCTCTTGTTCAATCAACACAAGCTCAAGGCTTGTTACAATTTACGGCAAATGCTGAAGAAGGCGTGCAGCATGGTGACATTATTTTTATTGCGGTAGGAACACCACCCGACGAAGATGGCAGTGCTGATTTAAAATATGTTTTAACCGTTGCAGAAACAATTGCTCAACACATGGATGGATATCGACTTGTTGTGAATAAGTCGACGGTTCCAGTTGGAACCGCTGATTTGGTGAAACAAACAATAACGTCTGGTCTTGACTCTCGAGCTTGTACATATGCGTTTGATGTGGTTTCAAATCCCGAATTTCTTAAAGAAGGTAGCGCCCTAAACGACTGTCAATATCCAGATCGTATTATTATTGGGACAGAAAGCCATCATGCCGAACGTAGCTTGAGAGAGCTTTACGCATCATTGAGTCACAAGCATGACAAAATTATTGTTATGGATATTCGAAGTGCTGAACTAACAAAATATGTTGCGAATTGTATGTTAGCGACAAAAATTAGCTTTATTAATGAAATGGCTGGGCTCGCTGAGCGGCTTGGAGCTGATATTCAAGCTGTGAGAAAAGGGATAGGCAGTGATCCTCGGATTGGTTATCACTTTATTGACCCAGGTGTTGGATATGGTGGAAGCTGTTTCCCTAAAGATGTGCAAGCGTTAATACATACAGCGGAGCATGTAGATTTTGAACCAACGATGCTGAAAGCTGTTGAGGCACGTAATCATGATCAAAAGAAGTGGCTTTTTCATAAAATTTTTGAGTATTTCTCAGGTGATTTAAATAATAAAGTGATTGCGCTTTGGGGACTTGCTTTTAAACCCAACACAGATGATATGCGCGAAGCACCAAGTCGAGTTCTAATAGAGCAACTTTTAGATGCGGGTGCGCGCATACAAGCCTTTGACCCTGTTGCGATGCAGGAAGCACAACGTATTTATGGTGTGCGACAAGATTTGGTTTTTTGTGAAACACAAGAGGCTGCATTAGAGGGTGCAGATGCACTTGCTATTGTGACTGAGTGTTCAGTTTTTCGCAATCCAAATTTTGAACAGCTTATGGTGCTATTGAAAAGTCCTGTTATTTTTGATGGGCGAAATCTTTATGAGCCAGAAATATTAGGCGATAAAGGTTTTGTTTATAGAGGCATAGGACGCGTATAGGCTGGTTTAAAACCACCAGTTTTTACTTGCTTTGATGTGTAAATTATGGCACAATTTTATTGTTTTAGGGGTGGTTAAAATCATTGTTTTACATCCCAACAATAACGTAAGACCCTATGTTTTATCTATAGTCTTTTGGAATATGACAGAAAAAATCCAAGGGCGGTAGCGTGTTGTCCACGTAATATTTTCCATGCGGGAAGCATGAATTCTATCTTAAAAATCAACCACTAAAAATTTAATCTCTTATGAATATTCTTGTTACTGGCGCCGATGGTTTTATTGGATCTCATTTGGTTGAGACCTTAGTTCGTTCAGGCCACAATGTTAAAGCATTTGTTCTTTACAATGCCTTCAATTCCTGGGGCTGGTTGGATCAATGTGCACCTGATGTGAAAGGGAAATTTGAAATTTTCTCAGGTGATATTCGTGATCCATATGGTGTTAAAGAAGCCATGAAGGGCTGTGATGCGGTGATGCATCTGGCTGCGTTAATAGCAATTCCTTATTCGTATCATTCACCTGACACGTACGTGGATACGAATATCAAAGGTACGTTGAATATATTACAAGCTGCCCGTGAATTAGGTGTTGAGCGTGTGGTTCATACATCAACGAGTGAAGTTTATGGTACGGCGCAGTTTGTACCAATTACCGAAGAGCATCCGTTGCAAGGTCAATCACCTTATTCTGCAAGTAAAATAGCAGCTGATCAGCTAGCTTATTCGTTTTATACCTCGTTTGGTTTGCCTGTTGTGATTGCTCGTCCGTTTAATACTTACGGGCCGCGCCAATCAGCACGAGCGGTTATTCCAACCATCATTACTCAAATTGCTAAAGGCAAGCGTCAGATTCATCTTGGAGCGATTTCGCCCACGCGCGATTTTAATTATGTGCAAGACACTGTGGCGGGTTTTGTTGCAGCATTAAATGCAACTCAAGGTCTTGGTGAAATGATCAATTTTGGTAGCAATTTTGAAATATCCATAGGCGATACAGTTCAATTGATTGCTGAAGTTATGAATGTTGAGATCGAAATCGTTACGGACGAAGCGCGCTTGCGTCCAGAAAAGTCTGAGGTTGAACGTTTGTGGGCTGACAATCAAAAAGCAAAAGCATTGTTTGACTGGCAACCAACATATGGTGGTCAAGCAGGTTTCAAGCGCGGACTACAGGAAACAGCAGTGTGGTTTACTGATAGCGACAACCTTCGCTCTTATAAGGCGGATATTTACAACCTGTGAACAATCTAGAGATCTGCCCAATTAAACCGGTAACCTCATTAGTCGAGCAGGTTGCTGTGGCAATTGAAAAGGTTGTTGGTCATGAGCCGGTTGCCTTGCATGAGCCCTGTTTTCAGGGTAATGAATGGATTTATCTTAAAGAATGCTTAGATTCAACCTTTGTTTCTTCTGTCGGTAAGTTTGTTGATGATTTTGAAGCGAATCTTGCGGCTTATACGGGTTCGAAACATGCCATTGCAGTCGTCAACGGTACGGCGGCGTTACATATTGCATTGTTGCTGGCGGGCGTTAGTCAACACGATGAGGTATTGGTTCCAGCACTTACCTTCGTTGCTACGGCCAATGCCGTACGTTACTGTGGAGCCACACCTCATTTTGTTGATAGTGAAGAGCGTACCTTAGGTATGGCGGTAGAGCCATTACGGGTTTATCTAGAGCGTATATCCGAACAACGTAACGGACAATGCATTAATATTTCGACGGGTCGGGTAATTCGTGCGTTAGTACCGATGCATACCTTCGGACACCCAGTTGAGCTCGACGGTTTGCTTGCAATCGCACGAGATTTTAATCTCGTATTAATAGAAGATGCAGCGGAATCACTCGGAAGTTTTTACAAAGGCAAACATACGGGCGGTTTTGGGCTGCTGGGGACCTTAAGTTTTAATGGGAACAAAACCATTACCACCGGTGGTGGTGGGGCATTATTGACCGATGATGTTAATTTGGCACGACGAGCAAAGCACCTTACAACGACAGCTAAATTACCTAATCGCTGGAGCTTCGAGCATGACGAAGTTGCTTACAATTATCGCATGCCAAATATTAACGCAGCCCTGGGTTGTGCGCAATTAGAACAATTGCCCGAGTTGTTGGTTTCCAAGCGACGATTGAATGAACGCTACCGCCTTGCTTTTTCCAACGTAGAGTATGTGCGACTGATGATGGAGCCAGAAGCTTGTCATAGTAATTACTGGCTGCAGGCCTTACTTCTTGATGAAGAACAAGCTGAGCAACGCGATGCGATACTTTCAATGACCAATGATAATGGATTAATGACGCGGCCCGCATGGAATTTAATGCATCAATTAGCGCCTTTTAAGGACTCTCCGCGAGCACCACTACCTGTTGCAGAATCATTGGCACGGCGTTTGATTAATATTCCTAGCAGTGCATTTTTGGGATGAAACCATTATTGCTTATTGGTGGAGGTGGTCACTGTCGAGCGGCCATTGATGTGATTGAGAGCACGGGTTGTTTTACTATTCAAGGTATTGTGCAGCCCAAAAAAGATGATATAACACACGTTTTAGGCTATCAGATACTCGGAGAAGATTCAGACCTGCCGAATCTTTTAGCTGAGATACCATGTGTTTTGGTCACGGTGGGGCAAATTAAGCAGTCAGGTTTACGCCAGCACCTTTTTGAGATGCTACAGACGCTCAAAGCAGAGGCTCCAGTTATTATTTCACCTAATGCTTATGTTTCACGTCATGCGTGCTTAGGCGAAGGAACGTTAGTGATGCATGGAGCAATTGTAAACTCGGCTGCACGTATTGGTCTGAATTGTATTATTAATACGTTAGCGTTGATTGAACATGATGTGCAGCTTGGAAATCATTGCCATATTTCTACAGGTGCACGGGTTAACGGTGGTGTTGTGATTGAAGATCATTGTTTTATTGGGAGTGGTGCTGTGATACATCAAAGCGTACGTATTTGTTCCGGAAGTGTTATTGGGGCAGGTTGTGTTATCGCCAGTGATGTTACAGCAAATACAGTCGTGAGATATTAATGATGCATACACTTATTATTGCTGAAGCCGGTGTAAATCATAACGGTGATCTTGCGTTAGCCAAGCAGCTTATTGAAGTTGCTGCAGCTGCCGGGGCAGACCTGGTTAAGTTTCAAACGTTCAATGCGGATCGTTTAGTTACTTCAACAGCCTCTAAAGCAGATTATCAAACGCAGACAACAGAAAAAAACGAAACGCAGCATGCCATGTTACGCCGTCTGGAAATGAGTACGTGCATGCACGAAGAACTGATTGCCCACTGTGAAAAACATAGAATAGGCTTTTTTTCGACAGCATTTGATCTTGAAAGTATCGATTTTCTAGTTGGCTTAAAACAGAACTTATTCAAAATTCCTTCAGGTGAATTAACTAACTTGCCGTACTTACGCCACATAGGGCAATTGAATGCTGACGTTATTATATCGACAGGGATGGCTAATTTGGGTGATGTTGAGGCTGCATTAGAAGTGCTAGAAACGAGTGGGACGCCCCGAGAAAAAATTACCATTTTGCATTGTACGACTGCGTATCCGACGCCTATGCATGAAGTCAATTTGCGTGCTATGCAGACGTTGCAAACGGCCTTCGGTGTGAAGGTAGGTTACTCTGATCACACATCAGGTATTGAAGTGGCGACGGCTGCGGTGGCCATGGGTGCAAGCGTTATTGAAAAGCACTTTACACTTGACCGTAACCTACCCGGCCCTGACCATCAAGCCAGTTTGGAACTAGAAGAGCTTACGAATATGGTCAAAGCCATTCGTAATATTGAGCAGGCTTTAGGTGATGGGTTAAAGCGTTTGGTTCCTGGCGAAATCAAGAATCGTTCGCTTGTACGTAAATCAATTGTTGCTGCGCGTCCAATTAAAGCCGGCGAGGTTTTTAATGGTGATAATTTAACGACGAAACGTCCTGGTGGTGGTATCTCGCCAATGTCTTGGGATGCGGTTATGGATCGTTTGGCCACACGTGATTATGTAGCTGATGAGCTGATTGATTCATGAAAAAGATTTGTGTTGTTACGGGGACTCGCGCTGAATATGGTTTGTTGCGTTGGGTTATGCAAGGCATTAAGGATTCTTCTGTACTCGAATTACACGTCCTTGTTACAGGAGCGCATCTTTCCCCTGAGTTTGGCTTAACTTATCGTGAGATTGAGGCGGATGGTTTTCGTATCAATCATAAAGTAGAGATGCTGCTGAGCTCTGATACTGCTGTTGGTGTGACTAAGTCAATGGGACTTGCTATGTGTGGTTTTGCGGATGTGTTTGCTGACGCAAAGCCTGATCTGTTGCTTATGCTTGGTGATCGATTTGAATTATTAGCGGCGGCTTCAGCGGCGATGATTGCATGCATTCCCATTATACATTTACATGGTGGGGAAACAACCGAAGGTGCTTTTGATGAAGTGGTTCGTCATGCAATTACAAAAATGTCACATCTACACTTTGTAGCTGCTGAAGAATACCGAAACAGAGTAATTCAACTGGGTGAAATACCTGAACGCGTTTTTCAAGTAGGTGGGTTTGGCATTGATAATATTTTAAAATTAGAATTGTTTAGCCGTGCTGCATTAGAAGAGAGTTTAGATTTTAAGTTTGGGCCCCGTAATTTGCTCGTGACGTTTCACCCTGTTACTTTAGAGCAAGGTATGGCTGTCGCACAAATGAGAGAATTGCTTACAGCATTGGATATGTTGTCGGGCACACATATTATACTTACAGCACCTAATGCTGATCCTGAAGGGCGTGTGCTTTTCGAAATGTTGGACGATTTTGTTCAACGCCATCCAAATACCGCTAAACTTTTTACCTCGTTAGGACAACAGCGTTATCTTTCTTGTATCCAACATGTGGATGGTGTCGTTGGTAATTCGTCAAGTGGACTTATAGAAGTGCCTAGTTTTAAAAAAGGAACGGTTAATATCGGCGATCGCCAACAAGGTCGTATGAAGGCGAGCAGTGTGATAGATTGTAAAACGACGAAACTTGATATTCAGCAGGCAATTCAGTATTTACATTCAGCTGAATTTCAGGCGAATTTAGCTGAGGTTGTTAATCCTTATGGAGAAGGTGGAGCTAGCGAAAAGGTTGTTGAAGTTCTCGAAAGCTGTGATTCTAGTATGCTCTTAAAAAAGCACTTTTATGATTTACCGTTGAGGAGTTAGATAGGTGAGAGACAAGGATGTACTCTGGCAACGAGCAAGGATTCAAATTACGGCGAAGATACAAGATGCTATTCGTAATCTGAACGAAGTTGCTGTTAAAATTGTACTTGTCTGTGGGGCTGATGGTGTTTTAGAAGGCACGATCTCCGACGGTGATATCCGGCGAGGATTATTGCGGGGACTAGATTTAAACAGTCCGATTAGTAGTGTTATGCGCCGCAAGCCCTTTGTGGTTCCGGAAAGTGTCACACGTGAGTTGGCGTTGCAACTTATGACGGCAAATTTGATTCAGCAAATTCCAGTTGTGGATGATAACGGTTGTCCGGTAGGTTTATATCTTTGGGATGAAGTTGCGGCTCCAGTGGAGCGGTCAAATATAATGGTTATTATGGCCGGTGGTATGGGAACACGTTTGCGTCCACATACTGAAAATTGCCCTAAGCCTATGTTATTGGTGGCAGGTAGGCCGATGCTGGAACATATAATTGAGCGAGCAAAGTCAGAAGGTTTTAGGCATTTTGTTATCTCCGTGTATTATTTGAGCCACATCATTGAAGAACATTTTGGTGATGGTAGTCGCCTAGGCGTACGTATTGATTATCTGAAGGAAGATGCTCCTCTTGGTACGGCTGGAGCACTTTCATTATTGATGCCACGTCCGGAGTTACCTTTTATTGTAACGAATGGTGATGTGATGACGGATATTCGTTATGACGAATTACTCGATTTTCATGCCAGGCATGATGCTCTTGGTACTATGGCCGTACGCTTACATGAGTGGCAGCATCCATTTGGAGTGGTACAAATGGATGGGGTTGAGGTGGTTGGTTTTGAAGAAAAACCGGTTGCACGTAGCCATATTAATGCGGGTGTTTATGCTCTGAGTCCAGATGTATTGAATCATCTCAATAAAAACAAACGTTATGATATGCCCATGTTATTTGAGCAATTACAATCAAAAGGTTATCGTATTGTGGCTTACCCAATGCATGAGCCTTGGTTAGATGTTGGTCGCCCGCATGACCTTGAGATAGCTAATCAAGAAGTTAAATCTCGTAAAGTTAATACGGCTGCGCCATCAGAAATTCTAGTCTAATCATTCAAAACAAATGGAACGCGTGATGAATAAAATTAAATATCCAGGTTCAGTAAATGTCAGTGATTTTCATAGGAATGCTTAAAACTCAGAAGCTTTTTACGGGCTTCCTAAGTCAGTTTCATCTTGAGAAAGTGGTGAGTCTGGATTGAAAGTTTTGAGGAGATTTTTACAGTGATTGAGCGACTTCTCATTGTTGGCCATGGCAGTATAGGCAAGCGTCATTTACGTATTGCGCGAGAGGTCTTACCAAAGGCAGATATTCGAGTCTTACGTCACCAGCCTTGTATTGATGTGCCAGAGTTTGCTGATGGCAGTTTCAGTTGTTTAATTGACGCTTGTGCGTATTCACCTCAAGCAGCAATTATTGCTAACCCAGCGCCGTTTCACCTTGATGCCGCATTTACCTTGATGAATGTAGGCGCACATTTGCTTGTTGAGAAGCCGTTATCACATGATACGAATAAAGCTTTTTCGCTTATTCAGCAAATGAATGAGCGCAATTTGACACTTCATGTGGGTTATAATTTACGTTACTTATCATCATTGAAAGAGTTCAAAAAACTTATTCAAATGGGCTCCGTCGGTAGGGTACTGTCGGTACGATGTGAGGTTGGTCAATATCTTCCTTCATGGCGAGCGGGCGTGAATTATCAGCAAAGTGTTTCTGCGCAGCGTGAATTGGGTGGAGGTGTGCTTCTGGAATTGAGCCATGAGCTCGATTACCTTCGTTGGATATTTGGTGAGGTGGCATGGGTGAATGCTTGGGTGGGGCAACAAAGTGCTCTTGAGGTTGATGTGGAAGATACCGCCCATTTGATATTGGGTTTTGTGCCAGATGTATTTGGCCATACACAGGTAGCAACAGTGAATCTCGATTTTATTCGTCACGATACAACTCGAATGTGTACCGTTATTGGAGAGCAAGGTAGTCTGCGTTGGAATGGTATTACGGGCATGGTTGAGGCATGGTCGGTTGATAGCCTTGTATGGGAAACTGTGTTTCATGACCTCCATCAGGGTGATGAGATGTACCGTGCCGAGTGGCAAGATTTTTTAACCAGTCTTCGTAATCAACAAACACCACAGGTAAGAGGAGAAGATGGTTTAGCGGTGTTGGATATCATCTCAGCAGCCAAACAGTCGAGTGTACAGAAGGGTGTACGTACCAAGGTAAAGAATTCAGGCATGTTGGTAGAGGTATGAATACTGTTGCTTTTATCTTTGCCCGCGGTGGCTCAAAAGGTTTGCCAGGGAAAAATATTCGGTCATTGGCAGGTAAGTCATTGGTTGGTTGGGCAGTTGAGCACGCTAAAGCCATATCTCGTATTCGACGGGTTATTGTATCCACAGATTCTGAAGAAATAGCGAATGAAGCTTTGGCTCATGGTGCTGAAGTTCCATTTTTAAGACCTTTAGCATTATCTTCTGACACGAGTCCAGAGTGGTTGGCTTGGCGCCATGCACTTGAATATTTACAAGATGATGAAGGAGCGTTGCCAGATGCAATGGTATCTGTGCCGACGACGGCACCGCTAAGACTACCCATCGATATCGAGAATTGTTTGGATGAATATGCGAAAGGCGATTCTGATATGGTTGTCACGGTCACGGATGCTCATCGAAGTCCCTATTTTAATATGCTGAAAGCGAACGCGGATGGTACCGTAGGCGTTGTAATTCCCCAGACCGAAGGCGTTTTTCGTCGTCAAGATGCGCCTCCAGTGTTTGATATGGCGACGGTTGCTTATGTCGCCAATCCTAATTTTATACTTTCACACGACAGCATTTTTTCAGGGCGAGTCAGAGCCGTGCATGTACCTGTAGAGCGTGCCATTGATATTGATACCTTGTTTGATTTTGAGATTGCAGGATTTTTGATGAATAAGCGGGAAGCACAGCGAGCATGGTGATGTTAGAAAAACTCATGAGTTTAAAAGGCCGACGTGCCTTAATCACGGGAGCAGCAGGTGGTTTGGGTCGCGTGATGGCTGATGCCTTGGCTGAGCTTGGCGCTGATTTGGTATTGGTTGATCAATCAGGTAGTAATCTTGAATCGTTGCAACATGATTTAGAGGATCAATGGAATATAAATGCCAAGGCTGTAGTATGTAATTTAGAAGTCGAAAAAGAACGTAACGTGATGATTAATGCAATTAAGTCTGATGGAAAGGGCTTGAATATTTTAATTAATAATGCAGCTTTCGTTGGTTCGTCTGATCTTCAAGGTTGGGCTGTTCCTTTTGAAGAACAGACACTTGAGACCTGGCGTCGAGCCATGGAAGTAAATCTTGGTGCCGCATTCCACCTCGCTCAAGCATTCATGCCAGAGTTGAAGTTGGGAGAGGGTGGTAATATTATCAACATTGGCTCTATCTATGGTGTGTACGGCCCTGATTGGAGTCTTTATGAAGGCACTAATATGGGTAATCCTGCTGCATATGCTGTTTCAAAAGGCGGTTTGATCCAGTTGACACGTTGGTTGGCAACAACTAACGCACAGGATGTTAGAGTTAATGCTATCTCACCTGGTGGTATATTTAGAAATCAACCCGAAGTATTTGTAGAGCGTTATAAAAAAAAGACTCCGTTGGGACGGATGGCTACGGAAAATGATTTTCGTGGAGTCGTTGCTTTTTTGGCCAGCGACATGTCGTGCTATATGACCGGACAGAATTTGATAGTTGATGGTGGTTTGGGGCAATGCTAATTTGCAGGGCTTGTTATTTTTTTTGGTTATAGGTTGATTACTCAGAGGATCTAGAAAAATAAACAATCTCTTTTTATATAAGTTATTGAAAGAACTTTCCTATTAACGTTTGAGAGGATAGTACGGAATGCAACTCGAAAAAAGGACTACCTTTTCTAATGATATTCTTTTTATTGATGGCCTTTGGGGGACTGGAAAAAGTCTTTTAGGGCCCATTGTATCGAGTATGAGTGGCGTTGAGAGAGTTAAGGTAGAATGTCTTTATGAGCAAATCAGTAGATTGTTTTCTTTTGGACAGATCAATGAGGATGCAGCCTTATGGATGTTAAGAACCTATGTTGACTGCTCCCAGTACTATAATTCCATTGGTCGAGAAATTAATCTTCGTTGGGCAGATGATACGGGCCTTAAAAATACCCCTAACAAGCTAAGTATAATTAAAAAATTATTTGGTCGAGAGGGTGATTTTAAGGTTGACGAAATTAATCAAAAAAATCTTGCTTTTTGTGCCATGTCTCATATGTTGATGCTCACACCAGAGCTACTTATTTCAGCTTATGGCGAACGCGTGAAGGTCATTGAAGTGGTGCGTCATCCGCTTTATATGCTCGATCATTTTTCATCCTATCTAGAGAGATTTGAATCTGCACGTGAGTTCACAATGTCTTTTTATCATGAAGGCATAAAAGTTCCATGGTTTGCTAAAGGCTGGGAAGCTGAGTTTGTACAGGCAAATTCGACTGAAAGAGCTGTGCTGTGTATTACACGTCTTTATCCATGGCTTAATGAAAAGATAGATGCATTCCGAGCAGTGGGGTTGGCTGTGCTCGATGTCAGTTTTGAAGAAGCTGTTTTTGATACTGCAACCATGTTGAAAAAATTAGAAAAATTCACGAATCGGAAGCATTCTTCTTGTATTAATAGAACGCTTAAAAAACAGAAGCTTCCTAGAGAATCTATCGGAAAAGGTAGAGGGCATGCGAGTTATGGTTGGTCTAAAAGTAACAAGTCAGAAAGCGATACCTATGCTGGCTTGTTGATAAAGGTACGTGATAATTGCTCTGTGAGGTTGCAGCGTGATATGCATCAACTTATTGTTTGGTATAACAAGAAATATCCCAGTCGATTGGGACAGTTTGAATAGAAGGAACTTATGAAGAAAATTCTTATTACGACATCCTCTTTTAATTTGAAACATATGAAACAAGCGGAGCGTCAATTGACGGAAGCGGGTTTTGATATTGTTTTGAATCCTTATAAACGTCGTTTGGCAGCAGATGAAGCTAAAAGCTTACTGATGGACAATGTGGTGGGCATGGTTGCTGGAGTGGAACCTTTGACAGGAGATGTTTTAGAATCAGCGAAGTATTTAAAGGTCATTGCGAGGTGTGGTGTTGGCTTAGATAGTGTTGATCTTGTCGCAGCAAAGAAATTTGGAATTCGAGTGTCGAATACACCGGATGCACCGACGTTACCCGTTGCTGAATTAACCATGGCACATATGTTAAATCTTTTGCGTTCGGTGTCGCTTGCGAATGACAATATCCGTAATGGCAAATGGAAACCGCTAATGGGGAATCAGCTTGCAGGAAAACGTGTGGGGATTATTGGTTTCGGACGCATCGGTCGAAAGGTTGCTGAGTTGGTATCGGCTTTTGGAGCCAGCGTTTTAGTATACGATCTTGCTCAAATACAAGAGAATACGCAAGTAGAGCAAATGGAGTTAAATGATTTACTTCGTGAAAGTGATATCGTTACTTTACATGTTCCTTATTGTGCGGAACTCCATCATATGATTGGGGAAGAGCAACTTCGTCTCATGAAGTCCAGTGCATTTTTGCTTAATATCTCTCGAGGAGGGCTTGTGAATGAGTCAGCACTTTATGACGCGTTGCTTGAAAAGCGTTTGTCAGGTGCTGGTTTGGATGCATTCGAATGTGAACCATACTCGGGACCATTGACTTCATTGGATAATGTATTATTGACAGCACATATGGGGTCATATGCCGAAGAGGCACGAGCAAGGCAAGAGCAAGAGGCGGTAACAAATCTTGTTGCTGATTTGTCTGAATTAAACTTACTAACATGTTGAGCTTATGAACGTATTGATAATAGGTGGAAGTGGCTTTATGGGAAGCCATACAGCAGATGAATTAAGTCAGCGTGGTCATCACGTTACTATTTTTGATCGAGCCGTATCGCCATGGTTGAAAGATAATCAAAAAATGGTCATTGGCGATTACATGGATGGAGACACATTGAGTAAAGCTCTCAATGATATTTCCGTCGTGTATCATTTTGCAGGTGTGGCTGATATTGGACAGTCGAGAGAGCTGCCTTATGAAACAATAGAATCCAACGTGATGGGTCTGACAAAGGTTCTTGAAAATGTTATAAAAGCTAAATGCGTTAAACGATTTGTGTATGCATCAACAATGTATGTATATAGTAATCATGGGTCGTTTTATCGTGCAAGTAAGCAAGCTGCAGAAATTATTATTGAGGCCTATGCTGAGGAATTTGGTTTAGAGTTTACCTTGCTTCGTTATGGTTCTTTGTACGGCCCTCGCGCACAGAACTGGAACGGAATTCGTCGTTTTGCATCACAAATTGTTCAAGAAGGTGTGCTTGACTACAATGGAGATGGCTCCGAAATGAGGGAGTATATCTATGTACAGGATGCTGCGCGTTTAAGTGTAGATGTATTAGATTCATCTTTCACAAATCGTGCCATTACGATTACAGGACAGCAATTGATGCGGGTTGATGATTTGATTTCTGTTTTGTTTGAGATTTCGGGCCAATCAAAAAACGTACGTTACCAAGGTGAAAAGTCAACAACAAATCACTATGGCCATACCCCATATAGGTACACACCTAAAGCCGCTAAAAAGCTTGTTCCTCAGGAGTTTGTTGATCTCGGACAGGGTTTGCTTGATGTGATCGAGGAGATACATTGTAAAGAGACTTCCGATGTGTATTAAATCATATAAAGTACTATTTTGGGATTTTGATGGGGTTATTAAAGATTCTGTGAATCTTAAAACCGATGCATTTGTGAACGTATTTGAAGAGCACGGAAGTGAAATAACAGCAAAAGTAAAAGCGCATCATTTGGCTAATGGCGGGATGTCACGATTTGATAAGCTTCCTATTTATGGACGATGGATTGGTAAAGAATTTAATCAAGAACAAATTGACGTGTACGTAAAAAAAATCAGTGCACTTGTGTTCGATGGTGTTTTGAATTCTGCATGGGTTCCAGGCGTTGAAGATTATCTTCGTAACAACCGTTACGATCAAAAATTTATTTTAGTGTCAGCCACACCTCATGATGAGTTGATTGCTATATTAGATTCGTTGCGTTTGCATGATTGTTTTGAAGCTGTTTATGGAGCACCGTTTTCCAAGCGTGATGCGATATCGACATCGCTTTCTGATTTTGATATTTCTCCAAATGATTGCATCATGATAGGCGACGCACGCGCAGATTTAGAAGCGGCTGAAGCAAACGATGTCAACTTTTTGCTTCGTCGACATGATACAAATGATACGGTGTTTGCGACATACTCTGGTTTTAGCGTAAAGGATTTTATTGGCTTATGAAGAGAATAACTCATATTAATCATATTCGCACGAGTCTTAAATCTGGAGGAACAACAGTTGGTAGCTGGATTCAAATACCACATGCTTCGGTAGCCGAAATTATGGGCAATGCTGGCTATGATTGGGTTGCTGTTGATATGGAGCATGGGAGTATTAGTCATCATCAGTTACCCGATATTTTTCGAGCGCTTGAATTAGGCGATACATTACCCATGGCTCGCTTGGCTGAAGGAAGCCCTAAAGAATGTAAGCAAGCACTGGATGCAGGTTCAGGAGGAATCATCGTGCCGATGATTGAATCCGCGGAGCAACTGCAAGCTGTACGTGATGCTTGCCGTTGGCCATCAGCAGGTACACGGGGTGTTGGCTTTTCGCGTGCAAATTTATTTGGTCAAGATTTTAAAGCCTACCAAGAAGAAGCTCAGGCCCCCTTGTTGGTGGCTATGATTGAGCATGTTCGTGCCGTAGAAAATTTATCGTCAATATTAGCGGTTGATGGTCTTGATGCGATTATGATCGGTCCTTACGATCTCTCTGCTTCATTAGGGTTAACGGCGCAATTTGAGCATGCTAATTTCAAGGCAGCTATGCAGCAGATTTGTGAGCATGCAAAACAAGCAAACATACCTGTTGGCGTACATGTTGTGCAGCCATCTAACGATGAACTTGAGCAACGTATTACCGAAGGTTATCGGTTTATTGCTTTTTCTATTGATGCGGTTATTTTACATGAAAATGCTCAAAATCCAGTAAAAAAATTATAACAGGACAATATATCTCCATGAAAATAATAGCCTTAATACCAGCACGAATGTCAAGTAGTCGGTTTCCAGGAAAACCCATGGCAAAAATTCTTGGTAAACCGATGATTGGGCATGTGTATGAGCGGGTGGCGCAGTCACCTAGCTTAGATTCAGTCGTTGTTGCGACATGTGATCAGGAGATTGTTGATTACATTGAGTCCATCGGTGGCACGGCTGTGATGACGAGTGATAAACATGAACGAGCATCGGATCGCTGTGCGGAAGCACTTTTGAAAATTGAGGCTGAGTGCGGTATACGTTATGACATTGTTGTGATGGTTCAAGGTGACGAGCCTATGACACATCCTGATATGATTATGGAAGCTGTCCAACCGCTTCTGGATGATCCAGATATTCATGTGGCAAATTTACTTGGACATATTAAAGATGATGCTGAATTTGAAGATCGAAACTGCATTAAAGTTGTGTGTGATCTGGAATTGAATGCACTTTATTTTTCTAGGGAGCCAATTCCAACACGTTCTAAGGTTAAAGAGGTACCTACGGGTAAACAAGTGTGTATTATTCCGTTTCGACGAGACTTTTTGCTTGCTTACACTGAAATGTCACCAACGCCTTTAGAGGTTGCTGAGTCAATTGATATGATGCGTGTATTAGAACATGGTATGAAGGTACGCATGACGCCAACTAAGCATGATACTCAAGCGATAGATACGCCTGATGATCTGAAGAAGGTTGAAGTATTAATGTTAGCACTTTAAATGGAAAAGCGATCTATGTTTGCTCTCCTCCCGATGAAAGAGAACTCCGAGCGAGTGCCAGAAAAAAACTTTAAACACCTCAATGGGAAACCATTGTTTTTCTATATTGCCGATACATTGAGGGCAACAGGGTTGTTTGAAAGATTAGTGATTAACACGGATAGTAAGTTGATCGAAGATCTTGCACACGATCAATACGGAGAGTGGGTTACTGTGATTATGAGACCTAAAGCGCTTCAAGGTGATCATGTTTCAATGAATTCGGTCTTGGCACATGATATTGAAGTGTTAGGTTCTGATAATGACTTTATGCAGGTGCATAGCACAAGCCCACTTTTGAAATTAGAAACAATTATTGAAGCACACCGTATTTATTATGAGGGAAAAAGTTTAGGTGATTACGATAGCTTATTTTCAGTTAATACTATCAAAACAAGATTGTATGATAAAAATTTAAAACCAATAAATCATGTTCCGTCTTTGTTAGGGAGGACACAAGATTTAGATATGATTTATGAAGAGAACTCAAATTTTTATTTTTTCTCTGGTAGTTCCTTTAAAAATAATAATCATAGAATAGGTTTAAAAGCGCAAATATTTGGTATGAGTCGAAACTCAATCGAGTCACTTGATATTGATGATTTGGCAGATTGGGAATTTGCAGAAATTATATTAAAAGCAGGTTTAGTGTAGACTTAATTTACTTTGATGTATCAAGGAATGATAAATTAAAAAATGAAGAATAAAAATCAAGAAACTAAAATTTTTTTATTACTTTTAGTAAATAAAAATGAGTATTTAGCTTATTTAACCAAGCAACCGAGTTTGGAAAAGCATGACTTAGTTGTTTGCTGTCTTTCAATTTCAGCAGTAACCTATTGCGAAGAAAACAAAATAGCGTTTATTCTTCCGGAAGATTGTTTTTCAGAAGGTGAAATTAATCATTATCGAGCATTGTCGGAAAATAAAATTAAGGATCTTGTTAACAAACTTAACTGTTATTTTCATGAGAATATTGAGGCGAGAGACGGATTCAAGTTTGATATAGGTAATTATCATTATTTTATGCTGTATCATTTTTTTGGGGCTCTACACTATCGAGCCTTTATATTGTCGAACTTAATTGAAAAGCATAAGGCTGATAAGATTCTCGTAGGTAAGATTTTGTTAAGTGAATGCACGGGAAGACCTTTTCCCGTGAGCCAATATCCTAATAATTACTTTGAATTATGTATGAATAGTATATACAAGGACAAAGTGATTGCACTTGAAATAGTTAAGACGGACGAGCATTCTGTTGGAGCATGGAAAGTAAAGATCCGGAGATTTTTGTCAAAAATTTTTAGAACGCTCCCATTTTTCCATGAAATTTTAGATGCTCGCAGAAGTAATATTTATATCAATCCTATGAGCAGACTTTTGGGCAGATTTAGACCTGAAATCTTACTTGTCGGAGGTCCTTATAGTTGGAAATATGTTTTCTCCGATTCAAGATTTAAAAATCAAGTTAATGTGTTTTCAAAAATAGATGAAGTTATTATTCCGCCTCAAATGGTCAAAAACTGGTTTGAAACTTGGTTTGATTGGAATGATCAGTTTTGTGGTTTTGATGTCGCTTCATTAGGAATGTATGAAATGGGTCGGATTAAATTGCTTTCCGACAAGCTTGTTGCAATGCATCCGAAAGTTGTGCGCCGCGTAAAAAAATATAAGGCTATCATTTATACAGTAGCGCCCTATAGTTCCTGGCAATATATACTTTCGGTTGGAAAATACCTTGAAATTCCTCGGATATGTTACCAGCATGGTGAAATGTCGCTTCGTCACCATGCTGGGTTATGGAATGAAGCATCCGAGTTACTATATCCGTCGCATTATTTCAGCTTTGGGGAACAAGTTTCGATTGACAAATCGGAACGTGCTAAGCAGGTTTCTGGTTTTGGGGGAGCTATTAGCATAGGTTCGGCTGTTATAGATAAACTAAGAGGTATAGACGATACAAAAGAAGGAACCTACGTTCTTTATGCTTCGAGCAAATGTTTCGATTATGCTGGTGGGTTTGTACCACGTTATATTGACCACTATGTTACACAGTGCCAATCGTTACTTATCGATTATTTTGAAAAACAGATAGATAAGTACCCGAACCTTTCTTTTATCTGGAAACAGAATCCGGAACTTTTAACGTGCCAGCCAGTCAAAACAACGAAGAGAATTAAAATTATAAAAAATGAAAAAAAATTCATAGATTTATTGCCTGGTGCCAAATTAGTTATTTTAGATAGGCCATCGACCACTGCAATTGAGACGTGCATGACGGATAAACCACTTTTTGTGTTGCTTGCTCATAAAAACTGGTATTCATTGGCAGAAACATTGTTTCGTAAACGAGCCGTAATTGCTTATACAGTAGATGAATTATTGCAGGCAGTCGATCGTTATTTAACCGATGGCTATTATCCTGCTGATGTGACAAACAGGGAGTTTTTGGTGGCCTATGCTGCCCATAATGATGATGGGAAGAGTGCAGAACGTGCGGCCAATGAGTTATTTAAATTGATGGAGCGAGCAGACGTATGAAAGCTGTAATACTTGCAGGAGGGTTAGGTACACGTATAAGTGAAGAAACACACCTAAAGCCCAAGCCCATGATAGAACTCGGAGGGATGCCGATTTTATGGCATATTTTAAAGATGTATTCTGCCCACGGCGTGAACGACTTTGTGATTTGTTGTGGTTATAAAGGTTATGTGATTAAGGAATATTTCGCTAATTATTTTTTGCATATGTCGGATGTTACTTTCGATATGACAGATAACGGCATGGTGGTACATGAGCGTAAGGCTGAGCCTTGGCGTGTAACTCTGGTGAATACAGGCGATAACACACAAACGGGTGGTCGACTAAAACGTGTTAAGGCTTATTTAAAGGATGAAGAAGCTTTTTGTTTCACGTATGGTGATGGGCTGAGTGATATTGATATTTCGGAGAGTATTAATTTTCATCATAAGCATAACAAACTGGCTACCATTACGGCTGTATCGCCCCCTGGCCGCTATGGTGCGTTGGAACGTGTAGGTGATCGAGTGACCGGTTTTATGGAAAAACCGCGTGGCGATGGAGGGTTGATCAATGGAGGATTCTTCGTACTATCACCCAAAGTACTGGATTTTATCGATGGGGATGAGACCGTTTGGGAGAGTGAGCCGCTTAAGCAACTGGCCGCAATGGATGAGATGATGGCCTATGAGCACCGTGGGTTTTGGCAAGCAATGGACACTTTGCGAGAGAAACAGATGCTTGAAACCCTTTGGCACGATCAGACGGCTCCCTGGAAGGTGTGGAATGATTGATAACACTTTTTGGATAAACAAGAAGGTTTTTATTACGGGTCATACGGGTTTTAAAGGTACTTGGCTTGCCTTATGGTTATGGCGTCTTGGCGCAAAAGTCTACGGTTACGCCCTAGCACCCAATACGACTCCTGCACTTTTTAACATTTTAGATATGTCAGAAAAAGTGACTCATTTTCTAGGTGATATTAGGGATTTTTCTGTATTAAAAAAAGCATTGCAACAAGCTAAGCCAGATATCATTATCCACATGGCGGCCCAGCCTTTAGTTCGTTACTCCTATGAACATCCCATTGAAACGTATAGTACGAATGTCATGGGGACAGTGCATTTGCTCGAAGCAATGCGTGAAATACCAACGGTTAGAGTGGTGTTAAATGTAACTACAGACAAATGTTATGAAAATAATGAATGGCATTGGGGATATCGTGAAAACGAACCTTTAGGTGGGCATGATCCTTATAGTAATAGCAAGGCATGTTCTGAATTGGTGACGGCTGCTTATCGCAATTCTTATTTTCCTCCAAGTATGGTTGAGACTCATGGAAAAGCAATTGCGACTGCACGAGCAGGGAACGTGATTGGGGGAGGCGACTGGGCTTTAGATCGCTTAATTCCAGATATTATGGCGTCTTTCTTGGATGGAAAAGCCGTTGAAATTCGAAACCCACAGGCTATTCGACCTTGGCAGCATGTGCTGGAACCACTTTCCGGTTATTTAGTTTTGATCCAGAAAATGTGGGAATGCCCAGGCGAGTTTGCGAGTGGTTGGAACTTTGGTCCATTTACTGATGACGTTAAGCCCGTTTTGGACATTGTACAATATATTGCAAAAAAGTGGGACGGTGCAAGGTGGGATATAATTAAAAATACTGATTTCCACGAAGCAGAATTTTTAAAGCTAGATATCGCTAAAGCGATGACAAAGCTTTCTTGGAAACCTAGATGGGCATTGGAAGAGACATTGGATGCTATTGTTGAATGGTACAAAGATTTTGCAAGTGGGAAAGCGGATATGCTGAGATTAACGTTATCTCAAATTGAAAATTATGAAAAAAACAAGGAACGTTTATGTTAGAGCCAAAGATGTATGTCCCTTATGGAAAAACTGTACATGGACAGGAGGAGATTGACGCGGTAGTGCATTGTCTTAAAACCTCTACACAAATGGGAAAACATGTCCGAGAAATGGAAGAAAAGGTAGCTCATCTATACGCAAAAGAATATGGCGTTATGCTTAATTCAGGTTCCTCTGCCAATTATCTTGCTGTAGAACTTTTGGATTTACAAGAAGGCTCAGAAGTGATTACGCCGGCATTGACCTTTTCAACTACGGTAGCGCCTCTTGTTAAAAATAAATTGATACCAGTATTTGTTGACGTTGAACCTGGTACTTACAATTGCAACGTGGAGCAGGTTGAAGCTTTGATTACGTCCAAGACTAAAGCTTTAATGATTCCTAACCTTTTAGGGAATCTTCCGGATTGGTCTAAATTAAAGCAAGTGGCAGATAGATACGGATTGATTACCATCGAGGATTCTTGTGATACCTTAGGTGCAGAGATTAATGCTGCTTCTTCAGGAGTTTTTACAGATATCAGTACAACTAGTTTTTATGGTTCGCATGTAGTTAATTGTGCGGGTAATGGCGGAATGCTTTGTGTGAATAAATCACTTTTTAATACTCGAGCAAAATTATTGCGGAGCTGGGGGAGAAGTTCTTCTTTGTTTGTAGAGTCTGAAGCGATTGAAAATCGTTTTAATGTTGATCTTGAAGGCATTCAGTATGATGCAAAATTTATTTTTGAAACGTTAGGTTATAATCTTGAACCCTCAGAAATAGGAGCTGCGTTTGGATTGGTGCAGCTTTCTAAATTAAAACAAAATATTGATACCCGTAATCATTGGTTTAATCAGCACCTCGCTTTTTTCCAACCGTTTTCTGAATGGTTTATTTTTCCTGAAACGTTGAAAAATTGCAGGACAGGTTGGTTGGCTTTCCCACTTACTCTTAAAGATGAGGCGCCTTTCACACGCACGGATATGCAAATATATCTTGAAGAACGAGGAATTCAAACAAGAACTATTTTTACGGGTAATATTTTGAGGCAGCCAGGGTTTAAATCGATTCCACATAAAGCACAAGAAGGAGGTTATCCGGTTGCTGATAGTGTTATGGGGGGGGGGATATTACTAGCTTGTCATCATGGTCTTAATCAGGAAATGGTAGATTACATGCATGAAAATATCTTGGAATTTTTTAAAAAACATCAAAGATAATTATAATGCATTTTAATCGATTGGATATACCTCAAGCGTTAGAAATTGTACCGCAAATATTGAAGGATAATCGAGGTGCTTTTGTTAAGACGTTTCATGACGAACTCTATCAAGCTCAGGGGATCGATGCGCTTGACTTTAAAGAGGAATATTTTTCTGTTTCATATCAGAATGTATTAAGAGGTCTTCATTTTCATTTGCCGCCGTATGATCATGCTAAATTGGTTTATTGTATTCGAGGTGAAGTACGAGATATTCTTTTTGATATGCGTCATGGTTCTCCTATGTATGGTGAAGCTATTTCAATAGATTTAACAGAAAAAAAACATAATGTTTTATATGTGCCATCAGGTGTGGCACACGGATTTTTGACTTTGTCTGATCAAGCTATGATGGTTTATAAAACAACAACGGTGCATCAGCCACAATATGATTATGGTATTCACTGGACATCATGTCGTGAACTTTGGCGGATTAATCAAGAACCTATTATTTCTGATAGAGATAAAACGCATGAACTTTTTGATGAATTTCAATCTCCTTTTAATTTTGAAACGCATGACGTTTGAACGGATGAATTAAACATGAGTTCACAACAAAAAAGAGTGTTGCTAACAGGAGCCCTTGGTTTCGTTGGTAGACAAATAGCGCGCTTTTTAAGCGAAAAAGAGGTGGAAATTGTTTTAGTTGTGCGCGAAGGAAAGGAAGCTCAGGCTAGTGTATTGCCAGGTGTTAGCCGAGTCATTATTACGCCGGATCTTTTTACTGAAAATGTAAGATGGTGGGCTGATGTTTGTTCAGAGATTGATATAGTTATTCATGCAGCTTGGTATACTGAGCCTGGCAAGTATTTACAATCACCACTGAATTTTGAATGTCTTACTGGAACTTTAAATTTAGCTAAAGGTGCTGCACAAGCAAATGTTAAGCGCTTTGTCGGTGTGGGTACTTGTTTTGAGTATGATTTAACCCAGGCTATTTTATCAGTAGATACACCGCTTAAGCCAACCACACCTTATGCTGCAGCTAAAGCGGCGACATATCTTACGTTGTCCCAATATTTATCAACAGAGGGTATGGCGTTTGTTTGGTGCCGATTGTTTTATCTCTATGGCCCGGGTGAGGATAGCAAGCGATTTGTTCCATATCTTCGTGCTCAGTTGGAAGCAGGTCAGGTGGCTGAGTTAACAACCGGTAAGCAAATTCGTGATTTTTTAAATGTAGTGATTGCTGGGCAAATGGTTGTGGATACAGCTCTGAGTGATCAGCAAGGTACCGTTAATATTTGCTCGGGCATTCCTATTACTGTACGTCAACTGGCGGAGAAAATTGCTGCTGAATATGGACGATTGGATCTACTTAAGTTTGGCTGCAGGCAAGATAATTTAGTGGATCCTCCTTGTTTGGTTGGATTGCCTGGTAACAATACTATTACGAAGGAAGTGGTTTGAAAAAGGAAGAAATAAGCTTGGAAAATACCATACCTCAATTTAGTATTATTCTACCTGTTCGTAATGGGGGGGAGCATATAAAGTTGTGTATGGCTAGTATATTGGGACAAACTTATCATGACTTTGAGCTTTTAGTTTTAGAGAATTGTAGTACAGATGGAACTGCTGAGTGGTTGCAGTCAATCGAAGACAAACGGGTTAAAATTTTTCCTGCAGAGAGCCCCTTGTCACTTGAGGACAATTGGTCTCGTATATCATTATTGGAAACAAAAGAGTTTTTGACTATTATTGGACATGATGATTTATATGACGCACATTATTTAGAAGTTATGTCAGCTTTGATTAAGAACCATCCGTTGGCGACACTTTATCAGGCTCATTTTCGATTTATAGACGCGGAAGGACATTTTCTTCGTTATTGTCGTCCTATGTGCGAAGTGCAGGCAATGCATGAGTTTGTTGCAAAGCAAATGACCTTTACGATTGATGGTTCTGGTTCGGGCTTTATGTTTAGAAAGCGAGATTTTCAAGAAGTGGGCGGTTTTCCTGATTATCATAGGTTAATTTTTGGCGATTGGCAGTTATGGGTTAAGCTTGCAGAGAAAAAATATATAGCTACTGCTATGGATGTTTCTTTTTCATTTCGTGAGCATCAGAGTGCATCAGCAACGTGTGATCGAGTAGTTTATCAAAAATATTTTTTTTCTTATTGTAAGTTTTTAGTATCTCGAGGTAAACGGTGTATAAAGCTTCAACATATAATAGAGAACTACGCACCTTACTTTCTATTGAAGGTGCTTCACGCTGCAATTTTGGATGAGTTGAATGCTAAGTCGATGTTTACACAGCCAAGCCTTAAAAATACCATTGATAAGTTTTCTATACTTGCGGATGAGATGGGGGTGAGAAAACAGTTTTCACCCTTGAGTGGATGGAGGATTAAATTTATCACATTGTTTGATTCAAATGTATTGATGCGTATGATTTACGGATTTTCTTCCGTAGTTTTATATAAATTATTTAAGTGAGTTAACTATGAAAAACAAAATTGAACTATTGGATGTCCAGTTACTACAAGATAGAAAAAAACTTAAAGAATTAACCTATTGGTTGCGTGTGATGAAGCGACCTAATGGTTGGCATTATGATCTTGATCATATATGGATTTTGGATGAACTTGAAAAAAAGGGTATCCAACCTGGTTCGACTATTGTTGATGCTGGAGCAGGTCAAGGTGTAATGCAATATTTACTTGCTGCGAGGGGCTATAATGTTATTAGTTTAGATTTTTCGCCCCGGACACAACCAGCACGCTCGCGAGGAATTTTTGATGTAAGAGGAGATGGTGATGTAGACATAGCTTATCAACATCCTTACATGAAATTTATTACTTATAAGACTGATTGGTTAAGTAATTTGACTAAACGCTTGACTCTCCGGAATTTCAAAAAGCTTCCGACATTTCCTGGACGCTTTTATAGATATTCTTTGTCGTATGTAACGTTTCTTAGAGAGAAGTTTTTAGGGCAGCATGAAAACTACGGTTCGATTACCTACGTACGAGCTCCATTTCATGATGTACCTCTCGAAGAAGGTATTGCTGATGCAGTCATTTCTGTTTCAGCCATTGAACATGCTGATATTGATTTGTTTGACAAAAACATCAAGTCGTTGTCTCGATTGCTGAAATCAGGAGCTCCGTTGTTATTAACGACGAGCGCAACGAGCGAAGAAGATAATACGTATGATCAGCAGGTCGAAGGCTGGTGTTTTTCGCGCACGGCATTAGCAAGCTATTTTCCATCAAGCTTAATAGACTTTGAGGTAGCCGCTTATACACGTTCTTTATTAGGATCATCAATATTAATGCAGCGCCTAGATCCTTATTACTACCTGAATCCAAAATCACCATTTTATAAAAAACGATTTAAAACTCTGCCATACCTGCCTGTTGCAATACAGCTTATAAGATAAATAAAAGTGGTGTGAAAAGTAATGAATGATGACACAAGAGACACCTCCAACATATATTACAGCAAAGATTATAATCAGTTACTTTCTGATGTGATGAAAGAATTGCCGGGTGATTTTTCTGCTCTTGCTAGTCCTACATTGAGTAAGCAGGAGACAGTTACATCACTTTATCAATCTATTCGTAACGGTATTGTTGATAACCGGTTAGCCCCGAGGTTTCCTTGGCGTCGGTTATTTGAGTTTGTGCCTCGTGTGTCATTGATGTTTATTCGGTTGTTATATGCTTCTTTGCGGTTTCGAGTGCGTCATTTCCCTAAAGATGCTGTGGTTTTTAGGACCTGTCTGGTTCCCCGTTGTTTCGGGAGCTCAACCTTAAAAGACGATTATTTCCGTCAGCTACCTGATGAGCTTGCAGAGCATGAGAATGTTGTGATTAGTTTTACCGGCACGGATATTGCTCTTCTTAAGCGCTTTGCTAGGATTCAAAAGCATGATAATCAAATTATTTCTTATGGCCTTTTAAGTTTGTTAGATGTAATAAGGTTATTCGGAAATTATTTATTTACAGCTTTAGTTAAAAGTAAAAAAAAATATACATTAGATGGGGTCGATGTAACTAAATATATTAATCAATCTCTCTTGCTTGATTATCTCGGGTTACGGTCTTTTGAGGCTTATGTTGAAAAATATAAGTGTCGAAAACTTATTAAATATAAGATTAAAGCGTTTGTGTATGTGTTTGAAAACCAGTCTTGGGAAAAGAGTTGTTGTGCAATGTTACGTGAACATGGTATTCGGTTGATTGGGTATCAGAGTAGTGGTTTTTCACCGGTGTTTTTAAATTTTTTCCCGACGGAAGATGACGTAAAGCAACATCCTATGCCTGACGTTGTTTTGACGGTAGGTGATTATTTTCGAAAATATCTTCTTGAGCATGGGCATTATTCGATACCCGTACAAACTTTTGCAGCACTCCGGTTTTCTTACCCGATTCAAAACAATCAATTTGTTGTTGTGATGCCAAATACGCAGCTTCTAAGTCGAGTGCTTTATGCTTTTCCTGTTCATCTTAATCAATATAAAGGAATTGTGAGTGATTTAATTTCTGTTTTTCAGAACAGTGATATTATTGTTGAGCTGAAATTACACCCACTTTATGAATTAAATGATATTAAAGATATCCCAAGGTTGCCTAATAATTTTAAGGTTGCTTCTAATATAGATATGAATTCACTTCGTGAAACATATGATTGTGTTTTATTTAATGATAATTCTTTTGGGATTGAAGCTTTGTTAAAAGGGGTTAAATCATATCAGTATAATCGAGGTGAAAGTATTTCAGATGATCGCTTCATGTACTTCAATTCGTGGCAGGTAACTTATCAATTAGTCGATCTTTATCGTCTAAAAGATTTAATTCAATCTGGTCAGTATGATAAAAAATTTGATCTTGATGTTGTGACTGATTATATCAATGCAATGTATCGTTCATACACGCCTAAATCTCTTAATCAATTTCAAAATGTTTTAAGTGTTTGCTTGAGTTAGATAATTACTAGGAGTAGGTTGATGCCTTTTTTTTCAATTGTTATACCATGTTATAACGGTGCTAAAACACTTTCTACAACGCTAGATTCTGTTTGTATGCAGGTATTTAAAGATTTTGAAGTTATTATTGTAAACGATGGTTCAACGGATTCATCGCTTCAAATTATTAAATCATATGTAGACCGTTTACCATTGAAAATTGTAGATCAGAGTAACGCGGGACTGGGTGCAGCAAGAAACGCAGGAATTTCACATGCCTCAGGAGAGTTTGTTGCATTTTTAGATGCGGATGATTTATGGGTTGATATAAAACTACAGCGTGTGTTCCAGCAAATCAATGCTCTCAATTATGAGGTGGATGTTATCTGCCACTTTGAAGAAGTGCAACGGGCGGATGGTAGTTCAAAAGTATTGCGGCATGGACCTTACACAACTTATTTCGATCTTCTTTTTAAAGGTAACACTTTATCACCTTCAGCAACATGCGTGAGACGAAGCATGTTGAACAGTGTTGGTTTGTTTTCTTTAGATGAGATGGGACATGGTGCTGAAGATTGGGATCTTTGGCTCAATCTTGCTAAACAGAATGCACGCATTCATTATATTGAGGCAGTGCTTGGAACATACATACTCTATGGTAATAACATGAGTGAAGCACCCGATTTTTATAAGAAAGGTCGTTATGTATTCGAGTCACATGTTTCTAATTTGTCTTCGCTGTCTTCTGATGTTTCTGTGTTGATTAAAGGAGCACGATCAATCCATGAACTGTATGCTGCGAAGAGCCATGCTACTCATAAAAAATACAAAGCAGCGATGGCATCTGTTTGGAGTGCTTTTTCTGGTGGGGTTTTTAACTTCTTTTTTTGGGGGCAGCTTTATACTAAATTTTTTTCCATGGCTAGACGAGCGGTTAGTTGAAACCTATATGAGAAACTGAAATGTTAAAGAAAAAGATTATTGTCACGGGAGGTGCGGGTTATATCGGATCTCATTTTTGTAAAGTTGCATCTTTGGCGGGTTATGAAGTTATTGTTATAGATAACCTAAGCACTGGATTTGTTGAACTTGCTCGATGGGGCGTGTTATATCGAATTGATGTTCGTGATGTTCTTCGAATTAAAGCACTTTTTAAGGAAATACAACCTGCTTATGTGGTTCATTTTGCCGCCTCGGCATATGTTGGAGAATCTTGTCAAGATCCTCTTGGGTACTATGGAAATAATGTAACTGGACTACAAAGTATTCTAATGGCCTGTGTTGAAGTTAGTTGTGGCGTTATTTTTTCATCAACGTGCGCTGTATATGGTAACCCGAGTCATTTACCTTTAACTGAAGACGCGGTATTGCGTCCAGTAAATCCATATGGCGATACAAAGCTTGCTTGTGAACGTTTACTTCATTGGTGTGGTAAAGCATATGGATTAAAATGGGTGGCACTGCGTTATTTTAATGCTGCTGGGGCTGATCCTGATTTAGAAATTGGAGAGTTGCATGATCCAGAGACGCATCTTATCCCTTTAATTCTTAAAGGACTTGGAAAAAAAGAAGGTAACGTTGAAATTTATGGAAATAATTATCCTACAAAAGATGGCACAGCAATTAGGGACTATGTACATGTTTTAGATTTGGCTGAGGCCCATTTATTGTCGCTTGAATTTCTTTATAATGGAGGGACTTCAAGAGCATTCAACCTTGGTACAGGCTCTGGAGCAAGTGTTTTGGAGGTAATCGATGCTGTGCAGCAGGTTTCTGGTACGCGCGTTAATTTTACTTTTCATGATAGACGTCCAGGAGATCCGGCTGAGCTCTTTGCTGATGCAGTTTTAGCGAGAGAAGTTTTGGATTGGCAACCTAAATATTGTGATCTCGAAATGACAATAAAAACAGCTTGGAAATGGGAGCTTCTTCAGCGTGAAAAGGCTGAAGTTGAGCATGTTTAGTTTGCGTTTGGATAGATAAAATAAATACCTCTAATAAAATGGAATAAAACAAAATGAAAAAAATACTTGTTACTGGAGGAGCTGGTTTTTTAGGTTCACATTTATGTGCCCGCCTTATTAAGGATGGTCACGATGTATTATGTGTGGATAATTTTTTCACAGGCTCAAAATCGAATATTGCGCATTTACAAAACAATCCAAAGTTTGAATTAATACGCCATGATGTTACTTTTCCACTGTATTTGGAAGTGGACCAAATTTATAATTTGGCTTGTCCTGCCAGTCCAGTTCATTATCAACATGATCCCGTACAAACCACAAAAACTAGCGTGCATGGAGCGATCAACATGCTAGGGCTCGCGAAGAGGCTAAAAGCACGTATTCTGCAGGCTTCTACGAGCGAAGTGTATGGTGATCCTGAAGTTCACCCTCAACAAGAAAGTTACTGGGGGCGAGTGAATCCTATAGGGCCTCGTTCCTGTTATGACGAAGGGAAACGTTGCGCGGAAACACTTTTTTTTGATTATCATCGCCAACACCAGATGGATATTAAAGTTGTTCGTATTTTCAATACGTATGGGCCGAACATGCACCCTAATGATGGGCGTGTGGTGAGTAATTTTATTGTACAGGCACTTAAAGGTGAGGACATTACCATCTATGGTGATGGGCAGCAGACACGATCGTTCTGTTATGTGGATGATCTGATCGAAGGTTTTGTGCGTATGATGAATAGCAATGTTGATTTGATTGGGCCCGTTAATTTAGGTAATCCGGATGAGTTTACAATGCTTGAGTTGGCAGAAAACATTTTACGATTAACGGGGTCTAAATCAAAACTCATATTTCATGCTCTTCCTATTGATGATCCCAAACAGCGTCAACCAGATATTTCGTTGGCTAAAGAAAAGCTTGATTGGGAACCTATGGTCGCCTTGGAAGATGGGTTGAAGGAAACAATCACTTATTTTCAAACGTTGTTAGCCATATAAGTTGCTAGATTTAAATCTGTTGTTTGGTACATATGGAGTTCTTTTTAATGCCATTATTTCGAGATGCTCTCGGTTGCTTTTATTATCCGTTAAGAGTCAAAAATTTAGTTGTGAGGAAATTTTCACGAATATCCTCTCCTCGGATGAGGGTGCTGAGTTACCATGATATGTCACAGACTAACGAAGTGTTATTTGAACGGCAACTGCGTTGGATTATGCAGCGCTGGGATATTGTAACACCGGAAAATTTTGCTGCAATGCTTCATGGTAAACTACCAGTGAAGCGCGATACGCTGCTTTTAACATTTGATGATGGAACCGTTTCTAATTATCATGTGGCTGAACGTGTATTGAAACCACTGGGCATCCAAGCGCTTTATTTTGTTGTTACGCAATATGCGTTGCTCGGTGAGCGGGACGATTGGCGAAATTTTGCCGCACATAAGATCATGTTACATCGTAATCCTAAGTTGGTCCCTGAAAATTTTCGTAATATGTCGATTGCAAATCTCCAATCGCTGGTTTCTGAAGGACACACCATCGGTGCGCATACAAATACCCATGCACGTTTGTCCACATTGACTGGGGAGAGCTTGCATCAGGAAATTGTTGAAGGAGCTGATTTATTGGAGGGGCATTTAAATAGACCTGTTCGACACTTTGCTTATCCATTTGGTAATTTTGAGAGTATTAGTACGGAAGCTAGTCAGGTAGCTCGGCAACGGTTTGATTATGTTTACTCGGGGATGCGAGGCGATAATGGGCGTAAGCCGCTTGCTTGGCATCTGCGTCGGGACTCTAATAACCCATATGACACACGTTGGTATACGGGTGCTTGCCTTGAGGGAGGCGCTGATTTCCCGTATACGAAAAAATATAAGATTTGCAGTAATTGGGTTAGTTAAATTCATGATGCTTTAGTATGATAGGTTTGTATGGATTCTTTAAAAAAACGTTATTTTATCAAACTTGCTAAAAGTTCTACGGATGCATTGATCAATGTGCTTTTGTTATTATTTGTGCCGCGTACGCTTGGACCGGCAGCTTATGGTAGCTTTAATTTCATTCGAAATATTTTTCAAAGCATTATTGCGCTCTCGGATTTGAATATGGGGACTGCACATATTAATTATGCTGCGAGAAAAGAGAACTCAAACCTTGCATCGAGTATTTATTTTTCATATATATTGTTCGTGGGTGCAGTTGTACTGGTGTTTATTTCATGCAGTACGCTGACAGGACTGAATCATTATGTTTTTCCCGAACAGAAGACTAGCTATCTATTTCTTGGCGCACTTCTAGCCTATTTAATGTATGTATTTACTGCGTTGATGGGGCTTTCGGATAGTAAGGGGGCTACGTACGGTTTTGAGTTTATCGGTATTGGTGTCAGCGTAGTGTGGTTTGGTGTATTGGTCGCGTTATATTTCACTCATGCATTAAATCTGACAACTTTTTTTATGCAGCGGATAACAATGTATGTCGTGTTGTTAGTATTTTGTGTTTGCTATGTACGTAAAAAAGTTAATCTTAGATTATTCATCGTTAATCCGGTTAAGCAAGAAGTGCGTCTTATTATTCGAGAGTTCTTTTCGTTTTCTTATCCACTTATTACCCTGTCGGTCTTGGGAATTATTTTTGGTTTTTTTGATCGCTGGTTTTTACAAATGATGTATGGTTCCGTGTCGCAAGGTTTTTTTAGTTTGGCATATTCTCTTTCTTCGATTGCGGGCTTATTTTTGGCACCCATGACTCCATTGTTGATGCAATCTGTTGCGAAAGCAGATGAAAATGGTGACCTTTTAGGCATAAAAAATGCGTTTAAGAAAGTTGAGCTTCTTTACTTGATAGGAGCATTTTTGTCGATTTTTTTTATGTTCCACACGACGGAAATTATCGCGCTTATTGGCGGAAAAGCCTATGATGCAGCGTGGCTTACCATGCTGGTTATGTTTTTATATCCTATTCACGTAGTTTATGGACAATTTTGTGGTGGCGTTTTACTTGCTCTGCGTAAGACAGCGCTATATCGTAACATCGCTTTAGTTTCTACTGTTATTGGCGTGATCATCACGTATTTTTTGCTTGCTCCTCGATCGTTTTTTCTTCCTGGTTTGGAATTAGGCTCCCTTGGATTGGCGTTGAAACTGGTTTTAATACAGTTTTTTTCAGTCACCGTACAACTTTATTTTGTTTGTAAGTTGGTTGAGGAGAAGATGTCACGCTATCTTCTATCGCAGCTCGTGATTCCTATTCCTGTCATCGTGATAGGTGCGAGCGAATGGTTTGTTCGTAAGCATATGATACTGTCGTTGCATGGACCGTTGGAAAATGGTTTGAGTCTAGCTGTATCGATGGTGCTCTGGATGTTTATCATCGGGGGTATTATTTGGCGCTTCCCAGGTTTGGTAGGAATTGAGAAGTCGGTCTTGCGAGGCGTGGTTCATCAGATATTGTCCGCCTTGCGCAGTAAACCACAATGAAAATTATTTAGGTTGTTATCACATGCGTTCTAATCGTATCACCCAAGCACCATTGCCTAAACTTTTTAATGTATTGCGTACCATATTCATGGCTACCCCTCACACAGATGTTGTGTCAGCTGCTTGGACAAGGCCAGGTGATATTGGCTACCACTTTTCTCGCTCTGCTTGGTCTATGGCTGTTGTGGCTCGCTGGTATCAGCGCATAACAGGACAAAGTGCTGTCACGCTTTGGGTGCCCGATTTATATTGTAATGAATCACTGAGTTTACTTCGAAAATTAGACGTAAAGCTCGTGTTTTACCCTGTTGATGAGTGTGGTTACCCCGAGATCAATAATTTCCCAGCGATTACTCAACAAAATGGACCGGATCTTTTTATGATGGTTCATTATTTTGGTGAGCCCGTGCCTTGTGATGAGCTCGTTAAGTTTTGTATAGAGCATAAAGCATGGCTTTTGGAAGATGCGGCTCATGTATTACAACCTATTGCGGGTGTGGGAGAGGCTGGAGATTGTGTGTTTTATAGCCCGCACAAGCATTTAGCTATTCCTGATGGGGCAATGTTGGTGGTTCGTAAAGATGGTCCTTCAGGCTTGGCAAGGCAGAAAGATAGTTTGAAAGTACTTCGGGAGCTGGTGGATGACACGCTTCGTGATAAGCGTAGGTTTGTTCGAGCAACGTCGATGTGGTTGGGTAAACGTGTGTTGCAACGATTAGGTGTTAGATCGCGGCCTAAATCATCGGCATTTGCTCTCGATATGCAGGCTGTTCCTGCGTTTGATGATTTAGCAGGTATGAGCTCTCTGGCAAAACGTCTGCTTAAGCAAGAGTTGCCTTGTATACCAGAGTACGCGACACATCGTGCGCATTGTGCCCTCGAGTGGAAGCGTGTGACTCAGGGCATTGTTTCTGCGGAGAAAGTGGGTGTTAAGGGTGTTCGAGAAGCCCCATATTTAGCCTATTTGAATGCTGTGGATCAGGATGCTGCTGAATCGATTTATGTTCGTTTATCTGAGGCAGGCATACCTGTTTCCACTTGGCCGGATTTGCCTCCCGAGGTGATTGCTTCTACGGCAGAGCATAGCGTTGCGCATCGTTTAAGGCACACACGTATTTACATGCCCGTACATCAATCTGTGACGGCAAAGCAGATCTCGACATGTGGTCATCGATTGCGTGATGTAACGTTGTCTGGTTGGTGTTTTCAAAAAATTAGTTCTAAAAAAGAATGGGAAAATCTGTGGCTTGGTTGCCAACGTAAAAGTTTACCACAAACTTGGGAGTACGGTTCAGCTAAGGCAATGGCAGAGGGCTGGCAAGTGGAGCGCTTTGTTGTGTCGGATGAAAATGCACGCCCAATTGCGCTTTTTCAAGTATTGATTAAAGGTTTGCCTGGCTTGGGAGGTGTCGCACGAATTAACCGCGGACCTATGATGCTTAAAACAGAAGGCAATGATGTTAAACACCAGTCGATGCGTGCGATCGCTGTGTTGGTACGTGAGTCAAAGCGACATCGGTGGTGGATGATGCAAATTGCTCCTTTCGTACCTCCTGGCGCTGAAATGGAAAGTACGTTGCACGACATGGGGTTTCGAAAACAGCCTGTATGTGCCATGGACTCGGCATTGTTGTCTTTAGAAAGTAGTGAAGAGCAGTTGATGATGGGACTCAAAGGCAAGTGGCGTAATTGCCTACGGAAGGGGCAAAAACTTGGTGTAACGGTGAAACTTGATAAGGGTGGACGCGAGCATTTTCAATGGCTTGTTGATTTTTATCGTGCACAGCAGCAAGAAAAAGGTTTTGATGGTACCTCTGAGCGTATGCTCCGAGCACTGTTTACCAATCAGAGTCAATCGTTTAAATTTAATTTATACATTGCGTTAGACGATAAAATATCTGAAGAAACTTCGTTGTTGGGCATGTTGGTGACGCTTCAATTCGGTGATGTTGTTGAGTATTTAATTGGGGCTACAACTGAGAAGGGGCGTGCTCAACAAGCTAACTCTGTTTTATTGTGGGAGGCTATTCTGGATGCCAAACAAAATGGTTGTCGTTGGTTTGATGTAGGTGGACTTGCTAAAGCGACGCCTAAAGGCATTGCTGATTTTAAAAAAGGCTTGAATCCTGAACCTTATGCTCTGGTGGGTGAATGGAGGAAATGGTTTTGAAGGTGATGGCTGAAATGAATGATGCGATGCTAAGTTCGGCGCGAACGACGGTTGGCATTAATGCAATTTTTCAAATCTTCAATGGGTTAGTTGCGTGTTTGATTGTTTATGTTTTTTTTCAAGAAAAAAGCTTTAGTCATCCTTATGTAGACGATTTCACTTTTGTTTTGGGGTTTGTTTTGTGTATGCAAACACATCTTGCGTTATGGGTGGAGCGACGTAATTCGGATCCATTTGTATTACTCATGGTTTATTTATTAATTTTTTTTTACGAGCTGCGAATTGTCACGTTGTTTTTTTTTCCTGTACAGGGGGTATTTGAGCGTTATGCATATGGAGCATCTGATTCCAATTATGCCTTGTGTTATATTTTGGTCGCTAATATATTTCTTTATATGGGGTTTTATCAGGTAAAAAATAAAGGTTCTATAGAAAATAAGATAAATGCTTATCAAGTCCAAAAGCCGTTGCGTGTTGTTGTGCTGTTTTTTTTGTCATTGTTTTTTATGTTGTTAATAAAGCCCCATCTCTCTGGGGTGATGGCGTACCTTCTTAATTTTCTAAATGATAACTTCCTTACACCCGAACGTATTTTAATAGTTTTGGCCGCCCATGCGATTGTTTTTCGAGATTATCTTTCTTCTGTTTATATCAAGATTGTTTTAATTGGTAGCTTTATGCTGATTATATTGCAAACCTTGGCTTTTAGTCGTAGCGGGTTGCTGACCTTTGCTGATACTCTTTTAATCGTTGTTTTAGCGATACTTTCGAATATAAAATTTCCACGAAAATTTTTATACGTGGGGCTTATATTAATGCCTTTTTTATTGGTCATGGCCCTTAATATATATACTGTTTCCACGATGAGTCGACAGCTAAAAGGTGATGGAGGGAAGACTTTCGCCGAGAAGGTAGAATTACTACAGGCTTCGTATGGTGTGTTACAGCATGATCCACGAGCTGATTTTTTTATGGGGCAAACTTTTTCTCGCATGGGCTATTTTGATTTTTCTGCTGAAATTATTGCTAACAGCGAACACTATGCGCGTGTCTTCAACGTAAGGACTTATTTTAAAAGTATTGTGGATAATATATTGTCACCGGGGTTTGATGTGTTTGATCAGCCGAAAATATCCTCTTCATTAAAGTATGTTTATCGTAACTTAGGTGAGTTTTCAAAAGAAAAAGATAAAGAGCAGGGGCATACAGATCATTTTGGACTTTATGGTGAAATGTATGCTTTATTCGGGTTTCTATCCTTGCCATTGTTATTTCTTTTGGCATATGGCTTGAAAAAAATGTATTGCTTTGAGCAGATTAAAAATCCAACAAGGTCTGCTTTGATGCGAGTATTAATTTTAATGATGTTTCATCGTCTAATGAATAGTTTTGGATTAGACTGGGTGCTTTTAAAAATGGTTATTTTATTTATCTCATTTGAACTTATTTACCGGCTTTCTTTTTGTATAACATGGTCTTCACGAAGAATAGCTATTTAATTACATGATGTGGAAATAAGTTAAAGGATAAACATGAAAATTTTATATCTTTATGCCGAGGTTATGGGGTATACCATGGCCATTATTAAGGCTTTGGTTGAGCGTGGTGTTGAGGCACATGTAGTGCATTGGGATCATAAGAAACTTACCACTTATCAAGCTCCAGAATGCTCGAATGTTTATATGTATAAACGTTCGGAAATGAGTATAGACGCTATGCGGGATTTTGCTCAAGCATTAGCTCCGACGATTACGGTGGTGGCTGGTTGGATGGATAAAGGTTACATGAAGGTTATTCGACAATTACGTGCACAAGGAAAGGTTGTTGTTACAGGGTTTGATGCCCAATGGTGTGGTAGCATGCGTCAGTATGCGGCGGCTGTATTCGGTGCTCTTGATTATTTCTCGCATTACTACTCTCATGCCTGGGTTTCGGGTGCTTATCAATACGAATATGCCCGCCGTTTAGGTTTTGATAAAAAAGAGATTATTTATGATTTGTTAAGTGCAGATTTAAACTTGTTCCATGATGCTTATCAGGGGTGTATTGAAAAAAAAGCAAAATGTTATCCTCATCGTTTTTTATTTGTTGGTCGTTTTGAACCGGTTAAAGGGTTAGATACCTTATTGAAAGCTTGGCAGCTCTTAGGTAAAGGGAGGTGTGATTGGGAGTTACACTTAATTGGTAATGGCTCGTTAAAAACTACGTTACAAGCTACGCAGGGGGTGGTGGTTAAGGATTTTATGCAGCCCGAGTTGTTGAAGAAAGAAGTCGCTCATGCGGGATGTTTTTTATTACCGAGCACCAACGAACCTTGGGGTGTTGTTGTTCATGAGTTTGCTGCAGCGGGTATACCGCTTATTCTTTCGGATGTGGTTGGAGCCCGAAGTACTTTTTTAATTTCTGGATTGAATGGTTATTTGTTTAAAGCTAATGATGCTCAAGCGTTAGCTAATCGAATGCGGCAGATATGTGAGTTATCAGATCAGAAACTTATGACGATGGCAGAGGCTTCACATCAGCTTTCTTATCGGATATCACCCCAGACTTCGGCAGCTAATTTATTATCTCTTATTGATACTCTTTAAGTAATGTTGAGTTCTAATATGCGAAAACCTCATATTTTAAGCGCCACCTCTCATAAAAATTGGGTAGTGTTGGCTGCCGAGACAATTCAAAACCGTATTTTTCAGGTGATCGAAGAGCAGGGTTTCTGTCATATGATGTTAACCGGTGGTCAAACGGTGATACCTCTTTATCAGCATTTGGCTAGCACGTGTGCTTTACCATTAGATAAGATACATTTTTGGTTTGGAGATGAACGTTGTGTGTCGCCCGATCATCCTGAGAGCAATTATTCCCTGGTAAAAAATACATTGTTTTCGGACGATTTAGAACGTTATGCTGTAGAGCGGATTCAAGCAGAAAAGCCAGATCGGGAGGCAGCGGCAAAAGCGTATGAAGCTCTTTTGCCGGCGAGAATCGATATTTTATTATTAGGGATGGGGGAGGATGGCCATATTGCTTCTTTGTTTCCGCATAGCTCGGCTTTAAGTGTTACTCATCGACGTATTGTGCCTACTATTGGGTCAAAATTACCTTTTGAGCGTATGACGATTACCCCGGGAGTTATTCTTTCTGCAAAGACTCTATTTTTGTTAGTGACTGGGGCGGAGAAAGGTAAAACGTTAGCGCGATCCTTACGGGGAGAAGAAACATGTGACACCCTACCCGTGTGTTTAACATTGCATGGAACGTGGTTATTAGATCGTGATGCTGCAGCGCAAATAGAAGGGTGATTTTACCTAGGAGTTAGAGCACGCTATGCTGCGTATGTAAAAAGTTATCTGAACAATGTCCTGGAACATCATGGGCTGGTAAAAATTTGGTGTTTATTGTGAGTGCATCTTAAAGGGTATCTCAAATAAACAGGGTTGATGTATAATTTTTGGAAGTTGGAAGTTAAGAATATGGATATTGTTATTCGAAAAGCTGTGTTTCCTATTGCAGGATTAGGGACCCGATTTTTGCCTGCAACAAAAGCTACGCCAAAAGAAATGCTGCCAGTGGTAGATAAACCTTTGATTCAGTATGCGGTCGAGGAAGCTTATGAGGCTGGAATTCGCCAAATGATTTTTGTTACAGGGCGAACAAAAAGGGCGGTTGAAGATCATTTTGATACAGCATTTGAGTTAGAATCAGAGCTTGAAATAGCCGCTAAATATGATTTACTGCGTTTAGTTCGCTCGATAAAACCGGATGACATGGAATGTTTTTTTGTGCGGCAACCTCGAGCTTTAGGGCTTGGTCATGCCGTGCTGTGTGCTGAGAAAATGATTGCTGATGAACCTTTCGCGGTTTTACTTGCGGATGATTTGATGGTAGGAAAACCATCCATTTTAACTCAGATGGTTGAGCAATTTCATGAACAAAAAGTTTCTTTAATTGCTGTTGAAAATGTTCCTCGTTTGCAGACACGACGCTATGGTATCATTACGGGCTCTAGCCTAGATAATAGGCTCATTGATATTAAGCAAATAATAGAAAAACCTGAACCAGATGCAGCTCCTTCAACGTTAGCTGTTGCGGGGCGTTATATTCTTACGCCATCTATATTCAAAATTATAGCAAATCAACCGAGTGGAATTGGTGGTGAAATTCAGTTAACAGACGCAATTGAAGCACTTATTCAGCAAGAACAAGTTCTGGCTTATCGCTTTAAAGGACATCGGTATGATTGTGGCAGCAAGCTTGGTTTTGTACAGGCGATGGTTGATCTTGCAGAAAAACATACTGAGATTGGTCCTGAGGTTACAGCTTGGCTAAAGGCAAGAAAATGCATGGATGTGGTGACAGAATGCCACGAAGAATTTAAGAATATTATCTAAAGGTTGTAGTGCATGGGTAAGGTTGTTGGCATTGATGCTTCACGTAGTCGTTCAGGAGGAGCAAAGACTCATTTGTTAGGCGTGCTTCAGGCCGTTGATCCGCGTGTATATGGTATAGATGAAGTTCATCTTTGGGGTGAGGAAGCCTTGCTAGATAAATTATTTGATTATCCTTGGCTAATAAAACATAGTCCTTCTGCGTTAAAAAAATCCATTTTTAGTCAGATTTGGTGGCAATACCGGAGATTATCGACGGAGGCTCACGCAAAGGGATGCCAAGTACTTTTTAATACAGATGCCGGTTCAGTTTGTTCATTTAGTCCATCGGTAACGATAAGTCAAAATATGTTGCCATTTGAGTTGCAGGAAAGAAAGCGATACGGTTGGTCTAAGCAGCGGTTGAGGTTATTTCTTTTGAAATATATGCACTCAAGAAAATTTAAAAAATCAGATGGAGTTATATTTTTAACACAATATGCTAAAAATATAATAGAAGAAAAACTAGGGATATCGAAAAAAACATCGGTCATTCCTCATGGGGTTGGAAATGTTTTTAGAGATATTGCAAGTGTAGAATCTAATATAGAATGTTTTGACAAATCGGTGCAGTGTGTTTATGTTTCTTCTGTTGATGTGTACAAGCATCAATGGCATGTTGTTCGAGCAATAAAAATGCTGAGGGATAAAGGTTTAGATATTTCTTTATTACTTATTGGCGGTGGGGATGGACGCGGGCAAAAGTTGCTTGAAAAAGAATTGCTACGCTCAGATCCTAATAACATATTTACAAAACAAATCGAGTTTATCTCACATACAGAGCTTTCAAAATATCTTTTTCAAAGCGATATTTTTATCTTTGCTTCTAGTTGCGAAAATATGCCCAATATTCTTATTGAAGGGATGGCAAGTGCTTTACCCATTGCCTGTTCTAATAAAGGGCCAATGCCTGAAGTTTTGAAAGATGGGGGAGAATATTTTGATCCAGAAAATCCCACAAGTATTGCTGAGGCAATAAAAAAAATAATTGAGGATGATGTGCGAAGAAAGGAATTTTCTAAATGTTCTGTTGCGTTATCACAAGAGTATTCGTGGGAGCGATGTGCTAAAGAAACCTGGACTTTTTTGAGAGAATTTTAAGTAAAAATATTTTGTTAGGGATGGAAGCTTATGTGTGGTATTGCGGGTGCATTTGGAGCTTGTACTCCTCAGTGTTTACAGGCTATGGCAAAAAAAATGGCGCATCGAGGTCCTGACAATCTCTCTGTACTTTCTCTTGGCGATGTCCATTTAGCGCATGCGCGACTAAGTATTTTAGATTTATCCCCACATAGCAACCAACCATTGTGGGATATACAACGGACAGCTTGCATTGTATTCAATGGGGAAATATATAATTACAAAGCATTGCGTGATGAATTAGTTGCTCTTGGTTATACGTTCACCTCAGAAGGCGATGCTGAGGTTATTGTAAATCTTTATTTGCATTATGGTGTTGCATGCCTTGAAAAGCTGAATGGTATTTTTGCTTTTGCTTTATGGGATACACGTTCATCGGAGCTTTTTCTTGCACGCGATCCATTAGGTGTGAAACCTTTGTATTATTCCGAGACCAAGGATGGATTTTACTTTTCAAGTGAAATGAAGTCATTATTGGTTCATCCAAACATTGCGCGCGAATTAAATCATGACGCAATTTTTCGTTCACTTGTATTTCTTTGGAGTCCTGGTCCCGAAACTGTCCTGAAAAATATTTTTAAGCTTGAACCGGGCACTTATTTACGTATTAAAGATCGCAATATTATAGAGAAAACTCAGTACGCTGAATGGCCTCATTATCAACCTGAAAAAATGAGTGTTAAGCAAGGCATTGCTGTGCTTGACGATGCTTTAAGAACGGCTGTAAATGAGCAGTTGGTATCAGATGTGCCCGTCGGTTCGTTTTTATCAGGAGGCCTTGATTCAAGTCTTATTGTTGCAATGGCTAAAAAAACAGGTCTTGCTGAGCTTGAATGTTTTACGATTAAATCAAAAGGGGCACATAAAAATAACGATGGATTTGTTGACGATTTACCCTATGCTAGAACGGTTGCAAAACATGTAGATGTGCATTTAAATGAGGTTGAAGTCAAACCAGATATGTTTAAACGTTTAGCTTGGATGATGTATCATTTGGATGAACCCCAAGCGGATCCTGCGCCACTTAATGTATCGTTGATTTGTGAAGAAGCTCGTAATAAAGGAATTAAAGTACTTTTTTCTGGTGCAGGCGGGGATGATGTATTCACGGGTTATCGCAGGCATTATGCATTAAAACTCGAAAAATATTGGTCCTGGTTGCCTGCTTCTGTGCGGCGAGGTCTTCAAAACGGAAGTAAAAATTTACCTAAACGAGACCCCAAGCTTAGACGACTAGCAAAAATATTTGCGTATGCAGGTGAATCGAAAGATACACGTCTATTGTCTTATTTTTATTGGATAAAACCTGAGGTGGTGCGAGATCTTTTGACGGACGAAGTAAAAAACAAACTCAGTGATAATCCCATGGCAGGTCTTTTAAATGAGCTGAAAAATCGTCCTGAACAAAATGATTTGGAAAAAATGTTGTATCTAGAGCGACGTTATTTTCTTGTTGATCATAATCTTAATTACACCGATAAGATGAGCATGGCACATGGTGTTGAGGTGCGTGTTCCGCTTTTAGATAAGCGTGTGGCTGAGTGTGCTTCACGTATTCATACTAAATTTAAGCAGCATGGTCGTCATGGAAAATGGATTTTAAAAAAAATGGCTGAACGCTATTTACCTAAATCCGTTATTTACCGTTCTAAGGCAGGTTTTGGGGCACCATTGCGTGATTGGTTAAAACATGATCTGATAGATTTGGTCGATGAGCTGCTTGGTGAACAAAGTTTAAGTAAGCGTGGGATATTTAAATATGAGTCTGTTCGAGCGCTTATTGAGGAAGATCGACGAGGCGAAAAAGATTATAGTTACCCTATTTTTGCATTGTTGTGTATTGAGTTGTGGTGTCGTATTTTCATTGATGGAGATACATGTTATGAACAGCACGCCCACGCATTTGAAAATGAATTATCTCAGGAAATAGCATGAAACAAATCTTACAAGATTTAACGCAAGGTAATACCACGATGCTTGAAGCCCCGGCTCCCAATGTTACACAAGGGAAACTTTTAATTAATACGAGCACAACACTGATTTCAGCCGGAACTGAGCGGATGCTGGTAGATTTTGGTAAGGCATCTTATTTTCAAAAAGCACGGCAGCAGCCCGAAAAAGTAAAAGCAGTGTTTGATAAAGTCCAAACGGACGGATTATTTTCAACGCTAGATGCCGTGCGCTCTAAATTAGCTCAACCGTTACCGCTGGGGTATTGCAATGTAGGTATTGTTTCGACTGTGTCCCAAGAAGTTACAGCATTTAAAGTAGGTGACCGCGTGGTTTCAAATGGTCCGCATGCCGATGTTGTAAGTGTTTCAAAAAATTTATGTGCAAACATTCCCGATAATGTTGATGATGAATCAGCCGTGTTTACCGTAGTCGCAAGTATTGCGTTACAAGGCCTTCGATTGGTTAAACCTACACTTGGCGAGGCTGTCGTTGTGACAGGTGTTGGCTTAATAGGACTTTTGGCAGTTCAATTACTCAGAGCACATGGCTGTCGTGTGTTAGCGATTGATTTTGATGAAACAAAGCTTGCCTTAGCACGTCAGTTTGGTGCTGAAACATGTAATCCTGGGCAGGGAGAAGACCCAGTTAGTGCAGGGCTCGCTTTTAGTCGAGGCCATGGTGTCGATGCTGTGATTATTACAGCTTCAACCAAATCAAATGATCCTGTTGCACAAGCCGCTCAAATGAGTCGGAAACGAGGACGAATTGTTCTGGTTGGTGTGGTTGGTTTAGAGTTAAACCGCGTTGATTTTTATGAAAAAGAGTTAAGTTTTCAAGTGTCTTGCTCCTATGGACCAGGGCGTTATGAACCAACGTATGAAGAGCAGGGCGTTGATTATCCTATCGGTTTTGTTCGTTGGACGGAACAACGTAATTTTGAAGCTGTGCTCGATATGATGGCAGGTGGCCAACTAGATGTGAAACCACTAATCACGCATCGGTTTGCATTTGAGGATGCTGAAAAAGCTTACGCGACGCTCACAGAAGAGCGAGCTGCACTAGGTATTGTTTTACAATATAAGAGCAATGCTTCAGCACGACATATTAACGAAGTTGATTTACACACAGACAGAAAATTTGATCCTGAAAAAGCAGTGCTTGGTTTTATTGGAGCTGGAAATTATGCATCCCGTGTTTTGATTCCTGCTTTTAAAGCGAAAAATGCGCAGCTGCATACGGTCGTCACGTCAGGTGGTGTAAGTGGTGTCATTCATGGAAAGAAGGCTGGGTTTTTAAAAGCTTCGACAGATGTTGATGCAATATTTTCGGATAAGTGTATTAATATAACTGTGATTGCCACACGACATAACACGCATGCATCGCTTGTAGCGAAAGCTTTGAGTGTTGGAAAGCACGTGTTTGTTGAAAAGCCTCTGGCGATTACGTTTGAAGAATTAGCCGAGGTCGAAGCTGCTTATTATGCTGCATCCATGCGTGACAAAAAACAGCATCTTATGGTGGGCTACAATCGTCGATTTTCGCCTCATATACAAAAAATGAAAGCATTGCTTGCGCAGGTACAAGAACCTAAGTCGTTTATGATGACCATGAATGCAGGAGCAATTCCAGCTGATCATTGGACACAAGATTTGACGGTGGGAGGCGGACGTATTATTGGTGAAGCATGTCATTTTATTGATTTGATGCGTTACTTAGCGGGCTCAGAAATTATTTCGGTCCAAGCGCGTCGTATGGGAGATAATCCTCATACGAATGTGTCAGAAGACAAAGCGGCAATTATACTTGGCTTTGCTGATGGTTCGTTTGGAACCATTCATTATTTAGCGAATGGCGCATCAAGTTATCCTAAAGAACGTGTTGAAGTGTTTACTGCAGGACGTGTGCTCCAATTGGATAACTTTCGTCGCTTGAAAGGGTTTGGCTGGCCTGGATTTTCTAAAATGAATTTGATGCGACAAGACAAAGGACAGGTTGTATGTGTTACTGCATTTCTTGAGGCCATGGAGCGCGGCGCGGCTACACCGATACCGATTCAAGAAATATTTGAAGTGGCGCGTGTAACGCTTGAGGCCGCATTACAATTACGAGAGCAGTAAAGTGGGACAGAAACTGCTGTATCGTTATGTGCATACCGTACGCTATTTAAAACTTGAGCAGTTGATTTATCGTGTTTTTTACCGCATAAGAAAGCCTAAACTTAATGCATCATGTGAAATGAGTTCGGTGCGCGTTTGGCAGCAGTACTGGTTGGCCCCCGAAGTTATGCCTCCGGCTTGTTTAGATAAAACTAGCTTAGTTTTTTTAGGTGAAGAAGGTTGTCTAGATGAGGCGGATCTTTGGAATAGTTCAAAACGTTCTAAATTATGGCTATATAACTTACACTATTTTGATGTGATGAATGCTGTAGGGGCTTTTGAAAACCAAGATGTTATTAATACTTTACTTCATCGCTGGATTCAAGAAAATCCTCCACTCAAAGGCAATGGCTGGGAGCCTTATCCGCTTTCTTTGCGTGTTGTTAATTGGGTTAAATGGTTTTCAAAACATCCGGAGTATACTAATGAAGCTGCACAACAAAGTTTAGCCTTACAAGGTGCGGCTTTAGTCAAGCAACTGGAATATCATATTCTTGGAAATCATTTATTTGCAAATGCAAAAGCCTTGGTTTTTATTGGATGTTATTTTGATGGCCCCGAAGCAACAGCTTGGTTAGCTCAAGGTATACGCTTGTTGGATCGTGAAATACCCGAGCAATTTCTTTTAGATGGCGGTCATTTTGAACGTTCGCCAATGTATCACGCCACGTTGTTGTGGGATATGTGTGATTTATATAATCTTGCATGTCGAGCAGGAGTTCAAGATTTAGTTTTGCGAAAGCAACAATGGAGAGAGGTGATTCAGCGAGGATTAACATGGCTTGCCTGTATGACGCACCCGGATGGTGATGTTTCTTTTTTCAATGACAGCACGTTCGGCATTGCACCTAAGGTTGTTGATCTTGAAGCCTATGCAGAACAACTAGGTATTATTAAAGTCAAAGCCTCTAAAGCACCTTCTGCCCTATCTCTTCATGATTTGAAAAATACGGGATATTGCATTGTTGATTTGCCAGAGCAAGGCAAGCTTATCCTGGATGTTGGTGAGGTTGGTCCTGAATATCAGCCGGGTCATGCGCACGCCGATACATTAAGCTTTGAGCTGAGTTTATTGGGTCAGCGGGTTATTGTTAATTCGGGTATATCTTGTTATGGACAATCAGATCTTCGGGAATATCAACGCAGCACAAAAGCACATAATACCGTTTGTGTTGCAGGCCTTAACTCTTCAGAAACATGGGCTGGTTTTCGTGTTGCACGCCGTGCCTATCCGAAAGACTTATCGATAGAGGAACTGCCTGCAAAGGTTGTTATTCAATGTTCCCATGATGGATATTTGAGATTGCCGGGGAATATCGTTCACCAGCGAACATGGGATGTAAATATAAATAGTTTAAAAATTTGTGATGTTATTACCGAGCGATTTCAAGAAGCTGAAGTGATGTATTACTTTCATCCGAAAATTCAAATTAAGCAGGTCTCTGAGTCTGTTTTTGAGGCCCAACTTACCTCAGGTCAAATTGTAAAAATTTCTATAGCAGGTGCACATGACTGCAAGTTGAAGCAATCATGTTGGTATCCTGCATTTGGTGTATCACAAGAAAACCACTGTTTAGTTATCAAGTTTAAATGCCCAGAATTATCTATACACATTGAATGGTGATATTTCGTGAAAATTTTGATTTTATCTTTTTATTATGCCCCTGATTTATGCGCAGGTTCTTTTCGTTGCACAGCGTTTGTTGAGGCATTAAGAAAGCAAGTGAGTCAAGATGCTGAAATTAATGTAATGACAACCGCTCCTAATCGCTATGCTTCGTTTGGTGCTGAAGCACCTGCCTTCGAAATACAACCAGGTTTGAATATTGAGCGGATACCTTTACCAACACATAAGAGCGGTATGTGGGACCAAGCGAAAGCATTTGCTTGTTTTAGTATTGAAGTGAACAAACGCATCAAACACCGTGAGTATGATCTTGTGTTTGCTACGTCGTCACGACTCATGACCGCTGCACTAGGTGCTTGGGTTGCCCGGAGAAAGAAAGCAAAGCTTTATCTTGATATACGCGATCTTTTTATAGATACGATTCAAGATGTGCTTCCAAGAAAGTTATCGATAATTTTAAAGCCAGTTTTTTCACTTATTGAGAAGAAAAGTGTTGGCTTTGCACAGCAAGTTAATTTGGTATCTCGAGGATTTGAAGGGTATTATAAACAGCATTATCCTGCGGTAAAATTAAGTTGGTTTACCAATGGTATTGATTCGGAATTTATTCTGCCTCAAAGCTTTGGGTATTCAAATTCAGTTTCTTCGCGGATTTTGACCGTACTTTATGCAGGTAATATTGGTGAAGGCCAAGGTTTACATACCATCATCCCTGATTTGGCAAAACGCATGGAGGGGCGGGTGCGTTTTAAAATTATTGGTGACGGTGGTAGGAAGGCGCATTTAATAACAGCGCTTAATCATGCTCAATGTAATAATGTAGAACTTGTTGCACCTTTAAGTCGTGCCGAGCTTATTCAAGAATATCAGCAGGCCGATATTTTATTTCTTCATTTAAATGATTATGAGGCTTTTCGTAAGGTTCTGCCTTCTAAAATATTTGAATATGCTGCTATGGGTAAGCCAATTTGGGCAGGTATCTCAGGATATTCTGCTGAGTTTGTTCGTTTGGAAGTCTGTAATGCAGCAATTTTTTATCCATGCAATGCGATTGAAGCTGGAGCTGTATTTTCAAAATTAAAACTGAAAGATAATGCTAGGAAGGGTTTTATTGAGAAATATAAGCGAAGTCATATCATGGATGTTATGGCCTCAAATATGCTTAGCTTGCTGTGAGTGATTTTGTTATGATTTGACGTAGACAAAAGGATGTGTAAATTGTTATTCAAGGGATGTGATGAAAATACTCGTGACAGGTGCAACAGGCTTTGTTGGTAAGCAGCTAGTTCAATATTTACTCGAGCATACAGAGGCGACGTTATGCCTTGCTGTAAGAGAGATACCTCAAGTTAAGCTATATGACTCAAACGATGCTTCGAGGGTCACGTTAACGAACATTAAGAATATATCTTCTAAGACTAATTGGCAGGCCATGTTAGTGGACTGTGACGTTGTTATTCACTTGGCGGCATGTATAGAGGTTCTAGGTGAAAGTTTAAAAAATTCTCTTGCCATTTTTCGTGAGACGAATGTTGAAGGAACGTTGAACCTAGCCAGGCAAGCAAATCAAGCGGGTGTAACGCGTTTTATTTATATGAGTTCTATTAAGGTGAATGGAGAGTCTACAGAGCTCGGTACGCCATTTGGCCCTGATGATACACCTATGCCTCAGCATCCTTATGCCATCTCAAAGCTTGAGGCCGAGCGAGGACTCATTGCGTTAGCTGAACAAAGTGTAATAAATGTCGTTATTATTCGACCTCCTCTGGTGTATGGCCCGGATGTGCGTGGAAATTTTCTGCTTATCATGTCGTTGTTACAAAAAAAAATTCCGCTCCCGTTTGGGGCTTTGAGAAAAAACAAACGAAGTTTTGTCTCGGTCTTTAATCTTGTTGATTTAATTACGACATGCATCACCCATCCTCGTGCCGAGAATCAAACATTTTTGGTCAGCGACGGTCATGATTTATCAACTACCGAGTTATTTTTGAAGTTAAGAAAACTTTTGAATCTATCGGAATTATTTTTTCCTCTGCCTGCATGGGTATTAAATAGCATGGCGAGTTGTCTGGGTAAGCGACAGGAAATGATGCGTCTTACCGGTTCATTGCAGGTTGATATTATTCAAACGCAACAGTTACTGGATTGGCAGCCTAAAGAGTATGTCGATGATGGGTTGTCTAAAGTAGTGCACAGTTATATCAATTCAAAGGACTCAATGTTAACAGAGTAGATTTATGGTTTATCACTGGATTTGTGATATGAAATTTATATTGTTCCAATTAGGAAGGAGCTTGTGTTGAATCGTAAAAGTGAGTTTTTAGTACGAGGCTGTGACATTTTTTTTTCTTTTATAGGGCTGGTGATGTTGTCTCCTGTTTTTGTTGCCTTGTATGTTATGGGATACATGAATTTAGAATCGCCTATCTTTAAGCAAGAGCGGATTGGGATACATAAAAAGCCCTTCGTTTTGTTTAAGTTCAGAACCATGCTCGTCAATACGGCGTCCATGCCTACACATTTGATATCAAATACTTCAATTACGCCCTATGGCCAGTTTCTACGAAAAACAAAGTTAGATGAATTACCGCAATTATGGAACGTTTTAAAAGGCGATATGAGCTTGGTTGGTCCTCGACCTGGTTTATCTTCTCAAAAGGAATTGACTTTAAATCGAGAAAAGTATGAGGTTTATAGGGTTAAACCTGGAGTCACAGGGCTTGCCCAAGTTAATGCCATTGACATGTCTACACCAGAAAGCCTCGCAAAAACAGATCGTAAAATGATAGACCAATATTCTGTGAGTAATTATTTTAAGTATATTTTAATTACAGTGGGTGGCAAAGGTTATGGGGATAGAGTTGTTAAGGAGGAGATATTGGAAGGTAGCTCTGAGGAAAATGCGTTTTCTTTACGTCAAAAACTTTATATAAAGTTACCTGTAATTACGTTTGACGTTTTAGCCATTCCGATGGCTTGGTTTACTGCTCATGCCGTTCAACTTGATTCACTTCAATTGTTTCAAGCTTGGGCGCTTCATCAAGCCGGGGGTCCGTTTCTTGTGTTGCTGGCACTTCAAGTACCTTGTTATTATGCCTTTAGAGTCTATCGTGGATTATGGCAATTTTCGTCACTTAAAGACGTTTCACGTATTGTAAGATCAGTGTTTATCGGAACCTTGTTAGCTCTTTCTGTTTTTTATGTATTGCCAGGAGAGCAGCTGGTTATGAAATCTGCTGTACTGTTGTATAGCTTGCTACTTATGGCCTTTTTGTGCGGTGCACGATTATTATTACGTAGTTATCGAGATAAACGAAATAAGCACATGGATGCAGGCCAGGTGATTAAACGAGTTCTCATTATTGGAGCGGGTAATGCGGGTGCAGGTTTGGTGCGTGACTTGCAACGCAGTGGTGAATATTTGCCTGTGGGTCTGGTGGATGATGGTCGGAAAAAGCGAGGGCTTGAAGTGCATGGTGTTCGCGTGCTGGGTACAACATCGCAATTGCCAGAGCTTGTGACGCAATACAACGTGGATTTAGTTTTTATAGCGCTTCCTTCAGCAAGTTCGGCTGATATGCGACGGATTGTTGGTTATTGCGAACTTAGTCAGGTGTCATTTAGAACTTTACCAAGTTTATCTGCACTGGTGTCAGGGCGAGTAGAAGTAAATGCACTTCGGACCGTAAAAATTGAAGACCTGCTTGGGCGCGATCAAGTTGAACTTCAGTGGGACAAAATTAAATCCGGTATTCAAAATCGCTGTGTGCTTGTTACTGGAGCGGGCGGATCGATTGGCTCAGAATTATGCCGCCAAATAGCCATGCTTCAGCCGGAAAAACTTGTTTTACTTGATAACAGTGAAGCGAATTTATATCACATCGAACGAGAGCTTCAATTTCACTTTCCTAACGTAAAATTTGAAACAGCACTCATCAGTGTGCTTGATACAATTGCGGTGAATGCACTGCTCACACGTGTTAAACCAAACCTTGTATTTCATGCGGCAGCTTACAAGCATGTGCCTTTATTAGAACATCAATCACGTATAGCTGTACGTAATAATGTGCTTGGAACACGTGTGGTTGCTGAAGCAAGCCTTGCTGCTGATGTTGACAAGTTTGTTCTCATTTCGACAGATAAAGCGGTTAATCCTACGAATATTATGGGTATGACGAAGCGTGTTGCTGAAATTTATTGTCAGAATTTGAATCAACGCGTGAAAACAAAATTTATAACCGTGCGTTTTGGGAATGTTTTAGGCTCTGTCGGCAGTGTAGTGCCTCTATTTCAGAAGCAATTAGAATTAGGTGGACCTTTAACGGTTACACATCCGGATATGCAGCGTTATTTTATGACAATACCAGAAGCGAGCCAATTGATTTTACAAGCGATGGCGAGTGGTGAAGGTGGCGAAATCTTTGTGTTGGATATGGGTGAACCTATTAAAATAAGCTATTTAGCTGAGCAAATGATTCGCCTTGCAGGAAAAGATCCAGATAAAGATATTAAAATTGAGTATACGGGCCTGCGTCCTGGTGAGAAATTGTTTGAAGAATTGTTTCATCCATCTGAGAAATTGGTTCAAACGGAACATGAGAAGCTATTCAAAGCACGTTTTCGTGAGATTGACTGGGATGAGTTAACAGAAACAATTCGGATGATTCAAAATGCATGCAATACAGAGCAAGCTGATGAATTATTAATTTTGTTAAAAAGCTTAGTGCCGGAGTTTTGTTCTGAGCGTACTGAGAGCGTTATGGAATAGACTGAAAACGTGATGTGGAACTCAAATAATAATACGCCTGAGATGATTTGGCTTCGCATGTGCTGTCGTTATGCTTTAGGTGCGATGAGTTTATTGGACTGCCTGCCTTATCTAGAACAGCCACTTGATGATGTGCGTTTTATTGAGCTACTTCACGACCATCGTTTGCTCTTGTTGGTGTATCAAGTGCTTTCTTCAGATTTTCAAGCTTATGTTCCAAAGTCGTTGTTACAAAAATTAAAAAGCAAAGCAAACCCTGTTATTAATACTCAACTGGTGTTGATGCGTACCGCGCGTGATGTACATCGCGTATTAGAGCAGCATGCAATCTCCCATGTTTTTTTAAAAGGACCCAGTTTAAATCAAATGCTTTGGGGGCGCCGAATGATGCGGCATTCCCGTGATTTAGATGTATTGATCTTGCCTCGAGATATTTTTAAAGCGAATACGGCGCTTCAGCAGTTAGCTTTTAAATCAGAGCTCTCAAGCATAAGTATGCGGTTTCATCAGCGTTTTAGTACCTGGACCACGAAAAAAGATGCTGCTTATTGGAAGCGAGGCATGCCTCAATGTATTGAATTACATTGGAAAACGTATTGCACCGAATTTATTTTACCCACAATTAAAAAACGAGACAGCTTGCTTCAATTTACGGATGAAGAGCATGTGCTGTATTTGTGTTTGCATGCGGCAAAACATGGATGGCTGCGGATGATCTGGCTGGTAGATATTGTAGCGCTCTTACAAACCAAGCAGATTGACGTGTCTTGCGTGCGTACGCTTGCAAAAGCACGGCATATTACCCCCGTGGTGGATGAGATGATGCTGTTAGCAGAGCAGTGGCTAGGTGTTACTTTATGTTCAGAGAAGAGTTATATTGAGATTCAAGAGCGTGGGATTTTATTACAAAAACGTATTGCTTGGGCAAAAAAATTGGATCTTAAACCTTTTTTTAGAGATCTGACAGGGCGTTATTTTGCTAATGCGTTTTGTTCGAGTCGCTGGCGTCAAGCAAGGCTGTGGGCACAAATTTTTTCAGGGGCGATGATTTCACGATGTTTGGGTTATTTCCGTAGTTGTATATAAAAAGCTTATTGAAAGCAAAAGCTCGCGATGTTGATAAAACAACGTTATGATCACACGACGTCTTAGCGTAAAAGAGTAAGTTAGTATTATGCATGTGTTTCCAATTGTATTAGCCGGTGGATCGGGCACGCGACTGTGGCCTTTATCACGTAAAGATTTTCCCAAGCAGTTTTTGAATCTGCATGGTGAAACATCGTTGCTTCGGCAAACACTTGAACGCGCAAAAAATATGCCGCACACAGGGATGGTGGTGGTGAGTAACGAAGCGCATTACTTTTTGTGCCAAACTCAACTTAAGAATTTAGACGTAAATCTTACTTATTTATTAGAACCCTGTGCTCGAAACACCGCACCTGCTATCGCGTGTGCCGCGCATCGCGTCTTAGATGTTGTTGGTGAAGATGCAATTTTAGTGGTGTTACCGTCTGACCATTGGATTGAAGATGAAGCCGCCTGGCAAGCAGCCATGCAGCGCGGCATTGATTATGTGACGCATACACCTGCGATGGTGACGTTTGGTGTGAAACCTACAAGCCCTAAAACTGGTTATGGATATATTGATACGGCAGAACAGCAAGCCACGGGTGTATATTCGGTCGCACAGTTTCGAGAAAAACCGACGGTTGAGGTTGCCGAGGCGTGTATACAAAGCGGTACATCTTATTGGAACAGTGGGATGTTTGTGTGTCGTGCGAGCACGTATTTGGAAGAATTATCGCGATTTGAACCCGAGTTATTTACAAATACTGAAGCCGCGTATCAACAAGCACATCGTCAACATGATTATTTTCGTTTAGATGAAAAAGCATTTGCGGCGTGTCGTGCTGACTCGATTGATTATGCGGTGATGGAAAAAACCGAGCGTGCGGTTGTTGTGCCGATGGATATTGCGTGGAACGATTTAGGCTGTTGGTCGGCCGTTGCCGAAACCAACGAAGCGGATACGCATGGTAATGTTTTGCAAGGTAAGGCCCTAGCTGAAGAAAGTGAAGGGTGTTTGATTAGCAGTGATCATGCCTTAGTTACGGCTTTGGGGCTTCGTGACCAAATCATTGTGGCAACACGAGACGCGGTCTTGGTTGCAGACAAGCGTTATTCCCAGCAAGTGAAAGACTTGGTGAATACGCTGGGTGAGGAGCATCAAAGCTTGGCCGAAGGGCATGCGTGCGTTCAACGTCCTTGGGGGACGTACGAAATATTAGCCGAAGGTGAGGCATTTAAAGTGAAGCGTTTGATGTTAAAGCCTGGCGCGCGTATTTCATTGCAGCGTCATGAACATCGTGCCGAGCATTGGGTTGTGGTTGCCGGAGAAGCTGATGTTGTGAATGATACGCAGCATTTTCGACTTACAGTCAATCAATCGACGTATATTCCACCCAAAACCACGCATCGCTTGAGTAACCCAGGCGACGTGCCGTTGTATGTGATTGAAGTGCAAAGTGGTGCTTACTTAGGTGAAGATGATATCACACGTTATGAAGATATTTATGCTCGTGAGGTGTGTGAAGCGTAGTCAGGCAATAGGTTTTAATCGCAGCAGAAATTTGCGAGTTTTTGGAGTATAATCCAATTATATATTAAATAGTTAGGAGTGTACTCCAAATGTTTGAGTCATTAAAACTTATTTATTATCGATTGGTTGCTGATGTTGAGCAAACATTTCATCGATATTTGTATGCATCATTTAACACGAATGAGCGTTTGACAGGGCTTATTGGTGCCCGAGGCGTTGGTAAAACAACCTTGTTATTGCAGTATATTAAACAAAACTTTCCTGACCTAAACGATACGTTTTATATCTCTGCTGATCACATTTATTTTCAACGTGTGACCTTGTATGAGTTTGTTGAAAATCTATATTTAACACAAGGTGTGACGACTTTTTTTATTGATGAAATTCATAAATACATCAATTGGAATCAAGAAGTAAAAAATTTGTATGATGGTTTTCCTGATATAAAAATTATATTTTCAGGTAGTTCAAGTATAGATATTGTAAAAGGTAGTTATGATTTATCTCGTCGAGCAAAACTATATCATTTAGCAGGGATGTCATTACGAGAATACATAAACTTTCATGCGGGATTGAATATAGCACCTGCCACATTCGGATCATTAATTAATCAAGCCGGGAATTATGATCAAGTATTTCCTAATATTCCTAAAATTAAAGGTTATTTCCAAGATTATTTGAGGCATGGATTTTATCCGTTTTTACAGGAAAATCCTTTAAGTTATTATGAAAAATTATTAAGAGTGGTTGATAAAACTATTTATGAGGACATTGCGAATTTTTATAAATTAAAAACCGAAAACTTACATCAATTTAAGAAGGTTTTGAATTTTATGGTAAGTATCCCACCGGGGAAATTATCGATTCACAACTTAGCTAAAAATCTAATGATTGATGATAAAACCGTCGCAAATTATTTAAATATCATGCAAGAAACGAATTTAATCAACTTAATTCATGCAAGCGGTACTGGAAATCAAGTATTACGTAAATCAGAAAAGTTTTTTATTAACAACACGAATTTATATCATGCATTATCGGATAACGTGAGCGCACCTCTCACTTTGGGATCGGTTCGAGAGTTATATTTTGTTCAGGCAATTCGTAACGCAGGGATTAATATCTTTTACAGTGCGCAAGGTGACTTTGTTATCGATGAGCAAATTTTTGAGATCGGTGGAAAAAATAAAACACGTCAACAAGTTAAAAATCATCCTCATGCTTTATTGATTAAAGACGATACCATGCTATCTTCAAAGGGTGAAATTCCATTGTATTATTTTGGTTTTTTATATTAAACCTGGATTTAATTAAGGACGAATTAAATGCGATTACTTGTCACAGGTGCTGCAGGATATATAGGTAGTCATTTTTGTATTGCTGCACTGAAAGCAGGGCATGAATTGTTTTTATTGGATAATTTATCCAACGGTTCGGAAGCGGCAATTGAATATATTCAACATCAAGCCGAAACATCAGACAAAGCTATATTTTTCAAGCAGGATATACGCGATAAAGATGCACTGGATAGCTTATTTAAAAAACATACTTCGATTGATGCCGTGGTGCATTTTGCCGCGTTAAAAAATGCCCCTAAATCACTTTCAGAGCCGATTGATTATTATCAAAATAATGTATTAGGCACGCTTAATCTCTTAGATGCCATGACAAAAGCGGGTGTTAAACGTTTTGTTTTTTCATCGACAGCCGCAGTGTATGCGCCGGATGCGGAGCAGCCATGTTCTGAGGAGGCTGCGATTGACCCTGTGACCCCTTATGGTAAAAGTAAATTGATGAGCGAGACCATGCTTTCAGATATGGTGGCGGCTTATCCAGAAATACGCGCAGTAGCCTTTCGATATTTTAATGCGGCAGGTTCTGATGGCAGTGAAGCACTTACGGCGCTATTGTTAGGTGATGCAGACGCCAGTTTATTATCGTCTATTTTGAAAGTTGCGCATGGTAAAAAACCGCATTTGTCGGTGTATGGGCATGATTATGATTCACTGGACGGAACCGGTATTCGTGATTATATTCATGTGCTTGATCTTGCTGACGCGCATCTTCGAGGTTTAGATTTTATGGAGCACCATGATGGTTTTCAGCTGTTTAATCTCGGCAGTGGGCAAGGGTATAGTGTATTAGAAACGGTTAAGTGCTTTGAAAAAATAAATAATATATCGATTCCTATCCAATATGAGGCACGTAGACCGGGTGATTTGTTTGAGGTGTATGCCGATACAACACGCGCACGACAAGCACTAAGCTGGAAGCCAGTGTGTGATCTAGAGCGTATTGTTGGAGATGTTTATGTAAATTAAAAGTTGAACTTTTAATTTACATAAAACTTTGATTTTAAAAAGCCATCACCTCAAGACCTATACCACCTCCGAAGTACGTACCTCCGTGTTTACCTCTGTTTGTATCTTCAAATTTTTAAATTCTTATTTAAATATAGCTTAAAAATACATAATTGTACTTTATTTAGACTAATTTAATATTTTCTGTTGAGAAGCTATCTGGCTGCCGGTAAGATAAAGTAATTATATTTATATGAAGGAGCATGCTTGTGTTTCGAGGGAGTATCGTAGCATTGGTTACGCCGTTATTAGACGGTAAGGTAGATGTTGTTCGTTTACGTGCATTGGTTGAGTTTCATATTGATGCAGGTACGTATGCACTTGTGGCTGCGGGCACAACCGGTGAGTCGGGAACGTTGTCGTATGATGAGAAATGCCTGGTGATAAAAACTGTGGTTCTGGCTGCAGCAGAGCGCATACCTGTGATAGCAGGCACGGCTTCTAATTCAACCCAGGATTGCATTAGGCTAACGCAGTTTGCCATGTCATGTGGAGCGCATGCGGCACTTATTATGACGCCTGCTTATATTAAGCCCACACAAGAAGGCTTGTATATGCATTACAAAGCCATTGCTGAAGCCGTGCATATACCGATTATTTTATACAATGTTCCGAGTAGAACGGCTTGTGATTTATTGCCAGAAACCGTAGTTCGTTTGGCGGCAATCTCAAATATCGTAGGTATCAAAGAAGCGACGGGGCAATTAAAGCGTCTTAAAGTGTTATTGAAAGCACTTGATGGTCGTCTTGATATTTATAGCGGAGATGATCCAACGGCGGCTGAATGGATATTGCATGGTGCTAAAGGCGTCATTTCTGTGACAGCCAATGTTGCACCCAAGTTGATGGCGAAGCTTGTAGATGCCGCATTAGATAAAAATAAAAAATTAACCAAAAAATTACAAGCTGAGTTGTTGCCGTTGCATCGGGCTTTATTTGTTGAGTCAAATCCGATACCGACCAAGTGGGCTCTTGAGCAAATGGACTTGATTGTGAATGAACTTCGCTTGCCGTTAACAAAACTTTCAGCTAAATACCACGAGAGCCTTCTGGGTATACTTCGTGCATTAGATTTAAAATAATTTTAAATATAATTACTAATAAAGAGAGGTTATGTGGTGTTATTAAGAGCAGGCTTGTTAATTCTTGGTGTGGTGTCGTTATGTGCTTGTAATACGCCGTTTGCCAGCAACGATAAAGATCAATATCTTGAGAGTCAGAATGCGCCAGACATGCTGATTAAACCGCCGTTGACGACGTCTAATTTAAGTGGTTTTTATACGCTACCATCGGCGCCTGAGCATGCAGAGGTGGATATTTTACCTCCTGTTAGCTAATAAAAATATGGGCGATAATTGAGCGAGGAGCAGCATGCAAAAAAAGCAATTACCCATCGGTGTATTTGATTCGGGTATGGGCGGTCTTACTGTGCTGCGCGCTTTACGTGCGCGCTTACCTGATGAGTCGTTTATTTACTTAGGTGATACGGCGCGCTTACCGTATGGCACGAAAAGTCAGGATACCGTACGGCAATATGCCATGCAGATGGCGCGTATTTTGGTGGAGCGGCGCATTAAAGCGCTGGTGATTGCGTGTAATACTGCCACTACGGCAGCGCTATCGCATGTGCAAGCCATGTTGCCAGAGATACCGGTCGTGGGTGTGATTGCTCCTGGTGCTTCTGCTGCGGTTGAGGCCACACTTAATCATAAATTATTGGTACTTGGAACAGAAACAACGGTTGCAAGCCATGCCTATCAAGCATTGATTCAGGCTTCGCTTCCCAAGGCTTGTATTCAGGCACGTGCAAGCAGTTTGCTGGTCGCGCTTGCCGAAGAAGGTATGGTGCATAATGATATAGCGCGTGCAGCGTTAGCGCATTATTTATCAGAACGTGTGGATGAAGATACGGTATTACTTGGGTGTACGCATTTTCCTGTATTTAAACCGCTGTTACGAGAGCTGCTGCCGAAGCATGTACGCGTGGTTGACTCAGCTGAAGCAACGGCCGATGCCGTTAAGCAAGCGCTCATGGATACGAATAGGTTAAATACCGTAAGTACTCAAAATAAAACGCATTATTTAGTTACGGATTCAGTTGCGCGTTTTGGCGCGGTGGGCGCTATTTTTCTTGGTGATCCGTTAAATTATAACGATATTGAACTGGTGGATGCATGAATTTACGTGAGATAGCAATAAGTTTAGATTTGACTGTATCTGAGAATATGCCTGGCGATGTTGTTATTACAGGTGTTTCTATTGATACGCGAACATTGGAAGCCGGTAATTTGTTTGTTGCATTGCGTGGCACGCGTGTGGATGGCCAGCAGTTTATTCCGGAGGCGATTAAACGCGGCGCATCAGCTGTGCTTTGCAGCGAGTTATCTCCTGAATGTAATATTCCGCAGCTTGTTTATCCTGATTTAGAAAAAGCACTCGGCTTAATAGCCACGGCCTATAGAGCAAGCTTGTCGTGCCCTGTGGTCGCATTGACAGGTAGCAACGGAAAAACAACGGTGAAAGAAATGTTGGCATCTATTTTACCTAAGCCTGCATTTGCAACGCCGGGTAATTGGAATAATCACTTAGGCGTACCGCTGAGTATTATGAAATTAAATAAAACGCATCGCTACGCAGTACTTGAGTTGGGCGCTAACCATGCCGGTGAAATTGCGTACACTTCTGCTATGGCCAAGCCTCATGTAACGCTGATTAATAATATTTCGGGAGCGCACATTGAAGGGTTTGGGTCGATTGAAGGGATAGCAAAAGCCAAAGGTGAAATACATCAGAATTTATTACCGGGTGGCACGGCGGTGATTAATGCAGATGATGACTATGCGCATTATTGGGATGATGTGCTGGCAAATAAAAAGATTTTGCGTTTCTCGGCCACGCAACACGATGTTGATATTTATGCGAAAGATATTGAGTTAAATCATACGGATGGGCCAAGATTTAAATTAGTAACGCCGGCGGGTGATATGACAATTATTCTAAAAGTCCCTGGTATGCACCATGTACTTAATGCACTGGCAGCAGCGTCATGCGCTTATGCACTTCATATCGCGTTAGATAAAATAGCCGAGGGTCTTGCTCAATTTTCAGGTGTACCAGGTCGGCTTACCTCGCGTGCAGGTCGCCATGATGCGATGATTCTGGATGATACGTATAACGCGAATTTAAGCTCGGTATTAGCCGGTATTCACGTGCTTGCGGCGCGAAAAGGGAAGCGTGTGTTAGTGCTCGGTGATATGGGGGAGCTTGGCGAACATTCGGCGGCGTACCATCAAGAAGCCGGCGAGGTAGCACGAACGGAGGGCTTGGATAAGGTCTTTACCTGTGGCACACAAAGTCATAGGGCAGCAGATGCTTTCGGTGAGCAAGGGCAGCATTTTGAAACACAAGAAGCCTTGCTTGAGGCGTTATTGTCGCTTTTGGATGCAACAACGACGGTACTGGTTAAAGGATCGCGTTCAAGCGCGATGGAAAACGTGGTGAATGGATTGGTTATCTAGTTGCCTATTTGCCTCGTTGCTGAATTGCGTGAGACAAGTGCGTAAGATGCACGAGGCATAATATATGATATGCTGTTTTTATTTGATTTGTTAGATTTAGGATAAAAAACAATGCTTTATTGGCTTACACAATTATTTCAAAGTAATTATCACGCACTTCGCGTGTTTCAATATTTAACACTCAGGTCTATTTTGGCCGCGTTGACGGCTTTAGTCATTGCGCTGTGTTGTGGCCCGGTGATGATCCGGTGGCTGAAGAAACTTCAAGTGGGTCAGGTCGTACGCGATGATGGACCACAAACGCATTTATCGAAAGCTGGAACGCCTACGATGGGAGGCGTTTTAATTTTATTTTCTGTCACGCTAAGTAGCTTGTTATGGGGTGATTTAAGTCAGCCGAATTTATGGCTTGCTTTGTTCGTGACGCTCGGCTTTGGTTGGATCGGCTGGGTTGATGATTATCGTAAGTTGGTGCTCAAAAATAGTAAAGGTTTGTCGGCTCGGAAAAAAATGATATGGCAATCGTTGGTTGCTTTGGGTGCTGTGCTGTATTTGTATACGCAAGCAAGCTTACCGATTCATACACAACTTGCCGTGCCTTTTTTGAAAGATTGCTTAATACCGTTGGGTTTATTTTTTCCTGTTTTTGCTTATTTTGTGATTGTCGGTAGCAGCAATGCGGTGAATTTAACCGATGGTTTAGATGGGTTAGCAACGATGCCGATCGTGATGGTGGCCGGCGCGTTGGGTGTTTTTGCTTATGTCACAAGTAATGCGGTTTATGCGCATTATTTGTCGGTACCGTTTGTACCTAATACTGAAGAGCTTACTATTTTTTGCTCAGCAATGGTCGGGGCAGGCCTTGGTTTTCTTTGGTATAACACGTATCCCGCACAAGTGTTTATGGGTGATGTCGGCTCGCTATCTCTGGGAGCCGCATTGGGTATTGTTGCCGTGATTATTCGTCAAGAGTTGGTGCTTGGGATTATGGGTGGGTTGTTTGTGCTAGAAACGCTGTCGGTTGTATTGCAAGTGGTTTATTTTAAATGCTCGGGTGGTCAGCGTATTTTTAGAATGGCACCGCTTCATCATCATTTTGAGCTCAAAGGTTGGGCTGAGCCTAAAGTGATTGTTCGGTTTTGGATTATCACCGTGATATTTGTCTTATGTGGCTTAGCGACTCTGAAGCTTCGTTAATATAAGCAGTAATTATTGAGATAATGATTGAGGTAATGATGCAAAAAATGACGTTGATTGTGGGGCTTGGGAAAACGGGGCAGTCGATCGCACGATATTTGCATCATAAAAATTTATCTTTTGCAGTTTATGATACGCGAGAAGCGCCTCCTGGAGAGGCGTTTTTTCGTAAGACCTATCCTGATGTCCCGCTTTATTTAAAAACATACCCTGAAAATTTATATAATCATGTGGAAAAAATAATATGTAGCCCAGGTGTGTCGTTGGATATTACTTTGATCCACGAGGCGCGTGTACATCATATTCCCATAGAAAGTGATATTGATTGTTTGGCTCGTGAGGTAGATGCACCCATGGTTGCCATTACGGGAACGAACGGAAAATCTACGGTGACGTGTTTGTTGGGTGAGATGGCACAAGCGGCGGGAATGAAAACAGCTGTAGCGGGTAATATTGGTACGCCGGTTTTAGATTTTTTATTAGATGAGCAGGATGTGTTTGATGTTTGGGTACTCGAGCTTTCCAGCTTTCAATTAGAGCTTACAAGCACGCTTCGCCCTGTGGCGGCGGTTATATTGAATATCTCACCCGATCATCTTGATAGGCATCATACTGGAGAAGCATATCGCGCGGCAAAGCAACGCGTGTATCGAGGTGCTGGAGCGTGTGTTTTTAATCGTGATGATGCTGAGACAAAACCAGAGACCGCTTGTCTTGAGGAAGATGCGCGCGTGATTAGCTATGGCTCAGATGAGCCGATGACGCAAAATGATTGGGGGTTGCGTCAAGATACGAACCATCAGCTGTGTCTTGCTCGAGGCGCTGCGTTGATTATGCCCGTGGACGAAATAGCCATGAAAGGTCGTCATAACTGGATGAATGCTTTGGCGACCTGTGCTTTGGCGGAATTATTAGCGATTCCTATGGATGTTTGTGTTGCTGTGTTAAAAACGTTTTCAGGTCTGCCGCACCGCTGTCAGAACATACGCGTGTTAGATGATATCGCCTGGATTAATGATTCCAAAGGCACCAATGTTGGGGCAACCGAGTCCGCGATTACGGGCCTTAGTTCGTCTGTAAAAGGCAAGCTTATATTGATTGCTGGCGGGCAGGGAAAAGGCGGGGATTTTCAGGCGCTTCGCCAATCTATCTTGGAGCATGTTCGTGCTTTAGTTCTGATAGGTGAGGATGCGAAGCTGTTAGACGAAGCGTTACGTGATGTGGTTGATATCTATCATGCGGCTTCTTTGGATGATGCCGTTAAGCAAGCGCAGTCATGTGCTCAATCAGGAGATGCTGTGCTTTTATCTCCCGCGTGCGCAAGCTTTGATATGTTTGATAGCTTTAATCATCGCGGGGAGGTTTTTACAGCCTTGGTGCACGCGCTATGATGGGCATGGGTATGCGTCACGCAGTTCGTTCTCGGGCTGCGAGTGAACCGTTAGCTTTATATGATAAATGGCTTTTGGTTGCAATTATTGGTTTATTATTTCTGGGTTTGTTAATGGTTGCCTCGAGCTCGGTGATGATTTCGACGAAGTATTATCAACAGCCGTTTCACTTTCTAGTTCGCCAAGTTTGTTATTTGGTGCTTGGGTTGTTGGTTGGTATGTTTGTGATGCGTGTTGATACCAGTGTTTGGGAAAAATGGAGTGCGCCACTTTTATTAATCTGCTTGGCTATGCTTGTGCTTGTTTTGATTCCAGGCATTGGCCGGGTGGTGAATGGAAGTCGGCGTTGGTTGACGCTTGGCCCTGTCTCGATTCAAGTGTCTGAAATTGTAAAATTATCCATGATTTTATATTTGGCTGGCTATTTGGTTCGGCAACAGCAGCGTGCACAAAGTGAAGTGTCTAATTTTATTAAGCCTCTAGGCTTGCTGGCTTTAATTGCTGTATTGCTTTTATCTGAGCCTGATTTTGGGGCAACGGTTGTGATCAGCACAACCGTCATGGTGATACTTTTTTTATCGGGCGTAAAGTTAAGGTACTATGCTGGGCTTGTGGTTATGATGGTGGCCTCGTTGGGTGTTCTTGCGGTGTCATCACCTTATCGTATGGCGCGTTTGACGGCTTTTTTAAACCCTTGGGCCGATCAATTTAATAGTGGTTATCAACTCACTCAGTCGTTGATTGCTTTTGGGCGTGGTGGCTGGTTTGGAACAGGGTTAGGCAGTAGTGTTCAGAAACTGCTTTATTTGCCTGAGGCGCACACAGATTTTATGTTTGCTGTACTTGCAGAGGAGCTTGGTTTGCTGGGTGTGCTCCTTGTTTTGATTTTGTATAGTATACTGGTAATACGAGGGTTGCTTATAGGCCTTCGATCGTATCAGGCAGAACGTTTTTTTGCGGCGTATACAGCATACGGAATTACGTTTTGGCTCGGGATGCAAGCGGTGATTAATATGGGCGTGAATGCAGGATTATTGCCTACCAAAGGTTTGACGCTACCGCTTTTAAGTTATGGGGGCGCGAGCTTGGTGGTTAATTGTATTGCACTTGCTTTATTATTACGTATTGATCACGAAACACGCTGGCAATCATTAGGTTTTAGATAATTAGGGGGTGTTGTGGATAATACGAATACATTCTCATTACCAAGAATGGGGCGCGTTGACCACATTCATTTTGTTGGTATTGCAGGTACAGGCATGTGTGGCATTGCCGAAGTGCTGCATAACGAAGGGTATCATGTCACCGGTTCGGATATGAATGATAACCATACCGCGGCACATTTGCGAGAGCAAGGTGTTTTGGTATTTACTCAACATCAGGCCGAAAATATTGCAGGGGCTGATGTGGTGGTGCGTTCGACGGCGATTCATGAAGACAATCCTGAAGTGGTTGCTGCTCGTGCTGCACGTATTCCTGTGATTCCTCGGGCAATGATGTTGGCTGAGCTGATGCGCTTCCGTCAAGGCATAGCGATTGCCGGTACGCACGGGAAAACAACGACGACGAGTTTGGTGAGCAGCTTGCTTGCCGAAGGCGGGCTTGATCCGAGCTTTGTGATTGGCGGAAAATTAACAAACAGCGGTAGCAATGCAAAACTAGGTGGTTCAGCGTATTTGGTTGCTGAAGCCGATGAAAGTGATGCTTCGTTTTTGTTTTTGAAGCCTACGATGGCGGTTGTGACGAATATTGATGCTGATCATATGGAAACGTATGACGGTGATTTTAATAAATTACGTGATACGTTTCTTGAATTTTTACATCACTTGCCTTTTTATGGTTTGGCTGTGGTCTGTATCGATGATGCGAATGTTCGTCATGTTTTGCCGTCGATTCAACGCCCTACATTGACGTATGGTTTTTCTGAAGATGCGGAGTATCGTGCAGATGACTGGAAGCAAGAGGGATTATTGAGTCGTTTTACGGTGACGCGGCCTGAACCTCATGCGGCATTGACGATTGATTTAAATTTGCCGGGACGTCATAACACCTTGAATGCGTTGGCGGCAATTGCGCTGGCCACGGAATTGGGTGTGCGTGATGGGGCGATATTGGATGGATTGCGATCGTTTCAAGGCGTTGGGCGCCGGTTTCAGGTGTTAGGTGAACGTCAATTTGTACATGGCACAGCTTTGGTGGTGGATGATTATGGTCATCATCCTGAAGAAATTCGTGCAACGATTGAAGCGTTTCGAGCTGTTTGGCCTGATAAGCGTTTAATACATATTTTTCAACCGCATCGTTACTCACGAACAAAAGAATTGTTCTCGCCATTTGTTGACGTGCTTGGTTTGGCTGATGAGTTGTTATTATTTGATATTTATTCGGCGGGCGAGCCGATGATGGAAGGTATTAGCAGCGCGGCTTTGGCGAAAGCCGTTGATGAACGGAAAGGCGGGGACGTTTCGATCGTGACCGAAGATAATTTGAGCGCACGTTTAGATAATATGGTCCAAGAGGGTGATGTTATTTTACTGCAAGGTGCGGGTAATATCGGACAAATTGCAATTAATCTTGTTGACAATTCTGGAGTGAAGTTATGAGCTTAACTCCCGGTTTATCCGGGTTAAAGCTATCTAACGAATCGCTTTCAAAATATACCACGTGGCGTATTGGTGGGCCTGCAGATAGTTTATATAAGCCTGCAGGAATTCAAGATCTTATCTTATTTTTAAAGCAATGTGATGCAAACGAGCCGTTGACCTGGCTTGGGCTCGGTAGTAACTCACTTATACGCGATCGAGGGGTTACGGGAACCGTGGTTTTAACCCAGGGCTGTTTAAATGGTTTAGAGCTCGTGGGGGATGATTTAATTCGTGTTGAAGCCGGTGTTTCATGTGCAAAAATGGCGCGATTTTCTGCGCGATTAGGCTTGCATGGCGGCGAGTTTTGGGCCGGTATTCCTGGAACTATGGGTGGAGCCTTACGCATGAATGCGGGATGTTTTCAGGGAGAAACCTGGGATTCCGTGGTTGAAGTAGAAACGATTACACGAACCGGTGAAATTCGGCGTCGTACGCCTGCTGAATTTGCGATTGCCTATCGCTCGGTGGCAGGGCTTGAGCTGGATGAGTGGTTTGTTGCCGCGACATGTCGTTTGGCATTTGGTGAAAAAGAGATCGCGCTGCAGCGGATTAAGACGTTGCTAAGCCAACGTGCCAGTACGCAACCCACCAGTGAGTATAATTGCGGCTCAGTGTTTCGTAATCCCCCGGGCGATCATGCAGCACGTTTAATTGAATCGTGTGGACTCAAGGGTTTTGTGAATGGCGGAGCAAAGGTTTCAGACAAGCATGCAAATTTTATTATTAATCATGAAGGACGAGCATCCGCGCATGATATTGAAGGTTTGATTTTGCATGTGCATACTGAGATCTTACAGCAAACAGGGATTGATTTGGTACGGGAAGTACATATTGTAGGAGGCGTTTGATGGCGGGCTTAAAACTTGTCTTGCTTTATGGAGGGCAGTCGGGGGAGCACGAAATTTCGCTACAGTCTGCTGCTTCGGTTTTGGCTGCGTTGGATCCCGTGCATTATGATGTGATTGCTATTGGTATAGATAAACAGGGCTGTTTATATATTAATAATACGGAGGCATTACGAGACCTGCATGCTGAAGCTTTGCCTGTAGCACTTGCTGATGCGGAGCGTTTGCCGAGCTTGCTGCTTAATGGCAAGTTAGCGGTGGATGCTGAGCTTGTGTTCCCTGTGATGCATGGTCCGTTGTGTGAAGACGGTGCTTTGCAAGGTTTATTCAATTTAGCCGGCGTTGCTTATGTTGGATGTGATGTTTTATCAGCAGCCGTCAGCATGGATAAAGATATTGCGCGGCAGTTAGTGGGGCATATTGAAGGCATTCATGCGGTGCCTTATCATCGATTGCCTTATACCGAAACGTTAGAGCACGATCGTAGTCGGTGTGAAGCCGCTGTCGCTGAATTGGGTTGGCCTGTATTTGTTAAGCCCTGTTCTCTGGGGTCAAGCGTTGGTATTCATCGCGCGGATACCATGGAGCAATTGCTGACGGCTGTGCGTGATGCGCGGCGCTATGATACAACGGTGCTTATCGAGGCGTTTATTGCCGGACGTGAAATAGAAGTCGGTGTGTTGGAGCATGCCTCACGTGAAGGATTACCGGATGTCACGGTGCCTGGTGAGATTAAAGTGGAGCATACGGATGGATTTTATTCTTATGCGGCAAAATATCTTGAATCGGATGATAGTCAGCTTTGCATTCCAGCTGCACTCGATCAGGAAGCGACGAGGCATGTACAAATCGCTGCTGCAGAAATATTTATGCGGCTAAAATGCCATGGTCTTGCGCGCGTTGATTTCTTTGTTCAATCAGAAACAAATAAAATTTATTTCAACGAGATTAACACCATGCCTGGATTCACGTTGGTGAGTATGTTTCCTAAATTATGGGAGGCAAGTGGCTTAAGCTATTCGGCGCTACTTGAGCGGCTGATTGTTTTAGCTCAAATGCGACAACGTAGTCGGGAAAAGTTAGTGACTGATTATTCAAGCGCTCCAGATCATGCGCTGGCTTAGCGCGTTACAGCTTCAATTTTCGACTCGACTCGCGTGCTTGGTTGTGTGCGCTTGTTTATTAACAGGGCGATTGGTTTATCTGGGTATTTCTGATGCAGCACGTTTTCCTGTCCAGACGGTTCAAATTGAAGCGACGTATGAGCATATAACGCGAGAGGCTTTGGAACAAATTTTATCCCCGCACTTAAAGCAAAGCTTTTTGATGCTCTCAACACAAAAATTAACAACAGAATTGCTTGCGATGAGTTGGTGCAAACATGTGAACGTAACGCGTACATGGCCGGGTATACTCAAAGTTAAATTAATCGAACATCAACCGATTGCTGTCTGGAATGGCGCTTTTATCACATCCGAGGGTATTTTATTTAATCAGGATGACGTGCTGAAAGGCGCGTATTCTGGGGCTTATCTTTATGGTCCAGAAGAACAACAACATGAAGTCTTACAAACGTACGAAAAATTGAGTAAGCTATTACTAAAGTATGGCTTAAATATAGCCTCGTTAGAGCTGCGTAATAATCAAGCTTGGGAGCTTGTGCTCACAAATGGTGTGACATTACGCCTCGGAAAGCAAGACTTAGAGCCACGCTTGCGTCGCTTTTGTCGGGCTTATCCAGCAGTTTTTGGTGATAAACCGGAACTCTTGTCGAGTGTTGATTTACGTTATGCACGCGGGATGGCGGTGCAATGGAAGCAGCAAACGGGAAAATAATGGTTAAAAAAATAGAAAAAAACATTATTACAGCGCTCGATATAGGCACTTCAAAAATTGTTGTCTTGATTGGTGAGGTAACGCCAGCAGGCACGATTGAGGTGATTGGAACCGGTCGCCATCCATCCCATGGATTAAAGCGTGGTGCGGTTGTTGATATTGAAGCAACGGTTAATTCTATTCAACGCGCGGTCCAAGAGGCTGAATTGATGGCGGGTTGTGAGGTCCACTCAGTTTATACCGGGATTGCGGGCAGCCATATTAAAAGTTTAAATTCACACGGTATTGTTGCGATTCGAGACCAAGAAGTGTCACGTGCAGATGTTGAGCGTGTACTTGATGCGGCTAAAGCGGTTCCTATTCCTGCCGATCAAAAAATTCTGCATGTGCTCCCACAAGAATTTATTATTGATGGCCAAGGAAATATTCGCGAACCGATTGGTATGGCTGGTGTGCGTCTAGAGGCACGGGTTCATATTGTTACCGGGGCGGTGAGTGCCGCTCAAAATATTATTAAATGCATTCGACGTTGTGGGCTTGAGGTGCATGATATTAGTTTAGAACAACTGGCTTCAAGTCATGCCGTATTGACCGATGACGAAAAAGAATTGGGTGTGTGTTTGGTTGATATTGGGGGAGGCACCACAGATGTGGCTGTTTTCTCACATGGCGCAATTCAATCTACGGCTGTGATACCGATTGCTGGCGATCAAGTCACCAATGATATTGCCATGGCACTCCGTACACCAACTAAAGCTGCAGAGGCCATGAAGCTTGAACACGGTTGTGCTATGCCGGAACTAGCAAGTCCAGGACTGATGCTTGAAGTGTTAAGTGTTAATGAGCGACCAGGTCGGAAAATTTCAACCCAAGCCTTGGCTGAGGTGGTTTCTGCCCGTTATGAAGAGTTGTTTGCCTTAGTTCGGCACGAACTGCATGCCAGTGGCTTTCAAGATTTGATTGCGGCGGGTATGGTTTTAACCGGAGGTGGTTCGAATGTACATGGTGCAATTGATTTAGCAGAGATGTGTTTTGAAATGCCTGTTCGGCAGGGGCTTGTGCCTGAGTTGACCGGCTTATCGGATGAAATGATGGACCCAAGTTGGGCAACTGGCGTTGGCTTATTATTGCATGGCTTTCAACAACAGCACGAAGCTGGTTATAATGGGTTCACGTTACGTGATTCAGCAAGTGGCGTTTGGACGAAAATGAAACAATGGTTTAGAGGGAACTTCTAAACATAATTTTTATGCACGGGGTGAAAGGCATGAGTGAGCAAATGGGAAGCCAGCAAGATAATGCTGTCATCAAAGTTGTTGGTGTTGGTGGTGGTGGTGGAAATGCCGTTGAGCATATGTTGGCTGAACGCATCGAGGGGGTGAAGTTTATCTGTGCAAACACAGATGCCCAAGCGCTCCGTCATTCTAAAGCTGAAGTTCAAATGCAGCTCGGTGATGAGCTTACGAAAGGTTTAGGTGCCGGTGCTAACCCTCAAATTGGTCAAGACGCTGCTGAAGAAGACCGCGAGTACATCAAAGAAGTGCTGCAAGGTGCTGACATGGTGTTTATTACCGCAGGGATGGGTGGTGGAACAGGAACAGGAGCTGCTCCTGTGTTTGCCGAAGTTGCAAAGAGCTTAGGAATTCTAACCGTTGCAGTTGTAACCAAGCCTTTTTCTTTTGAAGGCAAGCAGCGCACGCTTGCAGCCGAAGAAGGTATGCGGCGCTTGGCTGAGCAAGTGGATTCGTTGATTACGATTCCTAATAATAAATTATTGAGTGTGCTAGGTAAAAATATTACATTACTTAATGCATTTAAAGCGGCAAACAACGTATTGCTTGGTGCGGTCAAAGGGATTGCGGACTTAATTACGCGTCCTGGTTTAATTAATGTCGATTTTGCGGATGTTCGGACGGTAATGTCTGAAATGGGCATGGCGATGATGGGTACGGGCTGTGCTAGTGGCGAACAACGTGCGCGTCAGGCGGCTGAAGCTGCGATTGCATCGCCGTTGCTTGAGGATGTAAATTTTTCTGGCGCACGCGGTATTTTGGTTAATATCACGGCTGGATTAGATATGTCCATCGGGGAATTTGAAGAAGTGGGCGATGTTGTTAAAGAATTTATTTCAGATGATGCGACGGTTGTTGTGGGAACAGTGATTGATCCTGATATGACCGACGAGATGCGTGTCACGGTGATTGTTACGGGGTTGGGTGGTGAAGAGAAAAGTGTGCCACATACAACGAAGGCTCCTGAACGTGCTCCATTGTTTGAAGCGCGACGCCGTGATGGAAGCTTGGATTATCAACAATTAGAGCGCCCAGCAGTTGCCCGAAAGCAAGTCACAAGCCCGACATTATCTGCTGCGCAACCCAAAAAGAGTGACGCAGCTCCGGATGTTGATTACTTGGACATACCGGCGTTTTTGAGACGACATGAGCACGAAGAAGCCTAGTTTTTAGGTGGTTATATCGTAATATTATATTGAGGGGCAGATGCTCCCCTAAAAGTCTTAGACTAATCAATGGTTTGTTGTTAGAATCGTTCCGGTTTATGTGGCAGCCTATAGGGGAAGCAACAAGGTGAGTAGCACAGTGATAAAACAAAGAACACCGAAGGCCGTTATCCAAGCCACTGGCGTGGGTTTGCATTCGGGAGACAAAATATTATTGACGCTGCGCCCTGCTCCTATTAATACAGGAATTGTGTTCAGGCGAATCGATCTTGATCCTATTCCTGAAATTCCAGCCTCATATGAGCATGTAAGTGATACAACGCTATGTACCTCGATTGAACACAATGGTGTTCGTGTTGCTACAGTTGAGCATTTACTTTCTGCCTTGGCCGGTTTGGGCATTGATAATGCTTACGTTGATATCGACGGACCTGAAGTACCGATCATGGATGGAAGTGCTGCACCGTTTGTTTTTTTAATTCAATCAGCAGGCATTTGTGAACAAAATGCATCCAAGCGGTTTATTCGAATTAAAAAACCAGTACGCGTTGAAGAAGACGGAAAGTATGTGCAATTTTTACCGCATAAAGGCTACCGTGTATCGTTTACGATTGATTTTGAACATCCTGTTTTCAACGATAAACCTCAGACTGCGGCGTATGATCTTTCAGCAACGTCTTATCTTAAAGAAGTGTGTCGTGCACGAACGTTTGGTTTTTTGTCTGATTATGAAAAACTTCGCGAAGCGAATTTAGCTAAAGGCGGAAGTCTTGATAATGCAATTGTCGTAGATGACTACCGTATTTTGAACGATGATGGTCTGCGTTTCGACGATGAATTTGTTAAGCATAAAATATTAGATGCGATCGGTGATTTGTATTTGCTGGGTTCGAGTCTTATTGGTGCTTTTGAAGGTTATCGCTCAGGGCATGCGCTTAATAATAAATTGTTACGTGCCTTAATCGCAAAGGAAGATGCTTGGGAGTATGTTTACCCTGAGGCAAAAGACTACCCTTTACCTGATTTGGTGCTAGCCGAAGCTTGATGCTTGCTGAGGCGCTCTAGCGCTTCTTTGAGTGGGGCGTAGCTACAATGAGCGGCACTCTCATGAATATTACGCTTGGCGTTATTTGAAATACAAACATCGCGACTTTTCTTTTTAGGTGGTTTGGCTGCTGGGGTTGCCGGCAATAAGTTAATGCGAATCGATGTGAGCTGATGAAGGCCTTCTTGTCGAAGCTTATCGCGCAAGTTGGGTAGTTCAAAGCGTAGTTGTGCGGCCCACACAGGATCGTCTACCGCAAGTATTAAGCAACCACTCGTAAAACGACTCACTGTACACGGAACAGATTCATGCTCATTCTTTTTGAGGTGGCGTTGAACCAACCGGGTTAAGCTATCCAATTGTGAAGCTTGTTTATAAATCGAAGCAAGTGGAGTATTAAAGCATTGAGTTATTTTACGCATGGTGTTTGTCTGTTCGTGTTCAATATGTTTTAGTATACACATGTGCAGCATAAATTTGGAGAATTGAATCATGAGCAAGCAACGTGTGATCTATCAGGCTCGCCTGCATTGGATTTTATTTGTATGGCCTGTTTTAATGTTATTGCTTGGACTGTGGCTTAGTTTTGCGTCTGTTTCTTTTCGTGAGGTTGGGGTGCTGGCTATCTTTATTGCGCTTGCTTGGGGAGGCTTGATGTGGCTCACGTATCAATTTTCATCACTCACGATTAAAGAAAGACAGGTGATTTTACGTAGCGGTATTTTAGTTCGCCAAACGATTGATATACCACTCGCTAAAATAGAAAGTATTGATATCCGTCAATCTATTATAGGTAGTTTGTTTCAGTACGGTTCATTGCTGATTACAGGTACCGGTGGGACCCGACAGTGGATGGGGTATATTGCGAAGCCTTTGACATGTCGCAGGCATATCGAGCAGCTGATGCACGAGTAAACCTGCTAATTTGTTGTAATTGGAAATTCAGATGCTTTTTTTCCTGCAGGAGGACTGTTCATCAAGACTGGTTCTATTTCGCCCTCAGCTTCGTCAACATAGAGTTCGCCAGGGGTGGTTTCTTGCTCGCCATGAATTAAAAAATTACGGTGCTGAAGATAAGCATCTCGCATGAAAGCGTAAGAGTCGGGTGCTTGAGAAATAAACTTATCCGTATCAAACATGCGCGAGCGTAAGTCGATGTAACGAAGAACCAAAACGCTTTCAATAAGATAGGCTTTATGAATATAAGGATAAGGCGTAAAAAACGTGTAATCAAACATTAAGCCAAAGCCATCACGAATTGTACTGGGCCCGAGAAACGGGATCATCACATAAGGTGAGTGTGTATCGCCCCATTTAGCAAAGGTAATACCCAGATCGTTTTCATGCAACGGAAGTTGACATAAGCTTGCGACATCAAAAATTCCGCCAATACCAATACTTGAATTAATTACAAAGCGCCAGAAATCTAAGATGGCTTGCTGAAAATCAGCTTGCAAGACATCATTGGCAAACGTAGGGAACATATTAATATTATTATATACGTTATTAACGCCAGCACGAACAGGTGCAGGAATAGCAAAAGCATAAAATTTTGCGGGTGGTTTTAAAATATATTTATCAAAAACCGAATTAAAGCTGTAAATTTTACGATTAATTTTCTCGTATGGATCGTCTGGATTAGGGCCTACCGCGACGCAGCTGGATAAAAGCATGATGCTTAAGCCGAGCAGCGGTTTAAGCACCGAGCAGCGGATAGGATTTTGGACAGAACTTCGAGAAATAAAATGCATTATTATTTTAATTATAAAAAAACAAGTAGTTATAGTAGAACAGAATTGGGTGTAGGTGTGAAGGGTAGTTCAGTGTAGAATAGGCGGCAATTAAGAATTTGTGTATGGAGTATGATTTTGGAAGACGTGAGTGTGATGGGTTTGAATGAGCGTCAGCGTGACGCGGTGACTGCACCTATGGGTAATGTTTTGGTTTTAGCCGGTGCCGGTAGTGGAAAAACCAGGGTTCTTGTCAGTCGTGTGGTATGGTTGATTTCAGAACATGATTTATCACCCCATGCTATTTTGGCCGTAACGTTTACTAATAAAGCGGCCGGTGAAATGCGTGCACGTTTGAATGCTATGGTTAATAATGGAACACAAGGCCTTTGGGTCGGTACGTTTCACGGCTTATGTCATCGTTTATTGCGTCAGCATCATGAATTTGCAGGTTTGTCTGAGCACTTTCAAATTTTAGATAGTGATGATCAGTTGCGTTTAATTAAGCGCGTGATGGCTGCGATGAATTTGGAGGCCGATCAATGGCCGCCTAAGCAAGCACAGGCATTTATTAATGGACGCAAAGACGAAGGACTTCGGCCGGCTCATGTTCAAGTACCGTCGTATGGACCTGGTCGAACATGGCTTGCAGTGTATCAAGCCTATGAAAAAGCATGCCAGGTTGCAGGTGTGATTGATTTTGCTGAATTATTGCTGCGTTGCCATGAAATGCTACGTGATAATGCTGAGTTACTTGCGCACTATCAAGCGCGTTTTAAAGTTATTTTGGTTGACGAGTTTCAAGATACCAATGCTGTTCAATACGCCTGGATTCGCTTGCTAGCAGGTGCTGATACGGCTGTTATGGCGGTGGGTGATGATGATCAGTCGATTTATGGATGGCGTGGCGCCAAAGTTGAAAATATTCAGCGGTTTTCTGAAGATTTTAGTGATAGCAGTGTTGTGCGACTTGAACAAAATTACCGTTCAACGGGAACGATTTTAGAGGCGGCCAATGGCTTAATTACCCATAATACGGGGCGGTTAGGCAAAGCTCTGTGGACCGATGGTCATGCAGGTGAAAAAATTACGGTTTATGGTGCCTTAAACGAATTGGATGAAGCGCGCTTTGTCGCAGAACGTATTTCTATGGCGCTTGATGCCGGTCGTTCACCGAGTGACATTGCTATTTTATACCGTTCGAATGCTCAATCACGGGTACTTGAGGAGGCGTTGCTACGAGGTAATATTGCGTATCATATTCATGGCGGGGTTCGCTTTTTTGAGCGCGCTGAAATTAAAGACGCGCTTGCGTATTTACGCTTGGTTGCTAACGTGGAAGATGACGTTGCTTTTGAGCGCGTTGTTAATTTTCCAACACGAGGAATTGGCGAAAAAACAGTGGAGACCATACGCGTTGCAGCACGTGAACAAAGTGTTTCTCTTTGGAGTACGGCTGTGGCTCAGCTCGAAGCCGGTGTTTTTTCTGCGCGCGCAGGCAATGCACTCGCAGGGTTTGTTAAGTTAATTGAAAAGCTTCAAGGTGACTTGGCCGCTGAAGCGTTAGAAGTACAAGTTAAAGGCGTGATCGAAACCAGTGGCTTACACCAACATTTTGCGACCATGAAAGGCGAGCGCGCCGAAGGTAAGCGAGAAAATTTAGAAGAGCTTATTCATGCGGCTCGTCAGTATCAAGAAGAGCAAGACGAAGAAATTACTGAGATCTTAAGTGATTTTTTAGCGCATGCGTCGCTTGAAGGTGGTGAACGACAAGCCGATGATAGTGTGCCACATGTGCATCTGATGACGTTACATGCGGCCAAAGGCTTAGAATTTCCGCAAGTGTTTTTAGTTGGTATGGAGGAAGGTTTATTTCCCGGACGGCAATCGATGGAAGATGAAGCGCGTATGGAAGAAGAGCGACGGTTGTGTTACGTCGGCGTGACACGTGCCATGAAAAAACTTATTATTTCGTATGCTGAAATTCGTAGGCAGTATGGGCGTGAAGAATATCATAAGCCTTCGCGTTTCTTAAAAGAGCTGCCAGAGCACTTGCTTGAAGAAATTAAAATTAAAAAGAAGGCGTATGCACCACAAGCAGGAACCACCGGTGTAGGTTCAAATAAACCGGTACGTTTTTATGAAGACGATGCGCCTGGTGGATTTCGTTTGGGACAAGAAGTGAAGCATGCTAAATTTGGCGCGGGTGTGGTGCTTGCGCTTGAAGGCAGTGGTGCGCACACACGAGTTCAAGTAAACTTTAAAACACACGGATGCAAGTGGTTGGTTGCGGCTTACGCGAACTTAACTTGAATTCTTAAGAAACAAATGCTAGTTTCTGTTTCGTAGGAAATCAACTTGTTTTAAATGCGACATAAAATGCGACATAAGGAGAAAGGCGTGAAATTGAAATATACGTTAACCGCACGAACAGCCTTGGTAGCGGGTATGCTTGTTTGTGGTGGAGTAGCAACAGCTGCTGAAAGTGCGATGCCAGCAGCTCAGAAACAACAAGTGGAACAAGTCGTTCATAATTATTTGGTCACGCATCCTGAAGTATTGCTCGAGGCCTCACAAGCGCTTCAAAAAAAGCAGCAAGATGAAGCACAACAAGTTGCAAAATCAGCAATATCTAAATATGCCGATCAGTTATTTAAATTTACAAAAGACGGTGCAGTCACCGGGAACCCTAAAGGTGCTGTGACTGTGGTTGAGTTTTTTGACTATCAATGCGTTCATTGCAAGCGAATGAAGCCTGTTATCAATGAAGTTTCTAAAAATAACGCAAATGTACGTGTAATTTATAAAGAACTTCCTATCTTTGGAAAGCGCTCAGAAACAGCGTCACGCGCAGCTTTAGCTGCAGCGAAGCAAGGTAAGTACGCCGCCATGCAAGCCGCTTTACTGAAAATAGAAAAACGTCTTGATGATGCTTTGGTCTTATCAACAGCTGAATCCATTGGTCTGGATATGGCTAAACTAAAACAAGATATGAAAAGCAAAGCCATTGATGATGAGCTTGCAGCAAATCATAAGCTTGCTGATAACTTGAACTTAATGGGTACGCCGGCATTTATTGTGGCATCAACACCCAATGGTGAGTTTAATGCAAATTACGAACCTAACTTTATTCCAGGTGCCGCAACGGTTGAAGCCTTGCAGGATTTGGTTGAACAAGCAGGAAAATCAGCATCATAATGAGTAAACCGTCAACGTTTCAGGATATGATCCTGACACTACAAAACTTTTGGGCTGCTGAAGGATGTATTATTCTTCAGCCGCTTGATATGCAAGTAGGCGCGGGAACGTTTCATCCCGCAACATTTTTACGAGCAACAGGGCCTGAGCCTTGGAATGCTGCGTATGTTCAGCCCTCGAGGCGACCGACCGATGGGCGTTATGGCGAAAATCCAAATCGTCTTCAGCATTATTATCAGTTTCAAGTGGTCTTAAAGCCATCGCCGCTGGATATCCAAGAAAAATATTTGGATTCGCTGCGCGCTTTAGGCGTTGATCCCTTATTAGATGATATACGTTTTGTTGAAGATAACTGGGAGTCACCTACGCTGGGTGCTTGGGGTTTAGGTTGGGAAGTGTGGCAAAACGGCATGGAAGTGTCGCAGTTTACCTATTTCCAACAAGTCGGCGGACGTTCGTGTAATCCAGTAACCGGTGAGCTGACATATGGACTTGAACGCCTGGCTATGTCGATTCTTAATGTCGATAATGTATATGACTTGCCGTGGTGTGTGAACTCGGGAAAAACCATCACGTATGGTGACGTGTTTCATCAGCAAGAAGTTGAGATGTCGACGTATCATTTTGAGCTCGCTAATATTGATTGGCTTTTTAAACAATTTGATATGTGTGAAGAAGAAGCTGGACAATTAGCGGAGCGTGGGCTTTCAATTCCAGCTTACGAAATGGTGATGCAAGCCTCGCATGTATTTAATATATTGGATGCTCGTCATGCGCTTTCGGTTACCGAACGACAGCGTTATATTTTGCGTGTACGTCAATTATCTCGAGCTGTAACTGAAGCTTATTATCATGCGCGAGAAGCGCTAGGTTTTCCAATGAAGGTGGATTGATGTCACAAGATTTTTTATTTGAATTGGGAACAGAAGAATTACCATCTGGATCTGTTTTTCCATTAGCTGAAGCTTTGGCAGAACGTATTACGGCGGGTTTAGCTAAAGCGCGCTTAATGCATGGCATGGTACAGGCTTTTTCAACACCACGTCGTCTAGCCGTACTGATTCATGATGTGCAACTAGAACAAGCCAGTCATGCAACAGAACGCCTTGGACCACGTGAAGAAGCAGGTCTTCAGGCTGATGGTACGCCTTCAAAAGCGTTGCTTGGTTTTGCGCGATCGTGTCAGGTTGCTGTGGATGCTCTGGTGGTGATTGATACCCTTAAAGGCCGTCGCTTTGCCTTTCAGGCAATGACGGCTGCTGTCCCAACAATTCAGCTTTTACCCGATATTATACATGATGCCGTTATGGGGTTACCTATACCTAAACCCATGCGCTGGGGGAGTGGAAGCCAAGCCTTTGTTCGACCTGTGCATTGGGCCATTCTTTTATTTGGCAAAGAGGTTGTTAAACTTGAATTATTAGGGTGTGAAACAAATAATTTCAGTTTTGGACATCGTTACCATCATCCAGAATCGATTCAAATTAATCAGCCTAAAGATTACGAGGTGCGTCTTCGAGATGCTTCGGTGATGGTTGATTTTAAAGCGCGACGTGATGCAATCACCGCATCAGTTCTTGAGGCTCTATTGCCGATTGATGCAGAGGCCGTGATGCCTGAAGCTTTACTGGATGAAGTCGCATCGATTGTTGAATGGCCCACAGCACTGCTTGTTAAATTTGAATCTAAATTTCTTGATATTCCATCGGAAGTTTTAATCGAATCGATGCAATCTCATCAAAAGTGCTTTGCTGTTCGAGATAAACAAGGTGCTTTACTGCCTTATTTTGTGACGGTGTCGAATATTCAAAGTACATCGCCTGATCATGTTATCAAAGGTAACGAAACGGTGATGAAAGCGCGTCTCAGTGACGCTGAGTTTTTCTTTGCTGAAGATCAAAAGCAATCGTTGCATGATCGCGTTAAAGCAACTGAAAATGTGGTGTTTCAAGCCAAACTTGGAAGTTTACGTGATAAAACGGCACGTATCGAAGCCATCATGAGTCATCTAATAGAGCCCCTAAGTTTAGATGCGGCTGACGCATCAAGGGCGGCTTTATTATGTAAATGTGATTTACTAACGGGGATGGTCGGTGAGTTTCCTGAGTTACAGGGCACCATGGGGTATTATTACGCTCAGATTGATGCTGAAACGCCTGCTGTAGCTGTAGCGTTACAAGAGCAATATTTACCAAGGTTTTCTTCTGATGCGTTACCTAAATCATCGTTAAGCATTGCTTTATCTTTGGCTGATCGCATCGATACACTCGTGGGGACGTTTGCGATTGGTTTAAAACCCACAGGTGAGAGTGATCCATTTAAATTACGTAGGCATGCTTTAGCTATCGTACGGTTATTGGGTGCTTTACCTGTGTCTGTTGGGCTAGGTTCGTTATTAAATGCTGCACGATGCGCTTATGGCACACGCTTTTTATCAGATGAAGAGCTTTTACCAGCGGTACAAACGTTTATATTAGGTCGTCTGCCAGCGTATTATCATACGGCCAGCAATGCGGCTGAATTAGTGCAAGCTGCGCTTGCCAAGCAATCCGATTGCTTACGTGATTTAGATGCACGTATTGTCGCACTGGAAAGCTTTATGCAACAGCCTGATGCCAAAATATTAGCTGCCGCGTGTAAGCGTGTGAATAAGCTTTTAAAACATGTTTCGGCAACACAAGGCGATATACATCCGGTTGATGAGGCCTTATTTCAAGATGCACCTGAACGTGCTTTGTTTATACGTATTACTCAACTTGAAGCGGTGGTTTCTGAGCTCTATGCGAACGCGCTGTATGGTGATATTTTAGTAGAACTTACGTCGTTACGTGAGCCCGTGGACGCTTTTTTTGAACACGTGATGGTGATGGTCGAAGATGCGGATATTAAAGCAAATCGTTTGCGTTTGTTAGCGCGCTTGCAGGCTTTATTACAATGCGTGGCTGATATGTCGCTTTTACCGCAAGTGCTATGAGCAGGTGCTATGAATAAACTTATTATTCTTGATCGAGATGGCGTGATTAATCAGGATTCGCTGCAATATATTAAATCGCCGGATGAATTTTTATTTTTGCCGGGGAGTATTCAAGCCATCGTACGCCTGAATCAGGCTGGTTACACCGTGGCCATCGCGACCAATCAATCGGGTATTTCGCGCGGCTTGTATGATGAACGTATACTAGCCGCCATTCATGAAAAAATGGTTCGGCATGTTGAAGCGGCTGGAGGTGATATTGCGCTGATTAAGCATTGCCCCCATATGCCCGATGCAGGCTGTATTTGTCGAAAACCTCAGCCAGGTTTGTTACATATGATTTCTAAGCAGTTAGGACAGAGCCTCGAGCATGTTATCATGGTCGGTGATCGCATTACGGATATCTTGACGGCAAAATCGGTGGATGTTCGTCCCATGGTTGTATTATCGCCAATGACCAATTTAACGCAACTCGAAAATTTTCCTGACGTGCCAAAATTTGAATCACTTGCAGATTGCGTTGATGAAATCTTGATGCCTGTATGTCAAACGTCCGAAGCCTAAGCTATACGACCGAAGCATTACGTGAACAAGCGCAAGTTTGGGCTGAACAACTCGGACTGCATCTTGAGCTTTCATCAAATCATCAGCTTCTACCATGCCTTGAGCTAAGTTCATTAGGGCTTGCATTGCGCATGCCAAATTGTTCGCCTATGCGTGTTGATTTCCAAGATATTATTGAAAAACGATGTCGGCCTGGCGTAAAAAAAACAGGAATCTTGCGTGCCTGTAAATTAAAGCCAGGTATGCGCGTGATAGACGCAACGGCAGGTTGGGGGAGAGATGCGGCTGTTCTTGCATCATCGGGAGCAGAGGTGCTTATGCTTGAGCGAGAGCCCGTACTCGCGGCGTTGCTTCAAGACGGTTTAATGCGCCTGGACGCGATGCAAAGCATAGCTCTAGATTTAGAATTGTGTGCGGAAGATGCGCGAAGCTATCTCAGCTCACTTACACGAGAAAATTATCCGGATATTATTTATTTAGATCCCATGCATCCTGCACGAGAAAAAAGTGCAAAAGTTAAAAAAGATTTATATGCGCTGCAAGCATTGCTCGGTGCCGATGATGATGCGTTGAGCCTGCTCGAAATAGCACGCACGCGAACACGAGGCCGTGTAGTGGTCAAATGGCCTGCTCGTCTTCCAGCATTGCTTAAACCCGATTATGCGGTCGAAGGGAAAACCGTGCGGTTTGATGTCTATCTTGCTGTTTAAATATGAGTGTTTACTTGAGCTGAGTATGCAAGACTAAACGTTTCTTCATCAGCACCGTCAATATGATCACTGTTTAACGATACAGTGATCGTGACCCATCGGTCTAGATCATCACGGTTGCAGTGCATGACATCTTGTGTTCGATGGCAATTGGCCACCTGATGAACCGAGTCAATCTTACTCTTATCAATATCAATAAGCTGATGCGTGTTTTTGTCATGTAGCTTAAGTTCCAGCGGTGTTAACGACCATTCACGGCCATCTTTTTCATGCCCTACGCGGCGTTCATGGACCAGCGTTACTTTGCCGCCTACAGGTAAATAAACCTCAAAAGATAGGGTTGGCTTCGTACTTGATAAGCTGAGAGATAGTAAATTATTACGCTCATGAAATGCTTTATCCATATTTAGATACCCCCAACCATAGGTTGGGTTCCACATAGAGCCATCGACTTGATGATGAGTTATTTCTTGCTTGTCAGGATCGGCAACAGGGACGGCGCCATCATCCCAAGCATCTGCGCTATTAATTAATAAGGCTTTGATGGCTTTAGGATCAATAATGCCAGCAGATTTAAGCAGTAAGACTGAAGCACCTACGTGAGGCGTTGCTGAACTTGTTCCCCCCATCAATCGATAACCATGTTGATAATCCATCAAAGAAGAATAGTGAATGTAGTTATAGACCGATGGATCGGGTGCGCATGTGCGTGTTTTATTACCAGGTGCTGCAATATCAGGCTTTTTACGACCAATTTTGGTGGGGCCACGGCTACTTGAGTTCATGATTTGGTGAAAAAAACGTGATGGTGTATTCTGCACTAATAAACCTAAAGCATAATTCATGTTGGCAACGGTAAGACCGTTATAATTATCGGCAGGTATGGTTAGTTTTGAGGTATACGGAGCTTGATACGAGGGCTCACCCCAGCCTTGATTGCCTGCCGATTTAACCCACAAAATATGTTGCTTATTAATCACATAGTCAACAATTTTAGATATACCACTCCAGTCAGGGCAATCAGGACACGTACTTGCGCCATGTCCAAAACTATAATTAATAATATCAGGTTTTTTCGGTGCACGATGAAGTAACCAATCCAGCGAATTAAACGTTAAGAACATGCCTAGTTCATCACTGCTTTCAGAAGCAAAATCACCAGCCAAAGCCATCTCGATTGTTTCCGCTTGTGAAGCTATACCTTTTTCTTGCTCAAACAAAGGCGATCCGATACCTGCATAAATGCATGCAATACCCGTTCCATGAGCTGTTCTGACGCCATGAATATAATGATCGTAAAATGAACCTGGCTCTTGACGAATATGTATTGTTTTGCCTCGAAGGCCCATATGTTCACGAGCAATGCCGCTATCTAAAAGTCCCACAGTTTGATTTTCACCGGAATAACCATGCGCGTACCAGTTGGATATGTTTGGATAATCTGCCGATGGTTCGAGTAAAATAGACTGCGAAGTAACCTGCGACTCTTCCTTTCCAGTAGGTTTTAGGCTCAATCGAGCTACCCCAGAAAATTGAGAAACTTCACGAAGCAATGCTTCATTGGGTTGGATGCTGATAAGAAATGCTGGCATAAATCCTAATCGTTGATATTTGATGCTCGTGATTTTTTTTAGGCGGTGTTCGATAGAGCTCATTTCATCCGCTGAAATGGCAAAAACAATGATAGATAGTGCGTTAATTTGAGTGGTATGGAGTCTATTGTGTGATGTTTTAAGTGAATGAAGGGCTGTGATGATGTTGTCATCGAGAACACTGGGAATACTAGGGTTAGAAACAAAGAGCAAAACAATGAGCATAAGCTTTTTCATAAAATATGTGATCCAATCAATAAATTCATATCATGTATTCGATTGATTCTATCAGGTCACCTGTTGATAAAGTACTGATCGCATCACTTGATTGGTATATATATTGTTTTTTTGTTCTGTTTTTTGTATGGTTATTGAGTAATTTTATTCACACAAGGGATGTGTTTGATGATTTATTCAACAAAAAAAAACAAAAAACATCTTGCCGTATCTTCGGTACTGTTCGCACTTTTAGGGCTTTATTGTCAGAACGTTTTGTCTACACCTGTGAGTATAGATAATGTCAAAGATACTCTAAAAAAAGGTCATCTTGCATTGCAGGCAGGAGGATTCTGGAGTGACGCAGGTCGCGAACAGTTTATTGAAATTAATGACATGATAGGGGATCGCTATACTTTATCAAAAAGCAATAAGAGCAATGGATTGTTTGGTGTGGGGTATTTCTTCGATGGCCAAGTGAGAGATCAATATAGTTTGAGTTATGGGCTTAACGCATTTTATCTAGCTAAAACGTCTGTTTCAGGTTCGATCTTTCAAGAAAATGAATTTGAAAATTTAACGTACGCTTATAATATAACGAATTTTCCGCTTTATGCTGTTGCAAAATCTATGATAAATATACCTTCGGTTGCTCCTCAGTTGAGCGTCGATGTGGGTATTGGTCCTAATTTTATGCGTACCACGTCTTTTAGGGAGCAAAATACTCCAGGTGGCACTGCGGTTTCAGTTCCTAATGATTTTTTTGCAAACAAAACTACAACAGTATTTAGTGCCACGGCAGGTGCCAGTCTGAATTTTGATCATGTTTTTGGCGATGCACCGCTTGAATGCGGTTATCAGTTCTTTTATTTAGGTCAGGGCAGTTTTAATGTTGTTAATGATCAAGTGAAAAACACGCTGAAAACAGGAACGGTTTATGCCAATGCCGTCATGTGTTCAATTGTAATTTAATACACGCTAACCAAACAAAGGATTCAATATGAAACGGATGTTACCTAGAATAAAGTTAGTGGTCGTGATAGCACTTTTGCTGTGTGCATGGGGAGCTCAGGCCGCGCACCCGCTTCTTAGGGCTGTTTTTCAGAGTTCACCCAGAGCAGGCAGCGTTTTATCTATTGCGCCAAGCATACCAGGCCGTGCCTATCCTTATGCGGGAATAAAATTTCTGGACTCAAGAGATACGGTTCCTGGGTGTAATTTAAATCCAAAAAATGGTTATTGTATGTTTTCTCTTAATGGGCAGGGTGCGACCAAGTTACCGGTTCTGCCCCACACGTTTACGCGTAATTCAGGAAAAATGCATTTTGACTTGGCTTTGAATGCTGCGGGCAATAAACCCGTATCAACACAAAGGTATAGCACGTCGTCAGCACCCGGCCGAGTGATTGGGTATGTGTATGGATGGGAAGATGCGCTTCCAGCAGCTGATCTTGCAGCCGCAGGTTATACGCATATTCTCATTGCTTTTGGTGTTTTTACAGAGACCGGTGGAAGCGTAAGTCTGGGGGCTTTAAGTGGCAATGGTTATGATCCAGGTAGTTCTCAAGCTCCATATGATAGTGATTTGTATGCTTATATTGAAACGCTTCATGAGGCGGGTATCAAAGTTTTACTTTCAATAGGTGGTGCATCAACCAATATTCCTGATACGACCGTGAGTTTATACACTGCTGAATTTGGCGTTGGAACTTCACCGAATTATGATCCAGCACAATTCCAAGGGAATTTTACTGCGGCATTGAAGACGTTGTCCGATGGGTATGGTTTTGATGGGTTTGATTTTGATATTGAGTCGGGTGTTTCTGCGGCAAACTACTACAGTGATCCCGCAAAAGATTTTGCGGATCCAGGTGCAGGCTGTACTTTGACTGATCCGCTCTCATCACCATGTACATCTTATTATTTGATCAGCATTATCAATGACTTATATCAGAATTATTTTGCGTATTCGGGTGACCGGTTTTTGATTTCGTTAACACCACAATTGCCTCAAATATCAGCCACATCAACGTATGACGAAATTTTTGGATTGTATTCAGCCATTGTGATGCAAACCTACAGTTCGCTTGAGTGGGTTGCATGGCAAAATTACAATTCTGGCTGTGCTTTTGGTATTGATGGGGTGTGTTATCCTGTTGATGGTACGACACTGACGTCATCACCTGATTCAGCGGTTGCCTTTGCAACAACGTTGTTAGCCGATTGGCCTCAAGGCGCTCCAGGAAATTTCTTACCTTACACGAGTCATTTAACGCCTTCACAAGTGGCGATAGGTTATTTGGTTCCGAACTCATCGGGGGCGGTTGATGGTCAGGGGCCTGCTGTTGATACAACCGTTGCTAAGCAGGCTATCCAGTGTTTACGTGATAATACAAGTTGTGACACGTATGTACCTCCAGCGACGTATCCTGATATAGGGGGCGTGTTTGGTTGGACCGCAAATTATGATGCGACAACGGGATATCAATTTGCCAAGGCTTTATATCCGTGTGTGGTTGGAGGAGATTGTAGTTAATTTTAGTGGATAGACATATGTATAAAAAAAGCCACTCAAGTCACAAGGAATTTGAGTGGCTTTTTTATTTGATTCTTTTTTTGTTAATTTATTCGAGATATTTTTCAGCATCCAGGGCCGCCATGCAACCAAAACCCGCAGAGGTAACGGCTTGACGGTACATGCTGTCAGCGACGTCGCCGCAGGCAAATACACCTGGAATGTTAGTTGAAGTAGCCATGCCTTCGAGGCCGGTTTTAATTTGAATATAGCCATCACGCATGTCGAGTTGGTTCTCAAATAAGCTTGTATTTGGGGTGTGACCAATGGCAATAAACACACCATCAAAATCGAGTGTCTGCTGCTCTTGTGTTTTTGTATGTTGCACACGAACGCTGGTGACAGTTCGTTCGTTGCCTAAAACTTCTTCTAACGTATGATCCCATAACAGTTTGATGTTACCGTTTTTTGCGCGGTCAAATAATTTGTCTTGTAAGATTTTTTCACTGCGCAGTGTGTCGCGTCGGTGAATCAGTGTGACAGAGGCGGCAATATTTGATAAATACAAAGCTTCTTCAACGGCTGTGTTACCACCACCGATAACGCAAACGTTTTTGTTGCGGAAGAAAAAGCCATCACACGTTGCACATGCCGAAACCCCACGGCCTTGATACGCGGTTTCCGATGGTAGTCCTAAATAGCGAGCAGATGCGCCAGTTGAAATAATCAGTGCGTCACATGTATATGTTTCGGTGTCGCCTTTGAGTACAAACGGTGTTTGCTTAAGATCTGCATGGGTTATGTGATCCATAATGATGTTGGTATCAAAGCGTTTGGCATGCTCTTGCATGCGCTCCATAAGAGCTGGGCCTTGTAAGCCCTCGACATCGCCGGGCCAGTTATCGACGTCAGTTGTGGTTGTGAGTTGACCTCCGATTTCCATGCCAGTAATAAGCGTTGGATTAAGGTTTGCACGTGCCGCATAAACGGCTGCGGTGTATCCTGCAGGGCCTGAACCTAAAATAATTAAGCGATGATGGTTATTTGTATGCATGAGCTTGTCTTCCTAGCGATTTATTAAGCGGTTTATTATGTTAATATCGGTCATGGTATGACAATTTGAAAAGCTTTAAAATACTTATGGATAAACAACAAACGGATCATGCACCTCTTTCTTTAGAAGCCTCTTCATTTCCGCTGTGGTTAAGGCGGCTGTGTGAGGGCGGATTTATTTTGATTTTTACAGCCGCATTGTTTGTGTTTCTTGCACTTGCGACGTATCAAACACGCGACCCTGGCTGGTTTCATACGACAAAGGCAAGTCTTGTTGTAGGAAATGCGGGTGGGCGAGTTGGCGCTTATACAGCAGATTTTTTATATGCAATTTTTGGATATGTTGCCTATGCGCTTCCGTTTAGCTTAGCTTTTTTATCGTGGGTTATTTTAAACGATCATCGAACGTTGGGTGTGGTTAGTAAGCCCATGCTTGTTTTGCGCAGCGTAGGTTTGGCCTTAGTTTTAATTTCAGGATGTGGGCTGCTTGTATTTTGGGTCAGTGGGGGCGCGTTATTGCTTCATCAACCCGGTGGTATGCTGGGTCATGTGATCGCACAATTTTTTTATCGAACATTAAATCCTGAGGGCGCTTTGTTATTGCTTTTGGCAATCTTTTTGGTGGGTGTGACTTGGTTGACAGGGCTTTCATGGGGGCATGTGATTGAGCGGCTTGGGCAATATGCATGGATGAGTTTACGATCGAGTCTAGCTTCGGCTCGTGTAGGCTTGCGTGCGGGAGTTAAATTTTTTGAGCGTCTGTCACAGAATAAAAAGCAAATATCTAAGGAGCCAGCAGCGACGATAGCTCCTGTATTGCTTCGACCAAAACCAGCGGTAAAGAATACACAAAAAAAAGAACCTGTCACACCTCGGCGTAAGCTGATTTCAGATAAATTGAAGGTGCGAGCATTTACGAATACTAAGGTCGCTGAAACATCTTCTGGAATATCTAATATTTCTGGTGTTACGGATGTTACAGAGATGACAGATGTTTTAAATATATCTGACATATCTGACATATCTGATATATCAGATATGTCAGAAATTCCTGATGGTTTGGGTATGCCTGATGAAGTAAAAGCTCCTGTGCTTGGAGGGTTACCTCCGTTAGATTTGTTAGCCATCGCAGCTGAAACATCGCAACATGTCGAAGGCTATTCTCATGAGGCGCTAGAAATGCTCTCACGTGATGTGGAGCAACATCTATTAGATTTTGGGGTTCAAGCGGATGTGGTTGCGGCTCATCCAGGTCCTGTGATTACGCGTTTTGAGCTGCAGCTCGCAGCAGGCGTTAAAGTGAGTAAGCTTTCAGCGCTTGCAAAAGATCTTGCGCGCTCGTTGTCTGTAACGAGTGTGCGTGTGGTTGAAATTATACCTGGAAAAACGGTCGTTGGGCTTGAGTTGCCTAACCCAAATCGTGCCATGGTGGTGTTATCAGAAGTCCTTACATCAGAGGTTTATCAACAAGCACATTCACCGTTGACGCTTGCTCTAGGTGTGGATATTGCAGGGCATCCTATGATTGTGGATTTGGCTAAAATGCCGCATTTATTAGTAGCAGGTACGACGGGATCTGGAAAGTCCGTGGGGATTAACGCCATGATTTTGAGTTTGTTGTTTAAGTCGACGCCAGAGCAGGTGCGCTTGATTTTAATTGATCCTAAAATGCTTGAGCTTTCGGTGTATGACGGTATTCCACATTTGTTAACGCCTGTTGTTGTAGATATGAAAGAGGCCGCAAGTGCACTGCGTTGGTGTGTGCAAGAGATGGAACGCCGGTATCGTTTGATGGCCGCGCTTGGCGTGCGTAATCTTGCAGGTTTTAATACTAAAGTAGATGAAGCTATAGCAGCAGGTAAGCCGTTGACGGATCCGATATGGAAGCCCACACAGAGTATGGATGAGACGCCGCCTGAATTGAGTTCTTTGCCTTATATTGTTGTCGTGATTGATGAGCTGGCTGACATGATGATGGTTGTAGGGAAAAAAGTAGAGCAGTTGATTGCGCGTATTGCTCAAAAAGCACGAGCAGCAGGCATACATCTTATTTTAGCAACACAGCGACCATCGGTTGATGTGTTGACCGGATTGATCAAATCTAATATTCCGACACGTATTTCGTTTCAAGTGTCGTCTAAAATTGATTCTCGTACGATTTTAGATCAACAAGGTGCCGATCAATTATTAGGTCATGGTGATATGTTATATCTTGCGCCAGGTACTGGCGCACCGTTGCGTGTGCATGGCGCATTTGTTGATGATCAGGAAGTGCATCGCGTTGCCGATGATTGGCGTACGCGAGGTGTGCCTGAATATATTGATGCTATCACAGATGATACAAACGACAGTGGTGAATCGGGCATGGGAGATGATGTTGAAGAAGCTGATGCGCTTTATGATGAAGCCGTTCAATTTGTTACGACCGCGCGAAAAGCAAGCACATCATCTGTTCAGCGACGTTTTAAAATTGGCTATAATCGTGCAGCACGCTTGATCGATGAAATGGAGCGCGTCGGTATTATTGGGCCGATGGAGGGGGGGATGCGTGATGTGCTCGTACCATCGTCCGATGGAGAGTCGTTATGAAGCGCAGCCGAGTGGCTTTAGGTTTTGTTTGTTTTTTTATGCTTCAGAATGCGTATGCAGGTGAGGTAAGTGATATTTTATGGGGTAAATTAAGCCATATACACGCAATGACAGCTTCTTTTTCACAGCAGATTTATGCAAAAAAACGATCACTTTCACAAAGCTCGGGTTCTATGGCTTTTGTGAGGCCCCGTCAATTTAGGTGGGAAACAAAAAAACCCTTGGAGCAGCTATTGATTGCAGATGGCCAAAAGATATGGATGTATGATGTTGATCTTGAGCAAGTGACGGTTAAGCCACAAACTGAATCGATGGGCGCTGCTGCCGGATTATTTTTAAGTGAGAATAAATCACATTTGGTATCTGATTTTTCTGTGGAATCTGAACGTGATGGTAAGCTAGAAATTTTTAAGCTAAAAGCGCGTGGAAAACAAGCGAATATACAGCGTGTTATACTTCGCTTTGACGGTGATTATTTAGCGAGCATGGATTTATACGATCAATTAGGACAGCGCACGGTTGTACGCTTTGACAAGGCTAAAATGAACTTAGTATTGCCAGAGAATTTATTTCAATTTACGCCTCCAGTAGGCGTTGATGTGGTGGAACAATGAAAGCATGGGATCGTGTTGCCCAAATAATATCTGAACGTATGCCCGTAAGGTTTGTGCTATGGCTTAAGCGAATCTGGATGGCTTGTGCTATTTTGCTTGTGATTTTTGCAATTATTGTGAGTATTTTTCGTGCCCTAACGCCTTGGGCCGCGCAATATAAAACTGAGCTTGAAACACGTCTTACAACGCTGTTAGGTGCGCCTGTATCTATTCAAGATATGAAAACCAGTTGGTATTGGTTTGAGCCGGTTTTAAAATTGGATGGTGTACTTGTTTCCGAACAAGAAGCATCGTCATCGGTGCTGGAACTTAAAGCGTTGCTCGTAGGAATTGATTTAATGCGTTCGCTCTTGCACTGGCGCATTCAACCGGGTGTGTTGTTTATTGAAGATGGTCGTCTTAACCTGAAGCAAGGTAATGAGCATTGGGCGTTAGAAGGAAGTGCCTCAGATGGAGGTATTAAAGCAGATGCTTCGACAGATTTTGATGACTTATTAGCTTGGTTGCTTGCACATCAAAAAATAGTCATGAAACGCGTAGGTGTTACGCTTCATTGGCAAGATGGTCGTGTGACGCCGATTAAGCCTTTAACGATTGTCGCGTCGAATCATGATGGGCATTATCGTGTGAAAGGGCATGCGAGTCTCGAAGGCGAGCAACCCAGTGTTGTGTCACTTTTAGCTGATTTAGATTTATCCAGTGGCTTTACTTCAGGTGCCCGAGGGAGTCTATATTTATCAGCTGAACGTGTTGATTTTTCGGAGTGGCGTTCTTTTTTTAAACCGATGCCTTATCAAATCACCGAAGGTCGAGGTGAGTTTCAGCTGTGGTTAGATCTTCGTAATGCACGCCCTACGTCGGCGCATGCTGTTGTACGAATGCGTGATTTAGTTTGGAAAGAAAGCACCCAAGAGCAAGCAAAAAAAATCGATCGTTTCAGTGCCAATATGGTTTGGGAAGGGGGGGCTGACGGATGGCGGTGGAGTGCCGATCATGTTCGATTGAAAGCCGGTAAAACTACGTGGCCTGAAAACGCGATGACCTTGGATTATAAGGCTGAAGAACAACGTTACCGTGTTTTTGTGAAAACAATTTTACTTGGCCCAACACGTGAGCTATTACAAGACGGCCCTGAAGTCTTGCAGCCGTTACTTGCGATGAAGCCCCGAGGGCAATTAAATAATACACAATTAGGTTTTCAGGATGGAAAGCTTGATTATGTTTTATCTCGGTTTTCGCATATTTCTTGGCATGAGCGAGATAAAATTCCCGCAGTTAATCAATTATCAGGCGCATTGGCCTGGGAGCCGAAAGAAGGGCGCCTAGCCTTAGACGGCGAAAACGTTAGGCTTTCGATGAGAAATAGAGCGCCACTGGTGTTTGATTTAGTGAATGCGACGGTGGTTTGGAAAGCGTTGAGTCATGGCTGGCGTGTAAGTTTCGAGCGTGGTGTTCTTCAACATCCTAATGGGGTGTTTAGTGCACGAGGCGTGTTGGATGATGTTTCACGTGACTCCGCAGGAACGTTACAAGGCGATGTATCGTTTGCACTTCATGATGCAACGTTTTGGTTGCCCTACCTTCCTGAAGAGGGTATTAAACCTAAATTAAAGACATGGATTCAGCATGATATTACGCGTGTAGACCAGGCATCAGGACGTGTGCACGTTCAGGGGCCATTGAAGACGTTTCCATTTGATGATGGTCCAGGCGATTTTTTAATAACCGGGTCGATGAGTGGTGTGGATTTACGTTTTAATCCTAACTGGCCACTAACAAAAGATGTTAGTGCAACGTTGCATCTCGACAAACGAACGTTAGCAGCAGATGTCTCGCAAGCAATGTTTCAAGGGATGCCTATGGAGCATGCTAATCTTCGCGTGACTGATTTAGGCCTGGGGCGTGAAGTGTTGTCGGTCCGTTCAGAAGCGACGGCTCCTTGTGAAGATATGCTTGGATATATTGCGAACTCGCCCTTGCATGAACGTTTGGCGAAATTGGATAGCTTAATGATTAAGCGTCCTGCCGTATTAAGTTTAGCCATGGATTTTCCATTTTATCCTGGCCCTGATAAATTAAAAGTACAAGGACGTGTAGATTTTCAAGATAATGATCTTTTTGTGAAAGATTTATCGCAAACGGTTGGACTGCATCATTTATCCGGTGCTTTGCCGTTTGACGAGCACGGTGTGCTGCCCAGTTATTTAACCGCTCAATTGTTTAATGAACCGATTAAACTTGATGTTCATCCGGTATCTGGAGCGGAGCATGGCTTAGCGATTGATATGGATGGACATCTCTCGGTTAATGGTCTTCAAGATGCTTTATCAATGCCCGTGCTTGCTCTGATGCAAGGACGTGTTGCATTTAATAGTCAGGTGGTGATTACGGACGATCCGGATGATTTAGATAAGGTGACGATGAGCTCGTCTCTGGAGGGCCTGGATATCGCGTTGCCAGCGCCTTTGGGAAAAACTCGTGAAGAACAGGTTCCGCTTAAGGTAGGAACTTATTTTAATCTTACACGTGGTGCGCGCTTGAGTATTGACTATCATAAACGATTAAGTGCCGATGTTTGGTTTGATGGTAAGACATTGCCTTTTTATCTCGCACGCGGTGAGGTATTTGTCGGTGATCAACAGGCTGTGTTAAGTAAAAAATCAGGCGTTACTCTTCGAGGCGAATTGAATCGTTTGGATTGGGAGCCTTGGCAAGCGGCTCGCGCAAAATTATCTGAGCCATTGAAAGCATCGGGTTCTACAACATGGTTTGATTCGTTTCGGACGGTCGCATTTAAATTCAATGAGGTTGAGGTATTTAATCAGCATTATAAGCATATGAAGCTGAATGCACATCGTACACCTGGTAGAGCTTGGTCTATTACAATGAGCGAAGAGGCTGCGTCAGCAAGTTTAACCTATGATACCAAACATGATAGTTTAGGTGGTTATGTCTCGCGCTGGGTCGTCGCGCCTTCTAGCTTATCTGAGTCACATGAAAGTAAATGGAAGCCGAATAATATTCCAAATATAGATTTAACGTTAGGTTCGTTACTGATCGGTGATGTGGATGCCGGTAAGTTATCACTTAAAGGCAAGCGTCTTGACGAGGGTGGTTGGCGATTAGAGTCGGGCGCTTTAAGCGCTGAGAATTACGAGTTTATGTTTTCAGGAGGGTGGCAAGAAGAGCCTAAACCTCAAACGTTACTTGATGCGCGCTTAAAAATAAATGATTTAGAGAAGGCTTTAAATTACTGGGGTGTTTCTCCCGTGGTTGAGGCGAAAAGCGGTGATTTGAAATTGAGTGGGCGATGGGATGGTTCACCTGATGATTTTTCGTTAAAAAATATCACGGGTAACATGCATATTATTTTTAAAGACGGGCGTATTACGCACCTAAGTCCTGAAACAGAGAAGAAAATGGGGCTTGGAAAACTTTTAAGTATTTTGAGCTTACAAACAATTCCGAGGCGCTTAAAGTTAGATTTTAGTGATTTATCGAAATCAGGGTATAGTTTTGATAAATTTGAGGGAAACTTTGTTTTGGCGCACGGCATCATGGATACAGAAGATAGTGATATAGATGGTCCTGTCGCGCGCGCAACCATGAAGGGCTCGCTTGATTTAGATAAGCATCTATATGATATATCGTTACATATATCACCTCATATTACGGCAAGCTTACCGATTGTAGCAACCATTGCTGGCGGACCTGTTGCAGGTATTGCAACATGGGTGGCGAGCAAGTTAATTAATCAAGGTATGGAGAAAATCAGTGGTTATACCTATGATGTTTCGGGTCCATGGCTTGAGCCTGTGGTTCAACAAGTACATATTTATCGAAAACCTATTGTCCAAAAAGAAGATGCTATTAATCTTAAGGTTGATTAGTGCTAGGAGTCTATGAATGGCACGTTCTACAAAAGAAACGGATAGCATCTCACCAACTTTTTTTCTTCAGGTGATGAATCATTGGGCGACACCCTGCACTGTAGGTGCTGTGGTTGGCCTGGGGTTATTCTTATTGTGTTCAGGTCCGTGGGGTATTGCTTTGGGTGTAGCTACATCGTTTTCAGGTGCGATGTTTTCTGCGCTGCGATTTTTTAGTTCGAGTGTGCCACCAGAATATAGAGCTAAACATATACCAGTCCTCCAAAGAAAAGCAAAGATTTTTTCGCCTAGAATCTTATCGCCGTTTGAGCCTGTTCTTGACGCTGATCCTTTAGAGCAGTTTTTATTTTTATTGTATGGCGTAAATTCTGCGCGGTTAAAGTCAACTCGAATGGATGTTGCTTTTAACAGACGCTCACCATTGATTAGCAGTATTCAAAAAATTAGCTTTTCTGGTAGCTGGGGTACGGAACTTCATGTGCATTATCTGTCTCGTTTTTTTCGTGTTCCATATCGTGTCGTAAGAGTTTCAGGTGATCTGAAAGTTTATGCTTTTGGTTACGTTTCTGACTTGAATCCAGGCAAAACGGATAGATTACAGTTAAGAAATGCTTATTGCATCCAGTTGATTAATCATGGAGGTGTGCATTGGACAACGATGTTTGGGAAAGAACCTGTCGTTGGTGAGGTAGAAAATCGTAAGTATATCAATAATCCTGCTGGGGGTGATTGTTTGTTTTATGCATTCGCTCTTGGTTTGGCAAAATATATCTGTCATGAAGCCAGAACGTCTCAAGAGCTTGAGCAGTCAGCGATATTTAAAGCGTGGTGTGCATCCGATTCTGTGATGAGTGAACCAAGGCGGGCAGAGGCTTTATTTAAACTAGGGACAGTTAAAGATCCGAGGAAAAATGTTATTTCTCATGATGATTGGAATATTTTTCAGCAGTCTCTGCGTCGTTTGGTTGCTAGATATATGTGTGATCAATTAAAGTATGAAGGCATATCAGCCTTAAGAACCTATAAAAATATACATAAAAACAAAAAGAATGATATTGAAACCAACATGCTTATTATTAATCTTTTTGAAAAAAACCCCCTCTATAGAGAATTTAATATGTTATATAACTTGGATAAGAAGGCTGTGTTTGAAGATTTAGCAACCAATATATTTAAAGATTTACACCAAACTCACCGTTCCATGGCTTATACTAATAAAATAAATATTTAATTGGAGAGCAAGTTGATGCATCTGCATGTATTAGGAGTTGGCGGAACATTTATGAGTGCACTGGCTTTGCTGGCGCGCGAGGCGGGCTTTCAGGTTACAGGAAGTGATGCTAATTGCTATCCTCCAGTGAGTACGCTTTTAGAGGCCAAGGGCATTGTTTGGACCGAAGGTTATGTTGACACCACGGATGCCTTAAGAGCTGATTGTGTGGTGGTTGGTAATGCTATCACCCGTGGTATGCCTGTTATGGAGGCTGTGCTTGATGCCGGTAAGCCTTATATATCAGGTCCTCAGTGGCTTGCTGAAAATATTTTGTCGCGTTATCAGGTGATTGCGGTTGCAGGCACGCATGGTAAAACTACGGTGACATCCATGCTTGCGTTTATTCTTGAACAAGCGGGTTTAAACCCTGGTTTTTTAATCGGTGGTGTTGCTACAAATTTTGAGACAAGCGCTCGTCTTGGCGAGGGTGCGTGGTTTGTGATCGAAGCTGATGAATATGATAGTGCATTTTTTGATAAACGCCCTAAGTTTATGCATTACCGTCCTGAGTGTGCAATTTTAAACAATCTGGAGTTTGATCACGCCGATATTTATTCAGATCTTGCTGCGATTCAACAGCAAATGCATTATTTTTTAAAAACGATTCCCTCGAAAGGCCAAGTGCTTCATCCACGTGATGATGAGGCTTTAAACGAGGTTCTGGCGAGAGGTGTATTTAGTAACGCATCAACCATGGCGTGTTCAGGAAGTGCGGTATGGCGAGCTGAATTGTTAGATGCATCGGGTGCGAGCTTTCAAGTATTTTATAAGCATGAGCTTGTGGCTAATATTAAATGGGGTCTGATGGGGCAATTTAATATTGAAAATGCTTTGGCGGCATTAGCCGCGAGTGCCCATGCCGGTGTAAAGCCTGAAGTTGCTGCGCGTGCGCTCGAACAATTTTCACCGGTGAAGCGCCGGCTTGAGGTGCGCATGGATGCATACGGCATAAAGCTATACGATGATTTTGCTCATCATCCAACGGCAATGGAAAAAACAGTGGCGGCCATTAAGCAGCGTGATACACATGCGCGTGTTCTAGCTATTGTAGAGTTTGCGTCATACAGCATGCGAACAGGCGTGCACGGTACGCGACCTATTGAGGCGTTACGTGAGGCTGATGAGGTGTATGTTTTAAATCGTGAAGTTGATCGAGCCGATGAGCAATCTAAAGCTTATCCTAAAACGTGGCGAGTGTTTACTTCGGTTGATGCGTTAGTTCAGGCCGTAGGTGCTGAGGCAGAAGCAGGTGATGCTTTGTTAGCTATGAGTAACCGCAGCCTTGAAGCGGTGCATCAAGGCGTGCAGGCTTATTTAGAGAAGCGTTTTTGTCGGTAAAGATATAAAATCCCTGCGGGGAGCATCATGAGAATAATTCCGCCGGCAAATATGAAGCGAAACTGAAGTGTTCCACCCATATCAAGGCTCTCTTCGGGTGGAAAAAATCCAACGACTAAGCTAATTAGGCAACCGACCAAGCCAAGTACACAGGTTGCATAGTAACCGATGCGTCCGCCTGGAACAGAAAAGTGTCGAGGACGTCCGAGATATTTGTGCTTTAATTTAAACGCTGCAATAAATAAAAACACATACATGACCAGATAGAGTTCTGTGCTGAGTGCTGTGAATAACCAATAAATCGAATTAATCGAAGGCAGCAAGAAAAAACCACTGCATAAAGTTGTAACAAGCACAGCTTGTAGTATCAAAATGCGCGAGGCAATGCCGTGCTTGTTGAGGCGATAAAGCCAGGGTGGTAAAAAACCTTGGTCGGCTGCAAGGAGCAAGCCTTTCGCGGGTGAGATAATCCAGTTCACCATGCCACCTAAGCTACCTAAAAGGAGCATGATAATAATGACTGGCATGATGCTTGTCAGGTGATAAACATCGAAAAAATTACTGAAGGCTTGCATCACGCCTTGGACTAAACTAATTTTTTCTTGTGGGAGTACGAAGGCAATCGCGAGCGAGCCTAAAATCATGGTGGTTAATATTAAAATTACAGAAGCAAACATGGCGCGAGGAAAGTTTTTTTGTGGGTTTCTTACATTTCGAACATGAACGGCAGCAAGTTCCATACCAAGAAACGACGTAACAATCGCGGTGAGCGATCCCCATGATTGCGTGTCGCCCCAATGAGGAAGCAGATGTTTCGGGCTTAAATTAATGGCGAGACTATGGCCTTGTAGTAACCAAATAATCGCAAGTGCAATAATAATCCCCATGGGAATAATCATACCGACTACGGCGCAAAAGCTTGCAAAAGCAGTTGAGGCTTTTAATCCATTGAGGCCTAATAATGTCAATGACCAAAAAACGATAAGAATCACCGTAATAAGATAAGCTTTGTTATGTGCAAGTGCGGGATTGACTAAGTAGGCAAGTGTACCTGCAATAAACGATAAGATAGTTGGATACCAGACAAGGGTGTTAATCCATTGGAGCCAGATGGTAAAAAATGCCATGGTGTCACCAAAGGCATGTTTCACCCAGCTGTATACACCACCTTCTTCTTCAGGCCATGTTGAGGCGAGCTCTGCTGAAATGAGTGCGATAGGAATTAAAAAGATAATCGCGCCAAGTAAGAAAAAGAAGATAAGTTTGGGACCAAACAGAGCTGCTGCTGGTAAATTACGGATGCTATCAATGGCACCGGTAATAAGCAGTATCAGTGCTAAGGTGGATATTTTTTCAGAGGACCATGCTTTCACGAAAAAAGAACCTGTTATGTTAAAAAGCTGTTCAGTATAACGGGATCGTCGGAACTATGCTAATCGAGTTGGTTGGATGGCTTTCTTTCACCTGAAAGTTTGATAGACTGAATAAGTGAACTGTTTATTTAATAACATGGAGAATATAATGAAACGTTTAGCTATGATAGCTGCCACAGGAGTGATGGCATTTATGATCAGTGCATGTGGTGATAATGCACCTCAAAAACCAGAAGCTCAGGCTGATGATATGCAGTCTCAAGTGGAGCAACCAGTAACAGCTCAACCAGCTCAGCCATCTGAAGCTGCAATGGAAGATGCTGCCGTTCAAGAATAATATTTTATTGCTGCTTTTGGTGTACAATGCCCAAGGCAGCAGTTTCCTGTGAAGCGTTGTTGCCATAATAACGTGAGGAACTCCTTGGTGGTTGTTGATGCGGTTATAACCTGGGTAGATGGCTCCGATGCACGGCATATTAAAAAACGTCAAACCTATTTAAAATCGATTCAAAAAAATTCGCTATCTGAAGATTCAGCGGCTCCAACACGCTTTAATTCTTCGGGTGAAATTAATTATTGCTTGCGTTCGCTACTCCACTTTGCACCGTGGTTACGGACCATTTATATTGTAACCGACGGTCAGGTGCCTCCTATTGTGACGGCGTTGCAAGGTACTTCGTATGAGCACCGTATTCAAATCATTGATCATCGTGATATTTTTAAAGATTTTGAAAAGTATTTACCCACGTTTAATAGTTTAAGTATTGAATCGATGTTGTGGCGTATTCCTGGTTTGTCGGAGCAATTTATTTACTTGAACGATGATTGTGCTCTATTGCGACCCGTTGAGCTGACTGATTTTTTTCGTGAAGGTGTTCCTGTGGTACGTGGTGAATGGAAAACACAGCATGCGTATAAATGGAGGCAGTATTTCCCATCTATTTTTTCATCGAAACCCATCGCCCCTCATCGTAGGTACCAAGAAAGCAGTGCGAAACTCGCCGGTTATACACGTAAATTTTTACATTTACCGCATGTTCCGTTTCCTCTTGTTAAGCAAGTATTTGCTGATTTTTTTGAAGAGCATCCTGAGATTTTTTTAAAGAACTTAAATGACCGTGTGCGCTCTCCTAAGCAATTTTGGAGTATTTCATTGGTTTATCACTTGGGTTTGAAAGATCATAGCTTTGAGATTAATAATGCTCTGCAAGCTGTGAGTGTGCATGCAACACATCATACATGGGCTAAGATTAAATCAAGATTGGCTCGGGCGCGCCGAAACCCAAATATTGCTTTTATTTGCATACAAAGTTTAGATCAGGCGATCCCAGACGTGCGAGATGCATTATTGGAATGGTTAGATGCGTGTATTCCAGAGCTCAGGTAGCGACACTTAGTTGTTGCTAAACGGCATAATGAGATCATCATCTAAACCACCACCTTCCACAATTTTAACTTGATGTCCGCGTGTTCGTGCTTCAAGGTCAGGGAACATACCTAATGCAAAATTGCGCTCCACTTCTAGTTTAGTTTGCGGATTATTATAGTCGGGGGGGAGCTTACTGTTTTTTATAAGCTCCTTAACTTCTTGAACCTTAGTCTCTGTTAAATTAGGGTTCATCAAACCATGATAGATGTCTTTAAAAGAGTTGGTGACGTAGGTCCGGTTTCCTGTAAATTCTTCAAACAAGGTCGCCTGAGATTTATGAGTAGAAATTTTCTCTTTGCAGTGCTGGGCTAGGTTTTTAAATGCCTCGGTTGTTACATTGAATTGAGCTGCTTGCGTATTAATAAATTCAGCTTGAGCTTCCGGTGGGCGGGCACACGCATAACCATCTGCATTAGAGTCGCCATAAGTATATTTAAAATACATACGTAACCCTTGTTTTGCTAACACAGACGCTAGAAATGAACAACTTGCTATAGAGAGAAAAACAACTTCAACGATTAAGGGCGGAGAAAATGGAATCCAAGAGGCAATGAAAATACCTGATGTAAAGCCAATGAAAGGTGAAACTTTATGGGTAGCATGAGCAATGTATCCACCAAGTATTGCTCCAAAAGAAATAAGCAAAGGAGAACAAGAGGTTAACGCAATATAATCTGTGATTAGTTTTAGAGCAAGAGGGGTTTGAGCAAAGACAAAGTAGCCGAGTAAAGCGCCAGAAATTGCAGCACAGCTAATTGCTGTTATCATGACGATAGCTTTTAAGGTTTTACGGCCTTGAACCAAGTTATTGACCGCTGTAAACATGCTGTTAATAGGGGTGAGGGGTAAATCATCAAAGGCAAATGCTGCAGCACCCCATAAAGCCCATGAAAGTGGTAATATACCTATCCAGCCTAAACTAGCGATAAAGAGGCCTGTAAATAATGTAAATAGTGGTCGGGTTGGATACCAAAATCGTTTATATTTTTCAGTTGGAAATCGAGAAGATATTTTTTCCATATTGGTTTGCATAAATACTACTCTATAGTTTGTGTGGGTTGTTTGGGTATGAGTTGTAAATATAACCGCATTAAGGCAATATTTTATGCATTTTAATTAAAAAACAAGCTTGTGTCAAATTAAAGCCTGTAGCTATAACAGCGATTTAGAGATTTCCGTTTTTAGGTATTTTCAGGTGCATCGCGGAGCGATGGTGTTTCATTGATTAAGCTCATGATCTCGTGACATAAGACTTGCGTACCATCATGTGAAAGTGCTGAAATCGTAAAGTAGGGGCCAGTCCATTCAAGACCATCTATCAGTTTTTTAATCGCTAAATCGCGCGATTCATCATCAGGAAAGCAATCGACTTTATTAATGACAAGCCATCGTGGCTTATTGAGTAAGTCAGGATCATAGGTTTTTAGTTCGCTTAGAATCGTTTTTACTGCCTCAATAGGGCAATAACCTTCACGAGGTGATATATCAACGAGATGAAGCAAAACAGATGTTCGACCTAAGTGCTTTAAAAACTGGTGACCGAGGCCCGCACCGGTAGATGCACCTTCGATTAAACCAGGAATATCAGCCATAACAAAGCTTTGATGATTGGATACGCTCACGACCCCAAGAGAAGGATGGAGTGTTGTGAACGGATAATCAGCGACTTTGGGTTGCGCACTGGATACAGAGCGTAGCAGGGTTGATTTCCCGGCATTGGGTAAACCAAGCAAGCCTACATCGGCAAGTACACGTAGTTCAAGTTTGAGTGTTCGAACTTCTGCAGGAGAGCCTTTACTGGTTTGTCGTGGTGCTCGGTTAATACTGCTTTTAAAGCGCGCATTACCTAGACCATGAAAACCACCTTGGGCCACGAGCAAACGTTCGTCTTCGAGTCGAATATCGCCTAAGCATTCACCTGAGTCAGCATCATAAACAACCGTGCCGATAGGAACATCAATGATGAGGTCGTTGCCTGCTTTTCCAGTGCAATCACTCCCCATGCCTTGCTGCCCTGATTCTGCTTTATGACGACGTTGGTGACGAAAATCAACCAGCGTATTCAAACCAGATGTGGCGCGTAGATATACACTGCCGCCATCACCACCGTCGCCGCCATTAGGGCCGCCACGGGGGATGTATTTTTCACGTCGAAAGCTTAAGCAGCCATCTCCGCCTCGTCCTGAATGGACGAAAATAATTGCTTCATCGACGAATTTCATGCAGCGTTTTGCAACCTAAAGTTAGCTTGCATCCACTGCAATAGGATCAATCACAACGAACTGACGGCTTTTAGGACCTTTCTTAATGAAACGTACTAAACCGGTAGCTAAAGCAAATAAGGTATGGTCTCGACCTACACCTACGCCTACGCCAGCATGAAATCGTGTTCCACGTTGACGAACTAAGATTTCGCCAGCATTAACACGTTGACCGCCATACCGTTTTACGCCAAGGTACTTTGGCTTGGAATCGCGGCCGTTACGGGTACTTCCGCCTGCTTTTTTAGTTGCCATGGTAGTGCTACCCTCTTCTTCTTACTTGTTAATTGACGTAATTTCGACTTCGGTGTAATTTTGACGGTGACCCATTTGTTTCATGTGGTGCTTACGACGTCGAAATTTAATAATTTTAATTTTCTTATGACGACCTTGAGATAAAACTTTCGCTTTAACTACAGCCTTCGGTACTAAAGGTGTTCCAACCGTACTGTTTTCACCGTCAGTGATCATAAGTACTTCGGAAAAATCGAGCTCACTTCCAGCTTCAACAGGAAGCTGTTCTATCTTGAGTACGTCACCTGTTTTAACACGGTATTGTTTACCGCCTGTTTTTATCACCGCATACATGATTCTTCTCCAAAGCTTACCTGACAGTGCTTCATCAAACACTGGTTCTGACAAAGTGGGAGATTTTATAGAATTTTCGCGCTGATTTCAAGTTGTTCATCTAAAGGATCAGAAAAATAAATAAAAAATCGTGCATTATTGGCAGAATATAAAAACATGGTCTATAGTTTACATGTAGGCAGTACAGATTGCGCAGCCAATATCTTTGTCCTAGGAGGCCAGGTTGTACGTGTGGTGAGCAAGCTTGGGATGTATACCAAGAAGCCAAAAGCATGTCCGAGGCGTCCATACTTAAAGTCGGACTGTTGTGATCGCACTGTCTATTTTTTTATTAAAATAATTTAATTATTAAATTATTTTGAGTTCAAGTTTTATTACTCTCGAAGCCCGATGCCTTTCTTAATCAGCGCAGCTGCTGTAATTAATAATCCAAGCAAGATAACAGCCATAATTAGTAGATCGATCGAAATACTCTCTCCTGTCCCGAGCATCACATGCCTGAGCGCATGCACCATATAATAAATAGGATTGATAAGCGTGGCTTTTTGCCATATTGAAGGCAGCATGCTTGTTGCATAAAAAACACCACCAAGATAAATCATGGGCGTGAGTATAAACGCTGGGACAAAGGCCACATCATCAAACGTACGCGCCATCATGCCGTTTAAAAAACCTGCCAGTGAAAAGATCAGAGAAACCAAGAGCAGGACAAGAAAGGCCATAGGTAGGTGTCTGAACATATCCAACTCAACAAAAAATGATGAGGAAACCGTAATTAAAAAAGCAACAAGAAGACCTCGAAGCATGCCGCCGAGAATAAAACCTGAAAGCATGATGCTCCAGTGCATCGGGCTTACGAGTAATTCTTCGATACTTCGTTGAAATCGCATGCTAAAGAGTGAGGTTGCCACGTTTGAATACGAATTCGTAATCACACCCATAATGATAAGCCCGGGTGCAATAAACGTTGTATACGGATGATTTGCGACAGGACCAATGCGATCGCCGATGACGGAGCCAAAAATTAAAAAATAAAGCGTGGTTGTGATAACCGGGGGTAAAAAAGTTTGCGTTGAAATACGAAGCATGCGTACCATTTCGCGACGAACAATGGTGTATAAGGCAATAATTTGGTAATTTATTTTATAATTAATGACCATGATGAATAAGATCCAAAAATAATTCTTCTAAGCGGTTTGTCTTGTTGCGTAAACTTTGAATAGAGATGCCGTGTTGATCAAGTCGCGCAAACACATCGTTTAAAGAATGTTGGCTATCGACACGAAGTTCAAACGTATGTGGATCGAGTTTGCTTGCGTTCCAAGGTTCTAAGTCGGGTAAGATATCGATGGGTTCCTGCGTCGTAAAAATATAGGTTTGATGCTGCAATGTACCTAATAATGCTTTTGTAGACGTGTTTTCAATAAGCTTGCCTTTATCGATGATGGCAATATTTTTACAGAGCTGTTCAGCTTCTTCAAGGTAATGTGTGGTGAGTATAATCGTGGTACCTTCAGCGTTAGTACGAGCTAAAAAGTCCCACATGCTACGACGTATTTCGATGTCTACACCCGCTGTGGGTTCATCTAAGATAAGTACGCGAGGTTTATGCATCAGCGCACGCGCAATCATAAGGCGGCGCTTCATACCTCCTGAGAGGTGCCTTATAATACTGTGACGCTTATCCCACAAACCTAGTTGCTTGAGTAAATTAGTCGCTTGTCGTGTTGCTTTAGCGCGTGGTATGCCGTAGTAACCTGCTTGGTTAAGTAAGGTTTGCTCGCTGGTTTCGAAAATATTCAAATTAATTTCTTGCGGTACTAAGCCTAAATGTTGTTTGGCTAGTGTGGGATTTTTCTCTAAATCAACACCACAAATTAAAATCGCCCCTGAAGTTTTTGTGAGCAAAGATGTGATTAAACCTATGGTGGTAGATTTTCCTGCGCCATTGGCACCGAGCAGGGCAAAAAAATCACCTGTTTGTATGGTGAGATCAATGCTGTCTAGGGCTTTAACACCATTATCATAGGTTTTACAAAGTTGTTTTATTTCGATGGCATTCATCAGGGTAGAATAGGTGATTTTAGGTATGAAGTGCAAGTGTAAATAATACAAATTAAAACCACCGGAATTTTACGAGCACTCATTATTGCTTCTAGGAGAGCTCACCTGGCTGTCTGGTATGTTTGTTTGATTAAAAAAGCCTGGTGTTATGCCGCTATTTTGTTTTTTTGCTGGTGGGGCGTCGTCTGAACCAAGGGTTTCACGCATTCGTTTTCCATTCGTATTCAGTGTGGTAGCTTCAGGCTCTGGGTTACAAAAAGAAAGTATTTGGTTCCCGGTATCGGTATTAACTAATAGTGTAATGCCCGAGTTAGGGCCTCTATTTGATAATATTAAGTTATGGATAGACAAAAAATATGAAACGGTTTCTTTTGTATCTAACAACAAACGCGTACTTGAGGGTAGGCTGTTAATTAAAGGAGCCAGATTTTTTTCTTTATCTAAGCCGCACAGGTTAATGATAGCACCTGGTGCTAAAGCAGAACCCACGGCTTCTAGTTGTTCTATAGAAAGTTCTCGGTCTAAGCGAAGGACAGCGCTTGGTTTTAAGGCAGCCGCAGCTGCTTGTATTGCTTCTATAGAAAGCTCTGGACATAGGAGAAGGTGAGCGCCTGGTTTTAAGGCAGTAGTAGCGGTTTCTATTTGTTGTATAGAAAGCCTTGGGTGCAAGAGAAGGTCAGCGCCTTGATTTAAGCTAGCAGCAGCGGTTTTTATTTGTTGTATAGAAAACATTGAGTCTAAGCAAAGGCGAGCGCCTGATTTTAAGGCAGCAGCAGCGGTTTTTATTTGTTGTATAGAAAGCTCTGAATACAAGAAAAGGTAAGCGTCCGGTGTTAAGCTAGCAGCAGCGGTGTCTATTTGTTGTATAGAAAACATTGAGTCTAAGCAAAGGCGATCGCCTGATTTTAAGGCAGCAGCAGCGGTTTGTATTTGTTCTATAGATAATCTTGGGTGCAAGAAAAGGCTAGCGTCCGGTGTTAAGCTAGCAACAGCGGTTTGTATCTTTTCTATAGAAAGTGTTGATTCTAGGCGAAGGATGGTGTTTGGTTTGAAGGTGCCGGCCGCGTGCCTTTGTTGCATGGAGGTTGTGCTGCTTGGGTCAGCGGCACTCGTACTCCTAGTTGGTTCTTTAGGCTCTTCTTTAATGAGCATGTGAGAATAATCGGTCGTGCTTTGTAAATTATTTTCAATTGTGCCATAGGTCAGATAGAAGCACTCGGGTTGAAACTTTATTTGATTGTGTATGCGTATATCCGAAAATTGATATTTAGCACATATATCATCAAAGCAGGGAGCTCCTGTTTTATCAATGCCGTCATAAAACTGTGCATCAATATAAAATACCGCTTCTGATGTTGCTACAAAAGCGAGTAGGTGCCCTGGACGGTTAACTGCTTGGGAAGCAAGCGCGATCTCACCAAAAAGCATTTTGTTTTTTTTTGTGGCTTCTGTTTTTAGTGTTTGCGTTAATACGGTGTTTGAAACCTTTGTTTTGGCAACGATTTTTGTAGGGTTTGAATAATCATCAATTCCTAAAGGATAGCGCGTGTTATTTAAATCAATAATAGGTTGATCTGGTAGTGTCGAATTTAAGCCATGGGCCGATCGTACGGCAGATGATGCTGTAACATGTTTACTCCTATCGCGGGTGAGCATGGCGTCCGTTGATCCATCCGAGCTGTTTGCGCTTGAAGGGGGGGGCGGTTTGGTGGCTTGTAGACCATGGTAATATTTTATTAAACCAAGGATGTAGGCGGTTAGATGACCACAATTATCTTGTGTATTATCACCATCTCGTGCCATCTTTATGTCACGAATAAGGCATTCTTTTAAGTCTGCCAGTGTTAGACTGTGCTCTGTTTTAATGTTTGGAGTTGTTGGCATGGTGAACACGTGGTGATAAAAAGGGATATATCATACCATGTGATCCAATTAGTTTCAATGTGGTTGTTTTTATGCGCTAATGACTGAATGATGTATGGAGGGCAATGAATTCCCCGCGGCCTGAGACCGCGAGGATTAATCCTAATTCGTGTAGATTAAGATTGTTTTCTTTGTGGAAGCTTTTCACGAATACGTGCAGCGCGACCAGAAAGTTTGCGAAGATAGTACAATTTAGCACGACGCACATCACCACGACGTTTAACGGTAATGCTATCAACGACAGGGCTATAAAGTTGGAATACACGCTCTACACCAACGTTATGTGAAATTTTTCTGACGGTAAACGCAGAGTTCAAGCCACGATTTCGTCGTGCAATGACGACACCTTCGAAGGCCTGAAGACGTTCACGCGTGCCTTCTTTTACTTTAACTTGAACCAGAACGGTGTCGCCTGGGCCAAAGTCTGGGATCGTTTTGCCTTGCATTTGCTCAGCGTTGATCGCATCGATCACGTTGCTCATGACTCACTCCTCAAATCGGTCGTCTGCGTCAGAAGACGAACCGTGCTCTTGTTTAAACTCGGCAAGCAATTGCTTGTCGTCGTTAGTTAGCCGAACTTGCTCGAGCAGGTCCGGTCGCTTTATCCAGGTTTGGCCTAAAGCTTGTTTTTTTCGCCAGTGTTTTATAGCAGCATGATTGCCGCCTAATAAAACATCAGGCACATCCTGTCCATCCACACTTTCGGGACGGGTATATTGTGGATGGTCTAGAAGACCGTCCATAAATGAATCTTGCTGTGCTGAACCCGGGTGTCCAAGACAACCCGGAACCAAGCGTGCGAGGGCGTCAATAAAGACCATCGCCGCGAGTTCACCACCGCTTAACACAAAATCACCAAGCGACCATTCTTCGTCAACATCTTCAGTGATAATGCGTTCATCGATTCCTTCAAAGCGGCCAGCGATAAAGAGAATCGGTTGTTTATCTAAAGCAAGCTGTTGTAGCTCGGCTTGTTTAATGCATCGGCCTTGTGGGCTCAAATAAACTGTTTTACAGGCTTTTCCCATATGATGACGCGCTTTCACAATTGCTTGATGCAACGGTGGGTAACTCATCACCATGCCTGGTCCACCACCGTAAGGTTTATCATCAACCCGTCGGTGAGGTGGCGGTGCAAAGTCACGTGGATTCCAATAATCCACCTGAACCAGTTTATCTTTCAGTGCTCGTCCAACAACACCCTGATTTAAAGGGGTGAACATGTCGGGCATCACACTGATTACACCAAGATGTAGCATGATGTTAAAAATCCACATCCCAGCAGACCGTGATGACACCATGGTCTGTATCTATCGTTTGAATGACATCATCCATAAGATAAGGGATGAGTCGCCGTTTTTCACCAACAACAACGAGCACATCATTGGAGCCCGTCGCAAAGAGAGACTCAACCGTGCCAAGCATTTGCCCTTGCTTATGAACGACTTTCATGCCAATCAGCTGATGCCAATAAAACTCTCCATTTTTAAGTGGAGGTAAGGCTGTTTTAGATACAGCAATAGGCACATTCGTTAATTCAGCAACTTGCTCGCGTGTTGCGTAGCCATCGATGCGAGTTACGAGATGCTGAGGCATGATGCTATCGTGTGTATGCTTAATTTCATGCCACACACCACGTAATTGCATAAACCAATGCGGATAGTCCAATACGTTTTCACGGGGCTCAGTGAACGAGGTAACGCGCACAAGCCCTTTGATTCCTTGAGGACGTCCAAATTTGCCTACAACAACGTGTTCAAGTTCTAACTCAGGCATCGATATTAAGCTGCTTTATCTTCTTTTGCTTTTGGAGCGGCTTCTTTAGCAGCAACGTTTTTAGCCATGCTTCGTACTAAGAATTGAACACGGTCAGATAACTGTGCGCCAACACCTTTCCAATGCGCAAGACGTTCTGTTTCTAAATGCAAAGAAACTTCTTGTCCACGTGCAACAGGGTTAAAATAACCAATACGTTCGATATGATTACTGTCGCGACGACGTCGGCTGTCAGTAACAACGATGTGATAAAAAGGGCGCTTCTTGGCACCGGCACGTGCTAAACGGATAACAACCATGGTTTTCCTCTATGATAAATTAAGTGTAATGACCTAAAAATGGCGTTCATTGTACGAAAATTAACGCGACAAAGGAAGGCCTTAATGAAAATATTGTGTTTTTGTTTAAAATCCCCCTGGAAGTCCACCATTCATGCCAGGCATGCCACCCATTCCACGCATCATTTGTTTCATCGCTCCGGGCTTATTAAATTTTTTCATCATTTTTTGCATTTGTTCAAATTGTTTTAGCAGGCGATTCACATCTTGAATTTGTGTGCCAGAACCCATAGCGATGCGTCGCTTACGTGAACCTATGATTAATTTTGGAATTCGCCGTTCTTTAGGTGTCATCGAGTTAATTATTGCGACTGTTTGTTTCATGGTTTTTTCTGCGGCTTCTTCTGAACCTGCATGAGCTGGCATTTTCATGCCTGGTAGTTTCGACATCATACCGGATACACCGCCCATTTGATTCATTTGCAGTAATTGTTGCTTAAAGTCGTTAAGATCAAAACCACGACCTTTCTTTAGTTTTTTGGTAAGTTTGTCTTGCGTTTTCTTGTCGGTTTTTTGTTCAACCTCTTCAATCAAGCTTAAGACATCACCCATGCCTATAATACGTGAGGCAACACGCTCAGGATGAAAGGGCTCGAGTGCATCAACTTTTTCACCTGAACCCATAAATTTAATGGGTTGTCCTGTGATTTGTCGTATAGAGAGCGCAGCACCACCGCGTGCGTCACCGTCGGTTTTTGTTAAAATAACACCGGTTAATGGCAGGGCTTCATGGAATGCTTTGGCTGTATGCGCTGCATCTTGTCCTGTCATGCTATCGACAACAAAAAGGGTTTCTGTGGGCGTTGTAGCTTTATGAAGTGATTTAATTTCATCCATCATGTCGCTATCAATATGTAAGCGCCCAGCTGTATCTACGATAAGAACATCGATAAATTGTTTTTTAGCGTGAGCAAGTGCTTTTTTAGCAATTTTGATCGGTGATTCTTTGGCTTCGGCTTTAAAAAATGGAACGTCGAGTTCTTCAGCGAGCACTTCGAGTTGGTCCATTGCTGCAGGTCTATAGACATCGACGCTGACCAGCATGACTTTTTTATTTTCGACGTTTTTTAAATGCTTAGCGAGCTTTGCTGAGCTGGTTGTTTTTCCTGAACCTTGTAAACCGGCCATAAGAAAAACGGCTGGTGGCTCAGTTTTAAAATTAAGCTCAGTACGAGAACTTCCCATTAAATCTACAAGCTCATCATGAACTAATTTAATTAAAGCTTGATCGGGTTTGAGTTGGGGTGTGACCACCAGGCCAAGTGCTTTTTCTCGAATTGTTTCAGCAAAGGCTTTAACCACGGGGAGTGCTACATCGGCTTCGAGCAAGGCTAAGCGTACCTCTCGTAATACGGGTTTCATATTATCTTCAGTGAAACGTCGTTGCCCGCCTAAGTGCTTGATCGACTCGGTTAGATGTTTTGTTAAATTCTCAAACATAATTATCCTCAGCTGTCTTGTGTCTTGATGGATCAGAATAGCTCCATACTATACCATGAATGCTTTATCGCTTTATATAAGGAACCTGCGGTGTCTGTTTCATTATCGACATTAGTGATTGCCGTTATTTTTTTAGTGTTTATTTCAGCCTTTTTTTCAGCGGCTGAAATTGGCGTGATGTCGCTTAATCGTTATCGATTAAGGCATTTAGTGAAGAAAAAAAATAAGCAAGCCATGCGGGTTAGTCAATTGTTAAAGCATCCCGATAGGTTTCTTGGAGTCGTGCTCATCGGCAATACGATTGCTAATATCGTAGCTTCCATGATAAGCACGTTGATTGGACAGCGTTTGTCTGGAGATCGTGGTGTTGCGATTGCGACCGGCGTGTTAACACTCGCGATTCTTGTTTTTTCAGAAATGACGCCCAAAACACTAGCTGCTCTTTATTCTCAGCGTGTGGCATTCGCCTGTGCATGGTTATTATCTGTATTTCAGGTTTTATTTTCTCCTTTGGTTCATCTAATTAGTTGGATTGCGCAATTTATTTTAAATATTTTTGGTATTTCATTGAAGCATGCTCAAAAAGAAGTAATCTCAAGTGAAGAGTTGCGTTTGGTGATGCATGAAGCGGGCAGCCTGCTCCCTTTAGAACACAAAGGCATGTTGATTAGTTTACTTGAGCTTGAACAAGCCTGTGTTGAAGATATCATGGTACCTAAAAGTGAGATTGTAGGTCTAGACCTCAATTTACCATGGCAGGCTGTGCTTGAATTACTCGAAACGGCACAACACACGCGTTTACCGGTATATCGCGGAAGTCTGGATAATTTACTAGGGATAGTGCACCTACGTCGCTTACTTAATCTAATTCTTGAAGAAGATTTAAGCTCTGATAGTATTTCTAATGCGATTGAACCGGCTTATTTTATTCCTGAAGCGACGCTCTTGAACGTACAGCTTTTGAACTTTCAGAAAATAAAACGTCGAAGTGGGTTTGTAGTGGATGAATACGGCGATCTTCAAGGGTTAGTTACGATGGAAGATATTTTAGAAGAAGTCGTTGGTGAGTTTACAACAGATATCGCAGCATATAGCAAAGATATTTACCCTCAAATCGATGGTTCACATATCGTGGATGCAAGTATTACTTTACGGTATTTAAATAAAGCCTTAGGTTGGCAGTTGCCGGCACTGGGTCCGAGAACCTTGAGTGGCTTAATTATTGAATACTTAGGATACATACCACCGGCGAATTGTTGCTTATTACTTGATGGCTATCAGATTGAGGTGCTTAAAGTGGGGAATCATGTCGTAAAAAGCGTTCGCATTACTCAATCTGTGAAAAAACGTGAGAGTTAGTTTCTTCGAGTGAGTGAAGAGCTCCACGATTATTGAGCGCACGGCTGATCGTATTACCATCTAAAAACTCTAGTTCACCACCAACTGGAATCCCATGTGCCGGTTGGCTTATCTTAATACCACAGGACCTGAGTAACGTTTGAATATAATGAATCGTTGTTTGGCCTTCAACGGAAGGGCTTAATGCTAAAATAACTTCGTTGATATGGCCTTCTGTAACGCGTATTTTGAGTCCATCTAATGCAATGTCTTCGGGGCCTACGCCATCAAGTGGCGAGATTTTTCCCATAAGAACATAATATAAACCTTGATAAGCATGGCTTTGTTCTATAGCTAGTACGTCAGCTGGTGATTCGACAACGCAAAGGGTGGTTTGCTCACGTGATGAATTCTGACAAAGAGTGCATAAATCATAATCTGTGTAGTTATTACATTGCGTGCAGTGCTTAACGGTTTGCATGGCCTCACTGAGGCTTGTGGCTAAATGAAGCCCACGAGGGCGTTGGTGTTGTAATAGATGAAATGCCATCCGTTGGGCCGATTTAGGCCCAACGCCGGGTAGGCAACGGAGTGCATCGATTAAGACAGATAAAGTATCCATGCGTGGTATATTACGCTTTATCGTCGTCTTGTCCGCCTTCTTTTTTCATTTTATCCATGAGATCAGTCGGAATATTCAGACCTTCTGTGAGTGACTGAATTTTTCGTTTTGAACCATCTTCGATTTTTTTAAGCGCATCGTTATAGGCTGCAATAACCAATTCACTTAAGAAATCAGTATCTTCGTCCATTGCCGTAGGTTTGATACGTAAATCTAACATTTGGTGCCGGCCATTTAATTTAAGCACGACCATATCGCCACCGGAACGTCCTTCTACAATTAGATCGCCCAGTTCTTGCTGTGCTTTTTGCATGCGCTCTTGCATCTTTTGAGCTTCTTTAACTAAGTTGCCGATATTTTGACCTAGATCAACCATAATAACCTCGCTTTTAATAAAAATAAAACTAATATGTAATATTAGTTTTGATTATAGGACATCTTTTAAGAAACCCATAATATATTTCTGCTATTCAGATGGAAATATATCTTGTAAGTGCTGGAAAGCCGGATCGGCATCGAGTTTTTTATCAGCGGCTTGTCGTTCAGAAACTTTTTTTAATCGATGTTGCTCGGCCGGTGAGTCGGGCTGTTGCTCATCATCTTGCAAAGTGATTTTAATAGGTTTTTCATAGTATCGAGTAAGAGCGCCCTCCAACTTTTCGAGCACGTTAGCAGTAAACAGCGGGCGGTGATTTTTTCCAACACGCAAAAGAGCGGTATTATTAGCTTGAAGTGAAAACTCGGTGTTTTGCGCTGCATTCAATGCAAGGCCTGTAAGTTTGAGTTTAGGAATGATGTCGGCCCAAGCATTTGATTTGGTTTGCGTTATGGGCTTATTTGTTTCTTGGATTTTAGGTGTTTCTGTTCTAGGTTGTTTTATACTTGGTGCTGGTGCTGGTGCTGGTGCTGGTGCTGGTGCTGGTTTAGTTAATTTTTCATAAGCTAGCTGTGGTGTTGTTACAACTGATGCTGGTCTAAAGGCATGCATACGTAGCAGCGTCATCTCAAAACCAATAGCCAGCGTTGGGGCAAGTGAAAGATCTTGAGAGCCTTTCATGGCAATTTGATATAAAAGCTGTGTATCTTCGGCGGCAAAGCTTTTACTCAGTGCGATAAGTGCTTCTGGTGATGTCGAAGTTATTGATGAGCTTTTGGGTAGTGCCTGTAATATACTCAGTTGATGGAGTTGTGTAAGAAGTTCGTCAAGTACATATTGATACTGCCCACCTTCTTCCGCAATACGTTTGCTTAGGCTTAACAGTTCACATGCATTGCTTGAGCTCAGGGCTTGAAGTAACTGAATTGTATAATCTATATGGGTGTAACCCAGTGCATTTTTTACAGCATCGGCTTGTATTGAACCATCGCTCAAAGCAATCATTTGATCAAGTATGCTAAGGGCGTCACGAACACTACCTTGTGCGGCATTGGCGATCAGTTGTAGCGCTTCTCCATCAAAGGCGATATTCTCTTGCGTTAAGATATGCTCGAGGTGTTTTTGTAGTTTTACAGGCTCCAAGGGCTTGAGATTAAATTGCAAACAACGCGATAAAACCGTCATGGGAAGTTTTTGAGGCTCGGTGGTGGCCAGTAAAAATTTAACGTGTGCGGGTGGCTCTTCGAGTGTCTTAAGTAAGGCATTGAAACTATGCGTGGATAGCATGTGTACTTCATCAATGAGGTAAACTTTAAAACGACCTTGTGTTGGGGCGTAAGAGACGTTGTCTAATAATTCGCGCGTGTCTTCGACACGTGTTTTTGATGCAGCATCTATTTCGATGAGATCGATATAACGTCCTTGCTCAATCGCAAGACAGGTATCACATGTTAGGCAGGGCTCGGATGATGGTCCTTGATCACAATTAATCGCTTTTGCGAGTAGGCGAGCGATGCTTGTTTTACCAACGCCGCGAGTTCCGTTAAAAAGATAAGCATGATGCAAGCGATCGCGTGTGAGCGAATTAACCAGAGCTTGAGTTACATGTTCTTGGCCAATGAGTTCGGCAAAGGTTCGAGGTCGCCATTTTCGTGCAAGTGCGATATAGCTCATAAGCACACTCTTTATTGTGATGGTTCTATAAGATGGGCGGCAGCCTTAAGAGCGATGCCCCGGCACTCGAATCAACCATTACCGCTGCTTCCTTCCGGATCTGACGGGATTCACAGTCTATCGATGCGAGGATACCCTAAAGGCCACCATCGTGAGCGAAGCATCTTAACAGAAGCGTGAGATAACTACCAGAAGAATAAACAAAGAAATGAATTTTGTCATACTCAAAATATTAAGTATGGCAAAACTTGAAAATCATATTATTTAAATTTAGGTATATTATCTTCGTTATCAGAAAGATCTGATGGATCGTCATAATCAGGGTTAGTCGATACCGCCTCGGTAGTGGTTGCTGTCTTGTTAGAAATAGGAGATGAATCGGCTTCTCTTATATCATGGAGCTCTTTTTTGATTGATGCATGAGATGCAGTGATTTTTACAGGTGTGACAGGATTGCTCATGCAGTGAGAAGATATGCTCTAAATCAGGCGTTGCTAAATATATATACAACCCCTTGATAATTCACCAAGATTTGAGTGTATAACTTAAATAGAGTACATCGTGAGTTTTTTTTACGTGTAAAGAGTGAATTTTAAGGATTTTAAAAGCAATATAAATTTATCATTATATAGTATGTATATAACACGTAATTTAGCATGGATCGCAAGTAGTTAAATAAAGTTTAAAAAAAGTGAATAAAGGCGTTGACTCTTGGCTAATATCGCGTAGAATGCAGTTC
>JARGNP010000030.1 GCA_029210265.1 Legionellaceae bacterium
ACTTTTGCCTTAATGGCAGGAATGACAGCACTTCTACTTATCATTGGCGGCGCAATAGGTGGCCGTGGTGGGGTGATGATCTCTCTAATGTTTGCAGGACTCATGAATTTTGGTGCCTATTGGTTTTCCGATCAAATCGTTCTTAAGAGGCTATCCGAAAAGTCCATGCCTTCGGCCACCCCAGCCACCTAGTGTGTAAAAATTTTTCACCGGTCAATTACAAAGCATGGGTATTTGGCGGCAAATCGCTTTCATGGAAGCAAAAAATAGGTTGAATATTAAATTCTGTGCACCACTTCCCATGGGGAAACACCCACTTCATCAAAAAATGCCGATTTAGCCGAATATAACCCAACTACTGGTCCTATCCCGGGCTAATTCGCCTCACCATCATGCCAATCGCTGCAAATTTTACAAAAGCTTCGCTGCTTTTCGGGTAAAACTCATAATCTTTGCTTAATCGCCGCTGATAGGCCTGGGACTAAAGACCATCAATTTTGCCGCCATTAGAAGGCTGTTTTTTAAGGTTGAATTCAGTCGTGGTGCGGCCTAAGGGTCCATATAAAAAATAAATTTTTTTCTTTTTAAACCCAGTGTCAAATTAAACGTGTTTTTCTTAACGTATTGATAATTAATGAAAAAATTATATTGGTTGTTTTTTTAATCCTTCAATTAAAATCCAATTTCATCATCTGAAATAACGACCTTATCTTATTGATTATATTGAATTATTTACAAAATAACCATCAAAAATAGCCTTCTAATGGCGGCAAAATTGATGGTCTTTAGTCCCAGGCCAGGTATAACTTCTACTTCCTTGGTGTTCTCGTGTATAAAATTCATGGAAATGTTTCACATTCCAGCCTAGATACTGTGTCCGATACAGGTTTACTAAACAGCTCACTTCATCAACGGGGGCCCGTTTATGTGATATTTGAGATAACCTCATATCAACCAAGCCCTCCATGCCTTCCTCTTCATAACTAACAAGATAGCGTCTAAAAGTTCTATCAGATATCCCTAATATCTCTGCTGCTTCCTCTTGGGTTAAACCTTTTGAACGCCACGCTTCGTAGGTCTTTTCAAATCGTTGCATCAATATCTCCTGTAGCAATGCTGTCCTTTTCATAAATACCTCCTTGGGGCTTCAAGGAAATATTAGTAAAAACCGGACAACTCACGTGCTACAGAACCGGACAATTCATTTGTTACCTACATTGCCTCAAAAGCAAGTTTCCTCTGTGCGCTTTTTGTGCTACTATTGACTAATACATACACATACTCTCTTAAATAGACCTCATGAATTTTGATGACGTTAAAGCACGCCTACAGGCGTTAAGCTCTTATAAACCAGTATCTCAAGTACGTACACTTCGCACCGATGTTGAAGAATCTTGGGTGCATTGTATTACTGAAAGCCTTTCTGCTAGATTTCAAGAGTATAACAATGAGCCAGAATGTTTATCGTATTGTGAAGCTTTACTTCGCGGCGTTTGGCCTTTGATTCAGGGCACTTCAGTGAGTTATACGGCCATGCCGGATTCTTCGTTAACGCATGTCTTAGTCGACTTAGCCTCTTTAATAGCCGATGCTCGTAATCAAGCCTGGCGCACAGAGATGCACGAGAAATTAGATGCTTATCAAGAGTCCTGGCTTGAACTTGAATCAAATTACCTGAATGAAAAATCAAATTGCATCACTCAAGTCCAAGGTTTATTAGCACAAAAGTGGGAGTTTTCCTCCAAAACACCAGAGCTCTATAAAAAAATGCCAATGAATGGTATAGCTTTGTGGGTCAAAACACTCAAAGCAAACGTTACATGCGTTTCTAGCCCTGATGTGGCTTGGCGCGAAGAAGTTAAAGAAGAGCTAAATAATTTAACACATGACGTGATTACGACGGAAAAAGTTTATCAACAAGCTTATCAAACGCTGAATGAGTTACTGCAATCCAATTGGATTGCTGAGAAGGCGAGGCCGGATAGCTATTATATCAGTCCGAGCAAGAGTAGCCTTGAAAAATATCTGAGCACGCTCAGGGAGAGTTTAAAAAAACAAGCGAATCACAATGCTCTCGGCATACTTATGCCTGGTGTATACCAAGGTGATACCGGTCATCTAACAGCACTTGAGGTTTTAAAAACTCATATTTTATCAGGCAGTGGACAGTACATCTATCCCGTGTCACTTGTGTCTGAGGTGCGTCTTATTGACGAATCAAAAAAGCTACCTTATAACCCCAATTATGATGATGCAAGGGGTAACTCGGACCAATGGGTTAATGCTGAAGAATGGCACCGTCTTACAACGCACTCACCACACACCGAAGCCCTCATCCAGGCTAAAGCAAATTATCAAAAGATAAGCACAGAAGACGAGCATTTGCTGAGTCAACTCACCACCTTAATTCATCAGCTGGCCTTAAATGATGCGCATGGCGGACGAGGATCTCAAGAAGATGCTGCAGGGATGGCTTATCCTGCCTTGCTTCAATTTAAAGATTATTACGAAGCGCTTCCTGAAGAAGTAAGATCAAAAGTTCCGAATAAAATACAGGAAGAAATAGATTTACTCTTGGATGTTGCCTTTAATCCAAAAAGCTCCGTTCGCGCTCAAAATCCCATTCAAACCTGCATTGGTTCACGGCGCAAAGCACTTTATGCGGCCATGCAAGGTCATGACACCACGCTTGCTGGAATATCTATGGGCAAAGGTGCTCGGCAAGGGCTTATCGAAGCATGCATACATGCCTTCAATCAGGCACGCGATGAATTAAAGCGTGCATTCGAAAATCAGACCTACACAGGCAATGATAACCTTGGTATCACGCGAGCTTTATTGCAGCAACTGAAGGTAACGATCAATATTGAATCTCTGGCTGATATAAACTTCACCGTGCAGGGAATGGAGGGCCAGGATTTAGCTGAGCTGTTAGCTCAAGATAATATTCGTTCAGACATGATACAGCAACTCACAAAACTTGAAGACCTTGTGATTCTTGTCATGGAAACGTCGAACACTAAGCTACCTATCGTGCTTCATGCTTTAGAAGCGCGTGTCTACGCATTAATAAAAACGCCACAAGATTTGGCTGCACTCCTTATCAGTCTGCAAGTCGATAAAATTGAAATCATACTTCGGTCATTAAACGATAAGCTGCCAACTATGATTAAAAATGTCAAAGACCTTGAGTGCGTACTCAGGCCTCTCACGCCAGCGCAGTGTGCAGCGGTTGTCGAGGTTATGAAAGATAAGCTGTCAACTATGATTAAAAATGTCAAAGACCTTGAGTGCGTACTCAGGCCTCTCACGCCAGCGCAGTGTGCAGTGGTTTTCGAGGTTATGAAAGATAAGCTGTCAACTCTTATTAAAAATGCTAACGAGGTTATGAAAGATGAGCAGTTAAGCGTTATTCGTTGCGTCTATGATTTTGGAGATGTACTCCGGTATCTCACGCCCGAGCAATGCACGGCGGTTTATGAGGTTATGAAAAATGAGCTGTTAAGCTTTATTCGTTGCGTCTATGATTTTGGAGATGTACTCCGGTATCTCACGCCCGAGCAATGCACAGTGGTCTGTGAGGCTATGGGAGATAAGCTCTTAACTATTATTAAAGATTATGATGATCTCAAAAATGTACTCCGGTATATCACGCCCGAGCAATGCACAGTGGTTTGTAGTGCCATGATAGGTAAGTTGCCCAGTATTATTCAGGATTACGATGAGTTTAACGCTGTGATTCGGTACTACAAGAACGATCAGCGGACAGCTGTTTATAGCATTATGCTAGATAAATTGCCTAATATGATTAAAAATGCTAACGAGCTTGAGTGCGTACTCAAGTATCTTACAGCCGAGCAATGCGCGGCGGTTATCGAGGCTATGAAAGATAAGCTGCCAGCTATGATTAAAAATGCTAATGACCTTGGATGCGTACTCCGGTATCTCACGCCCGAGCAATGCACAGTGGTCTGTGAGGCTATGAAAGATGAGCAGTTCAGCTTCATTAGCGATGGTTCTGATTTTAAATGTGTATTCGAACATCTCACGCCCGAGCAATGCACAGTGGTCTGTGAGGCTATGAAAGATAAGCTGCCAGCTATTATTAAAAATGCTAACGAGCTTGGATGCGCACTCAGGCTTCTCACGCCAGCGCGGTGTGCAGCGGTTGTCGAGGCTATGAAAGATGAGCTGTTCAGCTTCATTAGTCATGGTTATGCTTTTAAATGTGTATTCGAACATCTCACGCCAGCGCAGCGCACGGCGGTTTATGAGGTTATGAAAAATGAGCTGTTAAGCGTTATTCGTTGCGTCTATGATTTTGAATGTGTACTCCGGTATCTCACGCCCGAGCAGCGCACGGTGGTTTGTAGTGCCATGATAGGTAAGTTGCCTAATATGATTAAAAATGCTAATGACCTTGGATGCGTACTCCGGTATCTCACGCCCGAGCAATGCACAGTGGTCTGTGAGGCTATGAAAGATGAGCAGTTCAGCTTCATTAGCGATGGTTCTGATTTTAAATGTGTATTCGAACATCTCACGCCCGAGCAATGCACAGTGGTTTATGAGGTTATGAAAAATGAGCTGTTAAGCGTTATTCTTCGTTGCGTCTATGATTTTGAATGTGTACTCCGGTATCTCACGCTTGAGCAGCGTATAGAATTCGTTGATTTCAAAAAAATTGATCTAATAAATATTATATCAAGTAGTTACGATTTTGAGCGAGCCCTTAAGCTTATCACGCCCGAGCAGCGCACGGTGGTTTGTAGTGCCATGATAGGTAAGTTGCCCAGTATTATTCAGGATTACGATGAGTTTAACGCTGTGATTCGGTACTACAAGAACGATCAGCGGACAGCTGTTTATAGCATTATGCTAGATAAATTGCCTAATATGATTAAAAATGCTAACCACCTTGGATGCGTACTCCGGTATCTCACACCTGAGCAGCGCACGGCGGTTTATGAGGTTATGAAAGATACATTACCAGATATCATTAATAGTGCCGATGATCTTAAACACGTACTTCTGGGCTTAGATGCAGAACAATCTCGTCCTCTACTGGTTATCATACAAGGGAAGCTTCCTGGTATGATGGGTAAGGATGATGAACTTGATGCTAGAATAAAAAACTTTCTCAAGGGTTCCCAGCAGGGTTGTTTTGCTACACCAAGGGCTGCAAAAATTAATGTGGGTGGCTTAGAAAAAAAACTTAAAAATTATATTGAAGCCCATAAAGAAGATTATGGGTACAAGTTTTTTGGCAATGCTTTAAGTGACCATAAAAAAATAAAACTGAGTGCCGCTGTCTATGCATTACGTGCCCATCAGAGTAGTGATGAGTGCTTGGTGAGGCTTCAGCGTTTAGATAAAGTTCCCAAAGAAAGAGTGTTGAAAGCCAATTGTAAAAATACTTACTTGCTCGTTGAGAAGGAAGGCGTAGCCACAAAAAAACTTTATTACATTGACTACGACGGTAACCTAAAGGATGTGCGTATAAAAGACTTGAACAAGGTCTCTATGTTTTTTGATGACAATGAACAATTAACGTATAAAGAAGTAAGTCAAGGTTTAAAAGATGCTATTTCGGCTGAGCTTCCAACAGATGCACAACTTGAAGCTTTGAAGAGCGGCTTGCTAGGGGATATTATGGCAGGTGAAAAAGAGAAGACTATTTTAAATGGAACGAAATGCCCCACGGCGCTGGAGACCCAGTGTGATGGGCCTGGTGGGTATTCCTGCCCATCGTGAACACTCATTCTCGCCTGTGTGTGGCGAAACCTTAATTTCAAAATTAAAACGAAAAATATTCGATGTTTTTGATACGGTTATAGTATAATAACCATTATGATGAAATTAATAGCACTCATTTTAAGTTACATAGCTGTATGGTTACGACTGTTGCCCCCTGGCGGCGTACGCGCAATCGCCTCAGAAAATATGCTTTTACGCCAACAACTCCAAATAATGTCTCGCCGACAAAAGCGCGCACCTAAACTAACGTTTTTTGAAAAAATTTCATTTGGTTTCTTAACATCCATGCTGAGTACACATCGATTATCTCGTATTTCTATTATTTTAAAACCTGCAACGTTGTTGAAATTTCATAAGGCCTTGGTCACACGAAAATACCATTTACTTTTTTCAAATAAATCATGTAGAAAACCTGATCGCAAAGGACCTGAACAAGCCATCATTGATGTCATTATTGAAATGAAGCAACGTAATCCTGGGTATGGTTATAGACGCATTGCGATGCAAGTATCCCATGCTTTTGGTATTAGCATCGATAAGGATGTTGTACGACGCGTGCTTAATAAACATTTTAAAACAAATCCTAAAAGCACAGGACCATCCTGGTTAACCTTTATTGGCCACATGAAAGACAGCCTTTGGTCGATCGATTTATTTTGTTGTGAGTCCATCCATTTGAAAACACACTGGGTGATGGCTATCATGGACCAATACACACGGCGTGTCATTGGTTTTGCTAGTCATCGAGGAAGCGTAACAGGTATCGACTTGTGCTGTATGTTCAATAGCATTATTTCAAATCAAGCGTTGCCCCATTATTTAAGCTCAGATAACGATCCATTGTTTCAATTTCACCGTTGGAAAGCTAATTTGCGTATCCTTGATGTCAAAGAAATCAAGTCCGTACCGCACGTTCCAACCTCGCATCCCTTTATTGAGCGACTTATTGGAACGGTCAGACGAGAGTTACTGGATAAAACATTGTTTTGGAATGCTCATGACCTGCAAAATAAGTTAAACTCCTTTCAACGCTATTACAACGAAGAGCGCTGTCATCACGGCATTGCTAAAGTGACGCCTCAACGACAAGCAAACGAACAACCCAGCCATGTGATTTCAATTGAACACCATCGCTGGAAAAAACATTGCCATGGTTTATTCCAATTACCTATGGCCGCATAAACCAATAGAAAGAGACGAATGCTTATGTCACGATATCTTGATCCAAAAGCCGATGTAACCTTTAAAAAGATCTTTGGCGATCACCCGAAGCTTTTAATCAGTTTTTTAAATGCATTGCTTCCCTTGCCTTCGAATAGCCCGATTGTCACGTTAACGTATCTTCAAAACGAACAGGTCCCGGCTATTCCTGAATTCAAGCGAACCATTGCTGATGTAAAATGCACCGATACCAAGGGACGTGTCTTTATTGTTGAGATGCAAATGAATTGGACGGATCATTTTAAACAACGGTTACTCTTTGGGACAAGCCAAGCATTCGTGAAGCAACTAGAAACGGGCGAAGACTATAAATTTCTTCAACCAGTATATGGTTTGGGAATTGTTGCGGAAGCATATGAAAAAGATAGTGATGATTGGTATCACCATTATCAATTGGTTAAAAAAGATGATGCAACACATGATGTGATTGAGCACTTACAACTTATTTTTATTGAATTACCTAAATTCCCCATTCAATCCCCCGAAGAAAAGCAACTTCGCTTAGAGGGTATCCGGAAAGGGGTATTCTTCGGCCACAGCCGCTTATTTGTTTAATTTAAAATCATCTGTAGCGGCCGTTTGATGAATAAATTATGATGTTTCGATTTGAAGGTTATCGTGATTTAATCGGATGAGCAAGCGTTATCAAAGTGATTTGACAGACCAACAATGGATGATTATTAAACCCCTGCTTCCTGCAGAAAAAGATGGCGGTCGCCCAAGAACAACGGATATGCGCGAAGTGATGAATGCCATTTTTTATTTGTTACGTACAGGCTGCCAATGGGATTATCTGCCCAAATGTTTCCCACCTAAATCAACGGTGTACGAGTATTTCACGCAATGGCGTGATGACGGTGTTTTAGAGGATATGATGCGTATTCTTCGTGAAGAGGTAAGAACAGCTGCTGGACGAAACCCCAAGCCCAGTGCGGGAATCATTGATAGTCAAACCGTAAAAACAGCTGGCCCTGCCATGAATGTTGGATACGACGGCGGTAAAAAAATAAAAGGAAGAAAGCGCCATATCGTGGTTGATGTTTTGGGTTTGCTCCTGGTTGTCATGGTTCATTCCGCGGGGATTCAAGACCGTGCTGGTGCACGTCTTTTGATCTCAAAGCTCGCCCTATACTTTGGCACGATCAAGCTCATATGGGCTGATGGTGGATATACAGGGCACAAGCTCATCGATTGGGCGCTTTCCTTTTTTAATATTGTTTGGACTGTGATTAAACGCCCTCGAAAGGTCTTTAAGATCGTGAAATTTCGTTGGATTGTAGAGCGTACATTTGGCTGGATGAATTATCAGCGGCGATTAAGCAAGGATTATGAGTTTTACCCGAAAAGCAGTGAAGCCTTTGTAAAATTTGCAGCAATTGGCATGATGGTGAGGCGAATTAGCCCGGGATAGGGCCAGTAGCTGGGTTATATTCGGTTAAATCGGCATTTTTTGATGAAGTGGGTGTTTCCCCATGGGAAGTGGTGCACAGAATTTAATATTCAACCTATTTTTTGCTTCCATGAAAGCGATTCGCCGCCAAAGACCCATGCTTTGTCATTGACCGGTGAAAAATTTTTACACACTAGGTGGCTGGGGTGGCCGAAGGCAGGGACTTTTCGGATAGCCTCTTAGCTTTGCTTGACTTTTATATAAAATATTATATAATTTAAGCATGAAAAAAATAATATGGCTTGGATCAAGCTACGATGATTTAATGGATTTTTCCAAAGCAGCAAAACAAACTGCTGGATTCAACTTAGATCGAGTTCAACGAGGTGAAGAGCCATCTGACTGGAAGCCCATGACGTCGATCGCAAGTGGTGTCAAAGAAATTAGAATCCATGTAGAAAATGAGTATCGGATCATCTATACAGCTCAGTTCAAAGATATAGTTTATGTGTTGCACAGCTTCGTTAAAAAAACGCAAAAAACAAGCCAAAGGGATATTAATTTAGCGAAGAAGCGTCACAAAGAAGCCGTTGTCTTGTCGAGAGGTGAAAAATGAAACAGCACGAAACCACCGGTAGCATCTTTGATGATTTAGGTTTTAGTAACTCAGAAGCAGAGAACCTAAAAATACGGGCTGCATTAATGCGCTCTATCGAAGCCTATATTTCAACCCATAAACTCACTCAGGCAACAGCTGCGGAAGTAATGGGTGTATCTCAACCAAGAATTAGTGACTTGATGCGTGGTAAAATTCATCAGTTTACAATTGATATGTTAGTGAACATGCTTTCAAGAGCCCATGTGTCTGTATCACTGGTAGTTGATGATAGAATTGCCGCTTGAAAACTGAAGAAATAGCATGAGATCTGGCTTTGATTTTTTCAGTGAGTACTCTCATACATTTTAGGGATATTTTCACCCCATGCCCCGATCACAAGATTAACCTTCGTTTTTCTAGCGCTATATCAATCCACCTCATCAACGCATTTTCGTCCGTCAGGAAAGATATAATTTCTAAGGCCAGAAATTTTGCCGTCTGAATCCCGGATAGGCTCACGCAAAAGATACCCTAACTTAACCAACTCTTTCAGGATTGTTCGTGTAGAGTCCCGCCCATTTGTTGATCTATCCATCAAATCAAGCGCATTCAAATCATCTTTCTCTTGCGTGAGTAGATAGCTCAACATCCCTTTTGCAGCAAAACTTAACCTTTCATCATAAAAAAAATTAGATGGTATTTTCACTCTATTTTTTTCATCGCCATTTAAATTTATCATAAATTCTCAAAATAATAGTCAAAGAAGATTTTAAGGTGTTATTTGATAATATCAGAAAAATGAACAAAATCATTCGGGCAAGCACAGGCAATCGCCGCACAAAACTCAAATAATTAATATTAAGCGAGGGCTTCATCATAATCACCTAAAATCCCCAGGTATGACTACCACGAACCTCTGCATAAGCGCGTAGAAAACGCGCTTGTGAGGATGTTTTAAATGTTGCATTCATGTTATTTGGTGAGAAAAAACACCCCATCATTTTTACGCATAAAAACACCGCTATCGCGCTTAAAACAAACATCTTAGTTCCTTTGTGTTGGACGTACTTAATATTTTTGGCATCATTTCCTCGTCATTAATGTTCATCAATGACATGCCAAAATCTAAATTTCACCACCCTGATGTTTTTCCTGAAAGTGGCGCTTCAATTCAATCAACTACTTGCTATTCCGAGCAATATGCCCGGCAATTTTTCCAGGTGTTTCATCTTAAAAACCAGCTCAAAATCACCACCAGAACTGGTTTTTAAGACCCTCCCCACATGCTTACCCACAGATTCTGGGGATAAATCCAAATATCAAAACAACGAAGGCATGGTGAACACAATTCCACCCGAGCCTTTCTCAGGACGCGCTTGATTGCGCGCTTTGCTTGTATTATCAGCACGCAAGAGCTCCTGAAACGCCTGTTCAAAACCTTCAAGACGTTCGTCAGCACGCTGAATCAGGGCAGCATGGCGGTCTTCGCTCGATTGATTCATTTCTCGATGCAACGCAATCTTATCGTCGATTTCACTAAAATGCGCCGCGACCTGAGAACTGATGACTGGCTCTTCAATATCGTCCTGAATATCTAACAAATCAGGTGCGCTATTTTCTTTGAGCTCTTGTTCAACGGTTGAGACAAGACCTGAGAGTGTCGATGTCAGTGCTTCAGCTTCTTGCATCCTACTTTGCAGCTCAGTGCACAACCCATCCAGTTCGGTTTTATCTAAAGCCACCCCGTTTTGATGTGCCGATAGTTTCTCAGCTGTTTCACCCAATGCTTTGATGAGTGATGCATAGCGGAGATTATGGCCTCCCATAACATCCACATTTTCTTCAAACTCAGACAGTCCTTCAGCACGCTGGGTGCTTAAATCTTTGAGTGACTGGAATACGGTGGTTAGTTTGTCTTCTAAAATACGAAAGGACTCAATGGACGCCTCAAGCAACGCTTCCATTTTTGGAATATCCTCCGAAAACAAGGTGTCACGCTTTCTCATAAGGTCCGCGTGTTCTTCCATGATAGCAATAGCTACGGCATACAGTGCGGATACTAAACCCATAAGAAGCCAAGCCACCCCAGCGAACGCCCCTATCGTATAACTGGTCGAAACAACCAAGCCGCCAGCTAACACCTTGCCCCACACAGGTTTGTTAGCGTACCACTCAACGAATTGGTCGATACGGCTTTTTTGTTGTTGGTAGCGCGCAGCAAGCTCGCTTAAACTGGGCTTCATTTTTCCGATGATGCGAACCTGAGTCTTCAAGTCCTTGAGCAAGGCATCAGAAGAATTGCCCTCGGGCAAAGGTGATGTTGCATCTTCTTCGAGCCGTGTTTCATGGATTGAGGTATCGAACTCTAAATTAATGGGTGACATAACAAAACCGCCTTAAGAGAAAAGATTCAGTGAGAAATGAGTGCCTTGGTTTTCAGCACCCTGTTCGTTTGTCTGCGCTCGAAACTCATCCACCTCACGTTGCTTACTTTGTGCAAAAGCAAGAACTTTTTCCATCTGTGAAGCAAGTCCTGAAAACTTCGCCTCAAGCGTATCCACTTGAGCTTGGAGCCGCTCATTCACTTCATCTTTTTCTTTGATAACATCCAGAAGCATGTTTGCGCGAGCAGTATAACTTTCTTTCTCAAGCAGAAGACGGGCGTGTTCAACCCTAAGCGCTTGTTTCTCTCGGTTGCTTTGCAACAACTCAGGAAGATTTTCTAATGATGCCGCAATGGACTGAACTGCCGTTTTTTGTGTCTTAAGACTTGCTTCTGTATCAGCTTGGGCTTCTATCGCGCGTTGAAATTCACCACTATTTTCTTTTTGTGACTCAACAAGCACCGTCACCGCTTCATCTAATTTGACTGTACCACGCTCCATTGTGATAAGTTGCATCTCATAGTTTGCTGATGATTCATCCATACGTGTATTTTGTTGCAGAGTGTCAACTTCAACCTGACGAAGATGTTCCGAGGCTGCTGTGACGAGTGCATCGATATCTGTACGGGCTGATTGCACAACCTCTGCTGCTGTCTCACGAAAGGCTGGCAACTCCTCGACGCTATTAAAATAATGGTTATATGTATCCACGCCAAGTTTTGTAACTCCAAGTGCAGCACAAGCCTCAAAAAAGAAGGCTGTTGAAGCGGGTTGAGCGGCTATGCCTAAAGCAAGCGCTGGAATAGGGAACGGCATGAAACAACTCCTTAAAAACAACAATCAAAAACTCAACTGAGCGTATTTTAACCAAAAAAAGTCAACTTATGCAATTTCCTCTCCTTTGGCTTGGGTTGTAATCCTGAGCCTACATACCCTCAAGCGGCCTGTTGCTGCATGCCCAACTCCATCCCCCCGAGTTGGTCATGTAGTTTTGCAAGTTTCATCGCCGTGCTCTCAATCACACGTTCATTCATCGGATTAGGTTGTCGCTTATATTGCGCCTCCATCATGCTTAGGTAGCGTGTTTCGGTTGCTATCAATGCTTGGAGCTCTTGGTAGGCTTGGGCCTCTGCATTCATCGCGGTGATGTGAGTATATTTACACGCTTTATCTTCAGCGGAAGGATAGAGCGTATCTCCCCTGCTCTCTTGTCGTTTCAGCTTGCTTGCTTGGATTGCTTGCTTTTCTTGCTTAGCCTTAAACACTTGCCCTACGTCCCAGTGGTTGTAGAAGCCCTTTGGGGTACACCAGCGCTTCTCACGCATAAGTTTAGCAATCAGGTTCATACGATGATGCATGTCTTGGATTCCAGGGAATTGTTTCTCGGTATTCAATAACGAGAATACAATCTCTGAGAATACTTGCTCAGGGTTTGAGAACTCAAGTTGATACTGGGTCTTCAGGTTACGCATGGTGCCCTTGATGTAGTTCTTGGTGGTCTCAGAGAGTCGTTCTCCGATTTGTTGTTCAACAGCGTAGGTTGGGTAATTAGAGGAGTTGGTTGCCTCTGAGGTTTCTATCACAGGCTCTTCAACGCATGTTTCTGGGGTTGGGTTGTGCTCTTCAAAGCCGTTATCCCCAAAAGTAACGCTACAAGCTTCCCTAACTGTATTGTTAGTTGAAGTATTACAATCTTTATCTTTATAAAGAGAAACGGCCAAATTGGCCGAACCGGTTCGGCCAACATGTTCCGAAAAAACGCATGATGGCGTGGGAGGTGCTGTTCTCGTAAGGTCGTTGGAGGTAGCTTTTTCTGCTTTACGGGGTGCTGTCCCCTTCTTATCGCCAATTAGAAATAAAAGCTTCTCGGTCATACGAATGTAGAGATTCTTCTTTTTATGAAGACGATTCACTTTTTCAATATAGCCGGCGTCTGCAAATGCTTTGAGGTAACGCCCTACAGTACGCACAGAAAGACGAGATTCCTCTGCGATTTGTTCAACACTTCGTGTGAACCATATGTTGCCGTCATCTAAGGTGTACGTAGATATCTGCCACCAGAAAATAAGCTTATCTAAAAGCGTTGCTTGGTTGTAGTTGCCGGTGACGTCATGCAGTCGCTCAAACGATGCGTGGTGCACCGATGAGAGGTTCTTTTTAGCATAAGAACCATCCTTTTTATTATTTTTATCCATGCGTGCTTCATCCTTAGTCTTATACCAATAAATTGACAAAATTTTTGGTAAACACTAAAATGAAGGTGCGAGGTTCATTCTAGTGTTACACCAATTTATGACCTGGTTAGCGCCAGGTCATTTGGTTTTTTGATTTACAAAAGTCTATCTCTCTCATTTTGTTGTAATAAAATTTCATGTACTTCTTTATTTACGCGCAAGATGATAAATCCATCTTTTGCTGGCCGTCCCTTTTCTCTAGTAATCAACCCCTTAGCTATTAACCTACTTATAGACATTTTTGTAGAGCCAATGGATGCATTTATATTTTCAGCGAGCACTTTTGTATGAATTGGCCCTGTTTTTAAATCATCTTCAGAACATGCTTTTGTAATAATGCTTAATATTTTTTTTTGTAACCCAGCCAAGTTTGTGAGTTTCAATTCTATTGATGCTGCACCAACTTCATTTGAAATGTTTTTTTCTTGAACTCTTGTGCTTGAATTTGGCGCAACATTTTGTTGAGATGCAGTTATTTTTTTAGGCTCATCATGTAAAACTTCGTTTTGTTTGATGGGCTTCTGTTTTGTTTCCTTTATATTATCTATTATTTCTTTTTCAGTGTTTTCATCTGAATGCGATCCTGTTAAATCCCACGGACGATATGCGCTTTTAACGAACTTCTTTTTTTCTCTCGTTGATACTATGTCTTTTAAGTCAGGCATGCCGCTCTCCCTAAGCCATCACTTCATGCAGTTGTTCGTGTTTTGCTTTTATATTTTTTGTTGGCGTTGGTGTTATTTCAAGTAATTCACGGGTCAATCTATCAAAGTCATCTCGTACAGATGATTTCTTGATCGTTTTAAATATATTTTTATTTTCGTCAGTTATGTTTGGTATTTCTTGGGCGAATTGGACTGTTGTTGATAGAACCTTACCTTCTAGCTCTGTATCTGATAATAATGAAACAACAGCCTTGTCTGATAAAATAGTTTTGCTGCTAAATTTGTTAAGATAGACACGGTATGTAATATCTTTTTTATAAGTTTTATTTAACACATCTATTTCCTGCTTCAGTATTTTTAACCCTTTCGCACTAAACTTATCAGGGCTTAGAGGAGCTAAAATAATATCAGCATATAAACTTGCTGCCGTTACGGCTTGCCCCATTGTTGGTGGGCAGTCAATAAATATGAAGTCATATTCGTTTTCGATAGGTTCAAGCAAGTTCTCATAAAATTTATCTAAAGGTAATCGTTGATTGACGATTTCATTATCGAGAATAACGTTTTCTATTCGACTTGAAATCAAATCCACGCCATCAGATACAGGTACAATGCAGTCTTTTATTGATATAGATTTATCTTTAATAACATCAATAAGAACGGGATATTGCTCTGGATCAACGCTATTTGCGTCAGTTAAGTTTCCCTGAGGATCCGCATCAATCAGTAGTACACGAGCGCCATAGGAATTTGCACAACTCGAAATGCTGTCAATCGTTGTTGTTTTACCTGTGCCACCTTTAACAATTTGACCAACGATTCTTTTTTTATGAAAAGGTATTTCAAAAAGTTGTTTAGCTATATTGTGATCTATACAGGACTTATTACCTATCTTTGAGCAAGTTAAATTCTTGTTCTTTAATTTTCGATGAACGCCTTGAACTGATATATCTAAAAAAGCAGCAGCGCTTGCAATTGACATTTTTGGTGCGGATATATCATTTAGTTCAGTGTTATTCATAATGTCATCAATCCTTTGTTTACGTTTTCATTAATAATAGTAGCTTAACTTAAACTAAGTCAACAATAAAAAAAGAATATTTTTTTCTTTCTTTATCAAGTTGTTTATCCGTGGTTTGTTTTTTGTAACTTTATCTAAAACGCGTTACCTAATGCGTTATCTAATATGTTATCTAATGCGTTACCTAATGCGTTATCTAATATGTTATCTAATGCGTTATCTAATGCGTTATCTAATGTGTTATCTAATGTGTTATCTAATGCGTTATCTAATGCGTTATCTAATGTGTTATCTAATGCGTTACCTAATGCGTTACCTAATGCGTTACCTAATGTGTTATCTAATGCGTTATCTAATGTGTTATCTAATGTGTTATCTAATGCGTTACCTAATGCGTTACCTAATGCGTTACCT
>JARGNP010000031.1 GCA_029210265.1 Legionellaceae bacterium
TACAACTGCTTGTCAAATTTATGGAATCGACCTGGAGATCGCGGGAATGTAGGTTACACGAATCAAACCTCGATGTATCGGATGCGATCGTTTAATTTACTTAATAAAAACAATAAACTTGCACCGCAAGCAAGGCCGTCAGTATACTTCGTACATCTTCAATAACATAATGCTTGTTTACTGTGAATATTTTGGCCGATGCCTCACTTCCCCATCTCGACACACTATTTCAAGCACCGTGCCATCTCACGACCTATACAAGCCATGATGAGTTGCTAAACTCCCTACCTCATCATGAGGTTTTAGTATGTCGCTCAACACTCCAAGTTACAGCCGATCTATTAAGCAACAGCAAACTTAGATGCGTTGCCACAGCAAGCAGCGGTGTTGATCATATTGATACTCATTATTTAAAATCTCAAAATATTAAGTTATTGGATGCAAAAGGCTGCAATGCCGAGGCTGTATCTGATTATGTATTATCAACACTTGCTTATTTGGACACGCATCACAAACTTCCTGGCAAACGAATTGGCATTATGGGTGCAGGCAAAGTAGGTTCCCATATCAGCGCGCGTTTACATGCTCTAGGCTTTAAAATTTCTCTTTATGATCCACCGAAGGCACACATAACATCCAATTTTAGTTCATGTAGCCTAGAAGAGCTATTAGCTTGCGACGTGCTTTGCATTCACGCCAACCTACACAATATACAGCCTTATCCAACACAGAATTTTTTAAACTCGGAGTTTTTACAATCACTTAGACCCAACACTGTAATTATTAACGCTGCACGCGGTGGTATTGTTGACGAACAAGCCCTACTTCATCTAAAACAAAATATTACATACTGCACCGATGTGTATCACGCAGAGCCGCATATTAATCCAGATATCATCAATTACGCCTTGCTTTGCACGCCCCACATCGCAGGGCATAGCATCGAAGCAAAAAGCAACGCTGTTGTGCATATTAGCCAAGCCCTACATCGAGAATTTAAGCTAAGGCCCCCTGCAGCGCTTACGTATCCAAAACTTATATTAAACAGTCCAGATAAAAGCTGGCAAGCGCAAGCACTTGCGCATTACAGTCCACTACATGAAACCACGAAGCTCAAACAAGCTCAGAATAAACACGCTGAATTTTTGAACCTACGCCGCGCACATCGGCACCGTCATAATTTTAGCCAATATTAAATTTAAATAAGAGGAAATCCAGATGGCAGATAGTTATGAGATGGTTGTTCGAGGCAGTAACCCAAACGATGATAACCCTATAGAAAACATAGCTAATTTGGGCGACGAACAACTTCCAGATGAAGCTTCCGCCAACCATTTTTTAGGCTGCATGGATGCAAATATCATACTGAAATATGGTCAAGATTTTGGAAAATATATTTGTATTGGAGCGACTGTTTTAGTATTCACAGCGATAATTTTTAGTACCGCATTCTCAACATGTACAAAGGTTGAAATAGAAAACAATACGGGCGATTTACTGTTTTTTAATCGCGTTAACCCACGTGGGGCGAAGATACATGATATCTTCACCTACCCGTATTCTCGAAATAATGCAACGTTCGGTTTTGGTAACGACCACATATCATTAGGAACATACAATAACGGCCGATTGATTGCTTATGACAATGGCGATTGTGAATTATCTAACGGGCCCAGCAATAGAGATTTCAAAAAATATTCGTTATCTCCATTTTTCTATACCTGTTATTGCGAATACAAAAAATCGTCTTCAAGTACTGACAACTCATCAACAGCACAATCCCTTCGTGGTTTTGATGATATGCCTTGAGCACCCAACAAGCACGGAAAAATTTTAATAACATGCTCTTCATCATTTTATTAATCATGAAGAGCATATTAAATACTTCGAAAAAAACGCAAATAACAATGCGTATTGTCTTAAAATAGTTAAGTTTATCTGAGTGTCTTAAGCCAAGCCCTCGCTTGTTCAGAAATGTTTTTATCAGTAATTGCTATTTCTAATAATGCCTGTTTTCTGGGCTCTTCATTACCATACATTTCATCCATAACCTCCTCCCAAAGGCATTGCATTTCTACGTCAGGTACGACCCCAACTTTCTCGAGCAACGTTGTGAGCTTATGACGCCAGAATGCATCCGTTGCCTGGCTTATCCATTCGAATGATTTTGGGGTAAGACCGATATCATCCAGCCCTTTGCCTTCTCCAAATCCCTGCTCAAATTTTTTGGTCCGCAAGTGAGCATATTCTTTACCGAAGATTTCATTGGTCCACGCCATAAAACGTTCACCCATGTCTATTCCTTCTATAGAATAAGGATCGGTTTCGATAAGAGCCTCAACATCATGAACTAGTTCTTTCCAACGTTTTTCAAATAAGGCTTGTGATTCTTTCGTTGCACCTTCTTTCATTTTTGCCTCAAACTCAGCATACTGCTTAAGTTCTGCTTCATCAAAAATGTCTTTTACCCATGCGTGTTCCAGTTGTTGTGTCATTTGAAATACCTCGATTATTTTAGTTAGTTGCTGCCATTCAATCGATTTATTAGGTCTACATTCATCAACTAATCCATCCAGTAAAACGCTCGCATGCCTTAATGCCTCTGACTTTTGCTTAAGCATTTTTGACTGCAAGCTAAACTGTTCAAACAAGCCGCTATTATCTTCAAGTAAAGTTTTGATTTGAGATAATTCAAAACCAAAATACTTTAAAGCAATAATTTGCTGCAGACGTAATAAATCCTTTTCAGAATACAAACGATAATCGTTCTCCTGACGTATACTCGGATTTAACAGGTTAATCTTGTCGTAATAATGCAAGGTACGAACAGATACGTTCACCAACTTGCTAAATTCTTTTGTATGCCAAGTTTTCATCGTTTATTTTCCTCCACTTAGAGAAGCTTAAGGCCTGACGTTACGTTACAGTCAAGCCTTCGTTCGATATTTTTTAGAGCATACCCAACGCGCTATAAAATTCAATTCATCCATATGAAATACAAAATTGATAGCCTCAGCTAAAAGATCGCGCACAGCAAGGTGCTTGCAATTAAAGCAGAGAATCTTATAATCAATCAAATATTTTAGAGAGAGAATAATCATGAAGCGTAAATATGAAGATTCAGGAAAAAAACCATGGTTTGAAGGACTTAATATGGATACTAAGCTTAAGGCCGCTTATGGAGCAGCTGTGGTTAATAAAGTAGCTAAGCTTAAAGATCATCAAAGTGGATCGCTGAGCGTTGATGCAATAAAAAGTAGCATTGAACGAACTAAAACCGAATTTACTCAAAAAAGTGCAACATCGGCTTTACCTACAAGCAAGCGCGCTAAGCGTGATGCGGATAAATTATGGAATCAATCCCTTGATCTTCAAGATGATGCTGTCAATGCTGAATCGATTGAAAGGTGTATTTTTTATTATGAAAAAGCGTTAGCATCTGCCCGGCAAGCTTATGCAACCTATGAAACACAAGCACAAAAAGAAAGCGTACACTATGAGCTGATCAGTAATTATGAGTCTGAACTTCATAGGCTTCATGCCATGCCAGAGGCAAGAGAAAGCGTGTCATCTACAGATAAACATGATCAAGCCGTAGCATCATCTTTTTCAGGTGATGCTCTTTGGAACATGGCGCTCACTGCGGAGAACGCCGCAAATCGCAGTCATGTTGATGCAGAAATTTTTTCTTACTACGAACGTGCAAAAAGTTTTGCCGAGCAAGCGCGCATTCAATACCTTGCCGAGGCAGAAAGCGTACGTGATTTGTACCCTGATAAAGCCGAAACCCTAAGAAATAACGCCCAATTATCATTAAGTCTGGTCGAGGAATATAAAGATTCTCTTATGCGCTTGCAGGGCAACAACGCTTTAAAAGCCCCTGCACCTATTGACACTTCACTCCCCGAACCATCTGTGCAGCTGAGCGAATCATCATTCTTTTCGTCTCCAAGCAATATTCGAAACATGAGAACACTCCAAGACTTAGAAAGCCTAGACGCTTGTACTTTTCTCAATAGCAGGCTTTCACAGCATGAAAAATTATCACAGATATTTCAAAGGCTTTTAGACGTTAAGCAAAGCATTTTATTAGCATTAGATACGAAATCCTCTTACTATGAAAAAAAGCAGGCGCTTTTTGAGTTGCTTCAAGTGAGTCAAGATATGACAGAAAAACTCATTCCATGGTCAGAATTTTTAGGAAGCACGACTGAAGGACAGGCATTCATGCTAGAGATTGCTGAAGCTGCTAAAAACATAGCAAAAGGTGCTAAAAACACATATACCTTATCTTCACCTAAAGTTATCAAAGATGAGAGAAATAGGTTCAATACTCAGGTTAAAGCAGCACACCAGTTATCTATCACGTTACGTGAAAATTTCACGGAAGAGAATGTAAATATAATGCAAACTGGACCAAGTTAGTAGGCAGTCGCTCCCTCCAAAAAGGTGTATTAATCACGCTATGGGGCTCTAATGTTATGAACCTAAATTAGAGCCTTGGCCAAACGCGCTTTCGGCCATCATGCGAACGCTGATTTCATCATCACTATCCAGATCGACGCACTCATTCAACGGCTTCAATTTTGGCTTAAATAGTGACTGTTGAGAAACTTTGTTCTGACATCCATGTTCAAGAAAATAAGTGATCTCACGTTTTAATCTAAAATCTCTTCTTAAATCATCTGAACATAGCGGTAACGTTGTCAAAGGATTTGTAGCTTGTTGTTGAAGCCACTCCAAGATGGCCGTTCTTTCAAATCGATGTTGGCTATGAATATTAGCAACTGGATCGGTCATCACATCAAACGTAATCGGACAAATATAGTCATCGGGAATTTGATCACCCCCAGATTTATCTAAATTATCCAGTTTTTCTGTACTATCTTCAACATTGATAAGCTGACAAATAAGAGAATTCGAATCAGCTAACTGCTCTCCTATGTTTACATGCAATCTAATTCCAGCGCGGTTCGCAGCATCTAAAACAGCTTCAATGGCATGATAAGACGAAGGTTCAGCCAGTAGAATGCAAAGAGAAAGTGCTTTAATCAATTTAGAAGTCAGAAAAAATTCAACAATAGACAACGGAAACGACGCGCTATTTGCGTCAGATAACATCGACCAAGCTATCCATAACGCTCGAGCCACGGTGATCCCACATCTGACTAATGCTGCGTGAACTCTAACCTCTTCCATCCGAAGGCTGAACAGCGAATGCTCAGCAGAAGCCGTTGTTTCTGCTCTACAATACGCTTTGTCCCATATTGCTTGATTACCGTCAGATGCTATTGCATGATTTAATGCTTTTCTTGCTTGTTTTCTAAGGCGATATACCTCGACGGTTTTTTCTCGTCGATTACGTAAATACTCTATATACACATCATCTCTAAAGAGAATATAAATAGGATTTGTATGGGGCTCTTGTAAGATGGATTGATCTATTTTTCTTAACTCAACCGCTTTTGAATCATCCAGCACCAACCCCAGTGCATGTATCATTTTTTCCGATAACGTCATGATTTATATTTTCTCATTGACATATAACGCATTCATATAAAAGGTGTTTCTAAACTGCTATTTTCTTCGCCCACCAAGGGAAAACCATCTGAATCAGGTGTTAGATTTTCCCGAATACTCGCTGCTGTTCTAGAAAAAAAACAACCCTCAAATTGAGTGTTATGCATATTCGAGTAGTGAGATACAGCTGCCTCAGAAACCTTGGAGCAAAGAGAAACGCTAATAGGGGTAAGAGTTAAGAACATAATCATGCAAAGTGCTGCAAATGCACTGTCAGGCATTTTAGGGTGAGCAATCCATAGAGTAGACATCATAAGCATGAGGCAAGTATACGAGGCTGTGGCCCAATCGATAACATTTGTATTAATCACATCCTGTAATGTGTAAGTTTTAACATCAACTGGAACATCAGTTGCAATACTCAAATAATCCATTAGATGTTCTTTTAGCGCTTTAACAGCATTAGGGCTAAACCACGATGAATTTCTGAGTATGCCAATACTATGGTTGATTCCAGCATCATCTTCACATTGGATCACCTCACCTATGGGTTGGTTTAGACGAAGAGACTCTGACGCAAGCTGCTTTTCCAAGTAGACCATAGCAAAAAATAGACTTGTAAAGGATACAAATGCACTCACACCCGTCACTGCGGCTATAGTTACGATTTTATTTAAAGGTGCTGTGAACTGTTCTTCAAGTGCTGCATCAAGCAGAGGTAAAGTACTAAAGATTGCTATATTTGGAAGCAGAACAAGTACCCCTGATACACTTAAATACCCATCAAGATTTGAGCCAACAAACCGGTATGCCATGCTATTGTACGATCTACTCATAACTCTAAGAAAAATATCGGTCATCTTCATTATCCAAATATAAGCTTACGTATCATGATTATTGATGCGTGAGTTTACATAAGTATAATTTAGATACAAGTTCTTACAGCTTAACAAACAAGATCTCGTGGGTTCAGGGCTTCTCTTCTGCTTAACCTATCACCAAAACCATGTTTTTGTCATCGGTTTAATTGCTAACGGAATCATAATCACCACATATAACCACCACGTGCCGCTGACAAGCACAGGAAACCAAACTCCAAACATGCATGCTGAAAAAAATACCGATAAAAACAAAAGCACTTGATTCGATGGATTGTTTGATTTTAAAAACGCATGCATTTTTTCTATTAAACTACCTGGCTGTGAAAACAGATGGACTTCAAGCGGCATGGCACACATGATGAGTAAAACTAAATAAAACCACCAATCTAAGGCAGATAAGTTAGGATAAAGTGCAAAGATTAAAAAACCAAAAACAAAATAAACGGATTTAACCAGCGCTAAATCTAAAATGGAAAACTTTTGTAATTTTTTAGATAAAAAACTTTCTGCTGTCATAATAAAAGTTCCTGTTTTATTAATATCTATTTCATCTACCTTCCAGTATGCTCCTAAGGCATGTCTCTCGTCAAATTGTCTTAATTTAGTGATTATATAGCAACTTTCAGGTGGCTATGGAGTGTTTTAAACCAGAGCATACGGTTTGACTGAACCCCAGCTTTTTTATATAGTGCGCAGAGCTATCTTCGTTCGAAATTATAGATGCACTAGGAGCTTACATGACACAAAAAACAGCACAAATCATTGTCGAAGGCCATGATCCGGTTGAACTCCCTATTAATACACCCACCATTGGGAACCAAGTTATTAATATTCATCCACTGAGTTCTTTGGACATGTTTACGTTTGACCCAGGGTTTGTCTCAACAGCCTCCTGTGAATCTAAAATTACTTACATCGACGGAAACAACGGCATATTACTTTACCGTGGCTACCCTATTGAACAACTCGCTGAGAAAAAAGATTTTCTCGACGTATGTTATTTATTGCTTAACGGTGAAATACCGATGCCTAAAGACAGCACGGATTTTATAAAACTGATTAATAATCACACCATGGTACACCAACAAATGTATCAGTTTTTGAATGGCTTTCGACGTGATGCACACCCTATGGCGATTATGGTAGGTATTGTTGGTGCTTTGTCTGCCTTCTATCATGACTCAACCGATCTTGCGAATCAGTCTGATCGCTACACCTCAGCCATTCGTTTGATTGCTAAAATGCCTACACTGGCTGCAATGAGCTATAAATACTCCATCGGCCAGCCGTACATGCCACCGCAAAATCACATGTCGTATGCTGAAAATTTCTTACACATGATGTTTGGCGTACCTTCGGAAAACACAACACCCGATCCTATTTTAGTCGAAGCCATGGATACTATTTTTACCTTGCATGCCGATCATGAGCAAAATGCCTCCACATCAACCGTCCGTCTTGCAGGCTCAACCGGTGCGAATCCTTACGCATGCATTTCAGCAGGTATTGGCGCACTCTGGGGACCCGCGCATGGTGGAGCAAACGAAGCATGCCTGAATATGCTTCGTGAAATTGGTGATATTAGCCGTATCAAAGAATTTATTGCACGAGCAAAAGATAAAAACGATCCGTTTCGTCTTATGGGCTTTGGTCATCGCGTTTATAAAAGCTACGATCCTCGCGCTAAAGTGATGCGTGAAACGTGCCACAAAGTTTTAAATGCTGTGGGCGCGCACGATGAACCGTTGTTCAAACTAGCCATGGAATTAGAGCGTATTGCATTAGAAGATGAGTATTTTGTGAGTAAAAAACTCTATCCAAACGTTGATTTCTACTCAGGCTTAACATTAAGCGCTATCGGTATCCCAACCAATATGTTTACGGTGATTTTTGCCCTTGCTCGAACCGTTGGCTGGATGTCGCATTGGTTAGAAATGACCGCGTCCAAATCAAGAATTGGACGACCACGTCAATTATATACCGGTGAAAAACGACGTGATCTTAGCGAATAATTAACTAAATAAGCACGGTCCAACCCAAATTTACACGGAAGCTAAACTAACATGGATTGTTACCATCGATACCGCTGGGTCGGTGTGAATGGCGCAGGACAACCTGTACGTGGTTGCCTTGAGGCCAAAACACTGACACTCGCAAAAATACACTTGCATAAGCAAGGGGTTACCGCTCATAAGATATCAAAAGAGCGACCTTTTGCTTATATAAGGCCATCATCCAAAATTAAGCCTCTGAACATCACACAGTTTATTCAACAGCTGGCAAGCCTTCTAAGTGCGCAAGTCCCGCTGATTCAGGCTTTGGGGCTTATACGATCAGAGGAAGACAATCCTCGTATGAGACGCTTATTGCACACCATAGAACGTGATGTTCAACACGGCCTTTCACTTGCTGATGCGCTCCATAAACACAAAATATACTTTAATCCACTCATGTGTCATCTTATTCAAGCAGGCGAACAATCCGGTGCTTTGATTGCGCTCTTAACCAAACTTGCTACTTATCGAGAAGACCTGCATCGCCTTCATAAAAAAATGCGCGCAACGCTTTCCTACCCCCTCGCTATTTTATCGATTGCAACCTGTGTTACGGTCGGTTTACTTCTTTTTGTTGTACCGCAATTTAAAGAATTATTTGATAGCTTCCAAGCTCCTCTCCCATTTTTTACTCAATGCATGATTAATTTAGCAGCTGGCGTAAAAAATTTTGGGTTCATAGCACTGATTCTAAGCGCTGGATGCATCTACACGCTACGCTTATCTTATAAAAAATCAACGCGGACGCGTTTACTATTCGATCGCTTGATATTAAAAACACCGCTACTCGGCCCCATCATAAAACAAGGCCTTATTGCACGCTTTGCCCACACGCTCTCGATTCTTTTATCTGCAGGAAGCCCGTTGGTCGACGCGCTCACCGCATCGTCTAGCATCACGCATAATGCAGTCTACTCTCAAGCAATTTTAGCTGCACGGGCTAATATTATTGAAGGCCACTCACTCAAACACTCACTTGAAGAAAGCATGGTTTTTCCTAACATGATGCTCCAATTAGTCAGCATTGGTGAATCATCAGGTCGACTCGAATCGATGCTTGCCTCGATTGCTAAGCAAGAAGATGAAACACTCGGTCATGCTGTACAAACACTCAGTGGTTTATTCGAACCGTTTCTCATGGCAATATTAGGACTCTGGGTAGGCTCACTGATTATTGCCATGTACTTGCCTATATTCCAACTTGGAGCCATTGTTTCATGATGTATTATCTCTTGGAGTTTATCTCAAGCTACCCCAACGCAAGCCGTATATGCCTGGGATTATTTGCTTTGCTTGTCGGAAGCTTTTTAAACGTTGTTATTTATCGCCTTCCTCGTATGCTGGAGCTTTCATGGAAAAATGAGTGCCATGCTTTATTAGACCCCCAATTTTCGACTCCCAGCAACACCTCCAAATTTAATCTTTGCTTTCCTCGCTCAACATGCCCTACGTGCAATCAAATTATTCCTGCATGGCATAATATACCCATCTTAAGTTTTATACTATTAAGGGGCCGCTGTTGTTTCTGTAAACAATCTATTTCATGGCAATACCCATTCACTGAGCTGCTATGCCTGACGCTCTCCATCTTTGCTGTATATCACTTTGGTTTTTCACTGCTTTTGCTTTGTGCTCTTCTTTTTATATGGATACTGATTTGCATGACCATGATTGATTTAAAGCATCAAATCTTACCCGACTCACTAACCTTAGGTTTGTTATGGCTGGGTTTGCTTACCAACCTTCACGGACTCATGACACCACTTCCCGATGCTGTATTAGGTGCCGCACTTGGCTATATCACCCTATGGCTTGTCATGAAGATATTTTATTGCATCACAGGAAAAATAGGCATGGGTCAAGGTGATTTCAAATTACTCGCAGCCTTCGGTGCATGGTTTGGATGGACCAAGCTTCCGCTTATTCTCATGATCGCCTCACTGCTTGGTGCTATTATCGGAATAATTTATCTTAAAACAACCCAACAATCCAAAGAGACCCCGATACCTTTCGGACCGTTTTTATGCTTTGCAGGATTAATCACTTTATTCTGGGGAAATACAATCTTAGGAATATACTTAGGTATATTATTCTAACGCGCTGGCGTCACAGCAATAAGCATTTGCATGACATTAACAAAAATAAAAATAAACGCCGCTATACCTGTTATTTTAAGTAATAAGATCAATGAATCTTTGGTTTTTTCTGCTGTTTGATGAGTAACCACATCCTCTAACTCACGCTCATCAACGCTTTCTTCTGCCTCAAGCTTCATTTTACTAAAGCGATGAGAAATTAAATAAGCGACAGCTCCAAAAAAAACACCAGGCAACACAAATAACCGTGCCACCGAGACAAAAGCCCATCCATACGTTGTATGAAACGTCACTTGCGTCCAAAGAATCAAATTAAGCACAAAGTCAGGAACGCTATATTGCCAGCCGAGCCAAGCTGCAGGCATTAAATATAATCCAAAAGGAGTTAAAAAAAGACTCAACGTAAGAGAAAACAAGCCTACAAAAAATAATTTATCTTCTTTTTTCATAAATACCTCACCCCGTGTAGCCGCGCGTCCTTCGCATGAGAATAACATAGCAAACACCATGCGCCTTGCCAAGAGTAAAGTTCAGGGTAAACGCATGATTGACTAAAAAAACTCAAAAGCAAAGAAGTCATAAACAATCTAAAGAACGCCTTAATAAAGTAATAAAATAATACAAAAACACCTATGCTTGACTTGTTTTTTCTAATTTGTAAGAAAATATTAAGCGAGGTTTATTATGTATCTAATTGATTTATTGAAAACCCAGGCACATAAAGCAGCTAACGCAATACTTGAATTATATTGGGGTAGTTTCGATCAAATGATTGAAAAACATCAATCTAAATTTGCTAGCACAATATCTTCTCTCCAGCAAGATTTGACACCGGAAGACTTTCAATTTGAAATAGATAATTTAGACGATTATCTCAATCATCGTGGGTCTTTTTCTGATCGATGGCATGGAGAGGATCGTTTTTTTGATAGAAATCTTCATGAGCATAGACCCATGCAAGCTTTAAATTCGGCTCTGATATGTATTGATGAAGCCAAGCAAGACCTTCAAGGTCATTGTCACCAACGCATGCTTGATTGTAACTATTCTATCATGACACAATTTTTCAACTCCCTAAGAGAAACGCTCAAAGAGTACAACGAGGAGCACAACAAACCATTTAGAAGACAGAATAGAAAAACCGGCCCTCATTATTTGGATCCGACAGAGCATGATCCTAAAACTTTACACAACAAAATTCGCCCATCCAGTGCCTTAATCTCTACAATAAAAGATACCCTTGAAAATTTAAAGGCTATTTTAATTGATGAGGATTTTGAATATTTAATAAAAAACATCTTGCCATATTACTTGAATAGCTATGGAGAAATAGGTGGGCATTGTCGAAACACAATTGATTCTAACTTCATAAATAAACTCTGTGTCAAAATAGACGGAGAAAAAGAAAAAGCACAAGACGATTATGATAAATTAATCAGTTACCTGGGTGCCTTTCATGTAAATAATAGACATCTTGATGATTATTTACATGCTGACGATTTATATTGCAGCTATGTAAAACATCGTTTTGCTTCAGACCCAATAGAATATCAAATGCCCGATGATTTTGTACTTGATTGTGATGGTTACTATTGGCCTACGAGCAATCTTGAAGAAGAGTTTAAGTTACCAGAAATAGATTGTTCACGTTTTCAAGAAGAAACGAACATGCTTGGTGGTATGGTTGTAGGAACAACGTCGCTCGCCGCGATTGCTGCATTGATTTTGTATGTTTTTAAATCCAAAAACACTCGCAGTTCTACCCCAAGCACAACAAGCACAACAAACACAACAAGCCAACATACAAATATGTTTTTCCACAAAGAAACAATCCCGGAACAAAAAGAGCAAAAAGAGCAAAAAGAGCAAAGGTCCGCAGCAGAAGATTACGCCCCGAGTTGTCGTTGAGGTAGTACAATATCAACTTGTAGCCCACCACGAGCTAGGTTGTGGGCTTGGATGGTACCTCTATGCAGTTGAATGGCTTGTTTGGCTATGGATAGCCCAAGGCCATAACCCGAAGTATGAACGGATGCTGTGTGAGCTCGATAGAATACTTCAAAAATTTGTGCTATTTCATCCTCGGGCACACCAGGTCCATTATCAGTTATAGACATTATTAGATTATCTTCTTGTTGAGAAACTTTTATTTCAATTTCTTTATGCGATCCAGTATAACGAACGGCATTTCGAATGATATTCTCAATGGCCCGATTCAATAATATTACATCTGCTTGAAGGCTTAAATCATGGGGGCATTTTACTTTAATGCAATTTTGTTGGCACTCATAATTAGCATCTTCAGCAATTTTCTGTAATAAATAACAAAGATTCACTTCTGTTAGTTGTAAAATTCGCGTATGACTTTTAATCTTTGCCAATGAAATAATTTCGTCAATCAATTGATTTAGTTTTTTATTTTCATTCATTATATATTGAAAATGCTTGATGGATAAATCGTTTGATTTTGCTTTAAGAAGTTCAATAGCTACCATTTGCCGCGCAAGGGGTGAACGCAGTTCATGAGATATATCTTCAAGCAACCGCTCTTTCGATGAGACCAGTGACTGCAGTTCTTGCGCCATGTTATCAAAATTCTTTGCAAGTTCGACCAATTCATCATTCCGATTCTTAAACGCATCGCTGATTCGTACGTCTAATTTCCCACGTGATATTTGATGCACTGCTTTTTTAATAATAAGAATGGGGTTAATCAATAAATTTGAAAGAAACAGACAAGAAATTAAACTAACAACCAATGCAAACATAAGTTCTAGAAATACAATTGTAGCGGGTGTTATTCCTTGTGCCATGGTTCTACTGTCAGTAATCAATCTAAAATTAACATCGGAAGCGTATTTAGATCTCGAACCGCTGATTACATAATAGCCTAATTTTGATGCTTTTTGTGGTAGTTCATTATGATTAAATTGATTAAATATTTGTTCAACATCCTCGGAAATTGGGTCTTGTCCAATAATCGTTTTATTTTTAATAATAAAATAAGCATCAACTTTTTCTGTTTTTTTCAAATATGCTAACCAGTTTTTAATACCTTTATTACCTTCACTTTGATAAATAGAAGTTCCTGCAGATAAATAGCCAAATAAGAAAATTCTATCCATAATGGATATACTAAATGGGGTCGTATAGCGTCCTACTGATACTAATAAAACAAAAATAAATAAAAGACAACTCACAAAAAAAGTTATCGACAATTTCACTGAAAGTCGGCTAATCATGGTTATCATCAGTAATAAAAAAACCATACCCATAATCTGTTTCAATGGACGCTGAGTGGCAATTAGCTGCTTTTAGTTTTTTTCTGAGATTACTGATATGCACATCAATGCTGCTATCATTATCATACGGCTCTCGCCCAAGGGCATATTTAATGATTGAGCTTTTACTGCAAGGGTTTTGATAATTATTAATCAAAAATTCCAGTACTTTGAACTCTGTGTTGGTGACCTTCGTTTCTTGTTTATTCATATAAACTTTACGTTGTTTAGGATGAATTTCTAATTCACCAACGGTAAGAACTTCTTTGTGGTTACTACTTTGACTGCTTTCTTTGATAATTTTTTTAAGTCTTGTGATGAGCACTCTCATATCGCAGGGCTTTTTAACATAGTCAGACATACCGAGTTCTAATCCTACGACTTCATCTAGATCACTACCTTTCCCTGTTAGCATTAAAATAGGTGTATCCACTTGCTCCCGAATATATTTAAATGCTCTAAAACCATGAATACGTGGCATTTTTAGGTCAAGAATAATACCGTCGAACGTTTTTTTAGTTAACAACACCAAAGCATCCTCAACGGCATAACAACTATCACAAATAAAATGATTTTCATTTAAATATTCAGCGACAGCTTCATTGAAAGCACGATCGTCATCAATCATTAAAATTTTATGGTTTAGCTGAGTTGATTCGCTCATTTGATTCACACTTGACTAACTTAAAGTAAGTATAGACAAGAAGCATGCTAATTGCGCAGAAATACACTCTTTTAAATAATATTGCTTAATTTTAAATCGCTCAATATAATGCTAAATATTTCTAAACACTAGCTATACAGCACAGGACCATATGTCTTTTCAATTACACCTCATAAATTATCCTACACTTGAACTCGCCTTCGCGAGTATTCCAGCGAACGTAACTACACTTGATTTGAGTTGTAATAATTTAGGTCATTTAACCAGGGCAAACGCATGAGTGATCAAAAAATACCATCCATCACCTGTTGAGCATA
>JARGNP010000032.1 GCA_029210265.1 Legionellaceae bacterium
ATGAAATCGTATTATTGGCCGAACTGTTCATCACAAACGATGAGAAATTAAAAATGGGCCCTGTACTTGTCAATGTACCTGCCCCACCAACTTCTAATATTCCATTATAGATTGTTGTTGCCCCAAGATAACTGTTCGCACCCATTAACGTCGTCGTACCTGTTCCAGATTGTGTGAGTGCTCCCGTGCCACGAATATCACCCGAAATAGTATTAGCCACTGAGCTGTTCATGACAAGCAATGCATTATCAGCAATACCACCCGTGCCACTGAATGTTCCCGCACCATCAATGATTAGTCGCCCTGCATTGATCGTCGTCACGCCATGGTAATTGTTCGCACCCGTTAACGTCGTAAAACCTGTTCCAGATTGTGTGAGTGCTCCCGTACCACTGATGCCACCCGCGATAGTATTAGCTGCTGAGCTGTTCATGACAAGCGACGTATTATCAACAATACTGCCTGTGCCCGTGAACGTACCTGCTCCACCAATTTCCAATATTCCATTCGAGATGAGTGTCGCTCCACTGTAACTATTCGCACCCGTTAACGTCGTCACACCTGCTCCCGATTGTGTTAACATACCTGTACCACTGATGCCGCTTAAAATAGTATTCGCAACTGAGCTGTTCATGATAAGCGACGTATTATCAACAATAGCACCTGTGCCGGTGAAGGTACCTGCCCCATCGATTTTTAATATTCCATCCGAGATGAGTGTCGCCCCACTGTAACTATTTGCACCGGATAACGTCGTGGTGCCGGCTCCGGATTGAGTCAGCGTACCCGTGCCACTGATGCCACCAGAAAGGTTGCTATTAGCTGAGCTATTAATAATAAGCGACGCATTATCAACAATGGCGCCCGTGCCCGTGAACGTACCTGATCCACCAACGTCCAATACTCCGTCCGAGATGAGTGTCGCCCCACTGTAGCTATTCGCACCCGTTAACGTCGTGGTGCCGGCTCCGGATTGGGTCAGTGTACCCGTGCCACTGATGCCACCAGAAAGGGTGTTGGCATTCGAGCTGTTCATGATAAGCGACGCATTATCAACAATCATGCCCGTACCGGTGAAGGTACCTGTCCCATCGATTTTTAATACTCCATCGGAGATGAGTGTTGCACCACTATAACTATTCGCATTCGTGAGCGTCGTGGTGCCGCCTCCAGACTGTACCAATTCACCTGAACCACTGATGCCGCCTGAAAGTGTATTATCAGCCGAGCTACTCATGATCAACGTTGCATCATCAACAATCGCGCCAATGCTTGTGAATGTACCTGCCCCACCAATTTCTAAGGCCCCCGCACTAATGGTGGTAACCCCATCGTAACTACTCACCCCCATTAATGTCGTAGTACCGGCTCCTGATTGCGTCAGTGTGCCCGTGCCACTGATTGCACCAGAAATCGAGCTATTTGCTGAGCTGTTCATGACAAGCGTTGTCGTATCGACAATACCACCTGCGCCTGTGAACGTACCTGCTCCACCAATTTCTAATATGCCTGCGCTAATCGTGGTTGCCCCGGTGTATGTATTTTCACCGGATAATGTCGTCGTGCCTGTTCCTGATTGTGTCAGCACACCTGTACCACGGATACCGCCTGAAAGAACGCTATCAGCCGAGCTATTCATGATAAGCGCGGTATTATCAGTAATGGCCCCTGCGCTTATAAAAGTACCGGTCCCACCAACTTCTAATACTCCGCCCGAGATGAGTGTCGCCCCATTGTAACTATTCGCACCTGTTAATATTGTGGTGCCTGTTCCTGATTGTGTCAGCGAGCCCGCGCCACTGATGCCACCTGAAAGAGTATTGCCTACTGCACTGTTCATAATAAGCGATGCATTATCAACAATAGCGCCTCCTCCCGTGAGTCGACCTATTCCATCAATCTCTAATACCCCCGTATTGATGGTGGTCGTCCCAGCGTAACTATTCACACCTGTTAACGCTGTCGTGCCAGCTCCCGACTGTGTCAATGAGCCCGTGCCACTGATGCCACCTGAAATCGTGTTATCAGAGGAGCTGTTCATGATAAACGCCGCATTGTTAAAAATAGTGTTTGTATTTGTGAATGTACCTGCCCCACCAACTTCTAATACCCCCGCACTAATGGTGGTAACCCCATCGTAACTACTCACCCCCATTAATGTCGTGGTACCAGCTCCTGATTGTGTCAGTGTGCCCGTACCAGTGATACCGTTTGAAAGGGTGCTATTAGCGGAGCTATTCATAATAAGCGCGTTATTATTAGTAATAATGCCTCCACCCGTGAGCGAACCAGTCCCACCAATTATCAAGGGTCCTCCCGTGATGAGTGTCGCTCCGCTGTAGCTGTTTACTCCCTCTAACGTCGTGCTACCTGCTCCAACCTGTGAAAACCCGCCCGTACCGGTAATACCACCTGTAATAATATTATTAGCCGAGCTATCTATTGAAAATGATGCGTTATCAACAATACCACCCTCGCCTGTGAACGTACCTGCATCACCAATGACTAAGAACCCCGCATTAATAGTGGTAAGCCCTGTGTATGTATTTGTACCGAATAATGTCGTTGTGATAGAAGCACCTGATTGTGTAAGTGTCCCACTACCACTGATATCCCCTGTCAGGGTATTGTCATTCGAGCTATCAATGATAAACGCCGCATGATTAACAATATTGCCTGTGCCCGTGAATGTACCCGCCCCACCAATTGTTAAAGTCCCCGCACTAATCGTGGTAAGCCCATTGTAACTATTCACACCCGTTAACGTTGTGGTTCCTGCTCCCGATTGTGTCAGCGCGCCCGTGCCACTGATGTCGCCTGCAAGAATGGCTGTACCTGAGCCAACAAGATCTAAATTGCTATGATTGGTAATGCTTACATTTGAAGCAACACTGGCATCGGTTAAGGTTAAGGTACTGTTGTTGATAATATTTTGTGCGGTACCGGAGGTATTCGTAATCCCACCCGAACCAACGGAAAACGTATCGTTGTTCGCAATGATATAGGCCCCTGCAGTGCCATTAAAATCCAATCCATTGATTGAAACATTCCCACCGTTAATAATAGACAGAAAAGTGGAGCTCGTGCTGAAAGTAGCAGTCTCGGTTGGTAAGACCGTTGGTGCCCAATTATTAGTATCTTGCCAGTCAGCAGAAACTGCGGATGAACTCCAAACTGACGACTGAGCTGTTGCTGAAATTGATATAAAAGAAAGTAAAGCAGCAACGGAATGTTTTCTATTGATTAACCGATTGAATTTTAAAGTAAAGTTATATGAACTACCGCTCGAACAATCCACGCTACCACTCCTGTATCATCGTTTATTTAAATGTTCATCCCTGCAATAAAAAAACATTGCATACAGCATTTTCATATAGACCATAACACGTATTTTTTACTTTTGTGTAGTTAACTCAATTCCAATTTAGCCAATCAAACATCTATCTATATAAAGAATTCTCAACGAAATTAAGTCAGGAAAAAAAAACTACTACACCTGATTTAACGGAATTTTAATATATTGAATGCCAGTAGAAGAAGGTGCTCCAAACTGACCCGCACGCAAATTGACCTGAATCGACGGCAATAATAGCCGAGGAAGCGGCTTATGCTCATCTTTTTTATTTCTCGCTAAAACATACTCATCTCGGCTGACCGCATCATGAATCATTTGATTTTTTTTCTTATGCTCACCCACGGTTGCCACACATGCCGGTGCCTCTCCCTCCGGAGGATAATCATGGCATGTGTAAACTTTAGTCTCATCAGGTAGCGCCATAATTTTTTGGATGGAATCATAAAGTTGAGCCGCACTACCACCAGGAAAATCTGCCCGTGCCGTACCGACATGAGGCATAAGAATCACATCACCCACAAAAACAGCATCGCCAATACAATAACAAATACACGATGGCGTATGCCCCGGAGTCAACATCACGCGAACGGGTCGCTTGCCTATATTAAATACCTCGTTATCAGCAAACAAATAATCAAACTGACTTCCATCAACCGGCGTATCTTCTGATGTATCAAAAACCGGAACCCAATGGTCCAGCACGTGCTTAATATGTTTACCAACGCCTGTCTTTCCACCTAAGCTATTTTTTAAATAAGACGATGCTGTCATATGATCCGCATGAACATGGGTTTCGAGTATCCACTCGACGGTTAGATTATTTTTTTTTACGTAGCTGATTAACTCGTCGGCTGATTGAGTACGGGTTCTTCCTGTATTTATCTCATAATTTAAAACCGGATCAATAATAGCGCAATGATTTGTGCTGGGATCGCTGATAATATAAGTAAACGTCGCGGTTTCTTGATCAAAAAAGTGTTGAATATCCATATATTTTTATATCTCTTCGCGTTGATGCATGATGTGTTCCCAAGATACAATTCTTAATGTGCCAACACAATGCTTATGATCGATGCTCCTGCTCTAATATAGATGAAGACAACTTTTAGACACGCTTGCTTTGATGTAAAATCAACAAACTTTAATTAAAAGGAAAAACCAACATGTCCCTTCGACGTACATTCGGTGTTGACGAGCTTGATGCACTCGTACAAAAGTATTGCATCAGTGAGTCATCGAGTGAATCGTCAACTGAAAGTAGCGATGATGAAGATGCTCGTATCGAAAAAGAATTTCAAGCGCGCATAGATAAGCTTGATAAAAAAGCAGCGGAACAAACAGCACGCATCAAGGCATGCCAAGAACGTTTAAAATTCTATCCACCCACCCCGGTTCAACACATACCTGAGCCATCATCTCAGCAATTATCTCAGCTATCTTTAGACATAAGGTTGCATAAATAAACCATATGTGTGATTATTTAATTAAGTTATTTTGATTTGGTAATATCAAAAGGGATAGGTTTCATGAAAAATACAGCTGAAGACACGACGCTCGATCGCGCAGAACTCAATGCTCGCTTACTTAATACTCCGCTTGCGCATGAAGCCAAATTAAATATTATAAAAGAGGCTTTTGAAACAAATACCTATCGCATCAACAGCAATAGCATAGCTGAAAGCCTTTTAGAATACGCTGAAGAACCATCTAAAATACAAGAAACCGAACTTGCCTAATATAGCATGAAAGAACGTGGTTAAAAACTTAAGTTATTGACTTTAATGTAAATTTACTATAAAAACACTTAATGTATCTCACAGAAATATCAAACACTGAATGAACGAACAACAACAAACAGACTTTATCGACGCCATCACACATAATAAATTACCTACCCTGCAAGCCATAATTGACGAAAACAACGCGTATCTAGATTGCACGCTCAATGACGCAAGATCTAACGCCCTTCATATGGCTGTTTATGATAATAATTTAGACGTCGTTCGATTGTTACTTAACGCTTACCATGCAAAATATTCAACCTCTTTTTATTTATCATCACCGTATAACCATTGCAATGTATTCGGCTACACCCCCCTCACGCTGGCCTTACTATGCGAGCATTATGAGGTAGCCAATCTAATCCTCCATCAGGCACTCAACGGCGAAAATCACGATGCTGTTTTTGAAGTCATCACCTCGGCTGAGCAAGCACTGGAGCTCATGGTATTAGATCCTAACATCGCAAAACTGATGCTCAACAACCCTAGAATAAAGCAACTTATCTCAACAACTAATCATGATAATACAACGAATCCTATCGGTTTTTATAAATTATCAGGACAGCACCCTTCTTTTTATGCTGAGATTAATCCGGAAACGGGCGAAACCGATTTATTTAGAGAGCAGTGCATTTTAGGCCAAGGTACACACGCTCATGTTCGCCTATTTACAAACCAACATGGAGCTTCGTTTGCCGTTAAAACACCTTACAGACAAAGACTAGGACATTCCAAAGAATCCATTGAAAACACCATCACCGATTACCACCAAGAGCATATCATCATGCGGCGTGCTTATAATAATCCTTGCGCTGGAAAATTATTCTTTTTTGAGCAAAAAACCCAGCTACGTAGTTTGATGCCTTATATTCATGGCGAACAAATTCAGACCTACCTTCCGCGTGTTCAGTCAGTGCAAAAACTTGCACGCATTATTTTAGCGATGACCGAAGCCCTTATACGTCTCCATCAAGACAACATCATTCATGGTGATATCAAGCTCGATAATATTATGATATCCACACACCCAAACCTTAAGATTACCTTTATTGATTTTGGATTCTCCTACTTACTCACCGATAAAGCAGCATCATGTTTTTCAAAAGAAGAACAAACGGCCTACCTCGCACCCGAACGCTTTGATTATCCAAATGACATCGCCCCCCATCCAAACCAAGATGTATATTCTTTTGCTTATAATTTAAACTACTATATTCTTAACACACATCAAAAAGGCGCAGAGCTTAAAGATTTATACCCAAGCATCGATAATTTCGCGAAAGATGGCCGTAATACAAACCCAGAGCTTAGACCAAGCCTCACGTCATTATATGAGGCCTTATCCCAAGACATACAGTGGCATTGTGATGACGGGATTACAGTGCTGACAACGAGGATATAAGCAACTGAAGTCGTTCACGATTACGAAACACATTAATATCTAATTTGTAGGCCACATGCACGCGACGCACACGCTTATTGGGCCAAGTTTCCAAATCAATATTAAAAGCAATTGCGTCCAAAGCCTCACCACCATCTTCATGCATCAGTTGCAGTTTCAAGTGATTTTTGCCTACTAAACGTTGATCTAAAATTTCAAACACATCATCAAATACAGGCTCTGGAAACAACTGCCCCCACGGGCCACCTTGCTGTAAGTCTTTTGCAAAACTTAAACCAAACGCATCTTTATCCAACGAGCCATCACTCAGTACCGAGCCTTCGAGGGCAATTCCCGCCAATTGCTTTTCCATTTCTTGCGTTAAACAATCTCGAAACAACGCAAAATTTGAGGGCGACAAGCTCAACCCCGCAGCCATCGCATGCCCGCCAAACTTCGTGATTAAACCTGGGTTTGCTCGATCAATAGAAGCCAGAACATCTCGAATATTAACGCTGGGAATAGACCGTGCGGAGCCTTTAATTTCATCATCACTCACACAAGCAAACGTAATCACCGGGCGATGATAACGTTCTTTGAGGCGCCCGGCTAAAATCCCTATCACACCTTGATGCCATGCTTTATCCATTAAGCATAGCGCAACGGGCAATGCGCCTGCGCGGCTTTTGCCTAAATCTGATAATTGATCGAGTGCTGCCAAAGCTTGAACTTGCATCTCACCTTCAATTTTTCGACGTTCAACATTGAGCTCATCCAACTGCTGTGCAAGCGAGCGTGCTTTCTCATCTGTTTCAGCTAACAAGCATTCAATACCACGTGACATATCATCTAACCGCCCCGCAGCATTCAGCCTAGGTGCTACAGCAAAACCCAAATCACTTTCACGTAAATAATTAATATCGCGTTTGGCAACTTCAGCCAAGGCACGAATACCAGGACGGCATGCACCGCCTCGTATGCGTCGCAAGCCCTGCTCTACCATAATACGATTATTTTGATCTAACCCCACCACATCAGCCACTGTGCCAAGTGCAACTAAATCAAGAAACTGCGCCATGTTAGGCTCAGAGACACCGCGCTCTTCAAACCATCCTGTACTACGCAAATGCTGGCGCAAGGCAAGCATGACATAAAAAATAACCCCAACACCCGCAATTGATTTACTTGGAAAGTTATCGCCCGATTGATTTGGATTTACAATTGCGACCGCCTCGGGCAGCGTTTCTGCAGCCAAATGATGGTCGGTGACTAAAACATCTATCCCAACTTCTTGCGCGGCTATTACACCATCAAAACTCGCAATACCGTTATCGACCGTAATAATAAGATTCGGTTTGCTTATCGCAGCAACACCGACAAGCCCAGGCGTTAATCCGTACCCAAACGCAAAACGATTCGGCACAAGAAACGAAACATGCTTGGCACCTAGCGCACGCAAGGCTGACACGGCCAAAGCGCTTGATGTCGCGCCATCTGCATCAAAATCACCAACAACTAAAATCCGTTCTTGGTTACGCAACGCCTGCTCTAAACGCACCACAGCTTTATCCATACCTAGCAACGTATCAAACGGCAACAAGCCTTTGAGTTGTTTATCTAACTCAGATTTTTGCTTAATACCGCGCGATGCATAAATACGCTGAAGTATAGGAGAATATTCAGCTAAATCTTTGGAGATTTCAGGGGTCGGTCTTCGTTTGATTTTCATGATAGTTTCATACTCTTTTCTTGCTCCAAGGCCAAAAATTAGACCACTGTCTTCTAGGACGTGCCGCAGGCCATACCCATACGCCGTTTACAGGATAACTCATATCTTTATTTTCTTGTGCTTGGCCATTAAAAAACATCTGACTCTCGGTCATAAAACGTAACCAAAACGGCGTGCTTTTTAAGCTAGCTAGCAATGCATGCATCGAGCGTTGTAATGCAATATCTAAGCCTTCGGTCTGAGGGGGTTCCTGATTTTCACACAACAGCAGCCATGTACTCGGATCACAATAATGCAATTGCATATTATCTTCTGCTAAAAATTTTGCAAACGCCGTATATAATTTTCGAGAAGCCGCTTCTGTTAAATTAAGCGCATCGCCACCGGCGACGATCGCCGCATTATTATGTGTTGCTTCCCAATGCACGGGAGACACCATAAGCCAATCACCAGGAAAATCTTTCGGTAAATTATCATGCTTTTTTAATGCTTTTAAAACCGGATCCACACCCACCACCTCTATGCTATAATCCTGCCAAGATGTTCTGAATCATACAGGCAATCAAGCCCCATGGAAATTCAATTAGAAGCACGTGAACCACATACCATCCAATCGTACAGTGATGCCGCCGTTACCGTAAATCATGAATTATATTCTCAGAGTTTAATTATAAGCCGTGATACCATCATATCTGAGTGGCCGGTGACCCAAGCTTCTGATTTGAGCACTCAATCACTGGATGCGCTAACTGCCTTAAAACCTGAGATTATTATATTAGGCTTTCATAAACCAGACGCATTACGACGCCTAGATAATATCAGGCGGCTTTGTGAGCAAAAAATTGGTGTGGAATGCATGGATATCGGCGCTGCCTGCCGCACGTTCAACGTATTACTGAGCGAAGAACGTGATGTAGTTGTGGGCCTAATTTTCTAACATGCATGTGCTGGTGTTAGACGCTTCAGGGTGTTTTGAAGCAAAGGAATAACACGTTCTCGTGCAGATGCCGGATCATAATCAATAACATCCGGTAACGGGATAGTTACTTTATCCCCTTCTTGCATAAGCTTCAATAATTGACTGTCTTCCACACATGTTTCAATGTGCGTTGCCGATAAAAATAGTCCTCTATCTTTCGCACGAATCATGGCGGGCATATCCCTGATTGTTTCGACAGATTTATTACGTTGAAAAAAAGAATATGACGAGCGGTCATGATACGTCGCCAACACCTCATAGCGCTCATTTGCTTGCTCAGTTATCGGCTTAAATCCTGGGCCACCTGCATATATTTCGCTGAAAGGCGCGCAAAACTCATGATCAAACAATGTCACACTGTAAGGTTTTCGAACGTTAGCACCTAAATTAACCGTAGGAGGTGTCGTAGAATACGCATCATGAGGTATAAATGGCCCTACGGCTTGGTAATCGGAAACGATATTTAAATTCATCTCTTCTGAAAAATTAACCCCATAGGGAAGTGGATTAAATTCACCTACATCGCCTCGTGTGTATGAATCTTCGTAAACATCTGCATTATTTGTTGCTAGATAAGCTCCTGCACAAATAAAAACACCGTTGCATCCTCTCTCAAAAAAATCATGGATTTTAGCTTTGTGATGCTTAAGTGACCAGCTCATGCCAAAAACAGTACCACCCGGTAGTACGATGGTTGTTTTTTCTGGCTCTAACCCATCAAGATTCTCAGTAAAATTCGTCAATCTAATATCGACAGATGGGTAAATATTATATTCTTCAAATAGCTTTTTAAGATCATCACGTGATTTTGGCCCCACCCCGGAACCATTATAAATCAATACGTATTCGGTCATGTAAAATCCTAAGTCATCGTTTAAATCACGCGGAACAAACTGTATCAAATTAGATCAGCCCCGTCAATCTTAAACTTTTATACGTGCTTGCTAAAAAACAACATTGCTTTTATTATGCCCGGAGGAAAAATTTTTTTAGCATGTTAATCTAAATGGAACTATATTAATGAAAAAAATTATTACGGCAACACTCGTTTCTATCGCAATCAGCGCTCTACCTTCTTGTGCTGTTGTTCAAGCAACACAACAACCCGAAAAGAAAGACCTGTCAGTCGTTCGAGTAGGCGCCTATCGTTCAACACTGATTGCTGAACTCGGAAAACCTGTTTCGACCGAAGTCCGATCTGGCGAAAAAGTCGATGTTTTCAAATTCGTTCAAGGCTATTCTAAACTCACAAAAGCTGCTCGAGCAGTCGGTCATGGTGTTGCAGACGTAGCCACACTTTTTGTCTGGGAAGCCGTTGGCACACCGATCGAAGGCATGGCTAATGGTGAAGAAAATCAGCTGGAAGTGCACTACAAAGACAACCGAGCTACTAAATTTGTACCTTTGCGTGGAAAAGCTGTTCGCACGGTAGGATAAAAAATTAGCAAGCCCACTTGCCAACACGTGGGCTTGCTTTTATCATGCCCACAGGAAAAATGTTTTAGTCTGTTTGTAACATAACAAGGAAAATCCATGGACAGGAAAAAAACTGCTCTTGCTCACGCACTCGCTTTATTGATGTGCGCTTCATCAAGTGCAACGTATGCTCATTCAATTACAATGAATTCCGCTAAGCTCAATACGCTCTCAGCAAGCCCAGAACAACACCGAACACTCATCGGCTCAGGCTACCTTGCCAATGCACGCTACCCGATGCAACACTGCCTCAAAGACAGCGACGTGATTTTATCTAATATGCAAGCCGAGCTCTCCATCCAACAAACCACGGACATGGATGATTTAGCTCAACAACTCGATGTGGATGTGTCATCCAATATTGGCTGGGGAAAATTCTCCATGAGTGCGGCAGCAAAATACATTCGTGCACTTCAAAGCAACACACACTCCCTGCATTTTACCTACTTAAACACCATATCCACCGATGCGGCGTTTAGATTTGGTGATGTCTTTGGAGAAGATGCGCTTAATTCAACCGGTCTTGCCTTATTTCGCCAAGGCGTGGATGAGTTTATAGCAACCTGCGGTGATACTTACGTCGATCAAGTTCGTCTGGGTGCAACCCTTGCTGTCACCCTTCAAGTAAACTTTAAGTCTCAACTTCAAAAAACTCAATTTGAAGCATCGTTCAAAGGTAAAATAGATACACTTTCTGAAACTTACATCAGTCTAAATCAAGCACTCCAAGACAGTGGGTCTTCCGCATCCATCGAAATCCTCGCCTTTCAAATGGGAGGAAAACCGATGTACTTAAACTCCGTCCTCGGAGCAAACAAAAACGGGCATCACCTTGTGCATTGCTCCGCAAGCCAGCAAGAAAACTGTGTGAATATCTTAGACGATGTCACTGCTTATGCCCAAGCTTCTGGCGCGTGGGACAAAACAGGCTTTACCAAACAAATTCAACTCGATGAAAACACTTTACGAGCAGAAAGCCTGCATCCCGTTCAGTCTTCCTATGCGCGCTTATCCTCCTATCGTAATTTCGGCATTCCCATCCCGAAAAAAACCATTTCTCCCGAAGCCATTGCTGCTCGAAAAAAATTAAACATGCTCTATGATCAAAACAAAGCGGACGTTTCATTTTCAGAAAGCATTGTAAACTCAACCCCCTTTCCTTTACTTGAGCAACCCACTCAATTTGAATTAAAACGGCTTGCATCCATGCTAAAAGCTGATTCAAATACCATTCAGTCGCCCGAGGCCATCGAATGCTTTTTGCCAGAAACTCAAGAGAACTGCCCTCAAATCGTCAATAATATCGAAAACCGACTTCATGCGCCCGATATGACAAAGTTGAATAAATTGAGAGGGGCTTATTATGTGAATATTAACGGCGGAGCTCCTTACTTATTCACCCCACGAGCAAATGGTAATAATGCCTTGGACATCTATGGTATAAATATTGAGCCATCCGGAATTCAAACACATAACCTAGGCCTTATCTACAATCCAAACTTTAAGATTATTGCCCCACGTGGTGGTTACTCAACCTACGACCTCAACCATAAACAAACACGCTTTTATATCGATTACTATGGGCAAGATGATTGGCTTTATCAAGATGCCTCAGGATTAAGTTATTTTGGTCTCATCCCTTGGGATACCTGCATTAACGGATATTGTTCAAAAGCTTATAACAGCATGTATGTTGTTCCTTTCTAAGGCATATAAGAAACAAGATCATGAAGAAAATTTATTTAAATTAACAAGGAAAACCTAATGGACAGAAAAAGATTTGCTCTCGCTGGTACGCTCTCATTTCTCATGGGGTGCTCTGTTGGCCATGCGCATTCAATTACTATAAATTCCGCTCAACTCAATGCAATGGCACCTAAGTCTGAGCAACATAAAACACTCATCGGCTCCGGTTACCTTGCCAATGCTCGCTACCCGATGCAGCACTGCCTCAAAGATACCGATGTGATTTTATCCAACATGCAAGCCGAGCTGTCCATCCAGCAAACAACCGATATGGATGATTTGGCACAACAGCTTGATGTCGATTTATCATCCAGTACTGGCTGGCGGAAACTATCCGTGAGTGCCGCTGCAAAATACATTCGCGCACTTCAAAGCAACACGCATTCCCTGCATTTTACCTACTTAAACACCATATCAACAGATGCAGCATTCAATTTTGGTGATGTCTACGGAGAAGATGCGCTTAATCCAACCGGCCTTGCCTTGTTCCGTCAAGGCGTTGATGAGTTCATTGAGACCTGCGGTGATACTTATGTCGATCAAGTACGCCTGGGCGCAACCCTTGCCGTTACCCTTCAAGTGAACTTTAAATCTCAACTCCAAAAAAGCCAATTTGAAGCATCATTTAAAGGTAAAATCAGCAGCCTTTCTGAAACCTACATCAGCTTAAATCAAGCACTCCAAGACAGTGGATCCTCTGCATCCATCGAAATCCTCGCGTTTCAAATGGGTGGGCAACCTATGTACTTAAACTCAGTTCTCGGAGCGAACAAAGATGGGCATCACGTGGTGCATTGCTCAGCAAGCCAACAAGAAAACTGCGTGAATATCTTAGACGATGTTACCGCTTACGCCCAAGCTTCTGGCGCATGGGATAAAACCGGGTTCACCAAACAAATTCAACTCGATGAAAACAACCTACGAGCAGAAAGCCTGCATCCCATTCAGCCTTCCTATGCACGCTTATCCTCGTATCGTAATTTCGGAATTCCAATTCCGAAAAAAGCCATTTCTTCTGAAGCAATTGATGCTCGAAAAAAATTAAATGATTTATATGACCAAAATCAAGAAGACGTTTCATTTTCAAACTCTATTGTAAACTCAGCGGCCTTCCCACTTTTAGAAAAAACAACTCAAGTTGAGTTAAAACAAGTCTCATCCATGCTCAAGTCTGATGCAAATATCATTCAGTCACCCGAAGCAATTGAGTGCTTTTTGCCCGAGACACAAGAAAGCTGCCCTCAGATTGTTAATAACATTGAGAAACGACTTCATGCGCCCGATATGACAAAGTTGAATAAATTAAGGGGGGCTTATTATGTTAATATAAATGAAAGGTGGTCCTTTTTATTTATACCTGAAAAAAATTCTACAAACTCAAGCATGAACATATATGGAACCGCTATTAATCTAACTAACTTCCCAACACATGATCTAAATCTCATATTTAACCCCAACTTACATATGATTGCACCACGTGGTGGATATTCTGTTTATGACAGCAATAACACTGAGTTCAGGTATTATCTAGACCACTATGGAGAAGAGGATTGGTTACGACAAGATGCTTCAGGTGTAGGCTATTATGGGAAGATTCCTTGGCATATCTGTGTAAATGGCATCTGCTCTAAGGCTTATAACAGTATGTTTGTTGTTCCTTTTTAATTACCCAGCTTTAAACTTAAGAGGCGTCATGACGCCTCTTAAGTTTATAACAACAAATACATACCATACTCTTTCTGCTGAACACACCCTTTGTTACTTCTAGTTTCGTATTACCTATCCAATTCACCGGCTGTTTATCAGTAACCTGCGGTTATAATAACTTTGATAATAAAATTACTTACTCACCTTACGCACAGGACGCCTTAACAAGTCATATTATTTAACTCCTGCATAG
>JARGNP010000033.1 GCA_029210265.1 Legionellaceae bacterium
GTTAGTATGTATATTTTCTCTAACAAAAGTGTCCAATTCAATTAGACCAGAACATTGATTTCCATACCTAACTCAATGTAACCGATTAGGTTTTGATTTTTATCAAACCAAGGCGCCACCACGCGAAGGGTTAATGTACCTAGAGGTCCTATTTCGATGCCTGTTGAGTTTGTTTTGTCTTGTTGTGCTTTTAGAAACGTGATGCGTTTAATCTTATCGCCAAAACGGGTAACAGCATGCTCTCGAAGAAAAACCTTGCCGCTGGGTTCTATAAAATATAAATGCGTAACATTAAAGTTTTCTTTAATACCTTCAAAAATAGGTTTTGTATGGGTTATCAAGGCTTGTCGATTATGCGTTAACACGTTGTTCTGCAGTGTTAGATCTTGCTGTAGCACGGATATCATGCCCAAAAGGGCTGTCGAATTATTGTCGATACTATCTAAATAGAAACGTTCCGATGATTCTTTTGTTTGTTCAAGAAGGCGGTCAATTTTGTGGTGTTGGTAATAATAGAGTGATGTAATAAAAAAACAGATGAGTGCCAGAAGGGAAAGAACAAGAGGAGATATAAACAATAATTTTAATCTCGTAGCAATATTTAGGTGATTTTTGTCGAGTTTTAAGGCTCTAAATATGTTCATGGCAATCCTTGCGCCCACAGTCTTTTAACTTCATTAAAGCGGAGTCGTGTTTTACGCCACGCAGCATGTTTAATTCAATTTAATTAAAGTTATTTATAGCATGCAACCAGCGTATGCGAAAGGGGGGGATTTGTAAGTCGCTTCGTTGAAAATTTTCTGTTTAGGAAAGGGAGCTACGGTGCGGCACGGGCAATATCCATACCCATGTCCATTTTTACTTCCACGATTCTTGTAGTTATATTCTCACCGTCTAATTCCTCTTCGTATAGGTGCTGCACGAGGTGCGACTCTTCGTCCAGGTGCAACATATGGATTCGTCACGTCTTTGACTGTATCTGCTTTGCAATTCCCTTGTGCACCATAGCATTGGCAATAGCCTGTTTTATTTTGTGCGGTTAATCCAATACAGGTTGCACGCACGCCACACGCACAATTTGTTTCGGACCATTGCGAGCAATCCGTGTTACTTTGGCAGGCATGGGCGGCGGATACATTGAGCATTAAAATCAACGTACAGGTACTTATCATCTGATGAATGGTGATTCTCATGAGCATGTATCCTCGTAAAATTAAATAATTAATTATTTAGGTTTTTTTAGCATCAAACTCCAATTGATTATTTTTGAGCGTGACGGTAATCGTTTCTCCTGACTTAAAGGCGCCTTTTAAGAGCGCTTCGGCTAAAGGATTTTCTAAGTATAGCTGAATGGTGCGTTTGAGTGGTCGTGCGCCATATACCGGGTCGAAGCCTGCTTTGGCTAAATAGGCCAAGGCCTCAGGCGTGAGTGTGAGTGCTATATCTTGTATATGAAGACGGTTTGTAAGCTGCTGGATTTGAATCGATGCAATTTTACCGATTTGTTCTTCGGTAAGGGCATGGAATACAACGGATTCATCAATACGATTAATAAACTCCGGTCGAAACTCTTGGCTTACAAGCTCCATTACGGCGGCTTTGGTTTTGTCATAATCAGATTCGGAACTCATTTCTTGGATGAGATGTGAACCTAAATTTGAAGTCATGATAATCACGGTGTTTCTAAAATCAACTGTACGGCCTTGGCCATCGGTCAGGCGACCATCGTCCAGCACTTGAAGTAAAATATTAAAAACATCTTTGTGTGCTTTCTCAATTTCGTCCAATAAAATCACAGAATAAGGCCGGCGTCGTACGGCTTCGGTGATATACCCACCTTCTTCGTAGCCCACGTAGCCCGGAGGCGCGCCAATGAGCCGAGCAACCGAATGTTTTTCCATAAATTCTGACATATCAATGCGAACCATGGCTTCCGGTGTATCAAACATAAACGTGGCGAGTGCTTTGCAAAGCTCGGTTTTACCTACACCGGTAGGGCCAAGAAACAAAAAAGAACCAATCGGGCGATTAGGATCAGACAATCCCGCACGTGAGCGCCGAATAGCGTTTGAAACCGCATCGACTGCTTCATTTTGCCCAATCAGTTGTTGATGCAGAACATGCTCCATTTGGAGTAATTTTTCTTTTTCGCCTTCCAGCATTTTAGAAACAGGTATTCCTGTCCATTTTGATACCACGTCTGCAATTTCTTCATCCGTGACTTTATTACGTACGAGTTTTGTTTCTTGCTGTTCCATATTAGCCGCATCGGCCAGCGCTTTTTCTAGCTCTGGAATACGCCCGTATTGTAACTCAGACATGCGGGTGAGATCGCCGGCACGCTTAGCCGCATCCATTTCGAGTTTGGTTTGTTCTAAATTTTCTTTGATTTGTGTGGTGCCTTGCAAGCTGGCTTTTTCAGCTTTCCAAATCTCTTCAAGATCGGCATATTCTTTTTCGAGTTCGTTAATATTTTGTTCTAAATTACTTAGGCGTTTTTTAGACGCATCGTCGGATTCTTTTTTAAGTGCCTCACGTTCAATTTTAAATTGAATCAGTCGCCTGTCTAATTTATCCATGCTCTCGGGTTTTGAGTCAATTTCCATGCGAATTTGACTACCGGCTTCGTCGATCAAATCAATCGCCTTATCAGGTAATTGCCTGTCGGTAATATAACGATGCGAAAGTGTTGCTGCAGCAACGATGGCCGGATCGGTAATTTCAACGCCGTGATGCACTTCATAACGTTCTTTTAGGCCACGTAAAATCGCAATCGTATCTTCAACGCTTGGCTCGCTGACTAAAACTTTTTGAAAACGACGCTCAAGCGCTGCATCTTTTTCGATATTTTGTCGATATTCATCCAGTGTTGTTGCACCAATGCAGTGCAGCTCACCGCGAGCAAGTGCCGGTTTGAGCATATTACCAGCATCCATGGAGCCTTCAGCTTTACCAGCACCAACCATGGTATGGATTTCATCGATAAATAAAATCACTTGGCCTTCTTGTTTTTCTAAATCTTTCAGAACGCCTTTGAGGCGCTCTTCAAATTCACCACGAAATTTTGCTCCAGCAATAAGCGCGCCCATATCGAGCGAGAGCACACGTTTATTTTTAAGTCCTTCGGGCACTTCACTGTTAATAATACGTTGAGCTAGGCCTTCGACAATCGCCGTTTTCCCAACCCCAGGCTCACCAATTAACACGGGATTATTTTTGGTTCGGCGCTGCAATACTTGAACGGTACGGCGAATCTCGTCATCACGCCCAATCACGGGATCGAGTTTACCTTGTTCTGCACGCTCGGTTAGATCAATCGTATATTTTTCAAGTGATTGACGTTGCTCTTCGGCATTCGGATCATCCACAGCTTCACCGCCACGCACCTCGTCGATAGCTTGTTCAATGGCTTTTTTATTAGCCCCAGATTGCTCTAAAATTTTGCCAAGACTACTCTTTTTCTCTAAAGCGGCCAGTAAAAATAGCTCGCTGGATATATAGCTGTCTTTGCGTTTTTGAGCAATTTGATCGGTGATATTAAGTAGTTGGCCGAGTGTATTAGATACATGAACCTCACCAGGCGTACCTGAGACTTTGGGAAGCTTATCTAACGCTTGATCAACCAAGGTACGAAGCTGGGATAAATTCACACCTGCTTTGGTGAGTAGGGGCCTGCAGCTCCCGCCTTGTTGGTCGAGCAAAGCTTTCATGAGATGCTCGGGCTCGATAAAATTATTCTCTCGCCCGAGAGCAAGCGACTGGGCATCGGCAATGGCCATTTGAAATTTTGAAGTGAGCTTATCCATTCGCATGTTGAACACCTTATATTTATTAAATTTATATTAAATTTATTTTGTTTTAATTTTAGTGCCTCTACTTTAGAATGGAGGTACTTTTTCAAAAATCAAGCTGTGTCCCATGACAAAAATTAATTCTTCTCAACCTGCTGACGCTCAACTGGTACTCAATCAACTAGCGCAGGATTATTTACGTGATAAAAAGCGTAAGCTTCGTTGGCGTTGGGTAACTCGCTCGTTTATTTTTATTATTATAGCTGTTTTTTTATATCAAGCATTGTCTTCACGGCATTCGAATCTAACCGCACGCGTGAATGCGCATGTGGGCTTGATCGATGTGAAAGGTATGATTGCAGATGGTCAGGCGGCCAGTGCTGAAAATATTTTAAAAAGCCTTGAGCATGCGTATGAAAATAAAGCCATGAAGGCTCTGGTGTTTCGTATTGATAGCCCTGGAGGAAGTCCCGTTCAGGCTGATTATATGTATAACGCGATTCAGCACTATAAAAAAGAGCATCCTGAGATTAAAACCTATGCGGTGTGTATGGATATGTGTGCGTCTGCAGCGTATTACATGGCCGCTGCAGCGGATGAGATTTACGCTGCACCGTCGAGCATGGTCGGTTCTATTGGAGTGATTTATAACGGGTTTGGTTTTGTGGATGGTATGCAAAAACTGGGGGTGACGCGTCGACTTCAAACTGCCGGGTCACACAAAGGATTATTAGACCCGTTCTCACCTGAAAAACCGGAAGATGCTGCATATTTACAGCGTATGCTGGATTTAGTTCATCAGCAATTTATTAACAAAGTCAAAGAGGGTCGTGGTTCACGCCTAAAAATTACGGATGAAATGTTTTCGGGTTTGTTCTGGACCGGTGAGCAAGCTAAAGCGATGGGACTTATCGATGGCTTTGGTAGTGCTGAAGACGTGGGTCGTGATGTAATCAAAATTAAAGAATCTGTGGATTACACAGCACAGGGCAATGTACTGGAGCAATTTGCCAAAAAGTTTGGCGCAGAAGCAGTGACTCAATTGCCGGTGGCATTAGGGATCAAACCTGGTTTTCAGTGATTAAAATGCGTAGGTGTGTATCCTTCTCCCGCGGGCGGGAGAAGGTACCCAACGGGCGGATGAGGGTTTTATACGATTTTTTTATAGTTTAGGCCCGCCCTTAGCAGGGTTAATTAGTGCTGCGATGAGCTCTTCTTCACTTTTGTTTTCTTCTTCAAGTTCATCTTCAAATGTTTTGTATATCTCTTCTAAGCTCGTATCTTTCGGATGAGTCGCGAAAGCATCCGCAAGAAATCGGTGCCGATCTACCCGCGCATGGTGCACTTCCAACCATTGCTCCTGGTCAAAATAACCCAGTTTTGGATCAACTGTTTCACTTTCAGGTTTCCTCATGACTAATTTAATCAACATTCGCCAGATTTTTTTGTCTGAACTACGCTCATGGGCTGCCTGCTGGTGCACTGCATATAGCTGTCGAAGAGGTGAATAAGGATTATTTCCGGTATCAAGAGGAATAAAAAAATACAGAGGTTTTGTTTTAATAAAGTGCGCTAATTCGGGTATCTGACGATGCTTAACAAGCATGATGAATTCGTATTGCTCCGGGGTAAGGTTGAAAGCCGGCCGTTGCTGCTGTGCTCTTGGAGGAGGGGAAGGAGGGGCGCGGAAAAAATTTTGTTGAAAATGCATGATATAAGTACCAACTATAATTTAGTGAGCGAAAATTGTACTTTAATATGCTTAAGGAAATCTTAAGAGATACTTTTTTTCCTATAAGCCTTGGATATTTCTCGACGTCTATATTAACCTTGGGTTGTTTGTGAATATATCCTTCTCCCGTGGGCGAGTGTGAGGGGGGTAAAATTGTTGTTTCATATAAGGATAAACATGATTAAAACAATAATAACGGCTGTTGGTGTTTTTATAGACATTTCCTCATTTGCAGCTCAGCCTATCTTCACGGTTGCCTCTACGGCCGAAAATGCAAATATAATTGAAATATCCTCATCGGCAAGCACCACCGCAATGTATCAAGTCACAAACAACACGCAAATAACTCGAACATTGACGACAAAGCCTCTTCCTGGAATCACGCTGAATACAACAACGAGTGGGGCTTGTTCTAATCCTTTTACGTTGGCCCATGGTCAGTCATGTACATTGAATCTTTCGATTAACGGAAGTTTATTACCCGCCAATGGAATATTCCAAGGCCCTGAGGTATGCAAAACACAAGGCTCCGGAACAACGCCCGATCCATTTTTATGCTCACGGCCCAGTCAAGAGCAACAGCTCATGATCCGAAACGCAGTTCCTATTTTATATACATCCAATCGAAATATAGACGCCGTTAACCAATGTTTGATTAACCCAGCAACAGGTTTGTTACATGATTGTCTGAATATTGATACGTCTCAATTTGGTCTTGTGGCACCATCAAGTGTTGCCATCAACCCTAATGGTCAGCTGCTTTATATTCAAGATGAAGACCTGGATAAAATATTTAAATGTGATCTTAGCGCGGTTACGGGGCATGTTACTAACTGTGTGGATTCTGGTGCAACAGGCATCACTGGCACAACACCGCAGCAATTTATGTTCAATCAAAGTAATACGAAAACTTATATTGCAGCAAGCATTGGCCCTGGTAGTACGCAAGGTACGGTTCTTATTTGTGATAAAAATCCAAATACAGGGAATATTGGTGCATGTGTAGATTCAGGGGCAAATAAAACAACGCTCGGTGGTTATAAACCGCTTACCATCATCTTTAATCAATCAGAAACTCGGGCTTATATCGTTACTTATGATACGAATATCACCCCAGGTTTTGTGTATAAATGCTCCATCAATCAAAATACAGGCGTATTAAGTGATTGCAGTGATTCAGGCGCAACAAATCTTCATTTCCCAACGAGCATGACACTCAACACAGCGCAAACACGTGCCTATATGACAAATGCTGAAGATGGGGTTGATAATGTTACGATATGCAATATTAATCAAACGAATGGTGATTTGAGCGGTTGCTATGTTTCTTCAGCCGGGCCATTTGATTATCCAACCACGATTATTTTTAATGCCGCACAAACACTTGCCTATATTGCAAATTGGCAAGGTAATAGTATTTCAACGTGTGAGATCAACCAAAGCACGGGAGATTTAGGAGCGTGTGTTGACTCAGGCGCAACAGGGTTAGGATTGCCGTCAACAGAAGGGCTTGCATTGCGTTAAATAGGTTTTATAGAGCCTTCTCCCGCGGGCGGGAGAAGGTGCTGAACAGTACAAACGGGCGAATGAGGGTTTTTATTAGAGCACTATCAGGGGCTTGGCATCTCTAATTTACAATCTGCTTTTTCTTCTGCAACTGATTCAGCTAATTCAACTGAGCGTTGCAAAAAATCATGAAAATCAGCTGATGGCTCAAATGTTGGGAGAGTAGAAGTTTTATAGTCTTTTTGCATCTGTTCCAGCTTATCTAAAGGAACGCCATGTATATTATCAAAGCGTAATTCGAGCTCCCATTGATAAACTTCATAACCTTGTTTTCTTGCTTCAAGAGCATAATTTTTAAACTCAAATAGCTTTATGCTGGTGTTATCTACGATAATAAGGTTATTTTTTTCAGCAAGAGAGGTCATAAATTTTTCTTTGCATAGTTTATGTACACTGCCAATTTTTGAACCATCATATTCATATGCGCCATCCTCATTTACCATATAATCATCAGCTGAGCATTTACTCATCGATGATGCTGGCATCACCTCGGTTGCTGATAAATAATTAATAAGTGCTTGTGATGCTGTGGATTTGCCCGAACCTGGGCAGCCACGCATGATGATGACAATTTTGCTGTTGCTATGAAAATCAATATTCATGGTTTACATCTCTCAGTTTAAATCTCTCAAATGCTTTTTAATGCTTTATGCATCGCATCATAAATTTTAGGTGCACCCGCAATCACGCTACCTGATTTTACATAATCATGTCCGCCATTTGGATCGCTGACCATACCACCGGCTTCTTGAATCAGCAGGCAGCCACCGGCAACATCCCATGGGCGTAAATTAAACTCAAAAAAGCCGTCTAAGCGACCAGCGGCAACGTAGGCGAGTTCGAGTGCTGCAGAGCCAATGCGACGAACGCTCGTGCATTCTTTTAGGAGAGCAGGAACGTTGGCGTTGTATGCTTCACCTCGTGATGGATTCATAATCGATTGACCAGTGCCGAGCATGGCGCCTTGTAAATCTGTTTTATTAGAAACACGAATACGACGATCGTTTAATCGCGCGCCTCGGCCGCGACTTGCAGCAAAGCATTCGTGGCGGAGTGGATCGTAGACAACCGCATGTTCCAGCCGGCCTTCAAATAGCATAGCAATCGATACGGCGTAACATGGGAATCCGTGGAGGTAATTATTTGTGCCATCTAATGGATCGATAATCCAGACACATTCAGCATCGCTATTGTAAGCGCCACTTTCCTCAGCGATAATCCCGTGCGTGGGATAAGCTTTATGAATGGCATGAATAATGCTTTGCTCGGCTTTAACGTCTACTTCTGAAAAGTAATCATTTTCGCCTTTCTTCGTGATTTGAATGCGATCGAGTTGTTCTGCATGCCGAAGGATAATATCCCCCGCTTGACGTGCGGCGGTGACGGCGATATTTAATAAAGGTTCCATGCGTGTGTACCCGTTATGGCTCAAACGGAGTATTCTAACACATTTTGAAGCCATAGGATGATTAAGGTGGTGTCTAAATGAAATTAAATTCGATTCGTGTGGTGTTAGTCGAGACTTCACACCCGGGAAACATAGGTGCTTCGGCCCGTGCGATGAAAACTATGGGACTTACACAGCTTTATTTGGTGTCTCCACGTAGTTTTCCTGATAGCAAGGCGATTGAGATGGCGGCCGGTGCTGATGATGTATTAGAAAACGCTGTGGTGGTGCCTTCGTTGAAAGAAGCGTTACATGGTTGCAAGCTTATATTAATGACCAGTGCACGTCCGCGTGAGCTTGATTTACCGGGCTTAACGCCTGATACAGCAGCACAGCGTATGGGTGAGATGCCTGAGGATGCCGAAATTGCCTTGGTGTTTGGTCGTGAACGAACGGGGCTCACCAATGATGAGCTCTTGCATGGGCATTATCATGTAGAAATTCCGACAAATCCTGTTTATAGCTCCTTGAATTTGGGACAAGCAGTGCAAATCATGGCTTATGAAGTAGCCAAGCAAATTTTAGTGCCTGCATCAGAGCATGCCCCTCGTAAGCAAGAGGAGCTTGCGACATCAGAGCAAGTCGAGCAATTGTATGAGCATTTGGAGCATGTGCTACGCGTGATTGATTTTTTAAAGCCGTCCAATCCAAAGCATGTGATGCATCGATTAAGACGTTTGTTTAATCGTGCTAAGCTTGAAGCAACCGAGGTAAATGTTTTACGTGGAATATTAAAACATATTGCACGTTATACAGAAGGTAAATAAATCATGAAAAAGCGCCCAATTTATTTTGATTACATGGCGACCACGCCGGTTGATGCCCGGGTGATTGAATGCATGTTGCCTTATTTGGGTGTAGAAGGCGATTTTGGAAACCCTGCATCCACGACGCATAACTACGGCCAAGCGGCGAAATGTGCCGTTGAGCATGCCAGGGCCCAAATAGCCGAGGTGGTGGGAGATGTGTCTCCAGAATCCATCATCTTTACTTCAGGTGCGACAGAAGCAAACAATTTAGCAATTCTTGGTTCAGTAGCGTTTTATAAACGCAAAGGCCAGCATGTGATTACGATGGCTACCGAACATAAAGCTGTCTTAGATAGCTTCAAGCAATTAGAAAAGCAGGGCTATGATGTAACGTATCTTAATCCAAAAGCAGATGGATTATTAGATCTAGAAGCGCTTACTCAAGCTTTACGTCCAGATACGATTTTAGTTTCTATCATGCAGGTGAATAATGAAATTGGCGTGATTCAAGATATTGAAGCCATCGGTCAAATGTTGAAAAATAAAGGCATTATATTTCATGTGGACGCCGCGCAATCTGTTGGTAGATTAAGTATTGATTTATTAAACTTACCCGTTGATTTAATGTCATTCTCAGCACATAAAGCCTATGGGCCCAAAGGTATTGGGGCACTTTATGTGCGTCAAAAACCTCGTATTCGCTTGCAAGCGCAAAGCTTTGGTGGGGGGCATGAAGGAGGACTGCGTTCAGGGACTTTGCCGACGCATCAAATCGTAGGCATGGGCGAAGCGTTTGCTTTGGCCGAGTCTTTACGTATTGAAGAACAGGCGCGCATTTTAAATTTGCGAACACGTTTTTCAGATGGCATTCAAGCTTTACCTAATATACATATTAATGGGGATGTGACACAAAGAATCGCGGGCAACCTTAACCTGTGTTTTAAAGGCATGGATAATAGCGAATTGTTGATGAAATTACATGAACTTGCGATATCCACCACGTCGGCATGCGCGTCGTCACGCCAGGCTTCGTCACATGTTTTGCTTGCAATGGGCTTAAATAATGCCGATGCACAAAGCTCACTTAGGTTTTCGTTTGGACGGTTTACAACAAAAGAAGAAATTGATTTTGCTATCAAGCTGATTACCTGTAAATTATAAAGCAACTTGATTTATTTTATAAATATAAATAAAATCAAATGTTTACAGGAGGTTAATTATGGCAATAAAGTCTCTTGATGATTGGAGTAAAGCTTGGGATGATGCTTTAGGGGGTCCTGAAGAAAGGGCGTATGATTTACTTAAACAATATGTTGATGATTCTCAAGAAGGCGTTGCCGGTACACTTTCTCCTATGACATGGTTTGCTGTGTCGAACAAAAGAAATGTACAGTATCTTTCTGCAGAATCTATCGAAAATGCATTAGAGCACACTTATTCTATTCGTAATCTTGAATCTTTTTTGCGATGCCTTAAGCAAAATATTGACAGCTTCTATCGTAAGAGGTTTTCTGAACTTGATGAAGTTTCAACTATCTGTGAAGGGGATGAATTACTTCATGTGCTTCAGGTGATCAAAGAAAAAACAAGTGTTGATTATTTTGCGATTGATATGGCGTTGGGGAAAGGGTCGAATTGTAGTTGCTAATTGTAATAAAAAGGATCGAACCACAGTGAATTCAGCCTTTTTATTACACATCCATACTACCATACCCTCTAAATTCAATGCTTCCACTTGGACGCAGGTGTGTTGTTGAAGATGCAGTCTTGTTTATTGAAGTAATATTTTCTTTTAATACCTCCAAAAATGGACGTAATTTATTAATTGCTGAGTTGTTCAATGTGTTGTTAATTAAGGTGATGACAGTACTTGTTGTATTTTGCATTGGAAATAATGCACTATGCCGGGTTAAAAGAGCATTTAAGTTTACGAGTAATCGAGTCATCGCGTAACGTTCATTCGCATCCGGTTGTATGCTATTAATTCTTGCTTCTACTCGGTTATTTAGGTATCCAGACGCCAGCTGATTTAAGACTGAATATACGACTGAGTTTGGTAAAAGAAAACAAAACTCGTAATCCATGAAGATCCGAGCAGTGATAGCGCCATTGATCGCGTTAACTTCTTTTTCAATTTGATTTAGTTTCGTTATGATTTCTTGTTGTGCATAAACTGCAGTGTTAATTTGGGTGTGCATAGCAAATCCAGGCCAGGAACTACAATTACTAAGGTCGAAAACTTTACATTGAATACTGTTTTTTGTCAATGTAGACCTGTTCATGCTCAAGTAATGCTTGTTTACGTAAAAGTCCTGCCGCATACCCACCTAGCGTGTTGTCTGAACGAATAATGCGATGGCATGGAATAATAATTGCCAGTTGATTCATGCTATTAGCCCTGGCTACGGCTCTGCAAGCCGAAGGTTTGTTTATCATTTGAGCTTGCTCTAAATAACTCTTGGTTTGGCCATAAGGAATGCGGCACAACGCGTGCCAGGCTTGTTCTTGAAATACAGTCCCTGATGTTTTAACCGGTGTTTTAAATTCTCGAAGTGTTCCGTCAAAATAAGCCTCTAATTCTTGTTTGATACTCACCAAAGGGGGCGTTGATGTATTGTCTAGCATGGTATTTGTTTGATTAAGTAAGCGTTTAATATTAGCTTCTAAATCACGACGACCTATAAATTCGAGAAGACAAAGCGCGCTCTTATCAGCTATAGCGAGCATGTCACCGAGCGGTGTTGGGATGGTGATGTGAGTTAAGCTTACAAGCGGTTTTAATAGCATTAGGGGCCGTAGATATCGTTATCAGCTATCGCAGCTCCAATAGGCGTGTAATCATTTACACTCTGTTTTTTTTCAACCATCTCTGCAGCATCTAGAAATTTTTTATTGAGGTGAGTTGCAGATGTATTTTTAGTTGATAAAAAACTAAGCGTATGAACAAGCGTGTCTGTTGGAACAGAACCTCCTTGTTCATTGACCGGCTTTTTAGCAAAACAAACCAGTGGAGCCATGGCACGTTGTATATCTGAGTCACCGTTGTTGCAGGATATATCTAAGTAAATATCTGGATTAGCCTGACGTAATTGCAGAAGCAATGCGTCTTTTTCTGCATGTGTGTGATTAGTTTTGAATAGATAATTATTTTTCAAAATTACGGTTGTGCCAGCAGTAAGTACAGCGAGAGCTTCCAGTAGAGCAGGGTAGTTATTTCCGCCTAAATTATTCTCACTTAAATCAAGTTGCTTGATGCTGTGTGAAATCGAAGAAAAAATTTTGGCTAAAACTGCTGGTTTATACCGGTTTAAGGTGTTCAGTGTTAAATTAAGCGATCGTATATGCTCAGGAATTCCAGCAAGCATACGCGATAATTCAGTACTGGATTTTTTAGCTAACGTATTCCAGCTTAAATCTAGGGTAGTTACGGATGACGAAAATCGAGAAAAAGCATAAATTAGCTCATCAGCCGTTCGATCACTTAAATAATTATCTTTTAGAATAATCGAGTGTATATGCGCAGGGATTTGTGAAAATATATCAGCTAATTCATCTCCTGTTAAATGACCAGGGCGAGATCACGTGTGACTTTAAATTAAGCCAAGAATGTGATCTTATACCT
>JARGNP010000003.1 GCA_029210265.1 Legionellaceae bacterium
ACCCAACAGCACAACCAAGCGCCTACCCGACCTATTATCCTAGTGGCGTGCCCAGCGGCTATCCGAGTGCTGGACCTTCAGGCTACCCAACGTATATGCCAAGCGGTTACCCGACCTATTATCCGAGTGGCGTACCCAGCGGTTATCCAACAGCTGGGCCGAGCGGCTACCCAACTTACATACCCACCGGTTACCCAACCGCAGGACCAACCGGGTGGCCAAGTGCTTACCCTACAGGTGAACCCACTTTCTTACCGACGGGATTTCCAACCTTTTTTCCTACCGGATTCCCGACGTTCTTCCCATCAGGCGTACCCAGCGGTTATCCGAGTGCTGGGCCTTCAGGCTACCCAACGTATATGCCAAGCGGTTACCCAACAGCACAACCAAGCGCCTACCCGACCTATTATCCTAGTGGCGTGCCCAGCGGCTATCCGAGTGCTGGACCTTCAGGCTACCCAACGTATATGCCAAGCGGTTATCCCACAGCACAACCGAGTGCCTACCCGACCTATTATCCGAGTGGCGTGCCCAGTGGTTATCCAACAGCTGGGCCTTCGGGTTATCCAACGTATATGCCAAGCGGTTATCCAACAGCGCAACCGAGTGCCTACCCGACCTATTATCCGAGCGCCTACCCGACCTATTATCCTAGTGGCGTGCCCAGTGGTTATCCAACAGCTGGGCCTTCAGGCTACCCAACGTATATGCCAAGCGGTTACCCAACAGCACAACCAAGCGCCTACCCGACCTATTATCCTAGTGGCGTGCCCAGTGGTTATCCAACAGCTGGGCCTTCAGGCTACCCAACGTATATGCCAAGCGGTTATCCAACAGCGCAACCGAGTGCCTACCCGACTTATTATCCTAGTGGCGTGCCCAGCGGCTATCCGAGTGCTGGACCGAGTGGCTACCCAACGTATATGCCAAGCGGTTATCCGACAGCACAACCAAGCGCCTACCCAACCTATTATCCGAGTGGCGTACCCAGTGGTTATCCAACAGCTGGGCCGAGCGGCTACCCAACTTACATACCCACCGGTTACCCAACCGCAGGACCAACCGGGTGGCCAAGTGCTTACCCTACAGGTGAGCCAACCTTCTTACCGACGGGATTTCCAACGTTCTTCCCGACGTTTATGCCGACATTTATGCCGACATTTTTTCCAACGGGCGTACCGAGTGGTTACCCAACAGCAGGACCAACTGGGTGGCCAAGTGACTACCCCACCGGTTACCCAACCGGTCACCCAACCTTTGTAGGTGAAACACACGCCCCTACTGTAGGAATTATTCCTAACTGGGGTAATGCTTGGGGCGTCACAGATACCTATTTAAGCCCAAGCGATATTACACAAACAACTGATTATATTTTAGGATTGGCAAATATATATGCTCATGACAAAAGTGCACTCATGTTATTTGATAAATTAAATGGTGAGCTTTCGCCTTATTATTTATCGTGGGAAACAACGGCTGCAGCTGCAGAAGGAAACAACCTCTATCTCGCTGGAACCACAGAAAATCGAGAACCCGTCTTAGCTAAAATTGATCTTGAACATAAAGTCTTAACCTGGGGAAAACGCCTTCCTTCATCATCGTATACAATTGTTGATGTCAACATTCAGGCTAATGGTCAGTTAGTTACTACGATAGAAAATCGTCATAATCATCAAAGTACGGGCAGCATACTGATTGAAGAACACGATGCAACTTCTGGCCTGACTTTATCCAATCAAGCTTACGTGAGTAGCTTGTTTACGCGACCAATCTTTGCGAGACCAATCAAAGGTATGGCATTTATCGATGACAATACTTATATAGCAGGTCAATACACCTTTCAATCTCAATATTTGACTTGTATGATAAATACTGTCACAGCAGATTTTTACATATTATCAGCAGGTTACCCCATTGCGAATAATTTAGACCGACCTTTGGCGATAACATCAGGTTCGAACAGCCTATACTTGCTGACCTCTTCAATCAGAAACGCTAATTTTTATTATAACCTAGTAAGGCTAAACCAAATTGAAAGCACGCTCTCCATGGCAGAAAGCTGGCCTATACGAACCGATGCGTTCTTACAAGACATTGCATTAATGCAGGTAGATAATCTTGATTATTTAATGACCTGTGGACAAGCAAGTTCTCTACTCTTTATGGTTAAATTAGATGAGCAAGGCAATAAAGTAAAAGAATTAAATATCTTTTATGGCCAAAAAGAGCTTACATGTGCATCACTCACGTATACACGTGGTGGCGTTATTGCGACCGTTCAACATTATGAAGGTGATGACCCGGTTATATCGACCCTTTTTGTTGACCAAAACACATTTCAACCCGCGCAATTACCGGTGGGGTTTGAATGGGCTTTTAGTGATGAAATTACGTTTGGTGCGAGTGACTTAAGACTCGATAGAACCAGTACACAACATATAACACAAACACCTTTAACGTATGAGCTGTTTTCAGGTAATATGACACCAGCTACAGACTTTATTCAGTTTGGCCTGCCCGTACCTTCAGCGCCACCGAGCTGGAGACCCTCGTTTCGACCATCGCCACCACCATCGCCTGTGCCATCCGCGAGTCCATCGTCTAACAAACCGTCGTTTAGGCCCTCGTCATACCGACCTACGTTTTTTGGTGAGACCAATGCACCCACCAAAACAGACAACCCAACAGGTTACCCAACAGGTCGCCCTACGTATTTAAGGGGCGCTCCTAGTGGACAGCCAACAGGACAACCTGTGTCACCAACCAGACAACCTAGTATCGCTGAGCGCTCAGCAGCTCCTACACGACACTTATCTCCATCTCCAACCACGGCTTCGCCTAGCGTTAAGTCTTCTCCCATGCCAACATTAGCTAAGTTAGAGAATGACGATCAATCTTACTCTATCAATTGGAATGCTTTCTATATCAGCATCACGGGTATTATCGTTGTAGGCTATGCTACTTTAAGTTACTTTAACTGTCGCAAAAATAAAGTTTCACCGGCACCGGCACCGACACCTGAAGATATCGCCTTGATGAATTTCACTGACATGGTCATGGATGAAATATTCAATCAAGAGATCGCTGATGCTGTCAGAATAGAAGAGCAATTAGAACAAGAGAATACAGATGTCAGGCAAGCAGTTCGATCCCTCGTAGATACTGTAGTTATAATGAATACACCTGCCTATCGCTCTTCTGATAATGAAGAACAAGAGCATATCATAGAAAATATCCAAGAAGTTGAGGTGGAGAGCGAGAGTGATAGTTCAAACTTCTCTGAGTTGTACCGTGACTTCCATGATTTATCAATAAGAAGTAGATTCCAAGCATGTCTTTCTAGCTCTTCTGACAGTGAGGAAGATGAAAGTGAAGATGATTATGAAAGTGATGACTCAAGATTATCTAGACTAGAAGGTGAGTATCGCGTTGCGACTCCTGATAATTCAGCTTCACAAATAAGACCTGTCACGCATGCCGGGCGAAGAATAGCACCCGGTGATTCACCCGACATAGAAAACCAATCACTATCTCTTGGTGAAAGACAGCAACTGTTATATTTTGGCGTATTCTTCAATGCACGCGTACAACCGGATGAAAGCAACCAACAAGAAGGCAGTGCTTCAATTGTTAGCTCAAGCGGTCAGGAAGTTCGTTTTGGTCAATCTTTTTCAATTAGATGAATCATGGTTTTAAGAAAGATTAACCATCTTGCCGTGGGTCAAAGGCGTCACGCACGGCATCAGCAAATATATTGCTGGATAAAACCAACATAAACATAAAGCTAAACGCGGCTAAAATAGGCCACCAAACCACGGGCTCCCGCGAAAGCTCCAAACGTGCAGCGTTAATCATGTTCCCCCAACTGATGGTCATGGGGGATACACCCACACCAATGTAGGCAAGCACTGCTTCGGCCAGTACGAGAAAACTAAAGTCTAACACCATCGTCACTAACACAATATGCATGACGTTCGGTAGTAAATGCTTGGTCATAATTTTAAAACGGCTGGTGCCTAACGCTGTGCCGGCTAATACAAAATCAATTTCTCGCAGTTTTAAAACTTCGGCGCGAATCAAACGACACAACGTGGTCCAGCTTGTAAGGCCTAAAATAAAACATAATGCCAACAATCGTGCGTCAGCATCATCGGCTAAGTTTGATATCAAGTAAGGATGATTAGCTAAATACGTTTGTATTGAAAGCACCGAGGCTGTAATTAATAAAACACCAGGAATGGAGCTCAACGTGGTATATACATACTGCACAACATCATCAATCCACCCTCCAAAATAGCCGGACATTACCCCAAAGGAAAGGGCCAGAGGCATCATAAATACCGTGGTTAATAAGCCAATAACCAAGCCCGTACGTACACTTTTTATCGCATGATAAAAAATATCCTGCCCTATTTTTCCGGTACCAAATACATGAAGTTCACGCGATACATCATAAAAAATAAATACCATGCTAAGGCACACAAACAACGTAACTAAAGCAGAAAAAAAAGGCATGCTTGGTACCATACTTTTGCCTTTTTCCTGGGTAAGAAAGCGTCGAACACCCCATGCAAGTACCGAAAAGGCAAACACCCATAAAAAACTATCTAAAAACGCCTTTTCAATCATATGTATACAAAAAATATGTACATCTGCCTGGTTTTTGAGGTTTTTACTCGGATAACGTAAGCGTGGATAGGCTTGCTCTGCTACACCATTAACCCAAACTGTTTTACTTACATAAGACTGAAGTGCCATCGGCGATGAATACGTTGTTTCATCAAGCACACCCACAGGTGCAAGAGCCCTATCGAGTAAGGTCGTATGCTGCATGGATTGGCGTATAGGGCCTGCGGCATGATGCGCAGGAATCGAGTCCATCACAACAATTATCAAAAAAAACGAGAGAATAACAGCGGCGCTCACAGCCACCGGTTTTTCAAACAAACGTTTAAACGCCATACGGTGATGTGGTTTTCGAGCACTCAAAATAATGCTTAGCGCACTAACCAATAAAATACCTAAAAAACAGCCATCACTCCAAAGCCAATCACGATTCATGCGAGCCTCACACGGGGATCAAGCCAAACATACGAGACATCCGTTAGCATTAATCCTACTAAATACAACACAGAGCCTAAAAATACCATGGCACGTACAATGGCAAAATCTTGCTGATAAATCGCATCAATTAAATAACTCCCAAGCCCAGGAATACCAAAAAAAGATTCAAGCACTAGACTGCCCATAAACAGCGTCGGAATAATCACGACTACGCCCGTTAGAATAGGTAACATTGCGTTTTTAAGCACATGGCGAAAAAAAACGCGTCGCTCGGACAACCCTTTTGCACGTGCTGTTTTCACGTAATCTTTATGCATTTCTTCAATAAACAACGTACGATACCAGCGACCTCCGCCCCCCAAACCACTGATCACCGAAACCATCACCGGCAAAATAATAAACTTAAAGCTCTCAAGTCCGTAGTCATAGCCTGAAATAGGCACGAGACGTAATACTTTTCCAAATAAGTATTGGCCTCCCATGATATAAAACAAACTCGATATCGACATCAGCATGATGCAAAAAATTACTCCGCTCAAGTCCAAATACGTGCCTCGAAAAAACACCATCAGCATGGCAAACGTAATGTTCACGAGCAAACCTAATAATAGCGACGGCAATGCAATAGCAAAACTAGGCCACATCCGTGTTGATACATCTTGCTTAATATCTCGTCCCGCATCTGAGAACCCAAAATCAAACACAAAAAGTCGTAATGATTTCTTATAAAAGAGCGTATCTCGCAGTTTATTCAGGCCTTGAGCATCTGCATTATAAAATAAAGGATAATTATACCCACGCTCAACTTTCCATTCGGTGATCGCTGTTTCAGTAATATGCTTTTGCCCCAACTGCATGCGTGCCATATCGTCAGGTGAGTTCACCATAAAGAAAAGAGCAAACGTTAAAATATTAATACCTATAAGAATAGGCATGGCATAAAAAATACGTCGTAAAAAATACCCCATCATGATTGCATTCTCAACGCAGCACTCCGTTGTCGTTTATAGTAAGCATGCACAAACGGGAATAAGAATAAAAGACCTATGAATAAAAACAAGCCCAATGGCCAAACAATCGGTTGATTCCATTGTATACGCAAGCGATTACGGTCCGGTACATTGATATCAATATATTTTAAAATATCATCCACCAATAAATCTGATTTCATGGGTGAAGTCCACTGTTGGCTCAACATAATACTTTTACCATGTAATCCAAAAACCCAGGGAGCATCGTGTCGAATAAGTTCGAGCATTTGATTAATTAATACCTGGCGCTTTGGCCCATTAGGTTGATTTTTCATCTCTAAAAATAGCTTGTCATAAGCTTCATTATGATAATTACTTACATTTTCACCACCATACGGATGGCGTGCGTTAGGACCATAAAATAAAAACAAAAAATTTTCTGGATCAGGATAATCGGCAATCCATCCCCAGGTAAATATCTGAGCATTTCCTGCTTTCACTTTTTCTTGAAAACGATTGAAATGCGTTGCTCGTACATCAAGTGCTATCCCCAGTTTACTATACTGCTTCCGCATCCAATTAAGTGCAGCTTTCTCTTCGGGACCACCGGTCGATGCAACATCATAATGAAGTATAAGCGGCTGTCCTGTTTTAGGATCGCGTCCTCCCGGATACCCTGCCTCAGTCATAAGTGCCTGCGCTTCTTTAAGCGGCCGGCGCTTAAGCCCATGCTCATCCCAAGCATACACATAAGGGTTAATACCGGCTTTTCCCTCCAGATGTCCAAAAATACTGGGAGGAATAGGCCCCTGTGCGGCCACACCGCGACCGTTCAAAAAAATAGCGATATGCTCGTTATAATCAATCACCATCGAAATCGCTTGTCTTAATTTTCTTGCACGTACACTACTGCCCCCAACCACAGGATCTAACATATTAAACCCTAAATACTGAATCGTTGGCTCATTCACTTCAGTCAGGCGAATACCGCGTTGTTTCATCTCCGGCGTCAGCACCGGTTCACCCTCGCTTGTAATTTGAATAGCTGAATCAAAACTATCAGCTGTCAAACCCGAGAAGTCATAATAGCCTTGTAAAAATTTAATCCATCGTGGAATCGCTTCTTTCTCCAGTGTATATACCGCTTTATCAATAAACGGCGTTACTTTACCTGCATTTTTTAAAAAACCTTTGGCTTTATCACTATCCGAACCATTTGTTGGAAAAAACGCCTCCCGATAATTGGGATTTTTCTCTAGCACCATTCGGCGACTTGGATTATTTTCAACAAGCATAAACGGCCCCGTTCCGACGGGATACCATCCAAAACTTAAATTATGATCGGCCATGCCTTTTTGGGCATAAAAACGATCGGCTTCCCAAGGAATCGGGGAAAAAAAAGGCATCGCAAGCCAAAACATAAATTGCGTATACTGGCCTTTGAGCCGAATCTCAAACGTATAACGATCGACAGCATAAGCGCCTTCCAAAGAATATTCACGTAGGTCTAAATACCCAGGAACATGACCTCGATGCGGTAACTTATCTGCATACGCATCTAAACCTAAAATATATTCACTCATGAGGCCATAAATAGGCGAATTAACCGCAGGGTTCGCTATTCGCTTAATTTCATACACATAATCATCGGCTGTAAGTTCACGCGTTCCGACATGCTTGAAATCAGATAATATTTTTATATCATGCTTTTTCAAAAAATGAGGCGGCAATGGATAATATTCGAATTCGCCTGCTTCTGTTTTAGCAAAAGCCGGATGCGGTTGATATAAAATACCTGGTTTTAAATGCACCGTATAAATACTGTAAGCAACATCGCTAGCATGAGCCAGCGCATGCTCCTGCTCAAGCACATGATCTGCTTTATCATAATATCGCACCTCAGGCACATCGGTGATGGTGCGAGGAACAAGCAAATACGGACGCGTTAAATAGTCATATTGCAACACGGGCTCGTAGACTTGTGCTGTAAATAGCGATTCATTCACCACATAAGAACGCGCAGGATCCAACGTTTTGGGGCGCTCAGTAAACGAGCTATAATAAATTTTTTCTGATGACTCATGTGCCGGATATGGATCGTTCAGCACACCATACTTACTAGCAGCATAAGACGTGCTGGCACAGCTGATAATAGATAATAAGATCGGAAAAAAGCGCTCGATTGGCATTGAATCCTCTTATTTGTTCTTGTTCTGATTGTTGGCGTACATCACCATCTAACTGTTATCAGCACAAAATGCTTTACTCATCATCGCCATAAAACCATCAAAGATCAAGATGTTATAAAATAAATGCAATTAATACTTGCAATATAAAGAACATGTCGTACACTTAATGTACATAAATAAGTATTAGGATAACTTATGAGAGCGTTACGATATTTATTGCTTACGGGTGTTTGTTTAGCTTTTTTGGGTGGGTGCTGTTCAAGCCAAGGCTCCTGCAACAACCTAACCAGCGTTGGCTGTTGCTCAACCTGTGATTATTGCAGTTCAAATCAAAATATGTGGTATTAAAGTAATCAAAACAACTCAGCGCCGTGTTCGCAAAGTGAGTACATCAATAGGAGCTTGCTCCATTAAACTGCGCGCGGTGCTACCCATCAACTCGGACAAATCATGTGGCGTGTGACTGCCAATAATGAGTAACTCGCAACCGAGCGCCGCTGATTTTTCAAGGACGATATTTTTAACAGAGCCCGACTCAACCAACAACTGGTCTTTAGGCAAAGCAAGTGCCTCTCCTAACGTAGCCATCACTACTTCAGCATCATCTTTTACTGGCACACCGATCTCTGCAAACCCAAGACCTTGCGCAAGCTGTAAACTCGCTGGCGCTTCAATCACATGAATTAAATACAAACACGCATCAAATTTCGCGGCAATACTCACGGCTTGCTCACATAATTCAAAATGCGTATCGCTTAAATCCGTTGCATGCAAAATAGTTTTATACACAGTACATACCTCTCAACTCAACAAATTGATATCACCATAAATTAAGCATAGCAGTAAAAATCAATAAATATTAAGATATGTAAAAATTTTACTGAGCTTTCTAGCTCACGACGAGCTAGCCAAACTCACAGGCTCTGTTTCAAGCGAAGAGCTCTCAACCGCTGGTATGTTATCTGCTTTCTTAAGCGGCCTGCAATGCCCACCTTTTCGATACCAAAACGACGTTATTTTTCCTTGCAATTGACGGTCTTCATCATTTTTATCTACCTCTCCTGGTTTAAACCCAAGGGCTTCATTAAGTGAGGCTGCTTTATAAATGACATTATCATCAACCGTATTAATCACCTCAATTTTAGGTGGTGTCTTATTTGCATGTTCAAGCTTACTGTCTTCAAGAATAATATGCCGTACGGCATTAACAGAATCCATGTCACAACGAGCTGCCTGCAATAAAGCACTAAAAGCTGGTGTCATTGGAGGTGTATAAGGTTTATCTGTCCATATATGCTGAATTGAAATCAACACACCTAAAGCAACACCAACTATAGCGCCAATAATCAAGGCCGAAAGACCAATTGCAGCTCCCGCGATACTTCCAGCAAGGTTAAAAGCATTGTTGATGTAAGGTGTTATCATCGGTGTTGTTAAACTTGCTAAAACAGCACCTATCGATGCGATAAGCCCTGCTGTTACGACGCCTAGTGCTAGTCCTGAAATGCTGAGGGTAATGATAGGCATAATAAGTGTGAGCCATAAATACTTTCGGTTCAGCTCAGCGAAAACTTCAGGAATGACTGATGCGACACGTGAGAACGATCGATCAATCGTGAGATGCACTAAGTAACCTTCTTTATGTAGACGTTTTGCTACTTGCGCTGCAACGCCACCACCCAGTGAGTGACCATAAAGGGTGATTTTATCAGCAGAAATATTGTCATTAAGTAAGCGTTTGACTTGCTTATAACCGGCTTCAACCAAGTCATCGGTTGAGTTTGCAGCACCTGTGCTTCTCGCAACACCCGGATAATTCCAATAGGTATAGTGCGTGCTATGATTAGATGATTTCCGCCGGGCTTGAGCCTGTTCGTGAAACTTGTCTTGAGCATCCTGACCGTTACCACAAAAAAAGATTTGGTGATCTGGATCTGAGTGGGGACTAACTTGGCTATCTGCGCATGGCTCAACAGTAAACGTTTCTATGCCATCAATAATATCTGAGTGGATGATGTTTGTTGGATGTTTCCAATACTTAGCCTTTAGCCCTTCTATTTGATTAAATAGAGCGTCTAGCCTGTTTTTCAAAGGAGCCCCCCTCGCTTCTAAGGCTTGTACTTTTGAGGCCTCTCCCCCAGTGTCATTAAGCGACAGCCATTCCTCCATAACCAGGATATGTTCATTCTCTAAATCTTTTCTTTCCTGGTGGAATTGATCATAACCTTCACTGTAGTTTTCACTACTGACAAAGCTCAGATCACAGGCTTCGCGTCTTTTAATAGCCGGTATCCACGTAGCTGGCAATACGGCAAGCATTACCAGTGAAGATAAATAGGTCGGTGGTAAACGAATTGAAGTAGCTGGCATAAGATTTAGAGCTTCAGGCATTAAGAGAGCTAGCAATAACGCATCATGCCCTGAATTTAACCAATAGTCAACGCTCCCAAATTTGCGTTCGGCCTAAGAGTGAAAATCCAACATAACCACGTACATAGAGCTTATTGCCTCGCTGGATCATTTTGGCACTGTAAATTTTGCCACTTTTAGGATCTAAGATTTCCCCATCAACCCAAGCGCCGTGCTTATCTTCTTTTAGGCCCCATATAAACTGCAGGCCTTTGATCGGCTGATTCTTAAATTTTCCAGGGCATGCTTTACACATACCTGTATCACCCTCTTGTGCATACACACGAATCACCTGCCCTGATAATTCATTGTTTTTTATACTCAAACGTACTTCTGAGCGTTTTTCTCCTGTTTTATCATCAATCGTGGTCCAAACACCTTCCAGTGATTTTGCCAGCGCATTGGATGTACAACACATCATCACTATTGAAGCTATTGCAATCGACCATGTTCGCATATCTATATATCCTTCTAGTAAAAAATAAAATCAAAAAACAAATCAAAAATAATGTGAGCATAAGCGATGTGAAGAAAGCTGTCGAGGCTTTTCGATAGGATAGTGCTTCTCTTAAGAGGGTATGTTACGCTTAATTTCAGAAGCATAGGACGGCATCTATTTATGACTCAAGATACAATCTGTTTTCAACTGGGTACGCAGTACTTATCAAAAATAGCGCTTCAAATTGAGCGCCTGTTATTAACCATTGATGAAGCCTGTCAAGAGCAGCATTCGATTATTCATCATTCGGCTCTGAATGATTTATTTGAAATTATTAAGCTCGCTGAAAAGCCTGAACTCAAAGGACGTTTTCTCAAAGAGTTTATGCGGATTGAACATATTAATAAAAAATCACCTAACCATAAGCTTTTCGCGAACATTCAAATGCTCAACCAGTTAACGGGACGTTTTGGAGAAACCATTCATGCCGATCCATTTATACAATCGATAGGACTTGCCTCAACAGGGCACGCGAACGATGCGGAGCTTTGTTCACCTCAATTATGGTTTTGGTTAGAAGACAGCGCGACCACGCGTCAAAATGATTTAAAACGCTGGCTCGAACAACTCAGGCCTTTATATGATACCGTCAGTATGTACTTATCACTGTTACGAGATGCGTGTCATTTTGAAAGCATCACGCCTGAGAAAGGGTTTTATCAATGCTCACTTCCCTACAGCAACAAAACCGCATGTCACCTTGTGATGGTGCGCATGAACAAACAAGAAGCTTTGATTCCAAAAATTCAAATCGGAAATCATGGATTAAGCTTACGACTATGCGAAGCTAAATCCATGCGTGAAATTTATGAGCAAACAGTGCCGATTGAGCTAGCTATGTGTAAAATTTAAGGTGCATCAGATAGTTTATTAACGGAAGGCAAGAAATCTTTTCGATTGAGCCCCATACTTACAGCCAGTGCACCAGCCACATAAATGGATGAGTACGTACCAACAATAATCCCAATCATCAAAGCCATTGAAAACGCATGAATGGTCTCACCACCGTACACAAACAAAGCCACAACCACAAACAACGTTAATACCGATGTCATGATGGTTCGCGATAATGTTTGATTGATCGAGATATTCATAATTTCGACCGGCGTTTTACGTCGTAGTTTCACGAAATTTTCACGTACGCGATCAAACACGACAATCGTATCATTCAACGAGTAACCAATAACCGCAAGCAAGCCCGCCAGTGCTTTTAAATCAAAATCTATTTTAAGCAATGCAAACACACCCAAAATAAGCACTGGATCGTGAATCAACGCAACCGCAGAACTAAATGCCAAGCGATACTCAAAACGTAAAGCAATATAAATCATGGTTGCAAGTAACGAGATAAAGATAGCGAGTGCGCCCTTGGTTGCAAGCTCAGCTCCAACTTGTGGCCCAACAAACTCAACTCGTTGCTTCTCGGCACCTGGTAACACATGCATCACATGCTCAACCAGCATCGATGAATCTTCTTTGGCTCGTGGTGCAATACTAATTAAAACATCTTTAGATGTTCCATAACGTACCACTTGCGCTTCTTTAAAACCGGCGTCCGACAAATTCTGACGAATCAACGGTAAATCAGCCGATGCTTTATACGTGATCTCAATTTGTGTCCCACCGGTGAAATCTAATCCCCATTTCAAGCCATTAATACACAGCCCAGCAATTGATACGACAAAAATAAGCCCTGATAAAATGGCGGTCCAACGACGAGCGCCCATAAAATCAACGTTTGAATTTGGGTTAAAAAACTCCATAAAAATCCCCTTTATATACCAATTGACAGTTTTTTCACATCACGACGGCCATACATCAGATTGATCATAGCACGCGTATACGTAACACCTGTGAGCATCGACGTTAATAATCCAAGCGATAACGTCACCGCAAACCCACGAACAGGACCTGTACCAACAGAAAACAACACAATAGCAACAATCAATGTCGTAATGTTCGCATCAAGAATGGTTGAGAAAGCGCGCTCATACCCTGCATAAATAGCCCTGTCTGGCGACAGACCGGCTCGAAGCTCTTCGCGAATACGCTCATAAATTAAAACATTCGCATCAACAGCCATCCCTACCGTCAAAACAATACCGGCAATACCGGGTAGCGTTAACGTTGCGCCTAACATCGATAATAATGCGCTTAATAAAATTAAATTAAGCACCAATGCAATATTAGCAACCACGCCAAACACACGGTAATACACCACCATGGAGATTAAAATAAGCAACATGCCAATTTCAAGTGACACCATACCCCGGTGAATATTCTCTTGGCCAAGCGTTGGGCCAACCGTACGCTCTTCAACCGAATAAATCGCCGCGGGCAAAGCCCCTGCACGAAGTAACAAGGCTAAATCTGCGCCTTCTTTAGCGTCATGTAGACCTGTAATTTGAAAACTATTACCTAAAGCACTTTGAATCACTGGTGCGCTGATTACACGCTCACTATGATGCGTAATACGCTTTGTTTCACCATCAATCGTTTGGAGTGTTGTTTTCGATTCAACAAACACGATTGCCATGCGTTTACCAATATTTTCACGCGTCGCCTTTGTAAAAAACGACTCTCCCCCGCCGCCCAATTGAATAGACACAGCCGGCGATGCAGATTGTTGATCAAACGTCGACATGGCACTGGTAATCGAGTCACCACTTAAAACAACCTGACGCATGAGTAAAATAGGTTGTCCGTCCATCACATAAAACTTGGTGCCCACAGGTACGGCTCCTGTTTGTTTCGCAACAACTGGATCATGTTCTGAATCAACCAAATGAAACTCAAGTGTTGCGGTTCCACCCAAAATTTGTTTTGCACGTGCAGCATCTTGAATACCAGGTAGATCAACAGCAACCCGCGTCGCACCTTGCTGCTGCACGACCGCTTCACCGACACCTAATTCATTGACACGATTTCTCAAAATACTCATGGTTTGATCAATCGTATTTTGACGGATTTTTGAAAGATCCGCTTCAGACAAAGATAATACTAACTCTGGCGTTTTTTCGTCATCTTTACTTGTGTTAAATAACAGTTCAGAAAATTCTGCTTTTAAAGCGGTCACCGCTTTTTGTTGCAGCTCGGTTGTTCGAAAACGTATCTGAATACCCTGCTCAGGAACATAGCGAATACCAGCGTAACGAATACCTGCATCGCGCAGTCCACGGCCCATATTTTTCATTAAGCCTTCGTACCGTCGTGTTAAAACACTATCAACATCAACTTCTAATAAAAAATGCACGCCACCACGTAAATCAAGCCCTTGCTTCATCGGCTCGGCACCTATAGAAGCAAGCCATTTAGGCGTAGAGGGCACCAAATTCAAAGCAACCGTATAATCAGGACCGAGCCCTGCTTTCATCACATCTTGTGCAAGCAGCTGTACATCGGTCGTCGCAAAACGAACTTCGAGATGCTCAGTATCTGCCGAAACTTTCTTGTACGGCAGATGTGCTGTTTGCAGCATGCTTTCAACGCGCTCTTTGAGAGCCTTTGGAAGCAATGAATTTTGCGAAGAAACTTGTACCACAGGTTCTTCGGTATAAATATTCGGAATGGCATAAACAAGTCCCACTACAATAAGCAGGATAAGAGCCAGATTCTTCCATAATGGGAACTTATTATGCATAACAATTCTCTATATTATTATTAATTAGCTTTAGTTTTTTCTATTTCTTTCTTAAGGGACGTCAATGTACCTTTAGGCAAAACAGCATTTACAGCGCTTCGTTGTAACGTAATCTCCGTACCTTCAGCAACAGACAGCTTAATATACTGCTCATCCAAACTCACCACACGGCCTAATATACCCGAAGATGTTATAATCTCATCACCTTTAGCCAGCTTATTAACAAGCTCAGCATGTGCTTTAGCACGCTTATTTTGCGGACGAATAAGCATGAAATAAAATAAAACAAAAATAACCCCGATCATCACCAACGAAAAACCACCGTCAGCTTGTGCTGGCATTTTCGCTTCTGCTGCCATTGCACTTTGGATAAAAAATCCCATGCGTTTTCTCCTCGTAAATTTTAATTCAGACCGAAAGCATTAAACGCCCCAGCTGCGAGACATCATATCGACATTTAACGCTGCCGTAAATGCATATTGAAGAGGGTTTTCTAAGGTCGTAATACAATCCCAAAGCGATTATGACAACCTCTGAGCTGAATTCGGTGTTTCTACATTCAAAATTTCACGCGACTGCGTGAGATCGGCCGTTCTTACTTGCTCAAGGCGGCGAACAGCCTCCAAATCAGCAACTTGTGAGTTCATCCCACCGCACTGCGTGCGCTCCTGGGGAGACGCTGGCCGTACAAAATCGTATACTGCGCGAAAACAACCAAAATCAAATCCCAGCCCAGTGGATGAATAAGACAAAGGAAACCAAGACATCATATTCCCGGCCAGATTATAAAAAGTAAGATCCCGCGGTAGGGTTAGATCATTAAATTCTGGACACGGGTAACATGACCTGTCTCGACGACAATATTCCTGAGCAATATGTGCTGGAACATCTCGTTGCGCTTTGCCTACGTCAAGCCAAGCGATTTCTCGTTGGTGAGAGTCCCATCGATCATAATTCGTCACATAGGTATCCAGCGCTGTGATTAAAGATTTAAAATCAAAAGCTAATTTGTTCGCGATGGCGTTGGCAGGTGATATATAAAAGAGCGTGGTAATTGTCCAAGATTTATGTTTTTCCAATTCTATTTTTAGCTGCTCATACTCAGTTGCTGTAAACGGTAGATTTTGATAATTGTCGGCCGTGGCGGTTTGCATTCTTTCTACGCTTGTACCCAACATTACTTGTAACTTATGAAATTCATCGAGACTTAAGTCTTTCAAAACAAAACTTATGTCGTAATGTGGATTTTGATAAGCTACCCCATGCTGTTGATAAGCTAGCCCTGAGCGCTCCACCTCATCAATTTTATCTAATAAATATGTTTTGGTTGCATCGTCCATATGGCTTTCGAGCATGCGCCGCATATGTGTGTCTTTAGCCCAATAGGCGTATTCATAAGCGGTGCAATTAAACGTTCGTCCTGAGTAATCGGTAAATTTAGCCGAAGTTGTTAACAACGCTTGCTTATCATCCGAAGCCTTTAAGATAGCTTCTGCTTCATCTTGTTTACCTTTCGCCACATCATCCCCGAATTGTCGTATTTGGAAGGCAGGTAATGCGCGACAGGCGTCGGCAACCTCGCCAGGAAGCCTATCCCATTGAATATCTCCTAATTTATTCATGAGTGCTTCGGGCTCGATATCAACCTCGACAACCGCTTCATCTTGAGGCCTCATGACATCGGGATGCGTAGCCGCCTCTTCACGAATCTGATCAAAGTATACGTGGTTTGGCCCTATGGTAGGCGCCATATTCGCAAAGTCTGTGCAAATCAAACCTTTTTGCGTGAAGAATATATCACGTTCTCCGCAGGCCTCTGTATCCAGTATCATGAAATCATCCATGTGTGGATTCTCTTTGATGGCTGTCACGGTTCGATAGGTAATTCCAAATTTAGCTTGAATCGCATCTTTATCGGCTGGGCTTAAATCAAGTGATAACTTAAATACCTTTTGATGTACCTTAAAAAAATCTATGATAACATTTTCTACGTTATCGCCGTTCGTTAATGCTTCCGCTATTTTGTCGACGAGCACCTGACTTAACTCAGTGTTATTATCTAAAATTTCTCCAAAATTTTTGTTGCTTATGCCTTGTGCACGACAGTACACATTCATAACGCCCAAATAAAATTGCGTCATCATCGACAAGCGTTCAGCTTTGTCAAGACTATCGTTATTCACTTGATAGAAGGGCGAATTTTCTTGCGTAGTCGCAAGGCTGGGTACACAAAAATTTAATAATGCGGCAATATACGCGGCTGGCGTTTCAGCACCCGAATGAGCCATCGTCGCATCAATATAGGCCTTATCGACTACTTGATAACCATGATATCTGCTCACAACGCTTTTAAAAAAATCATCTTGCACTGTACTACCAATGTCTACTGGAAGCTGGGCAATATATTTCGCTGTGAGCAAATCTTGTATGCGCACGAACGACACCTCATCAGGAATGGGATGGGTACGTACATCATCAGGCAAAGCGGCTAAAACGGCTTCGATGAGTTTTTGATGTAGATCTGGTTGTCCCAAAGTAATTTCAGGAAAAATCTCATGCATTTTATTGTATAAAGGCGATAATGGCGTGCCTGTAACACGATGATTGCTCCGATTTATAGTAAACACCGGATTCACCACATGGGTTTCGGGGTCCTGCACACGTGGTCGTAATTGAATGCTGTATAAATTTGAGGGTTGCGAAAGAAAAGTATTTACGGTGGCTTGATAACCCTCTCTCATATTGCGGACCGCATCAAGATAAATATTAATTTGAATCAGGCGCTCTTCTTTGGTTATGCGTCTCACATCGCCTTCGTCTAATAATAAAATATGAAATTCCAATACGCTTTTATAGAGCTCCAACTCTCTGACGCCGCCACCTCCAAAAAACGCGTTTAATTCTGTCGTTGAGCGACACGTATTATCGGTACTGATATCCTGCCCTCCAACGAAGGGAACCAAAAGATGCACGCGGTTGGTCACGGGGTTAATATGGATGTAGCGCATTGAGGTCGGCTCAATCAATGGAATAATCATAAGGCTTACCTTGAATGCTTCATAGACTCACTTAGTGCTTATTATATACCAGGGTTGGCGATATAGTAATCTTCCGACGTACACCAAAACAAACACCCGTTTCTAAAAGCTTCCGTGACACCAAGGCATGATTTTCTTATAATGCTTTTTTTTCAGACTAAAATAAGGCAGAACAAGCATGTCGAATGCGCTGGTTATCTTGATGGCTCAAATCAACCCTACCGTTGGCGCAATTGAGGCGAATGCCCAAAAAATTATCCAAATTATTCAAACCCATCAAGCAACACACGATCTTATTGTTTTTCCTGAACTGGCGCTCGTAGGTTATCCACCCGAAGATTTACTACTTCGTCCTGAACTCACGCAACGCGTCGAACAAGCCCTAGCTTTAATATGCCTTGCGACCGAGAATACTCATACCCATGTTGCTCTAGGCCACCCACACCAAGAAAAAAATCAGCATTTTAATTCGCTCAGTATGATTCATCGCGGCGAAATCATCGCGCATTATGATAAACATCATTTACCCAACACAGGTGTATTTGACGAAAAACGCTATTTCGTACCAGGCGCCAATACTCCATGCGTGCTTAAGATTAACAACCATCCGATTGGATTTTGTATCTGCGAAGATATCTGGCACCCCGGTCCTGTCGAGCAAGCACTCGAAGCCGGCGCTGAATTATTGGTCTGCCTCAACGCTTCACCTTTTGAGATAAATAAAGCTGAAAAACGCCTTGAATTACTTCAAGAACACGCTAAAAAAGGCTTATCGCTTATCTATGTCAATATCGTAGGAGGACAAGATGAATTGGTGTTTGACGGTCGTTCCTTTGCTTTAGATAACCAAGGAAGAATACAAGCCCAAGCGCCTGCTTTTACTGAGCACGTACAAACCGTGTATGTTCAAAATCATAAGATACAATCTGAAATTTCTCCGGCACTGGAAGAAAATGCGCTTGTTTACCAAGCTTTATGCACCGGAGTACGTGAATATATCAACAAAAACGGTTTCCCTGGCGTCGTCCTTGGACTCTCCGGCGGCCTTGATTCGGCCCTTACGCTTGCCATTGCTGTCGATGCCTTAGGCGCTGATCGCGTGCACGCACTGGCACTTCCTTCACGTTATACATCAGACATCAGCACCAAAGATATTAATCAAATACTCGCGCTTCAAGGCGTATCTCATCATACGTTATCTATAGAACCCGGATTTAAAACCATGCTTGAAACACTTGAACCCGTGTTTGATAAACAAGGCGTACCTGAAATCACACAGCAAAACCTTCAAGCCCGCCTGCGCGGTATGCTGCTCATGGCCTATTCTAACAGCCATGGCATGCTTGTACTCACCACCAGTAATAAAAGCGAAAGCGCGGTCGGTTACACGACACTCTACGGTGATATGTGCGGCGGGTTCGCCCCCATCAAAGACGTGCCCAAAACACGTGCTTATGCTTTGGCCCACTACCGTAATTCTTTAGGTCGCGTGATCCCCGAGCGTGTACTCACCCGAGCCCCGTCCGCTGAACTTGCTGATAATCAAACCGATCAAGACAGCTTGCCTGACTACCCCGAGCTTGATGCCATTATTGCCTATCATATGGATGAAAAATTAAGTGCCGCTGATATTATTAGCCAAGGCCATGCACCCGACGTAGTTGAGCATGTCATTAAGTTAATCAAGCGTAACGAATACAAACGACGCCAATCCGCCCCCGGTATTAAAGTTACATCCAGGGCGTTTGGACGCGACTGGCGATATCCTATTACGTCAGGATTTTAACTTGCTTTATTTACAGAAAAGTGCACTTCGAATAGATTTCTACCCCACCATTTGTCGCGCTTGGCTCTCCACTCATCCTGTTTCGACAAACCCACTCCATGATTGAATTGAAGTCATGATGTGTTATAATAACCCTTAAAACAAACCAAGATTTCCCCTTTCTGTATGAACGAAGCCTTCTTAGATACAGCGTATCAACATCCTCCTACTGCATTAGAACACTGCTTGAGAAGTATGAACGAAGCATTACTAGATTCAGAATATCAACAGCGCCCTGCTGCATTAGAAGACTGTTTAAAAAGCATGAAGGAAGCATTACAAAGTATAAGATATCAACATCATCTTACTGCGTTAGAAAACTGCTTTGAAAAAATAAAAAATGCATCTATAAACCAAAACATGGAAATGCGGAAAGTCGATTCTGACTTAATAATGCTTGACGCATGGAAAGAAGCCTACCTTATTGCCTATCAAATGGACCACACGGATGAGAATTTACTAATAGAAGCTATAGAAGCATGCACGTCGATTTTAATATCTGTATATCAGGTTAATATCGCACTAGCTACCTTCTTTTCACCTTCGTTTATGGAGAATGACACGACCTTTGTTATCGCAATGACAATACTCTTTCTTGGCGCAGTATGTGCCTTTCATGCCGTGGAATGGATTAAAGCCAACCGAGAGGAACTTAGTGCTTTATTCTTGCGTCACAATAGAAAAAATGTGTCTAACGTATTTGAAGAAGTACTGATTGGTAATTACAAGCTTCAAAAGCCAACAGGTATTCATCCTGACATGTTATCACCGAATATTACAAAGTATTTTGAACGAAATAGGCATATTGCTATAGGTTTTCCTGGTGATTTTTCTAAGGAAAAATGGCATGTTAAAAAGCTACAGTTTTGGAATCAATGGTACACATGCTCAACAGAACATGCTCAAGCTCTCACTGATATCTACCGTTTATATCATGCATATGAAATGTTTCACTCAGGAAAAGCCGTCAATGCATTTAATTACCTTAAAGAGACGTTTACTGACCAATATTTACAATGTATTTCTGACAGCATGATGAGCCAAGTTCTTCTTATCTTATTACCCCAGTTAATCGACAGCACACCAGAAGAGAAAAAAGGATTTTATCAATTAATGGGGCATTGCTCTAGGCACGACCCAGATTCAGCTGAATTTCATCGCGCTTCATTTTTCACGCAGTTTCCTGACAGTGAAACGATGCCTTTAAATTGGGAAATGGATAACCAAAAAGATCAACAAAACATAGGGCTATTTGATCTGGAATATAATCAACGTCAGCATATTGTAGAAAACCTCTCCTCTATCTTTATGCCAACAAAAGTTACCCCCTATCAAGACTCTGAAAAAAAGCAGCTTTGTTTTTTTCCATGGAATAATAAACAAGATACAATTTTAAATAATATCGACAAACGCGGACTGCAACTAAGTCAGATGAAGATAATGTGAACGTATTTTCATCATTTTTACTTTATCACCGTAAAAAATGAGATTGGCGTTACCTTAATTACCTCAGGGTTTTAATCTAAATATTAACGTGGCCGACCTCCATGGAACGTAATCCTTATGTAAACAACCTCAGCCATCCACATCCTCCTCGTTCTCATACGCCTAAAAAACAAGCACGACCTGCATTGACCTCATAAAAGACTATGTGCTAAAATTTAACCCACGCAAGATATCAAGGTAGAACATATGTCTCATTCTAAACTCTCACAAATCAATCAATTATTACGTAAAAAATCTCTCGATCAAAATAAAGTACAAAAGATCGAAAACCTTTTTAGAGCAATGAAAAATATTCAGGATTATCATGATCCACAAAAAAAATTATCAGATGCTAAAAGAGACAGACAAGAAGCCTTTAATACATTTAAAAAGAAAGTTGATACTGAAGGAACCTGTGTTATATCAATAACACCTGCAGAACTTAAAGAAAAGGGTATTGATTACACGATTCCATTAGCACAAAAGGCAACTGAAACTTGGTACGCAATCAGTGGTTTTATGCAAAAGACCGCACAGCTTTACTATGCAAAATTACCTCATTGGCCTTCGAATCACATGAACGTTGACTCTGCGAGCAACACCGAGCAAAGCTCCGACGTTATTAAACCCAGTCACTCAGATGACCCGCTTGACATGATGGAATATGGTGTACCACAACCACGAGCAAATATTGCTTCCCCAGTGTCGCGTAAAGTCGAGCTTGAAGGCATAACGATTACTGAAGACGCCCCAATTTCGAGTGAAAACACTGCCACTCCGGAGCCTAAAGAGGAGAAGGTGTTAATGGATAATGTGTGGAGGCAGATATATTTATATGGTGCACAAAACATATCGTTTAAATTAAAGAAAACACCTCAAAAACCGACTGTGGCTTATAACCAGGAAACGCTGGATAAGTTAGCGTTGAATATCAATCAAGCGCGTGCTGTGCTTCTCACCTATTTAGTTGATGAAGATCAAAAAAAATTCAATGCACTCTATGATGATGTCATGCAAGAATTTGACTATGTATCTCTTAAATCATCTCAAGTAGGAGTTTATTATACACTTAAACAGAAACAAGCGTTTCTTCAGCGTATTGTTGCATTAGAGGCTAAACTTCAACCCGGCCAACTTAATTTTGAAACGAAACAAGGTGGTTTAATCGGTGAGCAAGTATCGGCTTGGTTTACTATGAAATTTTGGTTCTTCGCCACGTTAAAATCAATTGTGAATGCTGTTGGTTTGCGTTCTTCAGCGAGCTTTTTTGCACCGGCACCATCGGATGCCGAACAAAATAACATTGATGAGAATCTCGTGCAGCTCCGAGACACCGTTAATATTTTTGAAGGCATACTCACAAGGGGTGAACCTGGTTCTGAGTTCGAAATAGATTCAACGCCTATATGCCCTTCTAGCAAATAATATTCTTCATTTCGGAGACCAGGATGTCCCGAAATTCAAACGCTCCTGATTTATTTTAGCTCAAACCAAGCGCACTATCATATTCATCTATTGCACGAAAATTTTCTACAATATCTTTTGCACACGTTGAAAGTATTGATAATTGCTCTATGTAAACTGATTGATATTGTAGTTTTTCGCTTGTATTTCACCCAATACATCCGGGATGGAAATTTCAGGCCGTGCTTCAATCACTAAGTCTGAAACAATGCGATACGCGGCTTGCGATGCAATCATGAGTAAACCCACATCACATATGGAGTTACATTCTAAACCATGAGGCATACAAAAACCCAAGCAACCATAAGATGGATTAATTATAGACTTAAACTATTTTTTTTGCACTACATTTGTCCTAAATCAACGCATATCCAGTACCATGTTGGCTTATGCTTTGGACATAGGAATCTCAATGATTTTGAAGTAACATGTTATAAAGTCAATATAGCTTGAGAATACATTGAAACAGAAACACGCACTCATAACCTCCCTGCTGTTACTCGCAGCACCCGCTATCCATGCAGCCACCCCTATCGACGGCTGGTACTCCAGTGTTTTTGGCGGTTATGCCTACGTTCCTACGAATATAAGCACGACGCGTGGGAGCACGGCGTATACCAATGCAAATTATGAATCTGAGTACAATGCGGGAGGAAGCTTTGGATTTAAAAGCAACCCCATGCGATATGAAGGCCAAGTGACCTACCTCAATGCAGCTTTAAGTCATGTATATGAAAACGGCCTAAAGCAAACCAAAACCTCAGGCAATAATAATGCCATTTTTGGTCTGGTCAACGTTTATTATGATTTTCCTGATGTAATTCAAACCATCTCACCTTTTCTTGGATTAGGCCTGGGTTACGGTTGGATTGATATGAAAATTAATAACACACGTCTTGTCGATGTACCTAATTTTAGCGATGCGGGTAGCGCTTTTGCTTATCAAGGCTCTGCTGGACTGACGTTTAATTTTGCTGAAAATTACGCGCTCAACATAGGTTACCGTTACATTGGCACCAATCGCGTGTTTGCATTCGGCAGTATGTTTCAAGCACACCTCGCCAACATCAGTGCTATTTATCGATACGAAGAGGCCCGTTATAAATAATTAAAAATTATATATATTGCATAGATTATATACATAAGGACAAGATTTCCGATGAACATGAAATGGATAACACGCACACTCATCACTGGCTGTCTGGTTGTTGCCACAACAGCACATGCTGTGAACCCTGCAACCGGCTGGTATGGCGGCCTTATTGTTGGGGCAAACTATGCAGCCAACCTCCCCTTTAACTATTTAAACACCTCAGGTGAACTCGAACCCGGTCAGCTCGGTCACAATATTATGGCGTCGATTGGAGGCCAGGTAGGGTTGCGCTGGTGTGATAATTATCGAGCAGAAGCCGAATTTTTCTTCAATAATAGCCCTTACAGTTATTTACGTCTGGGGGATGTTAGCATCCACGCACCCAAAACGAGCACAGGTCTTAGACTGAACGGAAAGACCGACTCGGGAATCGCAACCATCAACCTGTTTTATGATATTTTTGCTGATTTCTCATCCAATGTTGTGCCTTATTTCGGCATAGGCGCCGGATATGCTTATCTTAAAAGTGATATTAAGTTTTACCTCAACGACGTACAGGTAACCGCTGATAATTATGAAAATGTTGTTGGCGCTATTCCCAGTAATAAAAGCAAATCAGGCCCTGTAGGCCAGGCGATTTTAGGCTTAAGTTATTACATGGATGATTTTTCATATTTTGCCTTAGATGCCCGTTACCTCGTTTCGGCAGACCAAACGCTTCTCAAGCAACAAGTACAACAAACAAGTAATACCATCAACGCACGCTATCAACTTTATTCGTTTAATATTATATTTAATGGAGCGTTTGATGCCGTCACCTGATACTGTCATGCCTGATGTTATCTTTCCATCGTTACTCGCTGCAGACAGCCTGAAATTAGGTGAAGAAATCACAGCTGTTACCCAAGCAGGTATTCGTAGCTTACATCTTGATATTATGGATAATCATTACGTTCCCAACTTAAGTTTTGGTCCTCATATCGCTCAACACATCAAACAAAAATTTCCAAATATTTTACTTGATGTGCATCTCATGGCATCACCTGTAGACGCGCTCATAGAAGCCTTTGCCGAAGCAGGTGCCAATCGCATCAGCATTCATCCTGAAGCAACCCAACACCTTGATCGCAGCTTGGCACGCATCCAAGCACTCGGATGCCAGGCAGGTCTCGCCTTAAACCCATCTACGTCGCTCGAGTCCATACGTTGGTGTATACATCGCCTGAATTTTGTTCTACTTATGACGGTTAATCCAGGATTTGGAAACCAAAGCTTTATACCTGAAATGCTTTCTAAAATTAAAACATTGCGACAAACCTATCCCACACTTCCAATCACCGTCGATGGTGGTGTATCAGAAAAAAATATCGCGACCCTTCATCATGCAGGTGTTACGCAATTTGTTGCGGGCTCTGCTATATTCAAAACTAAGGACTATTTGAAGACGATAACACGCATGCATGAACAGCTCGAAAAATAACATGAAACTATTCACGCGTATTCTTTGTGGAGTCTGCCTCGCGATGACAACCTGTGCGAGTACGCTCCCTGAGCCTTCCTATCTTCAACGATTTATGGCTTATTTAAGCTGGAAGAATCACCTGCCTACCGAGCCAAGTCCGGCTTTTATTGCCTTCATCGACCGTAAAGCGCCCCTTTCACGTAAATTACGTGAAAAATGGCTCTATGCATTAGCCAAAGCCGAGCAATGGGATAAATTTGTCGCGCATTATCAACCATCCACTGATACAAATTTACAATGCTTCGAGCAATATGCCCTATATCAAGATGGCCATCGCGAGCAAGCCATTACTGGTGCTAAATCACTTTGGCTGGTAGGAAAAAACCAACCGGATGCTTGTGACAAAATTTTTAATGTGTTGATTCAAGAAAAAATCATTGATAACGAATTGATTTTAGAGCGCGTCAAACTCGCACTCGACAAGCATCATATCGCTCTGGCCAAATATTTAATCACACAAGCCGAATTGCCCAATCCACATGAAAAACGTGCACTTGAAATCATTCAACGCCAACCCTCGCGCATTGCGTCACTCACACCGAGTAATCTCCATAGTCATTATTATCTTTATGGTCTCAAACGCCTGGTATCATCTAATCCTAAAAAAGCGCTTAAGCTTTGGGAAGAAGCCAAACGCAGAAACCTGCTTGATGCCGATCAAAAACAAACGTTTTTGAGCCATCTTGCACTCTACCGCGCCCTGCGCAACCAGCCTGATTCATCCGAATGGTTTGAGCAAGTTGAACCTGAATCGTATAGCGAAAGCTTACTCGACTGGCAAATTCGCTATTCACTTAGGCAACACGAGTGGGCACGCGTAAAAGTTCTGATAAAGCGCTCAGCCAAACAAGAAAAACCTGCTTGGCAATACTGGCTTGCCCGCTCCGATGAGGCCTTAGGTAATCCAGAAGAAGCGCGCATATTGTATCAAAAGATCGCCCAGCAACGGCAATATTATGGCTTTCTTGCAAGTGTTCGTTTAAAACAACCCATGGCTTTTGAACACGAGCCTGTATCAACCGACCCACATATTCTTGAGCCTTATCATGCGATTACTGATCAAATACAACAACTTTACTCAGAGCATCAACGTCTTGAAGCCTCACGTATGGCCAATGATTTTATCAGTGAACTACCTAAAGAGAAAAAAAGTGCTTTTGTCGCGTGGCTTGCTGATGATTTACATTGGACCGGAAAATCGGTGTACCTAAGTGGTGAAAAAGAGCTGGCCAATCAACTTAACTTACGCTTTCCTTTAGCTCACCGAAGTCTTGTTAAGCACTATTCAGAGCAATTTGATATTCCAGAAGCATTAATTTATGCCGTCATTCGACAAGAAAGTGCTTTTCGAGGGGATGTCATATCGCCCGTGGGCGCTCATGGCCTGATGCAACTCATGCCCGCCACCGCAAAACAAGTCGCACGACGCGAGCACGTGACGTATAACAACCGTAAAGCCTTATTCTCTCCCGACACAAATATTAATTTAGGCGTCGCCTATTTAAATCATCTCGCCAAACGTTTTGATCACAATCCATTATTGATGGTCGCGGCTTATAATGCAGGCCCGCATCAAGTTAATCGCTGGATTAAAACGCATCCGATCAAAGAAAAAGAAATTGATGTGTGGATTGATACGTTGCCGTGGGCTGAAACACGTAATTATTTAAAAGCGGTGATGGCCTTTTATGCTGTCTATCAACATCGCTTGCACCAAACGCCTAGCCTGACGCCTTTTTTTCATCAAAAAATTTAAACACCAACATGCTGTTCAAAACGAACGCTTATGGAAATTAATATTTACACAAAGTGTTATTAGTGATATCTTGGTTGTTATTTGGGCTTGTCCCTTACGCATGAATCATCCGTTCATCATCAAACAAATCGATTCATATGGTTATCGCTTTTTCTGGAGAGTTACAGATGTATAGCTTAAAAAAACTACTTAGCGCAATAAACGAACAAAACAATGCGTTGGTAGAAAAAATCATCAAATATGTTCCAAACCTTGTAAACGAAACACTATCCCCAGACACCTGGCACAATTTTAATGCTCACACACCTCTTTTAGAGGCTGTTATGGTAGGTAACATAGAAATCTTAAAAACGATATCAAAACATGTGGCTAATATTGATATGCAGCACTGGCATGATGACCCTGCTCATGGAAAATCGGCATTAGCGTATGTCATTGAGCATGACGATGAATTCCCCCCTCTAAATAGAATTGAAATCATCAGAACATTATTAGCGCACGGTGCTTCGCCGAACTTTCAAAGTGAAAGCGTGTTTACCCCTCTCATCGCGGCCAGTATAAATCGTGACTATGGCATTATGAAGCTTTTGTTAGAGCATGGGGCTAATCCAAATACGCCATCAGCTGATGGGGCGACACCTATACTTTGCTGCTTGTTCGGGAGCGATGAGATTTATCTAGACAATTTTGACCAAGAAACAGAGCAGAATATTAAACATTGCCTTACACTTTTGTTGAGCTTTCATTCAGAAAAGCCGAACCTGGGTGATGAGGAAGCAGATCATTTCAATCGATTTAAATCTATTTGGGAAGACTTCAGATATAGTCCTTGTCATATTACAATATCCATGACCATGGACTTGAGTGACACAACCTTAATAGATAGCATTCATCAACATGGTTTCTTCTGTCTCTCACATAAAGATAATCAAGATAAAAAACCTCTGGACGTTGCGCGAAGCCAACGCAATATTCGAGCCATTGAAATTCTCGAAAATGCAGGCAAAGTATCTGATCGTACTACCCATATAGGCCAGGGTCTTAACGCTAAGCATCCAAATCTCACGTCGACAATCAAGAACCTACCCGAGAATACGCTTACTTATTTAATTCAATATCTAAATCCTCAAGAAATAACTCACTTTACAACGGCATTATGCATATCAGCTGACCGTATCCAAGAAGGAGAAGAAGCACGCCATGCTGTGACTCAACAATTGAGCTTACAACAAAGATGTGTTTAATTAAATTAAAAAGAACAAGAATCAACCTTTGTTGCTATACTATTAAACATTAAAAATTAAAATTATTGGAGTACGACAATGCCTGGCTTTGAATTTACGGAGATACAAGACGCACGCGATGCTTTGGGTATCAAACAACACCTGACCGCGCAAGAAATAACAACAAAATTTCGTGTACTCGCCTTAATAAATCAACGTAACAAGCCAGAAGGTTACAACGAAAAATTCCAAGAATTAATCAAGGCAAAAAACACCTTAAATACTCACGCCCAAACATTCGCTGAGAAGAAGAAGCCTCGGCTCCTAACCCCTCTACAGATATCCATACCTAACAATGGATTATTTAGAACTAATTTGGATCGTATTATCACCAAGATTTATCTAACTGATAAACAATTTGGTTATTTATCACAAGACATGAGTATAAGCAAAGAAAATATTAAACTCTTTGCACTTAGAATTACCACAAAAACACCATCGAATAGTGCTATGTCATCTCCTGCCGATAAAGCTATATCAAACGCGGTCAATGCGCTTTGGTATCTCAATGAGATATTAGAGGCGATCAATCCATCGAATGATGCTCACAATCATACTTACATCACACAAGAGCTACTGGATTTTTTATTAGCTCAAAAAACAGATATAGCGTTAGAGCATGTTCATTGTATCTTTAGAAACCTTTTATCTGCAGGACATATTAACACTTCAACCGTTAATACTATTATCAATCTCCCAGATTATGTGACGATCTTTGCAAACACGTTAGAACATTTTATAAATAAAATGCCTGCGACAGGCACCCACAAAGCTCTTATGAACGAAGGTACTACCTTTATTTTAGATTTTTATAATTTTTTTCCAGTGGACAGCATGGAATCAATTACCTTTGAAGCTGAGTTACTCGCAGCACATACTATTGCAGACATTGATACGGTTATACAGAAGTATCAAGTTGTGTTGCAAAACTCTAGAGCTCGAGATGTGACCTATGCCCTTGAAGAAGCTGATCTGGAAACTGAACCGTCACAAGAAAGGGACCCCGGTGGCGAAGAAGAAACTAAGAGACAAGAAGAGCCAGAACAACAAGAAGCACCGACAACAAACTTACCAGAGCCTAAACAACAGCTGTTGAACGACATAAACACCATGCTCAATCATTTAAAAGACTTAAGCAGCCAAGTAACCCAGGCCGAATATACGGAAGAACGTAATAATTTGGCAACGTATTGTGACGAAATATTAGATACTCATGAGCTAGATCCTGCTAAAATGTATACTCCCGATTGGTTAACCTGGCATTACGAAAAAATATATACCAATATGAAAGAAAAAATCTCAGCTCTTAGCGTAGGAAAACCCAAATCCTGGGAGGCATGCGAAACACTCGATGAACAATGTAGATACATCATGCATGAGGTTATAGGTGTGATGCGTTCATTCCTGAGCGTGATAACGCTTAGGGCTGTTAACGCAGAAAATCATCATGATCATTATTTCTTTCAAGCACCCTGTCATGAAAAACCCGACGTACAGCAGTTTGGAAATTTATTATCGCAGTTAAATCAGCATATTTCAGAGATGATAGATAGGATAAACAAGGATAATACTTACGCGCTAGATTCAGATTTGCCCTAATCAACCGTCGAGATGGCTTCACCTGTTGGTGCTCATGGCATGGCTTGATGCAACTCATGCCATGAGCACCAACAAGCCGCACGACATGCGTCTATATTTTATAGCTATACATAGTGCCAACCACGATCGCTCTTTTGTTCTTGAGACTGAAGAACGCGAACCACACTCCCTTCTTCTAGCCCAATGACCGTGGTTAACCGACGAAGACAATGCTCCATTAAAATGCGATCAACAGCATGAATTTCACATAAATAATTATCTTCATCCTTGAGGTATAACTCAGGACTTCTTCTTTGTTTGAAAACAAAAATCCCTTTCGTTGGCGTCACTTCGGATAAAATATCTGAACCAAACATAGAAAGCAGAGATGTGTATCGATTTTTCGTAATACCTCGTTGAATATGCACAGATGAAAAACATGTTGGGATAGTTTTACAGAGTGCGGGAAAAGGTAATGACATGTAATTTTCATGCAGCTCTCTTATCCCTCGTCCATAATTGTCTGGATCATTCAGCCTCAGGTATTCTACCGTCATAAGAAAATGTGTGAATGAATCACTTTTATTGATGCTACCCCATCCGGAGAATGGTTTTGCTAACAACGGATCTTGGCTATTATTTACAGCATCATAGCCACGCTCCCAAACATCTAAAACATGCTTTCCACCTAATGGATGATCAACGGGGAAATAAATGTCTTTAAATTGATTTCGAACCCACGCTACACTTTCAGCCTTTGTTCGTTTTGTTTCTAGATTTTCATCAACCGAGAAGTCTCTGATTGCAACGTAATCAATACTTTCATGCCAAACAGCATGCCAAAATGCAGCATGTTCATGCTCAGGCTGATAATGGATCACTTCATGCAATACGGCTGAAAGCGTCATCGCTGATTTGCCACCTTGAAGTCTCAAGTTCTGCACGACTTCGATTGCTTCAGGCAGGCTTGTTGTAAATATAATGCCTGTACCTTCATGCTGACGGTTGGCTTCATCAATCATGCTTGGGGAAATATCCACGCCAATATAAGTATAATTTCTCGCTTTGCCGTCGATCCTCGAGCGTTCTCTATCATCTTGTCGTTTTCTAGCTAACAACTCGCCTGTTGCACATCCAATATCTAAAAAAATTGTCACATCTTCAGGAATAAATTCAAATATGGCCAGCTTCTTATCGATGTGACGTCTCATACCTTCTTCGTAATATCTGATATTATGCTGCTCGCCTAAATTTTTAGACGCAGAAATGTTGCTATCTTGACGCTCTGAACTTTTAAACACAGATTTCACATTACACCCACACATCACAAAAAAGCAATATTAACACAAAAAGACCAAATACAAAACAAGAGATTCGTAACTACATTATCTTTAGAAAACTTCATGCGTTTAAAAAATGTATGATGCACCTGATCTTTTTCATCATCACACCAGGCACATCGATACACCTTCAACACCTACTTAACATGTTTATTAGCCACGCTTTCTACAACTGTATACTCTTTCGCTTCAGCTATTTTCAGCTTAACGTTATCCAGAATATTTTTATTATGTGAATCGTCCAAGATTTTGGTTTGTTGAATTGCTGTTAAAGGTTTTTGCGCATAGTCATAATTCTCATGCGGGCCAAAACCAAGCAAAGTCATAATACGCTTCTCTTCATCAAGCACCGTCCATTCCATGACATACATTGTTTTCCCAGCCTTCATATTACTATGAAAAATTTCTCCCGCAGCTCTGCCTGTATTCTGTCTAAAATCGACACCGTAATCTCGAAGAATAGGGCCATACGTTTGCAATTGATGCTTCACGGTATTGGCCTTGTCCGCCAGAATTTTCATATCGCCTTGGGGCTTTTTACCGATAACTTCGGCCAAAAGGTAGCTATTAAGTACCGTCCAATATTGGTTCTCAACCATCGCATTGAGCTGTAAATTCATAACCGGTTTAGGTCTTTTAGGTTTAGGTTCAAAAAATTGAGGTCTATATTTTTTCATAACAACATCTCCAAACTTATATATATTATGCAATCAATGCCGACTCAGGAGGCATAATAGGTTCATCTAGCTGAATCGGTTCAGCTTCATGACGTTTAATAATCAAATGAAAATAGTTTTTCAAAAGCGTATCTTCATCGTAACTAAACGTCGTAGGCAAACGAAACGTTTCCATCGCGGTAGGACTTATAAAGAACGAATACAGGTAGTTGCTCACAGATAGTTGCTCGTCTTCATCTGTTATAGCATGCGGAAATGGTCCCATCATATTGATTAATGTCTCGATGTCTTGAAGTGCGTACAAAGCACAAATCCCTCGCTTTTGTCGATCGATATTCGGGTAACGAAGTTTAAAATTTTCTCGAAAATAGCGTTTAATTAATTCAAAATCTGGCGCGCCTGATGGCGAAGAGTCGTAGAGATATAAGCAATCTTCGCCTGCTTTTTTCTCATAAACAACCGCACAAATGTGCCTCACCGTTTCATCATGCGTTAATACCGAATCAAAAATAACCATCGCAGCCGCTCGAGTCATTGGAGGCGTATTATCTACAAATGCTTGAAATGCTTCAGGTGTGCTAAGCACGGGTATATCCAGATTTTTAAATTCAAGTACATGTTTTAAACCAGAAATACGCGTTAACGCGTAGCCTTCGAGATCTCTTACAACAAAGCCAAACGTTCCACCGGTGTAGTAATGCCGACCGTAGCACGGATTAATAAACTCATGAAGCACGGGGTTTTTATCGAGGTATTTTTGTAATGCTTGGTGATATGCGGGTGTCGTTACAGTGTTGTTCAGTAACTGCTCGACTAAAGATAAAGATGGGGTTGAATTATCCGAGCCAAAGAGAGTCCTGAGTTCCTAAGAAATTATTTGCACCGAATAACCTATTTGTTAATGCCAACATAATCTATCTCCTAAGTTTTATTTTACATAATTTTATTTGATTTGACTCAAACAAGTGATATTTTAATCATATTTTATTCATGCTGTAAATAAATATTTTTTAATTATCTTGATTTAATCATCTTGATGAGGTGCCGCAGCACTTCCTGCGAGAATACCGCCATCAAGTGTTATCTCAGTTCCTGTCACGTATTTTGACTCATCTGAAGCTAAATATAACACGGCGTAAGCTACATCTTTTGGCTCTCCCATATGACCTAACGGCACACCGGCTGAAATTTGCTTCATCATCTTGTCACGCATCATAGGATCAGCCCCCAGCATGGCATCCCACAGAGGTGTAAGGATAGCGCCAGGATGCAGCGAATTACAACGAATATTATAGCTATTTTCAGCACAATACAGTGCCACGGTTTTGGTATGGTTTCGAACAGCCGCTTTACTGGATGCATAGGCTGCAGCCGCAGGAATACCCACCATACCCGAGCGTGACGACATATTAATAATCGAACCGCCTTGCGCCTTCATCAGCGCAATGCCGTATTTACACCCTAAAAATACACCATCTAAATTAATTGCATGCACATGATGCCAACTGTCGAGGCTCGCATGCTCTGGATCTTGAGGGCCAGACGCCTCATCAAGCCCAATAATACCTGCATTATTGAACAACGCATCCAATCGGCCGTATTTTTGTATGATTTTATCCGTAAGTACACGCCACTCAGGTTCTGACGCCACATCAAGGTGTTCATAATGTGCACCCAGCGTATCAGCCAGTGCTTGGCCCTCTTGATCTCGAATATCGGTGAGAATCACCCGAGCACCTTCTTCTACCAAAAGTCTTGCAGTCTCAGCACCAATACCTCGGCTTGCCCCTGTTATTAAAGCAATTTTATTATTCATGCGACGCATAAAAAATCTCCACGTTCATATAGGCTATCTAAATTATAGTTTACAAATCAGCGAATAAATACAAGCCTTTACATGTCGTTCTTAAATTGCTAAATTACCCTCCATCATAAACACAAAGGGCAAAGAATCATCATGAGCAACCTTCCGTTTAAAAAATATATATGCGTCATTTGCGGTTTTATTTACGACGAAGCCGAAGGATGGGAAGAAGACGGTATTGAAGCCGGTACACGCTGGGAAGACGTTCCAGAAAACTGGTTCTGCCCAGACTGTGGCGCAAGCAAAATTGATTTCGAAATGATTGAAATGGATTAACTCAAACTCGGTTTGAGTACAACGAGTAAAATAATCGCGATAAGAAGCCCTGTTGGAACTTCGTTAAATACGCGATAAAAACGACTCGAACGGGTGTTATTGTTATGCTTAAATCGCTTAACATAATGCCCGCACATCATATGATACCCCCACAAAACAGCTACAAAACCAAGCTTTGCATGCATCCACACAGCTTTTTGATAATAAGGCAGCATAAGCATTAACAGCCATAACCCCAGTACGGTCGTTACCACCCCTGCAGGCCATGTAATCCCATAGTACAAGCGCCGCTCCATGATTTTAAAACGCTCAGAGCTCACAGTGTCTTTTGCATCCGCATGGTATACAAACAAGCGCGGCAAATAAAAAAGCCCCGCAAACCATGCCACCATCGCGATAATATGAAACGCTTTCACCCATAACATGCTATGCATAACCCCTCCAACCTCATCAAATTATCTTATTTTTTTCTACGTGCACGCTTCCAAAAATTTAACGCTTCCACCGACAACGAGAAGCCCATCGCAAAATAAATATAACCACGCGGCACATGAAACTGAAAACCGTCAGCAACCAAAACCATACCGATGAGTATTAAAAAACTCAGTGCCAGCATTTTGATGGTTGGATGTTCTTCAATAAATATACTTACGGGCTCACTTGCCCAAATCATGATAACAATCGCAACGGTAATCGCGAGGGCCATAACCCCAAAATGAGGTGTTAATCCTACGGCTGTTAATACGCTATCCAGCGAAAAAATAATGTCCATCAAACCGATTTGAATCACAACACTGCGAAAACTCGCTGTGACTATTTGAGAATTTTTAGTTTCACCAGCCAAAACTTCTTCGCCCGATTCAACAGGTTCCACTTCATGATGAATTTCTTGCGTTGCTTTTGCTATGAGAAAAGCACCCCCGCCTAAAAGAAATAGATCACGTGCTGAAAAACTAAACTCAGCAAAGCTTATTATCGGCGATGTTAAACGAACCAACCATACCGCAGAGGCTAACAACAGAAGACGCGTAACCCAAGCAAAGGTAAGGCCCCATTGCCGCGCGCGTTTACGTGATTCTCGTGGAAGACGTTCCGTCAAAATAGCCAAAAAAACGAGGTTATCGATTCCAAGAACCACTTCTAAAATAATTAAAGCCACCAAACCGGACAGCAAATCTAACCATTCCATCGTATATTACCCCATATGACTTCATCAATTCACTTTCATGCAGAGTGTCTGCTATAATAGCGCGCTAGGATAGACATCAATATAAAGTGAGCACCACCATCATTAAATTTATAAAAAAAATGTTACGTAATAAAAAGTCTAAACGACCATCGATCAACTCAGACTATATCATACCGCGCAACCGGCATCATGTAACTAAAACAGAGATAAGCCCTAATGCGATAAATGTACTCAATCGCTTAAACGGTGAAAAATTTGAAGCTTATCTTGTCGGGGGAGGTGTGCGTGATTTATTACTCCGAAAAAGCCCTAAAGATTTTGATATTACAACGAACGCAACACCCCCTCAAATTCGACGTCTCTTTCGAAACGCCCGGATCATTGGGCGACGATTTAAACTCGCACATATTTTATTTCATAGAGAAATCATCGAAGTAGCTACGTTTCGTGGACAAGAAAAGAGCGAGAGTAAGCAGCAAACCAATCAGCAAACCAACGAACAAGGTATGCTGGTCCGCGATAACGTCTACGGCACCCTGGAAGAAGATGCGTGGCGCCGCGACTTTACAATTAACTCATTGTATTACGACATCCGAGATTCTTCTATAGTTGATTATACCGGTGGCTTTAAAGACATCGAGCGCAAACAAGTACGTATGATTGGCGACCCGACCACGCGTTATCAAGAAGATCCCGTGCGCATGCTACGTGCCGTACGTTTTGCAGCCAAACTTAATTTTAATATCGAGCCTGAAACAGCAAAGGCCATACCGACATCTAAGCACCTACTTGCGCCTGTTGCCGGCTCGAGACTATTTGAAGAGGTCGCTAAAATTTACCAATGCGGCGCCGCCGAAGCCGTACAAAAACTTCTCGTACATCATGAGCTTTTTGGTCAACTTTTCCCTCAAACCGACGTACTGTTAAAATCGAAACATCCGGTTAACATGCTGCTCGAACTTGCACTCAAAAATACAGACCGACGTATTCAAGAAGAAAAACCGGTGATTCCTTCGTTTTTATTTGCAGTTTTGCTCTGGTTCCCATTTATTGAACAAAAAAACAAATTCGAAAAACACGCCAAAGCAATACGCAAAGCACAAACAAAAGAAACACCTGAAGTAGCTTCAGATACCGATGCAAAGACAGATGCAGAATCTGACGAGCTCGAGCCGCTCGTGGCCTTAGAAAAAAGCATGAACAACGTGCTTCGGGAGCAGTGTAAGATCACAACCATCCCTAAGCGTCACACACAAATTATTCGTGAAATCTGGCTTTTCCAATACCGCCTTCAAAAGCGCACAGGAAAACGTCCCCAACAATTGTTAGAACACCCTCGCTTTCGTGCAGCCTATGATTTCTTAGCCCTGCGTGCACTTGCAGGTGACGAATCGATGGAGCTTGCTGATTGGTGGACTCAATTTCAAGATGCTGATTTTAACACGCAAAATAAAATGATGGCCGAGCAAAAAAAGAAAGGCACAAAACGCCGTAGAACACGAAAAAAACCCAAAGCAACGCCCGCATCATGACAGGAACCTCCTGCTATTTAGGGCTTGGAAGTAATTTAAATTCGCCAAAGCGACACATGCGCTTAGCATTCCAAGCTCTTAAAGCACTGCCACACACCAAAATTTTACATATTTCATCGCTGTATCAAAGCACGCCTGCTGGTGTGGTGGGTCAACCTGACTATTGCAACGCGGTAGTATGGATTAGTACACGTCTACCTGCTCACAAACTCTTAAAATACTGCCAAAATATTGAAACAACCCATGGTCGCGTCCGAAAGAAACGTTGGGGTTCGCGAACGCTTGATATTGATCTATTGCTCTATGGAAAACATAGTATTCAAACACCTGATTTAACCATACCCCACCCAAGGCTTCATGTACGTGATTTTATGCTCACACCTTTACTTGAATTATGGCCTGAAGCACATCTTCCTGATAACACACGTTTAGATTCATGCCTATTAAATCTAAACAATACCTATCTTCATCAAGCAAGCATGTAGCCATTACGGCTTTTCTCGAACCCATTCGATAGCTAACAAGACAGCACCCACACAAATAGCACTGTCAGCTAGATTAAATACAGGCCAATGATAAGATTTATAAAACACGTCTATAAAATCAACCACGTAACCGATGCGTACGCGATCAATTAAATTGCCGACAGCACCACCCAGAATCAAGGCCATAGCGAACGCCTGCTTAAATAAACCAGCTTTATTCAGGCGTACCATCCAAACGACTAACACAAGACTTATCAGCGCACTAAAGCCTGAAAAAAACCACATATGCCAGCGACCCGAATCAGCTAAAAAACTAAAAGCCGAGCCCGAATTAAACGCAAGCGTCCAAGACAACATAGGAAGCACAGGTTTAGCATCATAAGGTGTTAAAAAAGCCAACGCCCAATATTTTGTAAGTTGATCACATAACATCACCACCAAGCTTACAAAAAATATCAACGCTTTTTTCATGCCCACTGCCTCACTTCACCACCAGTACTCGAATCAGATAAATTTGTCACACAACGTGTGCATAATTCCGGATGCTCGGCTTCCTGCCCCACATCAGGCACGCGATGCCAACATCGAACACATTTTTCCGCATCCACAGAAGCCACGTCAATCGCAAGCCCCAACGTTTGGTTTGTAACAAGATGCTCAGGTTTATCATGAAGCGGTAATAAAGTAGCGCCCGAAGTAATCAAAATAAACCGTAATTCATCACCCAATGGCTTGAGTAATATTTCAGCTGACTCGTTCACATACAACGTCACGTGTGCAGCCAACGACGAGCCAATGTTGCCAGCTTTACGTGCAGCTTCTAATGCTTGGTTTACGTCTTCACGAATGGCATACACACGCTCCCAACGGACATCATCCACCGGCTCAATATCAGGCCACGCCTCATACCACGGCTCAAGAAAAATAGACTCGCCAGAAAATCCAGGAATCGCCTCCCAGATTTCTTCTGCCGTAAACGATAAAATCGGTGCAAACCAACGAACAAGCGCTTGTACCAAATGATACATCGCATTTTGACACGAACGTCGCGCCGCACTATCAACGCTTGTTGTGTATTGCCTGTCTTTGATAATATCGAGATAAAACCCACCCAATTCAATCGAACAAAAATGATGAATTTTTTGATAAATCACATGAAACTGATAATTTTCATACGCTTCAATAATTTCAGCTTGCAGTGCCTTAGCACGTCCAATCACCCAACGATCGAGCTCAACCCATTGCTCTGATGGCAAAGCATGTTGCTTAATATCAAAATCAAATAAATTGGATAATAAAAAACGCGATGTATTACGAATACGTCGATAAACATCGGCATTACGCTTAATAATTTCCTCGGAAATACTCACTTCGTTTTTATAATCTGTAGAAGCCACCCACAGGCGTAAAATATCAGCCCCGTGTTGCTTAACTAAAGTTTCTAACGCAATATAATTGCCTTTGGATTTAGAGAATTTTTTACCTTCGGCATCCACCACATAACCATGTGTGAGTACGGATTTAAATGGCGGCGTACCATGCATCGCAACAGCAGTTGTAATCGATGAATTAAACCAACCTCGATGTTGATCCGAACCTTCTAAATATAAATCAGCAATCGTGCTTGAGCCGCCTTCAGGGTTGAGTACGGCGCGATGTGACACACCCGAGTCAAACCACACATCAAGCACATCCATCGATTTTTCATATTCAGCATGCGCGTCGCCTAATAACTCTGCCGCGTCTAACTCAAACCAAGCTTCAATACCTGTCTGCTCTATACGCTTAGCAACGGCCTCCATTAAAGCTGGCGTCTCAGGATGCAATGCACCGGTTGTGCGATGCATAAAAAAAGGAATAGGAATGCCCCAAGCACGCTGCCGTGAGATACACCAATCAGGCCGGCCTTCTACCATGCCATGAATACGGGCTTTACCCCACCCAGGGATCCACTTGACGGTATTTATTTGCTCGAGCAACGTATCGCGTAATCCCTTTGCATCCATCCCAATAAACCATTGTGGCGTTGCACGAAAAATAAGCGGTGTTTTATGACGCCAGCAATGTGGATAGCTGTGCTCGAGTTTGGCATGATTCAACAGCACGTTTTGCTCACGCAGGGCTTCTAAAACAGGTTCTTCTGCACGTCGTACATTGAGCCCTGCAAACAACGGCGTTTCTTCTGAGTAACAGCCATTTGCTAGCACGGGGTTCACGCACGGTAATTTGTTATTAATGCCAATCCAATAATCATCCGGTCCATGAGCCGGTGCTGTGTGCACGCATCCGGTACCTGATTCTGTCGTAACATGTGTACTCAAGACCACGGGAACCGAACGTTCAAATAATGGATGCTTTAGGCTTATATGCTCCAATGCTTGACCTAATACTTGTCCAGATATAACCGCATGTGTGATGCCATAACGTGCTAACGTTGTTTGATTTAAGTCTTCTGCAAGTACCATATACTGCGTACCTGTATCCACAAGCACGTAGTTCAATTCAGGATGAACAGACACTGCTTCGTTGGCTGGCAACGTCCAAGGCGTTGTCGTCCAAATCGGCAGTAATACCGGCTTGGGCTGTAAGTCAGCACTAAAACACGCTAAAACTTTTGCGGGATCTACAGCATAAAACGCCACATCAATCGAAGCCGATTGCTTGTCTTCATACTCAACTTCAGCTTCAGCCAAAGCCGAACGGCAATCTAAACACCAGTGTACGGGCTTAAAGCCCTGCTGCAGATGCCCGCCTTCTAATATATCAGCCAATGCACGCACAACATTTGCTTCGTATTTAAAATCCATCGTGACATAGGGATTTTGCCAATCACCTAGCACGCCCAGGCGTTCAAATTCATTACGCTGAATATCAAGTTGTCCCGCAGCATATTTTCGGCAATGCTCACGAAACGTTTTGGCGTCCACTTTAACGCCGGCTTTACCCACTTTTTTCTCAACATTGAGCTCAATAGGCAAACCATGACAATCCCAGCCCGGAACAAACGGCGCATCATAACCGCTCATGGTTTTAGATTTAATAATAATATCTTTGAGAATTTTATTAAGCGCATGCCCACAATGCAGGTGGCCGTTGGCATACGGAGGCCCATCATGCAAAATAAACGTCGGCTTACCCGCACGCGACACACGAATTTTTGAATACAGATTCTCAGCCTTCCAAGCAGCTAAACGTGTAGGCTCACGTCCGGCAAGATTCGCTTTCATAGGAAAGCTTGTGTGCGGTAAATTAAGTGTTGCTTTGTATTCAGTCATGATGTCACTCTAAGAAGTAATTTGGGTTTCAAGACGAGGTAAAATCGCTTTTGCATCCAGAATATCTGTTTTTATTTGGTTAATTAAAGCATCTAACGAAGCGAATTTTACCTCACCTCGCAGTTTATGTAAAAAATACACCTCAAGATGTTCGTGATACAGCGAACCATCAAAATCAAACAGATGCACTTCCAAACGATTGGTCAGCCCATCTATCGTAGGTCGTCGTCCTATATTAGCCACACCTTGATATATTTTTCCATTTGCGCGTCGTACGTTGACACAAAATACACCGACAAAAGGCAAGACCAAACGCTTAAGTTGTATATTAGCGGTTGGTACACCCCACGTACGCCCAATACCATCGCCAAAGACCACGCGCCCATACATACTGTACGGCCGGCCTAAAAGCTCAGCTGCATCATGCATATGCCCTGCATCAAGTAAGCCACGAATCCGTGTAGAACTCACTCGTGCCGACGCCAACATCATGTCAGAGTAAATTTTCACATCACAATGATGTTGCTCTGCTAAACGCTTAAGCAAAGCTAAATCACCCCTGCGACCCTGACCAAAACGAAAATCTTCACCCACTAATAATAATTTTGTTTGAAATTTTGAAAAAATAAATTCTTGAGCAAACACATCAGCAGGCATCGAGGCCAGCTTGCTATTAAATCCCAAACAAGCAATATAATCAATCCCAAGCTGAGAAAGTTGACGCCATTTTTCTTTAAAATTAGTCAATCGTGCGGAAGCATGTTCTGGAGAAAAATACTCAAGGGGCTGAGGTTCAAAAAGAACAACCAATGTAGGTAGATTTAAACGACGCCCTTCTGCTTTTAAAGCTTGCAACAAAGCCTGGTGCCCACGATGCACCCCATCAAAATTACCAATGGTGGCCACCGTACCTTGTTCTGGCATGCTGGCCCCATAAACGGATCGTAACAACTTCATAGATACAAACTACTTAAAAACTGCACTTTAATTATTATGCTTTAGGTTGAGGCTGAACAATCAACATATCGCAATGCGATGCATGCAAAATAGCATTAGCCGTTGAACCTAAAAGCAAACCAAGACCATGCTTCCCATGACTTCCAGTAACAATCAGGTCAATTTTTTGTTCTTCTGCAATACGCAAAATTTCATTTTTAATGGAACCAAATTCAAGCAAACGATGATTTTCATCCACGCCTAATTGATTAGCTAAAGCATTCAATTCTTTTTCTGCCTGTTCACGAATAGAAACTTCAACTTCAGCAAAACCTGCAAATCCTGGGTATGCATACGCAGGAATAGGCTCAACCACATGAACCAATAACAAATCAGCCCCATTTTCATCCGCTATTTTCTTTGCCTTGTGAGCAGCATTAACACTAATCTCATCAAAATCCGTCGCAAACAATACCTTTTTATACATGCCTTTCTCCCTTAGATTTGTTTATTCTAAAATTCTTTATTCTTGATGGCTCTATCTTAAGTAAAACTTACCGCATCAGCAAGCACATGCATCACATCTTGTTCAGAAACCGACGCATCCACATAACACTCACCTAATTTTTTTATTAAAACAAAGCGTAATTTATTATTTTGTACTTTTTTATCTTGATGCATAAGCTCATATATTTTAGATAGCGATATATCCGGTGGAATACGACGAGGTAAGCCTGCACGTTTTAATAATGCATCCACCTGATTTACATCAGCTTGACTTAAATAACCTAAATCACAAGAAAGCCTTGCTGCACAATATAAACCGATAGCAACCGCCTCACCGTGCAACCAACGCTCATAATTCGTCACCGCTTCAAGTGCATGCGCAAAGGTATGACCTAAATTAAGTAAAGCACGCTGACCCGTTGATTCTCGTTCATCTTGCCGAATAATTTCAGCTTTAATTCGACAGCAGTTAGCAATAAGCTGCGGCAAAGCCTGTTTATCTAATAAAATATGCTCTAATTGCCCTAAAAAATCACCACCTACAAGCAAGCCATATTTAATCACCTCAGCCAAACCTGCTCGAAACTCACGTTCAGGAAGTGTATCCAGCATACCTAGATCAATAAAAACCGCACAAGGCTGGTGAAAGCTTCCCACTGAATTTTTTGCACCTGGGTAATTAATTGCTGTTTTACCGCCAACAGCAGAATCTACTTGTGCAAGTAGCGTCGTAGGAATTTGAATGCACGCCACACCTCGTTGATACGTTGATGCAGCAAATCCGGTAATATCACCAATAACGCCACCGCCTAGCGCAATCAAGACCGTATCGCGATGATGTTTATGATGTATCAAAGCTTCATGAATTGTTGCAACACTTGCTTGGGTTTTATGCACTTCCCCGTCAGGTAAAATAACCACCTGGTACTGAACATGATGCAGGGCTTCACATAAATAATCTAAATAAAGCGGAGCTAACGTTTCGTTGGTCACAATCAGTGCTTGTGTTCCAGGCATGACCGCCTGAAAACGCGCGGCATCGTGTAACAGATGCCGGCCAATATAAATGGTGTAATGCTGATTAGGAAGCCTAACCTCGACTTCCTGAAAAACCTCAGCCTTCCCCATAGATATATTTAACAATATTGTTGGTCACAGCTTTAACGGTAAGCTTATCTGTTTCAAAGCTTACATCAGCTAATTCTTCATAAAATGGCTCACGTTCGTCACGTAAACTTTCAAGCCGACCTGTTAAATCATCGGTTTGCAGTAACGGACGCTTCGTGTCGCGTTTAGTTCGCTCAAATTGTTGCTGAAGCGAAGTTCTTAAATAAATCACCGTTCCGCGAGCAGCCAAAGCATTTCGGTTTTCAGGTGTAATCACGACACCACCACCTGTGGCTAATACAATATTTGTTTTTTGTGTTAATTCTTCAATAACTTTTTGTTCACGACGACGGAAACCTTCGTCACCTTCTACGTCAAAAATCCAGGAGAGATCTGCTCCTGCTCGCTCTTCAATCACTTCATCAGAATCATAGAAATTTAGTTTAAGCTCACGGGCCAATGTACGGCCAATTGTGCTTTTACCTGCTCCCATGGGTCCAATTAGAAAGATATTTCGTACCTTAACGATGCTCATGTCTACTTACATACCCCTCTCAACGTCCAACCAGTCCAACCAAAATAAACCGCATTGAGTGCCGTGCTTATGCTTGTTTTAAAATAAATAACTGGGCAATTCTAGCACGCGCTATTCCTTATCGCACCCTTATCATTAAGTAATCCTTATATCACGCTCGAATAGTAACGTAACTTATTGAGAATTGGAATTCTTCTTCGACACCTGATGATAGTATTTTTTATAAGCCTGTGTTAATTTTGATAAATTTTATTATTTTTCTTATTTTTCTTTTATGTTGTTAGGAGTTCGAAATGGGATTTGAAAGCTTATCTAGCGCCATCGCACACGTGATTATAAACTACCATGCATACCGAACTAAAACACCGTTGCCTGATATTTCTGATGCTTCAATCAAAGATTTTTTAAACCGCAGTACCGATGAAAGAGATCAAATCCTTAAAGATAAAATAATAGAAGCCACAACCAGGAATAACAGTTGCCGCCTCACATTGCTTCAATACATGCACCTTGGCCTTTCCCTCTCAGAAAAAGCACGCATCACGGAAAATCCTGACGAACAGGAAGCACTAAAAAGTCAGCTGGTTGAGTTTATTCAAAACCTTCAACGTCTTTTTGTGTTTACACCAGCAAATCTATTTATCACCGACACACTGCTCATCGCTTTAAATGCAGAACAGAGCCTTTCTATTTACAAATTAAACTCCCCAAAAGCCGAAGCATATAAACTTACACAAACTTTATTTTCTACCATCGGGCTTTCGTCAAGCAATTCAGAAAGTACAGAAGTTGAAATTCAACACTATATTAGCGATCTATTTTTATTCAAAAAAAATCAAGCTTTATCTCAAGAAAATATCGCGATTGAAGCAAGCATTGACTCCATTACTCAATACATGAATAATCTAGAACATCAAATCCATCAAATCCACCAAACAACAATAACAACAGCTGCATTAAAATCCATACAGCCAAAACAGGAAGTACTTGTTCCTACAGATAAAGCTGTTACAACACCTGAAATTCATGAACTGCATCCGGCCAAAGGTTGGGAATTTATTACAAATGAGTCATCGGTTGCCTCTGAAATAGAGTCTGAAATAGAGTTAGAAAACACACGACTCATCGCTCAAAACGAAAAACTCAAAACTATATATGAAGAAAAAAAACAGTGCTTCATTTTACTTGAGAGCACGCTCACAACATTACAGAAAAAGCCCGAGCCCGCACCCATCGCGCTCACCACCTCTGAGCTTTGCTTAGGCTTATCCCGTCGGAAAATAACATCAGAAGCTGTCGTAACAGAGCAACCCATGCACAGAGATACAGGTGAAGCCAAAGTAAAAAACACCGTGCGTTCTTTCAGAGGAGCCATAGACTCAGGCAGATTATCGCTGTTCGGCTTACTTGCTAAATCCCTAGATCCAACTCACGGCTTCTCGGATTCCGCGAGCTCGGATTCTTCCAACTCAGACTCCGTAGATTCTCGTTCGAGCTTATCCTAGAAAAAAGCAATAAGTTCAACTAACCTTATATTTACACAACCAAGCGACACATACTTATGAAAATACAACTTTCTATTTTTTGGCGAAAAGGCTTATGGGCACTCATGAGTCTTTCGTTTTTGCTGCTTATTTGCTTTGGTGGTTTTTATATTTATGCAGAAAGTCAGTTGCCAGACGTTGATTCATTAAAAAACATTCAACTGCAAGTGCCGTTACAAATTTATAGCCAAGAAGGCCAATTAATCCAAGAGTATGGTGAGAAAAAGCGTATTCCTGTGACCTATGATGAAATTCCTCAAGCATTAGTGCACGCACTGGTCGCCACCGAAGACCAACGTTTTTTTGAACACCCAGGCGTGGATGTGATGGGCCTCGGCCGTGCGGCTGTTCGTATGGTACAAACCGGTACCAAGTCCCAAGGCGGAAGTACGATTACGATGCAGGTTGCACGTAACTTTTTTCTTAACCGTAAAAAAACGTTTTTGCGTAAATTTAACGAAATCTTACTGGCCATAAAAATCGATCGTGAACTTTCTAAAGAAAAAATTTTAGAACTCTACTTAAATAAAATCTATTTAGGCAACCGCGCTTACGGTGTTGGCGCTGCGGCCCAAGTGTATTACGGCAAAGAACTCAAAGAACTCAGCTTAGCACAATTAGCGATGATAGCAGGCTTACCTCAAGCACCGTCGTCACAAAACCCAATTGCAAACCCCAAGGCGGCTAAAAAACGACGCAATCACGTGCTCGAGCGTTTGCTCGAAACCGAGTACATCACCGAAGACGCCTATCAAGAAGCTGTTAAAGAACCGATCACAGCACGGTACCATGGGGTTGTAACCGAAGCCGAAGCACCTTACGTCGCAGAAATGATTCGCCAATCGCTCTACGAACATTTTGGGCCTGATGCCTACACACGCGGCTATAAAGTTTACACAACCATTCATGCAAACTTACAAGACAAAGCTAATAGTTCAGTCCAAAAGCATTTGCTAGCCTACGATCACCGCCATGGTTATCGCGGCCCTATCACCAAGCTCACCCCGCTTGAAGATTATCCACTTAAAACATTACGCACCACGCTCAAGCATTATCCTGTGGTGAATGCGCTTATACCCGTTATTATTCTATCGGTAGAAGATCAAGAAGCAACCGCACTCACACAAGCGGGTGATACGGTCACCATCCCTTGGTCAGGGCTTTCGTGGGCAAGGCCCTCGCTTAAAAAACACGGATGGGTTGGAAAATTACCCGAACGAGCAGCACAAGTGGTCTCAAAAGGCGACGTGGTCTATATTACCAAAAATAATAAACTCGATACCTGGACCCTCACACAAATCCCTCAAGCAGAAGCCGCATTAGTCGCACTCAACCCATCCGACGGCGCAATTGAAGCTTTGGTTGGCGGCTTTGATTTTCAACGCAGCAAGTTCAACCGAGCAACTCAAGCGGACCGACAACCAGGTTCAAGTTTTAAGCCATTTATTTATGCAGGCGCATTAGCCAAAAACTACACCCTCGCGACGTTAATCAACGACGCACCTATCGCGATGGACGACCCCAGTCAAGAAGGCCTATGGCGGCCACATAATGCAAACCATACATTCAACGGCCCTACGCGTTTTAAAGCCGGTCTCACAGGCTCACGTAACCTTGTATCCATTCGTATTTTAGATGATATCGGCATTGATTACGCCGTTGATTTTGCAAGCCGCTTTGGCTTTCAAAAAGAAAATTTACCGCATACACTCTCGCTCGTACTTGGCACGCTCACCACAAGCCCGCTTGATTTGGCCTCTGCTTACGCTGTATTTGCGAATAACGGCTACAAAGTAGAGCCCTATCTTATTGATAAAATCATCGACGCTGACGGTCATGTTTTATTGCAAGCCACCCCGACACAAGTACCGCCCGATGATGGTAGCATCATTGCATCAGCTAATATGCCAGCCCCACGCGTCATTTCTGAAGAAGTTGCCTTTCTGATGAATACCGCCTTACGAGGCGTAGTTCAAGGCGGAACAGCTCGCGCAGCACAAGTACTCAACCGACAAGATATCGCCGGTAAAACTGGCACAACAAACAATCAGCTGGATGCATGGTTTGCGGGCTACAATCCTGATCTTGTGGTCACGACTTGGGTAGGCTTTGATAACCCAAGCCCACTGCACGAGTATGCATCAGGACTCAGCCTACCGCTGTGGGTTGATTTTATGCGCACCGCACTCAAAGACAAGCCCGAGCAAGAACTCAAAATACCGGATCAGATTGTAAATAAGCAAATTGATCCCAAAACCGGCTTGCTCGACACCAGCAATAGCACCACAAGCATTCAAGAGTATTTCCGTGAAGATTTGGTTCCCGACGCGGAGGCATCTCAGACTACTTTACCTGAAGATAATACCGCGCCTACAAAACAGGACAAAAAAACACAACAAGACTATTTGTTTTGACTTCGCTTAAACACCTGCTTCCAGTGTGCTCTTGTACAGCTCTTTCTGGTGCTGTTCTAGAATACCTTGCTTCATACCAAAAAACCCAGCCGTTGCAAGCCTTGTGCCTGCAAGGGCTATGCCTATAGGTATGATAGGTGCCACAGGGGTTAACATCAGTATCGCAAGCGACAAAGCAACCACCGCACTACCTAAAACCAATGCACAAACACCCAAGATCTCTAAGCTTAAACCCTGAAATAAACTATCTGAATCTGGGCTCTCAAGAACCTCTTCAAGATCAGCTATTCGCTGATTTTTTGCATTCAGTTGAGTATTACTCTCTTGTAACTCAACTTGAGAAGCATCACGCTCACCTTCTACGCTAGCTTTTTCATCTTGTAATACGCTATTAGCTTCTTCTTGAACTCGAAGACCTGCTTCTAGCTCAACAATCCTTTGCTTTTTAGATTCTAGGTCAGCTTGACTTGTGCCCAGCTCTTGGAAAATGCGTGAATTCTCTTGTTGAACAACCACTTTCTCGGCTGCAAGCCCAGCGTTTATTTCTCGAAGACAAGCATTTTCTTCTAGAAGTTCATGGTTGTCTACTCGAAGCTGAGCGTTCTTTATTTTGAACTCAGAATTCTCTATTTGAAGTTGCTTCTTCTCTGCATTCATTGCCTCATACTGCTCCCTATTCTTAGTCAGAGCATAACGACGCGAATCTAAAAAAACTAGACACTCTTCTAATATTTTTTGAGCATCAACCAACGATGATTGTACGCTTTCAAATTTCACAAAATAAGCCTTCAACACCTCCAAATGAGTTTGAAACCGCTCGATCTGACAACTTTTATCATCTACAATCTGAAGATCTTGCTCATCAGAACCTAATAAATTCCAAATATCGTGTTGATGTGAAACAGTTAGTGCATGCAAATCTTCGGACAAATTTTTCACCAAATATAATTTCAAATCTGTAACTAGCTCAGTTAATGCATCGGAACTACCTAGTTGAAGTTCAATATTAATAGCACGTTCAATCACCGCTAAAATATCAGCTTTTGCTTCTTCAGAAAGATTATTTCTCAGATACGTTTGCACCAACCCAGAAAACATCATTTGTATACTTCTTTTGATTGTTTGCGTTAACTTTCCTTGTTGATCCTTACTAAAAATATCATGTATAACATTCATCTTGCTATCAAAATGATTTAAAATTGCCTGGAGACTTTGGACAGGCGTTTGATCTTCCGTTATCTCAAGCTCTTTTCTTAAGAATAAACGAGCATGAGCAGCATTGACAAAATCATCACTTTGAAACGAAACGATACTTTTAAGCGAGCTATCACCTGGGCCACCCACATGTATGATGCGATCATGCTTCAGACTCATTAAGCCGAAAGTAGAGTAGCTTTGAATGCTGCCTTCATGACCATGGAGAAGCCACCCTGGGGCATAGGTCGTTTGATTAAAGGCCGTATATGCCGATTTGTTTTTTAAAATAATCGCATATGTTGCTAACTTTATGTTCTGTTTTTCTTGGGGATCTGCATTGCGATAGTTTTCAAATAAAGCAGCAAGATCATTACATATCACTTCATTAGAATCAGAAGAAAAATTAGACTCATCAAATTTAACACCATGAGCCGTAAAAAAATCATACAACGCATACAACGTAATATCTTGGACTTCTTTCGTTTTAAGCTCGGAATATTCAGTACGATTTAAGCGCTGATCGTAAGGATTACCACTGGCTGTCCCATGGTGACCTGGTAAATTCATCAATGTGAACGTTGTTTTTTGAGGGTCAAGTGCATGTGGCACAATCGCTTTAAACCCTCGCGTACGCTCATTTTCAAGCAATATTTCGCGACAATCTTTGACGATAGCTGGTATTTGATAATAACGGTCGTCTTTGACTTGGGCGACACTGAAGCCCATAACACGACCGCCAGGCACGGGGTCAAGCAAAAAGAGATTAACTTCGACCTCAGCCATGTTTTCTCTGAGCGCCGACACGTTAGCAAACAAATCAGCAGCATAAGGCGCTAAATATTTTTTCAAATGCTCTTTCGTTTCGTCGTGCTCGCTATTGCACAGCAATTCAAATAGTTGCTCTTCCGAATTAACATCTGCCTCAGCGGCCTCTCGCAATACTTTTTGAATTCGAGCGAGTTCATGAGATGCAATAATCGACTCAACCGCACCTCGACTATGCCCAATGATATTAATGACCTGTTCACCACCCACGATAACGGGTAGCATATCCGCCACACCGTGCGCCATAATGTCATAAAGATTGGAGCCATCGGTTACCGGTCCATTATAAACACGGGCCGCGCGATTTCTCGAATCTACACCCACACCTTCTTCTGCTGTTACTTGTGACAGCACTTCAAAGTCATCTGCATGCTCCATTTTTATCTCAGGCTGAAGCTTAGGCTTAAGAACGCGATCCATAACATAACTTAAGGTTTCGCCTCGAGGAGTACCTAAATAATTATGAACGGTTTCTACTGTATCTGTACCTAAATATGCTATGGGGTAAGGCATGACGAACCTCTTAAAACAAAATATAAATGTTCTTTATATTAACACGCAATTACTTTTGTGTACATATATTGTTCATATTTTTATTGCTGGCGAATCCTTCTCGCTGACCTATACTGTTAAGCAGCCACCAAATAACGGGACTATCTTTATGGAAGATATGGGAGAGAAATGCATCAAGGTGCACACGATAGGTTATACTATTTATATTTACCCCAATAACTATAAAATTTTTGAATATCCAAAATATAACAACAACCGACTTTTTGATGCTCAACGCTTTCTTTGGGGAGCAAAAAAAAATTCCATAGAATCATTAATTGAAGAAATAAGGTATCAAAGCCACTACAATGAAGAGCGTGGCTGTTGTTGCCAATTATTTTTTAAAAGACCAACAAAAGAACATTATTTTAAAAGCATCATTGAGCTTCGTATGGCCTTTAACGAAGATGCCTATTTTCAAAATAGATTACAATCTTGCTAGAAAAAATAAAACTCCATGATAGATCCTGGCGAATAATATAACGCAAACTATACTTAACGTAACGACTCACCTCATCAATTAATAAATTTATAAATTTATACAAGAGGAAACCATGAAGAAATCAGCGTTAGAGCAAGAAATTGCTGCGTTACGTCAAGAAGTGGAGCGTTTGCGAGACAATAAACCGCACCCCGAAACAAAAACCGAAGCCAAGCCTCAACCCAAACACCAGCATACTGTCACGTTAGATAAAGACGCCAAAGAAGCCTTAACCGAGTTTTTAGTGCAAGCAAAGAAAGATTATGAAAATCTTTCCCCAGCAACAACGCTATGTTTATTTGCTTTAGGCGCCCTGTTTGGTCGCGTATTGGCTCGTGGAAAAGGAGAGCACTGATGAGCGGCAATTTTGATAAGAAGCTAAGTTTATACTTACGCAGTGAACGCGCCATGCTTGATGTTTTTGTACGTGATCAATTACGTCAATTATTTTTTGTGAGCCTTGGTTTTATTGCTTTATTCACAGCACTTATCATGTTTGATATCGCCATGTTTTTTACACTTCAGCAATATTTTCCAACCCATATCACAGCATATATTTTAGCTGGCAGTCATGCCGCGCTTTGCTTTCTATTTATTTTATGTGCTAAGCATAAAAAACATCAACGCGATGTTGAAGCACTTCGAGATATTCGAGATTTTGCTAAAGAGCAAGTCAGTCACGATATAAAAATCGCAACGGATGATATGGTACACATGGGCAAATCAGTCAAAAATATCACCCATGATGTATCTTCTATATTTCATGGTGAGGCCTTTGGTTTAGCAGGCCTTATTCCAATAATACAAAGCATTTTAAAACGAAAGTGAATGTATTTGTTTTCAAAAGAGATGTAAAGCTGAATAATAATTGAGCGTCACAACAAAATATCTCAGAATCAATACTTATGATATTATTTCTTTTTAATGGCAGTGAAATACTTCGCCCTTTCAACATTGAAGCGCCATTTATCGGATGGATTCTTTGGAAATGTTATATCTTATGCATAGGGATTTCATATGACGCGCTTTCATAAGCTAATGGCAGGATTGACTACTATATTTATATTTTGTTTTTTCAGTGTGGCTGAGGCAGCAATGCCCGTTTGGACGTTTCTACCTTTAAGCAGTCCCCATATGACAGTAAGCCGAAATGGCACGGCAATGGTTCAATATAAGATCACCAATCAGTCCAAGCGTACGCATTCCTTGATGATGACCCCGATTACAGGGATTACTCTACTTACAAACCCTGGTGACTGCGATACTCCTGTTACTTTAGGCTATCAAGAGTCATGCATACTGACACTTTTAATCTCGGGTGAGCAAATGAAAGATAACATCACTGAAGGACCTGTACTTTGCCAGGATGGTGCGGGTGAATTCCTTTGTTTTCGACCTAAACAGGATCAAACTTTAAACATCAAACTCACCAGTAATCTCAATAATTACATTTATGATGCAGATGGTACACTTTGGCCTTATGATGTTTCTGAAAGTTTTATGGATTGGCTAGGAGTTCGTGATGAATATGACAAAATTTGCAGTTTATATGGGAATCAAGTCTGCTTTACATGGGTTGGAAAGCTTTGGGACGGTATGACCGTCGATGAAGTGAATACTCAATTACAAGCGTTTGTCGCGTGGGCGGAAGTTAATCAACCTCGGTTACAGCCCTTCCCATATATGAAAAACCAACTTAACTCAAATATACCAACTCAGAACTGGATAGTTTCTGCCTCACCTACTATTCTTGTCCAGGCTTGGAGCAAGCACCTTGGCTTGCCCGTACCTCAATCAAATATTATTGGTGTAGATACGATAATTCAAAATGGAGTATATACCGATGAAGTCCTTACCCCCATTCCTTATCGGAATGGAAAAGTAATCAAGCTAAAAAAATATTTTACCAATGATATTGAGCAAATTGCAGGAAATACATTCGTTGATTACGAAATGTTTCTGTATGGAAGCTACAAGTTAAATACTAATATATTAGTTATCAATCCTAAAACAGATCCTACAGCATGTGGCGGGTACGGTGACGTAGGTGATTTAATACAGGATACTTGGAAAGTTGTTCATTTGGTTCTTTGATATCCTCCGTAAAGAATGCAATATTCAATACAGGAGCATCTTGTCTGGGTACCGCGCATAAACGCGGTACGTAGGGAAAAAAGAAGTCGTTTTGAGGGCTTTCTGTAACTAATCTGTAAGCGCATCTCGGGCCGACACATAATCATAGCCCAAGTCACGAGCCACCGCTTCACACGTAACTTGACCATGATGAACGTTGAGGCCTTCAGCCAAATGAGGATCGCTTAGCAAAGCGTTTTTAAGCCCCTTGGTCACTAAACTCAGAATAAACGGTAGCGTCGCATTATTGAGTGCAAACGTTGATGTTCTTGGAACCGCACCAGGCATGTTGGTCACACAATAATGGACCACGCCATCGACCATATACGTCGGTTCATGATGGGTTGTTGGTCGACTGCTTTCAAAACAGCCTCCTTGGTCAATCGCAACATCCACCATCACCGAACCAGGACGCATGGCTTCAAGCATAGCATTGGTCACTAAGCGAGGCGCTGCTGCCCCAGGTACTAATACTGCACCAATCACTAAATCTGCGTTGGTGACATAATGTTCCAATGCTTCTTCCGTTGAATAAATAGCATTAAGTTTTGAACCAAACTGGAAATCAAGTACGCGCAGACGCGATAAAGAACGATCAAGCACCGTAACTTGTGCTTCCATTCCCATAGCCATACGCGCAGCATTGGTTCCGACCACACCTCCTCCAATCACCACAACATTGGCAGGAGCGACACCAGGTACACCTCCTAATAAAATACCCGCACCGCCCTGAGTCATTTCTAAGCAATGCGCACCTGCTTGAATCGACATGCGCCCAGCAACTTGTGACATAGGCGTTAAGAGCGGTAAACCACCACCGGGCTCCGTGACCGTTTCATAAGCAATCGCTGTAACGCCTGATTCTTTGAGTAAACGCGTTTGCATAGGATCGGGGGCAAGGTGCAAATATGTAAATAAAATTTGACCCTCTCGCAGTCTTCGGCATTCAATCGGCTGAGGTTCTTTTACTTTAATAATCAAATCTGCCCGATCAAAAATCTCGTCCGCTGTATCTACAATTTCGGCGCCGGCCAATTCATAAGCTTCGTCTGAAATGCCAATGCCTAGGCCTGCATTTTTTTCAACAATAACGCGCCCACCGGTACGAATAATCTCGCGCACACTACCAGGAACAAGACCCACACGCATTTCTTGCGCTTTAATTTCTTTCGGCACACCAACTAACATAGGTTTTACTCCAATTCTTATTCTTATTATTTATGCCTGTAATTTTTCAATCAGCTCAGGAACCAATTTAAATAAGTCCCCAACCAATGCATAATCAGCCACTTGAAAAATAGGCGCCTCTTCATCTTTATTAATAGCGACAATTATTTTTGAATCTTTAATGCCTGCCACATGCTGTATCGCACCTGAAATACCCACAGCCATATATAAACTAGGTGCCACAATTTTTCCGGTCTGACCCACTTGATGATCGTTTGCAATAAACCCTGCATCAACAGCTGCTCGCGAAGCGCCAACAGCGGCGCCTAATGCATCGGCTAACTCTTCAATTAATTTAAATTGCTCAGCATTTTGTAAACCTCGCCCACCCGAAACCACACGCTTAGCGCTTGAAAGCTCAGGGCGCTCAGAAACACTCGATGAAGCATCAACAAACGCTATTTTAGATGGCTCGACTGCTACATCAAGCACGTCAACAGCACATGGCGATTGCTCATCAACAACCGCATCAAATGCTGTGGTTCGAATACTTAATAATTTAATCGCATCCAAAACACGCACGGTCTCAATTGCATTGCCTGCATAAATAGGATGTTCAAACGTATCTGAATCAATAATTTTTGTCACGTCAGATACTTGAGCCATATCAAGCTTCGCCGCAATACGTGGCAGAATATCTTTACCAAAGGTTGTTGCTGGCGCAAGAATTGCGCCAACACCTTCTGAGCACATCGCCACAAGCGCGCCTAAGTTATCAGCAAAAAAATGGGTATAAGCTGCATTATCCGCAAGTAGAACTTTGGTCACACCTGCAAGTTTAGCTGCCTGGTCTGCAACTGCGCTGCATCCAGCGCCGGCAACCAACAAAATAACTTCATCACCTAACGCTTGTGCGGCTTTAAGTACGTGAGCCGTTGAGGGATGTATCTGAGCATGGTCATGCTCAACGAGAACTAAAACGCGCATTGTCTACTCCCTTATCCAAGTACTTTGGCTTCATGTCGTAATTTGTCTAAAAGCTCATCCACCGATGCAACTTTCACGCCGGCTTGGCGCACGCCAGGTGGCTTAACCGAGATGATTTCAACATGTTTTTTAAGTTCAATACCAAGCTCCGATGCAAGCACAACATCCAGCGGCTTTCGCTTCGCCTTCATAATATTAGGTAAGCTTGCATAGCGTGGTTCGTTGAGTCGCAAATCTGTACTCACCACAGCAGGCAAATCAAGACTTATGGTTTCAAGACCTGCGTCTACTTCACGCGTTACCGTGAGTTTATTTGAGTTTGAATCAAGCACAAGCGCTGAAGCAAACGTAGCTTGTGGCCAGCCAAGCAAAGCTGCGAGCATTTGTGGTGTTTGATTATTATCACCATCAATCGCCTGCTTTCCTAAAAGCATTAAATCAGGCGATTCTTTTTGAATAATCGCATGCAATAATTTAGCAATATTTAAGCTCTCAAGCGCATGATTCGCATCATCTGTTTTAATATGTATGGCGCGATGCGCGCCTAACGCTAAAGCATGCCTCAAGGTTTCAAGACAAGCATCTGAACCAATACTCACCGCAACCACCTCGGTGACAATATCTTTTTCAAATAATCGCAACGCTTCTTCGATAGCGATTTCATCAAAAGGATTCATGGCATGTTTCACATGCTCGGTTTCAACACCTTGATGATCGGGTTTAATTCGTATTTTTACATAAGGATCAACCACACGTTTCACTGCAACCAACACTTTCATGAATACTCGTCCCTTAATGAACATTTGTCACACGAAAAAAACATCTTGCCAGAATTAGCCAAAAGACGTCAACTCAAGCTATTAAAGCGATTAGTTCATCACACGCCATGAACCATCCGCTTGGCGACATGCTTTACCATAAATTTGCTCTTGCTTACCGCCAATATTTGCATACGTTGTGTATTCACGACACGGTTGTTCTTGCCGATAATACGTACGTGTGGGCGTCACACTGTATTGATGACCTGAATCAGGATTTTTCCAACTGGTTTTCTTACCCGTAGGAGAGGTTTCTAAGGCGCGTTCCATATTAATTTTATCTTGGCGGTCCATGTGCTCACCGATCTTACCACCCAAAACGGCTCCCGCAAATGCTCCAACAACCGTTGCCACGACTTGTCCTGAACCACTACCAACTTGGCTTCCTAAAATACCGCCAGCAACCCCGCCTGCGACACTACCGACCCCCTCTTTCGTGACCTCAGTACATCCCCCGCAAAGCATCAATAAAATCAAAGCTACTACATTTTTTTTCATAATAATGATATCCCTATATAATCACAGCCTTTGCACGTACTCGTGGTGAAATTTGGCAAATAAGCTCATATCCAATCGTATCTGCTGCGCGCGCAATACGCTCAACAGGAAGATGCTTACCCCATAACTCAACACGTGTACCCAGCTGAATCTTAGCTGCTTCAAAATCGGTTAGATCCACCGTTAACATATCCATCGATACGCGTCCAACAACAGGCACATACTGCCCGTTAATAAACACCGGTGTATTGGGTGCTACATGCCGTGGATACCCATCACCATAACCCACAGCCACCACACCTATTCTCGATGTTCGCTTTGCTTCCCAGGTGCCACCATAACCTACGTGAGCACCCGGTGCATAGGTATGAATCGCTGTTATTTCTGAGACAAATTGCATCACAGGTTTTAAATCAAGCAAGCTTGCTGTGTGCTCTGGAGCTGGATCTAAAAACGGAGATACGCCATAAAGCATAATTCCTGGACGCACCACATCGGCCAACGCCTCAGGACAGGATAAAATAGCCGCTGAATTACTGATACTTTGGGTATATAAACCATTGGGAGTATTAGAAAGTTCAAGCTGATTAAATAATTCAAGTTGCGCTTGATTTTGAGAATTTTGGGGCTCATCCGCCGAGGCCAAGTGCGTCATAACACCTAAATCATCCAAAACCCATGGACAGGCTTTAAGTGCTTCAATTGATTTTTGAGCTGTTCGAACATCAAAACCAAGGCGGTGCATGCCTGTGTCTACTTTCACCCACACACGTATAGCTTTGGGCAGTGGTGTTTCTAAGATCCACACAAGCTGCTGTGGCTGATGCACGACCGGCTCACATCCTGCATCGGCGAGTTCTAATAACTCATGTTGTTGAAACACACCTTGGAGTAAAACACAGGTGCGCGATGTAAATTTACGAACGATACGCGCCTCTTCCAAGCACGCCACACCAAAAGCATCCACATGCGCATCAAGTGCGGGAACAACCGATGACACCCCGCACCCATAGGCATTGGCTTTAACCATTGCGATAATTTTCCGCCCCGGTGCGCAATGCTTAACGCGCATGACATTATGTCGCAACGCATCTGCATCCACTTCAATCCGAGTCGGTCTCGCCATGCATTATTCTCCCTGATTTTGACCTTGATAGCCTTGAAACGCTAAATCCTCAAATCGTGTAAATTGTCCTAAAAATGCCACTCTAGCTCGACCAATAGGACCGTTTCGTTGTTTCGCAATAATAATCTCAGCCGTGCCTTTATCAGGACTATCTTCGTTGTATACCTCGTCTCGGTAAATAAAACAAATCAAATCCGCATCCTGCTCAATCGCACCGGACTCACGTAAGTCAGACATCACCGGCCGTTTATCTTGACGTTGCTCAAGACTTCGGTTCAACTGAGAAAGCGCAATCACTGGCACTTTTAACTCTTTTGCTAAAGCTTTTAAACCACGTGAAATTTCTGAAATCTCAGCCGCACGATTATCTGCACGAAAACCAGGAACTTTCATCAGCTGTAAATAATCGATCACAATCAACCCTAAAGCACCATGCTCTTTCACCAAGCGCCTTGCACGTGCACGTAAATCAGCAGGACTCAGCGACGGTGAATCATCCACAAAAATAGGTGCTTCAGAGAGCATATGCACGGTGGATGTCACACGGGACCAATCATCATCGTTTAATTTACCTGTTCGGATATTATTTTGGTCAATACGCCCGAGTGACGACATCATTCGCATGGCAAGCGAGTCGGATGGCATCTCCATCGAAAAAACGAGCACAGGCTTTTTAGCTTCAATCGCGACATGTTCAGCAATATTCATCACCAAACTGGTTTTACCCATCGAAGGACGACCGGCCACAATCACCAAATCAGATTCTTGAAGCCCCGAGGTCATTTCATCTAAATCAGTCAGACCTGTTGGAACACCAGTGATAGCACTGCCTTGATGAAATAACGAGTCAATTTTTTCAACTGCACGCACCACAATCGATTGCATGCCTTCAGGACCACCTTCTTTTGCTGTTTGTTCTGCAATAGAAAATACGCGTGTTTCTGCAAAATCAAGCAAGTCAGAAACTTCACGTTCACCAGGCTGATACGCAGCATCGGCAATCTCCCCGGCGACACCTATCAGCTGACGTTGCACCGATTTTTCACGAACGATTCGTGCATAAGCATCAACATTGGCAACGCTGGGCGTATTATTTGCAAGCTCAAATAAATAGGCCTCACCACCCGCCACATGTTCTTCGTCCGTAGATTTTAAACTATCCAGAACGGTGACCACATCAAACGGTTGATCTTTTGAAACCAACTGTGCAATCACACGAAATAAAACACGATTCTCCGTGCGATAAAAATCTTCTTCACATAGTATGTGACCTATTTTATCCCACGCTTCATTATCCAACATTAAACCACCAATAATAGCCTGCTCAGCTTCTGCTGAGTGCGGCGGGCGCTTTAATATGTCGGTTGTTTTTTGTCGCAATTGAGTTTCTACCATGGATTTACGCACTCATACTAAATTAAAAAAGGCTGTTATGTAGTGTAACCAGAATTGCAATTGATATAAACATCATAAGGTGTAATAATTCGCCATCGTTAAATCATCAAACCATCCCGATTTTTATGAATCCTATTAAATGTGCCGTTATCGGCGTTGGGTATTTGGGCCGTTTTCATGCTCAAAAAATTCAAGTCTTAAAACAAGCTAAACTCGTTGGTGTATGCGATCGTAATGCTGATATTTGTGAAGCAACATCCAACGAGTTTGAAGTTCCCGGTTATCGAGATCATCGTGATTTATTTGGCAAAGTTGACGCGGTATGTATTGCAGCAACGACCAATGCGCACTACGCCATTGCAAAAGACTGTCTTGAAGCCGGTCTACACGTGCTCATCGAGAAACCTATTACTGAAACCGTTCAACAAGCTGAAGAGCTGATTGCGTTGGCTAAAAAACATCACGTCAAACTGCAAGTCGGTCATATGGAGCGCTTTAACGCCGCGCGTTTAGCACTGGATGATTATCTAGAAAAACCTTTATTTATTGAATCCAACCGACTCGCACCCTATAATCCACGCGGTACCGACGTCAACGTTGTGCTCGATCTCATGATTCATGATATTGACTTAATTCAAACCATGGTGAAATCACCGATTAAATCATTGGATGCACATGGCGCGCCTGTGCTCTCACCTTCTGTTGATATTGCCAATGCACGCATCACGTTCGAAAATAATTGCATTGCCAACGTAACAGCAAGTCGCGTGAGCTTTAAAACCGAACGAAAAACACGAATTTTTCAACGTAATAGCTATATCTCAATTGATTATCATAATAAACAACTCGCCGTGTTCACCAAAGGCGAAGGCGAAATGTTTCCTGGTATTCCAGAAGTGACACGTCATCAATCTGTGTTTGATAAAGGAGATGCTCTACTCGAAGAAATTACGGCGTTTATCAACTGTATTCAAAACGATACTGCACCGTTGGTCACAGGTGAAGAAGGCCGCGAAGCCCTTTCTACAGCAGCCCAAATTTCTGACATGATTAACCATAACCTGATTACGAGCCATGCTGAACAACCTGAAGAAGCCTAAACATATTGTACTGGTTGCCGGTGAAGAATCCGGTGACCAACATGCAGCGGCATTAGTCAAACAGCTGAAACACATAGACCCCTCTCTAATATTTACCGCGATTGGCGGAAAGCACTTAGAAGCCGAAGGTATTGATCTCATCAGCGACCTAGCTCGCTTTGGTGTAACCGGTATTACCGAAGTGCTTCGTCACTTTAAAACCATCAAAAAAGCATTTCGTGCCATATCCACTCACCTCGAAAAAACCAAACCTGATCTACTAATTTTAATAGATTATCCCGGTTTTAATTTACGCCTCGCTAAATTTGCGAAACAAAAACTCGGGATTCAAATATTATATTACGTCAGCCCACAACTTTGGGCTTGGAAACCTGGGCGTATTCATACGATTAAAGCTTCTGTTGATCATATGGCGGTTATTTTTCCCTTTGAGAAAAAAATCTATGAAGACGCGGCCGTTCCCGTGTCGTTTGTAGGGCATCCCTTGATAAAAAGCTTACAAAAATGTCGTGCCTCAGCGCCCACACGCGAAGCGTTAGGTCTTCCTGAGAACAAACAACTACTCGCAATACTTCCGGGTAGTCGTACACATGAGGTTGAACGCCACCTACCTTTACTATCTCGCGTGGCTGAAACATTGCATACGCAATTTCCTGATTTACATATTGTGATTCCTGTTGCAAAAACACTCAGCCTCGAAAAAATCAAAAAACATTGGCATGCCACAACCGTGCCCTATAGCTTAATAGAAGGCGGAGCTGCTCATGTCGTCACCTGCAGCGACGCCGTCGTGGTTGCTTCAGGAACCGCGTCACTCGAATGTGCTCTTCTCGAAAAGCCTATGTGCATTATTTATAAGACAGGTTTAATTGCATATTTAGCAGCTTCTGTTCTTCTTCGAGTGAAATACATCGGCTTATGTAATTTACTCGTTAACCGTATGATTGTACCTGAGTTATTACAATATGATTTTAATCATACCGAACTCACACAGGTTCTTACCGATCTTTTAAGTTCAGATAACAAAAACATAACAAATAAAATGCAGCTTGAACTGAAAAAACTAAACCAAAGCCTTTCAGAAGAGCAGGCCGACTGCTCACTCCCCGAATTGGTTGTGCGCTTACTGGACCGAAAAAAAAGTACCCAAATGTCACAAAATAAGCTAGCTTCTTAATTTAGCTTCAGGTAGAATTATTGAGCGTTTAGCGTTTTAGATTTGATGTATTGTTATGACGCCTGAAAACTGCGTTGATTTAATCAAGAAATAAGGAAGTTATGATGAATGATGTTACTGAACCAACAGCTACAATTGACGCGATCAAGCAAGAGCAAGGTTTGCAAGATTTGGTCTACCAACTCGTCAATCGTTTTCTTGCTGAAAATAAAAATAAACCTGTGAATGATCTTTACGATATGATTCTTGCTGAAGTTGAACCGCCACTGTTACAAGCAGTGATGGAACGACGTCGTGGAAACCAACTTCAAGCTGCGAAGATACTCGGTATTAGCCGTGGTACTATCCGTAAAAAATTACAACGTTATTTTGGAACAAAGTATTTTCGTCTGACGGATGAATAGCCAATACTGCTCCAATTGAAGCTTCTAAAAAAGAAGGTCGGGTGAAAGCCCACCTTCTTTTTTTTATTATCTTCACTCACGTAATATTATTATCATTAAATCAAAAGAGATAACATTTTTTGTGCGCTAACGCCCCTTAGCTAAGGCTTCATATTATTAGGCGTATCATTTTCATTTACAGAACCATCAGCTTTTTTTCCCTCTTCTCTGACTTCTGCCACTATCTCTTTAGCCCTTCTTGCGGCAAGCTTTTTCTGCAGTTCATTTAAAGGCGCTTCTGTCTGAGGTTTATTATCCTGCGCTACTTCTCTACGTTTCAATCCCGCTCGCCCAGCAACCGCCGCCTCAGCTAAATTTCGCGGTACTGGCCCCACAGGTTTTTGAGATAGTGTCTGCGATGATGTTACTTTTTCTGTTTTTTTCAAGTTAGCACCACCCGTAATGCCTGCCAAAAATGCCGGCGGTCCTTTAGGAGGTACTGATTGCTCTGAGGAAGAAGCTGCTGTAGATACATCTGACGCTACGGATGGCTTGGATGGCTTTGGTGGTTTTCTATTCGCCAGCATGGCCCCAAGGTCTAAAGCAACCTTTTGAGCAAGCTTTCCAGGCGGCTGCTCTATTTCAGGGGATTCAGAAGATAATATTGGACTTGCCCCCCTTCCTTGTTGAATTTCTGATAACCTCGCATGCATCTCCGCAATCCTTCCTTTCGGTGCGGCTTTTCTTTCATGGTTTCCCGTATGAATGCCTATCGGTTTCTTCTCAGTAAGTATTGGCTCCGGAATATCTTCAACGCTTACTTCCGGTACAGCTTTTCTTTCATGGTTTCCCGTATGAATGCCTATCGGTTTCTTCTCAGTAAGTATTGGCTCCGGAATATCTTCAACGCTTACTTCCGGTACAGCTTTTCTTTCATGATTTCCCGTATGAATACCTATGGGTTTCTTCTCAGTAAGTATTGGCTCCGGAATATCTTCAACCCTTACTTCCGGTACAGCTTTTCTTTCATGATTTCCCGTATGAATACCTATGGGTTTCTTCTCAGTAAGTATTGGCTCCGGAATATCTGATTCTGATAGCTCGCTTACAGCAGACTCCACTGAAATTTTTGCTTGTGTAATCATCGACATTAACCGCTCTTTTATTTGAGAGTCTAAACTATCGTCATGATTAATATTATGACTAATTTCATCATAATTTTTTAGCTTATCCTCAGATTTAAGCGCACTGTTATTGATGATGCTCACGATAGCACTCTGATGCCCGTGAAAAGAAGAACCAGGAGGCGGTGGTGGTGGTGGTACAGCGCTACCTCCAACTTTCGTTTTATTATCTTTTTCGCCTGCCATGACAATACCCCTAACAATGGTTTTATTGCTTAAGTATAGACCATGTTTTCAAAGACGTTCATTTCGTCAACCTTGTTTGGTAGCTATTTGATAAAGCATTGCTTGACCATTGTTTCAAAATCAGCAAAAACAATTTCAGGAAAAAGCGTTTTACATTTTTTATTAGATAGCCGCTTTGAAGATCCAAGAAAATATTGCCTCATCGGGCTCGCTGATTCCATCAAGGCATGATAACGCTGCTCATGCACAACTACGCCTTGATGCTCGGCCACCATTCTCTGTAAAGCACCCATTTTTTTAGGCAAACCATCTGAAACATTTAAAATTCCCAGCGCTTTGTTTTGTAAAGCAGCTTGCACCGCAACCTGTGCCGCATCTTCGATATACACTAAATTACTATATGGTGCCTCGCTAAGAACAATTACGGGCTTATTCGTACTCGGCATGCGTCCTGGACCAAACATCCCTGCTACACGCATAACAGACCATGCTACCTGATGTTTATCTGCAAAAGCCCTAACTTGATCCTCAGCATCTAACCGACGACGCTGAAGATCAGAATTTATAAAACACGGGCTCTCTTCATCCACCCAACACCCTGCATGATCACCATACACACCGCTAGATCCCCAATAAACAATATTGGCTACTAGATTTATACGTGTAAGTTCAGCCAAAACTTCTGTCAACAACGTATCGCATACGCCTTCGGACGGAGGCGGCGCGCAATAAATAACCGTATCAGGCTGATACTCAACATCTAATACCCGAATATCACTGCATACATGCTTTAATTGCGCTAACTGATAATCATCAGGATACGTACGTGAAACACCCATCACCTGATGCCCATTGGCTAATAAATTTTTAGCGCAATAATAGCCAGCATAACCATAACCTAAAATTAGAACATGCATACAATAACATCGTTATAAATTATTTTATTCAGTGTATCATGGTCAAATAATCTCATATAGGATGACTCATGAAGCTCATGTGGTTTAGGCGGGATCTTCGCATCGATGATAATCCGGCGTTATATCAAGCAAGCCAGACGCAACAGGGCGTGATTGCTTTACATATAACCACCCCCATCACCTGGCAACGTCATCATATGTCTGGTGTACAACAAGACTGGATCAACCTTAATCTTGATAAATTAGACCCAGCATTAGCAGCACTCAACATCCCATTCATTCGAGCTCAAACGGATAATTTTTCAAGCTCTCATGAAGTTATTTTGGATTTAATCCAACAACATAAAATATCAGAAGTATATTTTAATTTAGAATATGAATGGGATGAACAAGAGCGCGATGATCTCGTTATAAAAAAATTACAAGCAGCGAATATTCCTGTTTATACATTCCATGACCAATGTATCATTCCTCCCGATCAACTACTCAATCAACAAAAACAACCCTATAAAGTTTTTACGCCGTATAAAAAAACATGCTTAGCTTATATACAATCAAATCCATCTATAATTCACTCAATAAAAAAAGCACGCTGCCAACCCCAAATAATATTAAGCTCTTCAAATCTTTGCGCATACAAACCATCGCACACGCAAGATATTAGTTGGTTGAAACCCGGTAGTCACGCAGGCTTAAATAAAGTTCAAAAATTTATTGAACATAAGATTGAGTGCTATGATCAAACACGAGATATCCCAAGCATCTATGGCACATCATGTATTTCGCCCTATTTAGCGCTGGGTATTATTTCTATTAGACAATGCCTCCAGATTTTAATTAAATCAACGCCTGATCAAGCATTCAATCAAATCATCGATAATAACGGCGCCATGACTTGGCTCAGTGAGTTGATTTGGCGTGATTTTTATAAAATGATTTGTTTTAAGTTTCCTAAAATCAGTCGCAATCAAGCTTTCCAAGAAAAAACGAATCATCTTATATGGTCAGATAATCAAGCGCATTTAGAAGCCTGGCAACAAGGTCAAACCGGTGTACCCATTGTTGATGCCGCCATGAGGCAATTGAACCAATACGGCTGGATGCATAACCGCTTACGCATGGTGAGCGCCATGTATCTAACCAAAAATCTATGGATAGACTGGCGTGAAGGTGAGGCTTATTTTGCATCCAAACTCGTTGATTGGGATTTTGCTTCCAATAACGGTGGTTGGCAATGGAGCGCTTCAACAGGTACGGATGCTGCGCCTTACTTTCGCGTGTTTAATCCGGTGAGTCAGAGTGAACGATTTGATCCTACAGGCCAATTTATAAAACACTATTGCCCTGAATTAAAAAACTTAGATCATAAGCATATTCATGATCCCTATGCGCGTAACATCACGCAACTCAATTATCCCAAACCTTTAGTAGACCTGAAAATATCCAGAGCACATGCAATTGAGCAATTTAAAATGATTTGACCGACTTGATAATATCAGCCGCCCGATACCCCGATTTAATCGCCCCATTCATAAATGACTGGTCTTCACCTGTATCAAAAAATTCACCGGCAAGGATCAAATTCCCCACACGTAATGGATAACTGCCCCATACTTGATTGCTCACCCCGGGAGGAACCGCTCCAGCATAAGCATATCGGCAAGCATTAAAACGAAAGCCTTGGTATGCATGCTTTAAGCCCGGCCATATTGTTTCAAGCTTATCGAGCATAGGCTGGATAATATCTTGATTAATATTTTCAGATGATTGTTTTATAAATTTCTCTTCAACAATATCTCCACTAAAATAGGCGCGCAGAATACCTTCGGATATTTCATGGCCCTCTTTGTCTAATTGCCCATTGGTTTCATCCCAAATACTGGTCGCTTCATTCAAGAGTATTACACTGCCATCATAGCCTTGATGATTTTTCCCAAAATCATCGGTATAAGGTGTATTTTTCCAAACCCGTTGATCAAAGAAAAGATATACATTAGCTACGACACCGTACGGATAATTTTTTTCATCTAATACATGAGCCATCGTTTTTTGATAACCATCAATATCAACTTCGATTTTATTGAGCACCGGAGGCGGAAGTGTTGAGATCACATAGTCAAATGCTTCGTTATATTGATTATTAATAATGTATTTATCACCTGATTTTGATATTTGATTCACCGGTGCATTTGAATAAGTCGTAATATAATTCCAGCTAGGCATATCACGAAGCAGTGCTTCAATGATTTTTCCTGTGCCACCCACAACGCGATATTTTTCATCATGTTTATTACTGATGGCATATGCACGTTTATCTAAATCAATTAACATTTCATCGATAACGCCTGCTGTAATCATATCAACTTCTTGCGCATAGTAGCTCTCAAGCGTAGAAAAAAGATAACTCGCTAATTTTTCAGGAAACCCCAGTTCTGTTAAAAAATATTCTTTAATCGAAAGTTTTTTTATATTTTGGGCTCGCTCAGAATCTGCATGAAGCTTTAATAGCTCAATATCATCCACAAGTTTTTCTAAATATTTTCTTTTATCCGAAGTTTTAGAATAAAACGGATCAAGATACTCATGCTCTGTCTCAAAATTTTGACCATCGTATATCACGGTCTCTACTAAATTCTTATTACTTGGTTCGTACCATGTTTTGAGATCCAAACCCAACTCACGAACTAATTCACGAATTTCAGCTTGTGTTGAATCAATAAATTCGCCTCCCGTATTATAATACGCCTTGCCATACGGATTAACTTGCGTACCGACGCGCCCACCAAAATGTTCTGACGCTTCAAACAACACCGTTTCAATATTTGCTTCATTCAGTTTTTTCGCAGCAGATAAACCTGCGAGCCCTCCACCAATGATGGCTACTTTGGTGGCATGAAGTAGAGGGGTAAGTAAAAGGGTTAAGCAAAACAGGTATACGTTCATGGGTTATCCAGGTATTATTTTTTAATGCTATCTATTTTAGATGCATTGATTATGAACATTAAATTGAGAGATATCAAACCATGCGAAGCTATATAACCTCATTTATTTTTTTAATCATGTTTTATGGGATAAATACGACCTATGCCCAATCCACCGCTCGTACTGCAGAATTTTCCAATGAACAAACAAACGTCTGGAAAACCATGATTTACCCCAAATCAAAGCAAGTATTGAGCATGCACCGCCATGATTATAACCGCGTGCTTGTTGCTTTAAGTAACGGCGTATTAAAAATCACAAATAACAAAGGTGACGTGCATTATTTGAAGCTTAAAAAAAACAAAGCTTATTATTTACCTAAAGATCCCGCTGATGAGCTTCATCAAGATGAAAATATAACCCACCACCCTATCACGGTTATGGTCATCGAATTGAAGAACTAAATAAGCACTATTATTATGACTAAAATTATCATTATTCCTGGCAATCCACCCGCCAGCTATTTTTATGAAGCATGGAAACAAGAACTTAAGCACATCACACATCATGATGTACTTATTGATTATTACCCATCGTTTAATCATATTACTTGTTCGCAGAAATATTTAGAAAAAATTGAAGATTTCTATGCAGATCAAATACAAAATCATGAAAAAATAATCTTAATCGGCCACTCGATTGGGGGGCATATTGCTCTCAAGCTATTAGAAAAATATCCTGAAAAAATTGATCGTTGCGTGCTCTTATTTCCTTTCCTTCACTCCCCAGGCATAAAAGGCAAGCTGATGCTTAGCGCATTACATCAAATCAATAAAAGAGCGTTTCTTAAAGCACGCCGATTTAAGATGCTCAAGCTACTCAGTTATTTGGATCAAGATATTAACAAGCTTAATATTCATGAAATTGATAGCAGCTTAAGTTTTGCATTCCACGAACACAAAACCATGGTACACAAAAAAAATATAAATATTAATCCAGATTTATGTAAGAAAATTACTCTGTATTACACGAATAAAGATACCTGGTGCTCTAAAAAAGTCGTTCGAAAGCTTCATCCTGAAATGCACAAAACATTCACCGAAATCAATCATAATTTTGTTACCTCACCAGAGCAACGACAAAAAATGAACCACTGCCTTTTCAGGAAACCACACAAAACTCAACTAACATGCTGAATTCAATAAGTTTTTTACAAGCCCAAGATTTGCGAAGCGCATATTTATCTGCTAGCCTAATTGATTCACGTCTCATTTACTTAGGCATTCAATGGATAAAAAACAACAAAAAAGTATTTTTATTGGATATGCGTCTGGTTTAACTCGGGTCATGTTTACTCACCCGGTTTGGTCCATGAAAGTTAGGGCTCAACAAACGCTCCCCTTCACGCTCGACCCACGTATTTTATATAAAGGTGTGGGTGTCAGTGCCGTTACATACCCCCTTACCGTGATCATACAAATTGAACTCAATCAATTTTTACAGCAAGCATGCTCTACACCTCCTAGTAAATTTCAGCAAGTGGGTAGTGCTTTTTTAGCGGGCATAGGTGCCTCACTTATAAACTGCCCTATTGAGTACAGTGTTATTCAGCAAGGCCTCGCAAAAAAAAGTTTTTATGAATCTACAGCCCATATTCTTAAAACCTATGGTGTGAAACGCTTTTTCACCGCCCAATTAGCAACAACGCTCCGAGATAGCCCATTCGGCGCATTTTTTTTAGCAGCCCCGCCCTTTATAGAACCATATATTCAACCGTATATTAAACAAAGAGAAGTTACATCATGGATTGCGGGTAGCATTTCGGGTGCCGGAGCAACATTATTTACACAACCGTTTGATACCGTTAAAACGATACAACAGTCAGCGTCAGAAGCGTTATCGTGCACACAAGCCATCCAAAAAATTTATAAAAATCACGGCGTTCTTGGTTTTTTTAAAGGTGGAACCGAGCGTGGAGCCATGGTGATGACATCCATTGCTGTACTGAATACAACAAGAAACGCATTAGAGCGTGCGCTAGCTGATGGCCCTTAATCAATACAAGAAGATATAAGCTGCTTTTGCCATACGGCCTTGGAGGTTATATGATAAACGCAAGATCACAAAAGGAGTTGTACTTGTGCCCGTAGAAATAGAAAATATACTTGTATTTGGAGACAGTCTGTCAGATCGAGGGACTATGGCTGATAGCGCATTGGCAGCCTTCAGTGGACTGTGGGGGACTTCACCTCATGGCCGTTTTACCAATGGTTTCGTTTGGCTTGATTATTTTATTCGACAATTAAAAACAGAAGGTGAAGTACAACTTGTACCACCACAGTTTGAAAAAAAACATCATCTTTTTTCCATCAGTAATGATGAATATGTAGGGATCAAAACTGCACCCGTTTTTGCACGAACCTATTGTATCGGCGGCATGACATCCTATGATTATTCATCCAACCTTACGCCTGGAAAATTTATGCGTAATGCAACCTCACAATTTTTAGAAAATTTAGATAGTCTTCGAGAGAAAGCACTACAATACGACACGTCTATGCACTTAGGTGAGGATGAAAAAAGAAAAACTTTAGTGGTTGAGTGGTCAGGTGCTAACGATCTTGTCACCGTGAATCCAAACCCTACCATGGACGCCGCCAAGCTTGCTGTCACCGCGCGCATTCAGCATGTTGAACACCTGATAGAGCAAGGATACGTACATTTTGTATTGTTTAACTTGGCTGATTTATCGTTAACACCTCGCTACCAAAATAAATCAGATGCTCTGAGGCAACAAGCGCATGATGTCAGTGAATATTTTAATCAAGAACTGCAAACTCAACTGGAAAACTTAAAAATCAATCATCCAGGCTGCCAACTGAATATCTTTGATGCCAATGGACTATTCTGTGACGCCTATGAAAATCCTAATAAATACGCGCTCGATGAATCTAAAAAAGCACAACCGTTTTTAGAATCTGATGCATTCAAAGATGATGATCCCAGTACGACGGCTGAAGGTTTTATGTTTTGGGATGATGTGCATCCAACCGAAGCCGTGCATTTAACGCTCGGTCGCGCGTTTTACCAACAAGCCTTTGTACCCAACTATGTGTTTAACTTTACTGAGCAGCCTTTAGTTCGACAATTTCAAAAAATGTACGGCGTGCGTTTAGAAGATGATATACAAAATCAATGCATGCCAAGAGCAAAAAGTTTTGATTATTCAGCTGAAGATCTTCATGTCGATAATATCATTCGTCATGGCTTATTCCAGGACGGGAAACGAACGAACGACGTCATGCAAACACTGCAATGGATGGACAACAAAGGCGTATGCACCAGTGACGACACCATACTTCAGGAGGCATTTACAGCTGCATACGATCAAGATGAAAGCCGAACTTCGGATCTATCTCGCAAATAAGATGTGTATCGGTACCTATGTTTTCATGAGCGTTTGAATCGATTTTTCAATCGCTTCGAACGCTCGTGTCAATTCTTTGTCTGTAATCACTAATGGCATTAATGTTCTTAAAACATTCCCATGCAGGCCTGAAGACATCAAAATAACGCCATTATTTAAAGCACGTGTCATGACCTGATGTAAAAATTCGGCATCGGGTTTACCTGTTGAGTCAATAAATTCAATCCCCACCATCGCCCCTAAACCACGAATATTACCAATGCAATGATATTGTGTTTTTATGTATTCAAAAAAGGTTTTAGTTTGGTTGCCAATATCAACAGCACGTTCCGCTAGGCGCTGTTTTTTATAAATAGAAAGTGTTGCTAATGCGGCAGCACACGCCAAAGGATTACCACAAAAGGTTCCTCCTATGCCACCGATATGAGATGCATCCATCAGCTGTTTTTTTCCTACGACTGCTGACAAGGGCATACCTGACGCAATGGACTTACCTAGAGCCATCAAATCAGGTACAACGTTAAAATGCTCCATTGCAAACATTTTTCCTGTGCGACAAAATCCGGTCTGAACTTCGTCAGCAATCATCAGAATTCCTCGCTCAGTGCATAATGCTCGTAAGTGTTCAACGAACGCTTCAGGCATAGGGATAAATCCCCCCTCTCCTAACTCCGGCTCAAAAATAATCGCAGCAACCTCTTCTGCTGGAACATAACTACTAAAAATATGCTCCCAATAATCCGTATGATTTTTGATCGGAGTTATCGCCGGATGTGGCACGCGATAAACTTCTGGTGCATAAGGCCCATACCCATATTTATAAGGTTTTGTTTTGCTTGTAAGGCTCATGGCCAATAAAGTTCGCCCATGAAAAGCTAAATCAAAGCAAATAATAGCAGAACGTTTTGTGGCATAACGTGCTATTTTAATCGCATTTTCAACCGCCTCCGCACCTGAGTTAAAAAGAGCCGTTTGTTTTTCATCTTCTCCGGGAGTTATTTGGCAAAGCGTTTTCGCAAGCTCAAGGTAGGGCTGATAATTAAATATATTAATGGATGGCTGAATGTATTTTTCAGCTTGCGCTTGAATTGCTGTGACAACTTCATTCGGGCAGTGTCCTGCATTAACGCATCCTATTCCACCAACAAAATCGATATATTCTTTGCCTTCGCTATCCCATACTATCGCACCTTTTGCTTTGCTCACGGCAACCGTTGTGAGCTGAAAAACAGCTTTGGGAAGGTAGGTTTCACGCATAGATTGAAGTTTATTGCTAGAAAAAATCATAATTTCCTCGTTTCCTCACGACATGGTTAGCTATACCTTATCCTTAACCAATAGACTGTTTATTATCGGCAATCAAATTTATAATCAAAGAAAGAGCACCTGAGTAGGTACTCTTATTCGTGTATTTACATCGCCTCAAAAATTGCAGCGGCACCCATGCCTGTTCCAATACACATTGTCACCATGCCGTACTTTCCTCCTGTACGGCGCAGGCCGTGCAAGAGCGTCGCGGCTTTAATCGTACCTGTAGCACCTAACGGGTGCCCTAATGCAATCGCGCCACCCAATGGGTTTACTTTATCACGCGGTAAACCCAGCGTTTCAATCACAGCTAACGCTTGTGCCGCAAATGCCTCGTTGAGCTCAATCCAATCCATTTGCTCTAAACTTAATCCCGCTTGCTTAAGTGCTAATGGAATCGCATGAATCGGTCCAATACCCATCACCTCAGGTGGTACACCGGCTACAGCAAAGCTTAATAAGCGCCCCAAAGGTTTTAAGTTATACGCTTTGAGCGCTGCTTCGTTGGCAAGTAATGCAATACCGGCACCATCACTCATTTGTGATGTATTACCGGCAGTTACACACCCTGTACGTGCAAACACAGGTTTTAAGCGCGAAATAGTTTCATACGACGTCCCTGCGCGTGGGCCTTCGTCTTGGCTCACCCATTTTTCTTTGATATGCACAGCGCCCGTGTTTAAATCTGGACGTCGCTGTTTAACTAAAACAGGTACGATTTCGTCTGTAAAATCACCACGCTCTTGAGCCGCTAAAGCCCGACGATGACTTTCAACCGCGAAATTATCTTGAGCTTCGCGTGAAACACCCCATTTAGCCGCTACTTTTTCTGCCGTAATTCCCATACCGTAGGCAATCCCAACATGCTCGTTTTCGAAAATAGCAGGATTGGTCGTATATTTATTACCACCGAGCGGCACACTCGACATACTCTCCACGCCCCCAGCTAATGCAAGTGCGGGCACGTCACCCGCTGGCATGCTGGCAGCAGCTGTTGCAATACTTTGCACGCCTGATGAACAAAAACGATTAATCGTCATAGCAGGAACAGAGTCTGGTAACCCACTGAGTAAACTTGCGATGCGGGCCACGTTCATGCCTTGCTCAGCTTCAGGCATTGCACATCCAATCACAACATCTTGAATAGCGGCCCAATCAAGATGTGTATAACGCGCTCTTAATGCTTGTATGGTGCAACCTAATAAATCATCCGGCAACGTGTGTTTAAACACACCTCGAGGCGCTTTTCCGACGGGGGTACGTAAAATATCCACCACATACATCTGTGTCATGCGTTACTCTCCTTGTTTTTATGCACTTACGCCTAATTTCTCAGGGGTTTTCCAGTTGTTAAAATATGCTTAATGCGTGCTTGTGTCAGCGGTGTTTCAGCCAAACGCATAAACGCGGCATGCTCTAAACGCAGCACCCACGCTTCATCAACTTCTGTTCCTGCATCAACATCACCACCACACATCACGTAGGCTAATTCTGAAGCTAAAAAAGCATCGTGTTCGCTGATAAATCCGCCTTCTTTCATGTTTTCAATAAATGCTTTAAGTTGTGCGGTACCTGCGCGACCGGCAACTTTAAAGCGCGCTGAAAGAGGTGGCGTATAATTCAAAGCTTGCATCGATTTTATTTTCGCAAGCGCTGCAAATAAAACTTCATCGGCATGCATCACCCAGGTATCCGTCGCCTTCAAAAACCCACGCTGCTGCGCTTCAGCGGCACTTCCTGCCACCGTTGCCATGGCAGCTTGTTCAAAATACGGCTGCAAACGTGGCATAATATCCCGTCCTACGGTTTCTGCCGCTGCGCGCAGTGCAAACTCTTTTGAGCCACCACCAGCCGGTATTAACCCCACCCCAGCTTCAACTAGACCTGGATAAGATTCAAATGCAGCTACAACAGCGTCACTTTGCATCAGCAATTCACAACCACCGCCAAGTGCACGCCCTCTTAATGCCGACACCACAGGAATCGTACTGTATTTTACGCGCATCAACACATCTTGAAAATCATGGACCATCGCGGCCAAAGCCTCTATTTTTCCCGCCTCAAGAAACGCAGCAACACCCGCCAAATCAGCACCAGAACTAAAATTACCCGCATTTTTTTGATAAACAATCATGCCTTGGCAACGGGCTTCAGCCACGGCCACGGCTTCAAACAAGCCATCTAACACAGCCTGACTAATCGTATTTGATTTGGTCTTAAACGAAAGCACCGCGACATCATCTTTAAGCTCAGATAAACACACGCCTTCGTTTTTAAATAAAATATTTTTTTGTGTTGGAGCAATTTGGCGTTGATACACCGGTAATTTACGGGAGCCTTGATAATCAACCAACTCAGGCGAAAAAGCTTGTCCTTCACGATAGAATTCAAAATTATCACTTGCTAACCAAGCGGGAAGAGGCGCATCACACATGCTTGTGTTTGCCGCAATTGATTCTTGAAGCCATGCAGATGTATCCGCCACACCAAACGCTTGCCAGGTTTCAAACGGACCTTGTTGCCAACCAAACCCCCAACACAGTGCAGAATCCACATCTCGCACATTATTCGCAATATTTTCCAGGTGAAAAGCTGAATAATGAAACAAGTCACAAAAGCATGAACGCAATAATTCAGCTTGAGGCGAATCTAATTTTAATAAAGCCGCCATACGTGCTTTAGGATCGGCTAATTTGAACACGGCTTTAATATCATCGTGAACACCACGTTCTGACGGCCTATAATCACCCAGCTCAATATCATACACATCAATCGCTTTACCACGTTTACGATAGATACCCTGACCTGTTTTTTGGCCAAGATGACCGGCCTCAATTAAATTCAATAACCATGTGGGTAATTTAAAATAGGCATGCCATGGATCAGCTTCTAACCCTTCATGCATGGTATGAATCACGTGCTGCAACGTATCAAGCCCCACCACATCCATGGTTCTAAACGTGGCTGATTTAGGCCGGCCTAATAACCCCCCGGTGAGGGCATCCACTTCCTCAAGCCCCAAACCTAAACGCTCGGCATGATAGAGCGTTGCCAGAAGCGAAAATACGCCAATACGATTTGCAATAAAATTAGGGGTGTCTTTGGCACGAACCACGCCTTTGCCTAAACGGCTGGTAAGCCACGTTTCGAGTTGATCTAATAATTCAGGGGACGTCTGTTGTGCTGGAATCAGTTCGGCTAAATGCATGTAACGCGGTGGATTAAAAAAGTGCACACCACAAAAACGCTCGCGCTGCGCTTCAGGAAAAATTTCAGCCAAGGCATTAATACTCAGGCCCGACGTATTACTCACCACAATGGTGTTTGAATTTAAATACGGCGCTATTTTAGCATAGAGCGCTTCTTTCCAATCGAGTCGTTCTGCAATCGCCTCAATAATTAAATCGCACTCAGCAAGTTCACCTAAATCGGTTTCATATTGACGAGCTAACAGCAATCCCGCCGTTTGTTTTGTTCCAAGCGGCGAAGGCTTTAATTTGGTGAGTTTTTTAATGCCTTGATTCACCACAGCATACGCATCACCCTCTTGACCGGGTAAATCATATAAACGCGTTTCAATGCCTGCATTCACCACATGCGCTGCAATTTGAGCACCCATCACACCCGCACCCAGTACGGCAACTTTTTTAATAAACACTTGCTCCTTCATCACGCTTAAAGTCCTTTTAAAAATACATGTGAAAGATAGTATACCCCCAAATATATAAAATAATAATACGTGGCTCTAGACAGCGACCGCGCGATCCGTTTTACTCTTAATATAAATATTATGAATGTAATGGATTAGATGTTGTACTTGCTTATGCTTCGATTGCTTTCTATCTTATTGTTTTTACTGTGTGCTTTTAAATCCTACGCGATGGGAAGTAATCTCAATTGGGATCACGCCGTCGACGAAGCCATTACGTCTTACGGCCTGCCCGTCGAACCCAAACTCACGCAAAAATTTTCAAAAGCGGGTATCCACTACCCGCCTGATGACATTGCGCTACTTGCCTTTAAACAAGAGCAACATATGCAGCTTTGGGCTAAAAATAATCATCAAGCTTGGCGTCATGTTCATACTTACCCGCTCACCGCATCCAGCGGACACTCAGGCCCCAAGCTTAGAGAAGGCGACAGACAAATTCCTGAAGGCATGTATCATATTACTTATCTTAATCCGTTTAGTAATATGCATTTATCCATGAAAATTAACTACCCGAATGCCTTCGATCGCCAACACGCAAGCGCCGAACGACGACGCAGGTTAGGCAGTAATATTTTTATTCATGGTAAAACGTATTCTGTAGGCTGCCTTGCTGTAGGAGATAAAGCCATCGACGAGTTATTCTTGCTCACGCATCGCGTAGGACTTGAACATGTCCAACTGATTATCGCACCCAATGATTTACGTCGCGCAAAACCCATCAAATCAACGCTCAATCAACCTCGTTGGGTACCCACGCTGTATCAAAATATTAGGGTGGCGCTAAACCAGTTTCCTCTGGAGCATAAACCTCATCTTCAAGCATCTCTTCATGAGAACTCTGATTCGAGTCTTCAATATATTCCGAAATAACACCTGCCGTATAACTTATACCTATATATCCCACAATAATAGCTACAACAGCACTTACCGTAGCTATAGATATAGCAATCATAAATAAAAATGAGCTTGCAAATGTTATACCCGCCACAGCCAACATACCTGTTGCAGCTGACAGTTCGCCGGCAATTAAGCCATAACCAGCACTAATCACAAGGGCCGCACCCAGAGCTCGAGGAAAATCTTCTATTACAAATTCTCGATCAATCTCAATCGCCGCATTCCATAAATCAGAAGAAAATTCAAATTTACAGGCCGTAATAAAAATATCGATCAAAAATGCGCCCAATATAACCCCATATACAAAAGAGGTAACGAGCAGAGCTAAGGCAGGAAAGGCCAACAAAGCCATAACACCTAAATCTCCTACGCAAAGTAACACGGCGATTAAAGATAATCCAAGCATGCTTAGTAGAAGCTCTCTCCACTCCTTCATTATTTTAGAGGTCTTTATGCGTGACTTTGAAAAGTCACGAAGCGCTCTAAAGCTGAGCCGTAGCTGTTGTAATTCCTGTGTTTCAGGTGATGCAACATAATCACTAAACATACCTAAGCGCGGGTAGTTCCGGCGAGTATACAAACGCTGAATATGGTCCTCTCGAAGCACTGCATCCGTCGCCCGCCGGAAAGTAAGCAAGTGATTCATGTCTTGAGTTGAGTTACTCCAGTCTGTCATAGCTGTTCGTAATTCAGCCCAACTTTGAGTTACGCTCGCGCTATCTTCAGCTGATAGATTAGGTACACTCGCTTCTAAAGCTGTTAGTGCTGCTTCAACGTTAGCGATCTCCGTTTGCATATCAGGTCTTACCGGCATAAATCCCTGTCGCGTACCAATTAGCATTTGACGGAGCCATTCCGGTAGAGGCGTATTATCAGGTTCAACCTCACGCGGGACATCAATATAACGTGTATCGCTACCCTCGGGGGGAGCAGGCAAGACAACGGGTTCATCGTGACCGATATGTTTGATTGAAGCTTGTAATAAAAGCTGAATAAATCTTAAGACATCGCCTGATGTCACGTTAGGATTGGTTGCACAAAATTCTGCGATGCGACCGCCAGCTAGCTGATTAATCGTTTCAAGTGTCAAATAAATGGAAAAACCATCACATTGTTCACCGCGTAAAAGCGCAAGGCATGTTTGAATCTTCACATCAACCGGCTCATCGCTATCTAAAGGCCAAGCTGCGCTTAAATCTAACGGGGCTATGATTGCTTTTTGCTGAGCATTACTTAAAAGTAAACAAGGACGAACGATCCGTGCGAGTAGGACTGAACCTAATTTGTTAGATATTTCTTCAGAAGCATTGGAATTAATATCTAATGCATTTAAACAATCAACAACTCTTTCATCATCCTCAATAGCGATGTCAAACACACCTTGATGCTGCTCACCTAACAACTGCATTTTAAAATGCCATGCACGCGCTGCATCTTTCCAAACCAACATCGTGCGCTCAAGCGGCCATGCATTCTCGGCTTCAGATTCAGGTGCTGTAGGTGTCAAATAGACGTGTGTTGGCTGAAGAAGCGTTAAAACACGCTCTATATCACGTACAAATTCGTAGGGTTCAATAGGGGGAAGATTATCTGCGGGCATCAGCAATACCTATTTAGTCAAAGATGACCGCAGCATAACACGTGTTCAAAATAGACTCAACAAGAAACAAAAGCGAACTTACTCGTGCTCAGGTGATACAACATAAATACCCGGTGCATTTCTTAGGTATTCTTGGTAGTCCATGCCATAACCAAAAATAAAGTGGTCATCAACTTCTAAACCTACATAATCAGCATGCTGCACAGCGTTAGGTTCACGCTGATGATGTTTGTCGACTAAAACAGCTGTTTTGATGTCGTTAGCACCCATGGATTTGATTTCATCAATAATAGCTGAGAGTGTCACACCACCATCTAAAATATCATCAACAATAAGTACATTACGACCTTTAAGATCGATGGTAGGCTTTGCGCGCCAATCAAGCTCGCCACCCTGTGTTTCACCACGATAACGCGTAGCATGTACGTAATTAACTTCGAGTGGAAAATCTAAGCGTACGAGCAAATGGCCCATAGGAATTAAACCACCGACCATCACACATAAAACAACCGGGTTGGTATCATGTAGATCGTGTTTAATTTCAATAGCCATTTTATCGAGAGCAGCTTCAATTTGCTCAAGTGTGAATAGCTGGGTGGATTTATCGAATACATCTTGAATCAGGTTTGGATTAGAATCGGTCATTAAAAAAGCTCAGCGGAGAAACAATCTCTAGTATACAAAATGCCGCGCTTTTATTCCAAGCATCTTTGCTATATTTCTAAAATAAATAAAATCATGCTTGCGTGCTCAACTCGGTAGTAAAAAAATATTTTCCGATGCTTCGCGCACAGGCGACAAAGTACTTTGATATTTTTGCATCACGAGATAATAAAACCCCGCCGGAAAAAACGATGCAAGCTTACCCATGTCGTTTAGAAATAAGCTTTTTTTTATCCAAGATTTAGTTTGAAACGGAGGGACATAATAAAAAGATTCAAATGCTGCTTGCTGATAACCCCGTGCTAATAAAGTACGTCGTAAAAGCAGCGATGATGTCAACGTCACAGCGGCCTGCCCAAAACATGGTAAGCGATGAAAACGTCGTGCAAGACCCCATAAACTCAAAGGATTAATACCTAAAAAAATCACGTATCCCATGGGTTTTAACACACGATCAATTTCATCTAAAGGCTGTTTATCACTTCCAAATATCTCATGCGTCATTGGAGCGATAATCGTATCTAGACTATTACGATGGAACGGTAATGCCTGAGGAGAACCTACAAAACTTGTTTCGGGTGTATCCAAACACGGCGTGAACGTATATTTTTGATGAAACAACAACGCGTCTAGCCAAAGATTATCACCACACGCGCCTAACTGAAGCAATGTCTCGCCACGCAAAAAATCATCATGCCTTGTCAATTGCATGTGAAATGCTTCACCGAGATGATGCCCTTGAGGTGTTCCAAACCAATCGTTCAACGCTCGGTACTTGTGTCGCTGTTCATCCAGGTTCACGAGACTTTAACGCTCCGCTTCTTCCTCATCTAACTGCTTACGAATGGCACGTACATCTGCGGTTAAAGCTTGTTCTGCGAGTTCTTTAAGGCTTGATTCAGGCAAAACACCTGAGTCAGAATAAATTGCAATCCCCTGTTTAAACACCATAATATGAGGGATCGATCGGATATCAAACATCTCAGCTAGCTCTGCTTCATGCTCAATATCGACCGTTGTAAATAGAATAGAACTAAATTGTTCAGCTACGCGTTCATACACTTTAGAGAATTGCATGCACGGCGCACACCACGTCGCCCAAAAATCAACAAAAACAATCGCTTCTGAGTCAATCGTTTTTTGGAAATTAGCCGAGCTCAACGCCACAAGATTCGTCCTTGTATCCATAATAAAGCCTCCTGCTAAGTCATATATTTAAATAATAACCGAAAGAATACGCTGAAAAACATCGGTCACACCACCTTGACCCGCTACACGATGAAATTGAGGGGCTTGTTTTTCGGTCTCACCTAATTGTTTATAAAAACTAATCAACGGTTCAGTTTGTGTATGGTACACCTCTAAACGTTTACGAATAATATCTTCGCGGTCATCGTCGCGCAAAATCAACGCTTCGCCAGTGACATCATCCACGCCATTTTTCTTGGGCGGATTATATTCCAGATGATACGCACGTCCAGACGTCAGATGCACACGGCGACCACTGATACGTTTAACGATTTCTTCATCATCTACAGCAATTTCAACAACATGGTCAAGCGTAATCTTCGCTTCTTGCAAAGCTTCTGCTTGAGGAATCGTTCGAGGAAAACCATCCAATAAAAAGCCTCGTTCACAATCCGGTTGCTTTAAGCGCTCTTTCACCAGTCCAATAATAATATCATCTGAAACCAATTGTCCTGCGTCCATGATTTTTTTTGCGCTCAAACCCAGTGGCGTTTTCGCAGCAACGGCCGCACGCAACATGTCACCCGTTGAGATTTGAGGAATAGAAAAATGCTCTGCTAATTGAGCAGCTTGTGTACCTTTACCTGCTCCGGGCCCACCTAATAATATTAATCGCACCGATTCCATTGTTTCTCCTAAGCACGCGCTATACATCATATTAAATGGGACTATCCTACCGTTTCATGGGTACATTGTCACGCATTTCCATTTGCATGACATACAGTATTTGCGGCATTAAATCGAAGTCAAAGAGTTTGACATGAGAAACTGAGTATCACTAAAAGAAGAAGTAATCGACTGTGACACCACTGATGAGTCTTGGCTTGAACCACCAAACACAGACGCACACAATGAATCATCAGCAACTTTACCGTGTTGAGCCATAGCTTTTTGCATATACGACGGTTGTACATCCGATAAGCCATAAGCGAGTTTTTTTTGATAATGCTGTCTTCCACCTCCCACAAGTACCGGTACTACAGGTGTTGTACTTCTCGGCGCTTGCGATAAAAAACCAAGCTTCAAATTTCGGGATGACCGAGAGTGATTATTCACATCACCCGTTGGATTTTTTACTGGAGAAGGCGGGAGTGTTTCTACCCCTCGCGGGCTAGAATCTAACTGTTGGCGCTGTGAAATCAAATCTTGATACTTAGGTGATAATGTTCTTGCTCTAGTAATAATCAAGCGATTTCTCTCTTCAGCAATACGTGTATCTAATTCGTCTGTTGTTACTAATTTTTCGCTTGAATCTAAGTTTTTAATTGAATCTAAATCTGAATCGGAATCTGAACCTGAATTACGGTCTGTTTTATTTCGAAAGAAGAGTGAAAGCATATTCTAGCCTCGTTAGCATTTAAAAACCACAGGGGTTAAAAAAAAGGCACACTGTACCATATAAAAGTTATTGGATCAAATAAAATTTAAGCTATACTAGAAAAACGAAGACCAACCTTTACGAGATAATTTATCTTGACAGGTTTTTAATTGCGCTTGATAAATCTGCGCGCGTGTTCGAACTTTGCGTGCCACATGCATCAACCACGGCTTACGGCGATAGGTTTTGCGCTGATATCCCCCAACGCCTTCATGATAGGCTAAATATAAAGCCTCAGGATCGCGAAGTGAAATGCCGGCACGCTGATGAGCCTGATTCGCATACCAACCAATAAAATCAACACCATCAGAAAAGTCCGTGCGTGATGCCAAGACCTTACCGCGTGAACGTTTGTACCAACTCCACGTACCATCCAACGCTTGCGTGTAACCATAAGCACTCGACGGACGCGTCCACGGAATCACCCAGAGTATTTTTTGACGTTCGGGTTTTGCCTCTGCATCAAATTTGGATTCTTGATGCATGATGGCCATTTGAATGGAGGCCGGTATATGCCAGCGTTTTTCAACAGCGCGCGTATCACGATACCATTCAGGATATTGCTTAAATATATGACAAATATTATTGATATCACGCGGTGGTGCAGTCACACAGCCCGTGAGAGAAAAAAACAAACTTAACATCGCGATCAAATAAGCTTTCATGACTTATTATTAACACAATATATTCAAATATAAAAATGCCTTCTTCTACATGGCATAAAAGAAGGCATCAAAATAAAAATAAAATATAAATAAATTTATTTTTTCTTTTTAGGAGGCAAGTACAAATCTGTCACTGTACCTTCAAACATTTCAGCGGCTTGCGCAATGGTTTCTGAAAGTGTTGGATGCGGATGAATGGTGAGCGCAATATCTTCAACATCACAGCCCATTTCGATGGCAAGTGTCGCTTCGGCTATCAGATCACCTGCATTCACACCGACAATACCTGCACCTAAAATACGTTTTGTTTTAGGACAGAATATTAATTTGGTCATCCCTTCTTCACGACCCATGCTGAGTGCACGCCCGCTCGCAGCCCATGGGAACACGGCTTTTTCATAATCCACGCCGTCCGCTTTCGCTTCACGTTCGGTTAACCCAGTCCACGCAATTTCTGGATCGGTGTAGGCAACACTTGGAATGCACGTTGGATCAAACGAATGTTTCATGCCAGCAATCACTTCGGCCGCCACTTTACCTTCAGGAATCGCTTTGTGCGCGAGCATAGGCTGACCAACCACATCACCGATTGCAAAAATATGTTCAACATTGGTTTGCATATATTTATTTGTAGCAATAAACCCACGCTCATCCACGTTCACGCCGGCTTTTTCTGCTGAGATATTACCACCGTTCGGTTTACGACCGACAGCCACTAAGACTTGCTTAAATACATCCGGTGTTGTTGTCGCATGCCCGCCTTCCATGGTCACATGAATGCCATCTTTTTTGGCATCCATTCCAGTAACTTTGGTTTTTAACAAGATTTTTACGCCTTGTTTTGTTAGACGTTTTTTTAAAACATTCACCAAATCAACATCAGCACCCGGCATCAGCTGGTCTGCAAATTCAACCACCGTGACATCTACGCCCAAAGCAGAATATACTGTTGCCATTTCTAAACCAATAATCCCACCACCTAAGACCAGCAAACTGCCTTGAATATCAGCTAATTCAAGTGCGCCAGTTGAGCTGAAAATGCGTGGATCTTCTGGAATAAACGGAAAACTAACCGCTTCACTACCCACCGCAATAATCGCATGCTCAAAATCAACCTGCGTTTTACCATCTGCACCTGTAATTTCTAATTGCTTAGGTGATGTAAACTGAGCATGTCCAGTCACACAGGTCACTTTACGTTGTTTAGCAAGCGCCGCTAAACCGCCTACAAGTTTACCGACGACTTTGTTTTTCCATGCAACAATTTTTTTACTGTCAAAACTTGGTTTACCAAAGCTCACACCGAGCCCGTCCATTTCACGCGCTTCTTCAGTCACTTTAGCTACGTGCAATAAGGCTTTGGATGGAATGCATCCCACGTTTAAACACACGCCGCCCAGCGTATCAAAACGCTCAACCAAAACGACCTGCTTTCCTAAATCAGCAGCTCGAAATGCAGCCGTATAACCACCAGGACCACTACCTATTACTACTACATCAGCTTTTATTTGCTTTGTCATAATTTTGCCTTTATTTATCTCAAATTTATCTTAAAATATTTAATGATTATAATAAAATACGTCGCATGTCGCTCAAACCTTCACTGATAAAACGCGTGAAACGCGCAGCTTCTGCACCGTCAATCACACGATGATCGTACGAAAGTGAAAGTGGTAACATCAGCCTTGGTACAAATCCCTCACCATCATACACAGGCTTCATACTTGAACGTGACAGACCTAAAATAGCAACTTCAGGGCTATTTACAACCGGAGTAAATGCTGTACCACCGATACCACCTAAGCTGGAAATAGTAAAACATCCCCCTTGCATGTCACCCGGCATCAATCCTTTTTCACGTGCTTTCTTGCTTAAACGCGCCATTTCTTTTGCAATATCACTGACAGAGCATTGATCAACGTTTTTAATCACAGGAACAACGAGGCCCTGCGGTGTCTCAACAGCAATACCGATATGGCAATAGTGTTTATAGACTAAGTTTTCACCGCTTGCATCCAAAGAACTATTAAACTGTGGAAAGACTTGAAGTGCACGTGCAACCACTTTGCATGCAAACGCAAGCAAGGTTAGTTTATAGCCTTCTTTGTCTGCTTGTTTAAGCCCAGATTTTCGGAACGCTTCTAAATCCGTAATATCAGCTTCATCAAACTGTGTCACATGAGGAATGGTAACCCATGATCGATGCAAATGTTCGCCAGTAATGCGCTTGATTTTATTCAAAGGCTTTAATTCAACCGAACCAAATTTACTGAAATCAACCTGTGGAGCATGAGGCAAATTAAACCCGCCACCCTGTGATTTTTCTTGCAGTTTTTGTTTAACAAACTGCTCTAAATCTTCGCGTGTAATTCGATCTTTTCGGCCAGAACCTCTGACTTCATCTAAGTTTACACCCAATTCGCGTGCCAATCGACGTACGCCAGGTCCGGCTAATATAACTCCACCGGATGAAGCCGGCTCAGAAGAAATCATATCCGCAGGCTTTATATTATTAACAACCGGTGCCCCCGAGTGCTCAGCAAGTGCCTCAGAAGGTAAGTCAGCGGTAACCACTTTGTGCTCTGTGATTTCAGCTACCGGCAAATCAATTTCTGGAGTCAACGAAGACGAAGTTTGGGCGCCAGAATCACGACCAACTTCACTCACAGACAACACTAAAATCGCATCGCCTTCGGATGTTTTATCACCCAATTTTAGGCTCAAAGACTCAACCACACCCGCCATCGGAGACGGTATCTCCATGCTGGCCTTGTCAGACTCTAACGTCACCAAAGGCGTATCAATATCGACCGCATCACCGACATTGACCAACACTTCAATCACATCCACATCACTTACACCGCCAATATCTGGGACCTTGACTTCATGCTTATTCGTCATTATTACCTCTCATCAATGCGTTGCAGGATCTATTTTTTTAGGATCAATATGATAACGCTTCATCGCGTCTGATACGACCGATGCCGGTAATTCACCTTGATCAACTAAGGCTTTTAATGCAGCTAATGCAATAAACTTAGCGTCCACTTCAAAAAAGTGACGCAGTTTTTCACGCGTATCACTGCGACCATAACCGTCCGTTCCAAGTGTTACATAAGGTGCTTTAACCCACGGGCGAATCTGATCCGCATACAAACGCATATAATCTGTTGCCGCAATCACAGGACCTTGTTTGTCAGCTAACTGTTCTTCTACATAGCTGATAGATGGTTTTTTCGCAGGGTTCAAGCGTGCTTGACGTTCAAGCTCCAAACCATCACGACGCAGCTCAGTAAAGCTCGTCACACTCCAAACATCAGAAGACACTGAGAAATCTTTTTTAAGCATTGCTGCGGCTTTAATCACTTCTCGTAAAATAGTCCCTGAACCAAGCAACTGCACATGATGCTTATTCGGCTTTTTACATGCGTCTAAGCAATACATACCGCGTAAAATACCTTCTTCGGCATTTTTAGGCATATCAGGGTGTGTGTAATTTTCATTCATCACAGTAATGTAATAAAAAACATTTTCTTGTTTTTCAATCATGCGATACAAACCGCGTTGCATGATGACAGCAAGTTCATAAGCAAACGTTGGATCATACGACACGCAATTAGGAATCGTCGACGACATCAAATGACTATGGCCATCTTGATGTTGCAACCCTTCACCAGCAAGCGTTGTTCGCCCCGCAGTCGCGCCAAGTAAAAATCCTCGCGCTTGCATGTCACCCGCCGCCCAAGCTAAGTCACCCACGCGTTGGAATCCAAACATCGAGTAATAAATATAAAACGGAATCATGGTTAATTGATTCGTGCTATACGACGTCGCCGCAGCAATCCAAGAACAAAACGCGCCGGCTTCGTTAATCCCTTCTTCCAAAATTTGGCCATCACGTGCTTCGCGATAATACATAATTTGATCGCGATCTTCCGGCGTATAAAGCTGACCTACTGGCGAATAGATGCCAATTTGTCGGAATAAACCTTCCATACCGAACGTTCGTGACTCATCAGGCACAATAGGCACCACACGCTTACCTAATACTTTATCTCGCAATAAAACCGAGAGAATACGAACAAACGCCATCGTTGTTGAGAGCTCTCGTTTGCCAAGGCCTGCTGTAACACCTGAAAAAGCAGATAACTCAGGTACTTTTAATACATCCGCTTGGGTATTACGTACGGGTAAGTTACCGCCTAAGGCTTCACGCTGTTTTTTCAAATACTGCATTTCAGGACTTGTTTCAGCCGGTCGATAAAACGGAATATTTGGAATTTCTTCATCCGTAATCGGAATGCTAAAACGATCCCTAAAACTTTTTAATTCATCATCAGACATTTTCTTTTGCTGATGCGTGATGTTCTGCGCTTCACCTGCAGCACCCATGCCGTAGCCTTTGATTGTTTTAGCTAAAACAACCGTCGGTGAACCCGTGTGCGCAACGGCGTCAGCATAAGCCGCATAAACTTTTTGAGGATCGTGTCCACCACGATTTAAACGCCAAATTTCATCATCGGTTAAATGCTCAACCATTTTTTTCAACTCAGGTGAGCTACCAAAAAAATGCTCGCGAACATAGGCGCCGTCATTACCTTTATAATTTTGATAATCACCATCGACGCATTCTTCCATGCGCTGTTGTAATAAACCGTCTTTATCGCGTGCAAGTAATGCGTCCCAACGGCCACCCCAAACGACTTTATTCACATGCCAACCCGCACCACGAAAAATTCCTTCAAGTTCTTGAATAATTTTTCCGTTCCCACGAACCGGGCCATCTAAACGTTGTAAATTGCAATTAACAACAAAAATTAAATTATCTAATTTCTCACGTACAGCAATCGAAAGCGCCCCAAGTGATTCAGGCTCATCCATTTCGCCATCACCCAAAAACGCCCAGACTTTACGCTGGCTTGGTTCAATCAAGCCTCTATTTTCGAGGTATTTCAAAAATCGCGCTTGGTAAATTGCCTGAAGCGGACCAAGTCCCATCGATACCGTTGGAAATTGCCAAAAATCAGGCATTAACCATGGATGAGGGTAAGAAGACAGTCCGTCCACTTCGACTTCTTGACGAAAATGGTCAAGCTGCTTCTCAGATAAACGCCCCTCTAAAAAAGCTCGCGCATAAATACCGGGCGCAGAATGCCCTTGAACATACAGTAAATCAGCTCCACCAGCGGCTTCTGGGCCTTTAAAAAAATAATTAAACCCTGTTTCATACAGCGTAGAGGCCGAAGCATACGACGCGATATGCCCACCTAGCTCTGGTGAGTGTTTCACCGCTCGCAGCACCATAGCAACCGCATTCCAACGAATTAAAGCATTAATACGTTTACCGATGCCTTCATCAGATGGCATGGGTTTTTCATCATTCCGACCAATCGAATTGCGATACGGCGTATGTATAGCGCTGGCAAGTGAAACGCCTGACGCATCAGCAACGCTCAGTAATTGCTGAATTAAAAAAGCAGCGCGCTCGGGCCCCTGCTCTTTAATCACAGCTTCCAACGATTCAAGCCATTCACGTGTTTCGGTTGGATCTAGATCTTTTAATAATTCGTTTGATAATTCTTTCGATAATTGATTAAGCATTTTATTAGCCATGTTCATTTTCCTTAGCAACAAAACGGTGTAACTTGCAGGCGTTTATACACAGGGCCTGCACATGCACTCATGCAGACACGATAGTCTGCAGGGCAGTCACACGACGATTTGCGGCATTGTAGTGGATCGCGAAAGGATTGCAACTGAAGCGCTACGCGTTTTCCTTGCGCACACTGCTCATGAACGTAAGTTTTATAAAGTCGTGCCATCTTTTCATTTTCACGCACCTGACATGTTTTACAGCTATCATCACACGTGCGCAGACACGCCTGTTGGTTTTTCAAACAAATCTGCTCGCAAGCCCGTTTATCCTGAGCCTCAGCCACATCTTTAGGGTTTGATGTGCAACTCAGCACAAAAAATAAAGCACAAACAGCAAAAATAACTCGAACAGCTCGAACAATAGCACGCATGTTTATTTAATCCTTACGCATTTTGTCAGTCAACGACATCGGTGTGGGATACTTTAATACCACAACATACGACGACACAATAAACGTTAAAATCGTCGTTGCTTGTATTAAATTAGACGCCACATCTGATATAAGCTTAGTACTTAGTGCAATACTTGCAACTAATAAAGAAAATTCACTTGCTTGCCCAAGCCGCATACCGACCTCTTTTGCTACCGATTGTTTTTCACCGGCTTTCGATAACAAAAAACTGAAGCACCAAGGCTTAAACACCAGTATCAACGAGGCTAATATTAGCGCAGGAATCACAACCTGAGCGGCATCACCAAAATTAAACGTGGCGCCTACAGCAAAGAAAAACATCACCAGAAAAAAGTCCCGAAGTGGCTTCAAACTTTCCGCAATAAAAAGTGAAATAGGACTCGATGCCAGCGACACGCCCGCAACAAATGCGCCAATATCTTCAGATAAACCCAAGTGATGCGCAAGCATCGATAAAGCTAAACACCAACCAATTGATAATAAAAATACATATTCTTGGGTGCGATCAAACCTCGCTAAAAGCTTAACTAAAACATAACGCTCAATCGCAAAAGCAAAAAACACAAGCGCTGGCAACGTCACACACACCGATACCAAATCACGCCAATCCAAACCACCGGAATTTTGTGCGCCGTTGATTAAAATTAAAACCACAATCGCGATAATATCTTGCATCAACAACACGCTTATCATCACTTCACCCGTATGTTGATGATGCAATATCGTGGTTGGAAGTAATTTTAAACCAATAATCGTACTTGAAAACATCATCGATGCGCCAAGTACCATCGACTCCGTCACGGATAATCCGAACCAACGGCCAATACCGTAAGCAATGAGCGCAAACAAAAACGAGCTGAGTGCCGCAATCCACGTTACTTTTTTCAACATATGTAAAAGATTTTGAGGCTGCAAATGCAAACCTAACAAAAAAAGCAAAAAGACAATCCCAACGTCCCCTACTTCACGCACAGCCGTTAAATCAGAAACAAGCCCCAATCCCCAGGGACCAAGTACGGCGCCTAATAAAATATAAGCAACCAACAGTGATTGACGCGTATAAAGCACTAACGTCGAAAATACTGCAGCACCTGTAAAAATCAAAAACACTGTATAAAAAACCACGCCTTCCTGCATACGCCTGCATCCTCCATACTTACACTTAATATTAAAATTATTTAACCATAATTATGTATCCATAAGATCAGGGTAGTCGCTGATAATTGCGTCCGCCCCCCAACCCCAAAAACGACGCGCCCATTTTTTTGAGTTCACCGTATAAATACACACGGCGTAACCTTCGTTTTTAATCATATGGATACGCTCTTTGTTCACAACATGCTTGGGAAGATGAACAGATACGCCGTTCACATGTTGTAGTTTAGATAGCCAATCTTTTTTCCAGCCTAGCAATAAAAGTCCCAGCGGTAATTCAGGCGATAAACGCGAACAGAGCAGCAACGCTTGTTCATCAAAACTAGAAAGTAACGGTAGCGGCGCATCATCCGACCAGCATTGATTAATACAAGATAAAACAGCCGTGGTGGTGGCATCTGTACGCCCAGGTAAAGGCTTAAGTTCGATATTTGCATGCATTGAATGACGTGCAAACCAACGCAAAGCTTCTTTTAGCGTTGGAATTTTTTCATCATGAAATTGCCTCGAAAACCAAGAACCTGCATCCAACGATGCAACATATTCACTCGAACTATCCCCAAACTGGCCACGGCCATTGCTCGTTCTTTTAAACGTTGTGTCATGAAACACAAAAAGCTCACCGTCAGCACTCATCATCACATCAAATTCAATCGAGCGCGCGCCTAATTCGCGTGCTTTTTCAAAGGCAGCAAACGTATTTTCTGGGGCATAAGGAGCTGCGCCACGATGCGCAATCAAAGGTTCTAGAATTATTGTCACGAATATCTTCAAAATCAATCTTAATCATGACATTAGAATAACGTATTATTCCTTGATACACCATGCATCTTATTGCTTATCAAACGATATTAAACAACCCTTTCAATCAGATACTATATCAGCCATAAAAACTAAATTAGAAGCAACCTGGAATCTAAAAACTACCCAACAAACACTATGAGTATTGATTAACCACTCTATATGTGCCATATTAATGCACTATAAATTTATATCGAGCAATACTTATGAAAATATTTAACGTCCTTTACAACTATCCTTTTCACACAAACGACTTTGAACCAGGTGAACTTGTCATTACGATAAGCGATATCAAAGGAACATGTTCAAACCTATATTTGGTAGAAGAAAATACATCAGATATAGACTTATACTATGGGAAGCCTCTTGCTCCTGATTTATTATTGGTAGGGACTGTAGCTACAGCTGATCTTGACAAAGAGACACTGGATGAACTTAAAGCTGCACGATTTAGATTAAATACTAACCATATAGGTCCACTCGAACTATCAGATGACGATGCAGCAAAAATTTTACATATGTATGAACCACAAAGCCCGACCACTGTAACAAGCCGAGCTCCTAGCCCGATCAAATTAACGGCAAGTAGCTTAAGTGTATTTAACTTGATGTATGAATCACCCATAGAACAAAATAAGCATCACACACCAACATCAAACTTCTCTTAAATATTATGCTCATCAACATGCCTAATAAATTTTCTTAGCATGTTGATGAGCATTTCAACAACTTTCCTTAACTCCCTCCTTCAGTTATTTATTCAGATTGATTTACGCATCAAATCCGTTTATAACAGGCATTCATTTATCTTCATGTTGAGTTATTCATGCCTTCTACTGAACAAACCCCCATCGACGATGCTAATTTTTTAGACTATGCCGACGCACACGGTTTTGGCGACCTTCATCTCAAAGTTGACCCAGCCACAGGGATGCGCGCCATCATTGCGATTCATAGTACAAAACTCGGCCCTTCTTTAGGCGGTTGTCGTTTTGTTGAATACCCCGACTCTAATACCGCGCTATATGATGCCATGCGCTTGGCACGCGGAATGAGCTATAAAGCAGCCTCTGTGGGTTTACCTTTAGGTGGTGGAAAATCCGTTATTTTAAAACCCAAAGGTGAATATAATCGCGAAGCGTATTTTCATGCTTTTGGTAAATTTGTCAACGAGCTTGGTGGTCGCTACATCACAGCACTCGACAGCGGTACTGAACTTGATGATATGAATATTATTGAGCAGCATACGCCATATATTGCAAGTTCCTCACGCCTACACGGCGATCCATCCCCGTTCACTGCCGAAGGCGTGCTGCTTGGCATTCAAGCTGCAGCTGAATTCAAATGGAATAATCCTTCACTCAAAGGCCTTCATGTTGCCATTCAAGGCCTGGGCCATGTGGGCTACGATCTTGCACGCAGATTGCATGCGTTAGACGTTAAACTTACCGTCGCTGATGTGAATAAAGACGCCGTTGCACGCGCAAAGCATGAGTTTAATGCCGAATCTGTACCCACCGATAAAATTCACGAAGTAGCATGCGACATATTTGCACCGTGTGCTCTAGGCGCTGTTTTAAACAACGACACCATTCAAACGTTACAAACAACCGTGATTGCCGGTGGCGCCAACAATCAACTCGCACACACTTATCACGGCCAAAAGTTACATGACCTTGGTGTTTTATATGCGCCTGATTATGTGATTAACGCAGGTGGGTTAATTTTTGCAGCCGATCAATATTTAAATCATTCGACCAAGCAGCTCCCTGAACAACTCAACAATATTCATACTTCACTGCTTGAAATATTTGATCGATCAGCACGTGAAAATATACCCACCAGCACCATTGCTGACACCATTGCTCAAGAAAAGCTTGAGCACACCGCATGAAACACTTAAATCTCACCGAACCGCTGTACCAATATTTACTCGATGTCTCGCTTCGGGAGCATCCTGTATTAACAAAGCTTCGGGAGTACACGGCAACATTACCTGCAAGCGTGATGCAAGTCGCGCCTGAGCAAGCGCAATTTATGCAATTATTAATTCGTATATTGCACGCAAAAAAAATATTAGAACTCGGAACGTTCACAGGCTACAGCGCGCTCGCCATGGCTTTGGCTCTGCCCGACGATGGGTGTGTTGTTACCTGCGATATCAGCCCGCAATGGACGGGCCAAGCCGCATCATTTTGGCAGGAAGCCGAGCAAACACATAAAATCGATTTACGTCTTGGTCCAGCGATAGATACGCTCCAAGCACTTTTAGATGCCGGCGAGGCTCATACCTTTGATTTTATTTTTATTGATGCCGATAAAATCAATTATGTTGCTTATTATGAACTCGCCCTGCAATTAGTCAGCCCCACCGGCATGATTGCCATTGATAATACGCTTTGGAAAGGTGCTTTAATCAATCCCGAAGACACGCGCCCTCAAACACGTGAAATTCGCCGGCTCAACGCACATATTCAAGCTGATACACGTGTTGATATTAGTTTATTGCCGTTGGCTGATGGGCTTTTTCTAATAAAACCGCGTTGAATTCTGACTGCTTAATTTAAAAAAACCTCTATGTGTATTATTTATACACGAATTAGTGTATAATATCCTCTTGCTGATAACGCACATAATGATAGAGGATTTTTTATGCCTAGACGACAACCAGCTTCCATCATAAAAGCCCAAGAATTAAAGCGGCTATACAACATGACAACAGACGCATTCATCGAGCAAGAGCCCAGTACCAATACCCATGAGAGCCTAATCCAACGTGTTCAATCAAAGGCTCGCGAAAAAGGTTACCCCCTCAATGATGTACATGCGATAAAAGTTGTGGATATGTATCTTGAGGTTAAACATGGAGCGCCTCTAATTTATCCTTCCCATGCCGATGAACCATCTGACACTTCCCATGCGCCACCTTTTACACGACCATCCGAAAATACATCCATACGGTCTAGTGCATTATCTACGCCTAGAATTATAAGTATTGTGAATCACCATGATGATCACAGCATCAGGATAGGGAACACCAGACACGAGACCAGAAATCATTACAATTCACCAACACGTAGTCATGAGAGCAAGAAAAAAGACAAAGAAAACAAATCATCAGTCGAACAGAATGTTAAAGCGGTTGGTCTTGTAGTTGCCCTTGCCTTTCTTACCTGGATCGCTTCTAAAACAATTGAGCCCCTATATAATGAAATACTTAATCATAACAGCCGTTTCACGCATAATGAGGGCGCAGTTCAAGGCTCGCTTTTACTCATGGGAATCGCTACGAGTTACTGCTTAGCCTTGTTGAGCATCTATGAAATCGCAGGTGGTCTCCTCATGGGCGCCATGATGGCCGCTGGTTTTGCTAATCCCGCCGCATGGGCATGTGCTGCTATAGCTTTGAGTGCACTGATTGCTATGCCTCTCTTCAATATGGTTATTCGCGAAGGTATTTACTCTCTGTTTTCAGCGTTTGATAATCAAGCGTTAGTCGATACTGATAATCGGTTTAGAGTGTTAACGCAAACCGAAGCTGACAAACTCCCTCGTAAGATTGATGTTGATCGCATTAATTTTGCAACACTCGCCAAGCATGATGAACTAGAACTATCCCAAGTTCGTAGCCGCTTCGCTTTGTTTGATTGGAATACCTCTGAAATGAGCGCGGTATTAAAAGACATAAGAACGATGAGAACACCAACAGGAGCAGAACATGGTGTAAACATAAAAAACCCGGATACAGATCAATTCGTGAAATTTTCGTTCTTTAGAGCAGAACCGCTCAACGATACTTCTTCCCATTATCAACCAACGGATCCTTCAGCTCCTCCTTTGGTCGAAGCTGTACTGATTAGCGATAACAAGTTCTAATAAAACCACACACAAACACGCACAGCTACCCCCCACGAGACGGTGTTACATCATCATCTCGTGGAGTGTCTTCATCAGCTTGTGGTGTTGAAGTAAAATAACGTTGAATCAAATCACTCACAAGTTTATCTGCCGTACCTAGGTCAGTCGGCAGTAAAATGCATCATATAATACGCTTGCGACATCACTATTTTACGTTATGATGATAGACACGAACGACAAGGAGTTGTCATGAACAAATCATCAAAAAAAAATCCCTGTGGCCTCGATGGCTTTGCTTTTCTCGAATTTTCAGGTCCAGATGCTTCATGTCTTCACAAAGTTTTTAATCAACAAGGCTTTATTGAGCAGGCCACGCATCAAACAAAACCCATCAGCATGCTTCAGCAGGGTGATATCCAATTTATAATTAATACAACCCCTAACAGCCAAGCTTATCGTCATGCACAAACGCACGGCGCCGGTGCGTGCGCTATGGGTTTTCGTGTTGATGATGCGAAGCATGCTTTTGACCATGCGATAGCTCATGGTGCAACGGCGTTTAACGATGCTGAAGATGTGAATCATGGTTTACCTGCTATTGAAGCGATTGGAGGTAGCGTAATTTATTTTGTTGATAAACATCACACACCGTTTTCGAACCAATGGATAATCAATAAAAATCCCACACCGGCCCCCGCGCAAGGCCTGCTTCAAATCGATCATCTCACCCATAATGTACAACACGGCAATATGGATACATGGGCTGCGTTTTATGAAAAAATTTTTGGCTTCAAAGAAATTCGATTTTTTAATATTCAAGGTCAAGTCACCGGCTTAATTAGCCGAGCACTCGGAAGCCCTTGTGGAAAAATTAAAATTCCTCTCAATGAATCCAAAGATGAGCAATCTCAAATCGAAGAATTTTTACGTGATTATCATGGCGAAGGCATTCAGCATATTGCACTTAGTACCGATAATATTTATGACACCGTGCATGGCCTACGTGAAGCAGGCCTAAAATTTTTAGATGTGCCTGATACGTACTACGAAGGCATTCATGCCCGTATTCCTTGGCACCAAGAGCCACTTGATAAACTGCAGCAAGCTCGTATTTTAATCGACGGGGCACCAGATCCTGCCGGTGGATTATTATTGCAAATATTTACAGAAAATATATTTGGGCCGGTATTCTTTGAAATTATTCAGCGTCACGGTAACGATGGCTTCGGAGAAGGCAATTTTCAAGCGCTATTTGAAGCCATTGAACGCGATCAAATCAAACGAGGTACGATAACAACATGAAACTTGCTAGCTTAAAATCAACTAAAACACGCGATGGTGTATTATGCGTGGTTCATCAAGATCTCTCATGCGCAGTCGATGCAACAGATATTGCTCCAACACTTCAAGCTGCATGTGATGATTGGAGCGCTATTGCACCTCAATTAGAAAAGCTATCGGCAGAGCTTCACGCAGGCAAACTCAAAAATAAAACCTTCCCATTTGATCCTGCCTTATGCGCATCACCGTTGCCACGTGCCTACCAATGGGCAGACGGCAGTGCTTATGTTAATCACGTTGAACTCGTACGCAAAGCACGTGGTGCCGAGCTACCTGAAAATTTCTGGACGGATCCACTGATGTACCAAGGTGGATCAGATACGTTTATTGGGCCTTGCGATCCTATTTTAGTTCGTGATGAGGCTTTTGGAATTGATTTTGAAGCGGAAATTGCGATTATTACCGATGATGTGCCCATGGGTGTTCCTGCATCAGAAGCAGCGCAGTATATTCGCTTATTTATGCTGGTCAACGATGTTTCGCTACGGAATCTTATTCCTAACGAACTTGCCAAAGGTTTTGGTTTTTTTCACGCCAAACCTTCAAGCAGTTTTTCCCCTGTGGCGATCTCACCCGATGAACTGGGTGCGTCGTGGGATGGTGAACGCGTGCATTTGCCTCTTTGCAGTTATTTGAATCATGCATTTTTTGGTAAACCTAATGCAGGCATTGACATGACCTTTTCGTTTCCCGAATTAATTGCACATGCAGCAAAAACACGTGCACTCGCAGCCGGTACGATTATTGGCTCGGGTACCGTATCGAATGCTGACCGAAGCCATGGATCTTCATGCATCGCAGAAAAACGCATGCTCGAAATTCTTGAAAGCGGCCAAGCAGAGCATCCTTTTATGCAATTTGGCGATAGCATACGTATTGAGATGCTGGATAACAAAGGCCACAATTTATTTGGTTCAATTAAACAAATGGTGCAAAAGGCATGAAGCTTTATGATTATTACCGGTCAACAGCAAGCTACCGCGTGCGAATTGCGCTTAATTTAAAGCAATTAAACTACGACACCATTCCGGTGCATTTGGTGCATCAGGGCGGTGAACAACATACGCCTGATTACAAAAAAATTAACCCTCAAGGCTTGGTTCCAACGCTTGAACTCGAAAAAAAAACACAACCTATAACCCAATCACTGGCGATTTTAGAATATTTAGAAGAAGAGCACCCCAACCCACCGCTTCTCCCCAAGAATGCATATGCTCGGGCTCAAGTCCGTAGTTTGGCGCTTTTGATTGCAACCGACATGCACCCGCTCAATAATCTGCGTGTATTAAAACAACTTCGTATGCAATATAACGCCTCAGATAATGATGTTAACGCTTGGTATCATCATTGGCTACAACTTGGATTTGATGCGTTTGAAGAAAAGCTCAAGCATGCTCCTCGAGAAGGCAACTTTTGTTATGGCGATCATGTAAGCATGGCGGATATATGTTTAATCCCTCAAGTATATAACGCACATCGTTTTGAATTTTCACTTGAAGCCTACCCTTTGATTCAAGCAATTACGGATACGTGTTTAAAAATTAAAGCATTTCAAGATGCTGTACCTTCTGATCTTGAGTCTAAATAATAACTAAACCAGCAAAATATAAAACATCATCTATACTACTTATATATTAATTAACTAGATTGACTAATATATGAGAACACATCCAGAGGACACAAACAAAGCTCAAATTAGAGCCGAGCTCCGAAAACAATCTATTAGCACCGCCCAAACCGAACATTTAAAGAAGAGCTTTATCAGTAACGCATCGAGAGGCCATGTCGAACTTGCTCATACGGCATTAAACATGCTTCCCAAAGATGAACAGAATAAACTGGATAAATCTGAGTATTTTCATAACCTCATCGAACAAGGTAGAACAGATATTATTGATGAAACCCAAAAAAATGGGACACAAAAAGATAAGCAACAACTGTATATCGAGACATTGAAAATAGAAGAAAGAATACGAATAGATAATATCTTAACGTCCATAAATAAATCTAAACCCACTGCCTCAAACACAACACATGGCAATCATTTTTTTTCTCGGATGAAAAGCATATTCAATACAATGCTCGGACGCAGTGTGCCCATAGCAGCAGAAAATTCATCAAATTTTCCACAAAAAGCTGAACTAAGTGATGGCCAAACGGATAGCATGTCCAGTGATAGCGACACCGAACGCCAACCTGTGATTCAGCATAGGGAACCTGACTATTTTGAACACGAGCCCGAGCAAGCTTCCAATGATGAGGATGAAGATCGTCGTAATTTTGACAATCGTATATAACCACCTCTAACTGGGCTTTGCCACGTTGGATTCATCGAGCTCAGAACCTGTATCGTTTTCAGTAGGCCTAAGTTCGTCTAGCGTTGATTTCATCCTTGTCTGGATTTCTACCTGCTGTTTCATTGTATTGCGAGCTCTAAATCCTGTTAAAGTATGCATATCTGCTTTCTGCGTAAAATCTGCGAATGCTTGGTGAGGATCCTCAGAATCCAAAATCATCTCAACTCGCGTATCTAAGCGCTCGACCATTCGATCATACTTTCTTTGAATACGTTGATTTTCTATGCGATTGCTCATAGGGTTCCGTTTAAAATCCTGTACTATGGACGCTGCAGCAGTTTCCCCTTTCTTATTCACTTTAACATCGTGCAACATACCGTGAACTTTTTTTGATTGCATGGTACGTAAAAGCGTGTCTGGAAGTTGACAAAAGCTCAGATGTACATTTTCAGCCAAAGACGCATCCTCGCCTTGTCGATGTTCAGCCAAGTAATCCATAATATTATCTTCATCCATGTATTGCTCCATGCTATGGAAGTGCCTAACATCATCCATTGCATATACTTTGCATCCTTCATCAGCATTTTGACGCTTGTCAGCACCGTAGAAAATATTGACTGTTCTATCTTGAAATAACTGCAAAAATTCTTTGGAATTTAATTGAGATGAAAACCAGTAAGCGTTGTTTTTATCCAGCCCTAGAGAATCAGAGATAAAGAGGTTAACCGATCCATCCTCTTTGATTTCTATCTGCCCTGCTGTCCAGTGAGGTGACATGACGATAAAGGAGTCTTTTATAGGTGGTGATTGTTTTAAAACCTCTTCAAAATAAGCATTAAAGTCTCCTACATTAAAAATTGTAGGCATAAACTCATAACGGTCCGATTTGTCACTCCGTACAGCTGCAAGAATATATTTGGCAAGGCTAGTATCATCTAACGTAAATCTTGCCAAGCCCAATTTTGCTTGAACCATCATAAAATGTAACTGAGGCAATAAATCCTCCGGGCAACGATTCAAGCGATTGATTTTAAGGCGCTCTTCCTCTGAGGGTTGAGTGGTTGGCGTGACTGAAGTGGCAATATTCTCAGATAGGTTAAAAAGCAACCTGTTCATGGTATCCAGAAAAAACGTTTTTATCTCTTTTAACTCATCAGGTGAGATGACACGCTCTTTGACTAATGCTTCAAGTGAAACGCTCAAAAGGTTAGCCCCTTCCGTCATGGTTGAAAGTCTTTTAATGAACTCAACCCTATTTGAAGAGGCTTGTAATATATCAGCAAACCACTCACCAACCTCTGAGCTACTCATTGCATCACTTGGTAAATCCAGGGCAAGTTGTAACAGGAACTGGTCTTTATTCAATTTGATACTGGACTCAATTTGACTAACAAACGCCAACCAATTTGAAAGGTAGGCTGCTCTCTCATCACCAGTATCAGAGATAATATGTTCTGAAATGAAGTTGACTAATTGAGCTCGAATATCAAATAGGCTCCTGCCCGCATTATTTTCATACGAGATTTGATTTAAAATACCCTCCATAGCTTGCCCAAATTCACCAGACGCAATCTCTTGTGGCATCTCTTTCAGTAAGTCACTTAATGTAATTTTAGGCGCAAGCTCATCGCTTTCTTTTAAGCGCTCAAGCTCATTCAAAGCCTCAATCCAGGATTCCGTATAGGTTGGTGGATATTCAGCAGACGATAGGATGTTTTCTATGACATATTCTTGAACATAGTCATGGATTTCTTCAATATCTGTAGGCTCACTACAAGACGCTCCCATCTCTTTTGCAATGACCGCAACCGCATCCTGAGTTTTGTTATCTTGCATAAGCTCTTCTACAGACTCAACCAGTTTTCGAGCATTTATCTTAGCCATTTTAGTTGCCAGATTATTATAATTGTTACATATGATTAATTATAGGACATATATCATATTTTGTTAGGCCAACTTACCGCTGTCTCCTTTTCAGGAAAAGCAACTGTGGAACTGGCATCTATAACTTGACAAGTGCTCTATTCAATTGAATAATACGCCCCATTGTTTGTTGCCCATCTGTATATTGATGTAGATGTCGCTGTAGAAGGAAAGTCACACATGAACAAACGTATGCTTGCGCAAAGCTTACTCGCAGCAACCTCTCTGTTTTTTATCAGCACAACATCGTTTGCTGAGCCCCAAAACTTAGATAGTCTTAAAACCGAACTTCGCAGCTATCACGACACCGGTGCCTACGACAAAGAGCTCGCACAAGTCGTCAAGCAAGCTGAAGCATATATTCACGCCAAAGTTGAAGCGAATAATAAAGCAGAAAAACCTGCTCGCCTTGCACTGGTGCTCGATATTGATGAAACAACACTTTCAAATTATCAAGGCATCATCAAGCGCAAGTTTTGTGAAGATATGAAACTGATTAATCGTGATATAAATAAAGCCAAAGCGCCAGCCATTGCGCCGATGCTTGCATTGTATAACGATGCTAAAAAACAACATGTGGCTATCTTTTTTGTCACCGGTCGTAGACCCAATTTTCAACGTCCTACAGAAAAAAACTTAAAACGTGCAGGCTACACCAGTTGGCACGGGCTCTATTTTAGGCCGACACAAGATCAAAATCTTTCTGTGATTCCCTACAAAACACAAGTTAGGTCCAATATAACACAAGGCGGCTACACGATTATCGCATCGATTGGGGATCAAGCGAGCGATTTAACCGGCGGGTATGCAGAAAAAACGTTTAAACTGCCTAATCCGTATTACCATCTTCCGTAACGCTCAATCAAATGAGAAATAAGCATTAACTCGGATGTTATCGCTTTTTATTGTATGGAGACACATCATGACAAGGAACGTCGATCTCGTTGAACATGTGATTAAACCCAAAGATAATCAAACATCTTTTTTAAATAAATCAGAGCACATATTTCAAGACTTTTTACAGCAACTGCACGAAGAAAAAAATGTTGAAATAACCCACGCTATGAAGCCTCTCCTGAACGAGCTACGCGCACTCACCTTTACATTTGCAGAGAGCTGGCAAAATAAGCCGGCTATAGACATCTTCCGAAAAGCATTTGGTGAAACGGTAACCAAACACGAGAAATTTTTTGATGCTCAATCAATCGACGCAGCTAACCGGCTTTACAAGCTTATTTTCAATATGTCGCGCGAGATTCTTGACCTAGTTACACCACAGTTACCCGATGACCGTAGGTTCTTTACACCAAAAAATCCTGACTCAGTCGTTATGGACATAGACAACACCTCCCTTGAGGGAGATAAGCATGCTGCCGCAATGGCGCACTAAATTTAATACCTTCTCCCAGTAACACGAGAGAAGGTTTATTTAAAATTAGTTTAAATATAATCCACAGCCAAAATTTCATATTCCACAAGACCGCCCGGCGTATCAACAACGACAACATCATCCAGCTGCTTGCCAATTAACGCTCGACCAATCGGTGATGTGTATGAAATTTTATTTTGCTTTATATTCGCTTCATCGGAACCAACAATTCGATAGGTGGTATCAGTTTCATCTTGAATATGATGCAGCTGCACGGTCGCGCCAAACACCACGGTACCCTGGTTTGGAATCGTTGTTACATCAATCACGCGGACGTTGGATAATTTTGACTCCAGCTCTTGAATACGGCCTTCAGCAAAACTCTGCTGCTCACGTGCTGCATGATATTCCGCGTTCTCTTTCAAATCGCCATGAGCCCGTGCAACCGCAATCGACTCAATAATAGCTGGGCGTGTTTTAGTCTTCAATGTGTTTAACTCATCTTTTAATACGGCTTCGCCTTCAGGCGTCATTGGATGCTGTTGCATAATTCTTATCTCCCTTGTAAATCTTGTAATCGTGTGACCGTTTCCCGATCTTCATATTTCATGGCTAAACATGCAGCCTCCGCACCTGATAACGTGGTGGTATAACTCACGTTATGTTGCAAAGCACTGCGACGAATGGCAAACGAATCAGCAATCGCTTGTTTGCCGTCTGTTGTATTCACAATAAAATCAATTTCGTCATTTTTGACATAATCTACCACGTGAGGCCGCCCTTCCGCTACCTTAAGGACGCGACGACAGTCTAAACCTGCCGCTTGTAACACTAAAGCTGTGCCTCGGGTTGCCAAAAGTTCAAAACCTAATGCGATCAATTGCTTGGCAATTTCACCCACGCGAGTTTTATCCATATCGCGTACGGATAAAAACGCACGCCGGCGCCGAACAATGTGAGCACCTGCTCCCAGCTGTGCTTTCGCAAAGGCTTGCCCAAACCGCCGAGCGACACCCATCACTTCACCGGTCGACTTCATTTCGGGGCCAAGAATCGAGTCCACACCTGCAAACTTAATAAACGGAAACACCGGAAGTTTCACAGCATAAAACGAAGGCCTAGGTACATGCAAGTCCAAACCTTGCTCCCGCAAGCTTATACCCGCTTTGCAGCGCGCCGCAATTTTAGCCAAAGGTAATCCTGTGGCTTTCGATACAAACGGTACCGTACGTGAAGCACGTGGGTTTACCTCAAGCACATAGACATCATCACCTTGAATAGCGAATTGCGTGTTAATCAACCCACACACACCCAGCTCTAAAGCCATCCTTTTGACTTGTTCCATAAGATCATGTTGAACCACCACCCCTAAGCTAAACGGTGGTAACGTACATGCCGAATCACCTGAGTGCACACCGGCTTGCTCAATATGCTCCATCACACCACCGATAAGCACCGACTCACCATCACACACGGCGTCCACATCCACTTCGGTGGCATCACTTAAAAATTTATCGACCAGAACCGGTGAGCCTTCTAGAATATCCACCGAGTGCTTTAAATAATGCCTTAAATCGTCTTCCCGGTGCACCACTTCCATGGCACGACCACCTAACACATACGAAGGCCGAACCATCACGGGATAACCAATCTGTTCAGCTAACACAACCGCTTCATCCGCATGATGCACCATGCCGTTGGCTGGCTGCTGCAGGTTCAAACGCTCAACCACTTGTTGAAAACGCGCCCTATCTTCAGCCTTATCAATTGCATCAGGTGATGTCCCCAAAATATTAACACCATTCGCTTCAAGAGCACGTGCCAAATTAAGCGGCGTCTGACCACCATAATGCACAATCACACCTTCAGGCTTTTCAAGCTCAACCACAGCCAACACATCTTCGAGTGTCACCGGCTCAAAATAAAGCCTGTCAGATGAGTCAAAATCAGTCGATACTGTTTCAGGATTACAATTGAGCATGATGGTTTGGTACCCAGCCTCACGCAAGGCCATCGCCGCATGCACGCAACAGTAATCAAACTCAATGCCCTGACCAATACGATTAGGCCCGCCCCCTAAAATCATGACTTTTTGTTTATCTAAATCAGGTCGTGACTCGCATACCGTCGCGTAACACGAATACATATACGCTGTTTCACTCGGAAACTCAGCTGCACATGAATCAATGCGCCGGTATATCGGCTTAATATCTAAAGCCAAGCGATGCTTGCGTACGCTGGCTTCATCGGATTCTAAACACCTGGCAAGATAGGCATCTGAAAAACCTCGCCGTTTTAAGCTACGCATACGTGTTGCGTCAATATCCGCAAGCGCAAAGCCTTGAAGCCCTTCTTCTGCACGTACCAAACACTCGATTTGATCTAAAAACCATGGGTCAACTAAACTTTCTTGATGAATTTCATCCAGTGATAAACCCTGTCGAAATGCATCTGCCAGTGCCCAAAGTCGTTCAGGTGTTGGTTCGCGAAGATGTCCGCGCAACACGGCTAAATCATCACCGACAAAGCGTGATTCAAGCCCCATATGCCCCGTTTCTAAACTTCGAATCGCTTTAAGCAACGCCGATTGAAAATTCGCTCCGATCGACATTACCTCACCGACCGATTTCATCTGCGTTGATAATGTATTGGATGTCTGAGGAAATTTATCAAAATTAAAACGCGGTATTTTAACGACAACGTAATCTAAACTTGGCTCAAACGAAGCCGGCGTCCGTCCCTCGGTGATCTCGTTTTTAAGCTCATCCAATGTGTAGCCCACAGCAAGCAAAGCCGCCACTTTTGCAATCGGAAATCCTGTGGCTTTCGAGGCCAAAGCAGAGCTGCGTGAAACACGTGGGTTCATTTCAACAACAAGCAATTTTCCATTGGCAGGATTCACAGCAAACTGGACATTCGCTCCACCGGTTTCAACACCCACCGCACGCACGACATTGAGCGCAACATCACGCATATACTGATATTCTTTATCGGTAAGCGTTTGCGCCGGCGCGACGGTAATCGAATCACCTGTGTGCACCCCCATGGGATCTAAATTTTCAATAGAGCAAATAATCAAACCTTGATCGTTTGAATCACGCACCACTTCCATTTCATATTCTTTCCACCCGATGACCGACTCATCTAAAAGCAGTTCGCGCGTGGGTGATAAGGCAAGTCCTTGCGTACAAATTTCTTCAAATTCTTCACGATTATACGCAATACCACCACCCGAGCCCCCCATCGTAAACGACGGTCGAATAATCGTAGGAAATCCAAGCTGAGCTTGTAAAGACAAGGCTTCTTCAAGACTATGTGCAATTTCAGAACGTGGCATCCCCAGACCAATGCTTGTCATGAGCTTACGAAATTTTTCACGATCTTCGGCTTTATCAATGGCTTCACGTGTTGCACCAATCATCTCAACACCGTGCTTTTCTAAAACCCCTTCTCGCACTAAATCCAGCGCGCAATTAAGCGCGGTTTGCCCGCCCATGGTTGGGAGTAACGCATCCGGTTTTTCTTTTTCGATAACGCGTGCAACTTCCTCCCAAAGTACGGGTTCGATGTAGGTTGCATCGGCAAGCTCGGGATCAGTCATGATGGTTGCAGGGTTCGAGTTCACCAAAATAACGCGATAGCCTTCCTGCTTTAAAGCGCGCACCGCTTGTGTGCCCGAATAATCAAACTCGCAGGCCTGACCAATCACAATAGGACCGGCACCAAGAATTAAAATAGATTTGATATCTGTACGCTTTGGCATATGTATCACACAGCTTAAGTGAGGTGGCTTATTTTATCGATTTTTTCGTGATGCCGATACCCCGAAAGAGCGACAAAAAATAACTATAAAATTCAAACGCAACTCAAGCCAACTTAACCAAGATAACACCCAACCAAACGTGGCTCTCATTTAACCAATTAGAGCTATTTATTGACATGTGTTGGTGCGTGCGGTACCATTGTTGACCACATTGTTTTTTACTAACGGAGATTAATATGGAATTAGCAGATAAAGCAAAGATAAATGCAAACAATACAAGCACTCTTGATATCACTGTTCCAGATCTTTCAGGTTTAGATATCAAAGGAGAAAACAAAGAAGAAAACGTGGTGTTAACCGCAACAGATATTATTTATGATACAGCCAAAGCAGGTGAATTAATGTGTGAACCCGTTGCTATTGGTTGCTCTGCTGTCAGTGGCGCAGCTTGTTTTTTACTCGCTTGCCTCAGTCAAGCTGAAGACAATAATAAACCGGCAACACGACGTGATGTTATCCACGCGGATCAAATACAAAGACGTGAAAAAAATGAGCGTGAAGCAGCAGGTAATGTTGGCGTCATTGTAGGGGCAGCCGTTCCTCGAGCAGTAGGCTTTGCCTTAGGTGGTATCTTTGGAGTAGGTCGCGCGGCGGTATTACTTAACCAAGGCGAAACTAAATCGACAGATGATGTCTTGTGTTTTTCGAAAGAATCAATCAATAACCGTCCTGGTATATGTAGTGGTGTTGACTTTGATTGTTAATACCCACCCTATGCTATACCCCCAACAATCTGACGACATAACCAAGATAAGTCGTCAGATAATTTTTACTGTAAAACCTGCCTGTATTATCGCCCCCCCGAGGATCTTTTTTGAGGTGTGTGCATGACAAACTTATCATGCTTAGCGCAGGATTTTTCAGAAGATTTATTATTCACCGGCTTTTCAGGCGAGAAAAAAGCCGCTGATCCGGCAATCCCATTTGGCGATCCTATATGATTTGAAGTGTTCATTCTCGATAACTTTGGAGAAGATTTACCTTTAGGTTTCTTAGATTTCTTCTTCGTGCCTACGCCCCCATCTGTTTCAATATTCAAAGTACCCGTATTCATGTCACCAGATACTGACTCACTCATCAGTGCGGTCAAATAGGATGATGGAGGCGGTTGTATTTTATCAACGGTTGCCTGAACGTTCTGAGCAGAATCACTCACACAAAACTGCAACGTCCTCCTCCCTGGACTTGAGTGAGAAATTTTGTTGCGACGCTTCCCTAATATAGTTGAAGGGGATGCTCCATCAAAAAATGGTGTATCACCCGGGCTCGCCTTCGCTACCGTATCCCTAACATTAGGTGTGCTGACCTGCCCAGACGTGGTCGCTAAAACCAGATTCGCAACATTTGAATAACTCACGTTGTGCGTGCCCCGGAGCTCCAATCGCGGAAAATGACTTAACGTATCAAAACACGTTCGACAACAGAGTTTTGTAAGTCCGATCCTTATTTTTTCAGCTGATGCATCCTCTAAATCTACGCCTTTTTGGTTCTGTAGGTATGTAGCAATCAATTGCTCAGCATGAAAGTCTTTCACAACAAGGTGTTGTAATTGCTCAGGGAAAGAATATTCTGTCATATCATCCCCTGCTTTATTCATGATATGAACACCCATGCGATTGCTTTCAGCAGATTTTCTATTCTTTTTAATTCTTCCGTAAGGTAATAATACCGTTACACGTGTTGGGGACAAAATTGCATCCACTTCAACAGGAGAAAAATAGTTCGTAGACGTATGCCCCTCTATCCTATTTCTAGCTCTAACAGCATCAATAAATTTAAATAAAGCCTGTTTAAGTACAGACTCATTTCCCAGTGAACCACCTGTTGCAATCAAACGCTGTACGCAATCCTGAATTGCATCGGTTAATGCATCATCTGTCATCGCGAGATCGGCTTTTTTAATCCTACATTCCCGCGATCTCCAGGTCGATTCCATAAATTTGACAAGCAGTTGTACC
>JARGNP010000034.1 GCA_029210265.1 Legionellaceae bacterium
GCAATGCAGGAGTTACAAAATATGGCTTCTTAACGAGTCCCGTGCGTAAGGTGAGTCATTATATTATTTGGTATATGCTCAACACCCGCATTTTCTACGCCTTATTTATTTGGAACCAACCCGGCTTCCGAAGAGTTTGTGGAGACGCAAATAAGTAAATCTGAAGCCATCCTTCGTTCAGAGATCGTTTCCATTCCTAAAGGCGAAACCGGTGCAACCGGAGCGGCTGGAGCAACGGGGGTAACGGGGGCAACGGGACCTACTTACACAGGTGGCACAGGCATCATCGTTGATAGCGATACTAACACGATTAGCCAAACACCAACCTATACCATTGGGGATACCCTCGAAGGTGGAACAATCTTTTATTTGGATGCCACAAATCGCCATGGACTGATGGTGCTAACCACCTCGCTCACACCTGAGGTTACGGCTTTATTTAATGCTTCTGGTAGCACCAGCGCTGACGGCACAGCCATTTCACCTGGAATCGGCGGCGGTCAAGTCAATTCACAGTATTGGTATTCGTACTTTCAATCTCAAGACTTTATGACTAGTTTTTCTACGAGTGCCGTAGGTTATAGCTTGAGCCAAGCTCCCACCGAAGCCGGGGGCTCTTGCCCTCTTGACGGAGTCACTTTGTGTTATAGCGGCTGGTATTTACCTTCGATCAGCGAGCTTCAAATACTTCATAGCCAGAGCAGCACGATTATTCCGGCCTGTACATCAGGGACTGGAACTGCGTGGTCATCATCGAGTAGCGGGACAAGCACCGATGTCTATACACTTCAGCTTGTGACTGGAGCAACCTCCCTGACATCAATAAACAGCGCGACGCCCTTGTGTGTACTACCTGTTCGACAATTTTAACGCGAAGAAAAGATACAAAAAAGCCCCTGCTTTTAATTAAAAACAGGGGCTTTTTTACACCAAGCCTAACAACACATGAATTAAGACGCGTCGTTAGAGCCTTCTGTTGGTGCTGTTTCAGAAGCTGCTGCAGCAGAAGGTTTTTCTTTCCACTCAAGCTTCACGCGACCTTGCTTGTCGACACCGGCAACAAATACGGTGATTTGCTGGCCTTCTTTAATCACTTCTTCCACTTTCTGCGTGCGGTTCTCGCAAATTTGAGAAATATGCAATAAGCCGTCTTTGTTTGGAAGTAACTGGATAAAAGCACCAAAATCGACGATTTTAATGACTTTTCCTGTGTAACTTTTGCCAACTTCAACTTCAGCGATTAATTCTTTGATTTGACGTTCAGCTTCTACCAAAGCTTCACCGTCCGGTGAGAATAACTTCAAAATACCGGTATCATCGATATCAATCGAAACACCTGTGCTTTCAGTTAAACCTTTGATGGTTGCACCACCTTTACCGATGATGGTTCGAATTTTATCTTCAGCTACTTTCATGGTCACGATGCGAGGAGCATGTGTGGAGAGCTCTGTACGAGCTTCAGATAACGTCGTGTTCATCACACCAAGAATATGTTGTCGGCCAGCTAATGCTTGCTCCAACGCCTCTTCCATAATATCTTTTGTGATACCGGTGATTTTAATATCCATTTGAAGTGCTGTAATACCTGCTGCGGTACCTGCCACTTTAAAGTCCATATCACCTAAGTGATCTTCATCACCTAAAATATCGGTTAAGACGGCGAATCGCTCACCTTCTTTAATTAATCCCATCGCAACACCCGCAACCGGTGCTTTCAACGGAACACCCGCGTCCATCAACGCAAGACTTGCGCCACACAGAGTCGCCATAGAGCTCGAACCGTTTGATTCTGTAATTTCAGAAACGATACGCAATACATAAGGAAAGTCTTCTGTTTTAGGTAACACAGCTGAAATTCCGCGACGTGCCAAACGACCATGGCCAATTTCACGACGTTTTGGATTACCCATTCGGCCTGTTTCACCGACAGAATATGGAGGGAAGTTATAATGCAACATGAACCTATCGCGAACTTCACCGTCAAGCTTATCTAAAATTTGAGCGTCACGATCGTTACCAAGCGTCGCTGACACAATCGCTTGGGTCTCACCACGTGTAAATAATGCTGAACCGTGTGCTCGATTAAGCAAGCCTGTACGGATTGAAATAGGACGAACAGTTGAACGATCACGTCCATCAATGCGTGGCTCGCCATCTAAAACACGATCACGTACTAAACGCTTCTCAAACGAGGCTAAACAGTTTGAAATAGCGCCAGCATCCAATGTTTCGTCTTCAGCAAGCAGTGCTTCAACCACACCTTGGCGAATGTCGCTCAATGCGCTATAACGTTCTGTTTTGTCTTTTGAAAGATAAGCCGTACGAATCGTCTCTGAAGCCATCGCTTCAACGCGTGCTTGTAAAGCCTCATCTTTTTCAGGAGCGGTCCATTCCCAAGCAGTTTTTCCACCTTCATCAGCCATGGCCTGAATCGCTTGGATCACGGGTTGCATAGCGTCATGACCAAACATAACCGCACCTAACATCACATCTTCGCTCAACTCAGAAGCTTCTGACTCAACCATCAATACGGCATCTTGTGTACCTGCAACGACAAGATCGAGCTCAGATGTTTCAAGCGCTGTTTTACCTGGGTTTAATAAATAAACACCATCTTGATAACCTACACGCACGCCACCAATAGGACCTGCAAATGGCACACCTGAAAGAGATAATGCAGCTGACGCACCTATCATGGCTAACATATCAGCAGGAACTTCAGGATTCAGTGACATCACGGTTGCGACGATTTGAATTTCGTTTCGGAAACCTTCAGGAAACAATGGACGCACAGGACGATCGATCAAACGTGAAGTCAATGTTTCGTGCTCACTGGGTGGTCCTTCGCGCTTTTTAAATCCACCAGGAATTTTACCGGCTGCATAAGTTTTTTCGATATAATCTACGGTTAACGGGAAAAAGCTTGCATCCGGAGACACAGTCTGACGGCCGACCACGGTCACAAGCACCTGGGTTCCGCTCATGCTAACAAATACTGCACCACTTGCTTGGCGTGCAATTTCGCCGGTTTCCAAAACCAGTGTATGCTCTCCAAAGGGTATTTCTTTAACTATTTTTGTCATAGTCGCTGCCTCTCGTCTCTCGTCATTATAGCGGGCAAAAAAAAAGGCACAAAAATCGCGCCTTTTTCTCCCGCATGTATTGGCTGATCAACACCCACCCCTACTGGGAGAAGTTAGATCAGTATGAATCTCTCAAACCTAACGATTTAATCAATGTCGCATAACGACCGTGATTATTACGCTTTAAATACGTTAACAACTTACGACGTTTATTCACTAAGGTTTGTAAGCCTCGACGTGAATGCACATCTTTTTTATGTTCTTTAAAATGCTCTGTCAGGTACTTAATGCGACCTGTCATAAGAGACACTTGAACTTCAGGGGAACCTGTATCGTTGGCTGCCTGTTTGAAATCATTTACGATTTCTGCTTTTTGTGCGCTTGATAGCGACATCGTACACTCCCGGATTCGAAGTTGGATGTATAGGAAAGAGGTGGATGTTAACACGACTTTTCGTGAAGAACAAGAGGATCAAGCCTCTCATTTTTCTCGCTGTGTTCGTTTTGCTCATCATTAGTCACAACCGACCTCGGAGCAAAGATACCGAGCCGCCCATGAGATGCTTCATCAACTGTAGCGGTATGACTTGACGCAAGGTTTGTTGCAAGCCACTTACCCAGTAACGTCACAGCAACAGCCAACACAGCCGCTGTAAAAGCCAATACGGAATTTGAAGCACCAAGTAACATCACCAACCCAGTTGATATAATACATACACTTATACCCATGCGTATGACTAGTTTCTCATCGATCTTGCTATTACTATTATAATACTCCAGCAAGAATCGCGTCGAATGTACACACAACTGATAACTCGGGGTCAGCACGGGTAAGTAAACCGCCAGCGAAGCTAACGGACCGACTAAAATAAACGCCGCTAAAACACCGTTCATGATCCAGCCAAAGTCATACGCCATCTCCCAACAACGTACGATCATGTCATCCGGTGCTTGTCCCTTCATATGCCGAACCACATAGGCCGCATTAATCAAAAATCGAGGAATAAGCACACACGCTTGATACAACGCGAGAACTTTTAAAAAACTATCTAAATACTGAACCCAAGCCGTATACACTTCAAACTGATCAACCAATTTAGTTGAGAGCAATAACATACGGCGACTACGAATAAACAGCAGTCGCCAAAAATCCGCCTTTTGTATTGCCGGACGTACCGTATCTCCATGAGTTTCTAGCCCATCAAAATCAATCATGCTGATTAATCATCATCTAAACATGAGTTTTCTTTGGTATCAGGCATTTTTATGTACACCACTAACGAGAGCATGATACACGCAGAAACATACCAGAAAAACCATGTTTCATGCCCGATGCTTTTCGACCAAAGCGCAATATATTCAGCCGTTCCACCAAACACCGACACCGCTATAGCATAAGGCAAGCTTACACCTAGCGCTCTAATTTCAACAGGAAACAACTCAGCTTTTACAATCGCAGAAATAGACGTATACGTTGACACAATTAATAATGCCGTGGTGAGTAGCGCGAAAATCAACCATACATTCTGCGTTGAGCTTAAGGCCGTCAGAATCGGCACCGTGGTCAAGCTTCCTAAAATCCCAAACGTAATTAATAATCGCCGACGGCCAATCACATCTGATAATAAACCAAATAAAGGCTGCACAACCATAAAAACAACCAGCGTTGATGCTGATAAAAGCGTTGCTGTATCACGACTCAGGCCTACTGTGTTCACCATGAATTTTTGCATGTACGTTGAATACGTATAAAACGCCAATGTGCCACCCATCGTGAGCCCTATGACCGTTAATACTTCTTTAGGATGCTTAATCAGCCCCATCAATGGATTTTGTTTAAGCTTAGTCGGGCTTTCGTTTTCAAAAGAATCCGTCTCATTGATGCGACAACGCAAATAAAAACCTATATATGCCCCTAAAGCACCAATCAGAAACGGTATCCTCCAGCCCCAACTGTATAATTGCTCTGGAGTTAATAAATATCGTTGTAAAATAATCAGAACCGAAAGCGCAATTAGCTGCCCCATGATCAACGTCACATATTGAAAGCTGGAATAAAAACCACGATAGCGACTGGTGGCCATTTCACTCAGATACGTGGCACTCACGCCATACTCGCCACCCACGCTGATGCCTTGTATCAAGCGCGCAAAAATAAGGATTGCAGGCGACCATATACCTACCTGATTATACGTAGGCGCCAAAGCGATTAAGAGTGAACCAAAACACATAAGAATCACCGATGCCGTCAGCGCAGCCTTACGGCCCTTCTTATCGGCATAAACACCCATCAATAAGCCACCGACGGGACGCATCAAAAAACCTACGGCAAAAATAGCGGCGGTGTTAAGTAATTGCACCGTTAAATTTCCTTTAGGGAAAAAAGATGCGGCAAAATACAACGAAAACGCAGAGTAAATATACCAGTCATACCACTCAATAAGATTACCGAGCGCTCCGCCGAAAATTGATTTAATACGATTTTTTGTGCTCACTCCGTGCTAACCTCATGATTTGAAAAACAAACCACTTTACACCGGCATATTTCAAGTAGCAACTGGATCCCAAAAATTTACATCAGGGCTGGGCACGTCCTTCTCGTCAAGCTCGCCCTGGCTAAACATACTCTGCTCAACAAGCGGCGTTGTTGATGCTTCCTGAGGTTGTTGCTGAGGTTCTTCTAGTGGCTTTTGCTTGGCTAAATATTTGGGAAGATATCGGCCAGCTACCGTTGCTAACACAGCCACAGCTGCGGCAACAAAGGATAACATAGGATTCGTACAGCACAGCAGAATCACAACAGCAGCTGACACCACACAAATACTTACCCCAATTTTCACCACTAAAGGCATGAGAGCATCATACTGACTATCCAATGTTTTTTCTTTGGAATAAGTCATGGCAAGACGTGTCATATGCATCAGCAAGTGATAAGTAGGCGTCGCAACCGCGAGGTAAAGCGCGCAAGGCGCCAAAGGACCAACAAAAACAAAGAAGCTCAAAACGCTCGTCATAATCCAACCGAAATCATACGCCATATCCCAAAGCCGTGCACTCATATCTTTTGGATTTTTTGCTCCCATGTTATTAATCACAGCGAGGCTATTCATCCAAAAACGAGGCAGTAAGATTACGGCTTGATATAAAGTAAATATTTGAACAAAACCATCCAAAAATTGGACCCACGGGCCATAATGCTCAATATTTTGTTCCAATAAAGCCACGGACAAAAGCACCATGCGTCGAGAGCGTACAAATAAGACACGAGCAAAGTCAAAATCAGGTGTGTGCTCACGTATGACATCGCCATAGCCATCTAACTCACGCATACAGCTCGTCATACTAGGAAAAAGGCCGCCCTTATCGCTAAAAACTCTAGAATCTGATGGATAATATGGTGATATCGCCATGTTCGGCCCCTATTGCGTGACTCAATCAATATAGAGCAAATATAATACAACAAACTCAATATAAAAGCAACCTTGTGGCAGCTTAACGCGGACGCTGAGTCACAAGACGTTTGACTTTAAGATCACCTTCGGGTGTTCGCTCACCGAGCCCGAAAAAATCACTCTCGGGTGTATAAAGCCTCACGCACTCTGAAACTTCAGCCACATCAAACCTATTCGCAATAACTTTACCTTGGCTTAATGCAAGCACTGAATCAGCATCAAGATCAACGCGCGAGAATTGCTTAATCGCATAATCAACCGGCAATAAATGAGCCCGTCGAGCTTCCAGCGTTTCAGCTTCAAGTGCCTCTAGCGACCACATGGGCTGATTCTCAAACCCAGCGGTATACACGCGATGAAGTTTTGATACATAAGCACCCACACCCAAAGCATCGCCAATGGACTCGACTAGCGAACGAATATAGGTACCTTTGCTGCATGTGACTGTGAGGTCCATGGTATGCCCATCAAACGCACGGCACAGCAGCTCATAAATATGTAAATCCCGAGCAGGTCTTGGAATAATTTCGCCACGTCGTGCATAGTCATACAATGGCTTACCTTGATGCTTTAGAGCCGAATACATCGGAGGCACTTGCTGAATATCACCCGTCAAACTAGGCAAGACAGCCATGAGCTCTGCATGAGAGATATTAAGATGTTCAAGTTCAACACAGGTCGTAATCTCACCTTCAGCGTCCCCCGTGCTTGAGGTCGCACCCAGTACTCCTGAAGTCTCATAAGATTTATCAGCATCCAAAAGATATTGGGAAAACTTGGTAGCTTCACCAAAACAAATCGGTAACATGCCGGTGGCAAGTGGGTCTAAACTTCCAGTGTGCCCTGCCTTTTTTGCACCGAGCAAGCGTTTTGCGCGCTGTAAAACAGCATTACTTGATAAGCCAAGAGGCTTATTAACCAAAAGAATGCCGTCAATGCAGGAAGGAGGAATTTTAGACGTCAGGCTCATCGGATTCATCAGGTTTATCAGATTCGTTCGCATCATCAATCAATCGAGTCAGGCGCTTACCGTATTCAACCGAGGTGTCATAAACAAACGAAAGCTTAGGTACTTTACGTAAGCTCAAGCTTCGTGCAAGTGCTGTACGTAAAAACACAGCTGACTCGTTCAGTAAGGCCGTGACCTCATCTGGCGAATCACTAATCGCTGTAAAATACACACGCGCATGACTTAAATCTTTCGAAATATTTACCGCCAAAATGGTCATCCACTGTGGAAGCCGTGGATCATCCACTTCGTGCTGAATTAAATGCGCAAGCTTTCGCTGCATCAATTCAGCTACGCGATCGGGTCGTCTACCGTTGTGATTCATAACTCGCGCTTGACCTCGACCGTTTCGAATACTTCAATCATGTCGCCGACTTTAACATCGTTATAATTTTTAACACCGACACCACACTCCATACCTTGACGTACTTCGGAAGCGTCGTCTTTAAAGCGACGTAAAGACTCAAGCTCACCTTCATAAATAACCACATGATCACGTAACACACGAATCGGATTATTACGTTTAAGTAAGCCTTCAACCACCATACATCCAGCAATTGCACCAAGTTTTGGTGATCGGAACACATCGCGAACTTCAGCAAGCCCAACAATATTTTCTTTGAATGCTGGTGCAAGCATACCGGTTAGGGCTGATTTGACTTGATCAACAATGTCATAAATAACGCTGTAATAATTCAAGATAACAGATTCGTTTTCAGCTAAACGTCGTGCGGCTGAATCAGCTCGCACATTAAAACCAATCAAAAGTGCATCCGATGCAATGGCCAAATGTACATCAGACTCGGTAATACCACCAACGCCGGTTGATATAACGTTGACTTTAACTTCGTCGTTAGAAAGGCTCGTTAATGCATCTGAAATAGCCTCAACCGATCCTTGAACATCTGCTTTGAGCGCAATATTAAGTGTTTTAACTTCACCGGCTTGCATGTCATCAAACATATTTTCTAAGCTGCTGCGTTGACGTCGTGCAAGTTTGACATCACGGAACTTCCCTTGTCTAAACAAGGCCACTTCACGTGCACGCTTTTCATCCGCGACAACAATTGCTTCGTCTCCAGCATGAGGAATGGCTGACAATCCCAGCACCTCAACAGGAATCGATGGCCCAACCGAAGGAACGTTCTCGCCATTATCACGTACAAGCGCACGGATACGACCGTATTGTTGGCCAGCAAGCAACATGTCACCTTTATGCAACGTACCGCTTTGCACAAGCACGGTTGCTACAGGACCGCGGCCTTTATCCAAGCGAGACTCAATCACGACACCCCGTGCAGGACCGTTTCTGTGTGCTTCAAGTTCCAAAACTTCGGACTGCAATAAAAGCGCATCTAGAAGCTCATCGACACCCAAACCTGTTTTTGCGGAGATATGAACAAACTGCGTATCACCACCCCAAGCTTCGGGTAAAACACCATGGCTTGATAACTCGGTCATCACACGGTCTGGATCAACACCTTCTTTATCCATTTTATTCACAGCAACAATCATTGGAACGTTCGCTGCTTTCGCATGCTGAACAGCCTCGATTGTTTGAGGTTTCACACCATCATCACCGGCAACCACCAAAATAACAATATCCGTTGACTTAGCACCGCGTGATCGCATAGCAGTAAACGCCGCGTGACCCGGGGTATCAAGAAACGTTAAGTCGCCTTTATCGGTAGAAACATGATACGCACCAATGTGTTGTGTAATTCCACCTGCTTCGCCTACAGCTACTTTCGTGCGACGAATATAATCAAGTAACGATGTCTTACCATGATCAACATGCCCCATAATGGTAACAACCGGTGCACGTGTTTCTTTTTCACCCGTTTGTTCGTGCGCATGTTCCAAGCCTTCTTCAATCGCATTGTCGCTAAGTGCCCGCGGCGTATGGCCCATTTCTTCAACCACGATCATGGCTGTTTCTTGGTCAATAACTTGGTTGATGGTTGCCATTGCGCCAAGCCCCATCATGACTTTAATCACTTCAACACCTTTCACCGACATACGGTTAGCAAGCTCAGCAACGGTAATTGTTTCAGGTACAGCTACGTCATGTGTAATAGGTGCTGTTGGTTTTGCAAAGCCATGTGTTAAGGCTTCTTCCGCCTCAAGATAACGTTCGGATTTTTCATGACCTCTTTTTTTCTTAAACTTTTGACGCCGACCGTTCCCTGAATGATTATCGCCGTCACTCCGTGATGATGAGCCATATTTAGGCTTTTTCTTACTACGTTTAGCATCAACACTTGGTTTCTTCTTATCGTTAGACTGAGATGGCGTATCCGTACGTGTGCGCTTAGGCTCTGACGTTGAGGTTGAAGCTGGTGTTGGTTTTGGCTTAACTGGCGCAGGTGCTTCTGATACCGCATCAATCGATGCTGGCTCAGCAACAGATTCGGGTTCTGGAGCAACTTCAGGCTCAACGGCCACTTCAGGCTCAGGAACGGCTTCAGGCTCAACAACCTCAGGTGTTTCAACTACGGCATCAACCGTTTCAACTGTTTCAACTGCGTCCACAACATCCATTGCTGCTTCGACAGCCGCTTCTTCGATAGCCTCAACCGGTTCGACCTCAGCTTCTTCTAACGTGGTGCGCTTAACATAAGTACGCTTTTTACGCACTTCAATGTTCACGGTTTTACCGCGATGCGCATCTTGCCCGACAGGCATTTGAGAAACACTTTTCCGGCGTAATGTAATACGTTCGGGCTTCGCTGCATCTTCTTGCGCGCTATTGCCTTTCAAATGATTAACCAAAACTCGTTTTTGATCTTCGTTGACCAGCTGTTCTGCTGTCGTTATTGACAAGCCAGCCTCTTTTAATTGACTCAACAAACGTTCAACAGGGATCCCAACGACACTTGCTAATTGCTTCACCGTTACATCAGCCATGTTTTATTCCCCTCTCCGCAACTCGCACTCACATTCACATTCAGCAACTCATCAAGCCTCAGACGTGTCGTCAGACTTAAACCATGCTTCCCGAGCCTTCATAATTAAGGCTCCAGCTTTTTCTTCCGTCATATCAGGCACATCGAGTAACTCATCTACAGCAAGCTCTGCCAAATCATCACGTGTGGTAATACCTGCAGCAGTCAAACTTTCGAGCAATGCTGGCGTAACACCTTCCATCGAAGCTAAATCAGCATCACCTTCACCTGACTTTCCTCCAAGCAAGGCTTGCGTCAAGAGGGTATCATTGGCTCGATTACGAAGCTCATCAATAATCTCTTCATCAAACGCTTCGATTTCAAGCAACTCTTCTTTAGGTACATAAGCGACTTCTTCCAACGAAGAAAAACCATGCTCTACAAGCAATTGGGCCACTTCTTCGTCAACTTCTAATGCAGTCGTAAATGACTGAATAATTTTGGTCGCTTCTTCTTCGTTTTTACTCTCAAAATCTTCAATCGTCATCACATTAAGTGACCAACCGGTTAGCTGACTGGCCAGACGAACGTTTTGTCCACTTCGACCAATCGCTTGTGATAATTGTGAACTGTGTACAGCTAAATCCATCGTGTGTGAATCTTCGTCCACAACAATCGATGAAACTTCAGCTGGCGCCATGGCATTGATAACCAATTGCGCTGGGTTATCGTCCCACACAATAATATCAACGCGCTCACCACCTAACTCACTGGAAACCGCTTGAACACGCGCACCACGCATACCAACACACGCACCTACGGGATCAATTCGTCCATCATTGGTTTTAACCGCAATTTTAGCGCGACTTCCTGGATCACGTGCAGCAGCTTTTATCTCAATCACAGCTTCACCAATCTCAGGTACTTCAATACGGAATAATTCGACCAACATTTCTTCATGTGTTCGACTCACCAAGAGCTGCGGCCCACGCATTTGATCCGAAATCGCATATAGATAAGCACGCGCTCGATCATTCGTTCGGAACATCTCTTGTGGAAGCATTTCTTTACGCGACAAAAAGGCTTCTGCCTTGCCGCCTAAATCAATAATCACATGCTCACGGGTTACTTTTTTAACCGTACCATAGACAAGCTGACCTAATTTATCTTTAAACTGGTCTTCAACTAATTGACGCTCAGCTTCTCGCATTTTTTGGGCAATGGCTTGGCGTGCACTTTGTGCAGAAATCCGACCAAACTCAACCGACGGCACAAGCTCTTCAATGCGTCCACCTAACTCAATATCTGGCGATCGTGCTTGCGCTTCAGCAAGTGTGAGCTCGCGCTCAGGAAACATGATTTCATCATCAGCAACCACATCCCAATATCTAAATGTTTCGTACTCACCGGTTCGTGGGTCGACTTTAACGCGAACGCCTGTATCGATCCCGGAAAGCTTACGTGTCGCAGACTCAAGTCCTGCTTGAATCGCTTCCAAAACAGTTTCTTTGGTGACGCCTTTTTCGTTCGATAGTGCCTCAGCAACCAATAACAATTCTTTGCTCATGCTTCGCCTCGCTCAACAGTCAAATGTGCTTTTACAATATTTGAGAACGGAAAGGTATGTTCTATATCCCCTTCCTGCAAAATCAGGGTGTCATCTTTAACGGCTGTAATCGTCCCTGTAACGTTCCGTCGGTCGTCCATCGGACGACCCAAACGAATTTGAACTTCTTTTCCAAGATAGCGCGTGTATTGCTCTGGATAAAACAGAGGTCGCGGCTCCCCAGGTGATGATATTTCTAAATTATATTGTTCAGCAATCGGATCATGAACATCGAGTAAAGCGCTGACTTGACGACTCACACGCTCACAGTCGTCGACCACAACGCCTTCTGCCATATCAATATAGACACGTAAGAGGCTATGCCGCCCTTGCCGGTGATATTCACAGCCCCAAAATTCAATGCCCATGCTTTCGATGCTGGGACGTATGAGTGCTTCTATTTCTTGCTGAATCATAAATTGGCTTCGTAAAAAATTATAAAAAGTTTAGATAATAAAAAACCCCATAAATGGGGTTATTTAGAAGTGGTAGCGGGGGCAGGATTTGAACCTACGACCTTCGGGTTATGAGCCCGACGAGC
>JARGNP010000004.1 GCA_029210265.1 Legionellaceae bacterium
ATGCTCAACAGGTGATGGATGGTATTTTTTGATCACTCATGCGTTTGCCCTGGTAACTGGCGTATTATTTATGGATTTGAAGGCACGGATGCTATTTTAGTAAATTACTTGGATTATCACTAAACGAGATATCCAGAGGAGACCATCATGATACATGAACCATTACATCCTGGTGTCATTCTAAAAAATGTGCTGATTGACAGTACTGATCTAACTATTTCCGAAGCGGCAAAACGTCTAGGAGTGACCCGAACCACGTTGTCTAGATTATTAAACCAGCACTCAGGAATAAGTCCTGAAATGGCGCTACGATTATCCAAATTGCTTAACACCAGCATCGATATGTGGGTTAATCTTCAATCTCAATACGATATATGGAACGTTAAAAAACATGCCTGTAACATGGATAACATTATTCCCTTAAAAAAAGCAGCATGACAATCGCGTTTTTCGCCTGCAAAAAAGTGGACTTTAAATTTTAAAATGAGCAATACGGTACACACAGGATCCAATGCTTGATATTATATTGAGCATCTAAGAATGTTATGAGACACTTCCATTTTTTCTATATGGAGTCTCTTCTATGATGCAAGAAGTGCAAGAACTATTTATTACCGCTATTAAAAAAGGAGAGCTCGATAAAGTTAAGCGATTTGCTGAAAAAGAGCCAGTGCTCTTAAATTCCCCTTTAAATGATAACGGATGTTATGCCATACATATTGCAGCTGAGGCGGGTTATCTTGAAATGGCCCAATATTTTCTTGAAAAAAACGAAGCCTTAATCAATCAAACCGATAACTTTGGGCATACACCCATTATGCTCGCTGCGTTTAATAGTCCTCCAAGGGAGACGGATCCAATCGTTTCAGCACACGCATGGTTGACCTCTTTTGTAACATCTTCTAGCATCCATCCCAATCACGTCGAGGTTATTAGCTATTTAGTGAAGCAAGGCGCTAATTTATTTTTAAGAATTAATTGCCCTGAAGGTTCCTATCATGGCTATTCTATTTATGACCTGCCGCTTTATGAATCTATTAAACAGTTATTGTGTGAAGATCAACAACCGACGTCAACCGAAGCATGGTTTTATCATATTAGTTATGCTCAGTCAGGCTATGAGCTTCTCTATGCTCCTGAAATCAAGTTAGACGTATTGAATTACGTGGATATTCATGGAAATATTTTAGTAGATTACCTGTGGTTTGGATCCCGTTTATTAAATCTGATTCAAGATAATATGGCCGATATTAAAGGTCATGTACGGCAATTGCTATTGGATAAGTTATTACACAAATATGCTTCAAAAAGAGTACGTGTTGATTGGGATATCCAGCAAGATCTTGATCTAATCTATACGCTACTTACATACGATCTAGAGGTTACGGCATCTCAAAAGAAAAATATTCAAGCCAATTTTCAACATATGTTGAATCGCTACAATAATGGTGCTGATGAAAAGATTTTTTCTTATATGAAATGGTGTATTGATATATGTCCCGAGTTACTCCATCAAATCAATGATGAGGGTATAACACCGCTTATGTGGGCTATCAAAAAACAGGCGTTAGATTTTGCTCATGATTTGATTAAAAAAGGCGCGGACCAGCATAGGGTTACGGAGGGTGGTTATACGGCGATACATTATGCAGCCGAGTACCTTCCGTCTTTGTTAGAACAATTAGATTATACTGATTATCTAAGCCCAGAGAAACGCGTGGATCAAGGAAAGCATCTGGTGCATTTAATTTGTTCGGGCGATGGAGAAGAAGAAACGTGTTTAAAAATCCTAACAGAAGAAGCACACTTGATTGATATACAAGATGATTTTGGACAAACTCCCATCGTTTATGCGGCTGTAGCTGGGCAATTAACGCTCGCGCAGCATTTAATATCCATGGGAGCTAAATTGGATGTTAGAATAAATAAGCCTGAAAATTCGGAGCATGGTGTTACGCTGATAAATTTACTGAGAGCAGAGAGAGGACAGGATAGGAGTAATGATAAAAAGTTATCTAAGATAATAGATCTGTTAATTGAGGCAGGTGCTCCTAATGAGGGGCTATATAGCCGGCCTGTTCGAGTTACTCCGCTATCGGTATCTATCGCGAATATTCCAGGTACACTGCATTACAAAAAACTTAATGAAAAAATTGCGGTAGAAGATGTGGTTGAGAAATCAGATGTGAATAATGATGCGATAGGTTGGAATTGGTGAGGTCAGCAAGACTTGATATGTGTGGCCTACGCGCGTTGAGTTACGGCTCATTGCGCGCAGGCTTGTTAGAGTTATATCGGTATCAAGTGCTAAGCAATTAAGCGTGCGATAAGTTGAGTTCCGAGTATGCTTATCAGCAGGTAGGTTATTGCAAATCCCCAGCCGAGTTTCTTGCCCGTGAGCCCAGATGATTCCTTGAATGCATAGAGTTGTGTGGCGATTTGCCATACTTGAAAAAACATGACCAGGACGAGGTAGGCTAAAATCCCAGGAGAAAACAGCGGGAGTGTTTTTGTGGCCATCTCTTTAATCGATGTTAAAAAGCTCGGATTGATGATTTGTGTTATCGCCGTGATCGCGCCTAAAAAAATAGAAGGATAATAGGCAAAAGCAAAGGTACCCAAAAAATCAATCAGGCGTATTTTTTTTCGAAAGAGCTTCGCTGTTAATGCAAAACCAAGAGAAAATATCAGCCATAAAGCAAAATATTGGTAGGTAAGTTGAGTTAAGCTGAGGCCCGTTGTCTTATTGTGTACAATGCCGGCGCTTGAAATCGAAAGTGAGCCTGCTCCAATTGCACTTAAAAAGCTGACGACCAGCATAATGATAAGACCAAACATCAGTGCTTGAACACCGGCTATTTTTTGAAATGGGTTGACGAGCAGTGACAAATTTTGTTTTGAAAAACAAGACTGTTTATCTTTATCCATGGCGCCGAGGAGCAGATCATGATCTTCCTGTGAGATTTTATTTTCTTTGAGCATCTTGGTGAGTTGTTCTTGGTTTTTGTGCGTTTTCATATTGAATACCTTTTTATAATAAAAATGATTAGAATTTATAATTTATTTAACATAACAGCCGCTTCGTTCGCGGAGAGCGTCCCGTTTTCAACCAGCTCTAGGATCTCAGCTTTTGAATCTCGTTGTTTGATTTCTAAATTATTCATGTTTTCAATCAATATATTGAGGCGGTTTCTTAAGGTTGGATAAGAAATGTCTTGGATCTTTGCCATTTCTTTAAGACTGCCGGAACATTTCACAAAGCTGCACACAAACTGTAAGTCTTCTTCAGACAGCTTCAGCAGTGCAGGAACGGTAAATTGACCCGAAAATTTTGTAGCACACGTTGCACATTCAATTTGAGTGACATGTAACTTCGAACTGTCACACGAAGGACATTTCGTTATTATTTTACTCATGCATACCTCTTTTGTTAAACAATCAAGGTGTAATTATTACTTATATTTAATATTGGGTCAATATTATTTAGTTTTTCTTTAATAATAATAAATATTAGTTTGCTTTGTTGGGGCTTGTGGCTTGAATTATTTGGCAGAAGCTAGACGGGTTTGTTTTTGTGAAACATCACCTCGATGCCGGCTGTTATTTGCATGTTTGCACATAAGCTTGATTGGTTTATTGTAGCTTATAATTTCAACAGGGAAATCATAGATCAGAAAATGAATGGATGATCATGACATCCTACTAAGTTGACGATTCCAGCAGATACTTATACAATATATCATAGCTCGATATTTGATATATTCATTGATATGATCTATAATTTTAAAGATAAGTTAACAGAAGATATATTCAATGGGTTAAGCACGCGATTTTCTAGAAAATTACCGCGCGCTCTTCATCAGAAAGCCCAAAGGAAATTAGATCAGATTAATGCCGCCACGCAAGTAGAGACATTAAACGTTCCTCCTGGCAACAAGCTTTCAAAGCTTGAGGGGAAACTATCTGAGTTTTGGCGTATAAAAATTGATAAGCAATGGGCTGTTATTTTTAGATGGGAAGATGGAAGTGCCCATGATGTATCTATCATTGATTATCATTAAGGAGGCTGACATGTTACCAGCAAAAAGAGCACCTACTCATCCTGGTGAGATGCTACTGGAAGAGTTTATTAAGCCTATGGGTATGACTCAAAAAGAATTTTCTTTGCATATGGGTTGGACCTACGCGAAATTAAATGAAATTGTGCATGCGAAACGTGGCATTACATCAGAATCTGCTTTAGCTTTATCTGATGCATTGGCGATGGAAGCCGAATTTTGGCTAAATCTTCAGCGTGACTGGGATCTTTGGCACGCCAAGAAAAAACATAAGAAGATTTCTAAGTTAGATTTTTCTATGTATGTTTCCGATTTTGGTATTGTTTGATAACTTCGTTACATACGAAAGTATCGCGTCACCAAGGCTTTGGATAACGTTAGGCTTTTAATGCGGTCTCGCGCTTTGGAATTGATACTGCCGCTTCTGTCAGTGTGATCGTGCTTTAAATTAATCCAGTCGTATTGGATTGAAGGGCTACAACGTTTACACTAGGCTCATGCCTATATTTTACAGCCAACCTGAGCCTTTATGACGACAATGATGACGACAGAGCAAAAGCCCCTCACAGATTTTACGGAAAAAGCCTATCTAGATTACTCGATGTATGTGATTTTAGATCGAGCCTTGCCTCATCTTGCCGATGGGTTTAAGCCGGTACAGCGACGTATTATTTATGCCATGTCTGAGCTGGGTTTAAAAGCGGCGTCAAAACATAAAAAATCGGCGCGAACGGTCGGGGATGTGTTAGGTAAGTTTCATCCACATGGCGACACGGCGTGTTATGAAGCGATGGTGCTTATGGCTCAACCGTTTTCGTATAGATACCCGTTTGTGGATGGTCAAGGAAACTGGGGCTCGCCTGATGATCCTAAGTCGTTTGCGGCCATGCGATATACCGAAGCACGGTTATCGCCTTATGCAGATGTTTTATTGGCTGAATTACGGCAAGGTACGGTCGACTGGTTAGATAACTTTGATGCGACGCTAAAAGAACCGGCGTTGCTTCCTGCGCGACTTCCAAACGTACTTTTAAACGGGGCGACAGGTATTGCTGTTGGTATGTCGTCGGATATTATTCCTCATAATTTAGTCGAAGTAGCGAACGCGTGTATTCATCTATTGGATAAACCTAAGGCCGTACTTGAGGATATTTTAGAAATTATTGAAGGTCCTGATTTTCCAACACACGCTGAAATTATTACACCCAAAGCGGCGCTTCATAAGCTTTATTCCGAAGGCACGGGCTCGGTTAAAATGCGTGCGGTATATAAAATCGAAGATAACCAAGTGGTGATTACCGATTTACCCTATCAAGTCTCGGGAAATAAAATTATTGAGCAAATTGCGGCTCAAATGCAACAGAAAAAACTGCCGATGGTGGATGATTTACGTGATGAGTCCGATCATGAACATCCGACGCGACTTGTGATTATTCCACGATCAAACCGTGTTGACTTGGATGGTTTGATGTCGCATTTATTTGCGACGACGGACTTAGAACGAAGCTACCGCGTTAATTTTAATATGATTGGCTTGGACGGCGTGCCCCGGGTTAAAAATCTTTTGGCCATTTTAAACGAATGGCTGGTGTTTCGTGTTGAAACCGTGACCAAACGTCTTGAGCATCGGCTCGCTCACGTACTCGATCGCTTGCATGTGCTTGAGGGGTTGTTGGTCGCATATTTAAATTTAGATGAAGTGATCGCGATTATTCGAGAGGCGGACGAGCCAAAACAAGCCTTGATGACACGCTTTGATCTGAGTGAACGTCAAGCTGACTCAATATTAGAGATTAAATTACGGCAATTAGCCAAGCTTGAAGAGAGTAAGTTAAAAGCCGAGCGTGATGAGCTTGCAGCGGAGCGTGATAAATTAGAGCTTCTTTTGGGAAGCGATCGACGTCTGCGTACGCTCATTAAAAACGAAATTATTGCTGATCGCGATAAGTTCGGCGATGCGCGTCGTGCACCAATCGTGGAGCGTGATGAGTCTCAAGCATTGAAAGAAACGGATATTTTACCGAACGAACCGATTACGGTGGTGCTATCTGAAAAAGGTTGGATTCGTGCGGCCAAAGGGTTGGATGCCGACGGCAAGGCTTTAAATTATAAAGCGGGTGATAGTTTTAAAGCGCAAACGTCTGCACGCACCAATCAGCAAATTATATTTTTAGATAGCGAAGGCCGTGCGTATAGCTTACCTGGGCATACGTTGCCGTCGGCACGTGGGCAAGGTGAGCCATTGACCGGTAAATTAAACCCATCCGACGGCGCAACGTTTACGGCATTATTGACCGGTGAGCCGCAGCAAAAAATTATTCTGGCCAGTGATGCTGGCTATGGTTTTGTCACGCAGATTTCAGATTTGTATGTTAAAAACCGTAACGGTCGTGCATGCTTGAAGCTTGCATCGGATGCCAACGTAGTCACGCGGTTAATCACAAAAAAAACAGCAGATCATGTCGTGTGTGTAAGTAATACAGGGCATTTACTTATTTTTTCTTTGGCTGATTTACCCGAATTATCACGAGGTAAAGGTAATAAGTTGATGCAATTGCCAGGTGATGAAAAAATTGCAGATATTCAAGTGATGAGCCATGATGATTCATTGACCGTTCTTGCTGGCAAGCGCCACTTTACGTTGAAACCTGCGGATTGGAAGGTGTATATGGGTACGCGTGGAAGACGAGGCTTGTTATTACCGCGAGGCTTGCGGCAAGTTTCAGAACTGTGTGTCGGTGAGGTTTAGAATATTATCTAAGGTATTCTAAACTCGTCTAAACGAGTTTGAATTGTGGCGATTTCATCTGATGGAATAGGGCCTGTCGTTCGCGCATGTTTAAAAAAATGGCTGGCGATTAAGAAGCTCTGATTAACAGGTGGACGACAAGCAGATACGCGAATGGTTTTATCTTTATAGGTTGCTTGTTTCTGATGTTGTTGGTTGTGACTCTTGCGGTAGAGCTCATTAAGAATGGGGTGCATGTTAGCCGTAGCCTCGGGGTTATCTTGAGCTGTTGTCATGATCTTATCTGCTTCTGCCAGTAAGCGTTGTATGCTTTTTCTATCCTGAAATTTTTGTTCTGGAAGCTCTTGAGATAAATAATCCCTGAGTGGTATGCGAAGGAGTGTGAACGGTGCTGTCATCATTTGAGTTATGCCACGTAGTGTTTGCGTCAGCGAGCCGACCAACGTTTCTATCGAAGCGCTCATCATTTGACTTGAATTTGAATACGCGTTCGATATTTCATTCCATAACGTCGCTGATGCTGATGCTGAGTCTGGGGTTCTTCTTTGATAGTTTATGGCGCCAAGTATGGGCGCGATGATGAAACAGCTTAAACCGGCGATGAACCATAGGATGCTGACAGGTATAAATACAATCGCTTTTAATGTATTTTTCAGGCCAGAATAGAATTGATCGAGATCGCGTGCTCGGTGTTGTGCGGTTTTATAGGGCTTAAACGTATCCACCGCATCTTTGGCCATATTTAAAAAAACTAATGCGGTCATTGCGTAACGGAATGGCCTTGCATCGGATGCATAAAAGTTTATTTGTTTTAATGTGCGCCTTGCAGATGAGATGGTCATGATATTAGGTTTCAATAAGGCATCAAAATTAAATCATTATACGAGTTGTCTATATATCATGCCAGTCATTTGGGTAAACTTGCGAGGTAATAAGCGATGGCATACATGTCATCGGGACTCATAGCTGCCGTCACCATATACATGGTGTGGGCTGGATCGTTTTGACGATCGTGGGTTTTAAAGGCTTGTAGTTGATGGATGGTGTAGTTAAGGTGCTGACCTGCAAGTGACGGAAAGCCCGGTCGGCCATTGCCTTTTGCATTTACGCCATGGCAGGTGATGCAGGCTAGAATATGTTGTTTTGTATCGCCTTGGTGATAAATTTCTTCGCCACGTGTATTTTTTCGTCGAAGCCGATGAGTGCCTGGTGGCAGTGGTTTCTTTGAATAAAACTCAGCAATATTTTGGATATCTTCATCGGTTAGTGCTTGAATAAACGGAGCCATAGCCTCATCGACGTGACGCGCGTTATTATGTTTTAAATCTTGAAGTTGTTTGACTAAATAATCAGCGTGCTGGCCGGCAAGATTAGGCCATGCCGGGTTTAAGCTACGGCCGTCTTGGCCATGGCAGGTGGCGCAGGGTGCGGTTATAGCACGGCCGATCGTATTGCTGCCCATAGTGTATCCAGCGCATGTTGTGAGTAATAATAGTAGTGAAGCCCAGATAGCTCTCATGATTTTTCTCGAGGCAATTTGACGGTCGATCGTACATTGTTTTGAGATAAATCGCCAGTTTGTATTTTTATCTTAATCTAAGTTATACTTGAAGTATGATAAAAGTATTACTTTATGTGAGGGGAAGGGGGATTTATGCATGCAGATAAAATTGCCATCTCGATGGATCATGAACTTTTGCAAAAATTAGATCAGTTGGTTTTAAACAAAGAATTTAAGACGCGGAGCCAGGCAATTCAGGTTGCCGTGCGTAAAATTGTTGCTCTTAGTGAGCATGAAAGCCTAGCGAAAGCATGTTCACAATTGGATGTGGCTTTTGAGCAGCAGTTAGCGGATGAAGATTTAGATAAGGATGTTGATGCATGGCCAGAATTTTAAGGGGTGATATAATTTGGGCCGATTTGAATCCAACGCAGGGCCATGAACAAGCAGGTCGCCGGCCTGTGCTGGTTGTGAGTCATGATGTATTCAATGAAAAGTCTGGGGCCGTGATTGCTGTGGCATTAACAAGCCAAAAGCAAAAAGCTGGTTTTCCTTTGACGCTTGCGTTACAAGATAAGGTTGCACAAAAATTAGCATGGGTTAAAATGAGCCAAATTCGAACGTTGTCGACAGCGCGCCTAGGTAATAAGCTGGGTCGTATTACCGATCATGAGCTAGCACGTGTTCTAGATGGACTTTCTGAAATTATTAATTAATGCATGATAACAAGGTAAGTTTTTCCATGATTCCTTATGCCCAAGCCAGTTTTTTAAAAAGTTCAGCCCGTGTTGATCAGCTCCCTAAAGATGTAGGAGCCGAAGTGGCTTTTGCCGGACGATCAAATGCCGGAAAATCCAGTGCGATTAATTGCCTAACGGGGATTCGACAGCTCGCAAAAGTCAGTAAAACGCCGGGACGAACGCGCCTGATGAATTGCTTTATTCTAAACGATGAGGCGTATCGTTTAATTGACTTGCCAGGTTATGGGTATGCAAAAGTGTCGAAGGCGATGCAAGAAGAATGGCAAAAGCATTTGGCACATTATTTTGATGTGCGACAAAGCTTGCGTGGTTTGGTGGTGATGATGGATATTCGTCATCCACTGATGCCGTTGGACTTATCGATGGTCGATTGGGCGCTCGATCGCGGCTTACCTATCCATGTTTTGTTAACAAAAGCAGATAAAATTGGCCGAAGTAAGGCACAAAATACGCTTGCGCACGTGCGTAAACATTACAGTGAATACCAAGATTTGTTTAGTGCACAAACCTTTTCATCGCTTAAGCGCCAAGGGTTGGATGAGCTGATGCAAGTGCTTTCAGCATGGTATCAGGGCACGGGATGAAGCAAATAATTAAACAGGGAACAAAGCTACACCTGCGGGCTCATTAAAGGTACTGTCAGTAACCGCATGACAGGCATTCAGTGAGCCGCTATCTAAGATAGAACAAATAGATACCGTGCTGTTCCCCCGGTTAGGTATGTAGCCGTAATCTGTGCTGCTTGTCATAAAGAGACCGATTCGACCTTGGGTAAAGTCTAGCGTCCCGCCCGCATCATCAACGTCGCATGCTCCAAGAGAGCCATCAGGGTTGATAGAGCATATAGAAATCGTATCAATATTACGGTTGGCGATATAAATAAACTTTCCATCAGCATTCAAACTAATGCCAAAGGCATCCGTTATACCACTTCCGGAAGGTGTGCACGGTGTTGCTAATGAGCCATCAGGATTTAAGGCACAATAATCTACTGAAGTAATCAGCGCTCTATATATAAAAGAGCCTGCTGCATTAAATGTTGAGCTGGTGTCCCCTAAATTACTATAATTTTGGCAGGTGCCGAGCGAGCCGTTAGGGTTAAGTGGGCATATAGATAACTCACTTGTCCCTGTGTTACTGATATAAGCATACGTACTATCAGGGTTGATGGCGATGCTTGTAGGAGAACTAAGCGCTCCGTTGCCGGTCGTGTCAGTACACGTACCTAGCATGCCATCCGTGTTAATGGGGCAAATGGACAGTGTTGAATTTCCAAAGTTGACGATATATATAAACGTACCGGATGAATTTATCGCGGCAGCAAAGGGCTCGAAAATGGTTCCATTGCCATCCGTTACGGTACATGCAGATAAATTTCCATCGGTTTCTACGGGGCAAATGGAGACGGTGTTATTGCCCGTGTTCGGGATATAAGCCATTTGTTGGCGTGTTTGCGGAATGATTTGAATGATATCGGCAGGGCTGGGTTGGTAGCACTGTAATGAGCTGATTTGTCCATTGGGGCCTTGTTCGCAAACCGTAGGTGCACTATGAAGTGTAGAGCTAGATGCGTTTTCTGAAATACTCAACGTAAGTATGCACGATGGATGACTTGAGGTGAGCGTGAGTGCGTCTGAGCAATTGCCTGCAGTTGTGACTTGTGTCATGCCATCTGCAGGTGATAACACGAGGGTATGAGGCTTGGATGATTGATTAGTTACGCGATATTGGATGATTGCTGGTGGTGTAACCGTTGTAGCTGTCAAAGGGGTAAACGTCCAGACAGGACTTGCTTCAGCGAGTCCTGTGATGGACAGGGCTGTAATGATATAGGGTACAAATTTTAAAATAATCTTATGCATGATGTCGAACGCCTATTAAAAAATATTTAAACGGGGAACAAAGCTACGCTGAAGGGTTGGTTAAAAGTAGCATTTCCCGTGACGGCATAACAAATATCAAGTGAGCCATTGCCTAATATAGAACATATAGATATTGTATTATTTGCGTGATTTGGAATATAACCATATTTTGTAGTGCTTTTCATAAAGAGCCCCGTGCTAGAACCGGGAGCAAAGCTTAATGTGCCCTCTGCATTACTCGTTGTGCATGCTGCAAGAGAGCCATCAGGGTTTACTGGGCATATAGAAATATTGGAGAGGCCCGTATTTGCAATATACATGAATTCTTCACTAGCATTTTGATTGATTCCGTAGGCATTATTAAACGTCGCACTTGCTGATGATGGACACGGCGTAGCTATTGAGCCATCAGAATTTAGAGCGCAGTAAGTGACGTCTCTTGAACCACTACCATTGTCAACCAGCATATATATAAGAGAGCCCGTGGAATTAAATGTTGAACCGAAATTGTTATCGTCATAATTTTGGCATGTACCAAGGGAGCCATCAGAGTTGAGGGGGCATATAGATAATTTTCCTGTGCCTGCATTGCTAATATAGAGATAGGTATTGTTTGGATTGATGGAAACGGTATTCGGGGCACTAAACGTTCCATTGCCGTTAGATGCGGTACATGTGCCTAGCATACCATCCGCATTAATAGGGCAAATTGAAACGGTTGAGTTTAGAAAGTTAGTAATATAAATGTATGTGCCATCTGAGCGGATTGCGGAGGCTTGAGGTTGGTTAAAGGTCAAGTTGCCATCGGTTACGGTGCACGTACCTAAATCGCCATCAGTTTTAACAGGACAAATGGAGAGGGTGTCATTGCCATAATTGGCTATGTAAGCCATTTGTTGGCGTGTTTGCGGAATGATTTGAATGATATCGGCAGGGCTGGGTTGGTAGCACTGTAATGAGCTGATTTGTCCATTGGGGCCTTGTTCGCAAACCGTAGGTGCACTATGAAGTGTAGAGCTAGATGCGTTTTCTGAAATACTCAACGTAAGTATGCACGATGGATGACTTGAGGTGAGCGTGAGTGCGTCTGAGCAATTGCCTGCAGTTGTGACTTGTGTCATGCCATCTGCAGGTGATAACACGAGGGTATGAGGCTTGGATGATTGATTAGTTACGCGATATTGGATGATTGCTGGTGGTGTTACGGTTGTTGGCGTCAGAGGGGTGAATGTCCAGACTGGACTTGCTGCTTCAACAAGCCCTGCGATGGATAAAAGTGAAAAAATATAGAGTAAGCATTTAAGCTTGCTAGTATATTGCATGTGTAAGCCTTGGATATATTATTACGTATAATAGCTTAAGCTAAACTGAAGCTGGTTAATGTATAAGTTTGCAATGGATAAGCCACTTCCTAAAGTTTGTTCAAATGAACGAGCTAATCGCGCCTTACCCCAGTCAGCAAACTCATACCCAACGCCAAAATACCAATGCTGATAGATATTTGCTTGGAGGCCGGCCCCTACCGTGTAAGCAAAGGCGGTTGTGGTGTTGGATTGGAAGTTAGGTTGTACAACCGCCTCAGGGATGAGGGGCATATTCGTAAAGTTTTTAGCTTCGTTAAAGGCAAGTGCGACGCTTCCACTCACGTAGGGTGCTAATCGATAGCCAACATCACGTAATAACTTACCTTTTAAGCCAATATGGATATGTTGAATATCATAAGCATAATTAAAATTATAAAACTGAGGCAGGGCATCATCCCAAATCCCGCCTTTATAGTTAAGGTTGCTTGATGTGACCGCAGTAATACCCCATTGACTGTCTAGCTTGGGTGTAAATGGGTGTCGAACACCTGTGAAAACCTCTACAATAGCTGGCGTGTTGGTATCTGACGGCACATAAGCACGTTCAGTCATGGGTTGCACGTAAAATGCTTGTTTGTTGCCCTTGTCGAACCATGCAGGGCCCGCACTGACGGTGGCAACGTAGGATAAGGGGGCGGAGTTCTTGTGCTTAGAAGGCGCCTGCATTGTTGTCATGATCGTTTGGGTTGTTTCTGCTGCTGGATTGAGTAAGGCCATGCGAAGTGCTCTGGCGCTTTGTATGGAGTCTAATGGCCCAATCCATACACGATGATAGGTTGCGTCAGGTTTAATAATAACTGAGTGGGTCGTGAGTTGTGAAAGTTTTTGGCGATAGTTGTTAGCATTCTCAGCGGATTTAAACGCCCCGGCTTGTACGTACAGTTTGCCATTCGATGCAAGCCTCACAAACATATCGGATGGAGGCGTTGTAACATCGGCAAATGAAGGCGTGTTGAGTGCAAGTAAAAATAAACATATCTTTACGGGTGAAAATATTTTGTTCATATTAGGCTCGTAATATGACATTTTGTTTGTCTATCATAATCACAAGTGGTATTGCATTGCAATAAGCTAGCTTATACGCGGCATGCGGCGTTGCCTATCTCTGCATCATCATGCTCTTTCTGCTTTTCATGCACGGGGCTATGTTGATGGGCAATAGTTAATGGAGATGCGTCCTCGCAGGGTAATTTGCAGTTAATCTCACCCAGGATATTCAACTCATCTAGGTCGTCCAATTCTTCGGGTATCGAGGGAAGACGACATCCGTTAATAAGTGCTTTTCGTTCTAACGGCGCCATATATAAAGCACACTTTCGTTGAACGGTATTGCATAAAACTAAATGTTCATTTCCTGTTTGATTAACAAGTGCTCGTTTGAAGTGTTTTGCGCCATTTTTTACACTGTTTTCTGCTGCCTCGATTAAATCTTTATTCTGAAGAAGACCTTTAGGAACGAACTGGTTTGAATCTATTTTGTATAAAATTTTTTCTGAGCATTCAGGGGGTATGTGTAACAAAAAATCACCTTCACGAAAGGTGCGGCGATTGGGATTGAGAGGCTCGCATGGCTTTTGAGCAAGGATGTAAAGAATGGATTCATTTTGAAATATTTGCGCTTTAAACATAAATGGTGCTTCTAATTTGAGATGAATCGAGCATGGTCTCATAAAAATTAAAAGCATTCAATCTTGAGGATTAATTGGCGGTAAATTATTAGAACGAGATGCTTGTTTTGTATGGTGCCGGTGTTTTTTAGTAAGCTGGCGCAGGGCATTAAGCAAGGCTTCGCCGTTCCATGGTTCAGATTGTGCAGCATCGTAGAGCGCAGCCGAGAGTATTTTTAGCTGCTTAGAAAGCTCAGGGTGTGATGCGTGCTCTGCGATATCATCTAAGTTTAACAGTGATATTTTAGGCCAGGTTAATTTCGCCCATATAAATAATGCATCGTGTGAAGTTAGTGGCTGATGACTAAGACAGGCTTGAGATAAATGTTTAAATGCTCGGCGCTTAATTAAGCGCGTGTGTTTATGGTTTAAATATTTTAAGAACACAAACAAACAAGCGATTAGAAACAGGCATAAAAGGCCCATATGAAAGGCAAAGGCGTGCTTAAAAGTAAATTGGCTTGCTGTAGGTTGTTGTTTAGGCGCTTTTTTAGGCTCAGGTGTTCTTATAGCTGGTGGAGCTTGTGTTGAGCTACCTGCGCGCGCAGCGATATGTACAATGCGCTCAGGGAGTGTTGAGTGCTCGGTTTTTCCTGTTTCGGTATTAAACCAGGTGACGGTTTGGGCGGGGAGTGTGACCTGGCCTGCTTGATTAAACAAATAACTGATTTTAACGGTTGTTTTTCCAACAATATCTGAGCCTTGCGTTTCTGTTTTGAGTACCGGTCGTTCGGGGTAGGTGTTAAACGCGAGGCTTTTAGATATATCAAGGGGCGGTAGTAGTTCTGCGGGGAGTCCTGCTGCTCTTAACGTTAACGTGCGTGTGAGCGTTGTGCCTTCGTCAAAATTTGTATTTTGCTGATCATAATGCTCGGTGAGCGCTAATGATTTTGCAGGGGCCCATGGCTTATTTTTAAAATCATCAGGAATAGCTTTTATTTCAAGAGGCTTGGATGTGCCGTCGGCACGTACCCGCCGCGGAATGTCATCATAAATTAACGCTTGAAAACTTGGGGGATAAATAATGTGCTTGCCGCTTTGTTGGGGGAAAAAAGCATATTTTTGTTCTTCCACAAGGTATGGACGCCCGTTTTCTATCACTTGGTATTGGCGATTTTCGCCTAAAGGCATGATCAGTGCGTCACTGAGTTGAGGTGGTTGATACATCGCATCTAAAATAGAAGAATTATGATAAATTTTAACGGTATACGTGAGCTGCTGATTAATAAACGGTTGAGTCTCGCTTGCTGTGGTTTGTATAAATAATGCATTCACCGGTGCTGTATTGATGCTTTTTTCAGATACATGTGGCGTGTTGGTGACTTCAATACTGGTCGGCAAGCTTCGGGCATGTCCAACCTGAATGGCTGGGATGATAATTTTTCCTGTGTGTTTTGGGGTAAGTGTTACGGTCCAACTTGATGATGCCTTGGATTGGCCATCAATAAACATATAAGAAGCACGATGGGCGGTGCCATGAACCTGAAAATCATATTGGAGCGGGCTAAAATCGGGTAAACCTGCCGGTGCATTTTCATCTAATTCTAAAATCAAATGAAAGGCCTGTCCTGGCATGATCTGAGCGGGATCAACTTTGGCCGATAAGGTGGTTGCATACGTTGGCATCACGCATAAAAATAGCAAAAAATAGGTAGCGAAGCGTATATTTTTCATGAGCGCCTCTGCTGTAATCGCTTCATATGGTCACGCCAAAATTTTTCTCGTAAAAGTCCGCCTGGGTCATCAGGAATAAGACGCAACCATTGTTCTTTTGCCTGTTGATCGACATCGGTGGGTGATGCGCTGGCGTGTTGTGTGTTTTTTTCTCCTTGTTCTTTTGGGTTGGTATTTGCTTGCTCTTCTGACTTTGCTTCGGGACTTGATTCGGCCTCGGGCTTAGATGGCTGTTCAGATGCTTGCTTAGATTCAGATTCAGCTTCAGATTCAGACTCCGATGATTCGGGCTTACTTGGTGTGCTGTTTGAGCCATCTTGTTTTTGATTTGATGCTTGCTTGTTATTTCCATCTTTGGGCGGTTGTTCTTGATTTGAATTGCCTTCGTCGTTACCGGCGTTGTTGGTTTTGTTTTGATTGTTATCTGATTTATCTGAACTATCTGAGTTATCAGATTGGTCGGATTGGTCAGATTGGTCAGGTTCAGGAGGATTGTTTTTTTGCATATCTTCAAGCAGGGCGAGATTGTATTTTGCGTCCTGATGTTTTGGCTCAAGCTTGAGAGCTTTTTGATACGCTTCGATGGCTTGCTTGTATTTTTCTTGAAAGGCGAGTGCATTACCTTGATTATAAAATCCTTCTGCGCCATCTTGTGTTTGAAAGCCTTTTTCAGCTGCTGCGTAGTGTTGGTTTCGAAAGGCGGCAACGCCCTGCCAATCTTTTCGCGTGAACGTTTGTTCGGCAGCATCAAATTGTTTTTCTTCAAGACGCGTGACAGCACGTTGGTTGGTGTTTTTCCAAAGGTCACTCCAAGTTGAGGCATGCGTGATGGAAGCGAAGATAAGTAAGCCATAAGCAATGAGTATTTTCATGGGCGTAACCTCAGAGGCCAATCACGACGAAATGCAATCAGAAGTAGAAGAAGTACGGGAATAATCAGCCAGCGTCCATCATCACGCCAAACGGGCATTGATTCGTTGTCTTTTGCTTTGAGTGAATGTTCAAACGGATTGTAATTTAGCCAGGATTTGAGATCTGCTGTTGTGTTTTTAAAAGGAATATTGAGTCCATGACCGGCATGTGCAAATTTCTCAAAAGGTGTGCTTTTTATATTGGCTGTTGTTAACGGTAAAATTGAAGTGTAAATATGTTGCGCGGCAAGTTTTTTTGCTGTTTTTATGGCTGTTTGGCTTGGTACTGTGCCTGTGAGGACAAGTACATCGCCACGTCCAGCTCCGGTTTGCTGGATAAGCTGAGCTGCGTTTTGTAGTGCTCGCTCAAGGTTATTGCCATCAACTGGCATGATGTCGGGAGAAATCGGATCAATCAGTGCATCAATCGTTTGTGCGTCATGTGTAATCGGTGAGACAACAAACGGTTCTTCGGTATAAGCAATCAAACCAAACTGGCCTTTATCTTGATGTTGAAATAAGTCATGGAGTTTAAATTTGGCGCGTGTTAAGCGGTTAGGTTTAAGATCGCTAGCTAAGTTTTCACGTGAAACGTCGAGTAATAAAACACGTGGATGTAAGTATTCATAAACAGGTACCGGTAGTTTTTTACCGCTTGGACCTGCAAGACTTAAAATCATACATAAAATCGCTCCTAATAAGTAGAACAATGCGCGATGCCGTGGTCCCTGGCCGTGCGTTTCTAAAAGGTGCGGAAGAAGATGGGCATCACAGGCTGTTTGCCAGGCTCGACTTGAGGATTTTTGAAGAAGCATAAACATGCCAAGCATGACGAGAGGGATGATCGCTATCAACCAAGCCGGACGTAAAAAGTGAAGTTGATAGGTCATGACACCCGCTCCTCTTGATATGATCGGCGTTGAGGGCGCGGCTTACGTTGAAAAGCAGCGGTGATATGTAAAAACCATAATAAAAACCCGAACAGTGCAAGTGTGAGAGGCCAAATATAATAGTTAATCTCAGGACGTACCGTTGCGTCAGATTGCGACACGGTCTCGAGTTGATTGATGAGTTGATAAATATTATCTAACGAACGCTTATCTGTCGCGCGAAAATACCGTCCGGAGGTCATGGATGCGATGGTTTTGAGCGTATTTTCATCTAAATCATCGGCCATCACGGGTATAGAACCATAGCGTCGAGCAGCAGTATTACTACTACCTAATCCAATCGTATAAACTTTAATGCCATCTGTTTGGGCAAGTTTGGCTGCTTTCAGTGGGGGTAGCGTACCTGAGTTATTGGCACCATCGGTGAGTAAAACAACCACACGTCCTTGGGGGGGGATATGCTGCATGTGCTTAACAGCAAGGCCCAAGGCGTCACCTATCGAGGTGGTTTTACCTGCGAGACCTACGGTCGCATCTTTTAAGCGCATAAGAATGGTTGCATGATCATGGGTAAGCGGTGTTTGTAAATAGGCCCGTGTTCCAAATAAAACTAAACCGAGCTGATCGCCCGGGCGGTTTTTTATAAACATCTCGGCGGCGTGCTTGACCAGAGAAAGGCGTGTGTTAGGACGACCGTTGAGCAGATGATCTTGTATATCCATACTGCCGGAGATATCAAGAATCAGCATAATATTATGGCCTTCACGCGACAACGGTCGTGGTTCGCCAACCCAGCGAGGGCCTGATAAGGCAAAAACAAGTAAAGCCCAGATAAAATAGAGCCAGATTAAAGATAAAGTAGACTGACGCGTTTTCGCGGTTTGAATCGACGATAAACGAGCAAAGAACGGAATGTTTAACGCGCTTTGGCTGGTTGTGGTTGCACGCGGCAGGATAATCCACATGAGTACGGGAAGTGTTAAAGCGATAAGTGCCCAAGGAGTGGCTAGTTCGAACATTTTTTTCTCCGCTGCTTGATCCAGCGTCGTGCCACCAGAAATAACGGCTCCAGATGATAATCTGCTTGGGGGTTAAACGGTGCTTCACATAAAATTTGATCGGTGGCATCGATATCAGCATCTAATCGACGACTTGTTTTCTTCAAAAATTCTGGCCATGCATTGCCATGTAAGCTCGCCACTTCAAGGCGAGGGTGGTAAACCAGGGCCACGCGCTTAAGTAATAAAGTAATGGCCGCTGCTGTTTGTTTGGGCTCAGGTTTTTTAAGATAGCTGGTTTTAAGGCGTGTAAGCTCAGCTAGAGCCTCGCGCTTAGGGGCTGTGTATTGGAGGTGACGTTGTCGTATGAGCCATAGTAAAAAAAGCATAATAAACAGGCCCAACACACCATAATAGGCTGGTCCTGGCGGCCAAGCACTGACCGGGGGTGGCATGTGAATATCGCGTAATTGAGAAAGTACATTGCTATCAGCCATGGCTCCTCCGAGGAAACGTCTGGTGGATGATGTTGACCCAATCGCTTTCTGCGGTGAGTGATACACATGGCGTTTTAAAACGCTTAAAGCGTTGCTCTACATCAGCAAGATGCGTTTCTGCAAATGTTGTGTAGGCTTGATGAATGTGTGGATCTCGGGTATTCAAACGTAACCGGCGCGTGCCATCTGTGACGGGATAATAACCTGGAGCAGGTGGGGCAAGCTCGAGGGGATCTGTGATGTGGTAGGCAAGCAGATCGTTATGTTGCCTAAGTCGACTGATTAAAGGCTCACATGAAGTATCTAACGTATAAAAATCACTGATGAGCACGAGTAAACTACCAGGTTTTAAAACATGCCGTAATTGTGTGAGCGCATGAGCGAGTGGTCGTGGTTCACGATCATGGTCGTGATGTAAAATATTGCTATAGTCTGAAAGACCTGCCAATAGTGGTAAAACGCCCGCTTTTCGGCTGCGAGGAACAAATTCTTGGTGATGTGTGCCCGAAAATAAAAAACCACCGACGCGATCGCCTTGGGCCGAGGATATCCAAGCTATCAAGCTTGCAAGACGAGCGGCAAGTACGGATTTAAACGCAACACGTGTGCCAAAATACATCGAAGGATTAAAATCAACGAGTAAGACAATCGGACGTTCACGTTCTTCTTGATAAAGCTTGATGTGAGGCTTGCCCGTACGTGCCGTTGAGCGCCATTCCATATGGCGAATTTCATCACCTGTTTGGTAATGACGAACGTCGGTAAAATCCATACCTCGTCCACGTAGGAGCGATAGCTTATCACCGCTTCGAGCGGCTTTGGCGATGGTATGAGGATGCCGTCCTCGGGCAAATTGCTCGAGCTTGATGAGTTCAGGAAGGGTTGCGATAACGCCATGACTCATGCGGGCAAGTTCCTTAAGGCAGGGCGACTAAACGTAGAAGTTCATCCAAAAAAGCATCGACCGTGATACCTTCAGCTTCGGCCTCAAAGGTGAGTAATACACGGTGACGAAGTACGTCATGCGCAACAAGATGAATATCTTCAGGCGTGACATAATCCCGGCCATCAAGCCATGCAAGTGCTTTTGAGCAACGGTCAAGTGCCAGGGTTGCACGAGGACTTGCACCAAAACGAAGCCAACGGGCAAGGTCGTCACTGTAACGTCGTGGGTCCCGTGTGGCCACAATGAGATCCACTAAGTACGAAGCTAAGGCATCACTGGTGTGTACGTCTAACACCTGTTGGCGCGCATCAAACAAGGTGCGTTGCGGTAGTGGCTTGCATGCTGCCGATGAGATGGTCTTAGATGCTTTTATGCCAGAGGCTTCATGCCGCGCGAGCATGAGAATATCGTGCTCGATGCTTGCTTTTGGGTAGTCAATCTTAACATACATCAAAAAGCGATCGAGTTGGGCCTCGGGTAGTGGATATGTGCCTTCTTGTTCAATCGGGTTTTGTGTGGCCATCACGAGAAATAATTCAGGAAGCGGATATGTTTTACCGCCAATCGTGATTTGATGTTCGCCCATCGCTTCAAGCAAAGCCGATTGGACTTTGGCTGGCGCACGGTTAATTTCATCGGCTAAAATTAAGGGATGAAACAAAGGCCCGGGCTGAAAGGTAAACGAGCCTGTGTCGGGGTGATAGACATCTGTTCCCGTAAGATCACCCGGGAGTAAGTCAGGTGTGAACTGAAGACGACAAAAATCACCTTCAATGCCTGATGCTAAAGCTTTTACAGCGCGTGTTTTAGCAAGGCCAGGAGCCCCCTCAACCAACAAATGCCCATCGGCCAGCAATGCCACCAATAAACGCGATACTAAATCTTCTTGACCAAGTACTTGTGTATTAAGGTGGTCATGTAATGCTTGTACTTCATCTCGTATTGTCGGGGTGTTTGTTGAGGACATGGGGGTTCCGTCTCCTATTTGAATGCTTTTTTTAGGGTTAGAGCACCTCGATGCTATCTGCTTGCGGTCCTTTTTTACCTTGTACGAGAATAAATCGAACGTGTGCACCGTCACGCAAGCCTTTGATATCTTCAGGCCGTGCTGCACTGGCATGAAAGAAGTATTCTTGATCGCCTGTGATGATGAATCCAAAGCGTTTTTTTCGGTCAAAAAATTTAATAACGCCTTTTTGTTTGCCTTTACCATCGGAAGAAAAACAGCTTCGTAGGGCTTGGCCTAATCGTGTGAATATACTCATAATTATTATTCCTGCTAATTGACCCGCTTGAACGTATTATTTGAATAAGCGAGGGTGTTTAAATAAACGATTTGAGCTTAGCATAATATGAGGTTTTGACACAATTTTTAATGGATCTTGTCTTAATGGATCTTGTCTTAAGGGATCTTACCCTGTGCCTGAATGCGTAGATCTGATAGGATTAACTTCATTTTGATGAGTTGGGGTTCTGGCGTGCGTGTATGTGTAACTTTTTTGTTATTGTGGACGTTGTGCTTAGGTCAGGCTTTTGCGCACAATAAGCGCGTGCTTGGTTATCTTGAAGAAGCGACGTTACTCGATCAGCATCTCACGCTGCCCGCTAAACTAGATACCGGAGCCAAATCAGCTTCGTTATATGCAAGACATATTCGTTCTATTGATATTAACGGTAAACCTTATCTTCAATTTGTTGTACCGACCAAGGCCGGGGAAGTGCACTTTAAATGTGCCTATGTGGGTGATGTGAATATTAAGGCGCGTTCAGGAGAAATAGCAGGTACGCGCTTAAAAAATCCGTATATTCGACGGCCGGTTGTGAGCATGCCGCTCCAACTTGGAGGGGAAACTCGGACCATTCGTGTGAACTTAGCCAACCGGCGACGTTTTTCTTATCCTTTATTGCTGGGCCGCGAAGCATTGGTTGCGTTTGATGCTTTGGTCGATCCAAAGCAAAAATTCACCTTGAAGCACGCGGCGAATCGCTTATGAAATCTCGTCAACACCATCTGTATGCTTTAATAAGCTTATTATTTTTTATTGGCGTCGCTGTTTTTTTATACAGACATCTTGCTTTAGATGTGCCGTTGACAGAAGCCGAGACGGTGAATAGCTGGATGGTTGAGGCTAATTTACGTTTTACGGCTGAGCGAAACAGGCCCGTTCAAGCGCATATGACGATTCCGTATATGCCGCCTTCTTTGGTTATTCTTGATGAGTATTTTGTTTCTCAAAACTATGGTGTGACGACGAATCTTAAAGCAGATAATCGTGAGGCCGTGTGGTCGCTGCGACGAGGGGCCGGCCCCCAATCGTTATACTATCGTGCTATTTTACGTGAAACGGATCATCAAGTAGGACGTTTAGGCAAGCCTTTGCTGCAAAAGCGGCGCGTGTTACCTGATAATCAGAATGTAGCGGTTGAAACCATGATTATGCAAGCACGCCAGTCGTCGGCTGATATTCAAACGTTTACACAGAGTGTGATTCATGAATTGGATAAACACGATGGTAACGCTAGACTTTTAATCGGTGATGAATTGGGTGAACGAGCCTTGGTTCGAGCGATTATTACCGTACTTAATCAGGCGCGGATTGAAGCGCGTCCTGTTCAAGGCATTCATTTGAAGCAAGATACAAGGGCTGAAACCCAATGGTTTTTGGCGGTGTACAACGAACAAGGATGGATTTATATTAATCCACATACCGGAGCTGCCGGATTACCTAAAAATTTCTTAGTGTGGCAATACGGCTTTGAGCCGCTGTTTACGGTAACCGGTGGCAAAACGCCTCAATTTAGTTTGACCATTTCACCGACGCCGATGAACGCACTGAGTGCGGCTAAAACACGCGGACTTCAGACTGATTCTAAGTTATTGCGCTTTTCACTGCTTGCTTTACCTGTCAACGTCCAAGAAACGTATAAAGTCCTGCTGATGGTGCCGATAGGTGCATTTATAATTTTATTATTACGTAATTTTGTGGGGCTTATGACGTTTGGAACGTTTATGCCGGTGCTTATTGCCTTAGCTTTTCGAGAAACGCATGTGGTGTGGGGCGTGGTTTTGTTTTCGCTGATTGTTTCTTTTGGGCTTTTGGTGCGCTTTTATTTGGATAGATTACGTCTGCTTTTGGTGCCGCGCTTAGCCGTTATTTTAACCGTGGTTATCTTAATGATGTTGTTTATTAGTGTGATGAGCCTTAATCTAAATTTAGGTTCGGGTTTATCCGTCGCACTTTTCCCGATGATTATCTTAACCATGACGATTGAACGCATGTGTGTTACGTGGGATGAGCGTGGGGCTTCTGAAGCGATAAAAGCTGGCGGTGGAAGCTTACTGGCGGCGGTGATTGCATATGCAGTGATGAATTTTGAGGCCTTACAATATTTGATGTTCGCTTTTCCGGAATTATTATTGGTTTTGTCAGCTTTGATTCTTAGTTTTGGTGAATATCGTGGCTATCGTTTGTCTGAGTTATTACGCTTTAAAGCACTAGCCGGTGCATCATAATGTGGAAGATTGCTCGGCAATTAAAAGCTCAAGGCGTACTGGGTCTAAACCGGCGTAATGGCGATTATGCGTTACGTTATAATCCCAGAAAAAATTATCCTCTTGTAGACGATAAATTGCAGAGCAAGCAATTGGCGATTGAGGCAGGTATTGGTGTACCGTCGCTATATCAAAGCATTACCGCTGAGCATCAACTTAAATCATTGGATAGATTGCTTGAGCCTTATACTGATTTTGTGATTAAACCGGCTCATGGAGCTGGCGGCGATGGCATTGTCGTGGTGGCGAGTCGCGTGTTTGAGCATTATCGTCAAATAAGCGGTACGCTTTTGACGTTAGGTGATTTGCAATATCATTTGTCCAGCTTGCTTTCAGGCGCTTACAGTTTGGGTGGGCATCCTGACCATGGGCTTATTGAGCGTCGTGTGATTGTTGATCCGGTGTTTGAAGCGATCAGTTATGAAGGTGTGCCAGATATTCGTGTGATTAGCTTGCTTGGTTATCCTGCCATGGCCATGCTGCGTTTACCCACGCGTGCTTCAAACGGTAAGGCTAATTTGCATCAGGGCGCGATTGGTGTCGGTATTGATTTAGCAACGGGCTTAACGTGTGGTGGTGTGTTACATAATGATGCGATTGATTATCATCCCGATACGTTAAATTCAACGGTGAATATTCAAGTGCCGTATTGGGATACTATTTTGGAGATGGCAGCTCGAGGGTTTGAGCTCACGGGCTTAGGTTATTTGGGTGTAGATATTGTTTTAGATAAAACCCATGGGCCGCTTATGCTCGAACTTAATGCGCGACCTGGGCTTAATATTCAAATTGCGAATCGAGAAGGGCTGTTGGCGCGTTATGAGGCCATTGAGGCTGAAGCTGCGCAAGGTGTTGCATCGGTTGCTGAACGTGTGGCATTTAGCAAGGCTTTTATCGGCGGTGGGCCAAAACAAGTACTCGATCCACCTGAGTCTTTGCTAAGTCATCAATGCATTGAGCGAGCGGATGCGCTGCACCTCGATGGCTAAGGTTTGAAAGTAGTCGTAGGACATGTAAAAATCGCCGTGGTCACCTATATGCTCACCCCAAGAGTTCCGCAGGGTTAGTAAGCCACGATGTTCGTATCCATCAGGATCAAGTGCAACGGCGTCATCATCATAGCCTGTGATGATCATCGCGTGTCCTCCGATCTTATTCCAGCTGAAAATCATGTCACGCATGTCCGGGAGTACCCAGGTATCGTTCGGGGCATGATGTTGTGCCGTCGCTCCAGAAACACCGTATTGTGGTCCGAAGAGGAGAACACCCATGGTGAGGCGATCATGGTGACTCAGTGCATTTTTGACCTCATACAGGGTGTACTCGGCTTCTGTTTTATCTAAAAGTACTTTGTAAAAATCAAGTAGAGGCGACCAGGCAAACTGTCCTTCCGCCAAAGGTTCACTTAATTCGTGGTATTCCGAGAGAGGCATGTCTGTCTCTGGCATTTTATCATGGGCCGGATAGTTCGTGAGTCCGCCGCAACCGACCTCGGTTTGTGTGGTTTTGCTTATCATGCCAAAGGCTTGTATTTGCTGTAAAATAATGGGGCCAATAGAGCCGTTCCATCCACTGGCGTTATATCCAAAATGTTCAAGATGTTTCCCCAGTTGCAACAGGCACAGTTGGCTGATGTAGTCCCCTCGTTTCAATAGTGCGTCAACGACAGCGGTGTTAGCAAACATCGCGCAAGAACCATGTTGTCCTTGATCGAGTACAGGAACATGATTCATTCCGAGTTGAATCTGTGGTGGTAACTTAGATATATTTTTTGTTAGGTGAGGTTTATTTGTTGTGCTTGAAGTCGTTTTAAGGCGCTCGGCAAGAATATTTTTCGCATGGTCTGATAGCTCCACGCGAAGTAGAGGAACTGATTTTGGCATCAATTTATTTTGAGTCAGCGCGTGCATGTTCTGGGTTGGGTTTGGCGTGATCTCTTGCTGGAAATTGTCTTTGAATTGAATGTCTGGTTGTGCTAAAACATGTCCGCTGAATAATAAAATAGTGGCAAAAACACGAATACATCTCATAAAAAGCTCCAGGACGTGTTGAGAATAACCCGCAAAGTATATCAGGCGATAGAAATTTTCCCTAATGAAGTCGGCTGTTCTAAGGAAGGATGGATTGATTTTTTATTGAGCTTAGTGTATCCTAAGCTATGCTAAAAAATATTCAATTCAGTCGCAAAGGGTTTGTTGTTTGGGGTATTTGTGCCCTGTCTTTTTTGTATGAGTTTTTTTTACGCTCATCGCTTGGCACCTTTCAACATCCACTGATGCAAGACTTACATCTTACTTCTGTTGAGTACTCGTTATTAAGCAGTACGTTGTTTCTTGTTATCTACGGTTTTATGCAGGTCCCTGTTGGTTTATTAATTGACAATATTGGACTTAAAAAAACACTGCTGATGGGGTCGTTTATCTGTGCCATGGCCTCATTTGGTTTTGCCTATTCAGAAACGTATCTATTTGCTGTCGTCATGCGCATGCTGATGGGCCTTGGTGCCTCGGTTGGTTTTTTGTGCTTACTTGTTTCGGTGAATGAATGGATGCCACACCGTTATAATGCGTTATTTATTGGGTTATCCCAATTTATTGGCACGATGGGCCCGATGCTTGGGGCCGGTCCGCTTGAGAACCTTGCGAATCAAGCGCATATGTCATGGCAGCTTATTTTTAAATATTTGGGTGTGCTTGGGTTTGGCTTATTTTTCTTGGTGTACTTATGTGTTGAAAACAATCATGAAAAAACACAGCAATATGTTGTGCTTAAACGCCCTGAAAATAAAGTCTTAGCCTTTTTGAAGCTTTTTTCATATTCACAAGCATGGTATATCGCCCTATTTTCAGCAGCTATTTATTTTCCCATTGAGTACTTATCCGAAAACGAAGGTCGTATTTTTTTAGGCCTCAAAGGTTTTAGTCCTAATTTTGCATCTTACATGATTACGGTTTCATGGATGGGCTATGCGCTTGGTTGTCCGCTGCTTGGGTTTTTATCAGATTATTTTGAGCGTCGTAAAAACGTACTTTCGTTTTCGGCGGTGCTTGGCATATTAGCTTTGGTTCTGATTATTTATGCACCGCAAAAATTATTGGTTATGAGTGGATTTTTTCTTCTTGGCGTTGCCGCCAGCGGGCAAAGTGTTGGGTTTGCTATTATTGGTGAGCAATTTAAAAAGCAGTTTGTTGTGATAGGACTTGCGCTTAATGAGGCGATGATTACAGGCTTTGCTGCGGTCAACGCGCCGGTGATTGGATGGTTTATCGATCGCTCTAAACATCATGCGCTTGAGTTTAGATTACATGATTATCACATGGCTTTTTCTATTTTATTTATCATTGTTATTACGGCCGTAATTTTTTCTTTTTTTTATATTAAAGAAACATTTTGCAAATCGGTGGTTGATTTTAATTGCTTGAAGCCGAATCAAGCAGAAGATTGCTCGAAGTGAATAAGTATGCAATAATTTAGTTTTACCTTGGTTTTTTATGCGTTATATTGGGTTTTCAATGCATGTAGTGGAGATATTGTTATGGCAGGCGAAAATAATACAACAGCATCTGATTATGCTTATATACCTGCGGGTTTAGGCGCACTCGGAGTTGCGTTGCAGAATTATCAAGCGGTTGATTCGTTTCTTAAAAGTGTTATTCCAGCAGCGCAATATTCTACACGAGCCATGCATGCGGTAGCATTTGGTGCGGGTAGTGTTTGCAGTGGCATGGTCAATTATAAAATGAACATGGATTTGCTGGGTGATTTTCTTGGCCGGTGGAAATTTGAAGATTATGATGCGTATGCAAAGGAAGTAAACGTAGAGGAATATGACTTCGTCTTGATGTCATCGTTAAATGGTGATTTAACACAAGCATTGGATGGTGTGGTTTATTTATCTGACAATCCTAAAGCTTATTTTGTAAAAGGAATGCAGCAGGCAGTATGCTTCGATGAAGAGGTCGATTTAACCAATTTAGCAGAGAAATTGGCTGATATTGATTTTAAAAAATCCATTTTAGTTATTACCGCAGAAGCAGCTCATACTAAAAGAAAGTATTTTGATTATAAAAATGCAACGTTGTTAGATCAAACTAAGTATTTTGGCGGAAGCTTGGTTGTTATTGTTACGGGTGTTCTTTTTGGTTTAATGGCGTTTACATTTGCGATGGGAAGTCCGCTCGCGATGTTATCGCTCGTGGCCGGTCTTTTTGTAACACTCATTACGATGATTCAAGAACTCGAAGCATGGCTTGCTGCATGGGACCCAAAAAGTGGGCCTGCAACGGGATTACCTCAGAGTTTGGGGGAGTGGTGCGGTTATATTATTGCCGTTGGAAATGTCCTTGCTTTTAGCTTGATGTTTACCTTAAGCCTAGCTGAAACGTTGATCTTGCTGCAGGTTGCAGCCGTACCCGCACTTGCCATAGGTGCCGCCGTGTCTTTTTTCTTTGGGGGATTCACGGAATATAATTTTTACGCCCCTTATTTAACAGCGCTTTGCGGCCAGTTTGGTGACAAATGGCAAAAAATGATGGAAACGGATTGGGCTGTAGCGGGTCTTTTATGCATGTCGACCAATGCTTTTGTAAATGCCGCGTTGACGTATGCGTCGCTTGAGCTTTTAACAGCCTTATTGGTAGCTTCAAGTATTGCTCTACCCCCAGTCGCGGTGATTACCGCATTAACGGTGGCGCTAACTATTTTTTCGGGCAGTGCTTCGTTTTTATTAGGTATGAATTTTTGGATAGGCAGCGGTGTGACTGAAGATGCAGTTATTGAGTCTCAAAATAATAGTGAGCCTCAAGATAAGCCTCAAGATGATTGTGAAATTATTAATCCAGAACGATCTGAGGTTCCGCCGCTCACCATATTATGGGAAACAGGTTCAACAGGTTCAACAGGTTCAATAGGTTCGACAAGTTCTGGTGGTATGTTTGGTCGGAGAGCTGATCATTCTGACTCTAGTTCTGATTCCGAGGATAATCTTGGCTATCCTCTTGTTTATGGCTGTGCGGTATCTTAATAATCTTAATATTTGGAGTTTTTAAAACATGCTTAATAAAATATTGGGTGCTATCGTTTATTTTTTGATTCGTGTGCCGTTAATCGCTGTAGCGGTCATGCTTAGTTTTTTTCTATTTGTGGATAAACTGATGGAAGGCAAGTATCGTGAAGCGTTTAAGGGATTGTCTCTGAGCCCATTCAAGGCTCTGTGGGTTATGTTTGAGTTAAGCAGTTTAGCGCTGAGTATGGGCTGGAGTTGTGGTTTTACGGAGCTGTTTCGAGGATCATGGGAAGATACGCGAAGTTTTTTCAGTGATATTGCAGAAATAAATCCTAATTTGTTTTTTTCTGTCATGGTTCCCGATCTTGTGGGGATATTTGAAGGTGGCTATGTTGCTGCTATATTAAACAAACTCACGCTGTTTTTCTTTTTAGATAAGTTTTTTAAAACGTATAAAAATTATGATGATTCGCCTCATAATCCGCTGAATACAAGTATGATGAATGAGGTATTTAAAGGTGTGATTAAGGAGCAGCAATCTGATGTTATGGCACATGAGTCCGAAATTCATGATGAAATCGAAACGTTTTTAGGTGCGCGTGTTGCAGGTGCGATAGCTGACGAGAGCTTGCTGATGAACGCCTCGTTAAGGTGCTTCATGCGATTAAAACAAGAAAGCGAAGGGAAGAGTTTTGGTGCAATAGATTTGTCATCAGGCACGGCTCAGAACCCTTTGCATGTTTTATATTTTGTATGGCATGAAGTCAAACGTCAGTATGCTTCTGAACCTCAGGTATGTGCGGCCAAGCAAGAATTATTAGCCTCTTTTTTAGGGCATATTCAACGTGGTTTTATGCGTATTGAGAACCCAGATGATCATGCGGCAGATGATCCTGAGTGCCCAACGGGTGCTGTTAATATTTTATTAAGCGTATTAAAAATTGAGCCAACATTGCTTGAAAGCTGTGATAAAATACGACAGCTGCTCGATGAACGTTTGAATCAATTGTATAATCAAGAGCATAATGTACAGATCTATATTCAGAATAAGTTCGGTTTGTCTGTAACTTGGAAAAAAGAAGCGTTTATTGATAATAGCAAGCCCAAGATTACTTACTATGCTCGTTTTCTTAATGAGACGAAACAAGGACAGAATATAACGAAAGTAAAGGTTATTACATCAGAAGAACTTGAGGCGAGTGCTGAGGGAGCACTTGAGGCATGGAGCCGCCCTGTTACCTCCTAGGAACACCGTTATGTTGTGTGCAGCGTACCTTGAGGGCTGATGATTTTCGATATTATTAGGGAGCAAACGATTACTCCCTATAACAGGTTGTATTGACTCTTGATAACGTTATACTTTTAATTTTATTGTATTCTGAGTATTCCGATGTAATATTTTTTGATGCTTATAGATAGGGATATGTTTAATCGTGAAGAAACGCTCAAAAAAATGCTTTATCAAGCATAAGCTAATGATTCTGGGTGTTCTGATTAGCTTACTTATCTCATTAATTTTAATTGGCGTGAAGTTGAAAACAAAGAACGTCGCTGACTTAAATCAATTAACTTTCGTGAAGTTACCTCCCCCTATCATTAAAAGTAATATTTCAATTGAGGAAGCACTCAAAAAAAGGCGTTCATCAAGAAGATATAAGCATGATTTGATCACTTTAAAACAAGTCGCTCAATTGCTCTGGGCAGCTCAAGGCATCACCGCTCAACATGGATTTCGTACGGCACCTTCTGCAGGAGCCTTATATCCATTGAGAGTTTACTTAGTTACTGGAAATATAAAGGGCTTACCTGCTGGAGTTTATCACTATTCCCCAGAAAATCATGGCTTAGAATTACAGCTTGTTGGTGATAAACGCACGGAGTTGGCATATACCTCTCAACACCAGAGAGCTATGTTGAACGATGCCAAAATGCATCTTGTGATTACAGCGAGCTATGAAAAAACGATGGCTAAATATGGTCCTCGCGGCAAACGATACGTAGATATGGAAGCAGGCCATGTCGCAGAGAATATAAGTTTACAAGCTGTTTCTTTGGGAGTAGGGACGGTGACTATTGGCGCATTTGAAGATGAACGCGTTAAGTCCGTGCTGCATCTACGAGAGGGAGAAGCACCATTATATATCATGCCTGTTGGAAAAATTTAGCTCTTGGCTTCTTTCAAAGGTAACTTTGGTTTGGGGTACGTACGTATCATGAGCCCTCTCTTACTTCGTAGCGCTCCAAAAACCAAAATTGTTTTTGGTGGTATTTTTGATGTTGTACATCGCTTCATCACTACGTCTGATTAAATCTTCTGTGGTTTTTGCATCATCAGGGTAAATAGCAATGCCCATACTTACGGCAATGTTTAGCTGTTTATTTGTTAAGGCATAAGGTTTTGTGAGTTGTTCAAATATTTTTTTGATGGCCTTGGTCACGGCTGAAAGTGATTGTATGTCATACATGGTGATCAAGAATTCATCCCCGCCAATGCGGGCAGCACAGTCAGATTCACGAGTACATTTTTTTAAGCGGATGGCCATGTGTTGTAACAGCTTATCACCCATAAGGTGTCCGAATTGGTCATTTATCGTTTTAAAATAATCAATGTCGATAAATATAACGGCAGCTTTTGTTTTGTTACGAGCAGATAATTTAATGATTTGGTTTGTTTGATCAATGAATGATCGTCGATTAAGAAGGTTGGTTAATATATCGTTTTTTGCTTGTTTATTGAGTTTATATTCTTTTTCTTTGCGTTGGGTGATGTCAGAAAAAACACCGACATAATGAAGGAGTTCGCCATACTCATCTTTGATGATCGTGATGGCTAAAAATTGAGGGTATATGTCGCCACTTTTCCGACGATTCCATATTTCGCCTTCCCAGGCGTTGTTTGTTAAAAGGGCATGCCACATGTTTCGATAAAAGCGTTCGTCATGTTGGCCTGAACTAAGCAAGGTAGGTGATTGACCTAAAGCCTCGGAGCGACTATATCCTGTAATGGATGTGAATGCGGGATTAATATCAACAATATCGAGCTCTTTATTGAGCACCATAATGCCTTGGCCTACGGTTTGAATGATCGAGGTATTTAATAACGCGAGACGTTCTTGCTCTTTTCTTTGGGTGACATCACGAAAAATAGCAATAGCTTGCCACTGTCCATGTGATTGAAGGGCCGAGATGGTTATTTCGATTGGAATGGTGCGACAGTCTTTGGTTAAAGCATCTAGAATTATCGTTTTATTAATAACCGATCCGGTGCCTGTTTTAAAAAATATAGGTAAACCTTTCTCATAAGATGGCTTGTACTTAGCTGGCGCGAGAAGCTGATGTAAATTTTCTCCCAAAACCTCTTTTTCTGTATAACCAAAAATAACTTCAGCCGCTCTATTCCAAAAGATGATGAGCCCTTGATTATCCATCATGATGATGCCGTCGTTTGCAGCATTCGTAATATTAAAAAACCGCTCTTCAATGATTTTGAGTTCGTTAACGCTATGTACAAGCTCTTCGTTTATTTCTCTTATTTTTACAAAGTCAGGTGTTTTAAGGGTTTGTCTTCGAGTCGAAGCTTTTTGATTATTTGGGCCATATTTTTCTAAATAAGCATCAATCTTATCGGGTGGCGCCATTATAAATTTACAGCAGTCGTCCCCTCGAGCTTTACAAGAAATTTCTATAGTAATCAGGGGTATTTGGAAGCTTTCTTCACACCAGCCTGAAGAATAACCCGCATTCATGATGCAGACGGGTGTTTTTGTTTTTTTTCCTGCTCGAATCCAAGCGTCGGACTCAAAAGAGAAGGGGTGTTTATACATGAGAAAAAAGTCATGAGGATCGAGATGTGATTCGGGTGAAATTTCGACAGAAGCCCATCCTACGTAGGCAAAATGAGCTGGCCCCATAACAAAAGTTTCTGATGGCGTTTTTAGCTTCAGCTTTTTACGATAAAACGCAGCATCTTTTTGCCCGATGGCATGTGAAAAATCGAATAAAATTTGTCGTGTAAAATCGGTTGCGCTATTTTTTTTTACGGCGCCATATGATTTGGAGATGCAATCAAAAAAATCATTGGCTAATGACGATGCTCTTATGAGAATGTAGCGTTCGTTGTCTATATTAATACTGCCGTGAGCGGGATCAAATTTAACCTCTCTAAATAACTCAGACATACGTTCTTGTGCTATTTTAAATAAGGGTTTGAGTTCTTTGGGCAGCTTTTTAGGTGATACCATAGGTCATGCATACTTTATTTGTGCGCTTGCCTTAAGGTATAGACCTCAATAGGTAGAAAATCAAAATATACAAGATGATTTATCTTGTAGGAGTCAGAGGCATGTTAGGGCCTGATGGTTTAGGCGGGCTTGTGACCTCTTTTTCGGGACAATGATGCGTTTGCAGTGTTTCGCCTGTGGCACTTACGGTGTTGAGGGCCACAGGGAACTTCCAGAGTGCATACACGTGCTTCATGACCTCTTGGGTGGTTTTTCCTAGGGGGACGCGGTTATGTTGTGTGTAGTGCAAGGTGAGCGACCGATCGCCTTCGATATCAACGGAAAAAACTTGAATGTCTGGATCCAGGCTTCCTAAATTATATTGCTGAGATAAAGCCTCACGGACGGTGTTATATCCCGATTCATCATGAATCGCATGGATACGCATTTCAGGCTCTTGGTCGTTATCACTGAGTAGAAATAATTTTAAATCACGTATGATATTTGGCGAGAGAAATTGTGAAATAAAACTCTCATCTTTATAGTTTCGCATGGCACTATCTAGGCTTGTGAGCCAATCGGTATTCGCAAGAAGCGGGGCAAATTGTTTGTCTTCATCGGTTGGGTTCTCACAGATGCGTTTGATATCTTGCATCATGTTATAGCCCAAAGCATAAGGATTAATGCCATTAAAATAAGGACTGTTGTAAGCCGGCTGTGCAACGACGTTGCTGTGATTTTGTATGATCTCAAGCATGAATTCATCGGTCACAAGCCCTTCGTCATACAGCGCGTGTGTGAGTGTGTGATGCCAAAAACACGCCCAGCCTTCGTTCATCACTTTTGTTTGGCCTTGAGGATAAAAATATTGCGCGACTTTTCTGACAATACGGATCAATTCACGTTGCCATGATTCAAGTAGAGGCGCGTTTTTTTCGATGAAATATAAGATATTTTCTTGGGGGTCTTCTGGAAAGCGGGCTTGTTGTTTAGATGTGTCACAGTCTTTTTCAGGCGGAAGGGTGCGCCATAGATCATTGACTTGGGATTGTTGATACGCTTCACGGTTTTGTTGGCGCAGTTTTTCTTCTTGCAGCGAAATAGGAGGTGGGTGCTTATAACGGTCGACCCCATAGTTCATAAGTGCATGGCAGGCATCAAGAATCTCTTCTACAGCATCAATGCCATGTGCTTCTTCACAGCTGCTTACGTACTGGCGCGCGAATACGAGGTAGTCGATGATGGCATCGGCATCTGTCCACATTTTGAATAAATAATTATTTTTAAAAAATGAATTATGGCCGTAGCAAGCATGAGCAATCACCAAAGCTTGCATGGCCATGCTGTTTTCTTCCATAAGATACGAAATACAAGGATTAGAATTAATCACAAGCTCATAAGCAAGCCCCATTTCACCACGTTGATAGCGTTTTTCGACGTTGACATATTGCTTGCCAAAAGACCAATGATGATAACCAATAGGCATGCCAACGGACGCATAGCAATCCATCATTTGTTCGGCCGTGATGATTTCAATTTGATTTGGATAGGTATCTAATTTGAAATCATGAGCAATTCGCCCAATTTCACGATCGTAGGTTTGAATGAGCTCAGGCGTCCATTCAGCGCCTGTTGAGAGTGGCGTGCGTTTTTTCATGCTGTCTTCCTTTTGAAGAGCTCGCGAAAGACCGGGTAGATATCGGCAGCGGTATCAATATTTTCCATACAAAAATTTGGATAGAGCTTTGTTAGTTCTTGGTAGGCTTCCCATAAGCTTTGATGATGACGAGGCATAATTTCAACGTAGGCAAAGTATTGTAAGAGCGGCATAACACGATCACGGAGGAGTTCAAGGCAGTGCGGTGAGTCAGCATTCCAATTATCACCGTCAGACGCTTGCGCTGCATAAATATTCCATGCATTGGGTGGATAGCGGCTTGTAATCACGTCGTCGAGCAGTTCCAGTGCGCTGGAAACAACCGTACCACCGGTTTCTCGCGAGTAGAAAAATTCTTCTTCTGTGACTTCTTTGGCCGATGTATGATGCCGAATAAAAACGAGTTCTATTTTTTGATAATTTTTGGTTAAAAATAAATATAATAAACTAAAAAAGCGTTTGGCAATGTCTTTTTTTGTTTCATCCATGGAGCCTGATACGTCCATGATGCAAAACATCACGGCTTGTGTTGTAGGTGCCTGAATTTTAATGCGGCTATTGTAACGAAGATCAAGCGTATCTAAAAAAGGAACACTTTTAATTTTTCGTTTGAGATAGTCTAAGCGTTTATTGAGCTTGAGAACTTTTTTTTCATCGGGCGACGCATCTTTTTTGAGTAATTTAAGTGCTTGTTTGATTTCGCGCAGTTCGCGTTTATAAGGTGAAGCTAAGGCTATGCGTCGGCCTATGGCTTGTCGCATGGAGCGTACAATATTGATGTTGGTTGGGATTCCACTGGTGGTAATCCCCGCTCGAACAGTTTTGGGTGTATCTTGTTTGGCGAGTTCTTTTCGAATGAGATCGGGGAGTTCGAGATCTTCAAAATAAAGCTCAAGAAATTCGTCACGCGATAGCTCAAAGACAAAATCGTCATCACCGCTTCCGTCTTTGCTTGCTTCGCCATTGCCCCCACCGCCTTGGCCTTCTTGTTTTGGACGTTGGATACGGTCGCCGGTAAGAAATTCATCGTTGCCGGGAAGAACGCGTTCAATATTTCCGCCTTGTCCCTGTGTAAATCTTGGCTCAGCGATATCTTTGGCTGGGATGGTGACTTTTTCTTCGTGATTGATACCCGTGATACTACGCTTACCAATGGCGTTTGAAACCGCTTCTTTGATTTGATGTTTGTAACGACGTAAAAAGCGCTGCCGGTTTACCGTGCTTTTTTTGCCAGCGCTCTGTCGTCGGTCAATCAATTGACTCATGGCGAGTAGCTACTCCTATTGTGATTTGCGAACGCGTAAATACCACTCGCATAAAAGGCGGACTTGTTTAGCCGTATAGCCTTTGTCTTCCATGCGGGCGATAAATTCAGCGTGTTTTTTATTTTCTTCTTCAGATGCTTTCGCATTGAAAGAAATCACAGGGAGTAAATCTTCGGTGTTGGTGAACATTTTTTTTTCAATCACCGCTTTGAGTTTTTCGTAGCTATTCCAGCGAGGGTTTTTACCGTGGTTATTCGCACGAGCACGCAGTACAAAGTTGACGACTTCGTTTCGGAAATCTTTCGGATTTGAAATTCCAGCCGGTTTCTCAATTTTTTCAAGATCGGTGTTGAGCGAGGCGCGGTCGAGAATATCGCCGGTATCTGGGTCACGATAATCTTGATCTTGAATCCAAAAATCAGCGTAGGTGATGTAGCGGTCAAAAATATTCTGACCGTATTCAGAATAAGACTCTAAATACGCGGTTTGAATTTCTTTACCGATGAATTCAACGTATTTGGGTGCTAGATATTCTTTGATAAACGACAAGTATTTTTCACCGACTTCTTCAGGAAATTGCTCTTGTTCAATTTGTTGCTCTAGAACATAAAGTAAATGCACAGGATTTGCGGCAACTTCAGTATGATCAAAGTTGAATACTTTGGAGAGAATTTTAAAGGCAAAACGTGTTGATATGCCATCCATACCTTCGTCTACGCCTGCAAAATCACGGTATTCTTGATACGATTTTGCTTTAGGATCCGTATCTTTTAAGCTTTCACCGTTGTAAACACGTAATTTTGAATAAATATTTGAGTTCTCGGGTTCTTTGAGGCGTGTTAAAACAGAAAATTTCGCCAGCATGTCGAGCGTTCCTGGTGCACACGGTGCATTCTTCAGGGAGCTATTTGAAATAAGCTTTTGATAAATTTTAAGTTCTTCAGATACACGTAGGCAATAAGGTACTTTAACGATGTTGATACGATCAATAAACGCTTCGTTGTTTTTATTATTACGAAAGGTTTTCCATTCAGATTCATTGGAATGAGCAAGAATAATGCCTTCAAATGGGATGGACGAGAGGCCTTCTGTCGCGTTGTAATTGCCTTCTTGTGTGGCTGTTAAAAGCGGATGTAATACTTTGATGGGCGCTTTGAACATTTCGACAAATTCGAGTAAGCCTCGATTTGCACGGCATAAACCACCGGAGTAACTGTAAGCATCGGTATCATCTTGAGAAAATTCTTCGAGTTGTCGAATATCCACTTTTCCGACTAAAGAGGAAATATCTTGATTATTTTCATCCCCAGGCTCGGTTTTAGCAATAGCGATTTGTTTAAGGCGTGAAGGGTGAAGTTTAACCACTTTAAATTGATTAATATCGCCGTTATATTCTTGCAAGCGCTTAACGGCCCAAGGCGACATGATGTGGCGTAGTGCGCGATCGGGGATGCCATATTGCTCTAAAAGCAGTGGGCCATCTTCCTCTGGATCAAATAATGCGAGCGGTGAGTCGAGCACAGGTGAGCCTTTGATGGCATAAAACGGTGCTTTTTGCATGAGATCTTTGAGTTTTTCCGCAAGGGATGATTTACCACCACCGACAGGTCCTAAAAGATAAAGCACCTGCTTGGTTTCTTCGAGACCTTGCGCTGCATGTTTTAAGAAACCTACCATGCGTTCAATCGGTTCTTCTAAGCCATAAAAAGCATCAAATACTTTGTAAATAGGCACGACTTTATTAGAAAACAAGCGTGATAGTACAGGATCGTGACGAGTGTCGCTTAGTTCAGGCTCTCCGATAGCCATGAGTAAGCGTTCCGCAGGATTTGCATAAGCTGTTGGATCGTCACGACACAAAGCTAAATAATCACCGAGGCTCATTTCTTCTTCTTTGTCTTCGGTGTAGCGTTGTGCGTAGTTTTCTAATAATTTATCCGTGCTCATCCTTATAGCTCCCGGTTTTTATATTTATATTTATTTTTATTTTTTATACATCTACCTTATAAAAACAATACGCGATCTTAAAAAAAAGCGCTAGGCGTTAAGTCGGTAAGTTATATCTAAAATTAAGATATAAAACATTGTTTGCTTGCGCGAGCGGTGCATCTCGAAATAAATATTGATTCATATAGCCGACAGCAAAGGCATAATGTTTAGAAAATCTTTGAACTAATGCAATATAAAAACGGTTTTGGTCCCATGCTGTCGTGGTAATCCAGGGTACTAAATTAAGATTGTATAAAATTTCATTGCTGAGCTCGTAAGATAAATTATTTTTTAATGGAATATTAAAAATTAAACGTTCGCGTAAGCGAAAAGCCCATTCAGGAAAGTAAAGTGATTTTCGTTGTTCTGCGCGAAATCGTGAATTAATATGAATATTGTTTATTGTTTTGTGGTTCCACATGATTTGTTCCCAGGCGCGATATTCCTCGCGACTAAGCGCAACAGCATCCTGTGCGGTGGTGCTTATGGTTTGGCCAAACCAAAGTTGCCATTCAGGGTATATTTCATAGCCACCGGCAATATTACCCAAGAACTGATTGAATACATTGCTTGTTTGATCTGCTCCAGATGTTTTGGGTTCAATGAGACGCAGTTGTGGTTCCACAAAATATAAAAACGTTCCATAGTTCCCGTTGAGTGTCACGGGGATCCAAAATTTATTATCACTTATCAGAGACCACGCTGGCGTGGTGATAAGGCATAAGCAAAGTAATATCAGGCCAGAGATTTTTTTTAGAAAATTCACGGATTGTTTTTCTAATCAATTGAAGGCGTTAGCTTAGTTTGCCTGGAAAAAAGTACTGAAACAAGGCGTGTTATTTTTGTTAGTAGGTTAATGCGATCAACGGCTCTGGCTCGGGTGATTGTATTTTAAACGTAATAAATCCGATCAGTAGTAAAAGCGCCGCAGGTGAAGAAACGACGAGTGTTGCAATGAGAATCACGGGAAAGCATACGTTGGTTATCAGCGGAATGACAAAATTGTTCCATGCTTCTTGTTTTGCCTTTTCTGACGCGGCGAGGCTTGATGGAGGTGTGTTCAGTAAGTTCTTGTTATTATTATAAATAAAGCTTTGTTGTTCGTAATGTGCGTAAGCTCCAGCTGTTAGATAAAGTGAGGTACCTAAGAGACAGATTAAACCACCAAGTGGTGCAAGTATGGGCAGAGGGGCAGCCATGAGTAGCGCAAATCCACTTAAAATAGCACTACCTGCGAGTAACGATAAGTTGAGGTTGCTTTGTGTGCCGCAATAGCTAAGCTCGAGCTCCAAAAGCTGGCGTTCGCTCATCGTTTTGCTGATTCCAGGGTAAGGCGGGTGTTGGTTATTTTTATCTATTTCGTCTTCATATTGGTCTTTTTTTTCTTGATAAGCCTTATTTGCAATATGATAGTTATAAAATAAAAATCCGATATCAATCATTAAGCCGACCAGAACAAGCGCCATGGCGACGGGAGGTGTTAGACCAAAAGCTTTGGGATAACTCGAAAGGGTATTGATCAGAACCCATAAAGCGTCATTGATGAGTGACGTGCCGGCGCGATACAGTTCAGATGCAAAACGCTCTCTGAGGCTCAGTTCGTGTTCTTCGTTAGCTTTGTTCGTTTCCGTCGGATAGATGGCGTGTTTCGCGATGTTAACCAGATCAGTGAGTAGGCGAAGTCCAGGAACTGCCACACTGAGGACCGAAAAATACGGCGTTGGAGCCAGTAAAAGTTCAATCATGGTTGATGTATTGGTTGTTTGGCCAAAGTATTGAGCCTTATCAAGTAGCTCAATGCTTTGAAGTACAATAAAGCGGGCAGAAGACAGCATAATTCGTGCTACGTGTGCAAAAATGATCTTGTCACGCATGGGTTTTTTGAAATCATGGCGTATGGTTTGATCATGTAGCTCAAGCAGCTCTTCACAATAGCGGACAAAATCGTGATAGTTTTTTTGGCTGTGTTGGACGTTTGTATTTTTTAATATCGCTTTTAGATGCCTGTGCTCTTCGGCAATTTTTCTCTCGTTATGGAGAAGAAATCCTGGCGTTGTTTCGGCTGTACGTGGTTTTGAAGCAAAAAAATCTTGCTTCATGCGTACAAACGACAAAGGCTGCTCAGGAGACGGCATAAAAAACAAACATAGAAAAACAAGCAGTTCTAAAATATAACATATTGGGTTTATATGGGCAATGTATTTTGTTCATACAATTTATGCGAGATGAAGCTCCTGGCGTTCTTCAGCTTCTTCAAAGCTTAGCCGGTTGGTTATCGCTTCTTTATTGTCCAAAATCATGATCGGCACTGCGACGAGTATAGCCACAGGCCATCCAACACTTGCTGCTGTAAACATAAATAGTAGCGGGCAGATGGTGTTTTTGATGAGCGAAATTGCGTAGGCGTTATCGTTTTCAGCTGATGGGGCTTTCACACATTCAGCACGCTTACCTGCGGTCAGGTAGAGTGCGGTACCAAATACGCATAACGCGGCTCCCAAGGGTAAAAATAAAGGGTATGCAGATGAGGCGATTAAAGAAAATGCGAGCAAAATAGTAGCGCCTGCAGCAAGATATTGCTCTAGTTTAGCTTTGTCTCCGCGATAACTAAGCTTAAGTTGTTTTAATTGTTCTGAAATTACGATCCGATTGATATCACCAGCTTCCAATTGCTCTAGGGCTTGTTCGTATTCACGCGATTTTTTAGCAAAAGCCTTTTCATTTTTGTCGTACGCATAAGCTGACGAACCAATATCAAATGTGAGGCAGATCAGCAAAATAGCATTGACGACAGGATTGGATAACCCCAAAAGCTGAGGATAATTGGTCAATAAATTCGCGCCAGCCCAAACGATATCATTGAATATATCTGTTGCAACGAGCGAAAGTTCGTAGGTAAAGCGTTCGAATCCGGAAGGTAACCCTTCTTTCTCTTCATCGCTGGCGTTGAGCGCGTGTTTGGCTGCCGTGATAAAGTTCAGTAACAGCCGTGTAGCAAGAAATGCAACACTAAAAAAATAAAGTATTGGGACAGGGGCCTCTAAAACAATGGCCATTTGATCAAACGTAAAAAGTGAGAGCATTTGAGCAATGTTTAGACGTGCGAATGTTAACGAAATACGATATGCATGAAGATAAAAAAGATCGCTACGAAAGGATATGTTTTCATTCCCACGTATGTTGTCGTAGCGCTTGTTCAAATTTTTTCCACGCTGAAGTAATTCACGTGGTGCATCATAGATCGCATCGCTCGCTGCATCTAATGCGTTAAGAGCGGCTTCGAGGAGGTTGATTTCTTGCTTGATATCACTGTGCGTTGTTTTAAGTGATGCGTAAGGCGTTGTTTCTGGCTTGGCATCCGGACGGGCAAAAAATATTTGGTTTATTTCTGTGAACAACATACATCACCGCAACACAAATTTTAAACTATTGTTCAAACATAACATTTTGTTCAAATTTAGACAAGACCTTCATGTAATTAAGCGTAAAAAAAATTATTTTAATAAATTTTGCGATCCACTTTGCTTTTATGAAAAAACTGGCTTAACGTGAGAGTGTAAATATTTTTCTTTGCTTGTAAACGTGTCTTTATATTTTAATATTGGGGCGCTGAGGCAATCTAAATTTGGAAATAATTAAAATTAAAAAAGACACGGAGACGGTCATGAAAACAAAAATTATTTTAGCAGTTGCATTATCAGCATGCAGTGCGTCTACATTATTGCATGCGGGCGGCATGGGTGCTGCTAAGAAGCCCACACCTTTTTTAATTCCATTTCTTGCCGGTGAAGGTATGTACACTTGGCCGCAAGTTGATGGCTATAGTGTCGACCTTTTAAATGCCACGGTCCAAGGACAAACACAAAATATACATATTACATCAAGTAATGAAAATCAAGGTTGGGGTGGACGTCTCGCCGGTGGTTTCTTGCATCCGATGTCTGGACGATTTGAATCATTTTTAGGAAGTATAGAGGCCGGTTGGGGATACTATGGTTCGATGGACCTGAATCCGATTGCAAGCACAGGAAATGGAACAACCGTGGCTGTATCCACAAGTGATGCGGGGATGTCGATGAGGCAGTACGGTGTCGACTTGTTGGCAGGGCTTGTGTATGACCAACCAAAGTATGATGTGTTTTTTAAAGTCGGTGCTTTAATTCAAAACTTGAAGCTTAAAGTCAATATTAATCCACAGGGCTTGGAGCGCACAGCTGGCGCAGTACCTGGTCGAATTTCAACGGCATTGAACGGTGGTTATGCCATGAATCCAACCATGGTTAATGTCTTGCCTATGTTAAGATTAGGTGGTGGATATCACATCAGTAAGGATTGGTTAGCAACGGCGTCTTGGATGCATGCGTTTGGTTCGACATTAAAAATTAATATGCCAGATATGAACTTTTCAAGTAGAACCGTGGGTAGTATGGCAGCACAGATTGCGAGTCCTTCATTGGATGCCGTGATGTTTGGTCTTGAGTACCGTTTTGCGAGCTAATCTTATGCGTTAATGCATGGATACTGATAATATCAAAAGCCTGTGAGTCATCTCAGGCTTTTTTTTATTTAAACTATTTTATTAAGATGGGTGTATATGGAGCAATTAAAACAGCAGGTAGCAGAGGCAGCACTCGATCACTTGGATGATGTAACGACGTTAGGTGTCGGAACAGGCTCGACGATGACGTATTTTATTCGAGCTTTGGCTCGAATCAAGCATCGTATTGATGGTTGTGTGGCTAGCTCAATTGCAACAGAGCAGCAATTGAGAGCGGCAGGCTTGCCTGTAATAAAGCTTGCAGTGGCTGAACCGCTTGCTTTATACGTGGATGGTGCGGACGAGGTCACACAGCATCGAAGTATGATTAAAGGCGGTGGCGGGGCGTTGACTCGGGAAAAAATCGTCGCAAATGCTGCTTCAAAGTTTTTATGTCTAGTGGATGAATCTAAACTTGTGCGACGTTTAGGCGCGTTTCCCGTTGCTGTTGAAGTGATTCCTATGGCGCGAAGTCTAGCTGCACGTGCGCTTGTTAAGTTGGGGGGAGATCCGGTTTATCGCGAAGGATTTATCACGGATAACGGTAATCATATTTTGGATGTGCATAATTTAAATTTAGACGAGCCGATGGCTATGGAAGACGCCATTCAGCTTATTCCAGGTGTGGTTGATAATGGGATATTTGCCAAACGCCCAGCCGATAAAGTTATTATTGCCCGGGCGAATGGTGTAGAAATATTCTAACGTGTTTTAATGTGCTTCGTCCCAATTTGTACCTATGCCGATGGAGACGCGTAGCGGTACGGACAGTACCGCGGCATTTTCCATGCAGGCTTGAACCGCAAGCTTAACGTCATCAAGCGCATGCTCTTGCACTTCAAAGACTAATTCATCGTGCACTTGCATGATCATACGTGCATGCTTTCCTGCCTCCGTTTGTTGCCACGTGGCAACGGCAAGCATGGATTTTTTTATAATATCTGCCGCTGTACCTTGCATGGGGGCATTGATTGCCGTGCGCTCAGCTGCTTTTTGACGCATTTTATTGCTTGAATTAATCTCGGGAAGATATAAACGTCTCCCAAACAGCGTTTCAACGTAGCCTTGGCGGTGTGCTTGCTCTCGTGTTTTTTCCATATATGCTTGCACGCCCGGATAACGTTTGAAATATTGCTCCATATAATCGCGCGCCTCTCCTCGTGAAACATCGAGTTGCTTGGCGAGGCCAAACGATGACATACCATAAATCAAACCGAAATTGATGGCCTTGGCACGTCGTCGCTGCTCAGACGTTACGGTGTCGAGTGGCACACCAAAAATTTCACTGGCTGTGGCGGCATGTACATCCCAATCGTTCTCAAAGGCACGCTTTAATGCAGGGTCGTCTGACAAATGCGCCATGATACGGAGCTCAATTTGAGAATAATCCGAAGCTAATAAAACATGATTGGGCGGTGCAATAAACGCTTTACGAATCAGCCGTCCTTCTTCATGACGAATAGGAATATTTTGTAAATTAGGATCGCTGGATGAAAGACGTCCTGTTGCTGTAACAGCTTGGTTATATGATGTATGAACACGGCCTGTTTGTGCATGGATGCGTTTAGGTAAGGCCTCAATGTATGTGGAGACTAATTTTGTCAGGCTACGATATTCAAGAATAATGGCAGGCAAGGGATATTGCAGTGCCAGTTCTTGTAATACAGACTCGGCGGTTGATGGTTGGCCTTTAGGTGTTTTTGACAGCACGGGAAGCTGCAGCTCATCGTATAAAATCTCTTGAAGCTGCTTCGGCGAATTAAGATTAAAAACTTTTCCTGCCAGTGTGTAAGCTTCGTTAGCTAAAGTATCAATACGGATATTTAAACGCTCACCATGGGTTTTTAGTTGTGCTGTATTAATTAATACACCATGGCGCTCAATGTCAGCTAAAACAGGTATAAGCGGCATCTCGAGCGTATGAAACACGCACTTGAGCGGTGTATCAATATCAAGGCTCGGATAGAGCGTTTGATGGAGCTTGAGTGTAACCGCGGCATCTTCTGCCGCATAAGCTGCGGCCTGCTCCACGGGAACGTGATCAAACGTACAAGCTTTTTTACCACGACCAACCACGTCTTCAAATGCGATGGTTTTATAGCCAAGATGACGCAAGGCCAGTGCATCCATATTATGGCGGCCGGCAGTGCTGTTGAAGACATAAGATTCCAGCATGGTGTCGTAGCTGATGCCGTTTAGATTAATATCATATTGCTTAAGTACTTCGTAATCATATTTTAAATTTTGCCCGACTTTGGGATGATTTTTGCTTTCTAAAAAAGGCTTGAGAGCCTTGAGCACGTGCTCACAAGATAACTGCGGTGTATTGTCAGTATGTGCCATGGGAATATAGGCGGCATGCTTTGGATCGATAGCAAGTGATATACCAACCAACGATGCACTCATCGGATCAAGACTTGTCGTTTCGGTGTCTAGACAGCAAAGCGTTGATGTATTGAGTCGTTTTACCCATGCATCAAGTGCGGTTTGATCACGGATAATATCAAACGTAAATTCAAAGGCCGGTTGTTCGGTGGGTAGCGCCGGGGTTGTTTTCTTAACCGCGTCACTACCCCATTCCTTTAGCCAGACGTTCACTTCAAGATCACGCGCGAGTGTGAGTAAAACTTCACGATCGGGCGGCGTGGGTGATAGATCATCCAGTGTTTTAGGAAGTTCAACATCGGTCTTAATAGTAACCAATTGTTTAGATAGTGGGAGTATAGGGATGCTTTCACGTAAACGCTCGCCTATTTTTCCTCCGATCGAGTCGGCATTATCTAGCAAATTATCCAACGTATCGTGTGCGGTAAGCCATTTGACCGCTGTTTTAGGGCCGCACTGAGGAACGCCGGGAATATTGTCACTGGTGTCACCGACAAGCGTTAAATAATCTATGATTTGATCAGGGCGCACACCAAATTTGGTAGAAACACCTTCAATATCCAGTACCTGTCGGCTCATGGTGTTAATTAACGTGACATGTTCGTTTACCAACTGGGCCATGTCTTTATCGCCGGTCGAAATCAGCATGGGTCTTTGTTGCTTGCTTGCTTGTGTTGCGAGTGTTCCAATCACATCATCTGCTTCAACCCCTTCGATAATTAATAGCGGAAAACCTAAGGCGGTTAAGATATCAATCAGCGGTTTAAATTGGCGTTTAAGATCATCAGGCATCGGGGGACGGTGCGCTTTATATTCAGGATACAAATCATTACGAAATGTTTTGCCCGGCGCATCAAATACAATCGCAAAATGAGAGGGTGAAGTATCTTTGAGTAAGCGTCTGATCATATTGACCACGCCATACACGGCGCCCGTCGGGTGACCTTCACTGTTGGTGAGTGGGGGAAGCGCGTGAAAGGCACGAAAAAAATAAGACGAACCATCAACAAGAACAATCGGTGTTTGCATGCGTGTATTATTCCATGTTTTCAGAGCATTCGATCTGCTCTTTTAGTTGAGCGACTTGTTCTGCTAAGCGCTTGAGTTGTTTTCGCATCAGTGGAATACGCGTGGTCGACATTTCGTGTTCAATGGCTTTTTCGCGTGGTCTAGCTGGGCTTCCTAGATAAATTAACCCTTTTCTTAGATGCTTTTTAGGTGGTACACCGGCGCGTGCGCCAAGAATCACCTCATCATCAATACGAACATGGTCACTTACACCCACGCCTGCTGCAAAAATAACATGATCGCCACTGGTCGTGCTGCCAGCAACGCCTGTGAATGCGCACAGAATATTGTGCTTGCCTAGTTTGACGGAGTGGGCAACTTGAACCAGATTATCGATTTTAGTGCCTTCGCCAATGATGGTTTCACCAATGGTTGCACGATCAACAATTGTGCTTGCGCCGATTTCGACGTTATCTTCGATAATCACACGGCCGACGTGTGGAATTTTGATATGTTGACCGTTTTCGGGGGTATATCCAAAGCCATCTGAACCGATAACAGAAGACGCATGAATCGCCACGTGGTTGCCGATTTCAGAGTAGTCATAGATGCTAACATGGGCATGGATGCTTGTATTAGTTCCAATTTGAACATGATGACCGATATGAACATGGCTTTTGATTATGCAGTTATCACCGATGCGGCTGCCGGCCTCGATCACAACATAGGCGCCAATGGATACGTTTTGTCCGAGAACAACATCGGGTGCAATCACGGCTGTTGAATGCACGCCTGGCTCAGGTCGAATCAAGGGATAAAAATGCTGAAGCAATTGCATGAAGGCTTTAAACGGATCGGCAACTTGAATTAACGGCTTGGTTGCTTGTTCGACGTGCGTTGCCACAAGAATAGCCGCGGCTTCTGATTTTTCAGCTTGTTCGAGATTATCTTTTCCGTCGGCAAAAATAAGTGAACCGGGTTTGATTTCATCGATAGGAGAAAGCGCTGTGATGATGAGACGTTCATCTCCAATAACCTTCCCTTGAACGAGCGTGGCAATATCGGCTAAAGAGGCGTGCATGACGGTATTTCCTTGGTTTTAAAAACTGTCGTTAGTATAACGCGAAGCGCATGTGGTTTCGAGACGAAGTTGCATTTTAGATTCAGCAAACTAAAGTTAAGATATGGTTGTTATGTTTTTGAGTTGATTGTGATAAAAATAGACTTTCTTGGAAAGGATGGATCTTATACATTGCTGTCTAAAGTAGTGGAGCATGTTGCTACCATAAAAAAGCTGGAAGACGCTTTGGGCGCAGTGGTTGGGAACGACGGCGAACCGAGTGATCCGAATAAAACTGCGGCGTATATTGCTGGGCATATGAGATCTGCAGTTTCATTGAGTCAAAGTCTTGAGCAAGAGATATATAAGACCCAAGTAAGTGTTCTTAGCCACATGAGTCCAGATGTGCGTAAAACACTGGCAGACAAAATAGACGCCATGTTTAAGCAGGTAAGCAAATTGGACTTTGATGAGATTAATATTGTGGATCAGACATCACATGATGCGGCATGTAAGCTTTTAAAAATGTTAGAGGCATATCAAGCGATTTTTCCGACGCAAATAGATCAGCATCTTAAGGGTGCACAAAAGGCATTAAGTGCAAAAATGGACGCTTATGAACTGCACATGCGTGCTTATGTGTTTTCTACGCCTCCCAAATCTATGAAAGCATTATCTGTGCTTGAAAATTATGTAAACACGGAACTTAGCGCTATAGAGAAACAACCTGCTTGGCGAATCAGGCTAAACGCCTACGAAGCCTTAGAAACATTCGCAAGGAATGCATGTAGAGAGGATATTGAATTTATAGATGAGGCTGAGGAAAAGGCCGCAGATGAAGCTGCAGTCGCAGCCGCAATCTTAGTTGCAGCGGCAACTGAAGAACAGATTTTTTCTTGGGGCATGCTTTGGGAAAATATGTTGGCATCTTATTGGCCGGCACAGAACAATACACCTACGCCCAATCAAATGACTCCCAATAAAGATGCATTGGAGGCGGGCTCTCAAGCATTAATTGATCAAATTAATAAGGCAGGGATAAAATCAAAGACGACGAGGATGACACACATACTAAATAAATTTCAGGATTTAACAGATAATTTTCAGCAGCACATAAATAACTGTCCACGTATAGAAGAGGATACTGGGATTCAAGGAAAACTTGAAACGTTACTCCGTGATTTAGGCGAAGCAAAAAATACTTTAAAAGATACGGGCAATTTAGAGCAATTTAGAATAACCGTGAATAATTTGTTTGACGCATTTCCAGATGACGCTAAATTTGAGATCAACGGCACAAGAACATGGTTCCAAAGAAATGTAATCAGGCCATTTGAACAATTTAAACAAGATGTGCATGTGTTATTTAAGTCAATTTTCAAACGAACGTTAGGAAAAAATATGGATCCACCCGGATTTTTTAATAAACCCTTTGAGGCACATCAAAAAGATTTAGAAGAATCAGCTGATTATGAACCGCCGATAGCTGAACATGGAACACTGAGACCAAAGTGAGGTGGGTGAAGTTGCGTTTTACATTTTCCAAACTATAGTTAGGATATAACTGTCATTTTTTTAGGTGTATTGTGATAGAAATAACCGCCATGGGTATTCCGAACTTAAAGACTAAAGTCGAAGCTGGTGATGTGTTTATACGGCAACTTAGGCAAGACCTACGTGAGATCCCTGAAAAGGATGCGACAACGAAATATATTTTAAAGCATTTACTGGACATCATCGCCTTAGGAGAAAGGTTAAAAAAGTACATTATTGGTAATGCGGGTGACATTGTGAATCCTTTTAAGCCATCAAAGCGTCAGGATTTATCTAAACAAATAGAAGAGCTTTTTTCACAAGCCAGTCAGATGAATTTTGAGCAGATAGATATATCGAGTGAGCAAGGGTACACGGCCACACAAAATTTGCTCAAAGTTTTTGAAGGGTTCCAATCTCTTTTTCCTGCTCACATTGATGAAAACCTTAGTCGCGCGCATAAAATATTAAGTGAAAAAATTACAGCTTATGAATTATTAAATCGAGTCGATAGCAAGCCAGTGGAAGAAGATGTTGAGGTTTATGTGCCTTCTGAACCTGCGTCGTCGCTCGATACGTTATCAGCTCTTTCTCAATATGTAGACGGAGAACTGAAACAGATTGCTAAAACACCCGATCTAAATGTAAAAATTGCGGGATATCAATTATTAAAAAGATTTACGGAAAATGCGTGCGACGAGCTAAAGGTACTCGATGGTAACAAAACATCATTGAAGGAACGTGTTCGTGACGCATTTCACTCCAAAGAAAAGTTTAACCAAAAGACTGCTGATGCACTTATTAACAAAATTTCTGACGCTTATGACGCAACAGTGCAAGAGCTGGATAAAAAAATAGAATTAATAATAAACAAGCATAAGAAGTTAACGGAAAATTTCAATAAGAGAATAAATGACTCTCCTGATGACAAGGGTAAAGCTCAGCTGATCGAAAAGACTGCTCTGCTTGTTGAAAATTTAACTCGAGTCGCAGATAGGTTAAACGAAACAAAGGATATTTATGGATTTGAGACAGAAACGCAGTTGCTGCTGGATGATTTTTCAGGGTATTTAGAGAAAGAAGCGGATGCTTCTAAATCTTGGTTTAAACGGTATATTGTTGAACCTTTTGAGCAATTCAAAGAAGCTATGATTAGCCTGATACAGCGCATGTATAAAAAAACACCGGAGGGTAGTACGCCGCAGCAACTGGGTTTGTTTAGTGATTCAAAAAAATCAAATAAAAGAAGTTTTGAAGTCTATAAAGAAGGTTTAGAAAACTTAGGTGATGATGAACCGCCGAGCAAAAAGTTTGGTGGGTGAGTCATGCTTTTGAGGCCTGACGTGGTTGAATATAACGCACCATGATATAATTAGGGCATGCTTTGTTTGGTGGTAATTGGATAAGATGGATATAAATAATCATGTTTTGTTAAGTATTAGTCAGAATGATATCGTTGATGGTCATTTGGAGGTTCCCGCTGGTGTAACATCCCTTGGAAAAAATGCGTTTAGCAAGCAGTTGGGTTTAGTAACTGTCAGATTACCCGATGGGCTGGTAAGTATCGAGGGACGGGCTTTTGCTGGCTGTAAAAATTTAATCGATGTTGTATTTCCTGAAAGTCTTGTTCACATCAAGTTTCAGGCTTTTATAAGCTGTGAAAGCTTAGTTAGCGTGAAATTACCGCCTAATGTTAAAGCGATAGGAAATAAAGCATTCGCGAACTGCCTAAAATTGAGTGATATGAGTTTGCCGGCTAGATTAGAACACATAGGAAGCAGTGCGTTTTCCAGATGCAGGCAATTAAGCACAGTCAAGTTACCGGAAAGGCTTACATCGATTGATTATCAGGCCTTTATGTACTGCACAGGACTAAGATATATAAATTTACATAGGAATATCCGAGTCATCAAAGAAGATGCCTTTAAGTTTTGCGAAAATTTGAGTGATGTCGTTATCGCTCATGAAGGTTTAACACATATCGATGACCATGCATTCTATGGTTGTGTAAACTTAAGAAACATCATGTTGCCTAGAACGCTTGTATTTCTTGGCCAAGAGGCTTTCAAAAACTGTCGAAGTTTGGAAACCATGTCTTTACCGCCTCGTTTGAGAAAGCTTGAAGCAGAAACGTTTGAGAGCTGTGAGCGCTTATCAACCGTTATTTTTCCTGATGGGCTAACATCGATTGGTAGGTCGGCCTTTCAGGATTGTTCCAATTTGCGCGATCCTGTATTTCCTGCAACCTTGGTCAATTTTGGTAGGGCTGCTTTTAAAAACTGTGTGGCTTTTCAAATCATCGTGTTAAGTCAGGATATGTTAAGCCTAGGCCCTGAGATTTTTTGTGGGTGTATTCGGCTAGAAGAGGTCATACTTCCAGAGCGCCTGTATGAGATCGGTGCGTTTGCTTTTTCGGGCTGTACATCGTTAAGTGATGTTAATTTTCCTGCTCAGCTGATATCGATAGAGTTTCGTGCTTTTTCGGGCTGCTCGAGCTTAACCCGTGTTATTTTTCCTGATAGTGTCAAGAAAATAAATTCAGCTGCATTTCTCGATTGCTTTGCTTTGAGTGAAGTAATTTTGTCTCAAAATCTTGATGGTATAGCCTACGGAGTATTTCGTGGCTGTCGCTCGTTAGAAAACATTGTGATCCCCAAAAACGTAGCTTATATTTTGCCTGAGGCTTTTATAAACTGCACGCGTTTAAAAATAGTACTATTTTGTGCTGAGCCCTATCGAAGTGTTGCTAATAATATATTTGATGGATGTTCTGATTTGGACACGGTGTATATGCAGAACGATGATGGAGTTGCACGTATAAAAAATCAGTTACCTGAAGAGATCAAGGCTAAGTGCTCTGTGTATCCATTTCATGCTCAAGTCGAGACGATGCGAAATACAGCCCTCATAAGGCTTTGTACAGAAAACAAGATTAATCATGCCTATTCGCATACATTTTTTTCTGATTATTCAAAATTAAGCAATGATAATTTGGGCTTGATCAATCAGTTTTTAGGCCCAGATAGTCGTTACTATCGTGAAGCAGAAGTTGCTATGCATGCTCGTCCACTCCCTTTGTCAGTAGAAGAGCTGCAGCCGTATCAACGTGTATTAAACACCATTGCGATGCAATACATGATGATGGCCGATGCACATAAAAAATATCCATTGGAATTGAACCAGGACGTTAACGAAGCAGCAGTTCCTCTTTATAATCCTATAAGTGATTGATCACTTATGAATATCGCCGAAGTACTAAAGCTGCGTTTGCACCCCCAAAGGCAAAGTGATTTGACAAGGCTAAATCAATGCGCTTTTCTTGTGCTTTATTAGGGATGTAGTTGAGATCGCAAGCTGGATCGGGTGTGGTTAGATTAATCGTTGGTAGCAGCTTATCGTGTTGTAAACTCAAGGTGGTTGCAATAATTTCCATGGCGCCAGCTGCACCGATGGCGTGCCCGGTCATGGCTTTTTGAGCCGTAATCGGAATATCATAAGCATGCTGGCCAAATACTTGTTTGATGGTTTCGGTTTCAGTGGCGTCGTTCAGAATTGTCCCTGTGCCGTGGGCATTGATGTATTGAATATCGCTGGGGGATAGACGTGCGTCGTCGAATGCTGAGTTAATCGCGCGTGCCTGGCCTTCGCTGCTGGGAGCTGTGATGTGATGGGCGTCGCAGCTGGCACCAAAGCCAAGAATTTCAGCATAAATCGTTGCACCACGTGCTTTGGCATGTTCCAAATCTTCTAAAATTAAAATACCCGCACCATCCGCCATAACCATACCGGTACGATGTGCATCAAAAGGACGGCTGGCCTCATGGGGGATTTCATTTTGGGTGGACATCACCCGTAATTTACACCATGCGGCCATGATGGTTTCCCAAACGAGTGACTCGGTACCACCGCATAACGCAACCGCAAGTCGACCGTTTGAGATTTGTTGATAAGCATTACCAATGGCCTCAGCTGAGGAGACGCAAGCGTTGGATATGGTGGAGTTAGGCCCACCTAAACCAAAAGCGATGGCGACGTGGTTGGCGACGGAATTTGGCATGCCTCGGATCACAGTAAGAGCAGGTATTTTTCGCCAGCTATCGGTATAAAATGTTTTATAGGCGGCTTCAAGTTCAGGGCCTCCACCTAGGCTTGTGCCAATGTAAGTGCCGGCTGAACAAAGTTCTTCGGGTGTAAGGCCTGAGCGCTCAATGGCGTGGTGCGCGCAAAATAAAGCATATTGTGCAACACGTGGGTAGCGTCGCTGTTTATCAAATTGAGGTAAGTGCTTTAAGCATAAATCATTAATTTCACCCGCAATTTGCGTGGTGTAATGGGATGCGTCGTATGCTTGAATACGTTCAATACCGCATTGACCGTTGGATGCGGCTTGCCAAAAATTATCAAGCCCATTTCCAATGGAGGAGGCAATGTCCATGCCTGTGATAACAACCCGTTTTTTCATGCCCTATCCCCATTTATAAACGGTAATAATCCCTTACTGTAAGACGCAATATTAAAGGTCTCGCTTAAAATCTGTCAAGTCATGTTTGTAGTAATCTACGGCATTATAAATTTTAAAGCCTAGATTTTGATAAAGCCGAAGCGCTTGTTGGTTCTTGGCGGCGACAATGAGCGTCATACGATTTTTGTTATGTTTAAACATATAGTTTAGGCAATATGAAGTGATGGCTTGCCCAAAGCCTTGTCCTTGCCAGGCAGGAAGTACGGCAAGGTCGGTAAGACGAACCTGATTTTTTTCGAAATGAAGCTGCACTTGACCTATGACTTGTCCTGCATGTTCGGCAACAAAAATATGGATATCGGGGTTGTCGATTGCGCGTTTAAAACGAAGTTCAGCATGTTGACGATTAGGATTAAAACAAGCTTTATCGATGATGCATAAGTGATTGATGTGGGCGTGTTCTGCTGGACGAATGACGAGCGATGGATGAGATAATTGAGGCGGTGTGTTACTTAAGTACTCCATGTCAAATTCACTATGCTGAAAATGAAAATCATGGTGTTTAAATCGATTTAAATTAAAATCATGGGGTGTTGATATCATCAGATGTTTAATTGCAGGACGAATGGCGTGTACGCTTGAAAGCATGGTATGCCAGAGTGCTGTAGCAATATGTTGTTTTCGATGATTTGGATCAACAAGTAGGCTCACTTCACATGTATGTGGCTGAAAATGAAAAGCAGCAAGAAATCCGACAAGTACACCCTCATCATAATATAAGAGACTTGGTGGCCCCTGACGGTGCTCAGCGAGTAGATGAGGATACGTTGGGATAACATGCCCATCAATTGCTTGACAGGCCGTAAGAAGTGATTGCAACGCGACGAGCGATATGTGATCAAGCTGTTGGCTACGCGAGAGCATCTAATTAGGTTTCTTCAGATGCTATACGCTCAGGGTAGGCTTTGCGTCGGCTGGTTTCACCTGATAACCACTCGGGACAAACTTCAAATATTCGAGCAATTCTGTCGAGTGTTTCAGGTGAGGGTGAGCTTTGACCAAAAATCATAGCGTTTGCAAGGTGCCGGGTAACCGAAAAAACTTTAGAAACAGCTTTAATTTTTTCGTTTAGATCATCCGGAAGACCCATCATTGATAATTCTCGGTTAAAACGTTGTGAAAAGACTTTGGTGTTCATTTGATCGCTCCTTGATCTGCTTAAGATATCAATCAGTGTCAATCCATGACAACGAAAACTTCTCTGTTATAGCCTATTTTTTAGGACGTGGCTACGGTAGATAAAAAATAATTAAAATCCATGTCTTTTGCTGCTTTCACTTCATCAAGCCGTTTAATAGGACGTGTGTATGGTGCATTTTTCAGCAGGTTTGGATCGGTTTTAGCTTCATCTAAAATACTTGCCATGGCTGAAATAAATTTATCCAATTCTTCTTTGCTCTCGGTTTCTGTCGGTTCAATGAGCAAGCACTCAGGTACAAGTAATGGAAAATAGGTCGTGGGTGCATGAAAACCATAATCAAGTAGGCGTTTTGCAATATCCATGGCTTGAATATCATACTGTTTTTTTTCAGGCGAAAGCGTGATTAAAAATTCGTGACTTGCGCGTCGTTCGGGATAAGCTGCGGTATAGCCTATTCGCTGGAGTTCAGCCAGCAGATAATTGGCGTTGAGTGTCGCAAATTCAGACACACGGGTGAGGCCTTGTTTGCCTAGCACGCAAATATAAAAATAGGCACGTAACAAAATGCCCGCGTTGCCCATAAAAGCGGATAAGCGACCGATGCTTTGAGGTGCATCTTGATGCTCGGCAAAACGATAATGCCCGTCGTTTGTTTTGATTACCGTGGGTTGGGGCAAGAAAGGCAGGAGTCGTTTACCGACAGCCACAGGGCCTGAACCAGGCCCGCCTCCGCCATGCGGTGTTGCAAAGGTTTTATGTAAATTTAAGTGCATGACGTCAAAGCCCATGTCACCTGGTCGGACTTTACCTAAAATAGCATTTAAATTTGCGCCATCGTAGTAAAGTAAGCCACCGGCTTCGTGTACCATGGCGGCAATTTCTTTAATTTGCCGCATGAATAAGCCAAGTGTTGATGGATTTGTAAGCATGATGCCTGCGGTTTTCGGGCCAAGGCGTTCGCGGAGCGCATCTAGGTCGATGTCTCCGTCTTGAGCGGTTGGAATTTCTATGGCTTTAAAGCCGCACGCGACTGCTGATGCGGGGTTTGTGCCGTGGGCGGCATCAGGTATAAGCATCTCATCGCGCGCTAGATCGCCACGATCTTGATGATAGGCCTTGATCATAGCAACGCCTGAAAATTCGCCTTGAGCGCCGGCCATCGGTGTCAGTGAAGCCCCGGCCATACCTGTGATTTCAGCTAAATAATTTTGAAGGGTATATAAGATTTCTAACGTACCTTGGATTGTTTCGGAGGGGGCGAGGGGGTGGCAGCGGGTAAAGCTTGCTTGGGACGCTGCATGATGCACGCCACGCGGGTTGTATTTCATACTACATGAACCCAGGGGATAGAAGTGTGTATCTATGCCGAAATTTTTTTGTGATAACTGCGTAAAATGCCGTACAACTTGGAGTTCAGAGCAAGCCGGCCAGCGAGGCGGTGCTTTACGAAGCAAATGTTTAGGAATATGCGTAGTTGTTGGCGCGTTTGTTTTAGGCGCTTGAGCGGCGGCTTGTCGTCCGAGCATTGATTTTTCAAAGATTAAAGTTGATTGATTGAAGTGATTTGAGCTCATGATGGCGTCTCCATGAGAGATGGTTGGGTGTGTGTTTGATTTTCAGAAGCAAGAATCTGCTGCAGCGCGTTGGCAAAGGCGTGTATCTCAGCATCTGTTCGAGACTCCGTGGCGCAAACCAGAAGAGTATTGGGTAGGTTCGCATAGTGTTGCTCTGCTAAATAGCCACCAGCAAAGCCCTGTTTGGCGAGAGCATGTAAAATTTTTTGTGCGGAACTTGGTAATTGAACCAAGGCTTCATGAAAAAATGGTGCGTTAAACACGAAGCTTACGCCAGGAATTTTTGCGAGTGCGGTCGCAAGTTTATGCGTGTTTTCGTGACAAAGCTGTGCGACACGAGTAAGGCCTTCAGGGCCTAATAAGCTCATATGAATGGTTGCTGTGGTTGTCAAAAGCCCTTGGTTGGTACATATATTCGAGGTGGCTTTGGCACGACGGATGTGTTGCTCTCGCGCTTGCAGGGTGAGTGTATAGCCAGGCTTGCCATCTTGGTCGGTAGTTTTGCCAATTAAACGTCCCGGCATTTGCCTTACGTGAGCTTTTTTTGTGCTGAAAAAACCAACGTAAGGTCCGCCAGAGGCCATGGGAGCCCCCAAAGGTTGTCCTTCACCGCAAGCAATATCCACGCCGTGCGTGCCCCAATCTCCTGGTGGTTTTAACAGCCCTAGCGAAATCGGATTCACGCAAGCAATGCTGATGGCCTGATGTGCGTGGGCCCAGTCGCTTAATGCATCCACCGGTTCTAAGCCTCCAAAAAAATTGGGTTGAGCAATAATCAGTGCTGTGATTTCATCATCTTGGTATGTATCCAGCGCTTTGAGCTCTGTTACGCCGTGTGTGGGGTTCATCGGTAGCGTGATGAGTGTGACGTCTTGATGTTGCAATATAGTTTCGAGCGTTTCTCGATAAAGTGGGTGCAGTGTTTCTGGGACAAGCACACGTCGTGTTTTATGTTTGCGGTTCATGCGTATGGCCATGAGTACGGCTTCAGCTAAAGCTGTGGCACCGTCATACATCGAAGCATTGGCCACATCCATGCCTGTGAGCTCAGCAATCATGGTTTGAAATTCATATAATAATTGCAGCGTGCCCTGGCTCGCTTCGGCCTGGTAGGGGGTATACGCTGTCAAAAACTCTCCACGTGAGGCAATATCCCATACCGCTGCTGGAATGTGATGCTCATAACTACCGGCCCCGATAAAGCATGTTGTTTTTTTATTTTTATTGGCGAGTGCCTCGGCATGTTTAAGCAAGTCCATTTCGTTGATGCCATCAGGCAGGTGCTCAAACGCTTTTTGTCGTAGATCGGTGTTGATCTCATCAAATAATGCTTCAATATGAGGGGCATGATGAATGCGATCAAGCATATTTTGTGTGTCTTCGGTGGTGTGCGGGATATAGGGCATGGGTTTAATGCTCCTCGGAAATAATATTTTCGTATTGTGTGGCATCAAGCAAGGCTTCTAGGTCGTCTGGGTTGTTGGCTTGAATTTTAAGTAACCACCCTGCGCCTTCGGCATCGTTATTGACTAATTCGGGGTTGTCTTTGACCTCGTTATTAATCGCGGTGACGGTCCCGCTAATCGGTGCATAAAAATCAGATGCAGCTTTGACTGACTCAATTACGCCTAATTCATCGCCTGTTTTTACTTCTTGTCCTATTTCAGGAAGTTCAATAAACACAAGATCGCCCAATAAGCTTTGGGCGTGATTCGTGATACCTATGACAACCGGTGTTTCGCTTGTGTTGATCCATTCGTGTGTTGATGTAAATTTCATAGCAAAATCCTTGTTGTGTATTAATTAAATAGGGGCGCCGTGTTTGACAAATCGGGGTTTTCCCACCGTGACGGGCAAGTGTTTTCCACGAATCTCGACATGAGCATCGTGTTCGACGTTTTTGGAGACGCGCGCAAGTGCAATGGAGCATTGTAACGTCGGGGAGTAAGTCCCGCTGGTAATCAGGCCGACAGGATGGCCATCGAGTAATACGGTTTGACCTGTGCGCATGATGCCTGGTTCGTTCAGCTTGAGGCCGACAAATTTTTGTTTGATGCCGTGATGCTTTTGAGATAGCAGGGCGGTCATGCCAATAAAATCACGATCATGTGGTTCCCAAGCAATCGTCCAGCTGAGGCCTGAGTTAAGCGGTGTGGTGGTTTCATCCATATCTTGTCCATAAAGCAGTAAGCCTGCTTCAAGGCGTAAGGTATCACGCGCAGCAAGTCCACAAGGGGTGACGCCTGCATCAAGTAGCTGATTCCAAAACGGTGTGATGGCATCTTCAGGTAATACGATTTCGAGGCCGTCTTCACCGGTGTAACCTGTACGTGCAAAAAACCAGTCATCCACATCAACGCATTCAAACGGTGCGAGTGTGGATACCGCATCGGCTTGGGAGGGTGTTAGTAGCGCTAACGTTTTATTGATAGCTTCGGGCCCCTGAACGGCAAGCATGGCTAATTCCTGCCGCTCTTGGATGCCGGTTGAAAAGCCTGCACTTTTATCGTGAATCCAAGGCAAGACATGCGCGCGGGTGGCCGAATTTAAAATTAAGCGATAATTATCGGGGGTGCGTTGATAGACAATAAGATCATCAAGAATCCCGCCGTGCTCGTTGCACAAGCAGGTGTAGAGTGCTCGACCGACGTGTTTGAGTTTATCCACGTCGTTGGTGATGAGTTTACGTAGAAACTGCCGACCGCCGGCACCTAAAATATCGATAACCGTCATATGTGATACATCGAACATGCCTGCCTGTGTTCGAACAGCTTCGTGTTCTTTGATTTGTGATCCGTAATGAAGCGGCATATTCCAGCCATGAAATGCAACCATTTTTGCGTTTGCAGCAAGATGTGCTGCATGAAGAGGTGTGTTTTCGATCATAGCCCGAGAATCCCTTCGAGTGCGTCAGAAGACCTCTATGTTATACTTAGATGCGGTTTATGAGCAAGATGTTACTTTATCCTTGAGGCAAAGCGCGGTAAAATCAGCCTATTAAAATAATGAGGTCGTTGCGTGGGTAGAAATCGCGTTTACAGTATCAACCAAGAGCCAACCAGTCGTTTTATGAATGCCTGGGATTTGTTGTTGCTTGTGATTGTGATTTTTGGGTTGTTTTTTTTGGGGCGAGCCGGCCAATCTATGGCGACGCCGTACGCGCTGGGTCAATCATTACCTATTTCTTTGGATCCATCCATCCTTCCTTTTTATGCTTCAAGAACCGTGTTGCGCATGTTTGTTGCACTTAGTTTTTCGATACTATTTACGCTTATTGTCGGAACCCTGGCGGCCAAAAATCGGCGTGCTGAACGTATTATTATCCCTATGATTGATGTGCTGCAAGCGGTTCCTGTGCTGAGTTTTCTAGCGATTACAATCACAGGATTTATTCATTTGTTTCCGGGGAGCTTATTGGGGCCTGAGTGTGCCGCGATTTTTGTGATTTTTACAGCGCAAGTTTGGAATATTACGCTCAGCTTTTATCAGTCACTTAAAACAGTACCGCCGGAACTGCACGAAGCGGCTACTATGTTCCAATTATCATCATGGCAGCGGTTTTGGAAAATTGAAGTGCCTTGCTCGCTTTCAGGCGTGCTCTGGAATCTGATGATGTCGATGTCGGCCAGTTGGTTTTTTGTGGTGTTGTCTGAAGCCATTGTGGTGTCGCATCAGCAGATTGATTTACCCGGGGTTGGGTCGTATATCGCTTTGGCTATTCAAGAACGTAATTTACATGCGGTTGCGTATGCTATTTTGACTATGATTATTGTGATTTGTATTTACGACCAACTTGTTTTTCGTCCGTTGATTGCGTGGTCTGAAAAATTCAAACTCGATGCTTCACCTGATGATGAGCCGTATGAATCATGGTTTATTGATTTGTTTCGTAAAAGTTTACTCATGCGTTCGGTCGGTGAAGGCTTGGCCTATTTAAAAGATGGGTTTGTGAATGCCCCAGGGCTGTGTCGTCCTAAAGTTTACGCATTCGAAGAAGATGTTGTGAAGCGACGTGTTTCTATGGATTGGCTTTGGAATGGCTTTGTTTGGGGGCTTATATTTTTTGCGGGTTACGAGGCATTTTTGTTTATTTCGCCAACCATAACGTTAGGTGATGTTAAACACGTTGCGCTTTTAGGCTTAGCTACGGCAACCCGTGTGATTATTTTAATTGCTTTAAGCTCGTGCCTATGGATTCCTGTGGGGGTGTGGATAGGCTTGCGTCCTAAATGGGTTCAAAAAATTCAGCCGTTGATTCAGCTTGCTGCGGCGTTCCCAGCTAATTTATTTTATCCGTTATTTGTGATTGCAATCGTTACGTTTAAATTAAACGTTGAGATTTGGGTGACGCCACTCATGATTCTTGGCACGCAGTGGTATATTTTATTCAACGTGATTGCGGGTGCATCGACGATTCCGCGTGATTTGACATTGGCGGCATCAAATTTTGGTGTGCGGGGCTGGCAGTGGTGGCGTCGTTTGATTTTGCCGTCTATTTTTCCGTTTTATATTACGGGTGCAATTACGGCCGCTGGCGGTGCATGGAATGCGAGCATTGTGGCTGAATGGGTGAGCTGGGGTGATACGACCTTACGTGCAACGGGGCTTGGCGAATATATCCAGGCGAATACGTTAAGCGGTAATTTTCCTCAGATAGCCTTGGGAACAGTGATGATGTGTGTTTATGTGTTGCTGTTTAATCAATTCCTCTGGCGCCCGTTGTATCGCCTGGCAGAGGCGCGTTTTCAATATGATAGAGGTTGATATGGCAGAGACAATTATTGCGATTGATCACGTTCGAAAAGCATATAAAAAATCAGCATCAAAAGAATTGCTGGTGCTTGAAGATATTAAATTTTCGTTAAAAAAAGGTGAGATTGTCGCATTACTTGGAAAGTCAGGTTCTGGAAAATCAACGTTATTGCGTATTATGGCGGGGCTTGTTCCTCCAACGAGCGGCCGTGTGACCTATCGAGGGCAACAAATTCGAGGCCCTGTGCCAGGCGTTGCGATGGTGTTTCAATCCTTTGCGCTTATGCCATGGCTTACGGTTCTTGAAAACGTTGAGTTAGGTCTTGAGGCACAAGGTATTGGACGAGATGCACGTCGTAAGCGTGCGATTGAAGCGATTGATATTATTGGGTTAGATGGGTTTGAATCAGCTTATCCTCGAGAACTCTCGGGTGGTATGTGTCAACGAGTTGGATTTGCACGGGCTCTAGTGGTCAATCCTGATGTGCTCTTAATGGACGAGCCTTTCTCGGCTTTAGATGTTTTAACGGCGGAAAATTTAAAATCAGATTTATTAGAAATATGGCGTGATAAAAAAACGAATACGAATGCGATGCTCTTAGTTACCCATAATATTGAAGAAGCGGTGACACTTGCAGATAGAATTATTATTTTAGGAAGCGATCCTGGTTATATTCGTGCTGATTTAAAGTTGGAGGCTTTGCCTTCGCGTGACTTAGATTTACCCGAGTGTCGTGAATTTGTTGATAAAATTTATAAACTTATGACAACAGGCGTAGGAGGGCGCGCGAAAGATGCTGAGCGTGCGCGTCAGATTGGTTTAGGTTATAGGCTGCCTGATGTTGATCCTTCGGAGCTTTCGGGTTTAATTGAAACGATGACTTCGTTTGAATCGAAAAAAATTGATTTGCCCGAGCTTGCTGATGAAATCACCATGCATGTGGATGATTTATTTCCTATTTTAGAAACACTTGAAGTATTAGGGTTTGCACAAGTCTCCGAAGGTGATATTCATCTTACACCGCTTGGGAAGCAATTTTCCGAAGCTGATCTTCAAGAGCGTAAGCATGTGTTTGCGAAGCAATTGATTGCAACTATTCCGCTTGCCTCGCATATTCGCCGTGTTTTAGATGAAAAAGCACGTCATCGTATCTCAGAAGAACGGCTTTTAATTACATTGGAAGATTTTCTAAGCGATAAAGAAGCGGAGCGCGTGTTACGCACTATGATTGACTGGGGTCGTTATGCTGAGCTGTTTGCCTATGATTTTAATTCAGGCATGTTGAGTCTCGAAAATCCTGGATTGTAAACTAATAGCCTTTCTTTTTTTCTGAATGATCTATAATTATTCTTATAGTTAATGATTCTAGTGTTATTCATATGAAAGGATGGTTGCCATGGCTAAGCATAAGATTAATCCGCGTGAGATAAATTCACTTTTAAATCAAGAGCATGTTGATGCTTTTGTGCAAGCTTATCAGCAAGCTTTTGGAGAGCATGCTTCTATTGCTTACACACGTCAAGAGGGACAGTATGCTCCTAAACAGGACAGTAAGTTACTCGAACTTCTTAAAAAATCACCTTATTTTTCTAAACTTTCTGAGCAAGTACAAAATTCTTTGGGGGATTCTCCTGTAGATTTCTTTGGTAAAGACCTAGCGATGATGGTTTTGCAGCCCATCGGTCTTGCAATTGAAGGTAGTTTGCAGACGATCATCGGTTTAGTCCAAATGATGAGTCATATTCCAGCGGTATTAAATAATGAAGATAAAGATGATCAAATGCATTTAGCTATGTCTAAAACTTGGTTAGGTGTGAGTATTTTACTGCTTGCGGCGGTCGCACCGCTTGCTCGAATGTTTCATGCGGCCACGCGTGCGTATGCTTCGGTTACTGATCCTAAGAACGAAGATCAAGATTTGACACAGGGATTCAAGGGGGTTGATTTGTTCAGCGATAACGTAGACAAGGAGTATCTGGATCTGTTGAATAAACAAAACTTTGATTGGGATGACGACTTAGATAATGCGAGTGAGTACTCTGATGATGAGAGTTACGATGAGCGTGCCGGACTAGTTGCTTATATTACGCGGGGTTATAAAGAGGAGGCTGCAAAAATCAGGACCGAAAATACTGAAGAACATCATACAGATGAGAAGAAAAATATACCGTGACTTGAGCCCCCTCATCTGATCGATAGCCTGCGATTATTGTCGCGTAAGTATCACCAAAAACGCGACAAACGCAATCAAGATAAGTGCCAAAAAGCCCATGCTCGAAAAGCTTTTCATCATGTTCTCACGACTAAATTGCTCCGGTTTGTTTTTTACAGTACGGTATAATATCCAGCTGATAAGGCCCGCGCCGACGAGGGCAAGTAGTTGATACATGCTGTTCATGTTATTTAAGTCTCCAAATTAAACGGTTTCGTGAGCACTATTTGCCAGCTGTTCTAAACATGCCAGTAAATAAAGTGGAATATTGAGGATGTTACCATCAAGTCTTAAATTTAGCATGGATGCGCGAAGGCTTAATGATGGCTGATATTTTGTAACAAAACTTTGTAAGCTTCTACTTTTTGTTGATACATTGGCTTTGATTTCTAAAGGAAGGATAGCGTTTTCTACTTGAACAACACCATCAACCTCGGCCGTTCCTTGGCTTGTCCAATAGTATTGTTTGTCAAAATCGAGTGCTAATGTTTGAAAAACAAAATTCTCTGTTAATGAGCCTTTAAACTCTTGAAATAGCTGATTTCCAGTCAGTAATGCTTGCACAGGAAGTCCTGCAAGTGTATTTAATAACCCCACATCTAAGAGGTAAACTTTAAAATTATTCCAGTTAGCATAAGCGTTGAGAGGCATTTTGGGTGCTGAGATATTATATATTTTATGGATTAGGCCTGCGGCATCTAACCATTGAATCGCTTCTTCATATTCTCTGGCTCTGGCGCTTGAGCGGACCAAAGAGTAAACAAATTTTTTATTTTCTTTTGCCAGCTGGTTTGGAATAGCATGCCAAACCTCTGATATTTTCATACTTAACGTTTTTGTCGCATGTTTAGCAAAATCAAGATCATATGATTTTAAAATATCGTGGTGAACGTCTCGCACGGCATTAAAATCTTTTGTTTGGATGTATGTCAGTACAGCTTCTGGCATGCCTCCAGTAAAGTAATAAATGCGTAGCAGTTCGTTTAGTTTATTGTGAAAGGGTTCCGGTAGGGGTTCAATTTTTTTTATTGAAGTCAGGTGATCTTTAAGTCTACACTCCCCGATTGCATCTAAAAACTCCATGAAACTTAAGGGATACAAATGATAAAAATTCACTTGTCCGACAGGAAAACCTTCTTTATGGCCTATTTTAACGCCGAGTAGGGAACCACAAGCACACACATGATATTTATTTGCGCGCTCATGAAAATATTTTAAGCTATTTAATGCATGAGGGCATTCTTGGACTTCATCAAATATAATAAGTGTATGCTCAGGCTCAATGGATTGATTAAAGTGAATCGATAGTTTATAAATCAGCTCTTTTGGTTCTAAACTACCTTCAAAATATTGTTTTAAAACAGGATCATTTTCAAAGTTTAAGTAAATATGTGCTTTATATGCTTGTTTTGCAAAGGTATTCAGCGCATGTGTTTTGCCGACTTGTCGTGCACCATACAGCAGCAGCGGTTTGCGATTAGACGCTGTTTTCCATACGACCAATTGCTTGAGAATTTCACGTTCCATCCGAGTGTTCCAAAGATGTTTTTTTGATTATAGCAAATAATGTGGAGTTTTCCACGTTTTATCATGCAAAAACGTGAGGAAAATCACATTTTTGCATGATAAAACGTGATTTAATGCTTTAAGCTTCTAAATCAAACGCGTCTGAGAACAACTGGTTCTGAGATAAGCCTTGCTTGATTAAATCATCACGTAACGAGTAAACCAAATCGAACGGGCCTGCGAGTACAACTTGATAGTCAGCCAAATCATGCGGGTGTTTTTCTTGAATGCGCTCGAGCAGTGTGGGTTGATGAGTTTTTTTGATATGAGGAATGTAATCAAAATGCTCGATGTGTTTTTTCCAGATTAAAACTTGCTCGTCTAAATACAAATCTTCTTGGCAACGTGCACTCCAATAGAGCTCAAACGGGCGGGCATCGCCGTCAGTCAAGAGTTGTTCGATCATGGCTTTGATCGGCGCAAAACCTGTGCCGGCGGCTACAAAAATAATCGGGCGTTTAGGATCAAGCGCGCTTAATGTGCATCCGCCAAAAGGTAGGTTTAAAATAACACAGCCTTGCTGTTTTATCGTGTTTAAAACGTGTTGATGCTCAATATTTTCAGGTGTGTGTCTAATATGCAGTTCATACGTATGTGAGCCCAGCGGTGCATTGGCAATGGAATAATAAAGTGCTTCGGTTGATGAGATGACTTGTAGATATTGCCCGGCTTCGTACGGAATATAGTGCTCGGGTGTAAGAATGACACGCAATAAGCTGCGCGTAAGCGGTGTGGTTTGAGTGACATGTGCCGGTATCATTTCTTTGGACATGCGCTACTCCCTAGATCAAGCCCAAGATCAAGCCCTAGATCAGGCCAATAATCTTCAACCTGTTTTAAAATATCTGGATCCATCGCCATGGGTTTTCCCCACGGTCGCGTGGTTTCTCCGGGCCATTTGTTGGTGGCGTCCATCCCTATTTTAGACCCTAATCCAGAGGTTGGCGAGGCAAAGTCTAAATAATCCATGGGCGTATTTTCAATCATGATGGTGTCACGTACAGGATCCATACGTGTGGTCATCGCCCAAATGACATCTTGCCAATTGCGCGCATCAATATCATCGTCACAAACAATCACAAATTTGGTATACATAAATTGTTTTAAGAACGACCATGCAGCCATCATGACGCGTTTGGCATGTCCTGGGTATTGTTTTTTGATGGTGATGACGGCAAGCCGATATGAGCAACCCTCTGGAGGCAAATAAAAATCGATGATCTCCGGAAATTGCTTTTGCAATAATGGGATAAAAACCTCGTTGAGCGCAAGTCCTAAAATAGCGGGTTCGTCCGGTGGTCGGCCGGTGTAGGTGCTGTGATAAATCGGATCGGGACGATGTGTGATGCATTCGACGGTGAAGACAGGGAATGATTCGACTTCGTTATAATAACCTGTATGGTCACCAAAAGGACCTTCAGGGGCTAGTACACCCGGCTCTAAATAGCCTTCGAGTACGATTTCAGCGCGTGCAGGTACGTGTAAATCATGAGTTAAGCACTTGACCAATTCGGTGCGCTTGCCACGTAATAGGCCCGCGAATGCATATTCTGACAAACTATCAGGAACAGGTGTTACGGCGGCTAAAAGCGTTGCTGGATCGGTACCAAGTGTGACAGCTATGGGAAAACGCTCGCCGGGGTGTTCTTCTTGCCAGGCTAAGTAATCAAGTGCACCACCACGATGAGCAAGCCAACGCATAATGAGCTGGTTTTTATTTAAGACTTGTTGACGATAAATACCGATGTTTTCACGTGAATGATGCGGGCCTTTTGTTGTGACTAAACCCCAGGTAATGAGTGGCGCAACATCATCGGGCCAACAGGTTTGAATGGGGAGTTTGGTTAAATCAACGTCATCTTTTTCAATCACATGCGTTTGGCAGGGCGCGCGTTTGGCTATTTTGGGCGCCATATGGAGCGCGTGCTTTAATAGTGGCAGTTGTTGATAGGCGTCTTTGAAGCCTTTGGGTGGTTCAGGTTCTTTGAGGGCAGCTAAAAGCTTGCCGACGTCACGCAAGGCCGAGATATCTTCTTGCCCCATAGCAAGTGCGACGCGCTCTACGGTACCAAAGAGATTGGTCAGCACGGGCATGTTATGATGTTTCGGATGAGTGAACAGTAAGGCAGGCCCACCCGCACGAAGTACTTTATCACTGACGGCGGTCATTTCGAGCACCGGTGATACAGGGTAGTCAATGCGGGTAAGTAGCTTGCGTGACTCTAAATGATTGATAAATTCACGCAAATCCTCGTACTTCATGCGCTTATTCCTGACGCTTCATGGCATCAAAAAATTCGGCATTGGTTTTGTGATTCTTCATGCGCTCAAGTAAGAACTCAATGGCATCTGCTTCATCCATTGGCTGCAGAATTTTGCGCAGAATCCACATGCGTTGCAACTCTTCGGGTGAGAGCAGTAAATCTTCACGACGTGTACCTGAACGATTGATATTAATCGCAGGGAAAGTACGTCGTTCAGAAATCATACGGCTCAAATGGATTTCCATGTTACCGGTACCTTTGAATTCTTCATAGATAACTTCATCCATGCGAGAACCTGTTTCGACCATGGCTGTGGCTAAGATGGTCAAGCTACCGCCTTCTTCGATGTTACGCGCGGCACCGTACAAGCGTTTTGGACGTTGTAATGCGTTCGCATCCACACCACCGGTGAGAACTTTTCCAGATGAGGGAACAACGGTATTGTAAGCGCGCGCAAGACGTGTGATGGAGTCGAGTAAAATCACCACGTCGTGTTTATGTTCGACCAAGCGCTTGGCTTTTTCGATAACCATTTCAGCGACTTGAACGTGACGTTGAGCTGGCTCGTCAAATGTACTGGCGACCACTTCACCTTTGACTGAGCGTCGCATTTCTGTGACTTCCTCAGGACGTTCATCAATCAATAGAACAATCAGGTGGCACTTAGGATAATTGCGCGCGATGGAGTGCGCAATGTTTTGTAGCATAATGGTTTTACCGGCTTTAGGCGGCGCCACGATGAGACCACGTTGGCCAAGACCGAAGGGAGCTGCAAGGTCAATCACACGTGCGGTCAAATCTTCGGTACTGCCGTTACCTTGTTCCATGACTAAACGCTCGGAAGCGAAGAGCGGTGTTAAGTTTTCGAATAAAATCTTACGCTTGGCGTTGTCTGGTGAATCAAGGTTAATTTTATCCACTTTGAGTAACGCAAAATAACGTTCATTATCTTTCGGTGGACGAATTTTTCCAGAAATGGTGTCACCGGTACGTAATCCGAAGCGTCTAATTTGGCTCGGAGAGACATAAATATCGTCAGGTCCAGCTACGTAAGAGCTGTCGGCTGAACGTAAAAAGCCAAACCCGCCTTCGGGCAAAATTTCGACTACGCCATTGCCATAAATATCATCGCCTTTGAGTGCTTTCGCTTTCAAAATAGAAAAGACAATGTCTTGCTTGCGCATGCGGGAGGTATTTTCGATTTTTGCTTCTTGGGCAATATTCATCAGTTCAGCAATAGGTAATCGCTTGAGTTCACTTAAGTTCATAGGTCTCGCTTGATGTGTTATTTGATTCGACGAAATGGGTATCCAAAATCGTGTTACGGGGAGAGTTACTTTTAGAGCCAGTGCTCAAAAGTCATCCTTGGTCGAGCTTATGTGTGTAATATTAAATTACATATTCACATATTACAGAGAATTTTAACTGTTTTATTTGGAAAATGCTAGTCAAAAATGTTATTTGTATTTATGTATTATGTATTTTATATCTATCTATAAGGAGTGTGTTGGTATGTTTAATATGATGCGAGGTTGTGTTGCACTTGGTTTGGCTTTTTCTGTGATGGGAGCCAGTGCTGCATCGTTTGATAATACGCTTTATAAGGGCGGTAAAGAAGATGATAAAAAGGTTCAAGCGGATGAATGTCGTCGGTTGGCTCTTAAATTAGATTGGCTTGGTCGTTATCAAGATAGAGCGGTGTGCACACAAAGCTTAGAAGGTGCAGAAGCTTATCTTGCAGGGCATTATATTGAGACAGGCGATGATAAAGAAGCGTATAAGCTGTTGGAGCATACAAAGGTTCTGGTGGAATACGCGGTTGATCTTAACTGTTACGGTAAAACGGACATGGAAACCGTGGCGTCGGATATTAAAACAGTGATGGATGAGATTAAATAATTTAAATTATTGAGCGACAAAAAAAGCTTTGTTGCGTAAGTAACAAAGCTTTTTTTGTTTTTATTATGCAGTTTTTAAATATTGCTAAATATTACTAAATATTACTATCAATGAAAGCAACCAGTTGAGATTTAGATAACGCCCCCATTTTTGTTGCTTTTACTTGACCGTTTTTAATCAGAAGTAAGGTCGGGATGCTCATGACACCATATTTTGATGGTGTTTCTGGGCTGTCGTCGATGTTAATTTTTGCAAAGGTGACTTTATCGCTATAACTTTCTGCTGCTTCTTCAAAGGTCGGAGCAAATGCTCGGCATGGTCCACACCAAGGAGCCCAAAAATCGACAAGTACAGGTTGAGTAGCATTTAAAACTTCAGTTTCAAAGTTTTCGTCGGTAACCGTTTTAACGTGATTGCTCATGAATGAACCTCATTTAATTATAATAATTCCTATTTTCTGATGGCTCGCAAGAGACCATATTAAGAAAACAGGCCCGGAATCAAGTACTTAGCATAAACTAGTCCGGAAGCTAACAACCCATTATAGATCACCCTCAAGCGCTTGCAAAACACTGAGTGCTGCAAGTGTTGCCGTTTCGGTACGCAAAATACGTGGTCCGAGCTGAATTCCATGGAATGACGCAGCTTTAGCTTGTTTAATTTCGTGCTGATCTAATCCACCTTCGGGTCCAATGAGTAACGCAATGTCACCTTGTTTCGCGGTGCCTTTTTTCCATGAACGCTCAGCCATAGGGTCAAGCATACACTTGGTTTGTGCTGAGCACGTTTCAAGGTAGCTATCAAACGAACAGGGTGAGTAAATACGCGGAATAACATTTCGACCGGATTGTTCACAGGCGCTGATCGCAATGGCCTCCCACTGCGCGTGTTTTTTTGCAAGTTGCTTTGCATCACGACGTACGGCACCGTGCTGTGTGAGTAGTGGTGTAATGCTTGCCACGCCAAGCTCGACGGCTTTTTGAATAATAAAACTCATACGATCGCCCTTGGCAATGCCTTGGGCGAGATGGATCACACAAGGCGATTCGCGGTCGATGGGTTGGACGCTTTCAATACGTACGGTGACATGGCGTTTGGTCGCTGCAGTAATCATGGCTGAATATTCACGGTTGTCGCCACAAAATAACGTTAAAATATCGCCTGGATGCATACGAAGAACACGTGCGACATGCTTGCTCGCACCTTCTGATAGTTCAATACGATCATGAAGGTTGTACACGCCAGGATGATAAATACGAACGGTTCGCATAAAAAAATTCCTGCTTGATTTTGAGTATACTAAGTAGTGTATACCAATGTAACGCAATCCGTTATTCTATCTGCTTATAAATCTAGCGTAAATTAAGTTTAGAGGATGATCATGAGCAAAATACGGGTTGAATCAGATAGTATGGGTGATATTAATGTGCCCGCAGACAAATATTGGGGCGCACAAACAGCGCGTTCGTTGCATCATTTTAATATTGGGCATGATTTGATGCCTAAAGAAGTGGTTCATGCTTTTGGTATTTTAAAAAAAGCCGCGGCCATAACCAATCAAGAGCTCGGTAAATTATCAGAAGAAAAATCTGAGCTGATTCAACAAGCAGCTGATGAAGTATCTTTAGGTAAATTAGATGCGCATTTTCCATTGCATGTTTGGCAAACCGGTAGTGGCACGCAATCTAATATGAACGCAAACGAAGTGATTTCGAATCGCGCGATAGAACTCGCCGGTGGTGTGATGGGTAGTAAAAGCCCTATTCATCCGAACGATGATGTCAATAAATCCCAATCATCCAACGATACGTTTCCAACCGCCATGCATATTGCGGCAGCAACCGCGTTTGATCAAACCTTACTTCCCGCAGTCAAAGCCTTGCGTGATGGCTTAGCTGCCAAAATGCATGCGTTTAAAGATATTGTAAAAATTGGTCGTACGCATTTACAAGATGCTGTGCCTTTAACATTAGGCCAAGAATTTTCGGCTTATGTGACACAACTTGATGCATGCATGGCACGTATGGAAGCTGTATTGCCGGAGTTGCATCAGCTTGCCTTAGGGGGCACGGCTGTGGGGACAGGATTAAATACGCATCCTGAATTTGCAACCAAAGTTGCGGGGCATATTGCATCGCTCACCCAACGTCCTTTTGTGACAGCACCCAATAAATTCGAGGCGTTGGCATCGCATGAACCGTTGGTGATGGCACACAGTACGTTAAGAGCATTGGCATGTGCGTTGACCAAAATTGCCAATGATATACGGTGGTTAGCTTCTGGACCACGTTGCGGTATTGGCGAGTTAATTTTGCCAGAAAACGAGCCCGGTTCGTCGATTATGCCTGGTAAAGTGAATCCAACGCAGGCAGAAGCCATGCTGATGGTCTGCACGCAAGTGATGGGAAATGATGCGACGGTTGGTATCGCTGCAAGCCAAGGTAATTTTGAGCTGAATGTATCTAAGCCCGTGATTATTTTTAATGTGATGCATTCACTGCGTTTATTAGCGGATACATGTCATTCGTTTCAAGAGTTTTGTGTGGCAGGGCTCGAGGCGAATCTTCCCGTGATTGAAAGCTATGTGGACCGATCGCTGATGTTGGTCACAGCACTTAATCAGCATATTGGTTATGATAAAGCGGCGAAGATTGCGAAAACAGCGCATCAGGGCAATTTATCACTTCAAGAAGCGGCGGTGCAGTTGGGTTATTTGACGGCGGAAGAATTTGCCGAATATGTTCAGCCAGCGCATATGATTAAACCCGAAGCGTAAGATAAGTTGACAAACTTGAAGTAATTGCGTAGTTTACCCTTCGATTGCCGAGGTGGTGGAATGGTAGACACGCTAGCTTCAGGTGCTAGTGGGGGCAACCCCGTGGAGGTTCGAGTCCTCTTCTCGGTACCATTAAATAAGTTTGAATCACTTCTCACGTTTTCAATACGCATATATTTGGTTAAATACTGATCTTTGCGGCCCCTCGTGATACACTGGCTTTATTTCAAGCCAAAAGGTTACGTGCTATGCGATCTTATATTGATTTTGAAACATCTTTAGATATCGAAATAACTCGGGAAACTGCTTTTTTTCTTGCTTATGATCTTGATCAAACCGCCGGGCAAGAAGTTTTTATGCTTCATGCAGTTCCATCAATAACAGAGTCCGTTCACTTACAGCAAACGCTTAAAAAAACGGTAAAAACGTATTGGCCCATGAGCAATCAATTATTGTCTTCCGGTAATGATTCGCTTGATACAAACCTTATTTTTCCACATGATAGTTTAATAAATCAGCCGTTGACGCGTGTTGATATTGAAAAGAGCTTTCCTGGTCATCTATTAAAATTAGAGTTATTTGGTGATGCACTAAGGCAGCAGGCTCAAAAACAAAGTCAAATGACTGAGCATGAGCTGCTGATCTTCAATAGCGAACAACAGGATTTGAAAAGCAAAGCCGTCATGGATAGTGCTGAGCAAGCCATGGATAGTGCTGAGCAAGCCATGGATGGTGCTGAGCAAGCCATGGATGGTCTTAATCAAGCCATGAAAGACCTTAGTGAAAGCATACGTAGGCAAGAGAATTTAGATTTCAGCGCTGATGATTGTTTAAGCGTTATTTTGAAAACTGCGTGCATGTGGGAGGTTCAGTTGGCCGCTATTGCTCTCGGAACGCTTCTTTTGTTAGCGTTTAACGGAGCTGGAGCCGTGGCTTTAGGCGTAGGATTGATTGCTGTTGGTGTAACCGGATGTGCAGTAAGCTTTTTTTCACCGAATGCGGATGATGCATCCGATAGAAGTGAATGCGGCAGCTCTCTATCGGTGGAGATATAAGATTTCATCTTATTTTTCGTACTCCTCTATGCATTTAATTTTCAGTAAACGTCCCTTTTTCTTGCATGGCATAGAAATTTTTAAGTTCAAAATCAACATAATTTTCAAGAAGATGTTTTATTTCATGCTCAGCGCCGTGATGGCTTTCGTTATCCGTATGAAAGTGAGTTTGTGAAAACCATTTTTTAGGGGTGCTTAATAAATAAACTGCATTGCCATGCGCTTCAAATAATGCGGACTCATCGGCTGAGGCTGAAGCATTGAGTTTGCTGACTTGGTAAGATAATTTAAATCCTTTATAAATATATTCGATCATGATGCTGCTCCTAAAACGCCCAATCATTGGGTTGTCCGTGGATTTATCTCGTATCGCGTTGGCATGATCGCACAACACAGTCGGCTAACTTTGTAACATGCTCGTCTTATTTTTGCAAAAAATGTTATTCAAATCGTATGGGGTTGGGTATACTGCAAGTCAATACGTTAATCTTCTTTGGGTTATCATCCTATGATGGGTAATCTCTTTAATATGTTTGGGCCTTCACCGATTAAGCCCATCGAACAACACATGTACAAAGTGTATCAGTGTGCCAAGCAGCTGCTACCTTTTTTTGATGCTGTGCTGGCGAATAATTGGGATACGGCCATACAACTCAAAGCGGATATTAGCGCGCTTGAAAAAGAAGCCGATGTGATTAAGCGAGATTTACGTCTACATTTACCTGCCGGGTTGTTTTTACCCGTTGCGCGAACAGACGTCTTAGAGTTATTAGGTTGCCAAGATCGTATTGCAAATAAAGCGGAAGATATTGCTGGCCTCATGGTCGGTCGTCGTATGCTTATCCCAGAGGCACTTACTGAATATTTTATGCCTTTTTTAAAACGTTCGTTGGACGCCGCACAACAGGCATGTAAAGCAATTAATGAACTTGATCAGCTTCTTGAAACAGGATTTCGTGGAAGTGAAGTGACCATTGTTGAAGACATGATTGTAACGTTGGATAAAATCGAACATGATAGTGACGATCAGCTGGCGGACATCCGGCATCGTATTTTTGAAATAGAAAGCGCATTACCCACATTGGATGTGATATTTCTCTATAAATTGGTTCAATGGATTGGTGACTTAGCTGACCACGCACAAACTGTGGGTGGACGGCTTCAAATTTTGATTGCCAGGTAATACTCATCCTATGGATATTTCAGTTCTGTATTTTTCACTCGCTATTTTACTTTGTTTTTTAATGACGTGGGGCGTTGGCGCGAACGATTTGGCCAATGTTATGAGCACCACCATGGGCTCAAAAGCCATCACGGTTAAACAAGCGCTGTGTGTAGCGGTTATTTTTGAGTTCTTAGGCGCTTTTTTGGGTGGGACCGATGTCACCGCGACGTTGCGTGATGGCATTATTGATGTACAGTTGCTGGCCGAGCAACCGACAATGTTGATTGAAGGTATGTTAGGTGTGCTGATGGCTTGTACGATTTGGATGCATCTAGCAAGCTTTATTGGTGTTCCCGTGTCGATAACCAACGCACTTGTGGGTTCCATGGTTGGTTTTGGTTGGCTTGTGCTTGGAAAGCAAGCGGTACATTGGCATCAAGTGTCACATATTGCGGTTGGGTGGGTAACATCCCCACTGATTGCTGGCACCACGGCTTATGCTTTGTTTTTCAGTATTCAGCAAACGATTTTTGCGCAACCTAACGTGCTCGAACGTGCCAAGCGCTTTATTCCGATTTATCTTTTTTTAGTTGGCTCAGTGCTGTCGTTTATTACGGTATTCAAAGGCCTCGCGCATTTTGATGTTCAGTTGAATATAAAGCAGAGTATGCTGGTTACGTTGGGAACGAGTATGAGCATCACGTTATTCGGCATGTGGGTGATTCGCCGTATTCCTGAGCGGCCTAAATTACGACGACGCGATTGTTTTAAGCAAGTGGAAAAATATTTTGCTGTGCTCATGGCCATGACCGCATGTGCGATGGTGTTTGCGCATGGCGCGAATGATGTTGCTTTAGCCGTCGCACCGCTTAGCATGGTGCATAGCTTGATCATGCATGCGGATGAGCCTTTTCGTGCGGCGGGCTATCCTACCTGGATTGTTTTATTGGGCGCAACAGGTGCTGTGATCGGTTTTCTTGTGCAGGGCCGACGCGTAATTGAAACGGTTGGGAGTTCGATTACGGCATTAACACCGAGTCGAGCATTTGCTGCAACACTTTCGGCTGCAACAACGGTCGTTGTTGCAACCAGCATCGGGATTCCTGTTTCTGCCACACAAACCTTGGTTGGTTCAGTCTTAGGTGTTGGTCTTGCCCGTGGTATTGGTGCTTTGAATCTCGTTGTGATCCGAAATATTTTCACCTCGTGGATTCTCACACTTCCTGCTGCATGCGTTCTTACTATTATGTCATATAAAATTTTACACGCGGCTTTCTAGTTAGAAAGCACGTATGCAGCGTACTGTTAAAGCATCGCCTTTAGTAAAAGATGCTGAGGAAGGAGAGAAACCAGATTCCACGAAGATAGCGTAGGCACTGGAGGCGTCCACTTGCGTCGAGCTCCAGTATTCACTTAAGTCCGTCAATCTAACAACAGAGTCCTGCAAAGCAAGTTGAATCAGCTCAAACTTTGAAGGAAGATACCAGTCCGCGTAACAATTGGCACCGGCAGCTGCGCTCGTCGTTTGATCACAAGCCGTTGCTCCGTCAGCTTGGATGGCATAGCGTAGGCAGGTGAGTGCAGCAGAGTCAGCGGTGTCCCCCTGACTTGCCTGATAAGACCTGATTGCATTGGTATTGCTTATACCTGCAAGTAAACCATCTCCTACGGCTAATTCATCACCAGAGTCACTGTATCGAACAGCACTACTATTATCACTTACTGAAGCGATTAACCCATGTTGTCCTGAGCTCGCGCTATCAAGGTAAAAGATTGTGCCTCCTTGATAGGTATCGCCTATGGCATGATTGTTAGCCGTAGCACTAATGGTCGCAGGGTTTGTGGCTGTATCTATTAGTATACCAGCACCTGCTGTGTAGGTTGTGCTAGGGCTAAGTTGAGCAATCGCCTCTTGAACCACCTGATTAACGTATGTGGTTGAAGCAGGGTTTGAGGCAGCAAAGGCCAGGGTTGAAACGGAAAATGTAAAAATAAACATTAAGATATTTTTTTTTGAATAGGCTTTCATTATTTTTTTCCTGTTGGAAGGTTCGCTGTATCTGTCAGGGTAAATATTATACTCCTTGTTTTTTTATACTAGAGCAAGCATTAATTTACAATAATTAAAAAAAAGCTCTTGTTGTCTATAATGTAATTAGCTGTAATGATTTGTACGCAAAAAGATAAAGCTTGCTGGAGGTAAGATTTCATGTCAGATATTGATGAACAAATAAATGCATTGCGTGAGCGTTTGGGAAATTTAGGCGCTCAGCAAGAAAGCAAGGCAAAAACAAAAGGACTTTTTTCGAATGGCTCCAAACCTGATGTGATGCGTTCGTTACAAGGTGATATCACGAGGCTTTTGACTCAAGCGAAATTGCAAGCTGGGTTTGAATTAACATCGAAGCAGCTGGCTGCTTTAAAAGAGCTCCGTGCAGAGGTGCGAGATAAGGTTGCTGAAGTTAGTCCAAGTACGGTGAAACATCATTGGACTGAGGTAAGACAGCAGGCGGAGTCATCTAAATCCGTATCTGCTCAGAGTGTGTTCAAACAATGGGCTCAAGAGAAGCGAGAAGTGGATGAGGATAATAAAAATAAACCAGAAGGGCCTGGGTTATTAGGTATAAATAAGGGCACAAATAAATAAGTATTTTTTATCTACGTGTCATTACCGACGCGGTCATGCGTGAGGTGCAGGTTAATTGATTTTGGTCGTTGTAGAGTTCTATGAGCCAAATATGCGTGCTGCGGCCGATGTGTATAGGGCGAGTTACGCCGGTTATTAGACCTTCACGGACCGATCGAATGTGGTTGGCATTGATTTCAAGTCCAACACAGTAATAAAGTGATTGGTCGACTGCTGCATTCGCGGCCGTACTTGCCATGGTTTCAGCGAGTACAACGTTTGCGCCACCGTGTACGATACCAATCGGCTGTTTTGTTCGCTCTGTGGCCGGCATGGTGGCTGTCAAGGTATCTTCACCGACGAGGGTAAATTGAATATCAAGCCAGTCGGCCATGGTATTTTCACCGCGCTGATTGAGCGTTTCGGGTGTGATAGCTTGAGCCCAAATGGCCATGATGTATAATCCCTAAAATTTATCCCATAAAATATTTTCTTCGGTATTTAAGCTTACTTCGTCACGCAGTTTAAATATTCTTTCATGCTTACTGATTTCACGCTGTTGTGACGTGGTGAGGGCGTGTGTGGCATCAAAACCGTGCAGTAATTTATCATATGGGCTGACATATTTTTTGTCTATCTCAGGTGCTTTACTCATATCTATTCTCCAACGAGCTTATTTACAATGTGTAAATTCTACCGAATTTTGATTGAAGTTGCTATGTATCATCATGGTTTAAAAAACAGAGTTTCATGTGCTGCTTTACAGGCTCGCTGTTAAGTCGAGACCGCTTTCATATTCATCTGTTTGTGTCGTTATGCTTTTCATGGTGGGTTTAGGTCGACATTGAAATATACCCGTTTGGCTTGCTAAGGCTTCTTCACTCGTGACTACTTCCGTGACGCGTGCATCTTTGTGGTGCTTCAGCTCAGCTTCTAGCTCTTGAATCCGGGTTTGTAGTTGTTGTTCGACTTGGCTTGCGGGAGCCGTGTCATGACCATTGAAGGCACGGAGCTCTGTTTGCAGTTGGGCTGATGATTCAGTATGAATTTTATTGAGAAAACTATTTTTTGTCCATGGTATTAATATAAATAAAGCACTGTATGAAAGAACAACAAAAATACTGGGTGGAAAAATACATGAAACGACGACGGTCACGGAAAGCGCAACCGCTGCGTATATTTTGACATCAAGTGTTTGACCTGTACGGTTTTTGCGGTTTTCTTGTCGGATGGCCGAGGCGGTGTTTGGTTCTGCTTGTTCTTCGGCCGAGGGTCGGTGATAAAAGCGGAGTGCGCCATCAGCAACAGCAACAAGGCTTGATGCTATAAAAAGTGCTGCCGAAATAGGCGACATGCTTCCCACGACTGCGATGGCAACATAAGCTGAGAGGTTTAAGAGAGACGGTAATGTACTCACAAGCCATCGTTGTATGCGATGCTGGTACGAATGATAAGTATCTTCATCGAGCGTTGTACGGGCTTGTCGGTAGATCGTATAAAACTGGTAACCGACCAACAGAAAAGGAGGTATGAAAGGGGCTACATGTATTAAAAGGGCTTCAAGAAGATCGCGTTGATGATGGTTTAATAAGAAAAAACTAGAAATAATGCCTGTTAATAACGTCGTGGAATACAGCGTTCCAGTCCAGTCAGCTTCCGGTTTTATTTTTTTCAGTTGATACCTAAAGTCAGCCAGATGTCCGTAGCCATAGCCGGCTTTGTTTAGGTTATCGATTAAGTCTAATAAATTACTGGCATCGCTAATCGTTGCGGCTGCATCTTCTGGCACAGCGAGCTCATCTTGTAATTCTTTTTTTTGTTCGGGTGTAAATTCAGCATCTTGGTAGGCGGCAAATGCATGTTGCATTTGTCCGTTGTCCGTGAAAGCCGAACGTAATTGATGAGCGTTAATTTTGCCTTGAAGGTAGTCCATCAGAAGTTCGAATGGCTGGTTTGATGCTGTAGCAGGCATGTTGGCCCCAATTAATGCATATCAATGGGGCTATTATGTCAAAATATAACCAGAAGGTAAAGAGTTAACCGCTTATTCTACTTGTAATTTGTTATCGGGATGAGTCATCTTGCTCGTCGCGTAATTCAAACCAAAGTGCATTTAAAATTGCGAAGGTGCAGGCAAGCGCTGTGCCTAGAATCCATGAAAAATACCACATAGTTAAGAACTCCTAATAAGCTTCGGATGCGTTGTTGATGGTAGACGCCGTTATTTTGCCTCGTAATACACGATAGCCCCAAGCGGTATAAGCCAGGATTATTGGAAAAAAAATACCGGTTGCAACCAGCATGATAAACAGCGTGAGCTGACTTGATGAGCTATCCCACACCATCAAGCTTTGGCTCGGATGAGTGGATGATGGGAAGATAAATGGAAACATGCTCACGCCCACGGTTGCAATGATGGCGATAACAGACGTTGAACTTAAAACAAACGCAAGACGGGCCCAACGAATGCAGCTTAATGCGGCTAAAAGCGGTAACGTAAGTCCCGTGAGCGGCACAGCCATTAAGGCGGGCCAGGTTGCGTAGTTCGCGAACCAGGCGTGTGTTTCACGTGCTACGTGTTTATACAGTGGGTTGGATGGGCCATCGTGCGGTATGGCTTTTGCGAGTGAGTAGCCGTCTATATAGAGATAGAGCCACGCACCGCCAGCAGCAAAAAGTAAAACAACTAGAAATGCACAGGTTGATGCGGCTCTCTTAGCACGGCGCTGTATAAACCCTTCGGTTTTAACCACTAAGAAAAAAGCGCCGTGCATCGCAAGCATCAGTACAGATAATAGCCCGGCTAATATTCCAAAGGGATTGAGTAAATCAAAAAAACCGCCGGTATAAAAAGGACGAAGGCTTGTATCAAAATGAAATGGGAGACCTTGCAGAACATTGCCCATGGCGACACCGAAAATAAGCGCAGGTACAAAGCCGCCGAGAAACAAAGCCATATCCCAAGCAGAACGCCAGGTTGGATTGTTAACTTTTGAGCGATATTTAAAGCCCACGGGTCTTAAAATTAAAGCCAGTAAAACAAGCAACATGGCATAATAAAATCCCGAGAACGAGAGGGCATAGAGCGCGGGCCAGGCTGCGAAAATAGCACCACCACCAAGAATAAACCACACTTGATTGCCTTCCCAGGTTGGAGCAATGCTGTTAATTAAAATACGACGCTCCATTTGGGTGCGCGTTAAGAACGGGAGCCACATGGCGACACCAAGATCAAAACCGTCCATGACGGCAAAGCCGATGAGTAGCACACCGAGTAAAATCCACCACATCATTCGTAAAGTTTCGTAATCAAAAGGTATGTTCATGATTGTGACGCCTCGTGTGAGATAGCCGCGGGGCCGCGACGAATGTATTTAATCATCAAATAAATTTCGATGACGGCAAGCACAGAATAAAACGTGACGAAGCTTGCAAGCGACGTGAGGACTTGCCCTGCTGTGACGGAGGACGTTGCCATCGCGGTGGGTAGCACGCCTTGAACAACCCAAGGTTGGCGGCCATATTCGGCAACAACCCAGCCCAGTTCTGCGGCAACCCACGGCAGGGGCAAGGCAAGGCAGGCAAGGCGTAAGAACCAGCGTTGGCTATATAACGTTTGTTTAATAGATAAATAAAAACCAGTAGCAAACAAGAAGATAAAAAATAACCCGCAGCCGACCATGACTCTAAACGAAAAGAAGAGTGGCGCAACACGTGGTTTAAGTGATTCAGCTGCTTGGGTAATTTGTGCTTCTGTCGCATCAGATACGTTTTCAGTGTAGCGCTTAAGCAGCAGACCGTATCCTAGATCTTTTTGATGCGCTTGAAACTCGGCATGCGCGGCTTCATCGTTTCTATCCTGTTGAAGCCGTGTTAACGCGTCATAGGCGAGCATGCCCTCACGAATACGGTCTTTGCTTTCTTCTATGAGTTCAGAAATGCCCGTAAGCGGCTCGTTGAAAGAGCGTGTGGCTATAAGGCCTAGCGCATAAGGTAGCTTAATCGCATGATCCGTTGTTTGGGTTGCTTCATTCGGCATACCTATTAGGGTGAGGCTTGCTGGTGCTTTTTCGGTATGCCACATGGCCTCCATGGCGGCAACTTTCATTTTTTGATTGCTGTTGGCGAGATGACCGCTCTCATCACCAAGTACGACCACGGATAAAGACGAAGCTAACCCGAATGCAATGGCGACCGTCATGGAGCGTTTGGCCAGTGCTTCGTGGCGTTTGTTAAGTAGAAAATAAGCACTGATAGATAGCACAAACACAGCACCGGTGACGTAGCCAGCACTGAGCGTATGCACAAATTTAGCTTGCGCGACGGGGTTAAAAATAATGTCAGCAAAATTGGTGACTTCCATGCGCATGGTTTCATAATCAAAATACGCGCCGACCGGGTTTTGCATCCAACCGTTAGCAATCAGAATCCATAGGGCAGAGAAGTTGCTGGCAAGGGCGAGTAACCAGGTGCAAGCTAAATGCGCACGCGCTGTAAGCTTATCCCAGCCAAAGAAAAATAGGCCAACAAACGTGGCTTCTAGAAAGAAAGCCATGAGGCCTTCGATGGCAAGGGGCGCGCCAAACACATCGCCTACATAGTGGGAGTAATAGGCCCAGTTGGTTCCAAACTGGAACTCCATAGTCAGGCCCGTGGCGACGCCCAATACAAAATTAATACCGAATAATAGGCCCCAGTATTTAACCATATCACGCCAAATGGTCTTACCTGTCATGACAAAAACGGTTTCCATGATGCCGATAAGAATTGAAAGGCCCAGCGTGAGTGGGACAAATAAAAAGTGATAGAGTGCGGTGAGTGCAAACTGAAGACGAGATAGGTCGACCACGTCGGTGCCAGGAATCATGATATTACCTCAAGGTGAGAAGATGTTGGTGTAGAAATACTAGGTCCAAGTAGCCACGTGGGGCCATTGACTATAATTTTTTCCGTGCCTCGCAAACAAAAAAACCATAATAAGATGAGTAGCAAGCATTTGATGGCGAGTGTTCGTCGAATATCGCGTGCTGCAGATGTGGTTTTGACTGTTGTTTTGAGCATCAAAAAGAGCCGGTGTGAGCGGTGCGTATTATAATATACTGCGTACGGTTACAACTCAAAGTTTTTCGGAAGGTGTTGTCAAAAATCTTGCGTTTTTTTTTGATTTTTATTTATAGTTAGGTATGTTGAGAAAATAACAAATAAGATTAACATGTGGTTGATGGGATCATTCACCTGCCTGCCTGCCTGCCACTCGCCGCTCGGCTTCGAGCGTTTACACCAGGAGAAATTTACCATGACCAATCACACGCATGACGTACATGATATGCGTTCACTGAGTGCTGAGCCGTTACCCAAACATACAAATAAAGCTTATGAGCCCCCTGCGCTTATTCGTCTTCAAGATTCTGAGCCAGAAGGCGGGAGCTTGAATGTCCCTGAAGCGAGTACGGGCTTGTTAGAGTCTTAAGGTCATGACGTAAAGTTATACTTATACCAGGAGAAAATGATGACAGGAGTCATGGTCAAATCACGTCAATCAAGTGCGTTGCTTATTGTTTTAGTCGCACTAGGCTTATTGCCAACGTTAGGTTTTTCAGCACCAAAAGCTATTACAACACAGGATTTATTCATGAAGATATCGCCGACAGAGCCTTGGTATAAAGGTATATTAACGGCGACAAAAACGGTTAATTTCCAGCAATCTGCGAGTGGGGGAACCGATGCGACAGCGGTTTCCAAAGTACAGCTGGGCTATTTTACTTCGGCTGATTGCACCGGTGCGCTAGCCGGTGATGGCTTTTATAACACACCTAATGGTACCTCTTATACCATCAGTGTTGGCGCGGCGTTTGGATTGGTTGCAGCATCCACCTGGATTGTCGGCGGTACTCAATTAAATATTGCTGATATGACGGCCATCAATTCTGTTGCCATCACTTTAAAAAGCACAAACGATGATGTACCGCAGTCAGATTTTTCAAGCAGTAGTTTTGCGTGTGTCGCGGTCACCTGTGCGAGTGATGCATGTACCTCAGCTGCAGGAACCCAGAATTTTGAGTTAAAAACAACGGCGGCCGTAGGTGACCCAGCGGATGGAGGGGTGATTGCGGATACAGGCGGGCTCATCGCGACGGCAGCTGATGATAGTGCAGGTATTGTATGGGGCGGTTCTGGCACAGCCATTGGTGCAACGGCACAAAGTGATACAGATGGTGCCACGAATACTACCGCGATTGTGGGCGCCTTAGGTGCGGGAGTTTATGGTGCACAATTATGTAATGACCTCTCTATCACTGGCGGCTACACCAGCGATTGGTTTTTTCCAGCCATAGATCAGCTGAATACGCTCTACACGAACCGTGTGGCCATCGGTGGTTTTGCTGTTGACAATTACTGGAGTTCTACCGAGCTTTCCAGCGGTCCAGCATTCAACGCTTGGAACCGGTTTTTCAGCAATAGCAGCGCCGGGCCTGTCAGTAAAAATAAGGGTGGCTCTTTTCGCGTGAGGTGTGTTCGGGCTTTTACGCCTTAAGCTAGCTCGATTTTTGTGCGTGATTCAGATACAATCAGGCCATTGCTTTGGCTTAAGAATTAATTGTGGTGAATTATGGCGCGTTCAAAGAGTAGTCATCAATGGCTTCGAGAGCATTTTAGTGATGAATATGTAAAACAAGCCCAGCGTGATGGGTATAGAAGTCGTGCTGTATATAAACTAAAAGAATTGGATGAAAAAAAGAAGTTGCTGCGTCCTGGTATGGCCGTGATTGATTTAGGTGCAGCGCCTGGTGGTTGGACGCAGTATCTGGTTGAAAAGCTTCAAGGCCAAGGTAAAATTATTGCGCTTGATATCTTACCGATGGATGCGTTGCCAGGGGTTGATGTGATTCAAGGTGATTTTCATGATGATCATGTATTAGCTGAACTCATGACGTATGTGCCCGAGGGTGGAGTAGATTTATTGCTGTCTGATATGGCACCTAATATGAGTGGCAATATATCTGTTGATATTCCATCGGCGATGGCGCTTGTTGAAATTGGATTTGATTTAGCTTCGAGTGTGCTCAAGCCTGGCGGTAATTTACTGATGAAAGTGTTCCATGGTGAAGGCTTTGATGAGCTCCTAAAATTGGCGCGTACGCAGTTCGACAGCGTGATGGTTCGAAAGCCGGCCGCGTCGCGACCACGTTCACGTGAGACCTATCTATTGGCGAAAGGTTATAAATTGTAGTACCTTTACTGATTCACCCTTCGTTGTTTAGTCACGTCAAAAAGAGGCTACTATTTTGAATGACATGGTAAAAAATTTATTTTTATGGCTTATTATTGCTATTGTTCTGGTTTCGGTCTTCAGTAATTTTGGTCCGCAGCACGCGGGCACACAAAAAATTACGTACAGTCAATTTTTAAAAGAAATTGATCAGGGCGCTGTTGCCTCGGTATCGGTTGAAGATGATCGTATTATTCGAGGCGTAAGTAAAAACAACCATCCTTTTGTGACGTATCAGCCGATGCCTGATAAAGCGTTGCTTGGTGAGTTATTAAAAAATAATGTGGATGTCAGCGGCCAAGAAAAACAGCAAGAAAGCTTTTTATTACATTTGTTTGTTAATTGGTTCCCCATGCTTTTACTTATTGGCGTGTGGGTTTTCTTCATGCGTCAGATGCAAGGTGGCGGCGGAGGCGGTGGCCGAGGCGCGATGTCGTTTGGGCGTTCACGGGCTCGGTTGCTCGGTGAAGACCAGGTTAAAATCACGTTTGCTGATGTGGCGGGTGTGGATGAAGCCAAAGACGAAGTTAAAGAATTGGTGGATTTTCTTAAAGATCCAACCAAATTTCAAAATTTAGGCGGGCGTATCCCTCGTGGTGTGTTGTTGGTCGGGTCACCAGGAACAGGTAAAACATTGCTTGCTAAAGCAGTTGCCGGTGAGGCAAAAGTGCCTTTCTTTACGATATCGGGTTCTGATTTTGTTGAAATGTTTGTGGGTGTGGGTGCGTCACGCGTACGAGACATGTTTGAGCAAGCAAAAAAACAAGCGCCGTGTATTATCTTTATTGATGAGATTGATGCCGTCGGTCGTCATCGTGGCGCGGGCCTTGGCGGTGGGCATGACGAGCGTGAGCAAACCTTGAATCAGCTTTTGGTTGAAATGGATGGTTTTGAAGGTAATGACGGCGTGATTGTGATTGCTGCAACGAATAGACCCGATGTGCTTGATCCCGCATTGTTAAGACCGGGGCGTTTTGATCGGCAAGTGGTTGTGCCGTTACCTGATATTCGGGGGCGTGAACAAATTCTGCGTGTGCATTTAACTAAAGTTCCTGCTGAAGCAAGTTTAGATATTTTGGCCATTGCACGTGGAACACCCGGATTTTCAGGGGCTGATTTAGCAAACTTAGTGAATGAGGCAGCGTTGTTTGCTGCGCGTTCGAATAAACGCAAAGTCAGTATGCAAGATCTTGATAAAGCCAAAGATAAAATCATGATGGGTGCCGAGCGACGCACCATGGTGATGGATGAGTCGGAACGAAAACTAACCGCGTTTCATGAAGCGGGTCATGCGTTAGTGGGGCTGATTGTGCCGGATCATGATCCTGTTTATAAAGTCACGATTATTCCGCGAGGACGCGCGCTTGGTGTAACGATGTTTTTGCCAGAACAAGATCGTTACAGCCATAGTCGACAGCGTCTAGAAAGTCAGTTGGCAAGTTTGTTTGGCGGTCGTGTGGCCGAAGAGCTGGTGTTTGGTGCAGAGCATGTTACCACCGGAGCATCCAACGATATTATGCGTGCGACAGAACTGGCGCGTAAAATGGTGACCAGCTGGGGTCTGTCGAAGCTTGGTCCTATGACGTTTGGTGAAGAAGAAGGCGAGGTGTTTCTCGGGCGTTCTATGTCACAAAATAAAGAAATTTCAGATAAAACAGCACAAGCAATTGATGCTGAGGTTTTTGCAATTATTAATCGAAATTATAAGCATGCCGAAAAAATTATATCTAAACATCGCGATAAATTGGATAGAATGGCTGAAGGTTTGCTTAAATACGAAACGATTGATGCGAAGCAAATCGAAGAGGTGATGAATGGACAGGAAGCATCGGCCCCCGACGGTTGGGAAGCCTTGAGCGCTCCACCAGTGCAAGCTGATTCGGATGATACGCCTAAGCCTGAAAAGAAAAAACGCCGTACGCGTACAACCAAGCCCGCTGAAAATGGTGAAGATAATGCAGGTGACCCACCGAACGAGGCATCTGAATAAATACGAAGATAAATCTTCTCTTGTCCCGCGGGAGAGAGGGCTTTTCAGGCGTATACGTGTAAATAAAAAGCATGACTTGACAATGCATATCTATCTTCTATAAGTTGAATGGGTTCTTTTAATTTTCATCCCGCTGGAGGGACCCATGCATATCAAACCTACGCGTTTAGCACTTGGTTGCTGTTTATCGTTGACATCATTGACATCGTTTGCAGGAAGCATGGGCGCGGCACCACCTCCCCCGGTTGTTGATGACTGTCCTTGGACCATCACAGGAAGCTTGGGCTATGCCGGTTTGAATGGTTCTGATGGGGGGCAAGGTCAATCAGGTGTCGGTCGTCTTGGTATCGGTAAAACGTTCCGTGATTATGGGCGCTCAAGCCTTGGTTTCGAAATTGGGGTCCAGAATGGTACAACGATGCAATTGTTTCTGCCCGAAGCAACACAAGATATCTTAGGTGGCGTACCGGTTACGGTTACGGTGAAGCCATTGCTTGATTTGCTGGCTACCTGGCGATTTACGCCTTTATCAACTACGGCGATGTTTGGTGATGTTAAACTCGGTGCGGCGTATCGTCGAATGGATGCTATCGGCAGACAAACGGTGAATAATAAATCACAATTTGCAGGTGAGGTGCAAGCCGGTCTAGGTATGCCGATTACAGACGTGGCAACGTTGAGTTTGCTCTATCAAGGTATTTATGGCGCTGATATTAACTTCAAGGCTAATGCAGAGACAGCAACGGGACTGATTGGAAATATTCCCGTTCAAAATGGTGTGCTCTTGAGTTTAAACATTGCGCTTTAATAAAGTATAACGCAGGAGATGCATATGCTGATTAGGCAAGCGGTCGTATTATTCGGGGGATGTTTATTATCGTTTGCGTCGTTTGCGGGCTTTATGGGCGAACCGACGCGACAACCTATTGCCGAGACCTTTCCATGGTCTATCACAGGAAGTGCGGGGTATGCGGTTCTAAGTGATGCATATGCAGGCCAAGGCCAGACGCCTATTGGACGTATTGCGGTAGGAAAAAGTCTTGGCGATCTTCTCTGCGGTGTGTTTGGCTTGGAGTTTGGTTTTCAGAACGGTACAAGTATGCAGTTGGATATTCCAGAAGCTACGCTTAATCTTTTGGGCGGTGTCCCAGTAACGGTTACGGTTAACCCTTTGCTTGACTTGCTTGCGACCGTACGTGTTGCGCCTATTCCGAAAAGCACGGTTTTTGGTGAGCTTAAACTTGGCGCGGCCTATCGTCGGATGAATGTTTTAGTTCGTGAAACCGTGAATAATAAATCACAATTTGCTTTCGAAGCACAAGCCGGATTAGGTGTGCCTATTATTGAAGCCGTGACCGTGAGTTTATTGTACCAAGGTATTTTTGGTTCAAGTGTTAACTTTCAGGCAGACAGGGCTTCGAGAACGGGTTATATTGCTAATATTCCTGTGCAAAATGGCGTACTTTTGAGTTTAAGCGCCGCGTTCTAAATTTTTATGAATACATCTGATTTATCTCTATGGTGTGCGTCACCTAAATTTATAACATCACCACCGGGGTATCGTGTACGGCCCCTGGTGATGGGTATATTAAATCTTACACCCGACTCGTTTTCAGATGGCGGTGATTTTTTAAAAACACCTGATGCAGTGCAGCAAGCCGAAAAAATGATTGCTGAAGGTGCTGATCTTGTAGATCTAGGTGCCGAGTCGTCAAGACCTGGGGCTGTGCCCGTGCCTGCTGAGCAAGAGCTCGAGCGCTTAATCCCCGTGATTCAAGATATATCAAAATCTTATGATATTGCGATTTCAGTGGATACGTATAAGCCTGACGTCATGCGTGAAGCCGTGCGAGCTGGTGCCGGTATGATTAATGATATTTATGCTTTGCGCACACCCGGTGCACTTGAAATGGCCGCTAGCCTAGATGTTCCTGTGTGTTTAATGCACATGCAGGGTGCACCAAATAATATGCAAATCAAACCAAATTATTCAAACGGCGTGGTAGCAAGCATTCAAGCATTTTTTGACGAACGTATTAAAGCATGTGAGCATGCTGGGATTAAACGTGAGCATTTGATTTTAGATCCCGGCTTTGGGTTTGGAAAGAGCGTGGCGCATAATCTTGCGTTGACCCAGCAACTGCAAGCATTTCAAAGCCATGAAAGACCGCTCTTGCTTGGTGTATCACGTAAAAGTACACTAGGGGCTGTTCTACAACAAGAGGTGGCACATCGTTTGCCTGGTGCATTGGGTGTTACTGTATTTGCAGCCTTACATGGTGTGACGATGATCAGAACGCATGACGTAGGCGAAACAAAGCAAGCTTTGGACATGGTGGATGCTATTGTGCAAGCCAAATTTTAAGATAATTATTTAGATAATAAGGGACAGGATGAGTCAGCGTAAGTATTTTGGAACAGATGGTATTCGAGGACGTGTAGGCTCAGGGAATATTACGCCTGAATTTGTTCTAAAATTAGGTTGGGCTGTGGGTCGTGTGCTTGCGAATGGTGAGCGTAAAAAAGTGCTCATCGGCAAAGACACGCGTGTCTCGGGCTATTTACTAGAATCAGCTTTGCAAGCGGGGCTTTCTGCCGCCGGCGTTGATGTGTTACTGCTTGGCCCTATGCCAACACCTGCGGTTGCGTATTTAACACAAACGTTGCGTGCTACGGCAGGGATTGTGATCAGCGCATCCCATAATCCGTTTGAAGATAATGGTTTAAAGTTTTTTTCGGCCGAAGGGTTTAAGCTGCCTGATAGCGTTGAGCTTGCAATTGAGGCTGAGCTTGAAAAAACCATGCAGCTCGTGCCTTCTGCTGAATTAGGTAAATTAGCGCGAATTGATGATGCTCCGGGCCGTTATATTGAGTTTTGTAAAGCAACGGTTCCGTCGAGAACTCGGCTGTCAGGTTTGAACATTGTGGTCGATTGTGCGCATGGTGCAACGTATCATGTTGCGCCGAATGTGTTTGCTGAGCTGGGTGCCAATGTGCTTGCTATTGGTAATAGTCCCAATGGTTTTAATATTAATGATAACGTGGGTTCTACTTCGCCCCAAGCATTGCAAGAGCAAGTGGTGGCGCAAGGTGCTGACGTGGGTGTGGCACTGGATGGCGATGGTGATCGTGTGAGTTTGGTGGATGCAAACGGCGCGATACTGGATGGTGATGTGTTGTTATATATTATCGCAAAAGATAAGCATGAACGAGGTGTTTTACAAGGTGGGGTGGTCGGAACGTTGATGACGAATTATGGCCTTGAAAAAGCATTTTCAGAGATGAACATTCCGTTTGTACGCACAAACGTAGGCGATCGCTATGTATTGGAAGCTCTTCAAGAGAATAATTGGAAGATCGGTGGTGAGTCGTCGGGACATGTGGTGTGTTTAGATAAAACGACAACGGGCGATGGTGTTGTTGCAGCGCTTCAAGTATTAGCCATCATGATAAAACAAAATAAAAGCTTAGAGCAGTTATGTGAAGGCTTAAGCTTGATGCCACAGGTTTTAATTAATTTAAAAACCTCGCAGGCTGCAGAGCTTGCCGTACACCCGGATGTTTTGAACATGGTTGATGCACTGAATATCCAACTTGAAGGTGTAGGGCGCGTGTTATTACGTCCATCAGGAACTGAGCCGGTACTTCGTGTGATGGTCGAAGGGGTAAATGAGAAAGAGGTGCAGAAACAAGCACAAGCTTTAGCGGATGCGATACAAAAAATTGCGGTGATGCATGGCTCTGCTAAGGCAGTGGCTTAGATTTTAGGATAAGGAGTAGCACAATGAGACCAATGTTTGTCATGGGCAATTGGAAAATGAACGGCTCACGCAAAACAATTCAAGTTTTAATTGAGAAACTTCTGGCCCGCGTAGATGCGTATGATGATGCGGCAAATGTTGTTGTTTTTCCTCCGGCAATTTATATTCCTATGGTTGCTGAAATGCTCGAAAACACCCGTATACGCTGGGGTGCTCAAACAACGCACGCAGATGAATCAGGTGCTTATACCGGTGAGCTTTCGCCTTTGATGCTTGCAGACTATGGGTGCTCATATGTCTTGGTTGGGCATTCGGAACGCCGAAGTTTATTCAATGAAAGTGAAAAATGTGTCGCGAAGAAATTCCACAGCGTGAAAGAACATGGTATGATACCCGTTCTTTGCGTAGGCGAGACAAAATCAGAGCGTGAAAACGGTCTTATGGTGTCAGTTTTAGAACAGCAGTTGCGCGCAGTGCATTGTGATGGGGCAGGTGATTTTCAAAACTGTGTTGTTGCTTATGAGCCTGTATGGGCCATAGGAACAGGGCAGACAGCGTCCCCAAATGAAGCTGCGGAAGCACATGCTTGTATTCGAGACATCGTCACGGAGCTTGCCCCAGGAGACGCGGAACGTTTGTCCATTGTCTATGGGGGAAGTGTGAATGAGCAAACAGCAGAAGCATTGTTTTCCATGCCCGATATTGATGGGGGCTTGGTTGGAGGCGCTTCGCTTAAGGCTGAACAATTTTCGGATATTGTGACATGTATCAAATGTTATTAGTGTTTCATGTTTTAGTCGCTGCTTCGCTGATAGGCCTTGTGCTGATTCAGCACGGTAAAGGTGCTGATGTTGGTGCGGCTTTTGGTTCAGGGGCTTCGGGAACGGTTTTTGGAAGTCAAGGCGTCGGTAGTTTCCTCTTTAAACTGACTGGCGGGTTAGCCTTAACGTTTTTTGTGACAAGTGTGTCTTTGTCATCGATGGTTGCGACGCAATACCATCGAGCGAATCAGATTGCGATGCCGCAACCGATTCAGCAGGCACCAGGACTTGGACTTCCTATTCCAGGGGAGCCAGGAAAGTAATATAACGATTTGCCGAAGTGGTGGAATGGTAGACACGCCGTCTTGAGGGGGCGGTGGCGCAAGCTGTGCCGGTTCGAGTCCGGCCTTCGGTACCATAATATGAGCAAAGCAACATGACCTTATCACAGTATTTTCCCATTCTTGTGTTTATTCTTATTGCGCTTGCTTTAGGTTGTGTGATGCTTGGCGCTGGCGCGCTGTTGTCACCGCATCGACCTGATTCAGAAAAAAATGCACCGTATGAATGTGGCTTTCCTCCTTTTGAGAGCTCCCGCATACCGTTTGATGTACGGTTTTATTTGGTTGCACTGCTTTTTATTATTTTTGATTTGGAAACAGCTTTTTTCTTTCCTTGGGCTCTGGTCCTTCGAAAACTAGGCTGGTTTGGTTTTTCGGCGATGGCACTTTTTTTGAGTCTGCTCGTGATTGGTTTTATTTATGAGTGGAAGCGTGGCGCTTTAGAGTGGGAGTGAGGCATTTCGATGGCTTCTAATAAATTAAAAAAACAAGGTTTTGCGACAACCTCGATTGAAAAACTAGGTGCTTGGGCTCAAACAGGCTCCATGTGGCCGGTGACGTTTGGGCTTGCATGTTGCGCGGTTGAAATGATGCACGCTGGAGCGGCGCGTTATGATCTGGACCGTTTTGGTGTGATTTTCAGACCCAGTCCTCGTCAATCAGATGTCATGATTGTAGCTGGTACGCTATGCAATAAAATGGCCCCTGCCTTACGTAAAGTTTATGACCAAATGCCTGAGCCACGCTGGGTTATTTCTATGGGCTCATGTGCGAATGGTGGTGGTTATTATCATTATTCATATTCGGTTGTACGTGGATGCGATCGCATTGTACCGGTTGATGTGTACGTTCCTGGGTGTCCACCTACGGCGGAGGCACTGATGTATGGCATTATCCAATTGCAGAATAAAATCAGGCGCATCAAAATTATTGATATGTAAGCTGACCCTTTTGGAATCTCTTTGACATGACGAAAAAAAAAGCATTAATCGAAGCGCTTTCTTCTGAATGGGGCGCGCCTTCTCTGAAATTGACCGAAGCTTTCGGTGAGGTCACGATAACACTTGAGGGTGGCACGCTCTTATTGGCCATGAAAACCTTACGTGATAAAGCCGAGTTTGCCTTTGATCAACTGATAGATGTATGTGCGGTTGATTATTTGCACTATGGCAGCAGTCATTGGGAAACCGATGCAGCCAGTGAGTCCGGTTTTTCACGTGCTGTAGCGCCTGAAACTAAGCCTCAAAATAGCGAGCATGCCTCACGTTTTGCTGTGATTTATCATTTGTTATCCACGAAAAAAAATCAACGCCTTCGTGTGAAAGTTTATCTTGATGATGCTTTACAAGCTTTGCCTTCAGTTGTATCGATTTGGAAGAGTGCGAACTGGTTTGAACGCGAAGCTTACGATATGTTTGGTATTTTGTTTGAAGACCATCCTGATTTGCGTCGCATCTTGACTGATTACGGCTTTATAGGCCATCCATTCCGTAAAGATTTTCCTGTGAGTGGTCATGTTGAAATGCGCTATGATGCCACATTGAGAAAAGTGATTTATGAACCCGTGGACATTGAGCCTCGTACGTTAGTTCCAAAGGTGATTCGCCATGATTGAGTTACAACACTACACGTTAAATTTTGGACCACAGCACCCGGCAGCACACGGGGTTTTGCGTTTGGTACTTGAGCTTGAGGGCGAGACCATTGTGCGTGCCGATCCTCATGTAGGATTATTGCACCGTGGAACCGAAAAGCTAGTCGAAACTAAGCCCTATATCCAAAGCATTGGTTATATGGACAGGCTCGATTATGTATCGATGATGTGCAACGAACATGCTTATGTGCTTGCATTAGAACGTATGTTAGATGTTAAAGCGCCGATTCGCGCCCAATATATTCGTACGATGTTTGATGAAATCACACGTATCTTAAATCATTTGTTATGGCTTGGAGCTACGGCTCTAGATATCGGAGCCATGACCGTGTTTTTATATTGCTTCCGTGAGCGTGAAGATCTATTTGATTGTTACGAAGCGGTGTCGGGTGCGCGTATGCATGCGACGTATTACCGGCCTGGTGGCGTTGCACGTGACTTGCCTGATACCATGCCGCAATACAAGCCATCACGTTGGCATAGCGAGCGTGAAGTGGATGCAATGAATGCAAATCGCGAAGGCGGATTGCTTGATTTTATCGAGTCGTTCACGAAGCGTTTTCCTAAGTGTGTGGATGAATACGAAACGTTATTGACAGATAATCGTATTTGGAAGCAACGTACGGTAGATATTGGCGTGGTTTCACCTGAAGAGGCTCTCCAGCAAGGCTTTACGGGCCCGATGCTGCGTGGTTCCGGTGTTGCATGGGATTTGCGTAAAAAGCAGCCGTATGCAGCTTATGATAAAGTCGATTTTGATGTGCCTGTTGGTCGTACTGGTGATTGTTACGACCGGTATTTAGTGCGTATTGAAGAAATGCGGCAATCCAACCGGATTATTCAGCAATGTGTTGCATGGCTTCGTGATAACCCAGGTCCTGTTAAATTAGATGATCACAAAGTTACTCCGCCGCCACGAGCAACCATGAAACATGATATGGAAGCGTTGATTCATCATTTCAAACTTTTTTCTGAGGGCTTCTCATTGCCTGCAGGTGAAGTGTACAGCGCGGTTGAAGCACCTAAAGGTGAGTTTGGTATTTATTTGGTATCAGATGGTGCAAACAAACCTTATCGTATGAAAATTCGAGCGCCAGGCTTTTCGCATTTGGCCAGTTTTGACGAGATGGTCAAAGGCCATATGCTTGCCGATGGCGTGGCAATTTTGGCAAGCCAAGATATTGTATTTGGAGAAATTGATCGATGAGCGCGTCTGACATACCTGAGATAGATAACAAAATAATTTTGTTACATGAGCTTGTATCTGAAGAGAGCCTGGCAGAAATTGATCGCTGGGTGAAAAAATTTCCTGCTGATCAAAAGCAATCGGCGGTGATGCACGCTTTAACCCTGGTTCAAGAAGCGCAAGGGTATTTAACAGCACCGGCTATGGATGCTGTTGCAGCTTATTTAGATATGCCAGCGGTTGCTGTGTATGAAGTTGCTTCGTTTTATAGCATGTACAAAACCAAGCCTGCGGGCCGACATGCGGTGAATGTCTGTACGAATATTACGTGCCAATTACGCGATTCAAAAGCTATTTTTTCGGCATTGGAACAAAAACTAGGTGTTAAGCATGGTGAAACAACAGCTGATGGGCGATTTACGCTGTCGGAAGTTGAATGCTTGGGTGCCTGTGTGAATGCTCCGATGATGCAAGTGGATAAAGATTATCACGAGAACTTAACGGTTGATGCCCTTGATGGGGTGTTGGACCACTATAAATAATAACGACGCGAAGAGGCCAGAGGCTGTGGTTAAACAAAATCAAGTTTGTTATCGAACGCTCGACCTACCAGAACCGTGGGCATTGTCGACATATGAAAGCGTGGGGGGCTACCAAGTTTGGCGTCGTATTTTAGCTGAACAAACACCGCCTGCAGAAATTATTGAAGAATTAAAGCTATCAGCACTGCGTGGACGCGGTGGTGCAGGCTTTCCGACCGGTCTTAAGTGGAGCTTTATGAACCGGAACATGCCGGTTCAAAAATACGTGGTCTGTAACTCGGATGAAGGTGAGCCCGGGACCTGTAAAGATCGCGATATTTTACGTTATAATCCGCATCAACTCATCGAAGGCATGGCGATCGCTGGTTATGTGATGGGTGCAACGGTTGGGTATAATTATATTCGTGGTGAGTTCTGGGAACCCTATGAACGTATGGAAGCTGCACTCAAAGAAGCGTATGACGCGGGCTTGCTCGGGAAGAATATCTTAGGCGCGGGCTTTGATTTTGATTTACATAATCATTTAGGCGCGGGTGCTTATATTTGTGGTGAAGAGACTGCTTTACTTAATTCTTTGGAAGGTAAAAAAGGTCAGCCGCGTTTTAAACCACCGTTTCCGGCAAATTTTGGTCTGTATGGTAAGCCAACGACAATTAATAATACGGAAACCTTTGCCTCGGTACCTGTGATTTTGGAAAACGGCGGAGATTGGTTTTTGAAGCTTGGAAAGCCTAATAACGGCGGTACCAAATGCTTTAGTGTCAGTGGTCACGTGAATAAGCCAGGCAATTTTGAGATACCGTTAGGTACACCTTTTAAAACATTGCTAGAGCTTGCCGGTGGTTTGCGCGAAGGTCGGACGTTGAAGGCCGTGATACCTGGTGGAACTTCGATGCCTGTGTTGCCCGGTGATGTCATGATGGGCTTGGACATGGACTATGATAGCGTTCAGAAAGCAGGTTCGGGCTTAGGTTCGGGTGCTGTAATTATTATGGATGACACCACATGTATGGTAGATGTGCTGCGACGTGTTTCGCTCTTTTATATGGAAGAGTCGTGCGGGCAGTGCACGCCGTGTCGTGAAGGTACGGGCTGGATGGTGCGTTTGCTTAATCGAATTCACGGCGGCCAAGGCATGCCAGGTGATATCGAAAAATTGGTGAATGTTGCCGATAAAATTGAAGGACGTACTATCTGTGCGCTGGGCGAAGCAGCAGCTTGGCCAGTTCAAAGTTTCGTAAAGCATTTTTACTCAGAGTTTGATGCTTTTATTAAGCAAAAAGGTTAAATCATGGCGACTATTGAAATAGACGGCAAATCATTTGACGTTGAAAACGGGAAAATGATTATTGAAGTAGCAGATGACGCAGGCATTCATATTCCTCGTTTTTGTTATCATAAGAAACTTTCCGTTGCGGCCAACTGCCGTATGTGTTTGGTCAGTGTCGCGAATTCTAAGAAAACGCTACCGGCTTGCGCCACACCGATTACGGATGGTATGAAAGTTTTTACCAAATCAGAAGAGGCGCGCCGATCACAAGAAGCGGTGATGGAATTTTTGCTGATTAATCACCCGTTGGATTGCCCTATTTGCGATCAAGGCGGCGAGTGTGAATTACAAGATGTCTCCATGGGCTTTGGCCAAGATAGCTCTGAATATGCTGAAGCTAAGCGTGTGGCTCATGATGATGATCTTGGTGCGCTTGTTGCAACTGAAATGACACGCTGTATTCAATGTACGCGTTGCGTCCGTTTTGGTGATGAAATTGCAGGTCTTCAAGAACTTGGAGGTATGGGGCGCGGTGAGCACATGCAAATCGGAACCTATATTGAACATAGTTTGAAATCTGAGGTCTCAGCCAATATTATTGATTTATGCCCTGTAGGTGCGTTGACGTCGAAGCCTTACCGCTTTACAGCACGTGCTTGGGAGATGACACAGCATGCAAGTGTTGCCCCTCATGATTGTTTAGGCTCAAATATTTATGCTCATACACGCCGTGAACGTTTGATGCGTGTGGTACCGAAAGAACATGATGCACTTAACGAAACTTGGTTATCTGATCGTGACCGATTTAGTTATTTAGGTTTAAATGATCACAAAGCACGCGCTGCTCAACCGATGATTAAGCGTAATGGTCAATGGGGTGTTGTGAGTTGGCAGGCTGCGTTAACGTTTGCGGCCAAAGGTATGAGTCGAGTAATTGAAGAGCATGGTCCAGAGCAATTAGCCGCCTTGGCCCAGCCCTCATCAACTGTTGAAGAGCTTTATTTATTACAAAAACTCATGCGCGCGCTTGGTGTAAATAATATCGATCATCGTTTACATCAAACGGATGATCGCGATCAGGATATGCAACCGTTGATGCCAACCAGTTCATTGCCTTTTGCTGAGCTTGAAAAGCAAGAGGCCATCTTGCTGTTTGGTTGTAATTTGCTTCGTGAAGTGCCTTTGGCAGGTGTCCGTCTTCAAAAAGCACATCAAAATAACGCCTCAGTGTATGCTATTAATCCGGTCGATTTTGATGTTCGGGTACCGTATACCGAAGCTATCACGGCGACACCTGATGTGATGTTGATGCATGCTGTGAGTGTGCTTGCTGCGCTTGTAAAAAATACAAAATCAAAGTCAAGTGATATAGCGTTACCAGAGCAGTTGCAAAATTTACTTAAGAAGCAAGCGTTAAGCGCTGAAACTGAAACTGAAACTGAAGCGATGGCCGATGCTTTATGCAAGCCTCAGGCAGCTATCGTGACCGGTGAAATATTTGAAAATCATCCGAATGCAGCGATACTTCGCAGCGTTATGACATGGATTTGTACGTTGAGTGGCGCGCGCCACCTTCGTATAACAGCCGGAGCAAATAGTGCGGGAGCCTGGGTGGCTGGTGCTGTACCGCATCGAAAAGCGGCTGGAAAAGCGCTTGAGACATCAGGTCTGTCAACACAAGAAGCTTTAGACGCTAAGCTGAAAGGCTATGTGTTGATGGGGCTTGACCCAACGATGGATCTTGCGAACCCAACGCGTGCACGTCAAGCGATGCTGGCGGCTGAGTTTGTTGTTGCGATATCGGGTTATCAAACGGAGTCGATTAAAGAATGCGCTGATGTGATTTTACCGATGGCGTTGTTTGCTGAAACATCCGGTACATATATTAATGTTGACCAAACCTGGCAAACCGTCACCGGTGCACTGGCTCCTTATGCTGAAGCGCGTCCAGCTTGGAAGATTTTACGTGTGTTAGCGAATACACTTCAGTGCGTTGATTTTGAATTCACATCGACCGAAGAGGTGCTGTCGGCTCTTAAAGCTGAGCTTGCACTGGTTGAGGCGCCAAAAGCTGAATGTTTTTATCCAGAGGCCTGGCCAGAAGTACACGCAGGTTTGGTGCGTGTGGGTGAATGGCCTTTGTATCGAACCGACGCTGTTGTTCGGCATGCGAAAGCTTTACAAGCATGTGCTGCTGCGGATGAGGTTTGTGTTCGTTTGCACCCAACAACGGCTGAGCGCTTGGATTTAAGCGAGATAGCCACTGTATCTCAAGGTGATATTGAGATAACATTGCCGTTGATATGTGATGCACGTGTGGCACCCGATGTGGTTTGGGTACCCAACGCCATGCCGGAGACGGTTGACCTCGGTCACGCCTTCGCTCCTATAACTGTTAAGCGTTAGAAATTAAGGTATATCATGTTGCAAGACATTAGCCTACTTTTGTGGATTATTATTAAAATCCTGATCATTGTGTTACCGCTATTAATTGGGGTGGCTTACTTAACTTTTTTTGAACGAAAAGTGATTGGTTTTATTCAGCAGCGTATCGGCCCTAATCGGGTGGGTTATCGAGGCTTATTACAGCCCTTTGCTGATTTGATGAAAATGCTTCAAAAAGAGATCGTGATTCCGACACAATCGAATAAATATTTATTTATTGTTGCGCCGTTGTTTACTTTGGCGCCTGCGCTTGTAGGCTGGGCTGTGATTCCATTTGATCAGGGTTTGGTACTAGCTAATATTAACGCCGGTGTGTTGTATTTGTTTGCGGTCAGTTCGTTGGGTGTCTACGGTATTTTGATTGCTGGTTGGGCATCTAATTCTAAATACGCGATGTTGGGCGCGCTCCGAAGTGCTGCTCAAACAGTTTCGTATGAAATCGCGATGGGGTTTGCTTTAGTCGGTGTCTTACTTGCTGCAAATAGCATGAATATCACGGATATTGTGCTGTCACAACAGGGGGGTATTTGGCATTGGTGGGCGTTGCCTCTCTTGCCTTTGTTTATGTCTTTTTGGATTGCAGGCATTGCCGAGACAAATCGTGCTCCGTTTGATTTAGCGGAAGGTGAGTCTGAAATCGTGGCGGGTTTTCACGTTGAATATTCAGCAATAACGTTTGGGCTGTTCTTTTTGGCTGAGTATGCAAGCATGATTTTAATTTCCGCTATGCTTGCGTTGTTGTTTGCTGGGGGATGGTTATCGCCGTTTGAAGGCATTCCTGTTTTAAACTCACTTTTCTTTTTTGTGCCAGGTATTGCATGGCTCTTAATTAAAACATGCTTTTTTCTCTTCGTATATTTGTGGATCAGAGCAACATTCCCTCGCTATCGCTATGATCAGCTCATGCGTCTCGGATGGAAAGTTTTGATTCCTGTGACGTTGGTTTGGGTGGTTGTTACGGCAGCTATGGTTGTCGCGAAACTTGGCCCCTGGTTCTCGTAAGCTCAAAAGGTCTTCTGAATGAAAACGATTGTTCGATATGCCAAGCATTATATTAAAAGTTTCTTATTGTGGGAGCTTTTGGCCGGGTTACGCTTAACCGGACGTTATTTCTTTAAGAAAAAAATAACGGTTCAGTTTCCCGAAGAAAAAACACCTATTTCGCCTCGGTTCCGTGGTTTGCTTGCGTTACGGCGCTACCCCAACGGTGAAGAGCGTTGCATTGCTTGTAAATTATGTGAAGCTGTTTGTCCTGCCGCGGCAATTACGATTGAATCAGATGAGAGAGATGATGGTTCACGACGTACCACGCGTTATGATATTGACATGTTCAAGTGCATTAATTGCGGTTTATGTGAAGAATCATGTCCTGTTGATTCTATCGTGGTTACACCGATCCATCATTATCACATGAACGAACGTGGACAAAACATCATGACCAAAGAAAAATTATTGGCCGTGGGTGACCACATGGAAGAGCGTCTTGCCGAAGACCGAGAAATTGATGCCAAATACCGCTAATGGGGTTAGATATGCATGTAGAGTTAGTTAATATTATTTTTTATGCGTTTGCTGGGCTTACAGTTTTAGCTGCATTTTTAGCGGTGATTCAACGTAATCCTGTGCGCTGTGTTTTATTTTTAGTGCTTACTTTTTTCGGGAGTGCTGGTGTATGGTTGCTTGCTCATGCTGAGTTTTTAGCGCTTATTCTCGTGCTTGTTTATGTTGGTGCGGTGATGACCTTGTTTTTATTTGTTGTCATGATGCTAAATATTGATACTGAACTTATGAAAACAACGTTTCGTCGCTACGTGCCCTGGGCGGTGCTTGGCACGGCGTTATTTGTTGGCTTACTCATCCAGGCCTTGCCAGTAGATGGCGGGACGCTCGGTTCCGTAGGCTCGCATGCAGCAAATATTTCAAATACCGAAGCGCTTGGCATGGTGATCTACACCCAGGATATTTTAGCTTTTGAAATGGCGGCGATGATCTTATTGGTTGCCATTGTTGCGGCGATTACGTTGACGCACCGTGTTCCACGGCCTTCAAAACGTCAAAATATTGTAAGTCAAATTATGACACGGCGTGATGAGCGCGTGAGCTTAATCAGTATGAAGTCAGAAAAACCGGAGGAGGACGACGCATGATCCCTGTGACTCATTATCTTATTTTAAGCGGCATTCTGTTTGCCGTGAGCATGGTGGGCATGTTAATCAACCGCCGTAATGTCATCACTTTACTGGTTTGCTTGGAGCTTATGCTGTTAGCGGTTAATACCAATTTTGTTGCTTTTTCTTCCGCACACGGTGGGCATGTCGGCGAAGCTTTTGTTTTCTTTATTCTAACCGTTGCAGCAGCAGAAGCAGCGATTGGTCTTGCCATTGTTCTCTTGCTCTTTCGTCATCGCGGCAGCATCGATGTCAATGCAATCAATCATTTGAAAGGATAACCACGTGAGTATGTTAGCGATTTCTTGGTTAAGTGTTTTAGCGCCTTTGGTCGGTGCAGTACTAGCCGGCTTTGGTGGAAAAATATTGGGACGCCGTGGCGCACATAGCGTGACCATCGCCGGTGTTTTTGTCGCATTTTGTGCGGCGATTTATGTTGCTATGGGTGTGTTTGGTCACGGAACCATGCTTGATGTGAATGCTTACACCTGGGCTAGTGCACCGGCACCATTTGCCTATGCCTTTCACTTAGGTCTTCTTATTGACCCATTGACAGCTGTTATGATGGTCACGGTTACTTTTGTCTCACTGCTTGTGCATATTTATAGTATTGGCTACATGACCGACGACCCTGGATATCAACGATTTTTTAGTTATATTTCTTTGTTTACGTTCATGATGTTGATGCTTGTAACAGCCAACGGATTCTTGCAACTTTTCTTTGGGTGGGAGGGTGTAGGTTTAGTATCTTATTTGCTGATTGGCTTTTGGTTTGAAAAAGAGTCTGCTCTACAAGGTAGCCTCAAAGCCTTTTTGGTTAACCGTGTGGGTGATTTTGGTTTTATTCTTGGTATTGGCCTGGTTCTGATGTATGTCGGAAGCTTGGATTATGCAACCGTGTTTGCTCATGCCGGTGCGCTTTCAGATAAAACCATCCATATTTGGGGTGACCAGTCATGGCCTGTGGTGACCGTGATTTCTATTTTGCTCTTTGTGGGAGCCATGGGTAAATCAGCTCAAGTGCCATTACATGTTTGGCTACCGGAGTCGATGGAAGGCCCAACACCTATTTCGGCGTTGATTCATGCTGCAACCATGGTAACTGCAGGTGTATTTATGGTCGCTCGTATATCACCGCTGGTTGAGCATTCAGAAACTGCGTTGAGTTTTATTTTAGTCACAGGTGCGACCGGCGCTTTATTTACGGGTCTTCTTGCCATCGTAATGAATGATATTAAGCGAGTCGTCGCGTATTCAACACTTTCGCAATTAGGTTATATGATGGTTGCGATGGGCGCATCTGCGTTCAGTGCAGGTATGTTTCATTTGCTCACGCATGCTTGCTTTAAAGCGTTACTGTTTTTAGGGGCTGGTTCGGTGATTATTGGCATGCATCACGAGCAAGACATGCGAAAAATGGGTGGGTTATGGTGTAAAATGCCGATCACGTACATTACATTTTTAATCGGTAGTTTAGCCCTCTGTGCTGTTCCACCGTTTGCAGGATTTTTCTCAAAAGATACAATAATTGAAGCGGCAAAAGCATCGAGTATTCCTGGTAGTGGTTATGCTTATATTTGTGTGGCTCTTGGGGCCATGGCAACCGCGATTTATTCCTTCCGAGCGTTGTTTATGACGTTTCATGGTACGCCACGTATGACCGAGAAAGCCTATAATCATGTCAAAGAATCGCCGTGGGTGGTTTGGTTGCCTCTGGTTGTGCTCGCTGTTCCATCGGTTGTTCTCGGCTATATATTATTTGAGCCTATGCTATTTAAAACACCGAGCTTGTTAGCACCGTCGATTACCGTTTTTGAAAAATATGACGTGCTTAAAGAAATTGCATCAGAAGGCGTGACGACGCCAATGGCAGCTGTGCTGCATGCGTATCATTCACCGGTGTTTTGGTTAACATTGGCTGGAATTGTACTCACGTGGTTTGCTTATATTGTATGGCCAAGCTTACCTGCTCGGCTTGTATGTATTTTTTCTATGCCTTATAAAATTCTGGAAAATAAATACGGGTTTGATAGATTTAACGATTGGTTTTTTATCCGAGGTGGCCGAGCTTTAGGACGATTGTTTTATCGCGTAGGTGATCAAGCTTTGATTGATGGCGGCATCGTGAACGGAACGGGGCGTTTTGTGCGCTGGACGGCTTCAAAAATGCGCGTAGCTCAAAGCGGATATGTGTACCATTATATGGCATTTATGGCCTTCGGGTTATTGGCTTTTCTGGGTTGGTTATTGCTAGGGTAAATGCGACCTAAGCACAAGGTTTAACGAAGGGGAAAACATGCAGTATATGCTAAGTATTTTGATTTGGCTCCCAATTATCGCGGGTGTTGGAATTTGTCTCGTTGGAGACGATGCCCGTCCCAATCGTACGCGTGCGCTTGGTTTGCTTACCGTTATTGTGAGTCTAGCCTGTTGTGTGCCGTTGATGATGGGATTTGATTCAACCGTGCAAGGCATGCAGTTTGTTGAAGATGTTTCATGGGTTCCAGCTTTAGGTATTCGTTATCACCTGGGTATTGATGGCTTGTCGCTTATTTTGATTGTTTTAAGTGTATTTACGAATCTCATTGTCTTTCTTGCGACATGGGACGGCGTTAAAACACGTGTTTCTCAATACATCGCAGCATTTCTTATCATGCAAGGGCTCTTGGTCGGTGTGTTTGCCGCAATGGACGTGATTTTATTTTATGTGTTCTGGGAAGCGACTTTAATTCCTATGTATCTCATCATCGGAATTTGGGGATCAGACAACCGCGTATATGCTGCCATTAAGTTTTTCTTGTACACCTTCTTAGGCTCTGTTTTGATGTTGGCTGCGTTTTTATACTTAGGTTATCACGCGAAGTCGTTTAACTTAGACACGTTATATGCCTTAAAACTTAGCATGACCGCACAAACGTTAATATTTATCGCCTTTTTCTTTGGGTTTGCGATTAAAATTCCTATGTTTCCTGTGCATACTTGGCTGCCTGATGCGCATACTGAAGCACCAGCAGGTGGTTCTATTATGTTAGCGGCCATATTACTTAAGCTGGGTGCGTATGGTTTCCTACGTTTTGCTTTGCCAATTGTGCCTGATGCCTGCCAGTACTTTGCGCCGGTGATGATTGCGCTGTCGCTTATTGCGGTTGTTTATGTAGGACTGATCGCGATTATCCAGCAAGACATGAAGCGGTTGATTGCTTACTCATCAATATCGCACATGGGTTTTGTGACTTTAGGCTGCTTTGTATTATTTGCGATGGTTGATAAAAGCAATCTGCAAAGTGCTGGTTTAGTTTTGGAAGGCGCGATTGTGATCATGATTTCACACGCCTTTGTATCCAGCGCGATGTTTGCGGGAGTTGGTTTTATTTATGACCGCATGCATTCACGACAAATTGATGATTTTGGCGGTATTGTTAAATCGATGCCGGTGTTTGCATCGTTTTTTATGTTATTTGCTATGGCCAATGCGGGCCTACCGGGTACATCGGGTTTTGTCGGTGAGTTTATGGTGATTGTTGGCAGCATGAAGGCGGGCTTTTGGATTGCTTTTTGGGCTGCGACCACACTTATCATCGGTGCAACGTATACCTTATGGATGTACAAACGCGTTATTTTTGGCCCCGTGACCAATGAAAAAGTTGAAGCACTTCAGGATTTATCTAAATTCGAGCTCAGCGCTTATTCGCTACTTGCGATCCTCGTGCTTGTTATGGGTATGTATCCTAAACCCATGCTGGATTACGTTCATCAATCGGTAAGCACCACCTTGGCGCAAGCTGACCATTCAAAACTTCAAGCAAAACTTCAAGGTTAAAAGAACATGACTGGATTACTCGATAATATGTGTTTGGCACTTCCTGAAATGACACTGCTGTTTACCGCATGTGTTGCGCTTTTGGGTGATTTGTTTTTCCCGCGACGTGGTTGCTTGGTTTTTTCTTTTGCATGCATGGGCGTGTTGCTTGCCGCAGGTGAGAGCTTGATGCTGATAGGGCATGCAAAACAAGTCTTGTTTGCAGGTGCATTGATTAGCGATGATATGGCACATATCATGAAGTTTTTTATTGGCCTGACTGTATTTTTAAGCTTATTTTATGGTCGACCGTACTTGAACGAGCGTGGTGTATCCGTAGGTGATAATACGGTTTTAGCCTTGTTTTCGACGCTTGGTATGATGATCTTGGTGTCGGCGCACTCGTTACTCACCGTATATTTGGCACTTGAATTATTATCTCTCCCGCTTTATGCCTTAACGGCGATTCGTCGCACAGAGGCAGATGGTCCAGAAGCGGCCTTAAAATATTTTGTGATGGGTGCGATGGCCTCAGGTATTTTACTTTACGGCATGTCGTTATTGTATGGTGCAACAGGCGCTTTGACCTTTGATGCGATTAACGCAGCACTTACGCCTGAGTTATTTAGCACGCAATCAGGTTTGCTTACGTTCTCTCTTGTCTTTTTAGTGGTGGGTGTTGCGTTTAAACTGGCCGCTGCACCGTTTCATTTTTGGGCGCCAGATGTGTACGATGGCGCACCCAGTGCGACGACACTTTTTATCAGTGCCGCACCTAAGATTGCAGCCCTAGGCATGACTCTTCGTTTGCTTACACTGGGATGGGGTGACATGGTCAGCCAATGGCAGCAATTGGTTTTGGTGCTTGCGTTATTATCCGCGGGTCTCGGTAATATTTTGGCGGTGGTTCAAACTAAAATTAAACGTCTCTTTGCTTATTCTGCTGTATCGCATGCGGGTTATGCGTTGTTTGGTGTGCTAGCAGCAACATCGGCAGGTTATTCGGCGGCTCTATATTATATTGTTGTGTATGCTCTCATGTCATCTGGTGCGCTGGGTCTCATCGTGCTTTTATCTCGTGGTGGCGTTGAAATCACCGATGTGGATGACTTGCGCGGTCTAAATAAGCGTCATCCGTGGCTTGCTTTTTTGATGCTGCTGATTTTATTCTCCATGGCGGGTGTACCACCGCTGGTAGGGTTTTTAACAAAATTACTCGTCTTAAAAGCATTGGTTGATGCCAACATGCTGTGGGTCGCGGTACTCGGGCTTGTGTTTGCTGTGATTGGTGCGTTTTACTACTTACGTGTGGTTAAAGTCATGTACTTTGATGAGCCAGCTGATGCGTCTCGTATTTATCTTTCAAAAACCGAGCATGTTATTTTTTCTTTAAATAGCTTGTCGTTACTGTATTTAGGTTTGTTTCCAAGCGCGTTAATCGCTTTATGTTTGGGTGTGTTTGCGTAGTTTTGATGTAAGCCCATGCTGTTTTTTAACAAAACACAGCATGGGCTTTATGAGGTCTTTTACGAAAAAGGGTTTAAAGACCAAGCTGTTCAAAAAGGGAGCTTTCTGTGGCTGCGTTAAGCGCGAATAAGGCAAGCGCACCGATAGCTAATGCAAGGACCGTGTGTAAAGGATTAAATGTAAAGGCTACAGCCACAACAGCGATAACGAAAGCACTTTTCATTTTATTAGATTCATTTTTTAGCGCCCACTCGCAGGTGTTTTTAGCATTATCCCATGTTCTTGTTCTTGCATGTTCCATTCTCTCTTCTACTGAATCGGGAAAAAAATTACTCATGATGCTTGCTCCTATGTGTATATGCAGGTTGAATAATACCATACGCAAACCATGCCTGCAATATATTAGACCTAAGTGTTCTTTGTTTTGTCTTTTGACCTTTATTCACTATACTTAATTAAATTAATAAAAGTATTTCTTGAGTGAGGCCGTCATATGTTAGTACCAACAGCTGTATTATTGCTTGCGAGTTACGTGGGGCCTGTTGCGTCTCCCGATGAAAATTTAGGTGGGTATCCAGCTGTGCGATCCGAGCGAAGAATCGAACAAAACGAGGCGGGATATATTCATCCACGAGCACGGCAAACGGAGAGAAGCATGCCTCGGGAAGCCGTGATGCCTGAAGCCGAGCGAGCAGAAGAAGGGCGCATGGTTGTTCCGAAGGCGTTTCGATAATTAGTATTACATCATGTTTCTTTAAATAAAGACGGCGTGAGGGCTTGCGCCGGCCTAGGGGTTTAGGTATACTGCCCTCAGTTGATGCGGGGTGGAGCAGCTTGGTAGCTCGTCGGGCTCATAACCCGAAGGTCGTAGGTTCAAATCCTGCCCCCG
>JARGNP010000035.1 GCA_029210265.1 Legionellaceae bacterium
GATGCGGGTGCAGGCGTCACTTGCTACGCAGCCGAATGGACGAGAAACTTTGGTTTAATGGCAGCGGGAGTAACCCTGCCGGTTCTACTTTTTTTCGGTATTTATTTGCCGGCTGTACCTTTGATTTTGTGGATGATGGCGGCGGCAGGTTGGTTTGTTCTTGTCATCGAAGCGGTGGTCGCTGCGCCGATCTGGGCTGCGTCACATGCCATGCCCGAAGGGAGTGGTTTTGTGGGGCAGCGCGCAAAAGCCGGCTACATGGTAATACTCTCCCTGTTCCTGCGACCTACACTAATGCTCTTTGGATTTTACGCCTCGATGCTCCTCAGTTTCGTGATGGTAAAATTGCTGATGGTGCTCTTTGTTCCATTCATCACTACGCGCATAGGCGGTGATACAAGCGCGCTTATTTGGACGTTGGCAGGGTTGTTTATTTTTGCCCTGATTCTCGCAAAAATCACTCATAAATCGTTCGGCCTTATCCACGAACTGCCAGACAAGGTGCTCCGTTATATTGGCGGCGGTCAGGAGAATTTGGGCGAAGCCCACGGAGAAGAGGGCGCTAAGGGTGTCTTTGTTGCTGGGGTAGCGAAAATGTCAGCTGGTGTTGGTAGCGTGGCGGGTAAAGCTGTTGGTGCTGATGCTGGTGCAGGCGCTACCGTTGGTGGGCTGAGTGATGGCAGGGATGAGAAAAAGAAAGACAGTCAAACGGCGAAGGTGAATAAAGACCTTTCGACTGCGGCTCAATAAACCCGTGCTGTGCGCTCAGGCGCACAGCACGGGTTTAAAATTGGGTTTCCGGCATTTGTTGTGCGTTTGAGCGCACAGTCGTTATGCGCTCAAACGCACGACAGGGCATAACGTGTTATGTTGTGCGCCTGAGCGCACAACCAATCATGTAAAATCTGGTAAGGGCAAAATCTCTTCAAACACCTTCATCGTTTCCCTTTCCTCGTCCGTTGCGTCGTCATAATCTTCTTGTTTGACTAAAAAAACCGGCCTCAATTGTTCTTGCTCCGTCATATTTTCTCCTTAGCTGCGACTATGTGTGCTCTTATTTGCGTGGTTGAAAATTTGGGCATACGTTCAGAAATTTTAAGTTTTCATACGCCAGTTGAAATCTCGCTTTGCTGAAACCCCTAAGCCAGGATGCGGCAGCGCGTCAGGGTCGCCCATTAACTTTAATCCCCAGTATGCCCAGCTCCTGTTCGAATAAAGACCGGCTGGGGCGTTTGTGTACGCCTCTCTGAACTGCGCTTCACTGTAATGCTTAAAAACAGAGACGGTATCTTCAAATGTAGCCCGTGCCATTACTAGGTTCAGGAAAATATTGGTTTCCATAACTTCATCTGGAGGTGTGAACCAATTTACTCGCTGGGCAATTTGCTCAAGTTTTGTCATCATTCTTTTACCGTTTATCGCTGCTGATGAGTATGCAGCCCTGCATCCAAAGCTGCGGACACAATTCGTGCGCGAGATCCCGCGCCGAGTTTAACGGCGTCGCGTCTTCGTCTTGCATATCAATACCAACACACCACGCTAACGCCGGCTTATTGGGTTTGTTGCCGTGCCAGCGATCATCGCGATACAGCCACGCCAGCGGGTAGTAGTCAGTCGGGTCGGCTTGCCCTTTTTTCATGACTTCGGCGAATTTTTGGAAAATAAATCTTTCTAAATCGTGGTCTATTTCCATGCGTTTCACTCCTTTTTTGGGCTGGCTAAGTTTCGGTACAGCGTGGCCCTAGTGACGCTAAAATGTCGCGCCACTTCTTTGACGGTCTGGTCTGGATCGGCCAGCATGGCGCGAGCTTTTTGTAGATCTGCTGCGCTTAGTTTCGACGGCCTACCGCCAAGCCGCCCACGCGCTCGCGCCGCCTTGAGGCCTGCTTGCGTTCGCTCTTTGATTAAACGTCTCTCAAATTCTGCCAAACTGCAAAAAATGTGGAAAATGAGTTTCCCCCCCGCCGTGCTGGTGTCAATTGCCTCCGTTAGTGACTTGAAATTGATGTTTTGGGATTCAAGATCAGAGACGATTTGAACCAGATCCTTGAGACTGCGGCCCAAGCGATCTAGCCGCCAAACAGTCAGCGTATCGCCTTCTCTGAGCGCGGCGAGACAATGGGTAAGCTCAGGCCGGTTTTTTGACGCCCCTGAGAGCTTTTCTTCGTATATTCGGCTACAGCCAGCGGCTTTTAGCGCGTCGAGCTGTAGCGCGGCGTCTTGGGCCTGCGTTGACACCCTTGCATAACCAATAATCATAGAAACTCAACCGTTTATTGAACACTGATAAATATACGAGTTTTTATGCACTTTAGGTAATAAAAAAAGCTGGTTTCCCAACTTTTTAAATGTGTATCAAAAACGGTGGTTTTTGAACTGTGAGTATGTAAAGTTTTTAGTAGTACAAATAAGTTTACATACTCACGGTCTTTTTTTTGAACGATAAGTTTTGCGGTTAGATCCCCGCTTACGCGAGGCAAATTCTTGCATTAAAAATCCATTGAGAGTTGGGGTTTTTCGACAAAATCAAACCAGATCTTGTGTACCTTCCGCCCCTTTCGTTCCTCTTGAAAATTTACGTTGTAGTTGCTTTTCGCCGACAGCTCCTTTTTAGCGGGGTTTAAAATCCAGCGTTTTAAATCGCTGAAATTAGGATATTTGTCCTCCAGGTCTAGCACTTCCCTGAACTGGTCTACTGTTATCCAACGCTGGCCGGTTGCTTCGTACTGCATCAGTAGCTCATATATCCGAATTGAATGGACGCTGCCTAGCTTTTTCACGTGCATCAGCTTATAAGAAGTGAATTGGGCGGAAAGCTCGCCTAGGTACGGAGTGATGGTAGGTGAAAAATGTAGGGTCACTTTACCTTCCCCAGTATGGTAGATAGCTCGACGATAAATCCACCGCGTTTCATCATCAACAGACTTGTCTGGGGTGTTGATTTTAATGGTTCTGCCGTAGAGGCTATGCGCGCCCGACTTCAGCTGCTTGTAAGCAGTTTTAACATGGGTATCGAACAGCCCCGCATACTCTTCGGCCGTGATTGTTACCGATGTAGGTACGCTTTTTCGTGAATCAATTTTTGAAATTGCCGCAATGATCGTCCTTTTTTCTGCAAGCGTCAGTTGGTAGCTTGCTTGTATGAGCGCGTTTGATTGAGAGATCGTCGCTGTTTTACTTTGTGAGTTTCCCACCGCCATTTTTATCTCTTCAGATCTGACTTAAGTCGGCATAGGCTGCCAAATGCGAGAACTGTTTGTCAATCTCTTATTAATAAAAAATAGGTGCTAGGTTACCACCCTTTTTACCCACAATATCTGTGAACAAGCCTGTGGATTAAGTAGTAAATCTCTCCCACTTGGAGTAGTAAATCTCTCCCACTTGAGCCTGCGTTAGTAGTAAATCTCTCCCACTTGGTAGTAAATCTCTCCCACTTGGTAGCAAATCTCTCCCACAACATCCTGAATTTCCCTTTAAAATCAGCATGTTGTAAGCCTCTAAAAACAAGAAAAAACAAGGAAAAACAAGAATACTAAAAACAAGAGTAATGTATAAATAGGCCATAAATCAGGGGATAACTCGAAGGAATGGCCATAAAACCCTTTAAAACAGGCGAGTATGTAAGTGGGAGAGATTTACTACTGACGACACCCTAAACTATTGTTTTAAAAAGAAATCGCGTTAACACTAACGGGGGTAGATCCAAAGAAAGTTTGACAAGGCCTCGGCAAGCCGAGAATCTTTGTTTTTCGCTGCGCTACACAAGGGGCTGCTGCCCCTTGACCCCGCTGTTCAAATGAAACTCGACAAAAAACGTCGAGCAAAGCAGCTTTTTGCGCTGCGCTTATCAAAAGATCAAAACAAGGTTGATAATTTGGGTCAAAATCGCGGTCTGCTGGATTTTATGCCGAATTTGATGTTGGGGTAAGGCTTTGAAACAAAGTGCTGAAATCGAGTAAAAAAGGCCATCACGGCGATATTTGAGATGATTAATTGGATGGAAGAATTTCCAGGCTTAGAATGGCGAAAGCCCAGCGTAATAGCTGGGCTTTCTAAGTCCCCGAAGGGAAAAAAACTTAAGGCCTCAATGGGCAACGATCAAATTCTAATCAATTTTTGATTAGATATCAATTATTTCAACAAAGTGCTTGCGCTAACCGATCTGACAACTGCTCGTTGTATTTGTTCTACCTTCTCCCGTGGGAAGTAATGGTCAAAACGAACCCCATTATCAATGAGCTTGAACAACCTTTGAACACTCACGGCTTGGATCAATTCCGCTTTTACCCATCGATCACGCACGTCATAAAAGTCTGTAGCTGGGAATAGTTCTGGCTCAATATGCACGTGAATACGCTGGTTGATTCCGCCTAAATCTTGAGACGATGAGATCGGAACGACTAAGCAACCGCCCCCTAATTTGCCATTGAGAACCACTACAGGCCGCCGTTTCACCATTTCAGGTGGAATACGACCATCAAAGTGACGCAAATCAAAATCGCCGGTATGTAACGTTCTAAATTGCCCAAAGTTACACTCTAAAATCTCGCCAACTTTCGGTCTATAGCTTATAGCCAAGGTTATGTCCTTATAAAAATCATAAGTATGAATTCATACTGTCGCCTGTATCAACTATAAAGTTAGGCCTGAAATCACAATTCAAATGGTCTGGAGAGTACCCCCGAGGGTTACAAACAACCCGCGTACCCCCTACTTTATAATCACTACTATTGTGTGCGTGCCCATGCACCCACAAATCAATTGCGCTTTTTTCAATGAAATCATCTAAATTTGAAGCGTATGCGGCGTTTGTAAGATCACCAGAAGCTGCCGGCCAAAGCGAGCGGCCAGAAGGTGCATGATGCGTAACCACCACTGTTTTGCCTTCAAATTTTTCTGCCAGCTTCCCGCGTAGCCACGAAAGTGACCCTTCATGAATCCGCACAACATCAACTGGATTCAGCTTTGAATAGCGCGGCGCTACCCTGATTTTTTTAAAATCTTTCATTTCTTGCTGGCAAAAATACCCCGCTAATCTGGGGTCGCCAAAAAGGCGGAAATTTGTCCATAGCGTACAGCCCAGGAAGCGAACACCGTCAACTGCAACCCCATCATTCTCTAAAACGTGGACGTTGCTGCCCTGGGCAAGGGTTTTTGCTTTGTCCACGAGCGAAGGGTATTTCTCACCGTAAAACTCATGATTACCAAACACCATAACCACTGGTGTATCTCCAAATGTATTCAGCGCCCATTCAACCCCGCGTGTTTTTAGATGAATATCGCCGGCTAACACCACAACATCGGCGGCGCACTCGCTAAGCTCTAGGGCGCCAAACTCTAGGTGCAAATCACTCAAAATCAGAAGATTCATTTGTTTATGGCCTAACCTAAAAAATATATTTGGGAAACTATGTAATATTTATGAATTCATATTTCATACGTATGAAGTCACAATTTTTTTAGGTATAACTCCAGCGCTGCCCGCACGACCGCGCTAACAGTGCGATTGTCTTCGCCGCTCCGCTTGTTTTCCCTTGCCAGATCCTCGACCTGTTCCATCAAATCTGACGGTAAGCTGATAGTGGTTCTGGAAAGCGACACGCTTTGCTTTCCACCCTCTGCACCAGCTGCAAATTTCTCCAATGCCTTTTCTGATTGTGCGACATCTCTCACCCGAGCTTTAACCATTTTTGAAAATCTCCTTAACTAACAACTGAATTTCAGCGGCGGCTTTAGAGTCGCGCCACTCCACAACACCAAGCCCCTCACCTATTGCATCCCTGTATGCTTTGCGGTCTCTGATGATCGACTTGCACAATTGAAATTCGGGGTACTCATTGAGATACAAGCGGGCGTCCTGCGCTTCATGCACTTGTGGGTTGGATGGGGAAAGCGTCAACACCGCTAGGCAAGTTAGATTAGGGTTTAGATCCTTTGCTGCGGTCGCGACCTCGACCAAATGGGGGAGTGTGTCCAGGTCTGGTTGGCTGGGTCGAAAAGGTGTCAGCAATATGTCAGCAGCGGCCATGCCGGTGCGCAGCTCGCGGCTGTCTCGACCGGCTGCATCGACGATAACGATGTCATAACGCCCTGCCAAATCAAGCAGCGACGGCCTTATGTTGTCAAATTGCGCAACACAATGAACTGGTGGGCGGTCGGTCTCTGCTCGATCCTGCGCCCAGCGACTTGTGGTGCCCTGTCGGTCAGCATCCACTAAAACCACATCTTTGCCTAGGCGCGAAAGCTCAACGGCAAGATTCACGGCTAGCGTGGATTTACCACAGCCCCCTTTTTGACTGCCTATAAGTAAAATCATGTTTCCGCCCTGAAAGTATGAATTCATAAATGCTATGTGTGTATTATGAATTAATAAGTATGAATTCACAAGTATTATTTATGAATTATTAAGTATTTTTTCACACGTATGAATTCACACTTATAATTATTTATTATAAAAATACGCGCTGCAGAGGGTAATAATACTTGACCATAATAATAATTATGTTATTATTCTTATTATTATTTATTCAGGCGAGCAAGGTGTAAAAATGAGTATTCCAGCTGAAATCAAAGATCGCGTCCTCTCTGTTGCTTCCGAGCTGTACGAAGCGTCGGGCCGCGATAAATTCCCTACGGTAGATGAGGTGCGGAGGGCTGCGCGGGCTGACATGAACACCACCAGTGCGTTAATGAAGGAATGGCGCAAATCGCAAACAACCAGCGCCGTGCCGGTAGTCGTCTCCGTGCCTGAGTCGATCCAGTCTGTTTTTAACCAATCAATTGCCCTTGCCTGGGCTGAAGCCCAAAACATTGCCGGTGAAGTTTTAGTCGCTGCGCAGGCTAGTTGGGATGATGAACGAAGCGAGGCAGACGCGCTTAGATCCGAGGTGTCAGCAGCAGTGGATACGCTTGAGCAAGAACTAAAGGAGGCGAAGACCCTCAACAAACAAGCTGATCAAATTATCAAAGAAAGAACGGAAGGGCTTGAAATGGCTCGCGAGGATATTGCCAGCGCTGAGAAAAAATATCGTGACCTTGAATCTACATCCAATCAATTGAAGTTAGGGAACACCAGCTTATTAGCCCGCATCGAGGAGCTAAAAGCAGATCTTACGGCGTCAAAAAATGATGCTAAGTCCGATTTAAAAGCGGAGCGTGAACGAGCAGAAAAACAGCAGGATATGCTTGAGAAGAGGCATGGAACAGAAAAAGCTCAATTACTCGACGAAGCAACCAAATTGCGCGGCAGGGCTGATGTTCTGGCGGCTGAAAAAGCCAAAGTAGACATGAAGTCAGCGCAGCTTGAGGAGCGCGTCACACAGATGACGGCGAGCCTAAGCCAGCTTTCTGAGGCGGGAAAGCAAGCAGAGAAGCGCGAAGAATCGCTTCTTAAACAGCTTGATGAACTTACAAAATCCATAGCAAAAATGAAACCGACCGACACGAAAAAAACATCGTAATCGTGCCGTGCACTCTCATTTGACAGCGCCGATTTGAGGGATACATTAAATGATGAAAAGTAGAGATATTGCTTTGCATTAACCCAATAACTGAGAAAAATGGAGATACACAATGGAAGTGGTAGTTGAAAACACAGGTGATTTTTTAAGGTCTGGCTGGCCCCGCTTTGTACTTATTGAAGAAGAGCAGGTAGGTAGTATTAAGAGTGCGTCAGAGGGGAGTGGGGCGGTATTTGATGTGTGTGCCCCAACAAATGTAAATCTGTTCCTGGCTCGATTCAGCAAGGGTGAGCGTGAATTCGCCCTCAGTACTTTGAATCAAGAAACACAGATTGCACTGTCAAAATTAAGGGAATTCTCATGAAAAAATTTGTTAAAAAATTGCAAAAAGACGAGTGCATCAGAAAAAACTTAACACCAGAACAAGTCGAAGCCATAGGCCTTGGGGCCTCGAAAAAGGCACTCCTTGTGTGGTCTTGCGGGGTCGCGTTTATGACGCTGACGACTTGGAATATAGCCGTTTCTCTCTTGACAGCATTTTTCATGGCTGCTTTTTTGATTCCAGCTGCGAAAAACAAGCGGGTGATGTTTTTAGAAATTGCCGAAGAATTTGTAAAAGAGGGCAGAGGAGGTGATCTGCAATGTTGATGCCTCCCGCTGATTTTGCACACTATGCCGAAGTCGGTTTTTCGCTGCCTGGTCTGTGGTCAAGTTTGAAGTGGATAGGCATCCCAGCGACATGTCTTCTGACAATTGGCGTCGGGTTGCTGCAAATCATCCCAAAATTTCGCTCAGAAAATCCCATTGGCGGCGGCCAAGCGGGTTTCGCGTTCATCGTGTACCTTTTTTCTGCCCCTCTCCTTGCCATGGGGCTCACAAAAATTGGTTGGATAGCCTATGTGCTAAACGCGAACTTGTCTCATCAAAACGTCCAAGGGCTGCATGATTTCATCATGTCTACCGGCTTAATGGGCCTTCTCATTTCAATGTCGTCGGGTGGCTAAAATGGCGACTTTTGTTGTCTAGCTAGCCACTCGCCGGCGAGCCGTGCAGCCTCGTCGCGAGGGTCTTCGTCGATCGGGAGGAGAGTGTGCTCTATTTGCTCTGCCTCATCATCCCCATCGACAACGGCAACGGCAGCAAAGGCGTGCTTGATTTCACCAATTTCATCGCTGTACACTTTCACAAGATAAAGCTCATCATCACCATCCTCATTTTCAAAATATATCCCTGAAGCCCCATCATCTTTTTCAAGCGCTGGTACTTGGAAGACGCTTTTCTTACCAGCTTCATAAACAATTGCCCGTAATGGCATGCCCAATGAATGCTCCAATTTTTTAACTTCTTCTCTTATAAAATTTCTTCTTGCTGCTGCTGAGTAAATTTTCATCTTACATTCCCATCCCTTTGCTTGTTTTCGTGGTTTTTGGTGTTGATTCTGGTGTGCTCGTGGATACAGATGAAGCTAATTTTTTGCCCAACACTGAGGCAAGCGCGCTGGCAGAAAGTGACTTTTGTGCACGCCGAGATGGCTTGTAGCCTTCGACATGAATGCCCATTGCTTGTGCTTGCAGCCAAGCGCGCCGCTTGAACTCATCGGTTCCTTTCAACTTGATTGATGACCATTCACCGCTTTTCACTTTTTCCTGAGCGAGTTCAAGCTGGGCCGCGAGCGCCCAGCAATTTGAAGAATAGCTCTCTATCCCTTTTCTATTTTCAAAAAATGCGACCTTGCCTAGGGCTTTCCCTTTGCTCCAGCGAAAAACCCCAACTTCGCGTCCTTCAAAAAAATTCAATATGTTTTTTACATTGCCTGGGGCTGGCTTCCATGGCTGCTCCTCTTGCTTTACATTTTTATATTTGACTCGTTTAAAGTCTTTTCTTGGCGCGAATTTGCCCACGGGGCTAGCTTCTTTAAGGAGTCGTTTTTTCCTGTTGTTGACGCTGATCATTGCCATATTGAATGAACGTGTTGCATCAAAATCTTGGTGCGCTAAGCTCGTTTTACCACGTCTAATTTTTGCGGTGGCATCCTTGCCCACATGGCATGTGGGGATGCGGTCGGTGACACCTTGATTCTTTAGGCTTCGATGGTCTATGCGTTCAGAAAGCCCCGATTTTGCAAGGCGTGTATTAACTATGTTTGCCCAGTCTTTTCTTATATCTTCAATTTGCTGTTTGCCGCTTGGTAATCCGCGCTCTTTGAGCTTTTTGTCAGACCAGTTTAGTAGTGTTTTTTGCGCCGAAAGCTGGCCGTCAGATCCCATTGAGCGGCTAGTCATCAACAAGTGTGCGTGTGTATTCCGGTGATCACCTTCTTTGCCAGGGCCGTGAATAGCAACATCGATTGCGACACCATATCTTGCTATCAAATTGTTGCTGAACTGAAGCAAAATTTCCCTGTGCTCCGAAGCGCTAAGTTCGTGCGGCAGCGCGAGCTGCCATTCGCGAGCAACCCGCGCATCTTTGCGCACCTCGCTTGCCTCGGCACGGTTCCATAGCTGCTCTCGCGACAGCCCCGCGTTGTTAAACATGTATGCAGCAATAACACCCTCTTTATTGCGATAGTCGTGTACCTCTCCGCGCCGATCATCGCTGAGTTTTTCGCCGGCACGGTATGCCGCGGCGGCCACAGCACTATGGCCCGCTTTGCGGGACATCGTGCTGGTCTGACAATAAAAAATGGCCATAGCCATTTTGCTCCTAGTGTTTTGCGCGCCGCTGCGCGCTGCGGCCATTTAGGCCGCTTAATTTCCGCGAGAGCGGAAATTCGCATATGGAGACTCGGAACGAGTCGTATATGCGCTCTTAGCCAGAGGGGCTTGGTTCTGCGCGTGCTCTTTTCTATGTGCAGGTTTCCAGTTTTTGCGGCTGTGATCAAGATAAAAAACCCGAAAAGTACACTTTCATTCAGGATTAAAATCTCGCCGCATAAATTAACTATGAGCACTGGGAAAAGCTGTTTTCACAGTGTTTTGTGCTCTCAGGCGCACACATATTTTTTATTTGTTGAAATGTGGAGATTTAAGTTTCAGCGGCTTTAAAAACACGCTATTACATAATCATATAAACAAAAAGTGAGGGAAAAATACGACATGGCACTATCAAAAAGAGACCAAGCCCAACTCAAAGCATTGGCCGAAACTGACCCCAAAATTGCCGCCGAGTTAAAAAAACTCGATCAAATTGCCGCTCGATTATCTGATTCTGTTGCCCGAGCTGCCACCCAAAAACGTAAAGATGATACTCGCGAAAAAATTTTGTTGGGTGCGGTGTTAATGGATCACATGCTTAGTATTGAAAATGGTGAGGGAGGATTGCACAAATTGCTCAACATCAAAGTTAAGAAAGTCTCTGATCGAGACTTTCTTAAATCCCGTGGATGGAGAATTCAAGACAATGCAAGCACACAAATTCAAGAGTAAAATCTGTGCGTTGGTGGTTGCTGGTCTCTTTCCAGTAATCACCAACGCACAAACACAAATTTCGATCTTAGAACCAACCTCGAAAGACAAAAGTGTCGAGTACCTCTCTTATATTTTTGGCGGTGTGGTGAGTATCATCACGGGGGCAGAAGCGCCGGTTGAAATCGACTCGGTTCTGGGCGCGATGTCGGCAGTTCTGTGCGCTGGAATGCTGCTCTCGACGGGTGGGATTATCATATATTCCCTAATCACTGGCTTGCTTGATACTGCAAACGAAGGCAACCCATTGGGAAAATCGCTAAGCACGATGTGGGTGCCGCTGAGAATGGTCTTGGCCATGGCGCTTGTCCTGCCACTTGGGGCGGGGTATTCATTGATGCAAATCGCGGTTCTTTGGATCGCTGGCCAGGGCGTCGGGCTCGCTGACTCGGTTTGGACTGCCTCAATCAAACACATCCAAAGATCAGGCACGTTGGTAACACCTCCTTTGCGCGGCGACTTGGAAACAATTGCCGATTCGATTTTGCTTAGTCGTGTCTGCTTGCATTCTACAAACCATATCTTGAGAAATGTAAATGTGGTTGACCGTCCGACGGTAGAAACCATCCAGCCGTCGGCTAGTTTTGCTGGTCCTGCTGCTAGTCTTGTGCCAGATTTTGCACGACCAGCAGGTTACCTCGAGGCTCAGCAAAATTACGACTCAAAATATGGGCCAATTGAAGCAACCGCGCTTGGACTTGCATCACGACTCGCGCGGAATAAATCCCAGGGCGAATTTAGGTCGCTGGGCAGTAATCCTTGTGGACAGATTCGCCTGAAATTTCCGATTGTTGATGGTGGCAGTCCAATCGCGTCGGAGGTGCTGAATTTCCAAACGTCAATAATCAACGTATTCGGAGAACTGGATGCTGAGCTTGACCCGCTTGCGCGAGACATTGTGAACAAGATCAGCTATCCCGACGAACCAGATCCTTCTACAAATATGTACTTAGCCTTGGTCCAATCGTTCAAAAGCGAATACGCCACGACTGTCAAAAAAGCTTTGTCAGCGATTGCTACACAGCGCAGTAATGATTGGGCACAAAGCGGCCCTGAAAATGCAATGACAGCGGTCGGTTCGCTCGACGCTGGATGGATCACAGCGGGGGCGTGGTATTGGGATCTGGTAAAAATCAATCGGGAAACGCAAGCGCTGACGGCGGTCGATATTGCTTACGCAGCCCCTACAATGCAGTCATATTCTCTTAAAGAAATGGGGCAATACATGCAAGGCCTCGCGCAATATCATCAAGTAAAATTGGTGGCGCTAGAAAATGGGGAAACCGTCGAGGCGCGAGCGCGCTCTAGCTATTCATCAGAATCAAGTCAATCAGGCGCGCTGCTCGATGGCCTAGAATTTTTGTTGCGGCAAGCCTCGTCATCCCCTGACCCTGTCTCGATGTTGGCGGCGGGTGCCGCGACTCTCAGTGGCTCATTAGTGGCTACGATTGCGGGGGCGCAAGCGGCTGCGACTGTTGCGTGTGGTCTTCAGGGGTCAGGCAACAGTATCCCACTCCTTGGTTTTTTTATCGATGCGGGTGCAGGCGTCACTTGCTACGCAGCCGAATGGACGAGAAACTTTGGTT
>JARGNP010000036.1 GCA_029210265.1 Legionellaceae bacterium
AGGCAACGAATCTAAAATTTCCTACTTTCGGTAACATTTTTTATGAGGCAACTCGAGCAGGAGCATGGCATATACCTAAAGCGCATGAAATAGGCTATGTTGATCAGTTCTATAAAAATCTTGATTATGACGCGACGGTATTTGAGAGTATAAAAAATATCACCTCTCATTGGCGTGATCATGAAATACGCGTGCATTTAAATCATTATTTATTTAAAAGCACGATAGAAGTCGAAACAAGCGTCGTTAATCTGTCTGAGGGAGAAAAGGCACGATTAAGTTTTGCGATGATGGGTTGTCAAACACCCAAAATATTGATTCTTGATGAAATAACCAATAATTTGGATATAGAAACAAAAAACCATGTGATTGATGTTTTGAATGCGTATCCAGGCACGTTAATTTTTATTTGTCATGAGAAGCTGCTTGCCGATCAGATTAAAATTGATAGGGCTATCATGATAGATAATCATAGCTTAGAAGAATACTGAGGCTTTGTTGTTCTTGCTCTGATATAGTGGATACGCTATCAAGAGAATCATATTAAATACGAAGGGAGGGTATTTGTCATGACAATACAATTTAATCACACTATTATATCATCGCATGATAGCGAGCTATCAGCAAATTTTTTGGCCGAAATTTTGGGTTTACCTGAGCCTGTTAAGTTTGGTCCTTTTATGGTGGTTCAAACACAGAATGATGTTAGTCTAGATTTCAGAACGACAACGGAAGAAATTGAGCCGAAACATTATGCCTTTCTTGTAAGTGAGCTCGAATTTGATGCTATCTTAGCTCGAGTCCAGGCTAAAAACATAACCTATTGGGCAGAGCATACACGTGAAAAGCCTGGTGAAATTAACCATTATGATGGTGGGCGTGGATTTTATTTTACAGACCCAGGCGGTCATTTTCTTGAAGTTATCACGCGTCCGTACGGTGAGCGTCGTTAATGATAAGCTAATTAGCGTAAAGTTAATCCATATTTTAGATTAATTGTGATAAAAATGTTTTTATAGGTACGATTTATATTTTATTTAATGTAAATAAATTCATGTCGATGTATTGCATATCAAAAGCAAGTTGGAAAGCATGGGGAGCATTTAATTGCTCTTGAAAAAACCTTAGATTATCACTGAGAGGTTGTTTGGAGCTGAATTTTACTTCGGCTAAAAACCAAGGTTTATTTTCTTTGGTTACTAAAAAATCAACGTCCCGTTTTATCTTTATTTCTTAAATAAAACAAACCAAAATCATCTTGGCCTGTGCTATTCCAATAAGATATGGCTTTTTTCAAATGTAATGCAATAAAATTTTCTACCATGGCACCTTTGTCAGTACATAATGACCAGTCATATAAGTAAGTTTTTGGTGCTTTTAAAATGGCTCTATTTACATTTTTAGTCCAGGGATAAATATTAAAGCAAAAGTAGGTGTTTTCGAGTAGTTTAAACCAGTTTCTCACGGTTGCTTCTGACACTCTGATTTTTGTAGATAAATTAGAATAATTGGTTTGGCTTCCTGTTTGATTGATTATAAGTTGACCTAGCAACTCCAGTTGATCAATATTTTTGATGTTTACTTTCGATATAGTTAAAAATATCCCCTAATATGATTTGACGATGAATAATGTTATCCCAATTTAAATAACTTTTTTCGCTGGTTTGAAAGGTTTTGGCAATCGTAGTTTTACCAACTTGCCTAGAACCAGAAATGAAAATCATCTGAGAATATTCATCGATATGATTTTGTATTATTTTTTCATAGAATCGTCTTATCATAGATCTGTTTCGAATTAGTCGCGACTAACTCGAATTGTGGTTACTTTGGGACGTATGTGCAATATTACGTGTTGTTTATGGTTTGTGGTCTACATTATGGTGTGCTGAAGTACCTGATGAGCATATGAATGTATAAGCTCTTTGCTTGAGTTACAGCCCAGTTGTTTACGTATGAGCGTAAGATAATACTCAACTGTTCTATGTGATAAGTTCATTGCTCGTGCAATTTCTTTGGACGATTTTCCTTGCATTAGATAATTAAAGCAACGACTTTGTTGGCTTGATAAGTAAATAGGGTGCTGTGTATTTTTATGTAATAGACAGATTTTTTTATTTGTATTACTTATGTTTTGAAATATCTCAGATGAAAAAGACGTGGCTTGAGCGTCTGCTGTTTTAGATAGTCTATTTTTTTCTTCCAGAATAATCTCAGGTAATAAAACTTTGTTTCGATTAGCTTCTTGAATTAAAACTTCAGATTGCCCTATAAAATAGTGTTTGAATTTTTTTAAAACATCCAGCTCGTTAAGATACGTTTGGTTAATCGCGTGATTATCGGCTGTGGAATAAAAGCAGGTTATTTCTCGAAAATGTGCATTATCTTCACAAAACGAAATGCTATTACCATACCCAAAGCGGTCTCTTGCATCTTGCCATACAAAATTGTGAGGATTTAACGCAGATAAACTAATGCCTGGATATTGATGGCAATAATCAGTTGTATCTTGAGCTTGGTAATGCCCATTGAATAATTGTTTAAAACAATGCTCCGACCATTCAGGTTGCGAGGTTAAATTTGCCATGGAGCCGTCAGGATATAAGCGTGCATAAAAAAAACCAACAATGCCAAGCGATTCTAACGGTTTGGTGATTTCTGCAACATGAGTAGAGCTGGCAAAATATTGTTTTAATATACTTTCTAAATTCATCGACACCTGAAAGATAGAGCTGACGTTAAGAAAGTGTAACACAAAGAACTTTTTGTGTAAATATTAACCTTTTGTTTTTGGCGTAGAGCTTACCGAGATTGACTGGCACTGATTTGCGACACGGTTTGTGTTAATCGGGCATTGTCATCCCTCAGGATAAAAATTTCTTGCCTCAAATACTCTACTTCTTGTTTTAAAATATTATTTTCGCTCTCTAAATGAGCCATTTTTTTCTTTTTCTTTTCTCGAGTTAACCGTGCAGATTCTCTATTTCTCATTCTTTTAGCTTCTGCTGCGGTTGGGCTTAATGCTGAAGAAGAGGAGCTGCTCGAAGTTTGCGTTGTATTACTCTCAAAACTTGTTGTACTGCTAGTACGCGCCTCATCAGGCGTTGGCTCTGGCTGTAATTGAAAGAAGCGAGGAGGTTTAACACTATTTTCAGACGTCTCACTTGGTGCAAAAAAACTAAGGCCTTCTGCAAGTAGTTCGTCTGAAGTTTCCTCGTATTGGATTGTATCTACAGTTCTTTTCATGATTCATGCTATTTTATAATATATTGTTAGGAGTGTAACAAAAGAACATTAAGGCATCATTAAAGTCAACTTAAGCGTGCACCCTCATCATTCCTAATGATACTTGAATAGAGCAAATTTAGCCCTTGATCGATTGGTTGGATATCGATCTATTTGTGTTTTTATGTTGGTCTAAGTGCTTTTATTCAATCAGAATTGGATTGCTTGTATGGGCGTAGTGAATACTCGTAACTTTTCGTTAGACGCAAGTGAATGTATTCGATCGTTTTGTCGCACAGTCGGGGACAAACATGTCGTCAATTTTGTGCATGACATTACCTTTGGTCATGGTGAAATATCGATGCTGGTGACCGAGCCAGAAATGTCTTCCTATTATTCTGAGAATAAAATACCTATTGCATGCACGAACGATTCAGGAAGAATGCTTGCTGAAGGTGTTTATATTGATAAAGTCTTGGCCGGGTATCATCCAGAGTGCGCTCCACTTATGGCATTACTTCGTAAGGTTGGAGATGGCAAGGGCTTCAATTATGGACGACATGCTGTGCATTTTTCGGTGCGTGACCAGGACTGCCAGCATTTGTATACTGTATTTTTTGATTTGTCAGAGCATGATTTTTTGCATTACGTCATGAATAACGGCGCTTTATTACAAGACATGTTAGAAAGCTATAATATATTTGCAAAAGATATGATATTAGAAGCTAAGTCGGCCGATAATCGCATGGTATTGCCGAGTTTTAATGATATGTTGCCAGCTCAACAACGTGTTGCTCTTGAATCAACGGAGGAGCGCGTGTGTGTTTTTCATCGAAACACACATTTGCCCACGTATTTATCTAAGCAGCAAGGCCGATGCCTTAGTTATCTTGTACAAGGAAAATCATCCAAAGAAATAGCAAAAATTATGGATTTATCACCGAGAACAGTGGAGTACTATCTAACGCTTGTACGCCAACAACTGGGCTGTCGTTCCAGTAAAGATTTGATTCTTTCGTATGCAGAGCAGTTCGCTTAAATATTAAGCAAAATCTTCAGATCTACAAGGCGTTCGTGTTTTTGTGGCTACAAAAATAGTCGCTAATTTGAGTTTTTAGCTCAGTATCTTCTACCCAATCTTGTTTTACATAAGGCACGTCATTCAAAAGTGGGTGTCTATCATGATGCTTCAGCCATTCTAAAAGTGAACTTTCGTCACAGCGATGAAGCTTCGGATATTTGATGCTATAAACAGGCTTTTTCATGACTTCGTAACTAATTGAACACATAAACTCATGAGGACAATCCTCGGGGTCGTTCTCGATGTTGCTTGATGGCTGAAAGATAGAATATAACCGATGACCCATGAGCGTTAATGTATCTTTAGTCGGAAGAGGTTGATGCAATAATTTTGTTTCATGCATTAATATTGTGCTGAAGCTAGCTAAAGCTAGTGCAAGCATGGCAAAGCTCGTGTCTACGCTATTATAGACTCTTTTTTTTGATAGCTTGATTAGTAAATCAATTTTTTCTGATTCAAGATTAGAGTGATTTAATTTTTCAATGTATTGCTCATGACCAAAAAATTCTTCTCCCCATTGATGAAAGGGGCTTTTATCAATATGCATTAAAATGGCTAAAATACCAAACATCAAGGTAAGGTTGCACACGAGTACTCTAGTATTTTCAGGGGGCATTTTATTCTCCTAAGTTTAAAAAATTTCGCTTGTTTATTTAAATAAAATGGATCCCGCGTATAAAACGCGGGACGTAGACTTCTAGGAATACGTCCTAGTCAAGGTTTAACCCGTTTAGATTTGGATATATCACAGAAATTTAATATTCGTAGCATCTAATTCCGCTTGTTCTTCAGGTGTTATGTCTTTGTCTGCTTTTTGCAAAATTCCCGTTACATCTTTTGTTACTGAATGACCGTCTTTGTGGGTATTGATTGTCACGGAATCACTCACGCCACCAAAGAAATTAATACCACCGATTGAAAACGCTCGAGTCGTTTGTTTAGACGGTGCTTCTTTTGTTTTTAGTGATGGGGTGGGTGCCACTGACATGGATGCAGTTTTAAGCATTAATTTTTCTTGCTCAACTTCTAGAGCAGTATTAAAATCCAAGCCAAATTTACCTAAGTGTTCATGAATGCTTGGCGCATGAGCCTGCAGCACTTGTAACTCGCTTAAAGATGCTGGCGTTACTGGGCTATTACCGTGTGTAATATGCAATTGAGGTAGCTGATTGCCTGCATATCCAGCTGCTGTAGCGAGCATCTCTTGAAATACTTTTAATCGTTCAACACTTTCTTCAGCAACCAAGGAAATGGCTGACCGGCTGGTGCGAATATCCATAGGCGTAACAACTCTTAAATCACCAGCTGTTTGAAATGAAAGCTCAGATAATTGCTTATTGATATCTGAAACACAGGCAGCTAATTCATCCGAGAAGGTGGCACGTAAGAGCAAGCTTACATGACGTTCGGTTGTATTCGCTGTGCCGGTTAAGCGACCAACCACGAGGCCTAATGCTTCGAGTTGTGCTTGGACAACACCTACAAGATGCGTTGCATCGTCATGGTTAATGGTTAAAACGACGTTGACAATATCGCCTACTTCTAATGTATCTTTTTTCTTGAACGAATGATTAATAACTAACTGACCCTGGAATGAAGATGTAGCCGGCTCTTTTTCAATGTAGGATTTAAATCTATCGTCTCGATCAACCAGTCTGTAATTATTAAGTACATTATTTTTTTCAGCATCTGTAGCCGCGCTGTTGGTTCCATCGACAACATCAGAGAAAAGTTCGCTCATAGCAGCTAATGCTGCGCTGTCATCGACAACATCACCTAGAATGCTTCGCAGAGCTTCAATATTTTGGCTGGTAATTATATCCAGTAGCGTTGCATGCATCGCTGCACTTACTTGGTGAAATTTAACATCTGTTTGCCCTGCTGCTTTAAATAGACCATCAAGACCGTAGGCGTATTGTTTGAGTGCGTTAAAAATTTTTAATTTAGATGATTGCTCTTGCTCTTGTTTTTGTTGGTATAGAGATAATGCCTTGAGGACAGAGCTTGCAGCACTCATGTCTTGCTCAAAACCTTCAAGTCTACGTTCAATTGTATCGGATAATGATTGAGCTTCACCTAAGTGATAATCAGCACCAATCTCCTCTTCTGAAAATCGATATCCAAGCATATAGGAACCAGATGATTGATATTCTCTGTTGTGATCCTGCTGAGCATTGCTGAGAATATCTTGAGCGTATGTTGTAAACAAATGTAAGTTTTCATTGCTTGGAGATAATTTATTCAGAATATACTCTGCGCATATTTGATGGGTTTCAGGTGTTTCATATGCATTTGATCGAATACGTTTAGTTAATGAAATAATTTCATTTGCAATAATAAAATATTCATTATCGCTGCCAGTTCTTGTATTTAACTCTTTAAGTCTTAAGCCTAGTGTTGTGATTAATGGTAAATAGGTTTTCATGTAAAGCCCCTCAGTGATTTGTTTTTAAGTTGGTCGTCATGGTATGTTTTGAGTCAATATTGCGCAATACCGTATGATTACGGTATTGCCTGAGCAATAAATTGCAGTATGTGGCTCATAAAGTAGAAAAAAAGAGGTGGGATTGATTGTGAAAGCCTTTGCGTGCTAGAATTATGTGCAAATAAATCTATTAGTGTTCTATGTTATGAGCTCTGATGCTAATTTAAATCAGTATTCAGCTTCGGCAACCCATATTGCTGAAATAGCTAAGTCTTTGGAGGCTGTAGGGATTGCTGGGCTGTTTTATATGCGAATTTACCGGGATGGTTCGGTAATTAATTTGACCAGTTGTGCAAGTTGGACAGATTTCTTTTTTGAACGGCTTCATGCTGGTGCTTATCAAGGTGAAGATATAACAAAGCATTTATTTATTCGGCCTGGTATTAGTTTATGGGCATTAAACCCAGGTAATCAAATATGGCAAGAGGGAAAAGATAAATTTGGATATGGTCAAGGTGTAAACGTATGCGATACATATGACAATTATCAAGAAATTTTGTCTTTATATTCTACGAAAGATAATGATGCGATTAATCATTTTTATATCAATCAAACGGATCAGTTGGAAAAAATAAAGCAAGATTTCATATCCAAAGCTTTTGATTTTATTCAGCAAGCCGAGCATCAACGAGACCTAGACTCGCCTCAGATTTTCTTTGAAAAAAAGATTTTATCCGATTTTAATAATCAAAAAAAATCGATAATAACGCCTGTTAATCTTGAAAATGCTGGGCCTTATGTTTTTCATAAAGATACACATGAACCTGTACATTTACCGGCGCAACAAAATTTATGTTTTAAATATCTTATGGAAGGAAAGTCCGCAAAAGAAATTGCGAGAGCCATGGGTTTGTCACCAAGAACTGTGGAATATTATCTAAGTATTATACGCCAACAACTGGGTTGTCGTTCCAGTCGAGAGTTAATTTTGTCGTATGCAGAGCAGCTCGCGTAGCCCTTTATAATCCCTTTGGAGTTTTTCTATGATTTTGGGTGTTAATTTAAGTCAGTATTCAGCTTCGGCAACTCATATTGCTGAAATAGCCAAACCTTTAGGATCTATGGGGATTGTTGGGCTTTGTTATATGCGGCTTTATTACGATGGTTCGATACTTAACCTGGCAAGTTGCCCAAACTGGACTGATTTTTATTTTGAGCAGTTATATCAGAACACGTATTCAAGTGAGGATCTATCCGATCATCTTTTTATTGATAAAGGCGTAAGTTTATGGGCATTAAATCCTCATAACCAAGTATGGCGGGATGTCGGAGATAAATTTGGGTATGGTCATGGTGTAAGCTTATGCGAAGAACATGAGGACTTTAGAGAAATCATGGCTTTTTATTCGACCAAGAATAATCATGCTATGAATCATTTTTATATTAATCAAACCGATCAGCTTAAAAAATTAAAGCAGTATTTTTTATCAGAAGCCTCTGAGCTGATTCAGAAATCTGAGCATCAACGTGTTATAAATTCACCCCTTATTCTTTTTGAAAATATGAGTTTATCTGATGTTAATAAACCAAAACAGTCGATAATAACGCCTGTTGATCTTGAAACTTCTTGGTCTTATGTTTTTCATAAAGATACACATGAACCTATACATTTACCAGTGCAACAAAATTTATGTTTTAAATATCTTATGGAAGGAAAGTCCGCAAAAGAAATTGCGAGAGCCATGGGTTTGTCACCAAGAACTGTGGAATATTATCTAAGTATTATACGCCAACAACTGGGTTGTCGTTCCAGTCGAGAGTTAATTTTGTCGTATGCAGAGCAGCTCAATTAGCCTCGATCAGCATTCAACTTTAACCGAAAGATCTCGCTGTTTATTTTAACCGTATCTCCTGCAACCATCTTTTTTCTTTTCTGTTTTTCTACTCTGCCATTCACGAATACACGGCCTGCAGCTATCACGTCTTTAGCTTCTGCTCCACTTGAGGCGAGCCCCTCAAATTTAAGAATTTTGAAGAGTTCAACGGGTTCTTTATTAATAAGAATATCTTTCATATTTTAATTACTCCTGTAATGACGCATTGTCGCAATTTTTCTTGTTTAAGTAATCACGATAGAGGGTTTCAACTTCAGCTCTTGCCCATGGTGTTTTACGCAGGAATTTAAGGCTTGAGTTGATGCTGGGGTTAGAATGAAAGCAATTGATATGGATTCTCTCAGCCAAGCCTTCCCAGCCATAACAAATCAATAAATGATTTAAGATCGTTTTTAGGGTAATGCCATGCAGTGGATCATTAGATACTGTAGAGACTCTGTTCATCAACGATACCTTCGTATCTTGTGTGGTCATGAAGTTTAATAATACTACTTCGTAAGTTGCTTGATCAAGTATATTCGGTCTTGATAAGTGGTGGAGCTATATACGATACTAGATCTTTGCGGAAGACGCTTGGATTATTTGTTTGGCATGACCTGGGATATGAGATGTGAGCTATGTATTTAATTTTTGATTTCGATGGCACGTTGGTTGATAGTTTTGTTTGTGCTATGGATGTATTTAATGCTTTGGCAGTCGAGTTTAATTTTCGGAAAATAGCCGAAGATGAGAAAGATAATCTCAAGAATTTAACAGCCAAGCAGCTCATGAGTTTATTACAGATACCGATGTATAACCTGCCAGCGGTACTTTACAAAGCAAAAAAACATATGCGTCATGAGATGCAGTACTTAAAGCCATTTTCAGGTATTACTCAAGTATTACAGGAATTATATGACGCTGGATTTAATCTTGGCATTGTCACGTCTAATTCTGAAAAAAATGTCATTTCGTGGCTTCAAGATCATGATATATCCCAATATTTTCAATTTATAAAGAGTGCACCTAATTATTTTGGTAAGGCAGCAACGCTCAAAAAAATTATCAAACAAAAGAAATTGCCCCGAGATGACATCTATTATATTGGGGATGAAACACGTGATATTGAAGCTGCGAAGCAATGCGGTATAGCGTCCGTAGCTGTCACGTGGGGGTTCAATTCTGAAAAAATTCTCTCCGAACATCATCCTGATTATTGGGCTCGAAAGCCTGAGGATATGTTACAGCTATTTAATGGTTAAACGCGTTATAGTAGTGATGAAGTGATGATGGGCTGCCGATCGGACTTTTCGAGGCAAGAGCTTATGCTGCTCGATGCCTAGTCAGGTGTTGATCGATCATGATTCTAGACAAACTCATAGGTTTGGGTAGTTGGGGAAGTTGATCGAGTTTAAACCATTGGGCATCTTCGAGTTCGTCATCTGCAATATACAGTTCTCCATGATCATATTCTGCAGTAAAACCCAGCATTAAATTGCTGGGAAAAGGCCATGGCTGAGATCCTACGTATTCAATATTTTTAATATGAATTCCGGCTTCTTCTTTGACTTCACGAGCGACGGTTTGTTCAAGCGTTTCTCCGGGCTCTACAAACCCCGCTAAAATGCTGTAAATTCCAGCTTTGAATTGAGGAGTACGGGCAAGTAACAGCTCGTCATCACGCCATATCAGAACAAGCATAGCAGGTGCTATATGGGGGAAGGTCATAAACGTACACTCGGTACACGTTTTTGAATGCTCAGTTTGATTTAGTTGGTTGGTTTTTCCACATTGACCACAAAATTGCGTGTTTTTATCCCAATTAATCAGCTGCTTGGCCCGAGATACCATACTAAAAAGATGGTCATTGTTGAGCAACTCATGAGATTGCCTAATATGTTCAAAAAAAAGATTGGATTCAAGCTGTGCGGGTTTTTGACGTAGATTTACGGCATAGCATGCGTTGTTGTCATACGTACCGAGATATAATTTTTGCGTAGCGCAATCACTTAATAAACTAGGATGAATCTCATGCCATAATGGAGGCGTATATTTATTTTTATTTTTTTCAATAAGCATCTCTTCATCATGAAAAATAAACCATAATGCAGGTTGTACTGCAGTTGTTGGCTGATATGTTTGCGAAACAAAAGAATCATCTGTCATAATTACACCAAGATAAAGAAAATTATTATTTCAGTTGATTATATAATTGTAGTTAGCGAATGACTAATATTAACAATATCACTGATAATGTCGGTTTACTGATTTTATTCTGTGTGTTTTCATCCTTATTTTCCCCTTCATTAAGTCATTTTGAAAAAGTAATCGCATAAAGCCAAATGGCTTTAAAATAAACAAAAAAGAGGGTATGATGCCCTTTATTAGCCCTGAGTGGCTCTTGCAGCATCTTCATGCTTTTTAGCTGGGCAATAAGTGACATATCATGATGATGCCATTGCCATTGCCATTGCTATTGAAAAACAAATATCCCCTGATTGAACCTTAACGTGGAGTATAAAATGCCTCGCTCGATAGAAGTGAAAAAGCAGATATCAACTGCGATTGAACATGCAGTAAAACAAAAATTGTGGAGAGCATTTGTTGCGCAGCAAACAGGTAAGCCAACACGATCGTTAACGGCTAAATTTGACCACTTTTTTAAGACAAATCAATCTTTACGTGGACTTCTGCTTCAGTTGAAAGAGAGGTTTTTACTCTCAAAACGCACCGATAACGACTTGTATACTAGTTTTCTTGATTATTTCGGTAAATTTGAAGCAGTTTTATTTGAATATTTAGGAGAAATATCAACAATAGCACACATGGATGCAACAGGTATTGATGAAGCTTTTGCGTCATTGACGTTGAATGAGGTCGAGCGGTTAAATGCTGTTGAGCTTGCAGTCGCAGGGACGGCAGCAACATCTCAAGGTTATCCTATCAATCGAAATGTACAGGTATATTCATCCCAAGGACGCTTATTGCGCCGAATGGACAGCTTGGCAAGGCTTTTGAGTATCTCATCAACGGCTTCTGTGTGTACAGCGGTCACTATTTATGACGGTGAGTTATACATTGGTTCAAATGTTTCTGGTGAAATACCACAGGCTGATATGGTTCATATGTTTGGTTCTAAATTGGTTATATTAAATCAGTTTATTCAACAGATTAAACCGACATTCACGCGAAATATTTGAGCATCTAGCTCATTAGGTTTAGATCTGCTAT
>JARGNP010000037.1 GCA_029210265.1 Legionellaceae bacterium
GATCACACATAAACTGGGATCAGATTTGATCCCAGTATTTTAAATTAAGCTTTACTTCAATAAGCCCAGCGATTTCACCGCTTCACGCTCTGCACGCAACTCAGCAAGTGTCGCATCAAATTTTTCTTGGGCATACGCATTAAACTCTAAATCCTGAATCACACGTAGACCTTCTTCAGTATACAAACGTGAATGTTCAGAACCTACGATGGCAACACGCTCAAGCTTATGCGACTCACGACGACATGGGAACGAGAACATCAAACCTTCGTCAACGCCGTATTCCCCTTGTGAGCTTAAGACCATGGAGAACGATTCACCTTGAGGCGTATCCGTAATTAAATTCTGAACGCCACGAACAATAGCATTCGCAGCTGAAGCTGCAGATGATGCTCCGCGCGCGTTCAAAATAGCAGCGCCACGTTGTTGAACAACAGAAACAAATGTTTCTTTCAACCAAACCTCATCATTAATCACCGAATCCGCCGGCAATCCGTTGATTTTTGCTTGATAAAAATTAGGAAATTGTGTGGCCGAGTGATTACCCCAAATCGTCATTTGAGTCACATCGGTGATATCCACATCCGCTTTTGTAGCTAACTGATGACGTGCACGCAATTCATCCAACGTTGTCATCGCATAAAAACGCTCAGCAGGCACATCCTTGGCATGATGCTTTGCAATCAAAGCATTCGTATTACATGGATTACCGACCACAAATACCCGTACATCTTCACTCGCATAGTCATTGATAGCACGACCTTGCTCAATAAAAATTTCGCCGTTTACTTGCAATAAATCTGCACGTTCCATGCCTTGTTTACGCGGAACAGAACCCACTAAAAATGCCCAATTGACATCCGTCATAACTTCTTTAAGACTTGATGTGCACACAACATTTTTCAAACGAGGAAACGCACAATCGTCAAGCTCCATTGCAACACCTTTAAGCGCAGGCAACGCTTGCGGTAATTCAAGCAAATGCAACTCCACATCCGTGTCATCACCAAACAATTGTCCTGAAGCAATTCTAAATAACAACGCATAGCCAATTTGCCCAGCAGCACCTGTGATTGCGACTTTGACACGTTTATTCATGGGTTAGTTCCTCATCATTATGATCATCAATATAATCTTAAAACATCAATTTTGTGACCAAAATGATGGCATGATATCATGCGTTTATCAAATCATTTGGCTAATCTTTTTCTTATGCTGCCTTTATCACTCTACATTCATATTCCTTGGTGCATTCAAAAGTGCCCTTACTGTGACTTTAATTCACATAAAAGCCCTGGTGTATTACCTGAAATACGCTATGTTCAAACGTTATTAAACGATCTTGATCATGATCTAAATCTTTTTCCAGCACGACCTATTCGCTCAGTTTTTATCGGTGGTGGTACGCCAAGCCTGCTGTCTGAACAAGCCTATGCCATGCTCTTTGACGGCCTTCACCAACGCTTAAATTTTGACCCTAATATCGAAATAACACTTGAAGCAAACCCCGGCAGCGTAGAGCAAACACGCTTTTCTGGTTATCGAAAACTTGGCATCAACCGCCTATCCATCGGTATACAAAGCTTTAACCCTGAGCATTTGAAAGCACTTGGGCGTGTACATGATGATAAAGAAGCGCATCGCGCCATCACTTCGGCCCGCGCCGCAGGGTTTGATAATATTAATTTAGATCTCATGCATGGCCTCCCCAATCAATCTCTCGACGAGGGCCTCGCTGATATTAAAACAGCACTAAGCTACGAGCCCGAACATCTTTCGTGGTATCAACTGACTCTGGAGCCCAATACTGTATTTTATAAAAAGCCGCCGATACTTCCTAACGATGATGCATTAGCTGACTTAGAACAAGCTGGTCATCGTTATTTAGCCGAAAATCAATATAAAAAATATGAAATATCTGCATTTTGTTCCAAAAACAAACCATCTCAACATAATCTTAATTACTGGAAATTTGGTGATTATTACGGCATCGGCGCGGGCGCCCATGGTAAGCTATCATCGCCTGATTTGACTCAAATCCATCGCACACAAAAACCACGCCAGCCGAAAGATTACATGAATCCCGATAAAGCCTTTATCTCATCCAATAAAATTGTGACGGCAGCGGATCTTATTTTTGAGTTTATGCTGAATGCCACCCGACTGGAACAAGCCATACCCTATACGCTGTTTCCCGAGCGCACAGGCCTTGCTTTAAAAACTATCATGCCTTTACTCAAACAAGCTGAAACAAAAGGTTTTTTAATCTTAACTCAAGAGCATTGGTGTATCACGCCGTTTGGACGACGTTTTACCAACGATCTGCAAAGCTTGTTCTTGCCATAAAAGCACATGACGCTCATACTACAGACCTATTTTTAATTTTGATTTTAATTTTAATTTTATATACTGAGATACGCATGCTTACACTTATCCTACTTGTTTTTTGTATTACCTCTGGCTATTTACTCGGTTCTTTATGCTCGGCCGTGATTGTTTGTCGAATATTTAAGCTCGACGATCCACGTGCTACCGGTTCAAACAATCCAGGAGCCACCAACGTACTTCGTATTGCCGGAAAAAAATACGCGGCCATGGTTTTATTCGGTGATTTCTTAAAAGGACTGTTGGCTGTTTGGCTCGCGAGCATCATGCATTTTGGCCCATTTATTCAGGGCCTGGTCGGTCTTGCTGCAGTACTTGGGCATGTTTACCCGATATTTTTTGATTTTAAAGGTGGTAAAGGTGTGGCCACAACACTGGGGGTTTTATTTGGTTTCCAACCTCTGCTTGGCTTAATCGTCACCATCATATGGATGCTGGTTGCCTATTTTAGTCGTTACGCGTCTTTGGCATCCATGGTTGCTGTTTCCATCGCTCCATTCCTACACCTCCATGGAAAAAGCGCGTTTATTCCTTTGTTTATCATCGCGCTTATCGTGTTGTATCAACACCGTAATAATATTACGCGTTTGCGTGAAGGCCGTGAACCTAAAATTAAATAGCCAAGCTTAGGCCTCATCCATAAGAGGCCAACGTGCACGCACCTGAACCGAAGCATCAATATCGGGCTGTGCACCCTCTAAAAGATGCAAGCAGCCCGCGTAGGCGATCATAGCGCCGTTGTCCGTGCAATATTCAGGCCTTGGAAAGTAAACCTTACCACCACGGGCATCCATCTTCGCATTCAGCGCTGCGCGCAGCGCGCGATTAGCCCCCACTCCGCCAGCAACCACCAAACGTTGACTACCTGTATGCTCAAGTGCTCGCATGCATTTGGCCACCAGCGTTTCAATGACAGCATCTTGAAAAGCTTTCGCAATCGCCACACGACTCGTTTCATCTTGCATGCTGCGTCGCCAAGCCATCATGGCATGGGTTTTTAAACCACTAAAACTAAAATCAAACCCCGGGCGATTGAGCATCGGTCGTGGAAAATCGGGCATAGCTGAACACGCATGCTCATCCGCAGCATCCGCAAGCCCTGCAAGCAATGGCCCACCAGGATACGGCATACCCATGAGCTTAGCCGTTTTATCAAACGCCTCACCCACCGCATCATCCAAGCTCTCACCTAATAATTCATACTTGCCCAAACTGCACGCTTCGATTAATTGCGTATGCCCGCCCGAAACAAGCAAGGCAGTAAAAGGAAATTCAAGTTCTGGCGAGTCTAATTTTGCAGCCAAAATATGGGCTTCAAGATGATGTACAGCTACCGCCGGAATATTTAATGCAAAGCTTAAGCTTTTTGCAAACGACGCACCGACCAACAAAGCCCCCACTAACCCAGGGCCTGCTGTGTATGCAATTGCATCGATATCGGTTTTATCAAGCGCAGCATCTGCCAACACCTCATCCACCAAATGCACAATATGTTGGACGTGATTACGTGAAGCAAGCTCGGGAACAACGCCCCCGAACTCACGATGAATAACCACTTGGGAATGTAGCGCTTGCGCTAATAAGCCTTCTTCCGATGAATACAGGGCAACGCCTGTCTCATCGCAAGAAGATTCAATACCTAATACTCGTAACACAGATGCTTCCTAAAATAATGCCTAAAAAATACTACGGACCAGGTGTTGCTCTAGACTCTTCTGAAAGACAATTTTCCATTGCATCGCCAATCAATGCTTCAAAATCAGCGGATTTTACAATCCTTGCGAGATCATCTTGCTTAAGCTCTATACCTGTGTCTTCATGCTTAAAACCACCCTGATCACGATCGAATTCATATCCGGCACTTCTCACTAAAAACACCATCGCAGCACGATTCGCATTATCCGCGTTTTCTAAGAAATCTTCAGGGACTTTTCTACCTTCTGCCGCTGCTTGTGCTATTTCTGCAGCAACATCCGGATCATTTTTAAATAGCTTAAAGTTAAGATCACCAGTAGAAGTAACCTCAACCATCTCAGTCGGTTTTTTTGTCAAAACAGCGGCAAGCTCGCGATGTTTAGCCACATCCGATGCCGCTGTTATCAAAGCAGCACCCATATCGTATAGGTTTGCTGTCACAAAATCCTTCATGGGACCTGTTAATAACCCGCTTACATCAGCATCAATTGACTTACTCCAAGCCTGAACAAGCGTAGCAATTTCCATCATGGCCGCCACGAAATTATCATAAGCTTTTAGGCTACCAGCCTTGAATTCTCTATGTTTTTGTATAAATTCGTCGCGAGCTTTCGTGCTCTTACCAGCTCTTTTATGCCTTGTCGTCTCAGCTGCTTCGTCACGTTTTACCTTTCTGGCACCTTTCTGAGCTTCATTAGCATCCAGCAAGTCATTATGCTCTTTGTTCTTCCTCATTTCATCGTCAAATTTCTTCAACTCCTCATACACCGCCTTCCTCGCATCATCTGAATCTATAGGCATAACGACTCCTTATTTAAAAAGCTTAAAATAAAAACCTGTTGACTGATTATAACACAAAATCGAAGGGGCTGCATCCCAATCACTTAAAACATATTGCTTGTATATTTTACCCGCGTATTCATGCGATGTCAGACCAGGCCTGTGTGTATGACCATGTACCATAATATTGCTTTGATACTGTTTTAGATGGCTCAGCAGTGCTGCAGGCACCACATCCATCATTTCAGGTTGTTTGCGTGGATTATCCTCGCTGTGTGCACGCACACCGGCCACAAGGCGTGTCCGAATATACTGGGGTACACGTAAAAAAATTTTAGAAAACCATCGATTACGTGTCAAACGCCTAAACCATTGATGCGCTTTATCTTGGGTGCAATAACGATCGCCATGCGTCAACATCACACGCTGTCCACCAAGCTCAATGCAGGCCGGTTCATCTAATAATAGACTCGATGCACGCGTAGCAAACGCCGAGCCCAACAAAAAATCACGGTTACCCCGCATGATATAAACCGCAACACCTTGTGCTTTGAGCTTAGCTAACTGATCGGCTACTGCATCACTCCAAACGTTTGACGTATCATCGCCTGCCCAAGCATGAAAAAAATCGCCCAAGATATATAACGCACGCGTTCGAGGAGCCACCCATGCTAAAAAATCATCAAAACGCTTCGAAATTTCGGGAATATTCGGATCTAAATGCAAATCCGAAATAAAAACAGCATCGTTCATACACGCTCGATTTCAATACGATCACGCTTCAAAAATATTTGGCACGGCTTGGTGGATGGCTCAATCGTTTCAGGTAAACGATACACACCGGCAATCGCAACTAACTCTGGATCAAACGATTGACAAAAAATACGTGCGTTTTCGTTACCCGAAATACCAGCGAGTGCGCGCCCTCGTAATTTACCGTACACATGAATATTTCCTTCTGCGAGCAACTCTGACCCCGGGCTCACGGAAGCTGTAATAATAAGATCACCCGAACTGACCACCTGCTGGCCCGAACGCACCGGTGTGGTTATCAGCTTGGTTGTCGATGTTGCGGCCGGTTGTACGTTATGTTTAGATTTCGCAAGATTTTCTTTCACTTTTTTATCTTGTGCTGCTGAAGCACGTAGCGTAGCTAAACCTTGCTGACTTGCACGTGTATGCAATAATTCACTACCACCTTGGACTGCTACCGGTAATAACCCATGTTTACGAATGCATGTGTTTAATGCTGCTAAATCAGCATCGGCCTCTTTGACCATCGATAAATCCAAAACAACAGGCGCTGACTCAAATAACCTAGGCGCTTTCTTGACCAATTCTTTCAGTTGTTCATCAATCAATGTAGGCGATGTATCAAGCACCTGAAGCACCGTGAGCGTGTATAAGCGGCCTTTTAACGTAAATGCCTTTAATTTCAACAAATTATCTGTCATAACACCAATATCCATCAGCCTATTTTTTGTTTATACTAGCACGCACGAATTCCTAACAAAAGGTCAACAACGTGGATAAATTGTGGCTGAAGCAATACCCTGATGGTGTTCCACCAACCATCAATACCAACACCTATACTTCATTGGTCGACCTCTTTGAAACGGCTTGTCATAAAAACAAACACCATCCAGCATACATAAACTTAGGTCATAAGCTCAGTTATACAGAGCTTGATGTATTAAGCCGCGATTTTTCAGCGTACCTACAAAGCCTGGGGCTCACGCAGGGCGCACGCATAGCCATCATGCTACCCAATGTCTTGCAATATCCTATCGCGCTCTTTGCGATTTTGCGTGCAGGTTATGTCGTGGTCAACACCAACCCGCTCTATACCGAAGGTGAAGTCAGCCATCAAATTAACGATGCACGTGCCGAAGTCATCATCGTATTGGCCAATTTTGCTCATACCGTTGAAAAAGCACGTCCTAACACCCCCACGCTTAAACATATCATTGTGACGGAGGTGGGTGATGCTTTATCGTGCGTCAAACGTGTTGCGGTGAATACCATTATTAAGCACGTTCACAAACAAGTACCGGCCTACAATCTTCCGAATGCCATAACGTTCCGTCAGGTGCTGCATCAAGGTAAGAAAAAGCCATTTACCCCCCCAAAACTCAAGCACGAAAACATTGCGTTTCTTCAGTATACCGGCGGTACCACAGGCGTATCTAAAGGCGCCGTATTGACGCACGGCAACATGCTCTCCAATGTTCTACAAGCATCGGCTTGGGTCTCACCTCTTGGGATTAACCAAGACGACATTATTGTCACGGCGCTACCGCTTTATCATATCTTTTCGCTTACAGCGAACTGCCTCACGTTTTTAAAAGCCGGGGCGACGAATATTTTAATCACTAACCCGCGTGACCTTCCGCGCTTTATACAAAGCATTAAATCCAGTGGTTTTACCGCAATCACAGGCGTTAATACTTTATTTAATGCACTACTCAATCATCCTAAATTTAGTGATATTGATTTTTCAAAATTACGATTTGTACTTTCAGGTGGTATGGCATTACAAAAAACCGTTGCTGAACGATGGTACGCCAAAACAAACGTGCATATCCTCGAAGCGTATGGCCTAACGGAAACAAGTCCTGCCGTCACGATGAATCCACTGGATTTACAATACTACAACGGCAGCATTGGTTTACCGTTACCTTCAACCGATATATCCATTCGAGACGACGACGGTCACGAACTTGCACAAGGGGAGTCCGGTGAATTATGCGTGAAAGGCCCGCAAGTCATGCCGGGTTACTGGCAACGTGCGGACGAATCAAGCTTGGTCTTTTGGCCTGACGGCTATTTACGCACCGGCGATGTTGCCAAAATTGATACACAAGGTTATGTGTATTTGGTCGATCGTAAAAAAGATATGATCTTAGTCTCAGGCTTTAACGTCTACCCTAACGAAGTAGAGCAAATCATCAGCTTAATGCCTGGTGTACTCGAAGTCGGCGTGGTCGGAATTGACGAGGCATCCGGTGAAGTCGTGAAAGCCTGTATTGTTAAAAGCGATCCCGAGCTCACCAAAGCAGATATCATCACCCATTGCCGCAAGCATTTAACCGCGTATAAAATACCCAAGCGCGTGGAGTTTTATGAAGATTTACCTAAAACCAACGTAGGAAAAATCTTGAGGAGATCGCTCAAATAGTCATACAATCAAGACAATCAAGACAATCAAGACAAGCAAGACAAGCAAGACAAGCAAGGCTAGGTAGGGCCTAGGTCCTACACCCCGGACCCAACTGAGCATCGTCTTCGATACGCTGGGTTGCATCAAAGACGTTTAAGCCAAAGATTGCTTTGAAAAAATCAATCACTTTTTGAAGCAAGCTACGTTGATCAAAACAGTGTGCAATGCGACTATCCTGGCAATCAACAACGACATCCAAAACATCAACTTGAATCTGATGTCCACCATTAACTGATACTTTAAAGAGCAATTCAGAACGAATAAGATAAGCGTCATCTTCGGCAATAAACGGGCTGTCTATATTTGAAAAATAAGTAAACTTATTACACACCTGTGTTTGATGAATATAGAGCGATTGATTTTTAAGTGTTATACCTGTTTCTCTATCACCCATCTTAACAGCACCTCCAGCGAGCTCCGCTTGATACTTCATAACGCTGGGTAATATACATAAAAGGCCATTCTGGTGTAATCGTGTTTTACAAAAATCTAGCATGGCCTTATGCTTTTCTGCTTGCCCTTCCAAGGGCGCAAGCAAGTCAGTAAAAAGAGGATCAAGAGCTTCTTTTCGTTTTGTGTCAGACAAATTTGAAATAGACGGAATCGGCATACTTTTTATAAGCACATCTTCCCGCGCAAGATCGACAAGCACACGGTCTTCGCTGCGTGTTTCTATACGACTACGAAAATCAATTTGAGCTGTATAATCATTCAACCCTAGATCTTTCACATGAAACTGCCAAAATGAGTAGGGTGACACCGGCATAAGAGGCTCCAATCAATCATATTCAATGGTCAAAATAATACCATAAAGGTTATTTTAACTCAATCTCAACGCCTTTCTTTTTAAGCAACTCATCACAAAAATAAACCAAAAAGTTGCTTATTATAATAACATGTGTAAGATCACGATGATTCTGTTTAAGGAGAAGTACCTATGAAAAGAACAACACGCGCATGCATTACCGCAGCTTTAGGACTCGCCTCAGCCATGGTTTTTGCCGTTCCGCCAAGACAATTAATTACACATAACACCAGCGATCTGGATTCCAATGCCTTTGTTGCGGGAACCATTCCATCACAACACCCAACCAAAGCGCATAGCGATGGGAAAGTCCTCTGGGCCTCTGTTCGCATGGCTTGTTACGGCCATGTGGTCAATGGAAAATGCCCTGCCCTGATTAAAGTAGGCGCCAACACAGATCATCCCATTGAACTCGGTATGCTCTACCTGGATTTAAGCACAGGTGTTATTACGCCATCTGAATTACACAGCAACGGGTATGCCATGATTGTGAATGGCCCTGCCGAGACAACGCTGTATCAAGAATAAAATTTAGGTTATTTATAAGTAATTAAGCTGTGTGGTTTTGAACTTCCTTCTCCCGAGTTAGCGGGAGAAGGTGCCCGCCAGGGCGGATGAGGGCTTTAAAACAAGAAATAGTCAATATGGGGTACTGTCGAAAATTTTGAATGACGGTCAAAAAAGATTATTTTTGGCAAACTTATGCAGCGAGCTCATAAAACTGCTTCCAAACAGGTTGATTTCCATCTGAATCCAGCTGATTTTTCTTCAGCATATGATGTAATTCAATGCTAGATAAAGTTGCATCTGCAGCTTCAAACGATTTAAATCCGGTCATTACTTTGGTCGCTTTTTTTACACCACGATAATCTTGTTCGACCATCTTATTGAGGGATTTCACTCGCCTAACCTCAATAATCAAGTGCCATAAACCAAACAAGAAAAGAAGCGCATGAATGCCGTTGAACGCGGCCGTCTTAGAGCCACTTTTGTCAATATTCACATTCTCTGGTATGCCACTGGACCCAATCGCTTTCTTAAAAAACTTTAAGACGGACGTGCGATCGCGTTTATCAGAAAGCATGAAATCAACCGTTTTTCCTGCCTTATCGACCGCACGGTAAAGGTAGACCCATTTTCCTGATACCTTTATATAGGTCTCGTCTATTCGCCAGCTACCACCCGTCATCTTTTTTCTTTTACGAAAGGAAGATTCCAATTGAGGAGAATAATGAACCACCCATTTCTGCACAGCGGAATGATCTAATTTGATGTTACGCTCAGCCATGAGTTCTTCAATATTTCGATAGCTGAGAGGGTACGCAAAGACGGCGATTAGATCCCTCATCCGCCCTGCGGGCACCTTCTCCCGCTAACTCGGGAGAAGGAACTTCAAAACCACACAGCTTAATAACTTAGTAAATCAAATTAATCTTGTGGTGTCCACGAAACCTGGACACCCCCGAGTTGAGCTGAGTTTTTAGCCCATGCATCAATGCGATTACTTGATGTGGAGCTAAACACTTGGGTTTTATGAAGGGGTGAACGGCCAAAGCCTTCAAGATACACATAAGCCAAATCAATACCTATCGATGGATAAGCCTGGTAATGCGTGCCTACGGCAACAGCCCAGCGATTCGTATCAGGAAGGCGCACGTTGCGTTCGGCCGCCACCGTCGGTGTTTCATCGGTACCCACACCCGCACGTAACATCCAACGCTCATTGACAGCATACGTACTACCGAGCGCAAAACGCCAAGCATCGCGATAATTATCATGTGAAACAACCGTCAAAGGCGCCTGAACACCCAACTCAGCTGAATAGCCTGCAACATTTTGAAGCTCGGTTTCTTTAAACGAACTCCAACCGGTGTACACCACCGATCCCAATAAAGTCCATTGTGTGTTCACTTCATGATAACCGCTCAACGTAATAATTCTTGGCAAGCGAATATCGTTTGATATTAAGCTATGCGTTTCATACACAGCGAGAGGGTCCATAAGATCAAGATCAGCCAAACGCCCCGTTAAAATACTTTCGCCTTCAAAACGGTGTTGAACTTCAGACTGATAATTTAAACCGAGACGTGTGTGTTTATCATCGGATAGTGCAAGAAGGCCACCATGAAAACCAACCGCCATGGAGTTACCTTGATTATCACTGGTTGAATCAAGTGTTGTTGGTTCAACCAAACCACCCATCGCTTGCAGAGCTTGTAATGCCGCGGGAGAGCCAGCAACAGCATTAAACGTCACACGCGCAAACTGAATATCAAGACCTAAACCAACCGCTAGATTATCGGTGATATAAACACCCATCTGCGGCGCTAAATCCATCGTCACGAGATTCGTCAGCGTTCCTGAATAACGCACTGGAGAAGTTTTACCCCAATCACTGCCTAAACCAAAAGGCACCACGACGCTCAAACCAACGGTTGCGCGCTCACCCAAGGGATGTGCCATATGTATTGCAGGCACCGTTGCTTTACGTGCACCTCTTAAATTAGTAAACGATTGCTCATAAGGCAATATATCCGTTGTATTATACGTGCTCGTACCGCTTATCATGGTTCGAGGAACAACACCCACACCACTCACCAACGCTTGATCTTTTTGAATCAGCACTAAACCCGCAGGATTATACCAACCGATGGATGCATCCGGTGCTTCTGCTGCAGAGCCTGCCGCAAAAACACTGAGCTCAGAAACACTGCCTTCGGTATACAATGAAAAGCCGCCGGCATAAGCGCATGTGCTGGCTACAACAGACAACGAAGCCAAACATAATACGTGCTTTATCATTCCGTGTACTTGCTTCATATTTGACTCCTGAGCAACGCGTTTACATTATTTTTACATAAAAAATAGGGCTCATTATAATACAAGAAGCCTTGCCAAATGCAACCTCCTGACTCA
>JARGNP010000005.1 GCA_029210265.1 Legionellaceae bacterium
AGGTATAAGATCACATTCTTGGCTTAATTTAAAGTCACACGTGATCTCGCCCTGCGCCAGTTACCGTTTACTGTTACGGAATAATAGTCTTTATAATTCCCTTTTAATTTATGAAAGCGCATTCCCGGTAAGTTGAGATCTTCCGGTTGCAAAGCTGCATCTAGTAACTGAAGAATAATCTTCAATTTATTTTTATGCTTAACCTGAATCCCAGAGGTCATACCCTCTTGAAAAAACAGACGAAGCCCTTTATGTTTCCAGCTCTTTATCATTCGTGTAGCATGGCGTAACGGGTGACAAAATTCAAGGGCACAGAGCTAAAGTGCCTTAACTCCGTGAGAATGTCACATCACGGTAAAAGCATATAAGCCATATTAATCACCCGACGCATACGCAGCAAGCATGCGCTTCAGCGATGAAAATCGATTAAGCATACGCATGCCAAGGCCTCGCAACACACCGATGGGTGCGAGCGAGGCTCCAAACATGGCTTTAATGCTTTGCATCAATGCGATCACCGACCATACCTCAGATTTACGTTCGCGTTGATAAGCGGCCAATACGCGCGCAGACCACGCGCCATCACGCTGCTGGTCTAATAACGCAAGCCACGAGGTTACATCCGCCAAGCCAACGTTTAGACCCTGGCCCGCGAGTGGATGAATCGTATGTGCCGCATCCCCCATCAAAAGCCACTTAGAGCTGCTGTATTGCTGAACATGTCGCATGTGCAACGGAAAAGAAAAACGTGTGCTTTCTAACGTAACTGCACCTAATTTATTTTCAAACGCTTGGGTTAATGCCGCGTTAAAATATTCTGGCTCAAGCGCCATCAAGGCCTGTGTTTGTTCCGGCGGTTGTGACCACACAATGGAGCATTGGTGCGGGTTAGATAAAGGCAAAAAAGCCAAGGGACCGTCGGGCGTGAAAACTTGATAAGCTGTTGCTTGATGTGGCTCTTCGGTTTGCACGGTTGCAACCAAGGCCTCATGATCATACGGCCAAGTTGTAATAGAAACGCCTAATAGCTCTCGAGTGTTTGATTTTGCGCCATCAGCAACCATCAATAACTTAGTTTGCCAAGCATGGCCTTCTTCACTTGTAATGCACATGCCAGCGGCCTCTTCCGTGCAAGCTGTTACACGTGTTTTTGGAATCAGCTGTACACCTAACGCTTCTGCGCGCTTGAGTAACGCCGCGCGTAAGGAGTTTTCTTCTAAAATCACACCCAGCTCGGCCTTTGCTGCGTCCCGCGCATCAAACGTAATTTCAGCATGATTGGTAGCATCCCAAACGTGCATGCCTCGATACGGTGAAATAATTTCAGGCGCCAACAACGCCCAGGCACCTAAACGTGTTAACAAAGCTTGTGATGCCCCGTTGATGGCATACACCCGTGTGTTTTTATTCGTAGGTGATATTTTGAGCGGCCCCACATCGATTACCGCTGTTTTAAAGCCTCGCGAGGCCATTGCCACAGCAGCTGAAAGCCCAACCACGCCCCCACCAATAACTAATACATCAAAGGCATTGGATATTTTAGGCATTATACATTCTCCTGCTTCAGTGGAATCCCACACACCAAGTCAGGCACCACCCCACCAAAGCCTTTGGCGTGACGCAACAACATATTTTTTAAAATTTTACTATTATCTAAAGCAACCAAACCAAGCCTTCGTGCGAGCCCTATTCCTGGTAATGGATTTTTAAAAAGCGAAACCAACGCATCGGTTGATGTCATGATCATTTCTTGATCGGACACACGTGCAATCTGATAGCGCGTGAGTGCTTTAACACTAAGGCCATGCTCCGCGGCGCATTGCGCAAGCATCGCAACATCCCGCAGGCCTAAATTAAAGCCCTGTCCTGCGACAGGATGCAAGGTATGCGCCGCATTACCCAAAAATACAACGCGATCATGCACTTGCCGATGCATCATCACCTGCCTTAGTGGATACGTCATACGTTGACCAACGGCCGCAAAGCGTCCCACGCGATAACCAAATGCGCGCTGCAATTCTGATAGAAAATCAGCTTCTTTAAGTAATTTTAATCGCGCAGCTTCATCAACAGAGCGTGTCCAAACCAATGACATATAAGGACCCGGCAGAGGCAACAAAGCCAATGGTCCGCTTGATGTGAAACGCTCATACGCAACCTGTCCATGCGGGCGAGAAAGTTTAATATTGGCTGCTAACGCATGCTCTGGATAAGTTTTATATTCAGCTTCGGCATGACATAATTTTCGTACGGAAGAATTCGCACCATCCGCCGCAATTACCCAACGGGCCTTAATTTTTTTCTCACCGTCTGATGTTTCAAGCATGGCCTCGCCTGTTGCCGCATCGAGTGCAATTAATTGCGCAGGGATTAGAATATCATCTGGATTTAAATGCGCATGCAGTGCCGCATTGAGCTCATGCATTTCTACAACAGCACCCAAAGGCTCATCATGTTCTGATCCTTTGTTCAAACGCGCCTGTCCAAACCGACCTTGCTCAGACACATGAATCATATTGATAGATGCCGCTCGGTTTTTTACATCAGGCCAAACATGCAATTGTTCTAGAATACGTATGCTGGCTGGAGACAAGGCAATACTGCGTGTATCAAGCATGCCGGGATTTACGTCTGTTCGCACACGCGCTTCGACCATACGCACACGGTAACCCAGGGGCTTTAAGGCAAGCATTAACGCCATGCCTATCAACCCGCCCCCTATAATTAAAACATCAACATCTTCAACCACGTATCAAATCCTCAAGTGCTTCTGGGGCAACGGCAAGCGCCCCGGTCAAATTATCATGTCCATCGCGAGTAACTAAAATATCATCTTCGATACGAATGCCTATGCCCCACCACTTGGCATCAATCCCTTCATAATTATCAGGTATATAAAGCCCCGGCTCGACCGTAAGTACCATGCCAGGCTCTAATAAACGAGGTTTGTTATCAACAATATAAGCACCTACGTCATGTACATCGAGCCCTAACCAATGCCCTGACGAATGCATATAAAAAGGCTTATAAGCCCCGCGCTCGATAAGCTCATCAATAGAACATTTAGAGTTTTTAGAGCCGTTTAAAATACCCAGTTCACATAATCCCGATGTAAGTTCATGTACAATGGCCGCTTGCATGCTGTCCCAAGGCATACCCGGTTTAACGCATGCGATACCTGCTTTTTGCGCACGCCACACCAAATCATAAATCAAACGCTGTTCCGTACTAAACTTGCCGCTGACAGGATATGTGCGCGTGATGTCTGCGGCATAATTTCCAACTTCACCACCGGCATCAACCAACAGCAGTTGATTGGGATCAAGCGCTTGATTGTTATTAATATAGTGTAAAACACAGGCATTTGGCCCGCCAGCTACAATACTGCTGTACGCAATATTTTGACAGCCTTCGCGCCCCAGGGTATATAAAAACTCAGCTTCTAATTCATATTCATATCGAGCATGTTTACACGCACGCATCACCGCTTCATGTGCCTTAACCGAAATACGTGCAGCCTCTCGCATACAGCTAATTTCTAAATCATCTTTGATGACACGGAGTTCACTTAAGATAGGCATAATATCAGCAAATACTTCTGGAACATGCTGTCCACGACGGGCTTGGCTTTTAACACATGTCCACGCATGACGCAGCATACGTTCATGCTGTGGATAACGTCCCATGGGATAATAAATCGCGCGCTTATCCAATAGAATTTCGAGCAACTGCGTTTCTAAATCAGCGATGGGATACGCCGCGTCAACACCAAGCTTTGCAGGTGCATCTGTTTGACCTAAGCGTGGCCCCGTCCAACGTTCTTCGAGTTCGCTTTTAGGGCGATTAAATAAAATAGATTGGCTTTGATCACCCCCTGTGATTAATAACACGGCATCCGGTTCATCAAAGCCGGTCAAATAATAAAAATCGCTATCTTGCCGAAATTTATAATGACTATCACCATTACGGAGCTGCTCTGAAGCAGCGGGAATCACGACCAGTGCATCTGCAGAAAGATGATGGGCTAATTGCTGTCTACGCGTTTGATAATTCATGGGAACTAGAACCTCGAATTCACGGGAGTTTCATCATAACGGATTTGCTGCACCAACCCAAACTTGCTACCATCACTTTTTTTAGTTTGCTTAACGTTTTGGGTACCGCACACCATGCGAAACATGCGTCCAATCGATCGTTTGCTCACCGAGTTTGATGCAGCTGTACGAACCGTATTCACACCCAAAGAACGTGAATGCGAACGTACCAATCCCGCTGAGTCTGTTCCTAAAGCAACACTCACCCCCTCAGAAAAAAAACACGTCGCAGGTCTGATGCGTGTTAATCATGCCGGCGAAGTATGTGCACAAGCTTTATATCGAGGCCAAGCACTCACTGCAAAACTCGACACGGTGCGAGAGCAAATGCATGAAGCCGCCCTTGAAGAAATAGATCACCTGGCTTGGTGTGAAGCACGTCTTCAAGAGCTAGATAATTATCCCAGTATGCTCAATGCTTTTTGGTATGCCGGTTCGTGGTGTATTGGCGCATTTGCAGGTTTGGTTGGCGACCAGTGGAGCCTTGGCTTTGTTGCTGAAACCGAGCGACAAGTAACGTTGCATTTAGAACGTCATCTCGCAAACCTTCCAGCATCCGATAAGCGTTCAGAGGCTATTTTGTCTCAGATGAAAATTGATGAGATGGCACATGCTGAACTGGCGCATAACGCAGGTGCCGCAAACTTGCCTTTTCTGATACAACGTCTAATGTATATAGTATCTAATCTATTAACCAAAAGCAGTTATCACCTCTAATCTAATTGAGGAATTAATCCATGGACCACAGTACCCTGATTATTCTAGGTATTATTGTGCTGGCCTACGCTTTTGATTTTATTAATGGCTTCCATGATGCCGGAAATGCCATTGCTACGATTGTAGCTACGGGCGTTTTAACCCCTCGTCAGGCCGTGATGTGGGCTGCTTTTTTCAATTTTATTGCCTTTGCTTTTTTTAACTTAATGGTCGCCAACACCATTGGGAAAGGTATTATAGAACCTGGAATTATTACGCCCGCGCTTATTTTTTCAGCACTCATCGGCGCCACCAGCTGGAATCTTATTACCTGGTATTTTGGCCTGCCTTCCAGCTCATCCCATGCGCTGATTGGCGGACTCGCCGGAGCTGCTATTATACACGGTGGCTTTACGACGTTAAAAAGCGCTGGGTTTCTCAAAGTCGCCTTTGGTATTTTTATCACGCCGGTGCTTGGCTTACTGGCAGGTGCACTGATTGGTGCCATACTCGCACGCTATTTCAAAAACGGTGAAGACGACCATATCAACCGTTGGTTTAAATATTTACAACTTGCCTCGTCAGCTCTTTTGAGCCTCGCGCATGGTAGTAACGATGCTCAAAAAACCATGGGTATTATCACGGCCTTGCTCATGTCTGCTGCATGGCTCGAAGGGCCTTTTCATGTGCCGTTTTGGGTTGTTATTTCATGTCATCTAATGATAAGTCTCGGTACGATTTGTGGTGGTTGGCGCATTGTACGGACGATGGGATCGGGCATCACACATCTCAACCCCATGCGTGGCTGCGCCGCCGAAACCAGTGCTGCTGCAATTATTTTAGCCTCGACCGAAGGCGGCATTCCTGTTTCAACAACACAAACCGTCACCGGATCTATCGCAGGCGTCGGACTTTCGAATACAGAAGGCGGTACGCGCTGGGGCTTGATTCGAATTATTTTTATTGCTTGGGTATTTACGATTCCGGCAGCAGGCTTAGTTGCCGCCGGGATTATGGCTTTAATACAAATTTAATTTTTTATATATTTATATATTTTGTGCTGCAAGCCGGCTATTGTTTCGGCTAAACATAAAATACACGATCATCCCTATCGCCATCCACACAATAAACCGCAGCAACGTAACCCATGGTAAATTAACCATAAGGTATAAACAGCTTAGAATTCCTAAAAACGGAACCAAAGGCGCGCCGGGTGTTTTAAACGGTCGAGCGGCATCCGGATCGGTATAACGCAACACAATCACCCCAGTGCATACAATTGCAAATGCAAATAAAGTTCCTACGTTAACCAATTCTGCCAAATCTCCCAAAGGTACCCAGCCGGCAATTAAGCCCATCAACATTCCGCAGCACACAATAATTCGAACAGGTGTATGTGTGTTCGCATCCACTTTTGCAAAATAATTGGGTAGCAAGCCATCTCGAGCCATGGCAAGAAACACACGACTCAGGCCATAAAACAGCACCAGCATCACGGTACTTAGCCCAGCTATCGCTCCAACACCTACAATCCCAGCAACCGCTGGCTGCCCAAGTAAAAGCAGAGCATGACTAATCGGCGAGGCGACGTTAAGTAGATGATAAGGCACAGCGCCAGTCAAGCAAGCTGCAACGATGATATAAATCGCTGTACAAATAAATAATGAGCCGACAATGCCAATAGGCAAACTCCGCTGTGGATTAATCACTTCTTCGGCCGTGGTTGCCACGGCATCAAACCCAACGTAGGCAAAAAAGATAAGGGACGCGCCTTGTACCACACCCGCCCAACCGAAAGGAGAAAACGGCACCCAATTTTCTTGCTTGAAAGCCATCGCTGTTACGACAATCACGGCTATTATCACGCTTAATTTGATTGCGACCATGGCATGGTTAAAGCGTTTACTGCCCTGCATTCCAAACGTTAAAAGCACGGTGAGTAACGTAATAATCACCAGGGCCATGATATTCACAAAACCACCATCCATTGGGCCGTGTAATAAAGTTTTAGGAAAGTGTACGGCTAAGCTCGAAAATACATCACCAACATAAGCACTCCACCCAACAGAAACCGCAGACACCGAAACGGTGTACTCTAAAAGCAAATCCCAACCGACAATCCAGGCTAGGAGCTCGCCAAACCCGGCATAAGCATACCCATATGCACTACCACACCCACCAATCATGGCAGCAAGTTCAGCATACGACAATGCGGCAAAAACACACGCTAGACCGGCCATGACGTAAGAAAAAATAATCGCGGGACCTGCAAGCGTTGCTGCAACAACCCCGGTTAGAACAAAAACACCGGCTCCAATCACCGCCCCCATACCAAGTAGCGTTAAATCAAATGCGGATAAAGAGCGTTTTAAAGCCGAGCCACTCGTTGAAGAATGCGGTGCTTTCTTGCGAAACAGGTCCATGCTAATATGCCTCCGTGGGTCGCAATGCTAAATAGAAATTAAAATAATTAAAAAATAATAATTATAAACATAACATTACATGAAAGGGCGCGCTTTAAAAACCCCCTGCGAGCTAAGCATACCATGAGACGATATTTCTTATTATTCTTAAGCGTGACCATTTCTCAGGCCGTCTATTCTGAAGTGCCTGAGCATTGTAAAGCATGGCCAGAATGGCTTCAGCCCGTATGTCAACGCCCCTACGAAACATGGACCGAGGGCAAGCCAGAGCTCTATGTTCCCGGTTACGCCTGGCACAACCGTTATAAATATGACGAAGAGAAAATAAAAACCTATAACGAATGGGCGTGGGGAGGCGGCCTTGGCAAAGGCTTTTATGATGAAAAAGGTGATTGGCATAGTCTATACGCTTTCGTTTTTCTTGAATCACATGCCAAAGTTGAGCCGATTGCAGGGTATGCTTTTCTTAAAACGCTGCATCTAAACGACACCACCTCAGCAGGCCTTGGCTTCACTGTTTTTCTCACGGCGCGTCCTGATATTTTAAATAATGCGCCGTTCCCTGGCATCTTACCTTGGGCATCGATCACCTACCGAAAAATTGCCGTGATGGGCACTTATATTCCTGGCTCCCAAAATGTAGGTAACGTCTTATTCTTGCTGGCCAAGTACACGTTTTAATAAATTATTAATAAATTATTATATAATAAAGATTACATGAAAAATCGGATATTTCTTACAGAGCAAGAAGTGCATATCATGCCTGGTATTATATCAATTATGTTAGAATATGAAGTTGTCTTTGCGTTTGTTCATAAAAAAACAAATTGGGGTAATACTTGCGCACCACAGGTTTTTTTATTATAATCCCATTCAATCTTAGTCATCGCTGAACATGCTCATGCCAACGGAAAGCGCTCGCGAAACAGAAGATTCACCTTATTTAGATTCAGACAACCTACTTCTTGATGCTTTCAAGCAGCTCACAGACGCCACCTGCCAGGGCGCCAACGCCACCTACGCCTATTTCAACAAGCAATTTCATGACCTTTGCGACTACGCCAAATATTTAGATGAAAACAAGCATGTTTATTGGCTCTACGGAGGACCCGATGGTTTTGTTCTTGCTTACAGCTTACTCAAATACATTCCAGATCTAATTTACAACGGTTCAAAAACTGAAACCGCAAAAGCACTGCGTGATTTCATATGTAATCCTTGGGGTAGTGCAATTACATTAACCTTGCTCGCAGCATCAACGATCACATCAGCTTATGCTAACTATGTAGGCAAAGACAAAAAAAATGATGACTCCCAAAATTTTTACGTGGGCTGGCAAGCATTCCGTGACGGCGCGAAAGGAGCGCGAAACGTAAACCGAGGTTTAAGAAGTACGATAGATGCCATCAAACTCCTCTCATCCATCGACATGCGTTACGCCTTGCTACCACTCAGCCTCATTCTTGGTATACCTTCCATGTACAATCGCTGGTGGAATCGTTACATGGTGACCGTCCGAAAAAAAACCATGGACACAAACGACTCGCTCACAAAAGAACTTTTAAACTGGGGTGGATTTAATGAACTCACCTACCTGCCACCGACAGAGGAAGAATTAAAAAAAGACTATGCAAACAGTTACCTCTTGAGAAATAAAAACAACTCAACAGAGCGCACCTTATTCTATATCAACCGTGACGGTGTAGCAGAAGATCTTGAACTCACCCCCAGGGAAATCAACATCCTGCTCCAAGAAAAAGCGACTTTACCGAACCCTATCGATAGAAAACATCCCAACCTAATGCAATGGAGAGGCCTACTTCCTAACCATGCTGACAAACACTTTAGGGCTTTTAACAAGCAAATCACCGAAGAAATACATGAGAATATAGATGTAGAGCAAAAAAATACCAACCACGCCCATAAAAATCGATTCTTATGTAACCTTTCTGCTGCCTACGATGGCTTCACCAGTGGTCTTTATTTATTTATCAGTCTTATCTTAGCTGTCCCTTTAGCTCCTGAAATTCTTACGATTGTCACAGCACTTTCTGCCCTAAGTGTAGTTGCCTGTATTTTTACACGCTTACAAGAAGAAAGGGAATACCATAGACTGCTTCGTATCTCGGAAGAAAAAGCTAAGCTCATCTCAGGCATTAAAACACTGCAAGCAGAGTTGGCCGAAGTTGCCATTCTTAGAAAAAAGTACGGCATCCCACAAAATAATGAATTCGAGAACCCAACGCCTGTTCAGGAAAGAGAATTAGCACACTTTAGGGCCGCCGATGACAAATCAGTTACGACATACGCATATATTCTCTCGGTTCACGAGGAACTTCATAAGATAAGTGAAATATCACCTCACGAAGCTGCCCTTATTGGGCTGAAGCATGGTTTGATCGCTCACGGAACAATCGTCTGCGGCATTTTTGCAGCCTCCCTCATTAGTAAAGTTTTTTTTGCAACGGTTCTCTCTCAAGCTTTTGTTTTTACCTGTGTGCTTATATCCGCCGCACTAACCTTAGCAGCCATCGGCATCTCCATGGCTTACGCAGCCCGGCATCGAGACCAGCAAAAAGCCAATGGTAAAAAACAACTTGAAGCTGTTAGTAAGCTTATCGACACCATTAAAGGTTGCCACGATGCAAGCGTACTCACCAACATCGAAAATGAAACGGCGTTTGCTGACCTTTGTGATGGCACCCCACTCCTCAACTGGACGTTTTTAAGCTGGCTTGAAATCCTTCGCTCAATGGGCTCAGGCATTATGAAGGGGCCCAAGTCCGTTGACTTTATTTTACTCACATTCTTTGATGCATCCAGCCAACACGATCATAAACATGACAACCCCTTCATAACTGGACTTCTGGTGGTCGCCCTTATCTCTTGTGCCATCATTTGGACCCTGCGCGCAATGGCTAAATACGCGACTAAACTCCGGGAAAAACTACAAAAGTGTAACGATACTTTACCTACACAACAAGCTGAGAACGTAGACCATGATCAGATAGATCTAGAGCTAGGATTAGAAGCAAACGCACAGAATTTTGATCAAAATCCAGACGCTTATCTTGACTCCCCCACACATCATGATCGCGAAGATGACGTATTCACCCCAACAGAAGACTCATTATCAGAGATACGAAGAGGGGTTTCTCTCGGAGAAGGCTTGAACCAAGAAGCCCCTCCAACAAGCCCCCTCAGACGATTCAGCATACATCCAGAAAGGCGTCCTGCCTCAACGAATACCGTACCGCATTCAGCAACGATAACAGAAACATATAATTCTTAATATTATTGCTCAGACGTACGATAAAGCTCAGGATTCAACGCGGCATCGTTATACATTTTACATTGGCGGTAGGTTCGAAATGTTCGTGTGTTCTGCTGAGTTTCTTGCAACAATACATCCAAGCAGCTACTTAATTGCTGTTGCTGCATAGCAATAATATGAAGCTTGTTTTGACATGCATCACGGTGCGCCGCATCTACATTCTCTCGCTTCACTTGCTCTTCCATATGATAATGCTTAAGCGCTAAAATCGATAATCGATCAATCATCATACCTGGTGTTTCTGAGTGCACAGGGCAGTTTTCCGGTGATGCTGGAGCCAGCACGCCGGTCAACCAATCATCCATCATTTCCATGCAGTCATTGCGTTGCTGATTAAAACCATCAATCGCGCGTTTCGCGTGATAAACAAATTCATAACCTTTGTCTTCTCGTCGTGCCTTATCTTCAGCATGCCAAAGCTGATAATTAAATGCATGATTTTTTTCAACTAAACCCAAAAACTCTGTCGCTGTTAAAATTATATCTTCTGATGAAGCTTTCCAACGTATGATGGCATCAAATTGCAACTTTAAAAGTGCAGGCACATCGATTATCTTATTCACAACAACATCACCCCTTTGTTTTAAATCAATTAATATTTTTATTATGCGGCAATCGTAACATATTCTTACTTATTTAGAGCTAATCATAATCTATATCTATGATAAGCTTGATATTTGATCTTCAGGAATGACTTATGCGGGCGATGTACACCTTATTACGTTTCATACTTCTTATCTTAGCCTCGGCCTATGTTAATACAGCTCTCGCCACAGCGCATGCTACCGAAGTTTTTCCCGCGGCATGTAAAGCCTTTACGATTCAAGGCGAAAATTTAACTATTCCGGCAGATAACCCGCGTGTGCTCATGATTCATAATTTATCAGCCTTTGATGTATGGATAACACACCCCGCATCTGATGCAGATTTTGATGCTGGATGGAGCAGTCGCCTGCAAGGCAATCAATGGTCGGCACTGGCGCTTGATAAAACAAAAATTAAATTAAACTGCGTTGAATCCAAACCAGGACATGAACAACAAGTTTCGTGCGGACAAGCGCTAGCTGCGTGTGAGTGGCCTATCACTTCACGCCCAAAGCATACCCATGGTATTTTTTGGGCTGGGGAAAACATGGAATTGACCGCATTAACCGCTTATATTGGACGACATGGCTTTGAATTACCCTCCCAGGCACAATAGGTGTTAAACTAGGTTATTGTTCCGTCGACGACGAAGGGCCACCGTGGCTAAAAAACCAAAATCTCCTGAAAAAAAAGACCCATTTCATCAGAGAGAACGTGAAAAATATGACAACCCTATTCCAAGCCGTGAGTTTATCTTAGAAACTTTGGTTGATTTTGGACGTCCTATTTCTAAAAAACAATTGATTGCTGCACTTAGCATTAAACAATCATCACAAGAAGACGCGCTGGGTTTTCGCCTTCGCGCCATGCTACGTGATAGTCAACTCATGCAAGACCGTCGTGGTCGCTATTGTTTGCTCGATAAAATTAGCCTGCAACGAGGAACCGTCCAAGGGCATCCGGATGGTTTTGGCTTTTTTATTCCTGACGACGGCACCGCCGACATGCTCATCTCACCGCGAGAAATGCGCACCGTGATGCATGGAGACACCGTGCTCGCACATAAAGCCGGAACCGACCGCCGTGGCCGACCTGAATGTAAAATTCATGAAATTGTTGAACATGCCAACCCTCGCGTTGTCGGTCGCTTTTTCTCCGAACAAGGCGTGAATTTTGTATCGCCTGACAGCAAGCGTTTAACACAAGATATCTCGATTCCTCCTGAGTCAACACAGGACGCAGCCGACGGCCAAATTGTTCTGGTTGAAATTGCAAGTTACCCCAACAAACGCTCTCAAGCCATCGGAAGAGTGATTCAAGTACTGGGCGAACACATGGCACCCGGCATGGAAATCGAAGTGGCTATTTTAGCGCACGGCCTTCCTGCGGAATGGCCAGACGACGTGCATGCATCACTGAAAGATATTCCTGATACGGTGCAAGAGTCTGACCTTATCAAGCGTACTGACCTTCGTCATCTACCTTTTGTGACGATTGATGGAGAAGACGCCAAAGACTTCGATGATGCCGTATTTTGTAAGCCGAAACCTAAGGGTGGCTTTCAGCTTTATGTAGCCATTGCAGATGTCAGTCATTATGTCGCCGTTGATTCAGCGCTCGATCAAGAAGCCGCACGACGAGGGAATTCCGTCTATTTTCCTGAAAAAGTGATTCCGATGCTACCCGAAGTATTATCCAACGGCATTTGCTCACTTAAGCCCTTAGTCGATAGGCTTTGCATGGTCATGGAAATGGCCATCACCCCCGAAGGCAAAATTCAGCGTACGCGTGTTTACCGTGCAGCGATTCATTCACATGCCCGGCTTACTTATACACAAGTGAGTGATTGGCTCACCGCAAATACATGTGGCTCAAAACAACATGAACCGATTTGGCCCGCCGTACAAAATCTTCATGCGCTATATCAAATTCTAGCTAAAACACGAAAAATTCGTGGCGCCATGGATTTTAATACTACGGAAACACGTATTGTTTTTGATAAGAACCGTAAGATCCAACAAATCATTCCTGTGGTACGAAACGATGCCCATCGCCTGATTGAAGAGTGCATGTTGGCCGCCAACGTTGCAACAGCAAAATTTCTAGAAAAAGCTGAGATACCCACACTCTACCGTGTTCACCCAGCCCCAGCAGAAGATAAAATTTTAGCGCTCCGCCAGTTTTTAGGAGAATTCGGCTTAACGCTGAATGGAGGCCAAAAACCATCACCCAAAGATTTTCAAACAACGCTTTTATCCGTTGGCGACCGTCCAGAACGACACTTAATAGAAACCGTCATGCTGCGCTCGCTTAAGCAAGCACAATATATTGAAGCAAACGACGGGCATTTTGGTCTTGCCTATCCTGCTTACACGCATTTCACATCGCCAATACGAAGGTATCCTGACCTACTGATCCATCGTGCGATCGGACATATTTTAGATAATAATACCTCGGACGATTTTTCATACACCGCAAACGACATGAGTCGTCTTGGAAAGCACTGTTCTTCAACCGAACGACGTGCTGATGAAGCAACGCGCGATGTTGTTTCTTGGCTTAAGTGCGAATACATGCAAGATAAAGTCGGACAAGTTTTCAAAGGAAAAATTGCCGGCGTGACGGGCTTTGGACTTTTTGTTGAGCTCAACGATATTTATGTCGAAGGCTTGGTGCATGTCACCTCACTCAAGAATGATTATTATACGTTTGATGCCGTCAAACATCGATTAAATAGCGAACGCTCTGGGCATAGCTATCGCCTAGGCGATCCCATGACGATACTCGTAGCACGCGTTGATTTAGACGAGCGTAAAATAGACTTTGAACCCGTTTTAGACGAGAAAGAATAACATGGCAGAACATCTGATTTATGGCCTTCACCCGGTCACCGCAGTACTGAGCAATCCATTGCGACATGTGTATAAAATATATGTTAGCAAACAGCGTAAAGATCAACGCTTACAAACCGCATTAGATGCTGCAATACGAGCCAGCGTTGCGGTTGAAACATTGACGTCTGATAGCATGAGACAACGTTTTGGTGATATATCACACCAAGGGATTGTTGCTGAAGTCGAAGCACTCAAACCTTATGTCGAAGCTGACCTACCTGATTTATTAGATGCTGCGCAAAAACCGGCTTTAATTTTAATTTTAGATGGCGTGACCGATCCGCATAATCTAGGCGCATGCCTTCGCAGCGCGGATGCCGCTGGTGTTGATTTTGTGATTGCGCCCAAAGATAACAGCGCTGATATCACACCGGTTGTAAGCAAAGTCGCCTCAGGTGCTGCCGAGTCGATACCGTTTGTACGTGTCACCAACCTTGCTCGTAGTATGAGAACCCTGCAAGACGCAGGTGTTTGGATTTATGGCGCGGCAGGTGAAGCCGAACAGTCGATTTACAGTATGGATCACAGCGCGAGCTCAACGGCGATTGCTATGGGCGCCGAAGGCACAGGTCTTAGACGTCTTACACGCGATGTGTGTGATGGTTTGTTCGCATTACCTATGCAAGGCCAGGTATCCAGCTTAAACGTATCGGTTGCAACCGGTGTTTGTTTATATGAAGTGCTTAGGCAGCGTCTTAAGTAATTTTAAGCAATTGCCGATGCGCTTTCCAGTCAGGCATGAACTTCGTCATGAGGGCATAAAACCGCTTATTATGGCTTGCCTCCAATAAATGCACGAGTTCATGCACCAGGACATACTCTAGACAAATCCGTGGCTTATGAATTAAATGTAAATTTATCCAAATACGTTTTTTGACCGTATTACAGGAGCCCCAACGCGTTTTCATCGCCTTAACACCCCACTCATGCGCTTTTACACCAATGATTGCCTCCCACTTTTCAAATAATGGAGGCAATAGTTCTTTCATCTGCTCTCGGTGTTCGCTTGTTAGTATAAGCTCTGCTGGCTGATTTGCATGCTCCAGCATAATATTTTGCTGCTTAGCTATCCAGGCTTGTTTTTGCTCCAAAAAAGCATTGATAATTTTTTTTGGGCATCGCTCAGGCGCGCTAATTTTTATTTGTCCATCACGGGTTACACGTAAAATTAAATTCTTAATTTTTTTTCGCGTAACTATAATTTCAGTCATGGCATATGAACCCCATCAACATAAAACCACTGCCCTGCTTTTTTAATAAATTCACTTTTTTCATGCATCGACTGTGAGATACCCGCATCTATAAACGTTGCGATAAATTCAACCGTGCCTTTTTTAGGCTTGCTTAGTGAAGTATTAAGCACCTCTAACTTAATCCATGTCACACGTTTGGCCCAAGCATACGCCTCTAAAGCATTAAAGCCTTCAGCAGCTTGGCCGCACTGAGTTTTCTCAATGTATGCAATATCCGCCATGGTGTACGCCGTGTAACGCGAGCGCATCAAAGCCTCAGGTGTTTTTGGTGTAGCCTGGCCGGTTAAATAAGACTGGCAACACTGTGCATAATCACGCTCTGATCCACAAGGACAAAGGGGCAACAAATGAAGCATCATCATCTCGCTATTAAAAACAGTAACACCTTAGGATACTATCCAATTGCTATCAAAGAAATAATGATTCGATAATATAATCACAGCGCCACCGGATAGCGTTATTTGCGTTCCTGCCGTCGTTTCAATGACAGAGTAAGTTTGACCATCTAAATTAATAGTGTCTGCATCTGGATTAAAATTAGCAATTGTTTTCGTCCCCGACGTTGCCCCACCAGAAAAATAAAACTCAGTCGCTCCACCTCCTCCATAAATAAGCTGATCAAAAGATTGGGTTATATTCAGTTGATTCGCCTCATGCCCTCCCCAAATAGGCATACCACTGTCTTGGATTTGCGATGCAAGTGTTGTCCCACTTTCCCCCCATGAAATTTGATGATAATTATTTGAAGCCGCATCTCTTAAATTAATATAAACATACGAATCTAGGCCTGAAACTGGATGCGTAATTAAATCTTCTGTTAAAGCTCTAATCGATTTACTCCAACCCGGCGGAAGAACCACCGCCTCAAAAGAAGCTTTTATTTCCGCTGGTGTATCAAACAAAGAATTGTGCATAATATACTCATTACCCCATTGATCTAAAATAAAATAACGATCAATAGGCACAGCACCTGGGGCTCCTGTTGGTAGATCATGCTCATTGGCATAAAACTTTAAAATTTGGGCTTTATAATTCGTGCCCATACTCACAGTCCCAGGAAGCGGAACATCCCCAGAAAGCGATGCTTGAAACGGCCCTTCAGCAGCAAACCCCGTGTATCTGGACGCATCATAAGGCCACGTCGCATTAATCACATTGGCGAGCAAGTACCAAGTATAACTGTCCGATGTTGTGATATAGGTTAGCTTCCCAATGAGTGAACCGGGGCTGGTAAGCGTAATCAGTTCATCAGCTTGCACATTGGCTGCAGCATTTTTGCCAAAACCAGAAGGAGGAACATAGGCATCCCAGTCCTCATCTGGAACCGGATTTGTTCCTCCTGAAATATAGGCCTGAACAAAATCTTTAGGATTAGTCTGAACATTCGCTGTATAAACTATCTCATGGTTATCTGCTGCTGTGCCCCACGGTGTTTGTGTAATATTTAAAGGCGTTGCTGCTCCTGCACAAGCTTTTCCTCCAGGAAGACACACAAACAAATGATCTGATGGGGAAGGTGCACTACCATCGACCGGAGCCGATACTTCAAGTTGAAGTGTACAGCTCCCTCCATTAGGCTCTAAATTAAACGTAGCTCCGCACGTATCAGAATATGTTCCTCCCGTTGTAATTTGAGAAACATCTGGAGGCAAGTATCTGACAAACGCGTTGTTCAGTGTTTTTCCCGTATTATTAGACACTGTATAATAAATCATAGGATTATAACCAAGCGTCATGGTTGTTGGAGCAAATACACCGTCTTTTAAGACAATATTAAATGGAAGTGCGTGTGCGCTTGAGTTCAGTAAGAAAAGAAGCAATAGACTCATTATTTTTTTCATGGGTAACAACTCCTTTGTTACATAATTTAGAGAACATAAGTCAATTGAGCAATGGCTTCGTTAGCATAAAGAGGTGATTGACCTAACCGTCCTGAAACAAATGTATTATTAATACTAGCTGAACCTAAACGTGTTTCACCAAAATCAGCAAATCGGTACCCAATACCTAAACGAACATGCTTTGCGATATCGACATCAATTCCGGCACCCACTTGATAAGAAAACGATCCGGTCGTGTTGTCTGTATACGCACGTGTAAACGAAAGAAACGGCGGCACGCTGGTTGAAAAAGATGAGGCATCTTGAAACGAAGCCCCCAAGCCCAATAGGGCATAAGGATAAAGTTTATTATTCCAGCGCTTCATGACCTTTGCTTGTGCCAGAACTTGATGCACCACTGTATTGAACTGATACGTGTATTGATCGGCAGATTGCGCATCAATACCTTGCGTTAAAATACCCTGTGTATTATATCGTCCTGCCTGAGCATAGGCCGCTCCAGCTTGTATAAACCAACTCGGCAATACATTAAACTCGCCCCCTAAAAAGGCCTCGAACAATCCTTTTGTTTGCGTGCCCCCTTGCGGTGTATAAACGTAAAATTCATCTTCGGCTGGATCAACAATAGGAAATGATTGCGTACTTCCCATCCGGATCACACTTGCGCTACCTCCACTTACCGCAACAAAAGGCTTCCATGCGTGCTTGTTGGATAACATCGTACCAGCATAGGCCGAATGAAACATAACCGTCGAACACAAAGCCCAACACAAGTAATTTTTCATAACCGACCCGTTGCGCACACATGAAAGATACATTTAATCTACGTTCGCTTACAAACCAAGTCAAATACATCTGGATTTAACTGTTAACAAACCGTTCAAACGTTCGAACAAATCGCTCCACCAACTCATCCAGCTCTTCGTCACTCATGATCAATGGCGGGAGCAAACGTATGACCGATTCTGCCGTAACATTGAATAGAATCCCTTCTTCAAGACCGATCTGTTTCATATCAAACGCCGGGCGATCAAGCTCCACACCCAGCATCAAACCTTTGCCTCGAATACCACGTACGCTCGGATGGTCGCCGATGCGCGCCATCAAACGCTGTTTTAACCGAAGCCCTAACGCTGCGGCGCGCGCGCATAAATCATCACGTTCAATCACATCCAGTACGGTATGTGCCGTAGCGCAGGCTAATGGATTACCGCCAAACGTAGAGCCATGACTCCCCGGTGTAAATAAACCTCGCGCACGTTCACCGATTAAACACGCACCGATAGGCATGCCATTACCAAGGCCTTTCGCTGTGGTTAAAATATCAGGTTGAATACCTAACCCCATGCAGGCAAACAAATCACCTGTACGACCATTACCTGTTTGCACTTCATCAAAAATTAATAACCAATCATTGGCTTTACATAGCTCAACTACAGCGTGTAAATACGCCTCATCAGCGACGGTTAAACCGCCTTCGCCTTGAATAGGCTCCAACATCACGGCAACGACATCATGACGATTCGATGCAATCGCTCTTATCGCCTCGATGTCGTTAAACGGCGCACGGACAAAACCAGGAACCAGAGGATCAAACCCAGCTTGATGTTTCCGTCCTCCCGTCGCCGTTAACGTCGCCATAGATCGACCATGAAACGCACCGGTCATCACAATGATAGAAGGCGTATCAATTCCTTTTTTGTGACCAAACAAACGCGTAAGTTTAATCGCCGTTTCATTAGCCTCCGAGCCCGAATTACAAAAAAACATCTCCGGCATGCCGGTCAACTCAGTTATCTTTTCAGCTAATTTTTCTTGTTCTAAAATTCGAAAAGCATTCGACGTATGCAAAAGCTTCGTCGCTTGCTTTTGAATCGTTTCTGTCACATCAGGATGCGCATGGCCCAAACCACACACAGCAATCCCACTTAACCCATCTAAATACGACTTTCCCGCCTCATCATAGAGCCAAGCGCCTTCTCCATGTGTAAAAACAACCGGAAGCGGATGGTAAGTTGTGGTCAATGCCATGTGTTATCTCCTCTTAATACAAGTCTAGCCTAGCCTAAATTTGAAGCTACAAAATTCCAATTAACCAACGCCCAAAAAGCATTTAAATAATCAGGACGACGATTACGATAATCAATGTAATACGCATGTTCCCAAACATCACAGGTTAACAGTGGTTTTAAATTTGATGTCATAGGATTAGCTGCATTGCTTGTGCTGATGATTTTAAGTTGTCCTTCGGCATCTTGTACGAGCCATGCCCACCCAGAACCAAACGTTGTGATTGCAGCTTGTGTGAATTGAGTTTTGAATGCATCAAACGAACCAAATGCTTTAACAATAGCATCCAATAAATTACCCGTAGGCTCACCACCACCGTTTGGACTCAAGCATTCCCAATAAAAACTATGATTCCACACCTGCGCTGCATTATTAAACACACCGCCAGATGATGTTTTAACAAGCTCTTCAAGCGACAATACTGCTGACTCAGTGCCTTCAACAAGTTTGTTCAAATTGGTTACATAAGTTTGATGATGTTTACCATAATGATACTCAAGCGTTTCTTTTGAAATATGAGGTGCTAAGGCATCCATCGCATACGGTAATGCAGGTAAAGTAAATGTCATTTTGATCTCCTAAAAATAACGGCCTAAAAATTACGGTAAGTGTATCAGGGTAAAGCGTGCTTTCAAACGAAACTTTAAACATCAGACTTTTATAAGCTTTACGGTTGCATAAGAAATCAACTTAACTGATAATTACGCACTCAATTTCAGAAACCTAACAGGTGTTAGCATGGATACAACAAATACTTTAGATAAGATTAAACAACAAATTGCTGATCATACGATTTTGCTTTATATGAAAGGCAGCCCTCAGTTTCCACAGTGTGGCTTTTCATCACAAGTTGTTCAGTGCTTACAAGCCTATGATGTTGAATTTGCCTCAGTAGATGTTTTGGCAAATCCCGACATTCGACAGACTTTGCCACAATACGCGAACTGGCCGACCTTTCCCCAGCTCTATATCAGCGGAGAATTAATTGGTGGCTGTGATATTATCGTTGACATGCATGAGCAAGGCGAACTTGGACCTTTACTGCAAGAAGCTGCAGCTTCTTAAATAAATATATTAATTTTTATTAATTTATGTGGAGAATAACATGAGCATTTTAGTCACAAAACAAGCCCCAGATTTTACTACACCCGCGGTACTCGGAAACGGTGAGATTGTTGATAACTTTAACCTCCAACAACATTTAAACGGTAAATACGGTGTGGTTTTTTTCTACCCGCTCGATTTTACGTTTGTTTGCCCATCTGAACTGATTGCGCTTAATCATAGATTAGAAGAATTCAGTGCACGTAATACAGAAGTGGTTACTGTGTCTATTGATTCACACTTTAGCCACAATGCCTACCGTAAAACACCAGTGAACGATGGCGGTATTGGCGAAGTTAAATTTACAATGGCTGCTGATATGAACCACAGTATTTGTCAAGCTTATGGTATTGAGCATCCTAAAGCCGGTGTTGCCTTACGCGCTGCATTTATTATCGATAATCACGGTGTCGTTCGTGCTCAACTCGTCAACGACTTGCCTATCGGTCGTAATGTCGATGAATTGCTTCGTTTGATTGACGCTGTTCAATTTACCGAAGAGCACGGTGAAGTATGTCCAGCAGGCTGGAAAAAAGGCGATAGCGGCATGAATGCCTCACCTAAAGGCGTTGCAGAGTATTTAGCTGAACACAGCGAAGCACTCTAACTCTCAGCTTTAATAAGCTTAAGTAGACTTAAACGGTTGCCATGTGTTGATAATCTCACAAAACAAGGCAGCCGTTTTTTCTGCATCATAAATCGCGGAATGTGCTTCGTTCGCATCAAATGGAATACGCGCAACTTTCATAGCCTTTGCTAAAACCGTCTGTCCATAATGCACGCCTGACAATGTTGCTGTATCAAAACTTGTAAAACGATGAAACGGTGATTTAATCCCCGTTCGTTCAACCGCTGCATTCATGAATGCCAAATCAAACCAAGCATTATGCCCCACCAAAACCGCTCGTGTGCATTTACTGGCTTCAAGCGCTTTCCAAATGGGTGCGAATAAACGTGTAAGCGCCTGCTTTTCATCAACCGCCCGCCGAAGCGGCTGAAACGGATCAATTCCGTTAAATGCCAACGATTCAGGGTCAAGTAACGCGCCCTCAAACGGCAAAACATGCTCAAAAATAGAAGATCCTACGGCCAGCTTTTTGTCGCGTGTGTAATCAAGTAAGACCACACAGACCTCAAGCAGCGCATGCTTTGAAGCATCAAGTCCTGCGGTCTCAACATCCACCACAACAGGTAAGAAACCACGAAAACGTTTGTTCATACAACACTCCAAGCAAAACAACCACCGGCATTAACAGGAACAACCTGTGTCTCGCCTAAATCTAATTGACGAGGTACATGTATTGATTGCTTAATTAAATCAATTTTTTCTTCTGATGGTAAAATATGATAAAATTCTGCACCGAAACGCCCTAAAAACGCGTCTAACTTATCCAGCGCCCCCAGCGAGTCAAACATCTCGGCATACATCGACAACGCAAACGGTGCTGAATAAATCCCCGCACACCCTTCGCTACATTCTTTTTGAGCAACACCATGCGGCGCACTATCTGTGCCTGCAAAAAATTTAGGGTTCCCACTCACCGCCGCCGCTTGTAATGCCACCTGATCATTTTGATGCTTTAAAATAGGCAAACAATAATAATGCGGGCGAATTCCACCAGCGAGTAATTGATTACGATTATATAATAAATGATGGGGCGTAATCGTCGCAGCAAGCGTGCTTGGTCCATTACGTACAAAGTCAACGGCAGCTTGTGTTGAAATATGCTCGAGCACAACGCGTAATTTAGGAAAGTTTTGCATTAAAGGCTTAAGCTCGTGCTCAATAAACAAAGCTTCACGCTCAAAAATATCGCCGCCTAATATTTCACCATGGATTTGCAAAACCACATCGGCAGCTTGCATGGCTTCAAGCGCTGGATACAGCGCTTGAATAGAACGCGCGCCCGCTTCAGCATTGGTCGTAACACCCGCGGGATATAATTTTGCACCCAACACAAACGCCTGTGTTTGGACATCAGAAAAAACTTCGGGCTCAACAGTCTCGTTTAAATATAACGTCATGTATGGCGTAAAATGAGGGTATGCTTTGGATGCCAATAAAATACGTTCACGGTAAGCAAGTACGCTATCTAACGTCGTTAATGGGGGGGTTAAATTAGGCATAACCAAGGCACGCCCTGTATGACATGCTGTTGCTGGTACCGTATGCTCAAGCATTGCGCCATCTCGAAAATGCACATGCCAATCGTCAGGACGTGTGATGGTCAATATCTGTTTTTGTGCCAGTCTCGGTGTCTGCGTCAAATCCGTACCTCATCTTCGAATAAAAAATGCTTTGCGAAGAATAGCACGGTTTCAACATCACTTCAGAAAATCATCGGCAGCTAACTGATATGTATTTAAAAAATCATCTTGAATCACAACAGCTTTTTTATGCACACAAGGTAATTTTGTATCTTTGTTTAAAATACCGGTACGATAATGCCAGCCGGTAGGCAATTTAAGCGTATCTCCCAAATGAGCTAAGCTACGAGGTGTTTGAGCCGCTTTATCAAGACTGTAAGATTGCATCACATACACACGGCCCTCGGGATCAATCAACTCATATATAGGCCTTCCTGCTTTATACGTCCATACAACGTTCCTATCCACACGATGTTGATTATACGGTTTATGGCCTTTCACGATATCTCTTAGCTTAATATGAACTAAAGCTACTTTTTTCATAGATATAGCTCTGATTTTCTTTTCTGGGGTATTAGTAATAGGTGTGCTATCGATCTCATCAATCGTCCAATAACGTGGGCCATTCAGAATCGCGATACGCGCTTTCATATCTTTTCTAAGTATTTTTGATGTTATTTTTTTCCACTGCGCATCCGGGCATTGATTTAAGCCCATGGTGTTATAAACAGCAAGTGTCAAACGGCCTTGTGAAACAATCACTTCGCAATATCGATCACCTCGTACATCATCCATATGTGCTGCATGACCAAGTATAGGTAGGCATAATAACATCGCAGCAAAAGCTTGTTTGATTTGCATAACCCTCTCCATGTGGTTCAATTATCAATTATCAATTATTTTTAGTCCTGTTATTTATATAAATAGGTAAGATTTATTAATAAAGCAAGGATTTTGAAAATTTTAAGAAAGGGTTGATTTTCTTTTAATTGAATAATTTCTTTTCAAGTCTATACTTATGTCGTAAGATGAAAAAGATATAAAAAAATCCGAATGGAACGGTTGAGGCGATAATGATTAAATCGAAGCTTATAGCAAACCTTGCCGCTGACATGACGCATTTACCGGAAAAGCGCATCATGGAAGGCGTAAACTTAATTCTTGAAACAATGAGTCATTCACTCACACAGGGTGAACGCATTGAAATTAGGGGATTTGGAAGTTTTGCACTGCGGCACAGGCCGCCACGTAATGCACATAATCCCAAAACGGGTGAAAAAGTTATTACTAAAGAAAAAAACACGCCGCATTTCAAGCCAGGCAAAGAACTGCGGGCGCGTGTAGAAGCATCTCGCCATACCCACCCTCTTCAGGATGACGAATCAACATAAATCAAGTCCGGGGTAAAGTTACACCGGTTTGATTTTGATATTTTCCTGCCCGGTCGCGATATGAAACGGCGCAAGGCTCATCGGCACCTAGAAAAATCATCTGTGCAACACCTTCGTTTGCATAGATTTTTGCAGGCAAGGTTGTTGTGTTCGAAAACTCCAATGTAACATGACCTTCCCACTCTGGCTCAAGCGGGGTGACATTCACAATAATCCCGCAGCGTGCATACGTTGATTTACCAAGACAAACCGTAAGCACATCTCGAGGAATACGAAAGTACTCAACCGTTCGCGCCAATGCAAACGAGTTGGGTGGAATAATACACACGTCTGAATTTACATCAACAAAACTGTTTTCATCAAATGCTTTAGGATCAACAATCACAGAATTAATATTTGTAAACACTTTAAATTCAGGCGCGCAACGCACATCATAACCGTAACTCGACACACCGTACGAAATAAGACGGCCCTGATCGTTCTCACGCACTTGCCCCTGCTCAAATGGCTCAATCATGCCATGTTCAAGCGACATTTTTTTTATCCACCTATCCGACATAACCGACATAGCGCTACTCCCACCAAAAACAAAACGAACCTATCCTACCATAAAGCTCAAATAACTTCATAAAAAAAAGGCCGTCGTATCCGACGGCCTTTTCCGATAAAAGCTAGGTTCCGTGCAATTAAGCAATATTACCTAACCAGTTCAAACCAAAGTATAAGCCTTGAAGTCCGAAGTCCCCATTAACCACTTGTGAAGCTGTATTAGTAGCGTTACCTTGGATTGCTTGTGTTGCATTAAAGTAATTAACAAACATCCAACCCACATCCAGTGTCAAGTCACCTTGAGCCATGGCGTAGCCATATTTAATACCAAGCTTCGCTTCAAGCTCAGGAACGATGGTCGCTTTCGAAGCATTAGGTGTATTAACAGTAGAGCCATTAATTACAACAGTTTTACTAATTTTACTGGTTCCAGCTAAAAGTGCTGCTGCACCATTCGCATACACACCCAAACCATTATTCCACTCATAACCCATGTCAGCACCTACACGAGCTCCAAAACCATTGTAAGTTGGTTTGGTTTGCACAGCAACGACCGCCTCCTGATCTTGAATTGTGGCCGTTCTTAAACGTTTCTCTGTATTTGCAATACGTGCGTATTGGAAACCACCGTGAAAACGAATGTTTTTATTCTCACCCAAATCAACATGCTGACCAAATTCTAAGTTCACAGCATCCCACTTAGGAGCAAGGGAAATACTTGATGTTCCAGTGATTGGATAAGCAGGTAAAAAGCTCTGATCACTGCTTAAGTTTCGGCTTGATGATTTATCAATATGATACCAGTTTAAATTCGCATCATTTCCTGTATTGAAGTGATAAGAACCTTCAATAAAGAATCCCCATGCCCAGGTTTGATTAAAATCTTGATATGCACCTGTGGTATTATTGACGGCTGAATAGCTATAATCGCCACCAGAAAAAGCGGGTTGCAAATACAAAGCTTTAGCACCAAAATCCCAGGCTGTGCTTTCACAAGGTACCGTGACGTTTACAGCACTGCAAACAGGTCCCATTGATCCAGCAAATACAGCACTGCTGCTAAGAGCAAGTACTGCTACGGCGGTTTTCTTTACATTTAACATACATCTTTCTCCGTTTTATTATTATAATCTTCCGTTTAAACTTACCATAACCATAGCATTTTTCTATTAAGCTATTCTACCATCATGAATCATAAAAAAAAGGCCGTCGTATCCGACGGCCTTTTCCGATAAAAGCTACGTTCCGTGCAATTAAGCAACGTTTCCTAACCAGTTTAAGCCAAAGTACAAACCTTGAAGTCCGAAGTCTCCAGTTGTAACTTGTGGAACCATATTAGCAGCATTGGTTTGAATTGCTTGTGTTGCATTGAAGTAGTTAACAAACATCCAACCCACATCCAGCGTCAAATCACCTTGAGCCATGGCGTAGCCATATTTAATACCAAGCTTCGCTTCAAGCTCAGGAACAATGGTCGCTTTTGATGCACTCAAAGGAAATACTGCCGCGCCATCTCCATGAGCAAAACTTATTTTACTTGTTCCTGCTAAGAGTGCTGCCGCGCCATTCGCATAAACACTTAAACCATTGCCCCACTCATAGCCCATGTCCGCACCTACGCGAGCTCCAAAACCGTTGTAAGTTGGTTTAGAACTAAAATATCCGGATGCGTTATCTTCTGAGCTTTCTGTCCCTGATATATTTAAATTATTCGCGATACGTGCATATTGGAAACCACCATGAAAACGAATGTTTTTATTCTCACCCAAATCAACATGCTGACCGAACTCTAAATTCACAGCATCCCATTTAGGATGAATCGATGTACGTCTATTTCCATCAATATCTGCATCATCAATAAACGTATAATCTGCTGACAAATTTTTAGTTGTGGATTTGTCAATGTGATACCAGTTCAAATTAGCATCGTTACCGGTGTTATAGTGATAAGAACCTTCAATAAAGAATCCCCATGCCCATGTTTGATTAAAATCTTGGTATGCACCTGTGGTATTATTGACCGCTGAATAGCTGTAATCACCACCAGAAAAAGCTGGTTGCAAATACAAAGCTTTAGCACCGAAGTCCCAAGCTGTGCTTTCACAAGGTACCGTGACGTTTACAGCACTGCAAACAGGTCCCATTGATCCAGCAAATACAGCACTGCTGCTAAGAGCAAGTACTGCTACGGCGGTTTTCTTTAAATTTAACATACATCTTTCTCCGTTTTATTATTATAATCTTCCGTTTAAACTTGCCATAACCATAGCATTTTTTAAGTGACCTCTTCTACCATAACGACTCAAGATCGTCCGAGACTTCAAAATATTGAAGCACTTGCTCCGCTGGCACTACTTGCCAATCAGCAGGAGACCACTTAGGTGATTTATCTTTATCAACTAAGCGCGCCCGAACACCCTCGTAAAAATCATGATTTTTAAAAAAGTGATACGCAAGACCATAATCCATGGTTAAACACTCAGCCAAACTCAAGCCCTTTGCGCGTTTTAACTGCTCAAACGTCACGTGAAGACTTAACGGTGACTGCTCTAAAAGCAATGCTTTTGTTTCTTGCGACCACGTCGTATTCTGCTGCTCTAACGCTTCAAAAACCTCGGATAAACTGGCTTTATTCTCAAATGCATCAGCAACAAAATCGGCATTACTAGGAGCAGAGCCTTCTGGCATCTTACACTGATACAGTTCCAAACAAGCACTCACGTGTTGATCTGCATCTGTTGATAAATCACTCGCGCGTAACTGCGCTAAAACAGTTGGAATTTTATTAGACGGTACGGTGTATTTTACTAACCCCATCGCATAGGCATCCGAACTTTTAAGACGCCGTCCGGTCAAACCTAAATACAAACCAAAACCACCTGGACAGGCAGATAATAAATGACTTGCACCAATATCCGGAAAAAAACCAATGCTCGCTTCAGGCATCATGAATGCAAACTGCTCACTCCCAACAGCATGCGAGCCATGTAACGTAATCCCAACACCACCGCCTATGGTCAAACCATCCATAAGTGATATATAAGGTTTACCAAAAACAGAAATCAAATGATTCAAGCGATACTCATGCTTAAATAAACGCATAGGAACCAAAGGATCATCTCGACCCACGTCAAACACCCAGCGAACATCTCCGCCAGCACAAAAGATTTTTGCAGGGGGCGCTTGAACAACAACCGCATGAACCTCTGAATCATGCTGCCAAAGTCTCAATTGCTTATCTATCACCTCAAACATTGTTAACGTTAAAGCATTAAGTGCTTTCGGTCGGTTCAACGTGATAAAACCTAAGTGATCTTCAACCGAAAATAACACGTCGTGTGACAAAACACCCATGCTTAAGCCCCCTCAAATACTGCAGGACGTTTTTCAAGAAAAGCTGACACACCTTCATGTTTGTCTTGTGTCGCACATGTTTTTGCAAAATGCAGCGCTTCAAGTTCAAAAGCTTCGCTAAGCGACATATCATACCCCGCATCAATCACATCCATCACACTGGCCGCTGCCTGGGGTGCCACAGCTAAAATACTTTGCAAAATTTCTTTACTACGCGTGACTAAATTTTCAGGCTCAACCACGTCACTGACTAATCCCCATGTTTCAGCTGTTGCGGCATCAATCGTACGCCCTGTTAAACATAAATCCAACGCACGCCCTTTACCGACCAAACGAGCAAGACGTTGCGTGCCACCATAACCCGGTATTACACCTAACTTCACTTCAGGCTGCCCAAATTTTGCGGCGGTGGCCGCAACCCTCAGGGTTGCGGCCATGGCAAGCTCGCACCCTCCACCAAATGCATAACCATTAATTGCTGCCAACGATGGTTTTCCTAATAATTCAAGCGATCGAAACACACGCTGTCCATGCTTTGCAAACGCATACCCTGTTTGTGCATTACACTCAGCTAAACGTTTAATATCTGCGCCTGCACAAAACGCTTTCCCTGTGCCTGTAATTAATACTGCCCGCACATCTGGATTTATTTTGGCCTCTAAAAATACGGTATCTAAATAATCCAAAATATCTGTACTTAATGCATTGAGTTTCTCAGGTCGATTTAACGTAATATTTAAAATACCAGCCTCTAAGTATTGCTCTACATCTGCCATATCGCCCCCATATTAAATTTAAATAACATACGCTTCATCAAGCACTGATTTAGAAACAATTTCACGCATAATCTCGTTGGTACCTTCAACCACTTGATTGATTCGCAAATCCCTGAAAAAACGCTCAAGAGGATAGTCTTTTAGACAACCGTAACCACCGTGTAATTGCATCGCCTTATCACTAATTTGAAACGCTGTATCCGTTGCCTGCTGTTTTGCCATAGCACAATACAGTGCGGCTTTAGGATCGCCTAGATCTAAAGCCCTCGCTGCTCGATACGTCATTAATCGCGCTGATTCAAACGCCGTGAACATATCAGCAACCTGAAAACGAAGAGCCTGAAAGTCAGCAAGCTCTTTGCCAAACTGATGACGTTCATGTAAATACTTCTGAACCAAACGAAGACAAGCTAATGCGCCGCCAAGAGAGCACGCCGCAATGTTCACACGCCCACCGTTTAAAGCATGAAGTGCTATTTTAAATCCAGCCCCTTCTTCACCCACACGATGACGGATAGGCACACGACAATTCTCAAAAAATAACATCGATGTTGGCTGACTACGCCAGCCTAATTTTTTTTCTTGCTGACCAAAGCTAAGCCCTGGTGTGTTTTTTTCAACGAGAACACAAGTGATTCCTTGGTGCGATTCATCGCCTGTACGGACCATACACAAGTACACATCACTAACGCCGCCCCCTGAAATAAAGGCTTTTGAACCGTTGAGAATATAATCATCACCATCTTTGATAGCGCGTGTTTTAAGAGCTGCCGCGTCCGATCCTGCTCCAGGCTCAGTTAAACAATAACTTGAAAAAACATCCATCCGTGCAAGCTTTGGTCCCCACTTTTCACGCAATTCAGGCTCCGCATATTGATCAAGAAGAGACATCACCATGTTATGAATAGATAAATAAGCACTTGTACTCACACAAGCCGACGCTAATTGCTCAAAAATCATAGCTGCACTTAGACGGGATAATCCCGAACCGCCCATATCTTCTTTCGCAACCATTCCAGCCATACCAAGCATCGCAGCTTCTTGCAAAATATCTCGTGGAAAATGGCCTTTATTATCCCAAGATGCCGCATCAGGCCCGAGTCGTTCACGTGCAAAATCAGCAGCCATGTCACGCAATAAAATACTTTCGTCGTCTAATTGAAAATCCATTTCTCACCTTTTTTAAAAATAAAAGACTAAAAACCATTTCCCAACCAATGTAGGCCAAAATATAAACCTTGGAGGCCAAAACTTCCCGCAATCGTTTGTGGTGTCGTTCTCGTTACAAAGTTACTGGGTATAACTTGTGTCGCATTAAAGTAATTGATCCACATCCAAGCAAGATCCAACGTCAAGTCACCCATAGCCATACCGTAGTCATATTTTATACCGAGCTTTGCTTCAACCTCAGGAACCATAGCGACTTTATTGCTATGTAATTTAAATGGTATTTCCGTCTCATCAATATACGAATAACGAGCTTTGTCATAACCACCTAAAACAGCCGCTGCAAAATTACTATAAATACCGATATCATGACCTAAATCATATCCCATATCAGCACCTACACGCCCACCAAAACCATTGTATGTTGATTTTCGCTGAAAATGAAAATTTAAATCATTATGAGAACCTTGTAGATTTGCCCCTGCTAATTTTTCAACAATCGTAATACGTGCATATTGCAAACCACCGTGAAAACGAATTTTTTTATTTTCACCAAAATTAACATACTGTCCAAATTCTAGATTCAAAGCATCCCATTGCGGTTTAATATGAGAAACCGCTGTTTCAACCTCTCGCCCACGAAAAAAATCAAAATCCCCATCATAGTTTTTTTGCATTGATTTTCCGATATGATAAAGATTTAAGCTCACATCACTTCCTGTATTATAATGATAGGAACCTTCAAGATAAAAACCCCAGCCCCTATTTTGATTAAAATCCTCAAATTCCCCTGTTGTATTATCAACCGCCGAGTAACGATAATCTCCACCCGAATAAGATGGCGACAAATATAATGCGCGAGCACCAAAATCCCAAGAAGTCCCCTCACATGACGTGGTTGCATTTTTTGCTTTACAAACAGGCCCCATGGTTCCTGAAAATACAGCGCTACTACTCAAAACAAGCAGGGCTATAACAAATTTATTAAGATTTAACATCGATACTTCCATAAACAATATAATTATAATTTTTTCATAAAAAAAAGGCCGTCGTTTCCGACGGCCTTTTCCGGTAGCTAAGTTCCGTGCAATTAAGCAACGTTTCCTAACCAGTTCAAGCCAAAGTACAAGCCTTGAAGTCCGAAGTCTCCACTAACAGCTTGTGGTGTGGTTCCTGTTGCAATGTTGCTTTGAATTGCTTGTGTTGGGTTGAAGTAATTAACCCACATCCAACCAACATCAAGTGTCAAGTCACCTTGAGCCATCGCATAACCGTATTTCAGACCAAGTTTAGCTTCAAGTTCTGGAACGATGGTTGCTTTTGATGCACTAAGTGCAGCTGAAGCACCTGAGTTAGTAGTAACTGAATTACTAACTTTGCTGGTTCCTGCTAAAAGTGCTGCTGCACCGTTGGCATAAACACCTAAACCATTACCCCAATCGTAACCCATGTCAGCACCTACACGAGCTCCAAAACCGTTGTATGTTGGCTTAGCTTGAGCTGCAATGTTAAGACCATCGTTAACATCTGATGCGTTTGTACCGGTCAGTTTCATTGTGTTTGCAATACGTGCGTACTGGAAACCACCGTGGAAACGAATGTTTTTATTCTCACCAAAATCAACATGCTGACCGAATTCTAAATTCACAGCATCCCATTTAGGATTAATTTTAGCTTGTGCTGTTTGGAAATCAATATCTGTAGCTCCCAACAAGTTGAAGTTACCAGATAAGTTTCGAGTTGTTGATTTGTCGATGTGATACCAGTTTAAGTTAGCATCGTTACCGGTATTGAAGTGATAAGAACCTTCAATAAAGAATCCCCATGCCCATGTTTGATTAAAATCTTGGTATGCACCTGTGGTATTATTGACCGCTGAATAGCTGTAATCACCACCAGAAAAAGCTGGTTGCAAATACAAAGCTTTAGCACCGAAGTCCCAAGCTGTGCTTTCACAAGGTACCGTGACGTTTACAGCACTGCAAACAGGTCCCATTGATCCAGCAAATACAGCACTGCTGCTAAGAGCAAGTACTGCTACTGCAGTTTTCTTTAAATTTAACATGCGCTTTTCTCCACTTTTTTATTATAATCTTCCATTTTAAAGCCACAACGTTCTATCAACTGCGGCACGCTATCATCACTCTGTCCGAAAACGTACACTAGAATGATTATCTAGTCTACATTCCCTGTTGTCAACAATCTCGTGTAAATCTTCATGAAATCTTTATACCTCACTGTTTATGCCTATTTAACAAGCATTTCACATGTAAAATAACATCTCCACAAATATTTACCCCTGAGTATTGTAATCAATCTTAATGCATGTCAAGTATTATTCTTATCATTTTTTCAATTATACTATCAACATCAGGTATTATTTTACAAGGTAGATTATGGCCATTAACCAAAGCTTTTTTCAATCACCACAAAAAAAATCCGTAGAAAACATTACGAATTCGCCTTCTAATATTCACATCGATAACCGTGCTGACTTTGCTGTAGCCATATGGCTCATCGATTACTTACGAACAACCACACATCAAAAAAACACATGCATTCCAAGCATTATCTTAGAGCCGTTACTGCATAAACTTCAAGAAAACGCCGCGTATGAAAACACATCGGTAGGTTATCTCACTCCAATAAAATACTTAAAACAACTGTGCTTAGAAACCGATCCTAATATTTTAGTTCCAGCCCTCGCCGATGTATTAAATCAGCTAACACTGGAGTATATACTTAACAACCCGCGCGGATACACCTCATATTTTTTAAATATAACGCCGCATACACTTTCTCAAAAAAATATAGAACGTAACACGCGATGCCTCAATCCTTTGTTACCAAGCATTATATCGCGCGTATTCGAGCTTCCTTTTTATATATCCACAACATCTGATAAAAAAACACTCCCTAAAAAACACCCTCATTCAACACCCATGCTTGACTCCAGCACAGGCATTAAACTTCATTGGCAAAATGGATATTGCTTAGTTTCTGCAGATATTGCTGATATCTCTCACTTCAAAAGCCTTGATCAAACAAATATTCCACCCACAACACCCTTGCATTTAAATAATATCCACCGACACGTAAATCATCTTTCTCAAGAAAGCACACGATCGATCGAAATGTACCATACGACAAAAAACAAATTAGCAAAATATATGACAACCGAAAAAAAAACATACTCAGACATACTGAAAATCTATTTTGAGCATTTGAACAGAAGTATAAAGCAACCCTCAAAATATTTTGACACCCTTGATGGAACCCAAGCGTTTTATCAAAACACAGCAACCCACGGTATTACTCATGGTTTAAAAGAAGCGATTGCTCGTCTATTAACATTAGGCGAGCAATTAGATTTAACGACACATCCTACTGAACAAAGCGGTTCGAATTACATTACCCCAGCAGCGTAACCTCTTAAACCAGAGGCATGCCTTCGGACTGCATCCAAGTATCACTAGCATATTTAGACATGTAATTTCGAATTGAATCAGGGAGAATAACTAAACATTTCTGCCCTGATTTTAATTCAGAAGCCGCATGTAATGCAGCCCACATAGCACCACCACTCGACCCCCCGACCAACAAACCTTCTTCTTGAACCAAGCGACGCGCCATAACAAACGCATTTTTATCTCGAAGCTTGATGTATTGATCAATCAGCGCATTATCAAGTACTTCAGGAAAAAAATCATAGCCAATGCCTTCGACCAAATAAGGCTCAACCTCCGTGCCTCCTCCCAAAATAGAGCCCACGGGATCAACGCCTATTATTTTTATTGTAGGATTATGCTCTTTGAGACGCTTAGCAAGACCCGTTATCGTACCTCCTGTGCCAACACCTGCCACAACCATATCCAAACTCATACCAAAATCATCGATAATCTCTTGGGCAGTCCCAGAATAATGTGCATGAGGATTATCAGGATTCGAATACTGATCTAAAATATGCGCATTAGGTATTTTTTTCTTTAATTCTTTTGCCAAAGAAATATGGCTATCCGGTGCATCCCAGGCAGCTTCCGTCGGCGTCCGATAAATTGTCGCACCTAAACGCTCAAGTACCACTTGTTTTTCTTGACTCATTTTTTCAGGCATGGTGATAATAATTTTATACCCTAAAACCGCACCAGCTAAAGCAAGCCCTATGCCTGTATTACCTGACGTAGGTTCAATAAGTGTATCGCCAGGTTTGATTTTACCGAGTTGCTCAGCATGCTTTACCATCTCAAATCCAATGCGATCTTTAACCGATCCGCCAGGGTTTAAAAACTCGCATTTAACATACACATCACAAGCAAGTTTTTTGGTAATATGATTTATTTTTACAACAGGGGTGTGACCAATAACATCGAGAATATTTGAATAAATCATGACAGAATCCTTTGTCTAGATAATGATTTAAAATACAAGTATATCTATTATTTTCCAATACAAAACGTCGAGAAAATTTTTCCTAACAAATCATCTGTGGTAAATTCACCGGTTATTTCACATAGCGCATCATGTGCTTGCCGCAAATCTTCCGCGAGTAGCTCACCGGCTTTATGATCAAACAGCTGTTTTTTTCCTGAAATTAAACATCCATGAGCTTGATTCAACGCATCAAGATGCCGACGCCGCGCAAGAAAAAGTCCTTCGGTCGGTTGATGACCCAAAGCATTTTTTATGGCTGTTTTTAATAAATCTAAACCATCACCATGCTTTGCTGAAAGATAAATATTTGAACCATCTTGGTAGGGCGTTATGCTGGATATTTTATCTATTTTATTTAAAACTTTAATCACAGGAACATGTTTTGGCAAAGCATCTTGAATAGCTTCATCCAACAGCATCCCATCTGTTTCATCGGCGACATCAAACATCATTAAGACCGCATCTGCGCGTTTAATCGCTTGCCAAGCACGCTTAATGCCTTCTTGTTCAATGCGATTATCACTTTCTCGCAAACCGGCCGTATCAATCAATTGCAAAGGAATATCGTCGATTAAAATATCTTCTCGCATCAAGTCACGTGTCGTACCCGCTTCATCCGTGACGATCGCAAGATCTTGACCTGACAAAGCATTTAATAACGTAGATTTTCCTGCATTAGGAGGTCCTGAAATCACAACAACTGAATTTTCACGAAGTAATGCGCCTTGCGATGCACCCGATCGCACAGCCAAAAGCTCAGCAAACACTTGGTTAAATAACGCAGCGACTTTTCCATCGCTTAAAAAATCAATTTCTTCGTCTGCAAAATCAATCGCTGCCTCAACATACAAACGTAAATTTACAAGTTGTTGATTAATTGAATTTATTTTTTTAGAAAAATCGCCTTGTAAAGATCGCACAGCTAAACGCGCTGCGGTTTCAGAATTTGCATGAATAAGATCTGCAATCGCCTCAGCTTGAGCGAGATCGATTTTATTATTTAAAAAAGCCCGTTCTGAAAATTCACCAGGCCTGGCAAGTCTCGCACCACACGCCACGCATTCAGATAACAAACGATCTAATACACGCGGCGAGCCGTGGGTTTGAAGCTCAACAACATCTTCGCCAGTAAACGAATGGGGGTTCTCAAAATACAGCAGTAAACCTGTATCTATCCATGCTTTATCAGCCGTATCTTCAGGATAAAAAGCACAATAATCAGCTCGTCTAGGAACAAGAGGCTTTTCACACCGACTAAGGCGCTTAGCAATAACGCAAGCCAAAGGGCCGGATAAACGAAGTATACCAACGCCTCCACGTCCTGGAGGCGTCGCTATGGCAACAATCGTATCCACCGTCATGCTATTACTTACTCGCATACTGACGTGTGATATACCATTGCTGCAATATCGTTAATGTATTATTCACCGTCCAGTACAACACAAGCCCTGCAGGAAAGTTCCAAAAAAGTCCTGTGAATAAAACAGGTAAGAACATCATTAATTTAGCTTGCATAGGGTCCGGAGGTGTTGGGTTTAAACGCTGTTGAACAAACATCGTAGCCCCCATAATCAGTGGTAAAACATGCCATGGATCAGGTGATGCCAAGTCGTTAATCCACAAAATAAACGGTGCTTGACGCAACTCTACGCTTTCAACTAAAACCCAGTACAAAGCAATAAATACCGGGATTTGAACAACCATCGGTAAACAACCCGAAAGGGGGTTAATTTTTTCTGTTTTATACAACGCCATGGTCGCCTGGCTTATTTTGGCTTTATCATCACCAAACTTTTCACGCAACGCTTGTAATTTGGGCTGTAATTCCCTCATGCCAGCCATCGATCGATAACTTTTGGCCGACAAGCGATAAAAAGCAAGTTTAATTAATAACGTCACTAAAACAATAGACCAGCCCCAGTTACCTACAACCTGGTAAATCATGCTCATCAAAGAAAATATAAGCGAAGAAATAAACCATAACCAGCCGTAATCAATCGTCAAGTCCAGACCTGGAGCAATGGCTTTTAACACATCAGCTGTTTCAGGCCCTAAATAGAGCTGTGAACCGACCGTTTGCTGCTCACCAGGTTTAAGATAAATAGCCTGACTCATTGAACCAATGGCATAACTTCCATCGACGGTACGTGTATAAAAACGATTTTTTGAGTTAGCCAACGGAATCCATGCCGTTAAAAAATAATGCTGTTGCATGGCAAACCAACCACCTTCAACATCGGCATCCAGCGCGTGTTTATCCATATCTTTAAACGTCACTTTTTCATAACGATGATGACCAGGACTGGAATAAGACGCGCCTGTATACGAACCAACATGAAACGGACTTGATTTATCTTCTTTAGGTAGGGCACGTAGCAATTGCGTGTTCATGTAACCTTTCCACGCAGCATCACCTTGGTTATTTAAGGCATAACGTACGTCAATCAGATAGCTACCTCGTTTAAAAACAAATTCTTTTTTAACCGAAACACCGTCATTATTTTTTCCAGTTAAACTCACAATTAATTGATTTTGATCGGCATCTAATATGTAATTTGTTCGTTCTGCATGAAATTCCGACGCCATTTGCTTTAGCGCATTACGCTCTACAACCAAGATATTACTATTTGCTACATAACGTGTACTTGGGCTATCACTCAATAACGTGAATGGCTTATCTTTCTTAGTAACACTTTCAGGGTAATCCGTAAGTTGTGCACCAACCACATCACCTTGACTTAAATCAATTTGGAGATCGAGTACATCTGTTTTAATAGAAACAAAATGCAGGTTGTTTTGCTGTTCATCTTGTTGCTCATCACGCAAGTTTGGGAAAGTGGCATCATCCCGAGCCCGTTCTGGCTTGGCGGTATCAGATCCGGTCAATGTAGGTAGAATCGAGCCCGGGGTCTGTGTGCTTGTTACGGTTGGTGTATGTGCCGGCGTGCTTTGGGGATAATCCGCTTGCCACGCAGTCCATAAAGCATAAGAAAGCATGCCAGAGGCGGCCACTAACATAATACGTCGAATATCCATTAAGATTTCTCTTCAGAGTTAAAAGTAGGTTTTGTTTGCGGTAAGACAGGATCATAACCGCCCGAGGACCACGGGTGACAACGCATTAAACGACGAATTGTGAGCCAACTCGCTCTTAAAATATCGTGTTTTTGGAAAGAATCCAAAGCGTAATCCGAACAACTGGGATAAAATCGACAGCGAGGCCCTAAAAAAGGACTTATGACATATTGATAGAACTTGATAGAGCGGGTAACTAGGAAACGTGTCGTACGGATAATGTATTCCATAGCTTATCCAAGTTAGACGTCATGCGCACTGGCTCAGCTTGAGAAGCATTCGATCTTGCTAAAACCACCACATCAACAGCTGGTATTTTTGTATTCAAGCGAAATGACTCACGTAACACACGTTTAATTCTATTTCTATCGTGTGCTTTATGAATCATTTTCTTGGATATCACCAATCCGAGTCGTGCTCGCTCGTGTTTGTTATCACAAAACAACACCGTAAATTCTGGTGTTGTTAATTTATATGCATTCTTAAAAACACGATCATAATCTTCTCGTGTTAATAAGCGCCGTGATTTAGAAAAACTAAGCATTAAGCAGATAAACGGCTACGACCTTTTGAACGTCGTCGGCGAATAATGGTACGACCTGCTCGGGTTGACATACGTGAACGGAAACCGTGGTCACGTTTGCGCTTGATGTTACTAGGTTGAAAAGTACGTTTCATATCTAAAACTCGTTACGATTTCAAAGCAGGCCATAATAGAAAAAAATAGTTCACCTGTCAAACATATTCTTTTCGTCTTGTTAACTTGGGTTAAACCAAACGTTGCTTAATAAATATTAAGTTTAAGTATATTACCCATATTTATTATAAGAGGGGTTAATTTTATGTATAAATCTATATTTATATTATATATCAAGTAACTTACGTTTTTATTTTTATGTTTAAAACACCTGTGTTTAAACCTCTATAGATTCTGGATAACTTACAAAACCTATTTTTAGGGGTGCTTATCCTCACTTATTCACCTGCTTATTTTGTAGTTATCCTGAGGTTTTAAATTTACAGGATCTAAAAAATTAATATTTTATTAACTTAAAGCTAATTTATAAATTGAGATAAAACTAAATAAAAAAGGGGGTAAACATAATAATAATATATTAAGTATATATACTTCTTATACTTATTATAAGGAACGTAATTTTTATGTATAAGTTTAAAAATTGATACAAAAACATATAGTTAGCTTGTTGTTTATCATGTTTAAAAACCCTGTGTTTAAGATAGAATAGATCTTGAATAAGTATAAAAATAGGTTTCAGGGTGATTTTATCCTCCTTATTACTATCTATTCCCCTAAGGTTATCCAGAGCTTTATTCATGTAGGGCTAGTTTGTTGCATATAGATATTTAAAAAGCTTGCGCTTATTCAATGTGTATTTTTTTTTGCCATTACATTGGTTTGTGTGGTATTATTGAGCAATTTAAGCTCTACTGGATAATTAAGCTATGGCAAGAACGATAACGTACCTTAAAAAGGACAAGCAAAAATCAAAAAAATCTATGGGTGGATTTTTTGTCGCTGCAAGGAATGACGTCAATCATTGGCGGGAACTTTTTAAGAATAATACTCTTGCGCCTATTCAAAATGAGATAGATGAATTTGTTAAACGCTTGGGTGTTGACTACATGTTCCTCAATGATCAATGTCGCAACAGTGGTTATCGCCGATCTAGTGGTCATATTCGCCTATCTAGTGGAACAAATACCTCACCAATACGACTTGGTACCTTACTACATTTAGCTATTCAAACTAATGCTCACATAGAAATAATTCAATATTTAGTTGGAAAAAAACACGCCAACCTAAATCTCACTATTTATAATAATCAGACCCCTCTAAACACTGCTATAAGCAAGAAGCGATTTGATTGTGCATTATACTTATTAGACGAGTTAGAGCAAAAATCAACGCATGACTACGACTCTATATTACTGGATGCATGTTATGGAGGTGGCATTCATTTCTTTGGGCAGTCTACGACTGAGGCTCAGATTATCTTCATCAAAGCGCTTTTGAAGCGCGGATATTATCTTAATAACGAAAAAGAAAAACACACCAATGGGATTAACCTTGCTGTATTACGCCAAGAAATACTGGTAAGCAATCGTCATCTAATGCAAGAGGGTCATCAACTCGTTCCTTTAACCATTGCGCGCATGGCGCTAGAGCATCATGGATGCTGTGACTCAATTACTTAATATCCACGGGCATACTGTATTTTATTGTATGAACGCTATTGCACCACCTGTGGATATTGATGAAATCAAATTATCTGTACTTATCGCAGAATTAGTAAACAAAGGAACACCTCTCGCTTATTTAGTCTGTGGTTTACTGCTCGAAGGGCATATTGATAATAAAATACCTGACAGATACATCGATAACGAAGAAACAGAGGCCTATCAAGCTTACGTAGAGAAAAGAATTGAAGATGCGTGTACGTTTTATACTAAAGCATCAGCTGAACTATCCATAAAACAAGTCACGGACATTTTGCTCTGGCAACAAAAAATGCAGGGGCCTGAGTCGGTTGTCGCACGTTTAAAGCAATATGATGCTGTCGTGCCTTCACAAGAACTGATTCCTTCCTATGGTGATTATGCAAAAGCTAACGCTGAAATATCTTGGTACCGCATGGTTTGATTAAACCTCTAATAAAAAAGAAGTGTTATCACGTTATAATAATATATTAAGTATATATTTTACTTATTTTTATTATAAGGCATGATGTTTTTATGTATAACCTAATAAACTCGTTATTTATTAATTAGTTATATTATATTTTACTGTGTGTAAAACCTTTGTTTTAAGCATGGAGTTGATCCTTGATAACTTAAGATAATAGGGTAGTAGGGATCTTATTCACGAGCTATCCCTCTCTTTTTTCACGGTTTTTTCAGATGTTATACAAAATCGATATGTTTTTTTTGATAGATCTAAAAAAAAGTTTTTTTGGATGGGTGATGATTTTTTTACTTGCTGATGTAAGCTCGCAATGGCAATATCTAATGCTTTCGTAAAAACAAACGCATCCTTATTTTCTTAATAGAACTTTTTTCTATCAAGCTGTGTGTGCGATAATTATCTTGATGGTGGGGAGTACGTTGTGGTTTCAGATGTTTGGACAAAGTGTTTAGGGGCACTTGAGGCAGAATTTACCCCACAACAATTCCATACTTGGTTACGACCGCTTCAGCTTAGTCCTGAGCAAACAGATGGCGCGTTAACGTTGCTTGCGCCTAATCGTTTTGTTGTTGAGTGGGTGAAGAAAAATTTTTATTTTCGAATCAAAGAATTGGTCAGTGAGTTTAGTGATAACTTAATTAAGATTGTAAATATTGAAATTGGCTCCAGTTTGCCAGCGGCAAAACCTAAAGAGCAGGGTAACGCAAATTTTTCTTCTCAACGTGCCACGAATACCCCGCAGGCTAAAAGTCCTGTGGATAACTTCAAAAACAGTCATTTGAACGAAAAGTTTACTTTTTCAACCTTTGTTGAAGGAAACTCGAATCAGTTAGCACGAGCAGCATCGCTTCAAGTTGCCGAACGACCAGGTGACGCATATAACCCTCTTTTTATTTATGGGGGCGTTGGTTTAGGTAAAACACATTTGATGCATGCAATCGGCGCCGATATTTTAGTTAAAAATCCCGATGCACGTGTGCTCTATCTGCATTCGGAGCGATTTGTTGCGGATATGGTTAAGGCTTTGCAAACCAATACCATCAATGAATTTAAACGTTTTTATCGTTCGTTGGATGCTTTGTTGATTGATGATATTCAGTTTTTTGCAGGAAAAGACCGCTCGCAAGAAGAGTTTTTCCATACGTTTAATGCCTTACTTGAAGGTCATCAACAAATAATCTTGACGAGTGATCGTTATCCCAAAGAAATAGAGGGGGTCGAAGAGCGACTTAAATCTCGCTTTGGATGGGGCCTAACCGTTGCGGTTGAGCCACCAGAGCTTGAAACACGCGTTGCTATTTTAATGAGCAAAGCAGAAAGCTCTAATATTGAATTGCCGTATGAGGTTGCTTTTTTTATTGCAAAACGTATTCGTTCCAATGTACGTGAGCTCGAAGGCGCGCTACGTCGTGTGATTGCAAATGCGCATTTCACAGGGAAACCAATAACCATTGAGTTTGTTAACGAAGCACTTCGTGACTTATTGGCCCTGCAGGATCGATTGGTGACCTTGGATAATATTATTAAAACAGTCGCTGAGTACTACAAAGTTAAAGTTGCTGATATATTATCTAAACGTCGAAGTCGCTCGATTGCAAGACCTCGTCAGATGGCCATGGCTCTAGCCAAAGAGTTAACCAACCATAGTTTACCTGAGATTGGTGACCACTTTGGAGGTCGTGATCATACGACTGTGATTCATGCATGTCGAAAAATCAAAGAGCTCATCCAGGAAGGCTCTGATTTTTCAGAAGATTTTAAAAATTTGATGCGTACTCTTTCTTCTTGATGGTCTTCTTGATGGTGTGATTATGTTTGAACTAAATATTGCAAAAAGTGATTTGTTATCTCCTCTGCTAACGGTGTCAGGTGCTTTAGATAGAAAGCAGGCGCTGCCTATTTTGTCACATGTTTTGTTGCGTTTAGATGCAGGTTATTTAATTTTAACAGCAACTGATCTTGAGATAGAGATGACGGCTCGGGTTGCCTGCCAAGCTGATGTTGATGAAGCTGCGACAACAGTGTCAGCTAAAAAGATGGTGGATATTATTCGTTCATTGGATGATAAATCCACACCCAAAATTACGTGTCGTGACGCAACGGTTTCTATTTCTGAAGGGCGTAGCTTGTTCAAATTGGGGACCTTGCCAGCGGATGATTATCCGTACATGCAAGATGAAGCGAGTGATGTTGAGTTTACGTTACCAACCGCGGTTTTAGCTCGTGTCTTGCAGTGCACGCATTTTGCGATGTCACAACAAGATGTTCGTGTTTTCTTGAATGCGTTGTTTTTGGAATTTAATGCTGATAGTTTGACGGCGGTTGCGACCGACGGACATCGTATGGCTATTGCTCGTTGTCCTTTGGAAGTCGGTGATAAGAATCATCGCTTGCTCATTCCCCGTAAAGCCATTCAAGATATGTTGCGTTTGTTACAATCTATTTCGGATGAGCATATTATTTTGTCAGCGAATGATCGGCATGTAAAACTTGTAACGGAGCAATATACGTTTTCTTCGAAACTTGTTGAGGCGCGTTTTCCTCCTTACATCAAAGCTATTCCTCGTAATCAAGATAAATCGGTTCATATTGATCGTGACGTATTAAAGCGCGCACTTTCGCGTATTATTATTCTTGCCAATGAGAAATCACGCGCGATCTTGTTGCATCTACAACCTAATCTTTTAACGCTTATTGCTAACAACCAAGAAAAAGAAGAAGCAATTGAATCGGTAGAAGCTGTAACCGAAGGCGATGAGCTGAAAATTGGCGTGAACGCGAGTTATTTGTTGGATGCTTTAGCAGTTATTCCTGACGGATTGGTGTATTTATCTTTTTCAACGACGGACAGCAGTATTTTACTAGAATCTCCTGAAGATGAGCATTATCAGTATATTATTATGCCTATGAAGATATGAGTCTTCGACGTCTCGATATTCATCATGTTCGAAATATAACTTCTGCACGACTCGCATTAAATCCACGGTTTAATATTTTTTATGGTCAAAACGGCAGTGGTAAAACCTCGTTGCTCGAGTCGCTTTATTTGTTAGGCAGCGGACATTCGTTTAGAACACGTGAAAATGCTGCTTTGGTTTCATACGAGCAAGAAAATCTCACGATATTTGGTGAGTTGATCACAGGCGATTCGATAAGCATTCAAAAGTCTCTTACAGGAACCAAGGTCCGTTTAAATCATCAGCCATGTCGCCGAAGCAGTGATTTGGCCCGTCATTTGCCTTGTCAGATATTTTATCAAGATATATTTGAAATCATGGATGCAGGACCTGCGGTAAGAAGAAATTTACTTGATTGGGGATTGTTTCACGTGAAACCTGAGTACAATGCGACCTGTAAAGATTATAAACGCGTACTCAAACACCGCAATGCTTTACTTAAGCAAGGGACCAATCGGCGTGCTTTAGCTCCATGGGACGAACAGTTGGTAACGCTTTCTTATGTTTTAGATGCTTTTCGATCAGAATATTTTGAGCATTGGTCCGAAGCATTTAATACCGTGCTTGAAAAACTTACTTCACTCACATGCCGTATTCATTATGAAAAAGGCTGGGATAAGCAACATACAGGGCAAGATCTAGCGAGCATTTTAACAGAGCAGTTTGAGCGGGACGCTGCACGTCAATACACGCACTCAGGTGCGCACCAAGCTGATATTCTTTTTGAGACAGCAGGAACTAAAGCTAAGCAAACGTTATCACGTGGGCAACAAAAAATGATTCTTATCGCAATGAAACTTGCGCAAGCGGAATTTTTATCAACACGTGCGACCTATTTATTCGATGATGTCACAACAGAGCTTGATTCAGAACATGTTCAGCGCTTATTTGACGTGATTGATCAAATCGAAGGGCAGTTTTTCTTTACCTCGATTTCACCTGATATATTTCAAGAAAAACTAGGTTTAGATAAAAGCGTTTTTTTTCGTTTGGATGGGGGAGAGGTTTCACGTGAAACATAGTGACTGCTCTTTATCTGAGCACATTAAGTTGGCTATTTCCTCCGTATAAACCTTACACCACTCATGCTACAATGTTTGTTTGATTTGAACCCCTTTTTCGCAATATTTCGTAACATAAGGATGCTTCATGAGCGCTGACGCCAGTAACTACGATTCCAGTAATATTAAAGTTTTAAAAGGGCTGGATGCCGTTAGAAAACGACCCGGGATGTACATTGGTGATACCGATGATGGTTCGGGCCTTCATCACATGGTGTTTGAGGTGGTGGATAATGCCATCGATGAAGCCTTAGCTGGGCATTGCAGCGAAATTAATGTACTTATTCACGCCGACGAATCCATCACAGTTAACGATGATGGGCGTGGAATTCCTGTTGATGTACATGAGGAAGAAGGTTGTTCTGCTGCAGAAGTTATTTTGACCGTTTTGCATGCCGGTGGTAAATTTGATGATAACTCGTATAAAGTATCCGGTGGCTTACACGGCGTAGGTGTTTCCGTGGTGAATGCACTATCTGATGAATTGCATTTAAAAATTTGGCGGCATGGTGAAATTCATGAACAGCATTACCATGGTGGTGTGCCTGATGCACCGGTCGCTGTGACGGGAAAAACTGAGAAAACAGGAACGCAAATTTGGTTTAAACCAAGTGCTGATACGTTTACCAATATTGAGTTTCATTATGAAATTTTAGTGCGTCGCTTACGGGAACTGGCTTTTCTTAATTCAGGTGTATGTATTCATTTGACGGATGAGCGTAGCACTGAAAAAGAAACGTTTCATTATGAGGGCGGAATTGAGGCCTTTGTTGATTTTTTAAGTTTAAATAAAACACCGATTATGTCTCATGCTTTTTCGATGACGGGCGAAAAAGAAGACGTTGTTGTTGAATTATCGATGCAGTGGAATGATTCATACCAAGAAAACTTCTTATGTTTTACTAATAATATTCCACAGCGTGATGGTGGAACGCATTTAGCGGGCTTTCGATCGGCCTTAACGCGTACGTTAAATCAATATATTGAGCGTGAAGGTTTTGCTAAAAAAGCAAAAGTTGTGACGTCAGGTGATGATGCACGTGAAGGATTGACGGCCGTTCTTTCGGTCAAAGTACCTGATCCTAAATTTTCCTCTCAAACCAAAGATAAACTGGTGTCTTCAGAAGTTAAATCAATCGTTGAATCGCTTGTTACTGAAAAACTGAACGATTTTTTATTGGAAAAGCCTGCTGTTGCTAAAGCGATTGTGTCTAAAATTATTGATGCGGCACGAGCGCGCGAGGCGGCACGCCGAGCTCGCGATATGACGCGGCGAAAAGGGGCTTTAGATATTGCGGGCTTGCCAGGTAAGCTTGCTGATTGTCAGGAAAAAGATCCGGCCAGTTCTGAAATATATTTAGTTGAGGGTGATTCGGCGGGTGGTTCAGCAAAACAAGGGCGCGATCGCAGAACCCAGGCAATTTTACCGTTGAAAGGAAAAATTCTAAACGTTGAAAAAGCGCGTTTTGATAAAATGCTGGCCTCACAAGAAGTCGCTACGTTAATTACAGCTTTAGGTTGTGGGATTGGTCGAGAAGAATATAACCCTGATAAAACTCGTTATCATCGTATTATTATCATGACCGATGCGGATGTGGATGGTGCGCATATTCGAACGTTATTACTTACGTTTTTCTATCGCCAGATGCCTGATCTTATTGAACGTGGTTATATTTATATTGCACAACCACCGTTGTATAAACTAAAACAAGGCAAGCAAGAACGCTATCTTAAAGATGATGATGCGCTTTTTGATCACTTGACGCAAAATGCATTGGATAAAGCCGCATTTATACCCTCGGTCGACACGCCACCGATTGCTGCAGGCGCCCTTGCTGAACTGGTTCAACAATATCGGCATGTAGAAAAGATTATTAAACGTCATGAGCGACGTTATCATGCAGATATTTTGATGGGCTTAGTTTTCTCGCCCTTACTTCAGCAGGAAACGATGCTTGATCGTGACAGCGTTCAGGTTTGGGCAGAAGCATTGGCAAAACAGCTTAATCAAAAAGCGAATGCTGTGTTGAGATATGATGTGGACGTGATTGCTCAAGACGAAGGTGAAGCTTTCTTACCTCGTATTACGATGATTAAGCATGGTGTTGATCACGAAGTTGTACTTCCTTTGGAGTGGTTCTTATCCAAAGATTATCGTGCTTTGGTTAACTTAGGTGAGCAGTTAGGCGGTCTTGTTGAAGACGGCGCGTTAATTAAACGTGGTGAGAAAACGCAGGTTGTTACATCATTTGGTGAAGCTGTTGCGTGGTTGATGGAAGAAGCCAAGCGAGGACAAAGCATACAACGCTATAAAGGTTTGGGTGAGATGAATCCGGATCAACTTTGGGAAACCACGATGGATCCGGAAGTACGACGCATGTTGCAAGTTTCAATTGAAGACGCAGTATCAGCCGATCAAATCTTTACAACGTTGATGGGCGATCACGTGGAACCAAGACGCGAATTCATTGAAACAAATGCACTTAATGCTGAAAATATCGATGTGTAAGGTGACATCCTGTCAGACAATCCTTGTCATCCCTTAAGAGCCATTATACGCCTCTGGTCTTGAGTGTCATGATGTGAAAGCCGGTTCTCTTTGTAAGCAATAGCTTACAAAGAGAACTTTTTTTACTTACAGCAGGTAATCTCTGTACCAAAATGCTGTATTAAAATCAGGAGATTTGCTCGTGTTATGGATTGACGCGTCACATCTGTGGGTTGCTTTTTCAGCCACGATTATTCTTATGTTCTCTCACTACTTAAGCCCTTGGTTTGCGAATCATCTACCCGGTCAAGGGCGAAGTTTTGTTTCGTTTTCTGGCGGCGTTGCGGTTGCGTACGTGTTTTTACATATGCTGCCAGAATTAGTCGAATATAATAAACCGATTGGGAAATTTTTAATAAGTAACCGGTGGCTGACATCGTTTACCGAGTTGTTTATTTATATCGTTGCGTTATTTGGTTTTCTTGTTTACTACGGTCTTGATTTATTGGCAGAAAATTATCGTGATGCAGATCATGACGATGCCTTTGTATATGGCTTGCATCTCGGTATGTTTTGTTTGTATAACTTTTTAATTACTTACACCATGTCGTTACGTGCATTATCAAGCATGTCTGCAACCGGCGTATTTACGTTTGCCATGGCTTTACATTTTGTTTTAACGGATCGTAAATTTTGCCGATTTTATGCTGCTCGGTTTAAACATTTTGGCCGGTTCTTGTTAATGAGTGCCTTGCTTGCCGGTTGGTTTTGTTCTGTAATCTTTGATCCTGTCAATGTGTTGGTGTCAGCATTTATGCTCGCATTTTTAGCGGGTTCTATATTATTAAACGTGTTTAGAGAAGAGTTGCCGGCAACAAGACTCACCAATTATTATTGGTTTTCTTTTGGCATGTTATTAATAACGTTGACGCTATTATTACAAACCTGGCTTGCAGTGTAAGTTGATAAACCCGGTGATTGCATTTAAAAAATCAGGCTGCCATAAGTCGCTATGCCCTTGGCCGGGTAATTCAACCCATTGTTTAGGGGCATTCGCGGCTTCAAATAACGCGACACCTTGCGTGTAAGGCACGACGATATCGTTTGTGCCATGTAGCGCTAATAAAGGCATATGTATGGTGTGTATGCGACCGATGGAGTCAAATTTATCCCAGGGCTCAATAGGAATCCAAGGGTAGTGATAACGACCCAAATCAGACATGGTGGTGTAAGGCGATTGCAATATAAGCGCACAAGCGTTTGGATATTCGGTTGCAACATGTGTGGCAACACCTGTTCCAAGTGATTCACCATAAAGTACCGTGTTTTGAAGGGGGACATGCTCTTTTCTTAAGAACTTCATGGCTGCACGCGTATCATCATATAAACCCTGCTCTGTTGGCTTGCCGGGGTTGCCGCCATAGCCTCGATATTCAAGCAGTAATACACCCAATCCTTGTGTTATTAAATAACGTGCGAGAGGCATTCGTGTTCCGATATGCCCAGCATTACCATGAAAAATAATTACCGTTGGTTTTTTTTGATCGGCGGGTTTATACCATGAGTGTAAGTCAAGCCCATCATGTGTTGCGAGCTGAATCACGCGCATATCTTCGGCTTGGAATGCCTGTCTTTTCGGGGTGATTTTCGAGGGAGCGTAGACGAGTGTACGTTGAAGAAAATAAAACATAACCATGCCAATCACAATCAACGCAAGCATAGTCCATAACCAAGAGGTAAGTTTCATCATGCTATTATCCTCTGCTTAAATAATAATCTTATTATTTAAGATAGTAACGCATAGGCTGGCTTGCAAGTTGAGAGCTAAAGTTTTTTTGAGTGTTGCCGCCTTGAAGGGGTATATAACGCAATACATATTTGCCGAACAATTAAAAATAATAAGGAGAAGGCAATGTCGGATTCACAGGCTTTAGAAATGGCGTTTCTTCAAAGGCTGCATGACAGCCAGGCACCCGTATCTGTTTTTTTAGTGAGCGGAATTAAATTGCATGGCGTGATTGAGCATGTGGATGAGCGTGTTCTCACACTCAAAAGTGGCATCACGCAGATGGTGTACAAGCATGCGATCTCAACCGTTGTGCCTGCCAAATAGAACTCGCGGTTGAGGACGAGATTAAAAGACGTTGCTTAGGCTTTCCACGGTTTGTTTGCCGTAGCGTACGTCGTGCAATTTTCCCGTTGGATCAAAAATAAATGTGACTGGAACAGCTCGAATATCGCCAAGCTTAAGGGCCGCGGCTGGATCGGTTATTAAGCTTGGATAATGTAGATTAGCTTGTTTAATTAAGGCTAGCTGTTCGTTGATTGGAAGCCCATCATAATTAACACCGAATACAGCAATATTTTTATTTTTATATTGATCATAAAACTGATTAAACGCAGCAATTTCATCAAGGCATGGCTGACACCAGTTGGCCCAGTAATTAATATACACCCATTTTCCTTTGAACGAGCTAAACCTTAGGTTATCACCTAGCGGTGCTTGCTGAAGTATAACTTCGGTAGCCCATAGTGATGTACTAAGAGACCAAAATAGAAAGATAAATAATATAAAACGGCGCATGAGGTATTTTTTGAACCTTAGGTTCGGAGATGAACGCATATTAATCAATTTTATTAAATTTATCAAAAATATTGATGATAGGACTGTATTCGTTATATAACTTAGAGTTATTAAAGCATTGAGGATAAGCAAATGACACAGCAAATAATAAAGCCAATAAAAATTCCTATGTTTGTCTCGGCAATTACATTCGTACTTGGGTGTTTTGATCTGGTTCGTGGTTTTATGCATACGTTTAAGTTGGAGTATGCTGCGTTACACGTCGCCAAGCTTAATTTATCGACACCTGAAGCCTCGGACTTATTGCAGTTGTTGGGTGTTTTTGGTGTTTCGAACTATATTACCGGTATTATGCTGATTTTAGTGGCGTTAAGAGCGCGCGAGCTCGCCCTTATCATGCTTTTTGTCATGCCTTTTGCTTATGCGGTTGGGTGGGTTGAAACATCAATCAACTCTAACATGTATCCTGCATCTCAAGCCGCTTGGGGTGGTCGAGATTTTATGCTTGTGTATTTAATGATTTGTATTATCACGTTTATTGCTGGCATCGCGTGTGTTTTGTATAACAAACGAAACCAACTCGATACTTAATTATTTTGAATATTTTTGAGTATTTTTGAGTATTTTTGAATATAAGGGATGATATGCTTAGCATAAAAAATAAGGGCTGTGTTGTACTGGGATGCATGAGTATTTTTTTAAATCATGCTTTATACGCTGCAGCACAACCCACGTTTAGCGTTGTTCCTGTTAGCACGCATGGTAATGATATTGTGATGTCGGAGATAGGAAATACGACGGTTATGTATAGGATTACCAATAACACGGCTATTTCTCGAAAATTAACGTTATCTCCATTTCTTTCAACTGCGTTAAGTCAAAACACACAAGCTGTAGGGGCCTGTAATCATTTATTTATGCTACAGGGCAACGGAGGCTCGTGTGATTTATCGTTAATGATTAATGGTAGTCAATTGCAGTCTGATATGACTCAAGCTCCCGAAGTCTGTAATACCTTGAGCGATGGCTCTCCGACCCCCTTTCTATGTTCGCGGACGAGTCGAGCAGACATATTAAGCATTAACAGAGCGCCGCCCTATGCTTTTATTGCGAATGCGACGACGGAGACAGGTACGCGGTGCGATGTTGATCCATCGACGGGTGATTTTAGTTTTTGCGAGCAAGGAAGGACCGCGGCTGTTAACCTGGAGCAAATTCAAGTGACGGCCAATGGACGACAAGCCTATCTTGTTGATGCCTTTAATAACATTCAAACGTGCGCTATGTCAGTCACAGGAGAGGTGTCTGATTGTTTCACGACGAATGCGACAGGTCTTAATAATCCGCAGACCATTACATTCAATACAGCTGAAACACATGCCTATATAACAAATTTTAATAACAGTAGGATTATTAAATGTGATATGAATTCAACCACACATGATTTAACAGAATGTGCACAGACAGGAGGTGTTTTTTTAAATCCTCAGGGGTTAATTTTAAACGCAGCCAATACGCGCGCATATATTACTACTTACAATAGAAATGGCCAAGCCAATAATATTAATGTCATGAAGTGTGATGTTAGCGCAGGTGCGGGAGAGCTGGGTAATTGCGTCAATTCAGGCGCTGCACTGGCAGGACAAACTGTTTATGGAGCGGAGAGTATCGCGCTTAATGCCGGAGAGATGTATGCGTATATTACGTTGAAAGATCCGCAAGCGGTGATGAAATGTGATGTTGATGCAAGCACGGGAAATTTAAGCGCTTGTGTTAATCAAAATCTACAAGGTTTAAGTTTTCCCGGGGGGATAGCAATCACGTCAGATAATGCATTTGTTTTTATTGTTAATGCTGGTAGTAATACCGTTGAAACGTGCTCAGTTAGCGCAGCGACAGGTGACTTTACTTTATGCAAAAACTCCGGGGCAACGGCATTAGAGCAGCCGGTTAGCATTACGCTACGCTAGTACGTTTCTATTTAGGTCGAGCGCTCTTCGAGTAACTCCCAGCGTGCATAGGCTTCTGAAAGCGTCGCCTCGTCTTGGCTACATGCATCGGTCAGTTTTGCTATCTCATCTGCGGGGCGTTCATAGAACTCGGGTGCTCCCATATCGGCGTGCATGGCTTGAATACGCGCTTCCAATTGTTCAATGCGCTTAGGTAGCTGTTTGAGCTCGCGCTGCTCGGCTTGGCTTAAGGATGAAGCTGGCTTTTGTTGCGTTTGAGCTGTGGCTTTTGGTGTTGGTTTTTTTATGCCTTCTTGTTTTTTGATGCTTGCTTGTTGTTTTTGATGGCGACGATAATCGTCATACCCGCCAAAAAATTCGCTAAAATGCCCGTTGTTTTCATAAACCAGCACGCTACTTACAATATTATTAATAAATTTTCGATCATGACTAATTAAAATTAAAGTCCCTGGGTAGTCAGCGAGCATGGACTCAAGCAATTCGAGCGTTTCGATATCGAGATCATTGGTTGGCTCATCCATGACTAATAAATTCACGGGCTTCGCAAAAAGCTTGGCTAATAATAATCGGTTACGCTCGCCGCCTGATAGCGATGACACGGGTTGATTAAAACGTTCGGGCTCGAATAAAAAATCACGGAGGTAGGACGCAACATGTTTTTCTTGGCCGTTAATAGTAACAAAGTCACGACCTTCACCGACATTAGCCATGACGGTTTGAGTTTCGTCAAGTTCTCGACGGAGTTGGTCAAAGTAGGCGATTTTAAGCGACGTTCCAAGACGCATGCTCCCCGATACTGGCTCTAAATCACCGAGTAGTAAGCGCACTAGTGTTGTTTTTCCACAGCCGTTAGGCCCTATAATTCCGAGTTTATCACCACGCATGAGCACGCATGAAAAATCAGAAATAATTTGTTTTTGTTCTATTTGGTAATCTATATTTTTTGCCTCAATCACCATTTTGCCAGACGAGCTCACATCCAGTTGCAGGTTTTTAACTTGCCCTGTTTGGTTACGTCGATCGCGGTGCGCATTACGCATGGCTTCAAGTCGCCTAACACGACCTTCGTTGCGTGTTCGGCGTGCTTTAACGCCCTGACGTAACCACGCTTCTTCTTCTTTGAGGCGCTTATCAAAAAGTGCATTATGTGTTTGTTCGGTGACGCGATTCGCTTCTTGTCGATCAAGATAAGTTTCGTAATCACAAGCGTGGCGATAAAGCGCGCCGCGGTCAATTTCGACAATGCAGTTGGCTATATTCGCTAAAAATTGCCGATCATGGGTGACGACTAAAACACTGCCTGGATAGGTATTTAAATAACCTTCGAGCCACTCAATCGTATCGACATCAAGATGATTGGTCGGCTCATCGAGTAAAAGTAAGTCGGCATCAGCGAGTAATGCAGCGCCCAAAAGTGCTCGACGTCGCATACCACCAGATAAGCTGTTCATGGATGCATCCATCGGTAAGCTCAAATGACTTGCCATACTTTCAACGCGCGGCAGCATGTCCCAGGCGTTAAGTGCTTCTATTTGTTCTTGGCATGTGGCCATGCGGTCGAGATCGCCGGCCATCGATGTCGTGCGGTATTCTGATAAAACTTCACCGAGTTTTCCGAGATGATGCACTAAAAAATGATAAACCGTTTCGTGCTTGCTTATTGGAACATCTTGCATAAGCCCTGCAACACGTAAGCCACTTTGTTTGTTCAGTTGCCCGCTATCTTGTGTGAGCTCGCCTTGTAAAAGTTTAATTAGTGTTGATTTTCCTGCGCCGTTTCGACCCACGAGTGCAATACGTTCTTTGGGGTGAATTTGCCAGTCAACGTTATTCAAAATGGTGTTGTTGGCTAAGTGTAGTGTGATTTTGTTTAACGATAAAATACTCATGAATTTCTCGGTATAATCTTAGAGCAGCGGAAGGCTGGGTGATTTTGTTGTTTATCTTAGCACTTTTTTGATGATAACGCGGAGTTTGTTGGGTGGTTTTACACGATTTCTAAACCTTGCCAGTCAATAAGCTTGCCATGTTTAGCAATTGTATCGTCAAATAAGATCTTTAAAAAATAGTGTGCGGCTAGTTCTGGGGAAAAAAGTTGAATTTTAGGAATATATTGCTTAAACGGTGCTGATAATTTTGTATCAACAGAGCCTGGGTGGTAAGCAAAAACGTTTGACGAAGGTGATTTTATTTGCCATTCGATGGCTAAATTTTTAATAAGCATATTAAGCATGATTTTACTCATGCGATAGCTGTACCATCCGCCCTTGTGATTATCTGCAATACTTGAAACACGCGCTGAAAAAGCACAGAAGCGAAGCGCCTGATGCTTAGATAAATGGGGGGCTAAAACTTGAGCCAGATTAATCGTGATCGCAACATTGGCTTCGATACTTTTGAGCAGCCAAACATAATCCAATTGTTGAATGGTTTTTTCAGGGCTATGTGACGGCTGGTGTAACATACCGCAGGTATTAATCACGAGGCTTGGCACGTGATTATGTGAGGTCAGTATCTGGTTGAGAGCTTGCTTGCTTAGCAAATCAATGCCACGCTTGCGGCTGAGTATAATAACGTCATACCCCTTTTCAGTCAGCGCTTTATTTATAGCGGTGCCCATACCTCCATCACCGACCACCCAGGCCAGTGTCATGATTTTTTTCGTCGATGACGCTTGATGTCTTCAAGATGCTTTGCATCTTTATGGAATTCGTAGCAAGTTAAGCCGATACCTATCACCAAAAGCACAAAGGTAAAAATCGCGACCTGAAGCACAAAATTAGGAGCGATTACGTTTACGAAACTGAGTATATTCATGCATCCTTCCTTTTTTTGTACAGCGCAATAAAGCTCAGTAATTTAAAGTAAATCGCAAACCCGAGAATACTAGGCACCCAAATAGCGGTAAAAATACCTTCTTGCACATGCCCAGAGAACCATAAATAAGCCGATACGGTGAAGGCTACGGTGATTGCGAGGAATATAAAAATATCAGAAACTTTAATCATATTCAGTCCTTTTTGTGTGAAGACCTAAATATAGCTTAGGCTATATTTCCCAATAACCCCAGGCAGCTACTAAAAAACATAAAATAGTAGATTGTCCAATAAAATGTAGCAAATTCATGCCCAGAGGGTTTATTTCAAAAGGTGTAATGAAACCGAGTAAGCAAAGAAGCAAATAAAAAAATAGTATAAAACCTAGGATGGCTGCGGGGAGTCTTAATTTATGGCGCATGTTATTTTTTTTATATTAAATATATCTTATTGTATAGCATAGATTTTAGTTTTTTTTGATCTTGTTTGTTTGGATCAGTCAGCGGCAACGTCGCAAGCCCTGCAGCGCAGTAAAGCCTTTTTGTTTGTTCTAATTTGATCGCATCAAGATGTTTCTGAATCGTTTGCAGATCACCTCTAACCAACGGCCCTGTGAGCGCTTGTTTGGGTGTCTTAGCTTGTTTTAGATTATCTAAGCTTGTTTGCATGAGTTGAATGCAAATTTCACGCGCGTTTTCTGAAGGCACGCCAGATGTTTCAAATAATTTATTAGCTTCGGCCGCTAACGTCACTAAATAGTTGGATGCCATTACGGCAGCGGCATGATAAGTGGTTTTTTTTTCAGAATTTAATCTAAAGATGTGAGCGCCCATAGATTGCCATAGAGGCGTTAATATTTTTATAGCCTTGTCATCACCTTCAATCGAACAATGGACGTCTTGAAATGCGGTTGTGTCCGGTGTGCTGGCCTCCCGAAAGGCTTTGAGGGGGTGCAAGCTCGCAATGGATGCGCCCTGCTGTTTTAAAGGCATAAGAATATCTGAGCTTAAGATGCCACTTGCATGCATGACGATGCTATTTGGCTGAATAATCATAGCTTCAGCAAGCTCTTTAATAAGCCCAGGCATTTTATCATCAGGGCATATGATGAGCGTGATGTCAGATTTGGGAAGTAATTTTAAGTTGTTGATGGCCGTGCCGTGGCCAAGTGTACGTATAGCATCTTGTGCCGATGTAATTTGGGGGTGATATACGCTGAGTAGCTCATGCTCGCCTGTGGATAGGAGCGATGCGGCAAGAGCCTTGCCTAAGCGGCCGGGTCCGATGAGGTTGATGTACATGAAGTATTTTCTCGTTTTTGATGAAGGCCGTAGATGACACTCCCGGCTTTTTTAAATTTAAGTGTTTCCCATAGGGCTGGGTTTAGCGTAAGTGCTTGAGATGATTCGGTGTAGAGTAAGCCACCAGGGCGGAGTGTAGGCGATTTTTCAATGGATGCGATGCTATCAAGTAATAATTGAGGTTTGCCAAACGGAGGGTCAAGAAAAATAATATCAAATGCAGATGTTTGATTTTTTAAGTAACTGACGGCATCGGTGTGAATCACATGGAGCATGTTAGAACCGAAGGCAGCCGCTTGTTTTTTTAAATGCAGTGATGTGGTACGGGATTGCTCGAGTAGGGTGATGTCAGAGGCACCGCGTGACCAGGCCTCGAAGCCGAGTGCGCCACTGCCTGCAAAGGCATCGAGGCAGCGTGCGCCACGAATGCTATGCATAAGCCAATTAAACAGCGTTTCACGGATGCGGCTAGGTGTGGGGCGCAGGCCTAGCTCATCGGGAAACGTAATGTTTTTTCCGCGATGATGGCCTCCGATAATACGAACTCCCTGTTTCATCGTTTCATACCTTTCCAACCATGACTTGCAATAGACGCTGAGGCTGAATGCTTTTTTGAAAGGCTGTTTTAATCTGCCCAGCATCAACGGCGCGAATTTTATCGGTGTATGTATCTAAATAATCATCAGGTAATTGATAGAACGTCATTTTTAGTAAGATGCTTGCCATGCTTTGGTTGGTTGCAAGTGAGAGTGGAAAACTCCCAACAAGGTATTCTTGTGCAGCTTTGAGCTCAACATCACTCGGACCGGTTTTTATAAATTGTGAAAGTGTTTCACGTGTGAGTGTTTCAGCCGTTTTTGCCTGGGCACCTTGCGTTGCGAGTCCAATAATAAAAGGCCCGCGTTTAGGCAGGGGTAAGAATTGACTGCTCACGCCATAGGTCAAGCCTCGTTTTTCGCGTAACTCTTCGGCGAGGCGTGAGACTAAGCTTCCGCCTCCTAAAGTATAATTGCCAACAACCAATGGAAAATAATGTGCGTCATGATGCGTAATGCCCAGTTGACCTAAACGTAATACGGTTTGTGACGAAGGGAACGGCACGTTGATATCCATGGCTTCGGTTAAAGCTTTGGTTGCTTTAACATGAGGTGCTGCCTTGCCCTGAGGAAGTTGTTGTGTCAGTTGCTCTGCGAGCTTTTTGGCTTGTGCTGTGTCGAGTGCGCCGACGAGAACGATGGTCGCATTTTTGCTAACAAATAAGGTGTGGTGAAAACGTCGTACGTCTTCGACTGTGATGGCATCCAGTGTTTTTAATTCACCGTTGACGGGATGCGCATACGGGTGATTTTGATAGAGCGCTTGAAAAAATGTTTGGTTTGCAATGTCGTCGGGTGATTCTAAGGCGTGGCGGATGGCCATACGCTGTTGATTTTTTTCTCGCTCGAAAGCTTTTTCAGGGAAATCTGGGCGTGAGGCCATTAAAGAGAACGTGTCAACGGCTTGCTTTAATAACTCAGGTGATGTGAGTGTGCGTAGATGCAAGCGAACCATGTCGCGGTTATTTTCGTTGTTGTATTGTGCGCCTGTGTCTTCTAAGCGCGTGGCAATCGTGTTTGCATCAAGTCCGGCATTGCCTTGATTCATCAAGCGCGTGGTGAGTGTGCTGAGTCCAAAACGGGGGCCGTCATAGGCGGTGCCCGCTCGAAAGGCGAGGCTAATATCCAGCATGGGAATTTCCATGGCTTGATAGAACACAACGGGGGTGCCTTGGCTCGTTTTCCAGCGTTCAATGTGCAAGGGCTTGGTTTCGGCATGGGCTGTGGTGCAAGCCGCAAACCCAAGGCTCATAAGGGTCAACAGGATTTTCATTGGGAGGCTCCTGGTTGTGGTGCTGGTTGCGATATTTTTTGTGGTATAAGACGCGCTTCGGTTAAGCGATCTTCATCAAAATAATCATTGGCTGCAGCTTGAATATCTTCGGGTGTGACGGCACGAATGTGTTGTTCGTATTGCTCGGTCGTTTTCCAGCCTAACCCCACCGTTTCAAGCATACCAAGCTCCATGGCTTGCCCAAAGCCAGAATCACGCTCAAACGTTTTTTGTGCGATGAGCTGTGTTTGGACACGCTTTAATTCAGCTGGTGTAACACGTGTTGTTTTCAAGTGCTTAAGCTCGGCATTAATATCTTGACTTAAATCATCCAAAGTATGTTGGGAGCTTGGCGTGCCATAGATTGTAAACAACGATGGGTAGCGAGCATAGAGATTATAATCTGTGCCTATGCTACTTGCGCGTTGCGTTCCTCGAATTAAATTTTTACTGAAGCGGCTGCTGCCACCTGCATCAAGTATGGCTGCGATGACCTCCAGCGTATAAGGGTCATGGGCGTGTTCTTTATCTGCTGATTTGACTGTAGGGACCGTATAGCCTTGCATGATCAAAGGAATTTCAGCCGGTGCTTTTACGGAGAGGGTTTTTTTGCCGAGCTGCGGTGGTTCAATTTGAGGTTTGCGTTCGATGGCTTCCCCTTTAGGTATGGCTCCAAAATGTTGTTTTGCTAAAGCATAAACATCTTCAGGCTTCACATCACCGACGACAACAAGCGTTGCATTATTGGGGGCATAAAAACGCTGGTACCAGGTTTTAAGATCGGTAATACTAAGATGTTTGATATCATCCATCCAACCGATGACAGGATGATGGTACGGTGATATGAGATGAGCCGCAGAAAGATAACGTTCAAACGTTAAGGCTTGAGGATTATCGTCGGTTCGCATGCGTCGTTCTTCTTGAATGACTTTGATTTCTTTATTAAATTCGGTTTCGTCGAGCAGGAGATGTTGCATGCGATCGGCTTCCAAGGCTAAGCTTGTAGGCAGGTGTTCGGCCGCTATTTTTTCGAAATAAGCGGTATAGTCCGTGCTGGTGAAGGCATTTTCTTGCCCGCCTATGCCGGCAATTGTTTTTGAGAAAACGCCTAAAGGATATTTAGCAGTACCTTTAAACATAATATGTTCAAGTGCATGCGAGATGCCGGTTATGCCCCCGGGTTCGTCGGCAGAACCGACGTTGTACCAAATCATGGAGACGGCCACGGGTGCTCGGTGATCTTCTTTGACTAAGATCTTGAGGCCGTTATCGAGGGTGTATGATTGTACTTGCCCAAAGGCTACGTGCGTGATAAACATCAAGAGTAGAATAAAACGGGTGCGCATGGCTCATCTCAAGGTAAAAATGATAGAATTCCATATTTCACTGGATTTGTATACCGTATGAAGAAGTGGTTTAAGCGAAATCAAGCCGAAACGGCAGAGAAACACCCCGAAAAACTTGATAAAAAAGGGGTTTGGACGCGTTTTCAACAGGGGCTAGGGAAAACACGCGCGGGCTTAGGTGGCGCGCTTGGGCGTTTGTTGCTCGGTAAAAAAGAAATTGATGCGGCGTTGCTCGAAGAGCTGGAGCATGTGTTGGTTGCAGCGGATGTCGGTGTTAAAACAACCCAGGCATTATTAGAGCAGCTAACGGCGCGCTTGGAGCGCAAGCAACTGGAAGACGGAGAAGCGGTGCTTGATGCATTGCAAGCACAGATGGTCGAACTTTTATCTTCAGATGCTCCGGCGCTTATGCAGGAGATGCCGAAAGTTTCGCCGCTTGTTATTCTGATGGTGGGCATTAACGGTGCAGGAAAGACCACAACCATGGGTAAGCTTGCGCGCCAATATCAGCAGATGGGTAAGCGTGTGATGCTTGCTGCAGGCGATACGTTTCGTGCCGCAGCGGTTGAGCAGTTGCAAGTCTGGGGGGCGCGTAGCGATATACCTGTGATTGCGCAACATACGGGGGCGGATAGTGCCTCAGTTATTTTTGATGCGTTTCAAGCGGCCAAAGCACGAGGTATTGATGTTTTGATTGCTGATACAGCCGGGCGTTTGCAAACACAACATCATTTGATGGATGAGTTGAAAAAAATAAAACGCGTGCTTCAAAAAATAGATCCTGATGCGCCACATGAAACAATGCTGGTATTGGACGCTGGAATTGGTCAGAATGCTTTAAGTCAAGCAACAAAATTTAACGAGGCGCTCGGGGTGACCGGTATCACGATGACCAAGTTGGATGGTACGGCTAAAGGTGGTATTTTATTTGCCATTGCTCATGAATTAGGGATCCCTTTTCGCTACATTGGTGTAGGTGAAGGGGTGGATGATTTGCGTCTGTTTGAGCCAGAACACTTTGTGCGGGCTATTTTTAACGATGATTCAGTTCAGGCAAGTTAGTAAGCGTTATCCTGGTGGTTATCAGGCATTGGAATATGTCAATTTTACTTTAGAAAAAGGTGAAATGGCGTTTTTGACGGGTTGCTCAGGTGCGGGTAAAAGTACCCTGCTTAAACTTATTGCTCTGCTTGAGCGTCCTTCGGGCGGTGATATTCTGATCAACGGTGCATCACTGTCTAAATTTAAAAAAAACGATATAGCCGCACATCGTGCGCGTATTGGCGTGACGTTTCAGTCACCGCATTTATTACAAAATCGTACGGTGTTTGATAACGTCGCCTTGCCTTTGTATATCCAAGGCATTTCTGGAGCACAACTTGCTAAGCGTGTGCATGCGGCGCTCGATCGTGTTGGGCTTTTGGCCAAAGAAAATATGGTTCCTCTTCATTTATCGGGTGGTGAACAACAGCGCGTAGGGATTGCGCGTGCGATTGTGCATAAACCTGATTGGTTATTGGCTGATGAGCCTACGGGTAATTTAGATCCTGGATTATCCACTGATATTATTGAGTTATTTGAGCAATTTAATCAGGCTGGCGTCGGCGTGTTAATTGCGACGCATGAGCTTTCGTTGATTGCGAGTATGCAGCATCGTGTGCTTTGGCTGAAGGAGGGGCGCTTGTGTTAATACGCGGACGGCAATTTATAAAGCGGCACCTCCAGGCTATCCAAAATAGTGCAAAAACACTGCGTGCAACGCCTTGGGCAACTGCAGTGACGGTGCTTGTGTTGGCCGTTACCTTAATTTTACCTATTTTATTTTGGCTTTTGATGGGGCATTTAAAACCCCTCACCAATGAATGGCGTGAAGGTAACGAAATTGCGCTATATCTTGATTCTCCTCTGAGCTCTGCCAACGAAACAGCTTTATTGGTCCGTGTGCGCGGCACCGAGGGCGTGGGGCACGCAACGTTTATGAGTGCGGAGACAAGCCTCAAAGAACTTGAGCAACAAGAAGGTATGCAAGATATACGGCGTTATTTACCCAATAACCCTCTGCCTTCGGTGATCAACGTGATGCCGGCTAGCACGCTGGATACGCCGGAAAAATTAGAGCAATTATTTCAGAAGCTTAAAAATTATCCTCATGTTGAGCAGGCAAAACTTAATCGAGACTGGTCAACGCGTTTGTATGCGGTGCTTGGGTTTATGACGTATTTGACTTGGATTTTGGGTGGTTTATTTGGTCTCATGGTGGTATTTATTATCAGAAATTTGTTACGACTTGCTGCGCAAGAGCATCATGAAGAAATTGAAGTATTAAAATTAATTGGTGCAACCGACGGATTTATTATTCGTCCTTTTTTATACACCGGTATGTGCTTAGGTGCTGCGGGTGCTTTGCTTGCTTTTTTTGGGGTTCATGCTGTTTTGTTCGGTTTATCACATGCGCTTCATGCGCTAATTTCTGCGGGCTTTGGTGTGCCTCTCGTGCTTAAACTTTCTGTACTTGATGCTCTACGGTTTGTTGGGTTTGGATTGCTCTTAGGATGGCTTGGAGCGTACCTTCCGCTCAAGCGACAATTGGCATGTATTGAGCCTTGCCACTAAATTGTAGTATAATCCGTCAGCAATGATGATTTTATGATTGACCGTAGTTTAGCTTTTGGAGGGAACGGTATGAATTTTCCATTACAGCTTGGCTCCACACATCTTCCTATTGGAAGTTTAGACGCCTATATTCATCAGGCGAATCAAATACCTATGCTCACGCCTGAAGAAGAGCTTGATTGTGCACGTCGTTTTCGGGATGAAGATGATATTGAAGGTGCGCGTCGTTTGGTGCTTGCACATCTGCGTTATGTGGTGCGCGTAGCACGAGGCTATTTAGGTTATGGCTTGCCACTCAATGATTTAATTCAAGAAGGCAATGTGGGTCTAATGAAAGCAGTTAAACGCTTTGATCAAACACTCGGTGTGCGTTTGGTGTCGTTTGCTGTGCATTGGATTAAAGCCGAAATTCATGAATTTGTATTGCGCAATTGGCGTATTGTTAAAGTCGCAACGACCAAAGCTCAACGTAAATTATTTTTTAATCTTCGCCAAATGAAGCAACGTTTGGGTTGGTGTAGTGTTGAAGAAGTTGATGCTGTAGCCAAAGATTTAGGGGTCACGCCTAAAGATGTTCGTGTGATGGAAGAGCGTCTCAATGCGATGGATGCATCGTGGGATCTTGATGAATCTAACGATGATGCGCCTTGTCGGACCATTCCTGCACGCTACCTGAGTGATGAAAAAGCAGATCCTGCGTATTTAATCGAACAAGAAGATGGTGAGATTCAAGACGGTGAAAAATTGCATCTTGCGATTGCGCGCTTGGATGAGCGAAGCCAAGATATTTTAAAACAGCGTTGGTTTACCGATGAAAAAGCCATGACATTGCATGCTTTAGCCGACAAATACAGCATCTCTGCTGAGCGCGTACGTCAGCTTGAAAAAAATGCCATGAAAAAAATGCGGGCCTATCTTGAGACGGATGTGCCTGTTTAAGTTAAGGTTTTTGTGCGGCTCGAGCATGAAGATAAACAATTTACTTGTTGATTGGTGAACACATATTGGGCATAATAACGGGTTTTTATCTGTTTTATCAAAAACACAGGAAATCATTTATATGCCTTACAATGCAGAAGCAAGAATGCAGGAATATGGTCAAATTCTTCAAGAACTTGAACTGCTTCCTACACGCCAAGCAAAAATAGAGCTACTTGATGACTTTATTTGGGGTGAGAAGATTGCGCTTGCTGAACTTCCCACATCTGAGTTGTTAAGATCTGCACAATTAAAGCTGTACGGGCTTCAAAATCCCCTCCCTGCCATTCAGCCCATCAGTCTTTTTGCTCAGCAAGATCATAATCACGACAACAATAACAATAACAATATAGCAGCAGATGCTGGCGAGTTAAACATTAATCTATAACACCAAGTGGAGCTTTGGGGCGCTGCTGATAAGCGGCGAACTGCAGCCAAGTCGGTCCTGACATTGATTCATATAACGCGCGAAACGGTAGCCCTTTGGGTTGCAATTTTTTTTTGAAATAACCGCTCCTTAAATCTAGTTATGAATGGACTGAGGTATTTGTGTTAACACCAAGTTTTCGACGGGGCGGTCTTAAGAAGCGGAGCTTCGGCTTTTCAGCAAAACGTACCAAACTGGTCTATGGTTAAATAAAGGCAGTATGCTTTAAATAATAACTATTGGAAGGTGGTTTGCTATGGCAAAGTATTTATTTAACACTCAAAATCATATGCGTATTTGGTTTAGTGGTAATCCTGACGTTTTTTTGAATGATGAAAATCAGTTGCGCTTGGTTCAATTTAGACAAAAAAATCCTAGAGCAAACATGACCTTTCTATATAGTTCATCCATGCTTAGTGCAAATACCGTGGAGGACTTAAGAGTTTTTTGTGAGAAACAAAATTTCACGCCTTTGGATTTTGATACGGATTTGTTAGCTGAATGCTGTGAGCAAACTGATATTGAATTGCACCAAATAGCTAAAACAGAGCTAGACGCATACGTCACACAGCAAGGTGGTAACTTGGCTGCAGCAAGTGATATCACAAGGCTTATCACGCCACTGCTTGCTCGAGGTACTTATTCGGATTTTGATACGAATATCACCGTCGAATCGCTTCCTGATATTATGGAGGTGGATGGACCCGTTCTGCTTGATATTGGAAGTGTTCGACAGCTTATTATGGGCATTATCCCCAGTGAAGTCCCACTCATCAATAACGATATTATTGGTGTCAGCATGCAGGACGGTGAATTTAATCCAGTCGCGAAAGAGTTAATAAATTATCTACAACAAAAAGTTATAACGGCGTATAGACAAGATGTTCTCACTACCTTTAGTCAGCTGTCAGACAATCCACTTATGGCAAGTTCTATGCTAACCCAATACTTTAAACTAAAATTTTTTGATGAATTATTTAAACAAGTGCCTCATATGAGCGTGACTGATTTTAGACTTAGCCTGGATAAATCAACGAGAAATATTTTTAGTTCATTTAGGCTAATGCGCTCAGAGGATCGAGCGGCATTAACACAGGGGCTTGATGAAGCATTAGATAGAAAAATGCAAATAGCGCTAGAGAATATGAGTAATGAGGATTTTCCTGATGAGATTTTACCTGAAGAGCAAGCAGTCATAAGAGAAACATATCTACGTAATTTAAAATCCAGTTTGCAGCAATCGGTTACGGCGCTCTTAGCTATTAGTCCCCAACAGGCAGAGGCATTGAATGTGCAATATAGCTTGATTAAAAACAATGATAATCCAGAGGAGTGCTATCAGTTACTTCAGTCACAGGCTTCAGGATTAAGGGCGAGCTTACTCATTGGTTCGGTAACTTTATTTAGTGGCCCCATGCAATTAGCTGTAGCTGTTCAAGATTTATCTTTTTTAGAGGTAAGTGATGATGAGCGTGCGTCGATATCTTTTAAAGAATTATCGTTTGATCGCAGTCATCTCTTTGAAAATTTTAATTCGGGGCAATCGTTTAGGTTAGGAACAAGTGCCGAAGTCGTTCAATCGAGCATGACGGCTGAAAAAACCGGAACTGTATGTGACCTGTCATGGATACCACAAGGAAAAGAATTTATACACAAAAGAGAAGAAAAACTACATGCAGCCGCGCAGACCATTCAAAAAAAATGGGGAGGTGTTTTGAATGCAATCAAGGACAGCGACGACAACGAAGACAATACGCTAGATTCATCGAGCATGAATAATATATAAGTTTATGTATAGGTTTGTGATATCTATAAGGTCACCGAGCAGATTAAAGCCTGAGCATAGCTCGTACCGGTTTTCAATGTATTCATGACCTGGTCGGTTTGCCGATCAAACGCCCCATCACCGAGGTAAAAAAACTGATAGCCGCATTCAAACGGTACGTTTCCAAGCACTTGATCAAGCCTTGCTCCAATGCCTGCTGTGGCACTAAAGTTAACGTTGGTTTTTCCCGTGAATATCTTATCGGGAAGTGTTCTGCCGCCATCCCGCGATGCCTCACTGAAATTTGAGGTTTGCATGATGTTCGGACCAATTCCTGTGTTTAATAATAGTGAGAGCTTCTCATATTTGGTTTTTAGCCCGGCTTTGGCTGAGGCGTAGATGGGGATGTTTGTTTGTGTGTATTGATACGATAAATTATTAAAAAGATGTTCTTGGTATACGTCACCACTTACTTTGGTACGTGCTAAATAATATGCATTCACCCCATAGGCGAGTTTCGCACGTTTATACTCGGAGCCATCTAGAAAATAACCAAACCCTAATAAAATATTTTGTTTGTCTTGATGAGTCACTGTAAAGCGATCACCAATTAGGCCCTGAATATTAATAGATTGTGTACCAATACTCTGTTCTTTATTAAAAAAACCGACGTGGAGTGGCATATGACCTTTTTTAAAAGCGAGGCCTTGTGATGGCGATGGATTCGTTTTTTTTATGGGATCAGGTGTTTGTGCGGCTGTTTCTTGTTGGGTTTTTTGTTCTGAGTGTAATAATGCGTGGCTCACGTCCTGCAATGTTTTTTTATCTAAGGGGCCCATAAAAACATAATGCAGTGTTCGTGTGTCGTGTTTTTTTACGGTGATGTGAGCGGGTTGTTGTGTGATGTGCTCAATATGTGCTTTATATCGGGATGCATTTTGAGGTTGCTCAAAGGCACCTAGTTGCAGCAAATAAAGATGTTCTGGCGAGGTTGTTTTTAGCTGAGAGCGATCTTTGAGGCCGAAGATATTCACGGGAGAAGAAGCATGAAGCGCTGCTGTCGCCGTTAAAAACATCAGAATTGTAATACACAAAGCCTGTTGTATTTTTATCATCTATTGCGTCCAGCAATCAGCCCAGCACTATCTTTAAGTTACAGGAACTAAATTAGATAAACAAGTTCATATTAAAGCAATATGTTGATATCTAATTATTGGAACGAAAATTATGGTTGGTGGGTTAAGATAATGAGTTGAAAAAGCTCATTTTGAAATGGTGCGAAGCATTATCTTCTGCGTTATGTAAAAGCAAAGCCAGGCGTTCAGGCTCACTTTTGGCCATAAATGCACGTTGTGAAGCCATCTGTGGTGGTAAAAAAAGTAAAGCCTCACCTGTGACTGCAAGCGATGCTGTGTCAGCGCTGAGTTGATTACAAAAGCTTTTTGTATGTGATATACAGGGGTATAACAAACCATCAGATATGCAAGATCCCGCATCCATGGCTATATATCCACAGGCATCACCGACGAGACCATCAAAATGAACCATTTCATCTTTTGCATACCGCAATGATTGTTGTTCGGTATGCAGTGTAATGGGTCTGTCAGGTTTATATGCATGCCTTATGGCTTGCTTAACCGCTTCATCATGATCTGAACGGCCGCCGGACGCACAGACGATGGAAATGCTTTGCATTTCATTTTTATCACAAAATTGAATGGCTTTTTCTAAATCCGTATATTCTTGATTTTTAGCCGGTACAATCAATACATCATGTAAGCCACGGTAAGGCCTCGAGTCGTTGGTGATGCCATCGTATCCGTCTGAAATTCCCCAGAACTCTTGTGCAACATGATCAACAGAATCAAAATCGCCTAAAATGCAGTCGATACGGTTTGAATCACACCATCGCATTTGATTTAATGCGCCATCAAGTACAATAACAAATTTATCTTTCATCGCTTCTAAAATAATATCTCGATGAAGAAACGGCCCGTTAGCAATAATAACAACATTTTTTTTCATACAGCAATTGGCGCCTTAATGGTTGGGTATGCGTCATAATCTAAAAAAGAAAAATCATCAAAAACATAATCAAAAACAGAATCGGGTTTGCGATGAATTTCGAGCTTGGGTAGATCACGTGGTGTACGTTCGAGCTGTGTGCGGGCTTGATCCAGGTGATTTTGATACAAATGACAGTCACCACCGGTCCAAATAAACTCACCGACGTCTAAATTACATTGTGCGGCAATCATATGCGTGAGTAGTGCGTAAGAAGCAATATTAAACGGTACACCTAAAAACACATCGGCCGAACGCTGATAGAGCTGACATGAAAGCTTGCCATCGGCGACATAAAATTGGAATAACAAGTGGCATGGAGGAAGCTTCATTTCATCAAGTTCACCAACGTTCCAGGCCGAAACAATGAGGCGGCGTGACAAAGGATTTGTTTTAATCTGCTCAATAACTTCGCTGATTTGATCAATCACTTGGCCGTCTTTTTTACCCCAGCTGCGCCACTGATGCCCATAAACAGGACCCAGATTACCCGCGTCATCAGCCCATGCATTCCAAATAGACACCCCATTATCTTTGAGGTATTTAATATTAGTATCACCTTGAAGAAACCAAAGCAGCTCGTGAACAATGCTTTTAAGATGTAGTTTTTTGGTTGTCAGTAGTGGAAAGCCTTGGGTCAAATCAAAGCGCATTTGGTGGCCAAATACGGATAACACGCCGGTACCTGTGCGGTCTTTTTTTAGCGTACCATGCGTTAGAACATGTTCAACGAGGTTTAGGTATGTTTTCATAACGTTTTGTCCACCACAAATAAAAACCAAAAAGAAACATGGGTATCGATAAAAGTTGCCCCATGGTCAGCCAACGGAATGCGACAAACCCAAGTTGTAAGTCGGGTTCTCGGAAGAATTCTATCATAAAGCGGCACACAGCATAACTCATTAAGAATAGGGCTGCTATCGTTCCAGCGGGTCGAGGTTTTCGGCTGTACCATGTGAGCAGCAGTAAAAGTACCAAGCCTTCCAGAGCCATTTCGTAGAGCTGTGAGGGATGGCGAGGTTCGGGGCCCGCTAAAGGAAAAACCATACCCCAAGGTACATCGGTTATGCGTCCCCAAAGCTCGCCGTTAATAAAGTTGCCGGCGCGTCCGGCGCCCAGACCAAACGGCACCAGAGGCGCTGTAAAATCGGCCACATCCCAAAAGGTTTTATGTTGTTTATGGGCAAATAAAGCGAGTGCTGCCATCACACCAAGTAAGCCACCATGAAACGACATGCCGCCTTCCCATATTCTAAAAACAATCCACGGCGCATGGATAAACGCAATGGTTTGATAAAACACAAGGTAGCCTAAGCGTCCGCCTATAATCACGCCTAACGCAAGAAAAAAAATAAGATCGCCGATTTGTTCTGAAGTCCAATGAAGAGCTTGATGCTTAACACGCCAGTGCGCAAGCCCGTAGGCTCCAGCAAAGCCAAGTAAGTACATAAGTCCGTACCAATGCACGCTTAATGGGCCAAGAGAGAAGGCAATAGGATTAATGGAGGGGTAAGTTAGCATAGAGTAATACGTCCTTTTTTAGGATTTACCGGCGCGAATTAAGCCACCTAAGCCTTCGTGCTCGAGGGCTTTTTGTAGGTGCAATCGAATATCGGATGCGTGTTCGAGTTTTAATACATCGGCCAAAATTTTACGTGCTTTTGCGAGTGAAAAGCTTCGAATAATCCATTTTATACGAGGTAGGCTAGCAGAGTTCATACTCAGCGAATCAAAACCCATGGCGAGCAATAAGATCACAGCATAAGGATCGCTGGCCATTTCACCGCATAAGCTCACATGAACACCGGCGGCGTGCCCGCCTTCAATCACTTTGAGAAGCATTTGAAGCATCGCTGGATGCAAAGCATCATATAAATTGGAAACGCGAGCATTATTGCGATCAACGGCTAATAAATATTGCGTTAAATCATTGGTGCCGACTGAAAGAAAATCAACACGACGCGCAAACGCTTCGGCCAAATAGACCGCGGCAGGAACTTCGATCATGACACCTATGTCAGGCTTATTGATGGGACAACCTTCTTCGATGAGTTCGGCATGCGCTTGGTTGATGAGTTCAATCGCCTCATCGATTTCGTTTAAGGTGGTTACCATGGGAAGCAAGATACGTAAGTTATTAAGATCTTGGCTTGCACGCATCATGGCGCGTACTTGGAGTAAGAACAAATCGGGATGATCGAGCGTGACACGAATGCCGCGCCATCCAAGAGAAGGATTTTCTTCTTCAATAGGAAAATAAGGCAGGGGTTTGTCACCGCCGATATCAAGTGTTCGCATGGTTACACTGCGTGGTGCAAATGCTTTTAGGATTTGGCGATAAATCACGTATTGCTCGTCTTCAGATGGAAAACGGTCGCGTGTCATAAATGGAACTTCTGAGCGGTATAGACCCACGCCCTCGGCACCGACGCTCATGGATAAGCCCGTATCCAGCGCAAGCCCTGTGTTGACATGTAATTTGATGCGGTGTGCATCGGTTGTTTCAGCAGGCTTGTCACGGAGTTTAACCAGGCTTTGATTAAGTTCCGCTTCTTCTTGGGCTAAAAGTTTGTATTCGGCGACCAGTGATTTGGATGGCGAGATAAAAACATGCCCATAATACCCATCCACCACCATGGCGCGTCTTGAGACTTCGTCTAATTTAAAACCACGCACACCCATAACTGTTGGAATACCTAAAGCGCGCGCTAAAATCGCCACATGGGAGTTGTTACTGCCTTTACTTGAAACAACACCAACCAACTGACCTTCAGGAACTTCAGCAAGCGCTGCTGCAGACACTTCTTCGCCAATTAATATCGTGCGTTTAGGATAAACAATATCAACGGCTTGTGATGATTGTAATTCAGCCAGTACGCGTCGCCCAAGATCTCGAAAATCACTGGCGCGCTCACGCAGGTAGTCGTCTTTCATTTCTTCGAAAGTAAAAATATGTCGCTTAATTACCGTGGCAAGGGCACTTTGGGCGCAAAGTTTTTCGTCGTGAATGCTGCGCTCAACTTCGGCACCTAAGTTTTCTTTATCTAAAATACGTAAATACACATCAAACAGTGAGTGGTCATGCTCAGAGACGCTTGCATGCATGCGTCGGCTTAGTTGATGCATGGTGTCGCGAGCCGCGTCTAAAGCGGTGTGAAAAATTTCAATTTCATGATCAACATCTTCAATCAGTTGCCGAGGAACGGCGTCGATATCTGCGGGTGGAGAAATAACGACGGCACTTCCTATAGCAACACCGGGGACCGATGCTATACCACTCAAGGCTAAATGTGTGACTTCGTTTTTTTTTGTACTCGATGTTTTCGGCTGCGTGAGTTTAGCAAGTTCACCGGTTGCTTCGGCGTGTGCAATAATACCGCCAAGTTGCGCTGCAAGAGTGATAAGAAATGCTTCTTCAGCATCGTCAAACTCACGTTTTTCAGCTTGTTGTACGATGAGGACGCCATATAATTTTCGGTGTTGGAGAATAGGAACGCCAAGAAAAGCATGCAGTGCATCTTCACCGAAAAGTGGTTCGGTAATAAAGGCTTTGTGCTCGCGTGCGTTGTTCATGTTAAGCGGTTCTTCGCGTCGACCTACCAAGCCAATCAGGCCTTTGTTTAGGGGGACACGAATTTTGAACTCAGCTTTTTTATCTAAGCCTTCAGTTGCGATTAAAACATATTCGGCGCGTTTGTCATCGATAAGAAATGCAGATACAGCATCGACATTGATAGCCTCGCGGATGCGCTGGACTAAGGTGGTGAGTGCCCCGGTAAGATCGTTTGCCGTGGTGACATCTTGAACGATACGTTTGAGCAATTTCAGCATAGGCTATATAGACTATTGACGCGCATGGTGACCTCGAGTTTGTCGCGCTCCTAGGTGAATTGGGCGTTTTTTCATGAGAGGCGCCAGTTCTTTTAGGGCTTGAACATACACGTGACGTTTAAAAAAGATCACGTGATCCTGCGGCTCATAGTAGTCTATCCAGCGCCAACTGTCGAATTCGGGTGAATCAAAGAGATCTAAACGAATTTTTTGTTCGTTGGCCTCAAGTTTTAAAAGAAACCACTTTTGTTTTTGCCCAATCACAAGCGGTGTGCTTCCGTGGCGTAAGTATTGCTTGGGCAGACGATATTTTAGCCATCGTCGGGTCACACCGAGAATACTGATGTCTTCAGGTGCAAGACCGACTTCTTCGCGTAGCTCACGCAGCATGGCCTCTTCAGCCGTTTCACCGGTGGCAAGACCGCCCTGTGGAAATTGCCATGAATCATGCCCTTGGCGTTTACCCCAAAAAGCGCGTCCTGACTCATTGATTAAAATAATCCCTACGTTGAGCCTGTATCCAGCGCGGTCGACGACCATAATATTATTAATCCAAGTTGATAATACAATTGTTTTACATATTTAGAGATTTTTTCATAAAAGACAAGGCCTTGGCAAATGAACTTGTATCTAGACTCAAATAAGTGGAACAATCAGCCTGTATTGCTTATAATTAAAACAGGTCGGTGGGTGGTTCGTGTTCTAGGGGCATGCTTTGAAAAAAAATATTTTGATTTTAAACACCGGGGGCACTATTAGCTCGGTTAAAACGAGCGAAGGCTATCAGCCTAAAGCGAATCATGTTGAAAAAGCTTTGCGTGCAATCCCTGCATTCTCGCATGCCGACATGCCTGATTATGAAGTTCTTGAATACAAGCCTTTGCTTGATTCTTCTAATTTAACGTATGAAGATTGGAATCAACTGGCCGAAGATATTAGCTGTTATTATGAAAAATTTGATGGGTTTGTTATTTTTCATGGTACCGACACCATGGCGTACACTGCTTCAGCATTATCGTTTATGCTTGAGAATTTAAGTAAGCCGGTTATTCTTACGGGCTCTCAAATTCCGCTATCTGAAGTACGAAACGATGCGTTGGATAATGCACTCACATCACTTTGGCTCTGTGCGCATAGGCCCATTCATGAGGTCTGTGTGTATTTTAATCAAAGTTTACTACGTGGCAATCGCACACAAAAAATAAGTTCCACACGGTTTGATGCGTTTGACTCCCCTAATTTTCCTCACTTGGCTGAAATCGAGCAAAACATTAATATGGCCAGTGGCTTGCTATTGCCCGAACCAAAAAAACCGTTCCATTGGCAGCCTCTTAGGCCGCAGTGCATTGCAAATTTTAGATTATGCCCGGGTACGGCCATGGAGGTATTAGAAACCTTGCTTCAGATGCCACTTCAAGCACTTGTGCTCGAAACCTATGGTTTAGGTAATGCTCCGAATAATTCACCTCGTTTTTTAAAAATATTAGCTGAAGCGTCTGCTCGAGGCGTGATTCTTGTAAACAGCAGCCAGTGCGCTCATGGGCTTGTTAAAATGGAGCAATATGCTACCGGACATTCTTTGATTAATGCAGGGCTTGTGAGTGGGCATGACATGACGCCTGAGGCTATTTATTGCAAACTTCTATATTTGATGAGCAAGTATAGTGATTTAACCCAAGTGAAAGCTGAGATGGTCCGTGATATTGCCGGTGAGTTGAGTTTGGGTAAGTAAGCTAATTTTAAGTTGTTTTTATAAGTTGTTTTTATAAGTTGTTTTTATAAGTTGTCTTCAATCAAGTATTTCTATAATCTTTTGCCAACGCAGGGGCAGGTGGTTGGCATACATGCATGTGAATACAAAATTAGCTTTATCATGGGCTTTAGGTTTTTGCATGCTTATGATTATAAGCATGGCTTACAGCAATCATTTTTATAATAGCTTTCATTTTGATGATTTTCATGTGCTCGTCAATAATGCTTATATCCAAGATTTACATAATTTTAAATTATTTTTTACTGATAGTTCAACGATAAGTTCCTTACCTGCGAATCAAACGTATCGCCCGATGCTTACGCTCTCATTAGCTGTCGATTATTGGATGGGTGACGAATTAACACCTTTATGGTTTCATAGTTCAACCTTTGTTTGGTATTTAGCCCTATGTGTATTGCTATATTTCTTTTTTACAAAAATAACACAAGCAGCTATTTCAAGCCGATGGAATATGATGTTTTCATGGTTTGCGGTCGCATGGTATGGCCTGCATACGGCAAATGCCGAGACCATTAATTATATTTCAGCGCGTTCTGATTCGGTTTCAACGTTTTGGTTAATTTGCTCGTTTATTGTTTTTATTTATTGGCCCAAGCATCGTCGATGGGGTTTGTATCTTGTGCCTCTGATCATTGGTCTGTTATTTAAACAAACGCTTTTGGTATTTCCCGGCTTGTTGTTTTTATATGTTTTATATTTTGAAAAACGTGCCGGATTGCTTGCGTTCAAGTCTTGCTTAGGTGCTTTTAAGACCGTATTGCCCGCGTTGGTTACGTGCATGATGATGTGTGTTTTTTTAATAAAAATGCAGTCTATATCAGCCGATACGGGGGGAGGCTCGGCATATGCTTATTTAATAACACAGCCTTATGTCATGTTGCATTATTTTGTAACCTTCTTTTTGCCTTTGCAGTTGAGTGCAGATACTGATCTAGCCCGTTTAACAAGCATGGCTGACCCACGTTTTTTTATGGGTATCGCATTTATTTTTATGATGATGATTGTAGCTTTTTTTACATCAAATTATACGAAAACACGGCCTATTTCGTTTGGTGTTTTTTGGTTTTTTATTGCACTGATTCCGACTTCTGTCGTGCCCTTGGCTGAAGTGATGAATGATCACCGTACTTTTTTCCCATTCATCGGTTTATTGCTTGCTGTGACCTTTGCTCTTTATCTTGTGGCTTTAACCTTCGCCTCGCAATTTAAACATAAATGCGGTTTGGTCTTTGTGTGTATTTTGGTTGTGTTAGGTGCTCATGGTTACGGAACATATCAACGCAATAAGGTTTGGAGAACAGAGGCTTCGCTTTGGAAAGATGTAAGCATTAAAAGCCCTTATAATGGCCGGGGCCTTATGAATTATGGCTTAACGCTTATGGGAGAAGGGCGTTATGATGAGGCAGAAAAGTATTTTTTACGGTCGCTGAAGCTTAATCCCTATTACGGTGTGTTACATACAAATTTAGGCATACTAAAGCAAGCCAAGGGCAAGACAAAAGAGGCAGAAACTTATTTTAAACAAGCCATGCAGTACGGACCCAATGACCCGGGTGTTTTATATTTTTACGCAACTTTTTTGAAGAGCACGGGGCGTATAGTTGAAGCAAAATCTTTGCTTCAGAGGCTTGTTCGTTTGAGTCCTGGGCATCAAGGGGGGCGAGATTTGCTTCTAGAAATCAATCAAGCACATACAGCAGAAAATTATCTTGATAGGAGCTTATCTTATTACAATAACAAGCAGTATGAAGCATGTATTAAGGCGTGTCAGCAGGCATTAAGACTTAAGCCAAATTACGCAGCGGCATATAATAATATGTGCAGTGCATACGGTCAGTTAGGTAAGTATCATGAGGCAGAGATCGCATGTCTTGAAGCGCTTAAAATTGATCCGACATTTCAGTTAGCGAAGAATAATCTTATGGATGTAAGGCATCAGAGAAGCTTATTATGATTGCAGTTATTATGCCTTGTTATAAGGTTAAAAAGCATGTTTTAGATGTGCTAAAAAATATGGGGCCGGAGGTTGGGCTTATTTATGTGGTGGATGATGCGTGCCCTGAGTACACGGCGAATTTTGTTCAGCAGTATTGCACGGATGAACGCGTTCATGTGATACGAAATCCGCAAAATTTAGGTGTTGGCGGTGCTGTGATGGTGGGGTATCAGGCTGCCATAGCTGATGGTGCCAAAATCATGGTTAAAGTAGATGGGGATGGGCAGATGGCCCCCTCTATTATTCCACGTATGGTCGCACCTATTCTTGCGGGCAAAGCAGATTACACCAAAGGGAATCGGTTTTTTGATTTAGATGCCCTACGAGCGATGCCAAAAATGCGACTTTTTGGTAATGCTGTCCTTTCGCTGATGACGAAGTTGTCTACAGGCTATTGGCATTTGTTTGATCCAACTAATGGATATACCGCAATTCATACTAACGTTGCGAAGCATGTACGGTTTAATAAAATAAGCCCACGTTATTTTTTTGAAACAGATATGTTATTCCGACTTAATATTTTACGTGCTGTAGTGATTGATGTACCTATGAGCGCTCAGTATGGTGATGAGGTGAGTAACTTAAAAATTTCAAAAATTATAGGTGAGTTTTTCTTCAAGCATATACGAAATTGTTGGAAACGTATCTTTTATAATTATTATTTGCGTGACATGTCACTTGCGTCAATTGAATTACCGGCAGGGCTGTTTTTATTTGGTTTTGGTGTATGCTTTGGTGGGTATCAGTGGGCTCACTTCGCAAAATTAAATGTATCCACTCCAACGGGGACAGTAATGATTGCGACACTCTCAATTTTGATGGGGTTTCAATTGCTTATGGCTTTTCTCAATTATGATATTAATGCAGCATGTCGCTATCCAAAACATAAGGCGTTAGAAGAATAAGCATGAAAAAATTAATTAATTTATTGCGCCATCGAGAGATGGATAAAATTGACGTTAATGGAGGCGCGAGACTTGAGGAGCATCGCAAAAAGTTAATGAGCAAACCTATGTTAGGAGAAGTATTTGCGCATTTTCATGATCAGTTTCGTAAGTTAGATCATCAATTGTTCAATGCTTCGGGTCTAGAAATTGAGTTAGGTTCCGGCATAGCGCCTATGCGAGATTCTTATGCTTCGGTATTGGCAACGGATATTATGGCGGCGCCTCATCTTGATCGAGCACTTAACGCAGAAGCAATGGAGCTTGAGGACGGGGCTGTTCGTGTTTTTTATGCGCAAAACTGTTTCCATCATTTTTCCAAACCTAGGTTTTTTTTTGATGAATTGGAAAGAACTTTGGCACCAGGAGGAGGAGTTATTTTACTTGAGCCTTATTATGGGGTGTTTGCTTCTTTTTTGTATAAGCGTTTGTTTAAAACGGAGGGCTTTGATAAAACATATCCTTCTTGGGAAACTCCAGCCACAGGCCCTATGCATGGTGCTAATCAGGCGTTAAGTTATATTATTTTTATGCGAGACCGTGCTGAGTTTGAGCAAAAACATCCATCATTAAAAATTGTACATCATCGATTAGACCGTTATTATTTAAAATATATTTTTTCCGGTGGATTGAATTTCAAGCAACTATGTCCGGATAAATTAAGTCCTATGCTTGCCTTATTACAAATATGTTTACGTCCATTGAATCGCTGGTTAGCGTTGCATCATGTGATTGTGCTTCAGAAAATTAAAATATGAAATTTTGTCGTTACATCCTCATTCAATTATTAGCGTATGTGATTGATATGGGAAGCTTTCTTTTGATGCTAGGATTTTTAGCTTTTCACCCTGTTATGGCGAACATCATCGGGAAACTGGCTGGTGGTATTTTTGCGTTTATTGCGCACCGTAACATCACGTTTAAATCTAATCATAAAAAAGATAAAGCAGCGCAAGCGCGTCGTTTTTTTATGTTAAGCATGTTAAATATTCCTTTGTCATCGCTTGCTCTGATTGTGTTGTTAAGTTGTGTGCCATACACAATCTTAGCAAAATTTATGGCGGATGTTTCTTGTGTATTTTTCAATTATTGGATAAATAAAACATTTATTTTTGTATCGCATCGAGACCATGGATCATGAAAGTACTTATTACGGGCGCTGGAGGGTATTTAGGTAAGCGTCTTGTTCAGGCCGTATTGGACAAGCATCATGACGTTGTATGCATGACCAGAAAAAAACATGATGCGTTTAAATCTTTATCTTGGATTTTTTATGACTTGAATTCAGTGGTGCTACCACCGCTCCCTGAAGATACAGACGTTGTGATTCACTTAGCCGTTGATTCAATAGAAAATCCAAATGAACAACGTTCGGCGTGTTTATTACTCAAAGCATGCGCTGATTTTGGGGCTAAATTTATTTTTATTTCGAGCCAAACGGCACGTGTTGATGCACCTACGGCTTATGGGCGAACAAAATGGCATATTGAACAAACTGTGCTTGCCGCAGGTGGTTGGGTGGTACGGCCAGGGCAGGTTTATGGGGGGCGTGAAGAGGCTTTATTTGGAAGGCTCATCGGGATAGTTCGTAATATGCCTTTGCTACCAGCTTTTTTTCCTGCGCCGACAATACAACCTATTCATGTGGATGATTTGGTCAAAGGTTTGCTGACTCTCATCGAGCGTGATGACGTGCCTTCTTGTGCGCTAAATTTGGGCTCAATAGAAGCAATATCGTTCAGAACTTTTTTAGCGACGATTGCCAGGTCACGGCTTTATAAACAAAAAGCGTTTATTCCCTGTCCCTCAGTTGTGGTTTCGTGTTTTAAAAATATAGCTCAGCTTCAGCAATTAAAAAGTTTGTTTAATCTACACCCCATGAACACAAAGGATGCTCTTGCATTATTAAATTTACCACTACGTCCACTTTCATCGGGCATGCATAAGTCGGGAAGTGATAGGCGGCGGAGATTATTAAAAGAAGGTCGGGTGTTGCTTCAGTATGTATTAAAAGAGAGGCCAAAAGATGTCTTATTACGCCGTTATGTCCGAGCGATTGAAGCAGTGCGACAAGGCACGTTGATAAATCTTCCTAAATGGACATTTCAATGTCCTGTGTTGATGGCATGTCTAGATACATCCAAACTTAATGCAACGGCACCGGGGTTGGAGCTTATCTGGCGCTTAAATGCAGCAACTATGCTTGCCGAAACTACGCCGCAAGGCGCCCGTAAATTTATGAGCGACCATGCATGTTCTAAGCCTTATCTGAGTATCTTGGATATTGCTCGTGCTTTAATTTATGAGGTAGCGTGGCGAATCGTTGGTGTTGTTTTTCGGCCGAGCATAAAATGAATCCAGATTTCGATATTATTATTGTAGGAAGTGGTCCCGCGGGTGTTTCAGCCGCACAAGCATTGCTTCATTCTGGGCTGCGTATTTTAATGGTTGATGGCGGAAAGCAACCGAATATAGCGCTGCCGAGACAATCTTTTTTAGAAACACGAGCAAACGATACGGAGCAATGGACGTGGATGGTTGGGGAGCAATTTCAAGCTTTACGTCTGCAAGAACAGGGCTCCCCAAAACTGCGTACACCCACACACGCTCATACATTTGAAGATTTTTCTAAAACTAATCATATTGAGACAAAAAATTTCACAGCGATAGGCTCCTTGGCCACGGGAGGTCTTTCAAATGCATGGGGATGCGGGGTATCAAGGTTCTCTCAAGCTGAACTAACCGAATTCCCAATTGATATTGCAGAGCTTGATCGTTCGTATGAAATCGTAACAAAACGTATCGGCGTGAGTGGGCATCATGACGATGATTTGGCTGAATATTTTGGTCTTGATGCTTGGGCACAACCGCCGATTAAAATGGATGATATTCATACAAATATTTACAATCAATATATTAAGCGTAAAGCTCAATTTAAAAAAGGAGACTTCCGTCTAGGTTTATCACGCGTAGCTGCTTTAAGTCGCAATCATTTAGGACGAGAGGCATGTGGGCATTTGAATCATTGTTTATGGGGATGCAGTCGTCAATCGTTATATTCGGCAGTTACTGAACTGAGTAGTTTATGTGAAGATAAAAATTTTTATCACGAGAGCGGTTTTATTGTAGAAAATATAGAGCGCAAAGGTGGTTTATGGTGTATTCAAGGAAAAAATAAGGCTGATGAAAGCTTCCGGACAATCTCATGTTCTAAACTTATTCTAGCTTCTGGAACATTAGCAACCACACGATTTGTTTTAAATGCTTTAAAATTTCCTGATGCACTTCCTTTGCTTTCTTGTCCCATGGCTGTATTTATGCTTTGGTTGCCGCGTTTATTAGGGGCGGTCAAGCAGTCGACATTTGGCTTGGCTCAGTTATCATTTACTCAGCATATTAAAGAGGGTATTACAGGTTTTGGATCAACTATTTCGACCCACGGCCTCCTTGTGTCTGAGTTTATAAAATATCTTCCATTAAGGCGGCGCTATGGTATAGAGCTTCTTAAGCATGTGTTGAGCTCTTGTGTCGTAGCAAATTTATTTTTGCCAGGTAACTTGTCGTGTAATAGAGCAAGAGTAAAACAAGATGGCGTATTGTTTGTTGAGGGAGGTTACAACCAAGAAGTTTTGGATTTAATGAGTTTGGCTAAAGGAAAACTTCAAAAAGCTTACAAGCACCTCGGGGCATATATTTTGCCCATGAGTTTTAGTGTTAGCACGCCCGGTAGTGATATTCATTATGCTGGAACTCTGCCTATGCGTTCTAAGCCTACATTGGGCGAAACGAATGCATGGGGAGAAGTATGCGGGCTGAAAGGGCTGTATGTCGTTGATGGAGCTTGCTTACCCATGCTTTCAGAAAAGTCACATACATTAACCATCATGGCAAATGCCGATAGAATTGCACGGGCTATACGGTGCCATGGTCATTAATTAAAAAGTTCTTGCACGCGTTTGTTTAGAGCTTTCCAAGAGGAAAAGCCGCGCTTTTCATAGTAAAGAGTTCCCTGATGAGGGGGGGTTAACAGACGCTCAAGAGAAACGGGTTGAGTCAATTCAGTGCCATGAAATAGGTATCGATGCATGACAAACGGAAACAGACCCAACCATGTTTTAGCTTGTGAAGGATAGCACAGGCAGAGTCGTAAAAAATGTAGCCGGTTACGCCAAGGAATGAGACGTTGTCTTGGTATACCGTTTTCTAAAAGAGGAGAAAGCACTTTGAAGAAATGGCCTCGGCAAGCATGATTATTATACAAGGGAAATTGCCAAACATATTGAAGAAGATTCTCTTGGTTTGCCACATATAAAGTCATCGCGTGAAGCGCATCATGATCCGGATGGCCGCCTTCCCATGCGGCAATATAGATCGACGTGATAGATACGTATTTGGAAAACCAATTTTTTACCCAGGCAGCAGCGATAAGAAGATGTTGCTCCAAAAATCCGTCTTTGATGCCAAGTGTTTCTCCGGCAAAAAAAACATGAGATGCGTGCACACCCAATTGAGAGAGTACATACAATGATTCTCGGTTACGTTGTACACGATGAGGGCCGCCATCAGTTAAGTAGGCGCAGTAGACATGCTCACCCTCTTGTACAGCCTGCTTGATGCATTGAAAAACCCCAAATTCATCATCTTGATGGGCAAAAACAAATAATCGGGTGTTATTAGTATGCATCGAAGTCCATAAATGAGAAAAATGTTCTTCCTTTTTCAAGATGTTTTGTTTTGTTGTCAAGTGAACGGTAAATAAAATTAAGCGGTGAAGGACGGAAACAATGCGGAATGGTGTAATACTGACGAAAAGAGCAACTACCCTCAGGTAGCAAGCCAATAAAAAGTCTGAGGGGTAAGAGCAAGGTATCGGGATATGTTTCATTATCTATCTCATGAAGCGGTATGGTGTGTTCCGCGTAAACAGATAGTTTTCCAAACGCAGTTGCATGAAAGCCTATGCTGTTTGATTTATGTTGTTTAGAAACGGGGTTATTAGGATTCGCGCACCGCCAAGACAATGTAGTTTTTGTCCAGGCGGGTTGAAAACATGCTCTGTTTGTAACAGCATCAAAGTTGATGTGAAGAGACCCCATTCCTATGCGTGCATCCAGAGGCTCTACCAGTTGGAACCCTAATTTTCTAATAAATCCAGGAGTACTATTGCTATTAGCGACACCAAACACAGAGCTATAACCTTGAGAGGAAGCTAAATCATAGGTCATATGTGCAAGCTTGGTGAAAAGTCCTTTCCCTTGGTAGTCAGGATGTGTCGCTGTATTCAGCGACAAAAGGGCTTTGATATTTTCTCCATTTATGTTAATTAATCGAGGAATGCAGGCATAATGGGCAACTAAACGGTTCTCATCCCAGGCATTAAAACCAATAACATGACCTTCAGGGTTATTAAAGTAAAGCCAGGTTAGATAAGCCTGATTAAATTTATTTTTTCCAGGAAAACAGACTTCCATGAGAGTGCTTTCATGCGCTAGGGTATTTTTTTGAGGAGAGGCGATTTGTTGAAAAAACATGATATTTTTTTTAAATAACGCATTCTTCATCTTAAAGCATAGTCAAATGATTATCACTAATTTTATCTTGGTCACTTAAGTTGATTATACCTAATCGAATAGCATCTTTTGCCTCACCTAAATAGCTAAGTAAAAAAGTCATCGCTACAGGCTGGCCTAAGCTATTAAGATATTGGCTATCATGCCGTAGCGCTTCGTGCTTAAGACTTAAATGCTCAAGGCAATCATCGACCGCTTCATGTTTTATTTGTTCGAAGTTTGTTGCTTTTGTTTTTTGTCCTGAAAGGTGAGTTTGAAAGCGCTGGAGTTTTAGTTCAATGACATCATCAATGGCCATAAGAAAGGCTCGTTTGTAGGTAATCGAAGGGTGATTGCTTAACCAGTGTGTGGTCATGCTCAGAATATTTGTTTTGACGGCACCTTCGGATAGGCGCACAGCAAAATAGGATGCAATGGCATGATACAAATAAAAAACGGGATCGGGTACGGTGGGACAGCCGTCATCTAATAGTTTGAGTTTTTCTAATTGTGTATAAAACTCTTGGATAAAAGCTTTGAGGCGAAGCAGGCTCTCTTCTGTATTTGCTGGAGCATGCTTTCCTAAAGAGCGCGTGGTGTGAAGTGAAGTTTCTGCGGTTTGGATACAGGCCAAGAGAGCCGTGAGGTTTAATTCGTCTGTCTCTGTAGGCATCGTTTCGATTGAAGTAAGCAAACGGGTTAAATCAGCGCGTTTATTGGCTGAGAGCTCAAGATCTCGTTTACCTAAAAAAGCACCGTAGGTTGTGCTTCGTCCATCCGCATTTTTTGATTCTTGGATAATCGTTTGGATGTGTTTTATTAAAAATTCTTTTGCAACGTCAATAAAAAGGGTCATGCTACTACTCCTGCAGCCGTTAAGCGTTTATCATAACGTGAAACAATCAAAGGTAAAGATGAAAAGGGAATTAAATATATGTCACTGCATTTAGTTATTCTGGCCGCAGGCAACGGCACGCGCATGCGCTCAAGCACGCCAAAAGTACTTCATAAGCTTGCAGGGAAAAGCATGCTCGAACGTGTGTTAGATACTGCGGAGGCTCTTGAGCCCGACGGTATTCATGTGATTATTGGCTACGAAGGCGAGCGTATTAAACGAGCGTTTAGCGATAGGCCCGTGAATTGGGTTTGGCAAAAAAAACAATTGGGTACAGGGCATGCTGTGATGCAGGCTTTGCCGCATATTCCTGAAGAAAGCCAGGTGTTGGTTTTGTCGGCAGATGTGCCGTTGATTCAACTCGACTTATTGCGAGCAATGGTGGCACATGGTACGCCTTCGTCGGCATCCAGAAAAGAGCCGCTTGCTTTGCTCCTCGCCATTCTTCCTAATCCCAAAGGCCTTGGACGTGTGTTGCGTGATGTAAACGGAGCTATTCAAGGCGTGGTTGAAGAAAAAGATGCCACAGACGCCCAACGTTCGATTCAAGAAATTTACAGTGGCACCTGTTGTGCGACAGCCTCAGATTTGGCGGTATGGCTACCTAAGCTCAGCGATAAAAACATTCAAGAAGAGTATTACCTAACAGATATTATGGCGATGGCAGCAGAAGAAAACTGTCCGATTACGTGTGTGCATGCACCTGAATCTTGGATGATTCAGGGTGTGAATGACAGATCGCAACTCGAAGGGCTGGAGCGTATTTGGCAGGAACAACGTGCTTTTGAATTAATGATGTCAGGTGTGACGTTGGCGGATAGAAAACGCATCGATATTCGAGGCGAACTTACGTGCGGGCAAGATGTTTATTTGGATGCCAATATTATTTTTGAAGGCAAGGTGCACATCGGTCAAAACTGCCGTATTGGCGCTAACTGTGTTTTAACCAACGTGACGCTGGGTGATAATACCGTGATTGAGGCACATTCTGTTTTGGATGATTGTGTGATTGGCGAAGATTGCAAAGTTGGACCGTTTGCACGCATTCGACCCGGTACAGTTTTAGGTGATCGCTGTAAAATCGGTAATTTTGTTGAAACAAAAAAAGCAGTATTTGACGATAATAGCCAAGCCAGTCATTTGAGTTATTTAGGTGATGTGACCATTGGAAAAAAAGTAAACATAGGTGCGGGTACGATTACCTGTAATTATGATGGGATTAATAAGCATCAAACGGTGATTGAAGACGGCGCATTTATTGGTTCGGACACCCAGCTTGTTGCACCCGTGACCATCGGAAAAAATGCAACGGTTGGAGCAGGTAGTAGCATTCGTAAATCAGTACCTGCCGGTGGCTTGACGCTTACCGCGTCGAAACAAACAACGTTACCGGATTGGATGCGTCCTGAAAAAAAGGTGGAATGATTTCACGGTTGTGGACTAAGATTGCCGGTCAGGGTTTGCCAGTCCTCTTCAGATAAAAGCGCTTGAACAATGTTTTTAGCTTGCTGGTTATACTCCATACCTTTCCAAGGGGTATAACCCTGAATACTTTCTGTTTGTAGTGCAGCCAATAGTTCTGTACTGCTCGTGTAGCTGTACAGCACAAGATCGAGATGATGAGTCATGTAGGCGATGTGATGTAACAAAATATTTCCATTGTTATCTGGCATGGTTTTGATTGTGGCCTGTTCTGCATCGGGCAGGTTTTTGAAAGTTGTTGCAAATTGTTTGCCATGCTCTGTTGCGGCCAGGTGCAAAGGGGTGAGTCCTCGATGATTTCTTATGCTTAAGGCTGTAAAAATCTCATCGTCAGGTAGCGCGCTTAACATAACGTCCCATTGGCGTTGTTTATCATCTTGTACGGCATAATGCAGAGGGGTATTACCTTTCTCGTCAGGCTGGTGTATGGCGATGGGTTTATCTTCTGGGCGTAATGTGTCGAGCGCTCGCTCAAATGTGACGGCTCTTCTTTTTTTGCACTCAAGCGAATCCATCCCATAAAAGAATGCAGGAGAGGTCTCTCTTCTGGGCTCTTTTACCATCAAATGCAAAGGTGTTTCTTCTTGCCTATTGCGTGTTGTGAGCGCTGTGAAGCGTTCATCGAGTGATAATGTTTCAAGAACCGTAGGTATAAATACCGTTGCATCAGGGTTGTCATGGAAAAGTGTTTGGCCGGTTTCACCATCTACGGTGTTCACGATGGTTAAGCGATCGGCTGCATCGTAAACATCAATAAACCGTTTGAAATAGGCCGGTTCTGTATTTTCTATGGCGTAATCGAGCGGTGTTTTACCGTGGGTATCAGCATACTTTACGGCATGAACATATTCCGTTTGATTGGGGTAGAGATCTAATAAAACTTCCATAGAGCTAAAAGGCAATTCAAGGTTATGTAGGAGAGACTGGTTGAGGGGGCCTTGCGGTAAGCGTAGTTGTGTTAGGGTTGCTTCAGGTAAATTATCCAGCACCGTTGCAAAAACCTCAGGGTGCTGTGCGAGCTCATCAAGCGGTGTTTTTTCGTTGTTATTTGTGTCAAAAAGAGCGTCCAATTGTTGCTCTTCTGGATAAAGTTTGAATAAATCAAGAAAGGATTCGGCATGGTTTGTTGCAAGATGAAGTAACGTATTGTTTTGCCTATCTTTTTTTTGTGTGGCAGCAAGGCGTGAAGCATCATCCAGAAAGTAGGTCATTGCGAGTTTAAGGCTATGAGGTGTTTTTGTTTGGGCGGCGAGCCTGAGCGGTGTTTGTCCGAACTGATTTCGTTGATTTATGGCGTCGATGCGTGCTTTGTCGTTTTTGTGTGACCTTAACAGAAAGCTAAATGACTCGGGTTGGTTGGCGGCCGCATGCAAGAGAGAGTTACCGTTGGGGTCGAAAATTTTTAAGGTAAGGTCGCGCTCTTTTTTGGGGATTCTGTTAAAAATTAATTTTAATGATTCGGGGTAATCTACCGCGATAAAAAGAGGATTTTCTCGATTGGTTGCAGAAGATAATATTGCCTCAAGAAAAAATGTTGCTTCAGTATAGTCTAAATAGTCTGATAGCATACGTAAGCTGGCCGGGTGGCGTACAAGATCATGAAAATAGGTGTCGCCTGAAAAACGATCCGTAGTGAACGTTAATAGATTATCTAAAGATATTTTGGTTTTAACTGCGTGAGCGAGCAGAGTTTGTAACGCTTTAGGATGCTTTATTGCACGAACAAGTGATGCTTGCATGTCCTCCAAATTAGGTTTCAAGCGGTTTAATATAATAGGAAGAGCTCCAATGTTGTTTGCAAATAGCTTAATTAACGAGCTGCCCTGCTTGTTTTGTATGGCTTGATTCAGCATTTCAAAATCTTGATCTGAAAAATAAGTGGCGGTAAGGGTCTCATTGCCGCTTGCTAAGGCTTGCTGTAATGGTGTGTCGTCAGCGAATTTTTGATCTTTCCAGTTGGTGATACCAAAGTTTGTTTTAAGTAATACAATGATGCGTGCTTGGAGTTCTGAGTTGTCGATGAAGTAGAGTGTTTCGAGTAATGTTCGAATCTGAATTTGACGTAGATCAGCTGGATTAACCTGTGCATGCATGATGTTTAAGGCTTCTAGGAGATCTACACCTGTTGCAAGAATACTCGCGTAAAGTTGGTAATTCGTTTGAGGTAGGGTAACGCGCGTTTGGCTTAAGCGATGGAGTAATACATAACGCGCACGGTTGCTGTGATAGTAGCTTGTGATGTTGATGAAGCCATCAAATGTGAACGGTTTAGTATTGGCAAAAAGGCATTGCTGTAATGTCTCTTGCTCTTCTTCTGCTTGAGTTTGGCACGCTGGGGTGATGCTTGGATCTTCAAAAAGGCGTCTTTCTAAATTTACTTGAGTGTTATCATCACGATCAGCATCGGCGAGTCCAGGATTCTTAATATAATGCTCCAAAATTGATGCATGTAGATGAGTTCGATAAGGCGTCATCTTTGTGTCTTGCGCCAGTGAGGCGATATGATCGATCTCATGTGCTCCAATAGGATAATGCAGAATAAGATAGTCTAAATCTTCGGGTGTGGTGTTTTGGAGAAGATTAGGTTTTATGTTGAGTAAAATCCAAGGTGAAACGGGTGCTTTTTTTTCCGGTGTTGCATAGTGTTTAAATAAGATATCGATCGTTGCATCAGGTATAATATCCGTGAGTTGTTTAAGACGCTGAGTCCGCATGTCCGCGCCTGTTTCATGTTGGATTGCTTCATAAAGCATACTGATTTCATCAGGTGAAAAATAGCTGAGAGTTTGGCTCAAGGTGCGTTTAAGTGTCAGTGTTGGTTTTGTTTCAAGGTAGGCAAATGCACGTGAGAGCAAAGAGCTACCAAACAGGGAATAGAGAAGATCTATATTTTCTTGTGTGGGTGCCCAAGTTAAAGCCGGCGTGGTTGTCGTGATACGTATTAAATCTGATTTTGGCCGAAGCGTTCCCGTGAGCGTATAAAAAAGTGTTGTGGGAGCAAGTGCATCAAAAACTTCTTTTTGTGCCTCTGTTTCAGTTTCATAATATGTTCCTGATGCATTACGAAACGTTGTGATTTGAGATGCCTGCTCGAGGAGTTCTTTGGCTTTGGGGTACAATCTAAGAAGGTGGTAGGTGAGTAAAATATTATCTTTTTCTATCAGATTGATCGCAAGATAATGATGCAGCAGGCCAGATTTCAAAATTTCATCGTTTGATAACCCTCGATCAATGAGAAATAAAATAAGTGCGGCAAACGATAAGGGATGATCATCTGTTACGTCACTCAGGCTTTCAATCAGACCTAAAGGACGAGGTTCGTGGGTAAGTTTTTCTTGTAAATGCTCACGCCAAATCTCAATAATTTCTTGGTTAAATTGATTGATTTCATTGGGTTTAAGATGAGTTTTGGCGATACGTTTGAGTCGAACACGTTTTTTTTCTGCACTTGCTAGTTGTTGAAGTAAAGTAGGGTTCGTTGAACCCGTTAAATCAGGAAGAGTAGTTGTTAACATGAGTTCAAACATAACACGATAGTTAAAATAAGGTCTGTGTTTGAAGTGTAGCTCAAGCGTTTATTTTAGGCAACTTTGTTGTGGTTTGGTCAGAGTCGTGATTATTGCTTACGCGCTTTTGCTCGTGCCATGGCTTCTAAAATATAAGCGCGTTTTGCATTCGCGTCTTTTTGCTCAGGATCGTTTTTAGCTTGTTTGATCTGACGTTTTTCGCGATATAACCGCTCTTTTTCTTGCTGTTCACGCAGCAGGCGAATATTTTTTGCTTGAAAGCGTTCACGCGCAAGATCGCGGTCGTAAGTTTCAGCCGGTTCTTCGATGAGATCTATGCAATCCACCGGACATGGGTCAACACATAAACCGCATCCCGTACACGAATGCTCTATGACCGTGTGCATTTGCTTAGCGCTGCCTATAATCACATCCACTGGGCAGGCCGGAATGCACTTGGTGCAGCCAATGCACTCATCTTCACGAATGACAGCGCGCTGAGGTGGGCGCGTGGCAATCTTTACGGCCTCAAGATAAGGCTCGGGATCAACATTAAGTAATTTGCCCAGAGCTTTGAGCGTAGTCACACCACCCGGTGGGCATCGGTCAATGCTGGCTTGTCCATGGACCAGTGCTTCGGCATACGGAAGGCAGCCGGGGTAGCTGCACTCGCCACATTGGGTTTGTGGGAGCACGGCATCCAGTTCTTTTACAGTTGGTTTTGACATGATGTTAAGCAGCCTCGGGTGCTATCAATGCGTCTAAGCTTGCTTGCTCGATGCGGGTCATCAGCGGCTTGAATTTGTTGATGCTGTGATTGAGTAGTGGCGTTTCAATATTTTGCCAGGTGAGTGGCTCACAGTTCAAAAATGCTTCCGAATCATGTGCCATGGTTGGCAAGACGGGTTTTAAATAAGTGATGAGTAACCTAAATAAATTTAGGCCTAGGCTACAAATCGATTGCACGCGTTCGAGCTGCTCGGGATCTTTCGCCAGAATCCAGGGCTTTTCAGCATCTATATATTGATTAATATGTGCCGCGGCCTCTAAAATTTGTCGAATTGCGTGAGCATAATCACGTTTAATATAAGCATCTATAATACCTTCGCGCGCAGCTAGAACCGTGTTAAATAACTCAGGGTTGTCGAGCGTGGCTGACAGCTGATTGTCAAAGCGTTTGTTAATAAAGCCTGCGCATCGGCTTGCGATATTTACTATTTTTCCGATTAAGTCTGAGTTAATACGCTGCATAAATTCTTCGAGATTTAGATCGAGATCATCGGCACGGCCGTTGAGTTTGGCCGCTAAAAAATAACGTAAATACTCGGGGTTGAGATGCTTTAAGTATGTATTGGCTTGAATAAATGTCCCGCGAGATTTAGACATTTTTTGGCCGTTAATTGTTAGGAATCCATGGGTATAAATAGCCGTGGGTAGACGCCGTCCGCTACCTGAGAGCATGGCAGGCCAAAACAGGGTATGAAAGTACATGATGTCTTTGCCGATAAAGTGATACAGCTCAGCGGTGCTGTTTTTATCCCAAAAGTCATTAAACGAAAGATTGTTTTGGTCACAGTATTTTTTAAAGCTCGCCATGTAACCAATCGGCGCATCAAGCCACACGTAAAAATATTTATTCGTAGCACCCGGAATCTCAAAACCAAAATAAGGCGCATCGCGTGAAATATCCCATGCTCTTAGGCCTGTTTCGAACCACTCGCCTAATTTGTTAGCAACTTCGCTTTGTAAGCTGCCGCTGCGTGTCCATGTTTTAAGAAACGCTTCGTAACGTGGCAAATCAAAAAAGTAATGCTCTGATTCTTTTTCAATAGGTGTTGCACCGGATAAGCTCGAAATAGGATTTTTTAAATCGGTTGGATCATACGTTGCACCGCAGGCCTCGCAATTATCTCCGTATTGGTCTGCTGTGTCACACCGCGGGCAATGGCCTTTAATATAACGATCGGCCAAGAACATATTTTTAACGGGATCGTAGGCTTGGAGAATCGTTTTTTTGATGATATCGCCGTTGGCTTCAAGGCGCTTGTAGGTTTCTTCGGCAAGCGTTTTGTTTTCTTCCGAATGCGTGGTGTGATAGCAATCATAATGGACGCCAAACGCATCAAAATCTTGTTTGTGGCTGGTTTGAATTTGCGTGGTTAGTTCTTCAGGTGTTATACCGAGCTGCTCAGCTTTGAGCATAATCGGCGTTCCATGCGCGTCATCACCACATACGCTGATGCAGTTATGTCCAAGCATATTATGCGTATGCGCCCAGATATTCGTTTGGATGTGCTCAAGTAAATGACCCAGGTGTAGGGGGCCGTTGGCATAAGGAAGCGCGCTGGTTACGAGCATCTGACGAGGGATTTGGCGAGGTGTTGTCATGAGCAAATAAATCCACAAAATTAATTTAAAAGGAAAATTATACCCTATTCTTATACAATAAACTTAACTCGAGTAAAAAAGAGAGCATGAATTTTATGACGGCTTCACGATTAATTATTGGTATTACCGGTGCTTCAGGCATTATTTATGGTATTAGATTATTAGAAATCTTAAAAACACTGCCGATAGAAACGCACCTGGTCGTAACGAAGGCAGGGCAGTTAACACGTAGTTATGAGAGCGATTTGAGTCTTACGCAACTTAAAGATTTGGCCGATGTGTATCATGCCAATACGAATATTGCGGCAAGTATTGCAAGTGGCTCGTTTAAGACCTTGGGTATGATTGTTGCCCCATGCTCAATGAACAGCTTGGCTGAAATTGCGCATGGGGTATCCAGTCAATTATTAACGCGTGCGGCCGATGTGGTGCTCAAAGAACGCCGGCGCTTAGTACTTATTCCACGTGAAGCACCGTTGCATTTAGGGCATTTAAAAAACATGACGGCTGTAACCGAGATGGGGGGGATTATTTATCCGCCGGTGCCCGCTTTTTATCAAAAGCCAAAAAATATTGCAGATATGGTCGATGAAACGGTTGGGCGAGTTTTAGATTTATTTGATGTGGAGCATGGTTTGTTAAAGCCTTGGGGTGAAACATAAAAAAAACGCGGCCTAGGCCGCGTTTTTTTATTGTGACTCTAATATTACATGCCCTTGCTTGGTGCAGAGCCTTGGGATGTTTGAGAATCGTGAGAATCACTTCTTTTTCGTGTGATTACAGGCTCTTCAGAAGGCTGTTCGTCTTGCTTGATAGCAGGTGGTGTTTGTTGCTTCGTTTGCTCTGAAGGCGGTAATTCATTTAGCTTACTGTAGCTACTGCTGTTGCTAAGGCTTTTTTCGCTTTGGGCATCGTTTTCAGCGTTAGGTGTGCTTGATGCTGTTTCAGTTCCAGTAGAGGCTGTCGTGCTTGCTTGGGAAGAACCAAAAAGTGCTGTTGCACCGTAGTAAACAAGACCGGCTGCGCCAAGCGTAAGTGTGGCAGCTAAGGCGAGAGGTGGTGCGAAATATGCGGTGACGGCAAGTGCAACGGCTGCAAACGTGGTAGCAATCGTTGTACGTGAAAAGAAAGATGAGCTTTTTTCTGCTGGGGCTTCTACGTTTGCTTCTTCGTCGTCAAGGCTATAGGGTATAGCTTGGTATGATGTATATGTGTCTTTTTTTCTGGACGGTCTGTGGTTAGCTGGCATGAGATGAGTACTCCTGTAAGACATGTTAAAAAAAAATTGAAAAAATAAATCGGCCGAAGAATATCAGAGACAGGTTACCAAGAGAAGAAAAATAATCACACAAATGTTATGAAACTGTAAGCATGTGCTTTAAACGTGCTTGATTTTGGTTTGGAGTATATTTGTAAGCTGCTGAAAACTAGCGATATTTGAAAAAAGTACTAGTATTTATATTAAGCCTATTTAATTAAAAAAATAATTTAAGCAAACAAAAGATTTTTGCGTACAAACTAAAGGTTGGGTATGGGGAAGGATGTTAGATCGCAAGCGAATCTATGCCCTCCAGAAGCTGTGGGTATTCTGGAGTCTCCGTCTTATTATCTTTTAGATCAGAAAACACGCGATTGCGTGAAAGAATATTCTGTAGTCGGTTCATCTAAAAAAGAAGAATTTCCGGATGATGTTAAAGTAGACCTCCGTAGTGCCATTCTCAACCGACGTTCGTTGGTTCAAGCTTTAGAGGAAGGAAAATATTTTTTAAAAACGCTCGATCCTGCAACGTTTTATATTAAAGCTAACGCTCACGAAACACGTTATGACGTAGAGCTCAGTGTGGTTAAACGAAAATTAAAGCTTTTGAACTATCTTATTCTTATGTCTGCTGAGCGCGCGAAAGAAACCAGAAATTTACCGGCGTTACCTGAACACAAAGCTTATCTTGAACGGGTAGGTCGTATGCTTGCAGCTTTACGCGATGCCCAAAAACATGCAAAACAAGGAACGAAGCCTACGCCGTTAGAAGGCCCTAAAACGGTGGGTGATAAAGATGCCCCGCTGCGTTACTTTGGCATGCTTAATTTTGTACCTGCCGTGGAAGATATGATTAAAGAGATGACGTTGAATAACGTGGAGAATAAGCATGATATTTTAGCGTCTTACAATGGATTACGTCTTTATCTCGTGTGGGCCAATGCGTTGGCGCAATCTATTTGTAATGTCATCGCGCAATCAGTGCAACAAACCTTGACGGTGACACAAACTATTTTAACTGACTTAGCGCTTGCTACAGGGTCGTTAGGTTTTATTTTGTATTTTACAACGTTCGGGATTTCGGCATCCATTGTTTTGCAAAATACATTGAGTTTGGGGCTTACAAAAAAAGTACGGGCTCTAGAGCTTGGTTGGTATGAACGGTTTCAAGCTCAATGGGATGAACGAAAGTTTTTGATGCTTAATAATGCGGTCTGGGGGCTGGTTAATTTTGTTTGTTTTTTCTGGTTGGTTGGGCAAAATGCTTTAGGGTTCTGGGGGAATGTTTTAACCGGCGTGTTATTTATTGCCGATCTGTTTTTGGTGTGGTGGCAGTCGGAAGAAGCCGAAGCCGAGCACCGAGCAAGGCTGAAGTTCTATGAGCAAGGCATTGAGGATTTAAATAAGCATATAGATGGTCTCATGACGAAAGGTCCAGAGAAGCAGATGATGATTGCCAAACTGCAATTTGAGAAACGTACGTTACTGGATTTGCAAAAACAGCTTGATCTAGAGTGGCGTTATAAAAAACAACAACATGATCTTAATCTCATGTATGGCATAGCTGTGGTGATTGGGTTTGCCGTGCTTTGCAGTTTTTTCTTTCCACCTGCACTGATTGTACCGTTCACAGCGATGATTCTTACATTGACGGGAGCGGTCATGTGTTTTGGCTTTGGGGTTGCCCATAAAGCTTTAAGTGGTGAGATTATTGTTCAAAAAGAACTTGAAACACGGCGTATGAGTGTGAATGATTATCTGGGTGCTCTTGAATCATTCAAGGCTGTTTCAGAAAAGCTTAAAAATATACCTAATACATCGCCTGAGCATAAGAGAATTCAAACAGAATCACAATTATTATATTTGAGTTTAAAAAAAGCAATGGCGACGGAGTTTTATCAAACGCAGGTGATTGATTATCAAAGAGCACAAATTATTTGTAATGTTTTGACCGATATTATTTTGCCCACGTTGTTTTTACTGGCATTTGTTTTTATGCCTCTTGGTATTGGGATGCCTATATTTGCAATAGGTTTAGCCACGCTTTTTTATGCGCATTGGCAAGTGGCTGAAATGGCGCCTGAAGATAAAAAACCTGAAATGTTTAAAGCATTGGATTCGTTTGTGTCTTGGATCTTTTCAAAAGAAGCGCCTGCAGAAAAAGGCTTTGAGCAATTGAATGAGGCTGAATATAATGATTTTTGTGCACGTATTAAAAAGGGCGATGAGCCGACTGTTATTTTGAATGAGCAGTTAGAAAAAACAATGCCTAAAGCACCGCCTGAATTACCGGACGGAAAAATATGCCCTGAATGAGCATAATTGTGTATAATATGCATCCATGATAGTCAGGGTGCTTTGGTTATGAATGCTTTAGAACATTATGATGTAATTGTAGTCGGTGGTGGTCACGCGGGGACAGAGGCTGCATTAGCTGCAGCTAGGCTGGGCTCTAAAACTTTATTATTAACACATAATCTCGATTTGTTGGGTCAAATGTCGTGTAATCCGGCCGTGGGTGGGATTGGTAAAGGACATTTGGTTAAAGAAATTGATGCGTTAGGTGGCGCGATGGCCGCGGCGGCTGATGAAGCCGGTATTCAGTTTAGAACGCTGAATGCATCCAAGGGGCCTGCTGTACGTGCAACGCGTGTGCAAGCCGACCGCGTGCTCTATCGTGGAGCGATTCGGCGTCGTCTGGAATCCCAACCCAATTTAACCTTGTTTCAACAAGGTGTGGATGATGTTTTGGTTGAAGGCGGGCGTGTTGTGGGTGTGATGACCCAGATGGGGTTATGTTTTAGCGCACGTGCGATTGTTCTCACCGTCGGGACGTTTTTGGGTGGCAAAATTCATGTGGGTCAAAAGCAATCGTCCGGTGGGCGTGCGGGTGATCCACCGGCAGTTGCACTTGCTGCGCGCTTACGAGATATGGATTTTCCTGTTGGGCGACTTAAAACCGGAACGCCGCCGCGTTTAGATGGCCGAAGTCTAAATTATGATGTGATGACACCGCAGCCAGGCGACACGCCCCGTCCTGTTTTCTCATATATGGGGTCGATGGATGATCATCCAGAGCAGGTTGCATGTCATATTACGCATACAACCGAGGCAACCCATCAGATTATTCGCGATAATTTGGGTGAGTCGGCGATGTATTCAGGGCTTATCGATGGTGTTGGGCCACGGTATTGTCCATCGATTGAAGATAAAATTGTACGTTTTGCTGATAAAAATTCACATCAATTATTTGTTGAGCCTGAAGGCTTAACCACGAACGAGATTTATCCTAATGGGATATCAACCAGCTTGTCGTTTGAGGTGCAGCAGCAGTTTGTGCGAACGATTAGAGGGTTTGAAAACGCGCATATCACACGGCCTGGTTATGCGATTGAGTATGATTATTTTGATCCACGCGGACTAACCGCGTTTTTGCAAACTAAAGTTGTTCATAATTTATTTTTTGCGGGACAAATCAACGGTACTACGGGCTATGAAGAAGCCGCGGCACAAGGCTTAATCGCGGGCTTAAACGCGGCGCGTCTTACGCAAGAGCGTGAATTATGGTGTCCACGTCGAGATGAGGCTTATATTGGCGTCTTAATTGATGATTTAATTACCTGTGGGACGCTTGAGCCGTATCGCATGTTTACATCACGTGCTGAATATCGTTTGTTGCTACGAGAAGATAATGCTGATTTGCGACTAACGGAGCAGGGGCGAAAGCTTGGCTTGGTTGGTGATGCACGCTGGCGCGTATTTTGCGATAAGCGAGAAGCGCTAGTAGCCATGCATACACAGCTTCAAGAAACCTGGGTTCGAACAAAACATCAGGCCGAGCTTAAGGATGTATTAGAAGGCCCGCTGGTGCATGATGTGCGTGCATCAGAATTTTTAAAACGTCCTGAAGTGCGCTACGCACATCTTCAGATGCTTGATGATTTAAATTTGCCAGAAATTGCAAGCGATGTGGCCGAGCAGCTTGAGGTTCAAATTAAATATGCGGGTTATATTGATCGACAGCGCGCTGATATTGAGCGCTTGAAAAAACATGAGACCACGCGTTTACCGGAAGATTTAGATTATCATATGATTTCGGGATTATCTGCTGAAGTGGTTCAAAAACTTATGACAATAAAGCCTGCTTCGCTTGCGCAAGCGGGTCGTATTTCGGGGGTGACGCCGGCGGCGTTATCGCTTTTACTTGTGCATCTCAAAAAACAAAGGTTGCTAGCCTAATGGATAAAATCGCACTGAGTCAACAACTTAAAGTTGGGTTTGAAATATTAGGTGTGTCGCACTTGGACCCTGAGCCTTTTGTGGAATATTTAGCACTGCTGGTGCAATGGAACCGTGCGTATAATTTAACGGCTGTCCGTGATGTTGAAGAGATGGTTAGTAAACATATTTTAGATAGCCTTGCGATTATTCCTTATTTGCGAGGGAAGCGATGGTTGGATGTGGGTACAGGACCGGGCTTGCCGGGTATACCTTTGGCCTTGGCACATCCTGATGCTGAGTTGGCTTTGTTAGATAGTAATGGCAAGAAAACGCGCTTTTTATGCGAAGTGGTTCGAAATTTGTCGCTAGATCATGTTGAAGTGATCGAATCACGTGTTGAAAGCTACCACCCTACACGTGCATTTGATACAGTAGTCAGTCGGGCATTTAGTGCGCTCGAACCTATGGTCGAAAAGACGCGACATCTTATTGATACGCGTGGGCTTTGGTTGGCCATGAAAGGACGTGTTCCGGAAGACGAACTCATCCAATTTGGCAAGTCTTATGACACACGAACGTATTCGGTTCCGGGTGTTGTGGGCGAGCGCTGTTGTATTCTTATTGAACCATCATCTTGAGGAGCGCGCATGGGCAAAGTGATTGCCATTGCCAATCAGAAGGGGGGCGTTGGCAAAACCACTACGGCGGTTAATTTAGCTGCGTCGCTTGCTGCTGAAAAACAAAACGTATTATTGATTGATCTTGATCCGCAGGGCAATGCGACCATGGGGTCGGGTATCGATAAACACAGCTTGCTGCATTCAAGCAATGATGTTTTGCTTGGCGATTGCTTGGCAGAGCAAGCTATTTTAAAAACGGCCTGTGGCTTTGATATGCTGCCAGGCAGTGCCGATTTGACGGTTGCAGAAGTGAGCCTCATGGCCCACACGCATCGTGAAGCGATGCTCTCTAAAGCACTCAAGCTAATCGAGGCGCGTTATGATTATATTCTGATTGATTGCCCTCCTGCGTTGAATACACTCACGTTGAATGCCTTGGTTGCTGCAGAGTCGGTACTTATACCGATGCAATGTGAGTATTATGCTCTAGAAGGCCTTGCTGATTTGCTCTCGACGATTAAACAAGTAACGGCTTCGGTGAATCCACGGTTGAAAATCGAAGGGCTTGTGCGGACGCTTTATGATGGGCGAAATCGCTTATCACGCGAGGTATCCAAAGAACTGCTGGAGCATTTTGGAACCAAAGTTTATCGTACGGTTGTGCCGCGTAATGTTAAGTTGGCGGAGGCCCCAAGTCATGGTCAAGCGGTGCTTCAGTATGCGAGAACATCGTCTGGATCAGCGGCCTATCAGGTGCTTGCATCGGAGTTGATGGGACGACATAAAGCAACACGAATCACGGCGGAGGTTGCATGAGTGCTAAGCGTGGAGGTCTAGGACGTAGTTTATCGGCATTACTTGCGAATGTGGAAGAACCAATCACCAGTGAAGAGACACCGCAGGTGAACGAAGCCATGCTTATGACGTTACCGGTGATGGCGTTGCAACCCGGGCAGTATCAACCACGTGGCGACATGGATGAAACCGGTTTGCAAGAACTTGCTGCATCGGTTAAACAGCAAGGCTTATTGCAGCCGATTGTAGCGCGTGAGCTTGCACCTGAGCAGTATGAAATTATTGCCGGTGAACGGCGTTGGCGTGCGTGTCAGTTAGCGGGTATTACAGATGTTCCCGTATTGGTGCGTCAAGTCAATGATGAAACAGCGATGGCGCTGGCGCTTATTGAGAATTTGCAGCGCGAAGCACTGAGCGTGATGGATGAAGCACGTGCAATGCAGCGTTTAAGTCAAGAATTTTCACTTACGCATGTTGATATTGCGCGTTTGCTTTCAAAATCAAGAGCCGCTGTGAGTAATTGCTTGAGGCTATTGAACTTGAGTGATGTGGTTAAAACCATGCTTGATGATGGCGTGCTTGATATGGGACATGCGCGTTGCTTATTACGGCTGAGTGAAGCCGAGCAAGCGCAAGTCGCTGAATGGGTGGTGAATCGGCGTTTATCTGTTCGTGAAACAGAGGCTTTGGTTGCACGCGTTAAAGCAAATAAGAGTGATGTTTTTTCAAGTAAACCTGTTAAGACGCCTGGCGTAGCGTTTCACGATGAGTTAAAGCAATTATCCGTGCATTTAGGGGCCAAAGTTCAGCTTAAGCCAGGGGCTTCGGGGCAAGGTAATTTGCTGATTCAATTTAAGAATGTTGAGCATTTAGAGCAGATGTTTGCATCTTTGAGTGCCCAGCTGTCTTCTGAAGCTATAGCGTGATTGTAAACACAAAACGAACGATTGGTGAGCAAGCAGAGCTGTACGCGCGTAAATATTTGGAAAAACAAGGCTTAATTTTACTTGCGAGTAATTTTAGCTGTCGCGCAGGTGAAATTGATTTAATCATGAAAACCTGTGAAGGTGAGCTTGTTTTTATTGAAGTTAGACGTCGTTCCTCGATAAAATTTGGTGGGGCGGCTGCAAGTGTGACGGCGAGTAAGCAAAAAAAAATTATCAAAACAGCGGCATTATATTTACTTAAGTATCCCAAGCAAGGGCAGCATGGTGTGCGTTTTGATGTGTTGGCCTTTGATGGTAAGCCTGCTCACTTGACCTGGATAAAACGCGCGTTTGATGCGGATTATTGAATAAGACCCAATGAAAGAAGACAAGAGGACTAAAACATGAGTTTGATAGACTCACATGTGCAACAGTTGTTTAATGCGAGTATCGAAGCAAATATTGCGGCAGCTGATGCTTTACCTGAAAAGATTACAGACGCAGGTGCGCGATTAGCCAATGCGTTGTTGGAGAACGGTCGAATTTTTGTGTGTGGTAACGGAGGGTCGTTGGCGAATGCCTTGCATTTCTCAACGGCTTTGTTGAATCATTTTGAAGTGGAGCGACCGGCTTTACCCGTGATTGTATTAGGCACGGATACGGCGCTTACAACATCGTTGTTGCAGGATGGCCAGGCTGACCACGTGTTTTCACGACCTTTGCAAGCCTTGGGTCATGCGGGTGATATTTTATTGTTACTTAGCACATCCAATCAGACGATGAATCTCGTGCATGCGGTGGACGCTGCACATGAGCGCGGTATGGACGTGATTCTACTCGGTGCATCTGAACGAGGTGTTCTCGGTAATCATTTGGGTCCACACGATATGGAAATTCCTGTGCCTGTGGATTCGCCTGCCCGTGTTCGGGAGATTCATTTATTTGTGTTACATTGTTTCTGTGATTTAATCGATCAGGCGTTGTTTGGCCAAATAATGGGGTAAAAAGATCATGAAATTAGGGCGATGGAGTGCCGTATTTATTTTAATATCAAGCATGTTGCTTGGAGGGTGTGTGCTCGGTGTGATGGCAGGCGCTGCTGCAGGGCTTGTGGTTTATGATAAACGCAGTGTGGTTATGATTGAGCGTGATGCACGTATATTTCATGTTGTGCATACAGCAATCGTGACGGATCCTAAATTTAGAAATTCACATATTGGTGTGACGAGTTTTAATCAAGTGGTGCTTTTGGTCGGACAGATTCCGACAGCGTCGTTACGTGAAGTTGCTGAAAAAATTGCAAAAGGAACGCCGAACGTACGACGTGTTTATAACGAAATTGCGATTGGGTCTCCGATTACACTTGCAGATCAAAGTCGTGATACGTGGATAACGGGCGAAGTTCGTGCCAAATTATTACGTAAAAAAGGGCTGGAGTCAGGCTCTATTCGGGTGGTGACAGATAATGCGGTGGTGTATCTCATGGGTATTGCAACGCCTGAGCAAGGAGGGCTTGCAGTTGATGTCGCACGGCAAGTTAAGGGTGTTCGTAAGGTCGTTAAAGCGTTTCAGTACGTGCGTTAATGATACATCAATTCAGAATTAAATGGATGTGCTTAGGCTGGATAAGTATTTGCTTGTCCAGCTGTGCTGATTTAGGCAGTGGTGTATGGACCGGCGCAATGTTGGTTTATGACCGGCATAATATTTATAAAAAACTGACGGATTATCAACTGGGTGCAGATGCTAACCGAGCGCTGTTTCATGACAAGCTCTTGAAATGTGATGGATGTGCGATTGATTTAGCAGTGTTTCATCGAGATGTTTTACTCACAGGCCATGTTCCGAATCGTGCGCTGCGTAAAGAAGCGAAGGCGCGCGTTGCTGAAATTTCTGGTATTCGTAAGCAATATAATCAATTGGCGATTAGCTCTGGATTTGATAATAGCGTACAAGATGCGTGGATTACGGCAAAAATTCGAAGTCAAGTGGTTGCTGATGCGAAGATCGAGCCACGTCAATTTAAAGTCGTAACGGCAGATAGAATTGTATATCTCATGGGGGATGTGATGCCGGAGCAAGGCGCACGCGTGATTCATGTGGCAAGGCATACAGAAGGCGTACGTCGCGTTGTCAAATTACTTAATTATTATCGGTTAAGTGCGGAGTAGATTAATCTATGTTAGTCTTTGTGGCTAGCTCATATGTAAGATAGGTTGTTTTGTCTTTTGTCATATGATAAATTTTAAAATGAAATAGTATATATATATATCACTAAATGGAGTTTAAGGTATGAAAAAATTAATAGTATTAGCTGGTGTACTGGCCGCAGGTCCTGCTGTATCTGGAACGATGGGGGATGTTCATCAACCAAGTATGGTTCCTTATCTTACAGCGGATGCATCATGGACTTCACCATCGATCGGAGCATTTGTACTTAATGGAAATACAGCGGTTCAAAAGAAACAAGGTTGGGGTGGACGTTTAGGGGCTGGTATTTTTCATGCTTATTCAGAACGCTTAGGTTTTGTTAGTGAAATAGGCGGCGGTTATTATGGTGGCGTCAAGTTCGGTGGAGCAGGCGGTACGGCGTCAACACAAGGAAATTCAAGAACTAAGATTGATGGCTATGAAGCTTTAGTCGGTGCAATTTATAATGTTGAGCAATTAGAGCACTTCAAGATATTGGGGCAAATTGGTTTTATGCTGCAAAATTATCGGAAGAATGTGGATCTAAATTACACAGGATCGATTCCTGATTCTGCTGTGCAAGGATTGACACATATTAGTGAGTCTCAAACTGCAGCACAGCCTGAGTTTAAAGTGGGTGGTATTTATAGTGTAAACAATAATTGGGATCTTGCTGTGACATATTTACATACCTTTGGAGGAACGCGATCGGGTAAAGGTACGATCGTTGCGTCACCAACAGGGCAAGTAAATATTAATACTTCACTATATAATCAAAATCCAACATTGAATGCTGTTCTTTTTGGACTTCGTTATAACATAGTATAAATCTTGTTTTTAAAAGCACATGATGCGTTGTTTTGCATCATGTGCTTTTTAAATACCTCAGATTAAACTAGAAATAGCAATGCTGTTTCTATTCTGTCATACGCTACTCAGCGATGCTTTAATACCGATCAAATAAAAGCAGTTTTGGATTAAGCTTTGAGAATTTGAGTTACGGTTATCTGAAAAAGAACTGGAAAAAATATTAGAAATGGATTACAACTAAGCCTATGAAATTTAGATTGTTATTGTAATAAAATAAAAGAAAATACGCTTATTTTACTGTCTTATGGGGATAAGGTTGTGCGTCAATTTATTTGTGTAGGTATGTTCGGCATTTATTGTGTATGAATATTAAGGCATGCACCTCTATAGTCCGTGATGTTAATGAATCAAATCTTGATTATCCTTATGTGAGTACGCTTCATGGTTTATTTGAAGCGCAAGTAAAAAAAACACCACAACACATAGCCTTGGTTTACGAAGGGCAAACATTAACTTATCAAGCGCTTGATGAAGCATCGAATCAGTTGGCTCGGGTGATTCACAAGCAACACAAAGATTTTTCTTCGGATACGTTGGTGATGCTTTGTCTTGAGCGTTCGCTTGAGATGATCATTGCCATTTTGGGTGTGCTTAAGGCAGGTGGTGCTTATGTGCCGATCGATCCCCGTTACCCTCGTGAACGCATAAAATATATTCTGGAAGATACTCAGAGTGATTTGGTTCTGACTCAAAAATCTTTGGCAGCTTTATTTGATGCACAGCAAAGTCATGTGTTGTTATTGGATGATGACTTATATCACACTGAAAGCAACCAGGCGCTCGGTGCTCATAGCG
>JARGNP010000006.1 GCA_029210265.1 Legionellaceae bacterium
GAGAATTCTAATGAATTTTACTTATTTGGCAAAGGGCAGTGCGTAAGGTGAGTAATGAGGTATTTCGTATGAGTGCGTCGAGAGAAAAAATTTGGCAACGCATATGTGTGAAATAGCATTAAAAATCCTTATTTAATAGATATTACAACAGTGATTAAAGTTGATCATGTGTCTTGTAAAGCAAACGAGCCACAAAAATAAAGTCTATATGAGTTAGGACGTACTGACAATGACCTTGCTCTCAGAGATATATTTCGTGACTCAACGGGCTTAAAAATGTTTCTGTATGTTTATCGAATTAAATTCAAAAATTCCATGCGGCTACTTGGGTTATTGCGCATCTCGCCAAGCATGACGGATGTTTTCATGGTTGAGTTTTGTTTTTCAACTCCACGCATCATCATGCATAAGTGATTTGCTTCAATCACAACAGCTACACCGCGTGCACCTGTGATGCTCTCGATACAGGTGGCAATCTCATGAGTAAGGCCTTCTTGAATTTGTAAACGGCGCGCATAAAAATCAATGATACGTGCAATTTTAGATAAACCTAAAACTTTACCGTTCGGTAAATAGCCTACATGGCATCGTCCAAAAAATGGAAGTAAATGATGTTCACAGAGCGAGTATAGTTCAATATCTTGAACGATCACCATTTCGCTCATTTCAGATTCGAATAATGCGCCGTTGATAATATCATCAATGCTTTCTTGGTAACCTTTGGTGAGGTAACGAAAAGCTTCTGCAGCGCGATCTGGCGTATCACGCAAGCCTTCACGCGTGACATCTTCGCCGATGTCTTGAATAATTTTTTTAAATGCAGTGTTCATGTGTAATGCCTTATCCTGGAGGCCAGGTCATTTGCCGGCCGCCTAATACATGTAAATGAATATGATACACGGTTTGACCGCCATGATTATTAATATTAAAGATCAAGCGATAACCGTTATCGTGTAAACCTTCTTGTGCAGCGATGTGCTTGGCTGCAAGTACCATGTTACCCAGCAGCTCCGCATCATCCACCGTCGCGTGATTGATGCTCTCAATGTGTCGCTTGGGTATCACCAGCGCATGGGTTGGCGCTTGTGGATTAATATCTCGAAAAGCTAATACCATGTCATTTTCGTAAATAATCTCGGTAGGTAGCTCCCCATTTGCAACGCGACAAAATAAGCAATCCATTGTTTGTCCCTTATATATAAGCCTAAATATTATTTTAATTATACGCGGCCTTGATCACACTGTCTTCAGTATTTTTAAGTATTGTTTTTAGCGCTGCTTTTCAAAATTACTTAAAATCACATCGGCATCTAAAGCATCTTCAACGTCATGGTGGTACATTTTTATATTAAACGAAATCGAAGGTGCGTAGCTCTCACGGACATCACCACCAGAAATTGTGGTAATGCTTTCATTTTCTTTAATTTTTCCAGATTCATAACTGTACGTATCTGTGCTGGATGCGGTGCGTTTTGTAACCGGTGTGGTGTACGTGCTTTTGGTTTTGTGTGTAGATGAGTTGGTAATCCTAAAATATTGAAAACCTTGGGCTTTGGTGAGCTCTGCTGAACGTCGCATGGCATACTTATAGGCGCGATCTTCGCTGGTGTACTCGTTGCCTGAGAATTGGACGCGATATTTGTCTGGAGCAAGTTTGAATTCGTCGTAACCGCCGGTTAAGAATCCAGATGTATGATATCCCGTTGAACAGGAGGTTAAGCTTAATAAACAACAAACAAGCATTAGAAATTTCGTCATGGTGAAGCCTTTATGTATACCGTACGCAGTATAGTAAAAATTCAAGAAAACGAATTGTAATGCTTGCTTATTTTTTTGTCAAAGCCACACGTGGTGGCTTTGTTTTGTTATTACGGCTTAAGTGTAACTAGGCATTCATCCCGTTCAACCATCGACGCGCTCTTGTCGAGGTCTCTCACGCTTTCAACTTCGCCGTCTTGCTCTGCGCGTAAGGTGTTTTCCATTTTCATGGCCTCAATTGTTGCAAGATTTTGTCCTTTTTTAACTTTATCGCCAGGTTTGACAAAAAAGCGCAGGAGCTTGCCGGGCATGGGAGCGCCGACTTCATGAGCATTTGTTGCATATTTTACGGATGATTCAAGCGCATTGGTTTTAACGCGTAGATCTTTGCCATGCATGCGCAAGGTGTGCCCTTGAAAACGATAGCTCACATCCACACGTCCGGTTGCCAAATTACATTCAACATGATTGATGGTGATTGTTTCGCCATGAAGTCGGAAGCTATCACCCGCTTGTTTAACCTCACTGTATACAAACTCAGGGCTTTGCATCATGACCGTCATGTCTTTAGGTTGATCCGTCGGCGCTTGCTTATCACGCGCTTTTAAGTTGTCGAGACCAATATTATCAAAGGCCATAGCTGTACTTAGCACACGGTTGGTTACTTTTGTGTTGGGCAATTGTTTTTGTAAATTTTCTCGTTCGGCCTTAATATCTAAATTTTCTTCAGGTCGTGATTGCTCGTCGTCTATTTCAAGCGATAAACCATGGTTCAGCAGCAATTGCTCAATAATCATGGGACGCGGAAGCAGTGTTTTCCAGTCACGTAAACCTTCAAGAATTGGTGTCGCAATGGTGAGCTGACCACCTTGTTCAATATAATTTGTTGCGGCTTCCACCGTTTTGGATTCAATCGCTTTTGTATTCCATATGGCAAAGCCGAGTTGCTTAATCCACTCTGAATAAGGCGTAACCGGTGTACCTAAGCCTGTTAATTCATATCCTAAAGCAATCGCGGTATCCATATCATGAGGATGAATGCCTAGCTTTATGGCATCGACAAGATCTGATGAGTTGGTGCCGCCCGCCATGACGGAAGCAGGGTTTTGAACTTTTTTAGTAATATTTGAATTATTAAATCTCGTGGTTAAATCCATCGCTAACCAAGCACCTTGATTATAATGCTTTAAGTATCCGCGTTGCTCTGGAGACATCAGTAATGATTGAGATATAATTAAATTTGAATTATGCGAAGTTCCCGGGGGTGCTGAGTCAACAATCAAAAAAGCATAACCCATTTGTTGACACTTTTTGATAGCTTCAGCGGCAATGTGAGCTGCCATACCATTAAACTCATGATTATGAATCAAGATAATGGGTTCACCCAACCCTCGCTCTTTGAACATGTCTCGAATAATTTGAACCATATGAACGATAACACCAGCATTCCATTGTGGCCCTTGACCGGGGTTTTTTATACGAATTTGGTTCAGTGGTTTGCCTTCCGATTCGAACAAATAAATTTGGCGATTAACCCAGCTCTTAAAATGCCCTAGTGTATAACGAGGATCCCAAGCCCAATTAGGAATCACACCTAAATTTGCTTGTAACATGGCGCGTGTTGTTATGTCTTGTTCTGGATGGTTACCTGCATGAAAATTATAAGGCAGCCAAGGCAGGAATGATTGCGTGGCAAGTATGCCATAATGCTCGGCGATTTCGTCGGCTATGGTACGAAAGATAAACGCTTGTTTTTCAGGTGATTTAGCAAGTAAACCATTGATCCATTTGGAGCGTGTGAGTGAATGAGACGCTAAGTTTGAACGGCAACCCGCTAATAAAACTTCCATCCAATCAAAATTCCTCATGAGCGCTGCTTGGTATTGCGCGCCACCCGTCTCAAACCCAACACCGATACCTGCGCCTGCAAAGTAAATTTCTGCAATTTTAGCCGATGCTGCTTGAATCAATGCCGACTCTTGGTCTGCTGATGCTTGTTGAACATCACGTATTACGGTGACGGTTCCACCACCATGATTTGCTAATAAATCTTTTAAATCTTGAATATACGTTTTAAAGCTATGATGTTGTAAAAATTTAGAGAACGGTGTTTCAGGCATGGTTTCATATTGTAGCTCTTCCATAAACCGCACAAATTCTTGCATTTGATCTCGGGTTGGATAGGGCTGATTTTTTACACCATCGTTGGGTCTATAGCCGTTACTGACCAGGGGCGTTACGGTATGTGATAACGCAGCAACAATTTTTTGCACACGACCGGGCTCAATCGGTGGGTTGGTCAACACATTGAACGTATGATTGCATCCCAATTGACCTTGCCTAAACAACGGGTCGCTCGCCAATTTTTGCATGAAATTAAAATACGTTGAAAGCTCTGTTTTAGGCCCATAAAACTGAAAGTTTTGTGAGAAATTGAGCAGCTTATCGCAAAAATCTTCCCATGTTTGTGCTTTGATCAGCGCGCGTCCAATTTGAGGATCGGCATCCAAATAAACAGGACCTCGTGCAAATTGAACATCCGCACCTTGTGGGTATACAGCGCCATCAATCTCTAAACCACTTGGGTACACCGAGCCCGTGCTTGTTATTTCGCAGGATAATAGCCGAACATGGCCTACAATAGCAGTACCATGCTCATTAAAATCAGATTTCTGTGGTGCGGGATATCCCATAGATCGCATCACTTGCTCAGCAGGGTTATTTCTGGAGCGTCCATTTTTATCTTGAACCAATTCTGCAATGGCTTCGTACTCAACCTGAATGCGTCCATTGAGCTCCAGGAGCTTATAGTCCCAGTTACCATGCTTATCTTTAACGATTAGAATTTCATTGGTACCACGGCTATCGTAACCTGATGTTTCAAAAACAGTTTGTGAGGCGGCACGGCATGCCTCGTATACGTCTTTGGGTAGTATTTCTAAGATGGCTTGATCGGTAAATCCAACTTCAAGTACTTTTTGATTGTCTTTATTGAACCAAACAAGTCGTGCACCGGCTGATAATTGTGATGCGTCGCCTTCAATCTCGATTTGATACATCAAAGCGCCTTCCAAATCTAAGGCTTGCTCAGCATAGACCCCATCCAGGTTACCGCCTGTTTCATTAACGATTTTGCGAAGGGCTTCTAATACGTTATCAAATGTTATCTCAGATACTTTTTTTGTTCCTCGACCACCGCCGCCGGCTTCATGTTTTAGAAATACGGGATGTCCTGCTAAGGCTGAATTTTGGTGATATAGCGCTAGAAAATTTTCAGCCATGAGCTGAAACGCTTCTTCTCGGTCAGCGCTTTGGTCTGGGGCCTTAATTTCAATAAATGCTGCGGTTGGGAGGTTGTTAGCCAGACATAATTTTTTATATTCTATTTTGTCTAGACCTTGCATTTTTTCGGGGCTTGCTCCAATCCATTGAAAGCCTACATTTTGAGCGGCTCTTGCCCATTCAAAACTTTCAGCTGCAGCTGACCACACGCAATAAAAACCAACCAAGCCTTCGCGCATGCTTGCTCTTAGCGCTGGATTTTGAGCGGCAAGTTTATCAAATTGAGCTCTAACCTCATGCATGCTCGACCAGTCTTTGATACGTATTGTTAAGTCTGAACTAGGCATGGGATCGCGATCTTCTTGCACCACATGAATAATTTTTAGATTAGGCCAAGCTTGTTTTAATCTTCTGATCGCGTTATTTGCAGCATTTTTTGAGCGGTTATGAAGAATAATATAATTAAGTGGCTCAGATATATCATAAGGTGATACGTATGATGTGTGATGGATAGGGCTTGGAGGTATGATGCTTGTCGGTGTTGAAGATAATGCTCTATGTAGCATGCTGGATGATGTGTTTTGAAATTTAGTGTGATCTTGGGGTAAGCCCGTGCTTCCTAAGGTGTTTATGGTGAGTGTCGAAGCGGGGCGTGTTACAGCATTTTTTGATAAAGCTGAGGTTAATTTTTTTAGATTGGAGCCAGCTCGTTTTAACATATACATCCCTATATAAATATAAAAAACAAAATTTTTCTAATCGCGGATTATACGGATAAAATATGGGCTTTCAAGCGGCGTAACCGCATTAAACCTAGTCAAAGCAAAAGCATTGAATATCTGTCATAATATGCCCCAATGTTTGAAGCCAGGATGAACCATGAAGCAATCATCACCGTTAATATCTGTTGTCGCGCCAATGTACAACGAAGAATCCGTGATTGGACATTTTATTGAAGCAGCGACGGCGGTATTAAGTGATAAATTTAGCCAGTATGAATTAATTCTCGTTGACGATGGTTCAAGCGACCAAACGGTACAAGCATGCTTGGATTATATTACGCCGACAAGCAATATTAGGTTGATTAAATTATCTAGAAATTATGGACATGAAATGGCATCCACGGCTGGGCTTGAAGCCGCGCGTGGTGACTATATTGTTCTGATGGACAGCGACATGCAACACCCTCCTGAGCTGATTCCTGACATGGTTCACTGGGCTGACGAGGGTTATGACGTCGTGTCTGCTTCACGCATGAATCGTTCGGATGAGCCTTGGTTAAAACGCAAGCTCGCGCAACTTTTTTATAAATTCTCATCACGCATGACCGGGTTTAAGCTTACAGGCAACGAAGGCAATTTTCGTTTGTTAAAACGTCGCGTCGTCGATGAACTCATGAAAATGAAAGAAACTAATCGGCATTTGATCATGATGTTTTCTTATTTGGGCTTTAAAACTAAAACCGTGCCGTATTACTGCCAAGAAAGAAAAGCGGGAAAAAGTAAATATTCTATTTTTAAACTCATCAGCTTATCGATTGATTCGGTGATTTGTTTTTCGCCGCATCCGTTACGGCTGATGTCATGTGGTTCGCTTTTTATCAGTGTTGTCATGATGTTTTATGCAGGCTTTATTGTATTTCAGACGTTGTTTACTGAAAGTGATTTATCCAACGGTATCGCTTCCGTTATTTTTCTTACGGCAGGTTTATTCTCGGTTTTGTTTTTATTTTTAGCCGTGATTTCTGAGTATATTAGTCGTATTTTACTCGAAGTAAAAAAACGACCGTTGTATTACATACAAAAAGAAATCAGCCATGAAGCACAAGCTGTATGTGAGAATATAAGTGAGATTAACGCATGAGTTGTGAGATTTATTTATGTGCCGATGATTATGCTCAAAACGAAGGGATAAGCCGCGGGATTGAGCAGTTAGCAGAAGAACAACGTATTAATGCGATTTCGTGCATGGTGAACACGCCAACCTGGGAGACACGCGCTTCGCGACTCGAGGCGTATGCTGCGTCATGTTATGTTGGACTGCATCTTAATCTTACCGAAGGCGCGCCACTGAGTCAGGCTTGGGTTGATCAATATGGAAAAAGCTTCAAACCGCTTTCTTGGTTAATTATGATGTGCTTTTCTAAACAACTGGATAAGCAGGTTGTTGCGTTAGAATTAGATAAGCAGCTGGATGCATTTATAGCAAAAACAGGATGTTTGCCGGATTTTATCGACGGGCACCAGCATGTGCATCAGTTTCCTGTAATACGTGAGCATTTGATGGCAAAACACCATGCAAATCCACAGTTGCGGTTTAGGAATACCAGTCCAGGTCATAAAGCAGGGCATGTGTTTGACGGTTTTCCTAAAAAGCATATGATTGCTTATCTGGGTGGGTCGCGATTTAATCAAACGCTTTCAGAAAAACAGGCCATGCTAAACACCAGCTTTTCGGGGGTGTATAATTTTAAACAGGCAAAAAATTATCAGCAGTATTTTATTCAATTTTTAAAAAATAGCACATCACATGGCCTCATCATGTGTCATCCGGGGCATGATATAAACGATAAGACCGATCCGCTGTATTTGAGCCGAGATCATGAATTTGATTATTTGATGAGTGATGTGTATCTCGATAATATGCGCGCAATGGACTGTGTCTTAATAAAAAAATCTTAATTTAATTATTTTAATTTAAAAATAGAGAGTAAAGCTTGATGGCGTTCATAAAAAAAATAAATCTTAAGCAGTTGAGCTTTGAGCGAAAAATCATGCTCACGTGTCTATTTTTATTGGTTTGCCGTGTGCTGAGTATGTCGTTGATGCCGTTAAACGACTCGACGGAGGCGCGATATGCCGAAATCGCACGAGAAATGGCGGAAACAGGGCAGTGGATAACGCCTATGTTGGATTATGTAACGCCATTTTTAGGCAAGCCACCGCTTTCGTTTTGGCTGACCGCGGGCTCCATGAAGCTGTTTGGCCTGGGCGAGGGGATTGCGCGCTTGTCATCTTTGGTATTATCCATGCTTACGTTGATATGCGTCGGGTTGGTCTACCATAAAGCAAGCCATACCAAAGCATGGATAGCGGTGCTTGCTTTAGCGTCCTCCGTTTTTTTCTTTATTGATGCGGGGGCGGTCATGACCGATCCGGCCCTGGTGTTTTCAACAACGTTAGCCATGGTTGCGTTTTGGCAGGTGATGACCAAGAAGCGCGCTCGAGACAGTCATCTTTATTTTATTGCCTTAGGTATCGGCCTGCTCGCTAAAGGCCCGGTAGCTTTGGTGTTGACCGTGGGATCGGTTTTGCTGTGGGTTGCCTTTCAGAACAAATGGCGTGAAATGTTCCAAAATATCCGTTGGGTTTCTGGAATATTGATTACCACAGCAATTGCATTGCCTTGGTATATTTTGGCTGAAATACATAACCCGGGTTTTTTAAATTATTTTATTATTGGTGAACATTTTGGCCGTTATCTTCAATCATCATGGCAAGGTGATAAATACGGCTACGTGCACGCCGTGCCACAAGGTATGATTTGGCTGTATGCTCTGGCGGGAACCTTTCCATGGACGCCGGTTGCAATTCATGGCTTGGTTTCAAACCGTGTGAGCTTGATGCCTAAAAAAATATACACGTATTTAAAGCAATCAGCATGGATAAGTTATTTGGTCGCGTTTATTCTTTTTCCATTGATTTTTTTTAGTTTGTCGAAAAATATTATTTATACGTATGCTTTTCCAGCATTACCGCCGTTGGCTCTGTTATTTACAGAGCTTATGACCAAGCAGTTAAAACAAGAGCCGCGCTTACAAAAAACATGGCTTATCTTGTCTGCTTCAATAGGGATTATTTTTCTAGGTGTCACGTGGTGCTTTTTCGCTCATCCCGAGTGGGTTTCTAAATCTCAAAAAGAAGTGGTTCGTGCTTGGGAAAGCCGTAAAAATCCGTCGAGCCAGAAGCTTTATTACTGGTCACAAAAACCAGCGCCTTATTCAGCATGGTTTTATTCACGCGGGAACGTTGCTTCGATTGCTGATGCACTTGATTTCTGTGGACTGCTTAACCAGCCAGAAAAAATCTATGTCGTGGTGAATATACGTGAGGCATTTCGTTTTCCTGCATGTGCAGACGCGAAACTTAAGGCAATGCAAACGTTTTCTGTGGGTAAAAAATCAAATTATATTTTGTATTCCACATAAGAACTACGCATAATAACGGGCAATTAAATATTCCAACATGATAATTAGGTGAAATGATGAGTTTATTAGCAGTAAAAAGTGGTCGAGACGTACCGAACGATGTGAATGTGGTTATTGAAATTCCCATGCATGCGGCACCTGTAAAGTATGAAGTGGATAAAGATACCGGTGCGTTATTTGTCGACCGATTTATGGCAACGGCGATGTTTTACCCTACAAATTACGGTTATATTCCTCAAACGCTATCTGATGATGGCGATCCGGTTGATGTGTTGGTTGTAGCACCCACAGCGCTTGTGAGTGGTTCGGTGATTCGTTGCCGTGTGGTTGGCATGTTGAAGATGACCGATGAGTCGGGTGTGGATGCAAAACTGCTTGCAGTGCCTGTTGATAAGCTATCTAAATCATACCGTCATGTTCAAACGCATCACGATCTACCTGAATCATTGCTACAATCTTTGGAGCATTTTTTCAAACACTATAAAGATTTGGAAGAAGGCAAGTGGGTTAAAGTTGACGGCTGGGAAGGTCCTGAAGCTGCACGACAAGAAATCATCAGCAGCGTTGAGCGCTACGAAGCTGAAGAAACCACAGCTGCGTAATATTTAGTTATTTGATTATTTACTCATGGGTAGATGGAGGAGGGGCTTGTTTTTTGCCCCTTTTTCGCGTGCGCATACTGCTTTCAGCGTAATCAAATCTAGGCACCTCAATGTGACGCCAAATGGCGATGAGGCGCACGAGAAAAATAGCAAGAACCGTGATAAACACGTTCCAGCTGTGTGTGACTTGAAAATGCTCAAGTAACACATAAAGCACGGCACCGCCGAGCGCAATCACCGCATATAACTCGCCTCGGAGTACTACGGGGATGTCGTTGCATAAAATATCTCGTAGCATACCGCCAGAAATCCCGGTAACAAGCCCCCCCATGATCGCAACCACCTCAGGCATGCCATAAATCAGCAAGCGTTGGGTTCCGATAATCGTAAAGGCCGCGAGCCCCAGCGCATCAAGCACAAGGAATAGCTTTGTTGCACGCGTGAGTTGTGCAGGAATACATATGGTTAATAAGGCCGCTCCCGAGGTGTAGAGCAGGTAATGGGGGTGGGCGACCCATGAAATAGGATGGGTATTAAACAAGACGTCACGAACCGTACCGCCACCGAGGCCGGTGATGCAGCCGATGAACATGACACCAAAAAAATCCATGCGCTTTCGACCGGCGGCAATCGCACCACTGACGGCTTCTACAGAGATACCCATAAGAAAAATATAATGTAGGAGCATCATAGGGCAGGCAATCCGGTTAGGTTTTAAAAATATAGAAGAACTTTATTTTAGCACAAAAAGAACAAAATACGTGTTTTTATTTGCAAGATAATTTAACCATGTTTGACGTCGTGAAACCGTGTGGCTGATGATAGAGCTAGGTCGATAATCTGTTTGGACTGTGCTTCGTCGGCAGAAATTTGACTAATATTATCGGCAAGTTCGGTTAAAAACTCAGGAACCTCAGGGTTGTCTGGCTCTGTTTGATAAATCGGAGCGGCTTGAGTGAGTAAATAATGGAGTAATGCTTTATTGAGTAACACATAGTTTTCTGGGGGGGTTAACGCGGCTTGTGCTTCGCCAAACAGAAGCCAGCCGGCCGTGGTATCAAGCGCCTGGGCAATTTCGAGTAATTTGTTAGGCTCTGGCACAGCTTCACCACGTAAATACTTTCTGCAAATTTGAGATGAATACCCTGTGATCTCAACCAATGCATGAACATCAACGCCTGAAGAAGAGCGCGTGGCGTGATGACCTGAAGCGCGCATGGCGTCAAGAAGGCGTTTAGAAAACTGTTCGGCGAGCTGTATTTTATTCATGTTCGTAATTTAACAAAAGCAATGTTGTTATGCAATCACAAACATCCTAGATGAAACTTTATGTTTCTTTTTGAAATTGCGAGTTGACTTTGAGCCTGAAGTATAAGAAGATGTGTTCGAAACAAGTTGCATAGGCTTGATTTGAAGGAGCAGTGGATTGACACATAGCTGCGAACCTCGCAATGACCTGGCTGGAATCACGGAAGAAGTTCCAGCCTTTTTAGCCTTGATTTATAAGGAATGATTGTGCAAATAGCTAAGCCTCTAGTGGTTGAAGATAAAATCATTGAAATTCGTAATCAATCTATCATTGTTGATTCTGATGTTGCCGAGCTATATGGCGTTAAGACGAAAAGAATTAACGAAGCTGTTAAAAATAACCCTGATAAATTTCCCGAGGATTACGTTATCATCCTAGATGAAGTCGAGAAGAATGAACTGGTCGAAAACTTCGACCGGTTTAGTGGGTTGAAGCACTCCTCAGTGTTTCCGAAGGCTTTTACTGAGAAGGGTATGTACATGTTAGCTACGATCCTTAAGAGCTCAAAAGCAACGGAAACAACGATAGCGATTGTTGAAATGTTCTCCAAAGTTAGAGCGATTGAACGCAGCATTAAAGAGATACCTGAAACACCACAAGATTCACCGAAACATCAAGAATTAATGCAAACAGCAGGTGATCTTATCTCTGATTTAATTGCTCCTGAAGATTTAGACACATCAGCAACTGAAGCAAGTGTTGAAGTAAATCTAGCCGTAGTTAAGTTCAAATATATCGTCACAAAGACGAGCGTGTAGGTATCGATTTGTGTGACACATAGCTGCGAACCTCGCAATGACCTGGCTGGAATCACGGAAGAAGTTCCAGCCGTTTTATAAATCCCAAATTGACAATACACCTAATTAGGGGTACACTTGTATTGATTATAAAAATATAAAATATCAAGACAAGCGTTAAAACATTTGAAAAAAACACCGTTCTATATTCAAGCAAAATTTAGAGCATGGCTGGTTGCGGTTGATAAAGTTGGCTTGAAGAAAACACGTAAACATCCGGGGTGCACGATGAGCCGCTTCAGGGCACCAGACAAGGACAGCGCTCGATTAGACTCAATAGACAATGGCGTGCCATTTATTGTGTAAAAGAAAATGGTGATATTCAACTGATTGAGATCCGGGAGGTAACACCACATGAATATTAGAGCAGATGCTATGCTGGATGCCCTTGAGGTGACGCATGATATTTGGGATAACATGACGTTGGGTGGATTAATTCGAGCTTTAAGGGTGAGTGACGAAATATCTCAAGTTGAATTAGCAAAAAAACTCCAAGTGTCCAAACAATTTCTAAGCGATGTTGAACATGACAGAAAAGACGTTGGGATTAGTTTTGCGAAAAAAGTATCTGGTGCTCTAGGCTATTCGATTGAGCCCTTAATTGAGTTATTAATTAGAGATCAATTGCGGCGCCAAGACTTAAATTATACGGTTGTATTAAAAAAAGCGTCGTAGCATGCATTCATGCATTGCAGGGGCCTTATCTTTTCGTTATAATTCCGCCTGTTAATTATAGGCACGTAGCTCAGTGGTAGAGCACCACCTTGACATGGTGGTGGTCGGTGGTTCGATCCCACTCGTGCCTACCATATCAACCCTGCGCTGCAGGGTTTTTTGTATGCGCCCCAATATCATGGGCGATGGAGACAAGCGAATATGCTAGCAATCACATTACCAGACGGCAAACGCCTTACCTTTGATGAACCGTTGACGGTTCATGCTGTGGCGGAACATATTGGTCCTGGGCTTGCCAAAGCCGCGATTGCTGCTCGTGTGAATGATCAATTAGTCGATACCTGTCATCTGATAGATGCCGATAGTTCGCTTGCTATATTAACCGATAAATCTCCGGAAAGTGTTGAGGTTATTCGGCACTCAGCTGCGCATTTGCTCGCACAAGCGGTCAAAGAATTATTTCCCGAGGCACAAGTCACCATTGGTCCTGTGATTGACGATGGTTTTTTCTATGATTTTGCGTTTGAGCGACCGTTTACGCCGGATGATTTGATTCGTATTGAAGCCAAAATGCAGGAACTTGCGAAGCAGGCGCTGCCGATTACACGTCGTGAATTGCCGCGCGATGAAGCCATTGCTTATTTTGAAGGCTTAGGCGAAGCTTATAAAGCCGAAATTATTAAAGATATTCCCGAAGGCGAAGTTTTATCTTTATATCGCCAAGGTGAGTTTGAAGATTTATGTCGAGGACCGCATGTCCCGTCGACGGCGTTTTTAAAAGCGTTTAAATTAACCAAGCTTGCAGGCGCTTATTGGCGGGGTGATTCGAATAACGCCATGTTACAGCGTGTATATGGCACGGCGTGGGCTGATAAAAAAGCACTTAAAGCTTATTTGTTCCGTTTAGAAGAAGCGGACAAGCGCGACCATCGTAAGCTTGGCAAAGCGTTGGATTTGTTTCATTTTCAAGATATTGCTCCTGGCATGGTGTTTTGGCATGCAAAAGGTTGGGCTATTTATCAAGAGCTCGAGGGTTATATCCGTGATCGCTTGATGAAATATAACTATCAAGAAGTTAAGACACCGCAGCTGGTTGATAAAGTCTTGTGGGAAAAATCAGGGCATTGGGATAATTTTAAAGAAAATATGTTTCTGACAGAAACCGAGCATCGCGAATATGCCGTAAAACCAATGAACTGTCCTTGTCATATACAAATTTATAATCAAGGCTTGAAAAGCTACCGCGATTTGCCTTTGCGCTATGCTGAGTTTGGTAACTGTCATCGCTGTGAGCCTTCGGGTGCTTTGCATGGTTTATTACGTGTGCGTAATTTTGTGCAAGATGACGGTCATATTTTTTGTACTGAAGATCAAATTCAATCCGAAGTGGTTTCTTTGCTCGAGTTGATCCAATCCGTGTATGCCGATTTTGGTTTTACAAATATACTTTATCGTTTGGCGCGTCGCCCTGAAAAACGAGTGGGGAGTGATGAAGTTTGGGATAAAGCAGAACTTGCTTTATCGCACGCCATGAAAGAACATGATTTGACCTGGGAAGAAGCGCCGGGCGAAGGTGCTTTTTATGGCCCTAAAATTGAATGCTCGTTGGCTGATTCTTTGGGAAGAATTTGGCAATGTGGTACCATTCAAGTTGACTTTTCGATGCCAGAACGTCTTGATGCACAGTATATTGCCGAAGACGGCAGTAAAAAAACGCCCGTAATGTTACATCGTGCGATTTTAGGGACGTTTGAGCGGTTTATGGGAATTTTAATCGAGCACTACGCCGGAAAGCTCCCGCTGTGGTTGGCTCCTGTCCAAGTTGCGGTAATTACGGTGAGCGAAAAACAGCACGATTTTGCTGAAAAAATGTATCAAATTTTGCAAAAAAATCACATTCGTGCAAAATTTGACTTGAGAAATGAGAAGATAGGCTTTAAAATCCGCGAGCATACTTTACAAAAGGTTCCCTATTTCTTAATCATAGGTGATAAAGAAGTAGCGGAAAATTTAGTTAGCGTTCGTTCGCATGATGGCACAGATTTTGGCCAGATGACGATGGATGCTTTTTATTTGAAGTTAAAACATGAGATTGACGCGAAAAGTCGTGTCGAATCAATTGGAGGATAAAACCATTAGTGCACCAGTCAAGCGTGAAGGTGATCGCGCACGAATTAATGAGCAAATTAGAGTCCCTGAAGTTCGTTTAATCGATGCTGAGGGAGAGCAAGCCGGTATTGTATCTGTACGAGCCGCATTGCACGCTGCTGAAGAAAGTGGCCTTGATCTTGTCGAAATTTCGCCAACGGCTAAACCGCCCGTCTGTCGCATTATGGATTATGGTAAGTTTTTGTTTGAAGCCAGTAAGCGACAAGCTGAGGCGCGTAAAAAGCAAAAGCATATTCAAATAAAAGAAGTGAAGTTTCGTCCGGCAACGGAAGAAGGGGATTATCAGGTCAAGCTACGCAACCTGACACGTTTCCTTGACAATGGTGACAAGGTCAAAGTAACACTTCGGTTTCGAGGTCGTGAAATGGCTCACCAAGAGCTTGGTATGAAAATTCTCGAGCGCGTGAAAAAAGACACCGTGGATATTGCGGTGGTTGAACAGCATGCAAAACGAGAAGGTCGCCAATTACTCATGGTGCTGTCGCCGAAAAAAAGCTAGGTTATTTGTTTTGTTTAATTAATTAACTAATTAATTACGCAGAGCATCAATCTATTTATCTATTTAATCTATTAAATTAATTTAGTAGATTTAATGCGGAGTTACATAAGTTATGCCAAAGTTAAAAACACATCGCGGAGCAGCTAAACGCTTCCGTAAGATGGCCAGTGGGGCGATTAAACGCCGAGGGGCTAATCGAAATCATATTCTCACCAAACACACAACCAAGAAAAAACGTGATGCACGGGTTGAAGCGCGCACGTTGAAACCTTGTGATGCTCGCTTGGCGAAACGTATGTTGCAAGGTAGTTAGGAGAGGAATAAATTATGCCAAGAGTAAAACGCGGTGTGACAGCAAAAGCACGTCACAAAAAAGTCTTAGATCAAGCCAAAGGTTATTACGGCGCACGTAGTCGTGTGTATCGTGTAGCAAAACAAGCGGTGATTAAAGCCGGTCAATATGCATATCGTGATCGTCGTCAGAAAAAACGACAGTTCCGTGCATTATGGATCACACGTATTAATGCCGAAGCTCGTGTAAGCGGTCTTTCGTATAGCCGTTTGATCGATGGTTTGAAGAAAGCTGAAATCGAACTGGATCGTAAAGTACTGGCTGATATGGCAGTTCGCGACAAACAAGCGTTTGCAGCGATTGCACAACAAGCCAAAGAAGCCTTGGGTTTATAAGTATAAGTTAATCCCAATGTTTTGTGAGGGGGGCCATTTTGCCATGTGCAAGGACTGGCCCCTTTTTTGTTTCTGACGCATGGACCTAATGAGCATGCTTGATAAAATTAATAAGTTACAACAAGATGCCTTGCAAGCCATTGCAGAGGCTCCTAATCTTGACGCACTGGATGCGGTACGTGTTGATTTCCTTGGTAAAAAAGGAAAGCTCACGGATATTTTAAAAGGCGTTTCTTCGCTTCCCGTTGCAGAAAAACCACGTGTAGGGCAAGCGGTTAATCAAGCCAAACGTGCGATTCAAGCGGTCTTAGATGAAAAAAACGAGCAGTTAAAAGAAGAGCAGCTGCAGGCCAGGCTTGTTAGCGAACAGTTGGATGTAACGTTGCCGGGACGGCAGCGCGAGCACGGAAGTGTGCATCCTGTTACGCAAGTTCGCGATCGTATTATTGATTATTTTAGTAAACTTGGTTTTGATGTGGTTGATGGCCCTGAAATAGAAACCGATACGTATAATTTTGAAGCGCTGAATATTCCTTCGCATCATCCTGCACGTGCCATGCATGATACGTTTTATTTTGGGGACGGTACGTTATTACGTACGCATACATCACCGGTTCAAATTCGAGCCATGCAAGAAGATGATGCGAAACCACCGTTTCGGTTGATAGCACCAGGGCGTGTTTATCGTCGAGACTCTGACGTGACACATACACCGATGTTTCATCAAGTCGAAGGTTTGTTTATTGGCCAAGATGTCACGTTGGCGGGCTTAAAAGGTGTGCTACAAGATTTCTTCACGTTCTTTTTTGAAGGGCCTTGTAACGTACGTTTTAGACCGTCTTATTTTCCGTTCACCGAACCCTCCGCTGAAGTGGATGTGAGTTGCACGCCATGTAACGGTCAAGGCTGTAGAGCTTGTGGCTTTACGGGCTGGCTCGAAGTTTTGGGCTGTGGCATGGTTCATCCGCATGTTTTAAAATCGGTTGGGTTATCTCCCGAAACTCATCAAGGTTGGGCGTTTGGTATGGGCATTGATCGTTTGGCGATGCTTTATTTTGGCATCACTGATTTACGTATGATGTTCGAAAACGATCTAAATTTTTTAAACCAGTTTTAAGTTTTTAGGATACTCCAATGAAAGTGAGCGAATCCTGGCTACGTGAATGGGTGAATGCCCCCGTCGCGGGAGCTGAATTAGCAGCGCAGTTAACCATGGCCGGACTTGAAGTCGATGAGATAAGTCCTGCTGCAGGTGATTTTAAGCAGGTTGTGGTAGGTTTTGTGCGTACAGCACGTCCTCATCCACAAGCAAATAAACTTACGATCTGCGAGGTGGATGCAGGACTTCAAGCACCACTTCAGATTGTATGTGGTGCCTCCAACGTACGGGCAAATCTTAAAGTAGCACTTGCGATTATTGGTGCGTCATTGCCTGGCGGTATGTCTATTCAAAAAACCGAATTACGGGGTGAACTTTCAGAAGGCATGATTTGTTCATCGGTTGAGTTGGGACTTGAAGCAAATTCCGAAGGCATTTTAGAGCTTCCTGATGATGCGCCGGTTGGCCAGGCCATCGAGACTTACTTGCAATTAGATGATCAAATTTTAACGGTTGAGCTCACGCCTAACCGTGCTGATTGCTTTAGTATGCGTGGCGTTGCTCGCGAAGTGGCGGCGTTGAACCAATGTGCGTTGAACACGCCTGAAGTTGCGGTACACAGCCCAAGCATCGATGATGCATGTGAGGTCACGATTCAAGCTGAAGCAGAAGATGCATGCCCGGGTTATGCTGTGCGCTTAATTCGTGGTGTGAATAGTTCAGCGGTAACACCGCTCTGGATGAAAGAACGGTTGCGTCGTGCAGGTATTCGGCCTCTGCGTCTAGTGGTTGATGTGACCCAATATGTGATGCTTGAATTCGGTCAGCCAATGCATGCATTTGATGCACAAAAAATCTCAGGTACTATTCAAGTTCGTATGAGTAAAGCTGGTGAAAAACTCACGCTTTTAGATGGCCAAGAAATTACACTTGCAGCAGGTGTATTGTTGATTGCTGATGAGCATAAGCCACTGGCTATGGCTGGCATCATGGGTGGCTTAGATAGCTCGGTCAATGATGATACGACAGATGTTGTGTTAGAAAGTGCATATTTCACACCCAAATTAATCGCGGGTGTTGCGCGAACCTATGGTCTGTGTACCGATGCCTCACAGCGGTATGAGCGTGGGGTTGATCCTGCCTTGCATCCGTTGATGCTTGAACGTGCTACCGCTTTGTTATTAGAAATATCAGGCGGTAACGCAGGCCCTGTGACCTGGGTGCATGCTGAACATTACATGCCGGCTGTGTCTATTGCCTTTAATCCAGAACGCGTTAAAAATTTAACCGGCTTGGTTGTACCTGAATCACGCATGAAAATCATGCTCGAAGCGTTGGGCATGAAAGTTGATGCTACAGAAGCTCTATGGCAAGTTACCGTGCCTTCATATCGTTTTGATTTGCATTTAGATGTTGATCTCGTTGAAGAAATTGCACGCCTGCACGGTTATGATCATCTTGAACCTGAGCCAACGGTGGGTACGTTACAGGCCGGAACGCTGAGTCCGTTTCATCGCCAAAGTCGTGCAGTCTCACGTGCGTTAAGTGCACGTGGTTATCACGAGGTGATTACGTACAGCTTCATCGATCCAGCGGTGCAAGAAGCTTTTTATCCTGATGCTGCAACTAAAATGCTGGTTAACCCTCTTTCGTCTGAGCTTTCAGCCATGCGTGTGGGGCTGTGGCCGGGTTTGATCTCAGCGTTATTGCGTAATGTTTCACGCCAACAGGGTGCGATGAAATGTTTCGAAACCGGCGTTGTGTTTGATATGCAAGGTGAGAAGCTCGAAGAGCGCGCGATGCTTGCGGGATTGATGACTGGCGAAACAGGGGCGCTCAATTGGGCTGAACCTACACGCGCCTATGATTTTTATGATCTCAAAGGTACGGTTGAAGCGTTATGTGCTGATTTTACGTTTGTTCCGGAAGCCTTGAGCGCGCTGCATCCTGGAAAATCTGCACGCATCATGATGGGCGAGCGTGCTGTCGGTTGGATGGGGGCTTTGCATCCGGCGCTTGCTGAAGTGCTTGGTTTAGATACAGAAGTTTTATTATTTGAGATCGAGCTTAATGCGTTTGAAGCAACACGACCTGAATTATATCGCGCAATTTCAAAATATCCGCAGGTGCAACGTGATTTATCGTTATTAGTGGATAATACGATATCAGCGTCTCAAATTGAGGCGGTTGTTCGCTCTAAAAGCGCTGAATTAATCAAAGCATTTCATGTGTTTGATCACTATACCGGCGCTTCTATTCCTGAAGGTAAAAAAAGCTTAGGGATTGCTTTGATTCTTCAAGACGAGCGCCGAACCCTTACGGAGCAAGATATTGCACCGCTGATGGATGGCGTGATGGCTGCTCTTGAAGAAGAGCTGGGTATTCAAGTACGAGATGGTGTGTAATGACTACGCCGTTTTACACACATCATGTTTTTATTTGCTCAAATCAAAAGGCCCCTGGAAAAACCTGTTGTGCAAACACAGGTGGGGAGCCTTTTTTTGATTACATGAAATCACGTCTTCAAGACTTGGGTTTACATGGCGCGGGTAAAATTAGGATGAGCCAATCAGGATGCTTAGGGCGCTGTAAACTTGGACCGGGTCTTGTGATTTATCCCGATAACGTGTGGTATAGCTATGCCTCTCAAGCTGATATTGATGAGATTATTCAAAAACATTTGATTGATGGCCATGTTGTTGAGCGTTTGTTGATGGAGTGTTAAAAACCTCAATTTTGATAACAACTTGAAAACAAATATGCTTGTTGTAATTCTCACGTAACTTAAATTTTTGATTTTTTAGTTTTTTATATGCCTGTTTATGATCTCGAAAGTAATTTATTGGGGCCGCGTGATGCCACACAAAATGCCGTGCTATGTGGCTGTGATATAGCCACATGTGAAGCGTATCAAGCACCTATTAGACCCGCATTAATTTTTATAATGGTTAATATGGTATTGACGGGCACAGGGCATTTTATACGAACGACCTTACAAAAGAATGTATCCACTGATGGGTTTATCATAGGGGGATTAGGTGGGTTAGAGCTTGGATTGTTGTTTGCGTTGTTGATGCGAACACATTACAAAAAAACGAACCTACAAGAGGCGAGTATAGAGCAAAAGCAGCTTCTTACAGTAGGAGCGCTATTGTTTTGCGTTGCTCCGTTTGTTGGGTACCTATCTGATCAGTCTATCCGGAATCATGATGTTTCAAGTCACGATCTCGAGATAGGAGCGTTGTTTTGTGTAGATCAACTCCTTGGCATTTTAATATTGAGTTTATCTGTGGGGGTGTTTACGCCAGTTTGTATTGGTGTGTCAGCTCTGTGTGGCGTGCCATTTGGAGCTACCGAAGTCACCAGCCGCTCTTTTTTTGGAAAATATTCATTTTTTCGTAATGATGAAGGCTCTGAGGACGTTGTAAGTATTTCTTCTGAAAACTCACATAGTAGGTAATCTTGAATGGGTGGCTATTTTTTTGTTGAACGATAGGTATTTATGCCAAATCAATCGGATCTACATCCATCGCCCAACGCACCCCGTTTTGTTTGGCGTGTGGTGGGTAGGTGTATTGAATAAACGCTAAAGCCTGATGAAGCTCTGCGCGAGAGGCTGATTTGAGTAGCAATTGCATATGATATTCTGTGGCTTTTCTTGCGAGAGGAGCGGGAGCTGGGCCTAAAATCATGATATTTATCTGTGACAGTTGGTTTTTAACCATGGCTAAGAAATGCCTGACGCTGCCCTCATTTTTTCCTGACGCGCGTAACAGTGCTAAATAATGATACGGTGGCCAAGCGGCTTGCTCGCGCAAGGGTAATAAAGCATCTGTAAATGCCGAGTAGCCGTTTTGAATCAAGCGGTTGAGCAGTGCGTTATCTGGAAAGTGCGTTTGAATCAAAACCTCACCTGGAAGCTCAGCGCGCCCTGCACGACCTGAAACTTGTGTAATCAGCTGACCGAGGCGCTCGAGGGCTCTAAAATCTTGGTTATAAAATCCAGCATCAGTATCTAAGATCACAACCAGGGTTAATTTTGGAAAGTGATGCCCTTTGGCGAGCATTTGTGTGCCGATAAGAATTTGAGATTCACCTGATTCAATTTTAGCCAAAATCGCGAGCAGGTGTTTATTCTGTCGAATTTCATCGCGATCAATACGATCGACTTGGTTGTCAGGAAAATACTCACTTAAATATTCATGCACGCGCTGGGTACCCGAGCCCACGGGGACCAAATCTTTACTTTTACAGGTGCCACAATAGATAGGTACCGGAATTTTTAAACCGCAGTGATGACAGATCAAGCGGTTGCTTTGGCGATGCAGTGTAAGATGGCTATCACAGGCTTTACAGTCAGCCATCCAACCGCATTCGTGGCACAGTAAAACAGGAGAAAAGCCACGGCGGTTAATAAACACTAAGGCTTGGTTGCCTTGATCTACATGCTGTTTAATCGCTTTCAACGTAGGTTCAGCTAAGCCGTGGGTTAATTTTTGTTGACGTAAATCAATGATGCTATAACGCAGTGCTGTTTGGCTTTCGGCTTTTTGTGTGAGCTCGAGGCGTGTGTATTTTTTAAGTGTGCAGTTGTGCAGGCTTTCGAGACTTGGTGTGGCTGATCCTAGAATAATAGGAATATTCTGTTGATGTGCTCGGATTAAAGCGGCATCACGTGCCGAATAACGTACACCGTCTTGTTGTTTGAGTGAAGCGTCGTGTTCTTCATCAATAATAATTAGGCCAAGTTTTGGCATAGGGGTAAATAAAGCCGTACGTGTGCCAATTACAATTTTAGCGACACCGGTACGTGCAAGCTCCCAAGCCTCGGCTCGTTTCTTATCAGATACATGGGAGTGAATCATCACGATAAGATCACGAAAGCGTGCTTCAAAACGTGTAAATAGCTGGGGTGTTAAGCCGATTTCAGGGACTAAAATTAATATTTGTTGGTTATGTTCGAGCACGCGTGCCGCAAGCTGAAGGTACACTTCGGTTTTTCCGCTACCGGTGACGCCGTGCAACACAAAAGCGTGGTAGTGATTTAATGCATGCTCTAAGGCTTCGAGTGCTGTGGCTTGTTCATGGTTTAATGCAAGCGGTTCGCTTGGCGGCTTTGTGTTGGTTTTAGGTAATTTAGGCTCAATGATTTGCCCTGCTCGAATTTTTTTAGGCAGAGCTATAGCAAGCACTTCGGAAAGTGGCGCATGATAATAACGGTTGATCCAGCGACATAGCTTTAGAAATGCTTCAGATAGTAACGGTGTTTCATCAATCACCTCAGTGATGGATTTGAGCTTGCGCTTAGCATCTTCAGCTGTGCCTACGCCAATAACCACGCCTAGTTTTTGTGTGTTTCGAAACGAAACCCATACGCGTGCGCCCATGCCAGGTAGATTATCAGGCAGGGCTAAATAGTCGAAATAATCCCGCTTAGTATTGGGAATGCAAACATGTAAAACCGTCACCTTGCGGAGCGTTCCCAGGTGTGGCTGGCCGACTGCCCCGGTGCTGAAAAGACTTTCACAACAATTTGATCAATATGATGACGCTCGAGAGCTATTTCATCTTGGGTGAGTTCGAGCACAAACCAGCGGGAGAGTTCTTCAATCGTAATATTGGTTAATGGCATCAACGTGACATCTTCTTTTAAGAACGGCATGGTTTTGTGATTAAACTTAAAATAATAATATTCAGCATCTTCTGAAAATTCTAAATAAGGCGAGTGCATGGGCATTAAAAACGTTTGGTGCAGTTGTTTACACAGCACCTGAATTTTGTCTTTGTAATAACGATAATCAAACGTGAGGCCATTTTTTTCAATTTGTGTGCTGAGTGCAAGTGCAACATCATATCGATGACCATGAAGCGGTTCACGATCGGTAGCTGAAAAAATCGTGGTGTGACCCGCCGAAAAGTTCATGGACGGTTTTTGAAGTTCCACGGTGGTCTTGTATGTGGTCATAAGCTCGCTCGTTTGTCGTGTAGTTGAAAGCCGGTTAGGCTAAAATCAAGCTGTTTAGTGAGCGCGATTACTTTAAATAATTCGCCCATTTCATGCGGTTGCAGGAGTTGTTTTACGGCTTGTTGCTGTTTGATGTGGTCTAGATCATCTAGCTTATCCAGCGCATGCTCTTGCAGTAAGCTTAGCAAACCGTTCGCGAGTAAGAAAGAGGCTTGATTGGTATATCCTGATACCTCGAAACCTGCGTTTAACGCGGCATCGGCAACGTGAGTAAAATCAACGTGCGCCGTGATGTCTTCTTCTCCTGGATGCAATAATGGGTTGGGGTGCGCTTTGTGTTGATGATGGCACATCAACGTACCCTGTGCGCGTGACGGATGATAATACTCATGTTCAGGAAACCCGTAATCCAGGAGCAACACAGCGCCTTTGGCGAGCATCGTGTGGCAGGCTTCAACCCAACCATCGATTAATAAATTAGCCTCTGAGGCATAGGGCACGGTGTCATGTTTTAATACACGTCCAACATGATCTTCTAAGTGTTTATTTGTGCACGGTACAAAATTTTCTATAAGCTTGTTATGCTCATCAAGCCCAATCATGCTTTCAAATAAGCCTTGCTCTGTTTTTAAAAAGCGGTGAACAGGCATGGCATCGAGCACTTCGTTGGCTATCACAACGCCTTCAAATGCTTGTTCGGGCCATGCAGAGAGCCATTGGACACGGTCAGCTAAATGTGGGATTTTGGTTTGAATATTATCTTGTTGTCGGGCTTGTAACGACGCACTGACTTCAAGAATATGATAGGCATGAGGCAGGGCATCTAATTGCTCTAAGCGTGTTAAAATATCAATGCATAATTGCCCGGAACCTGCCCCAAACTCAAAAATAATCGGTTGATTTAAATGTGACAAGACCTGTTCGCATTGTTGCGCAAGCGTATGGCCGAACAACGGTGTGAGCTCGGGAGCTGTGATGAAATCACCCGAGGCCCCTAGAGGTGAACGCGGTCGTGTATAATAGCCCCAATGAGGGGCGTAAAGCGCTTGCTGCATAAAATCAACAAAAGGTATGGCGCCGTGTTTGTTTAGGTGTTTACGTAAATGGTCAAGCGGGCTCATGTTATCCCATAACGATGGCTAAAAAGAGGACAATACCGTGAATCGAGACAAGACACAAGATGTTCGGGTAGCATTAGTGACTGGCGCGGCCCGACGCATTGGAGCGGTTATTGCAGAACGTTTGCACCAAGCCGGTTTTAACGTGGTGATTCATTGTCATGATTCTAAACAAGAGGCTGAGGCGCTATCTAATCAACTAAATCAGATACGTCCACACAGCGCCTGTGTTTTGAGCGCGGATGTAAGTTTAAAAAATCAGGCGGTTGCCTTGATCAAACAAGCGGTTGATTGGCAAGGGCGCCTAGATATATTGGTTAATAATGCTTCGTGTTTTATTAAAACGCCTGTGCGAAATATTGATCTTGATGGTGTTGATAACGCGGTGTGCGATAAGCTCTGGGTTACCAATGTTAACGCCCCGTTGTGGCTCAGTGAGGCAGCGCACGCAAGCCTGGCCAAGCATCATGGTTCTATTATTAATATTACAGATATTCATGCGGAGAAGCCGTTGTCTGATTATCTTGTTTATTCACAAACAAAAGCGGCGCTTAAAATGCAAACGGAAGCACTCGCACGAGAATATGCACCGAATATACGTGTGAATGCGGTGGCTCCTGGAGCGATTGCATGGCCTGAAGGCGAGAATGCTTTAAGTCCTGAAGTGCAGGCGAATATTATTTCGAAAACATTATTAAAAAAACATGGCGAGCCAAAGTGGATTGCTGAGGCCGTGTTGAGTTTAATCTCAAACGAATTTATAACCGGCCAAACACTACGCGTGGATGGCGGGCGGAGTTTGGCTTAAAGCGTTGAGTATATCTACTGAACGCTTGTTGGCCCAAGGCCTCCGCTACTGAAAGCCGGCTCTGTGGTTGGTTCTGTGATGCTATTAGAGAACGCCCACGTCTTGCCTGCATCCGCGCTCACAGCTAAGAGAGGGCGGCTAATCGTATTGGTGTCAACGTACGTACCTGATGCAAAGCAGGTATTACCTTCACAGCTTACCCCTCTAAAATTACCTGAGCTGAAAGCAGGCGTAATGGTCGGTTGTGTCATGTTTTCTGGAAACGACCATGTGCTTCCTGTGTCCGTACTCAACGCCAATAACGGACGTCTGATCGCGTTGATGTCAGAATAAAAACCTACTGCGATACAGGTGCTGTCATGACAGCTTGCACTAAGAAGCTGACCGTTCGAGCCGAAAGCAGGCGTTACGGTAAGATTAGTAATATCCTCAGGATAAGTCCAAGTGCTACCAGCGTCCGTAGTTAACGCCAATAAAGGACGTCTGACAGCGCTGGTGTCAGTGTAATACCCTACGGCAACGCAAATGCTGCCATGGCAATTTGTCCCGATAAACTGGCCGCCTGAACTGAATGTGGGGGTAGTGGAGGGTTGTGTGATGGTGGTTGGAAAGGTCCATGTGTTACCTGTGTTGGTGCTCAATGCCAGTAGAGGGCGTTGGATGGTATTGATGTCGGTGTACCCGCCGCCGGCGATACAAATGCTGTTATGGCAGTTTGTTCCAAAAAATATGCCGCCTGAACTGAAAGCGGGGGTGGTGGTGAGATTTGTAATACCTTCTGGATACGTCCATGTATTACCTGCGTTGGAGCTCAATGCTAACAGGGGGCGCTGAACACCGTCAGTGGCGAGATAACGGCCTGCGGTAATACAAATGTTGCGATCACAATAACTTCCTTCCAGACGTCCATTTGTACTGAACGCTGGCGTGGTACTGGGCTGCGTGATGTCATCTGGGAAAGACCATGTAGCGCCTGTGTTACTGCTCAAGGCCAATAAAGGGCGTACGGTATTGCTCGTGTCAGTGTACTGGCCTCCTGTGATGCAGATGCTGTCATGGCAACTTGCGTTGACAAAAACACCGCTTGAGCTGAATGCCGGCGTGGTGCTCGGTTCTGTTATAGCACTGGGGTACGACCAAGTGTTGCCTGCATCTGTACTCAAGCCCAATAAAGGGCGCTGGGTATTACTGGTATCGCGATAACGGCCTGTTGCAATGCACGTGTTGCCACTGCAGCTCGCTCCCAAAAAATTGCCGACCGAACTGAATGCTGGCGTGGTATTAGGTTCGGTGATGCTGCTTGGAAACGTCCATGTGCTGCCTGCATTCGTGCTTAAGGCTACTAAAGGGCGTTGAAGACCGTTGGTATCGTCATAGTTACCTGCGGCAATGCCAGCCCCCTTTGTTATGGGTAGAACAGTGACACGAAGTATATTAGCAGGTGATGGGCGATAACACTGAAACGTACCGCCTTGCTCACAGACAACCGGGCCGCCTTCAATATTACCTGTCATCGCACTTCCTGTGATATCTAAAGAAAGTGTACACGACTGTTGATAATTGAGTGTTACCGGATTTGTACAATTTCCTGTGCTTGTGTCTTGCGTGACACCAGGAATAGCTGTGGTCGTCAGTGTGTGCTGTTTATTGGATTGATTGGTTAAGGTGTATTTCACGGTTGCAGTTTCAGCGGTTGAAATATTCAGAGTGGTTGGCGTTAATGGGGTGAATGTCCATACGGGAGCGCCGGCCTCGACTGTACTAAAGATGCATAGTGCCACGATACTACCTAATAATCGAAGGGTAAAAAGATTGGTTCTCATGAATGGACTCTTAGGCTTAGTACGTGTGTAATCTAGTTTGATGTGTCCAAACGAACTCGTCAAGATGTATAGATATTGTGCCATTCAGGGGCAGTCTGTTTCCTCAAAGACTTATCGAAAAAAGACAGCTCAATTTATAACCGGCCAAACACTGCGCGTGGATGGCGGGCGGAGTTTAAATTAATTGAGATAGAAATGTTTTGATAGGTACAATATGTATTTTATCTAAAGTAAATAAATCCATATCGCTGTATTCCATATCGAATGCGAGTTGGAAGGCATGGGGCGTGTTTAATAGCTCTTGAAAAAATCTTAGGTTATCACTGAGGGGTTGCTTCACACTGGACTTTACTTCGGTTAAAAACCAAGGTTTATTTTCTTTCGTTCGCTGCACGCCAGGGAAGGCTGAAAGCCGAGGCGTGTAGTCCGAGATAGCCCGAGATTTTTTTAATCAGCCCGGAGGGATGTTAAAAAAATCTTTAGAGGGCGTAGAGTCATTGTGGAAGACATTTTTCCTGTCGCGTAGCGAAAAAATGTCGGACGCAGGACAGTCGAGGCCAAAATACTGCTCACGTTAGCGAGTTGATTTCGGGGACTTGGAAGTCCCGGAATCTTTCACGAGGTAGTGAGTCTCTTGACTAAAAAATCAACTGAAATCGTCTAATCATGAGCTCTGTTTGAATTGGTCGCGACTAACTCAAAGTCTAGTGCTTTTTTGACGGTTATTCAAGATTATGTATTTTTATAAAGGAGTCAGAACATGCGCGCGCATTAGTGTTTGTTATTGAGTCACTGTGATATAATAGAAACCTTTCCTTGGTTCAGGAAATATTATGCCACTACTTAATACAACTTATGTTGCCGACAATATTAACGATGCCATTGCCTACGTAGCCACAAATAACCCTGCGTGCACGACGCTTAATTTAAGCAATAAGCATTTAAGGGATCCCGACGTGATACGTCTGTGTGAGGCGCTTGCTCAAAATACCCATATTAATTTATTGGATCTATCGGGTAATTTCATTGGCTGTGAAGGTGCTGTCGCGCTTGCTCAAATTACCACTATCACCTCATTGGATTTATCGTTTAATGGAATCGGTGAGGATGGCGCTGTCGCACTTGCCGCAAATACAACACTTAAGTTATTGAATCTAGGGCGTAATGCGATAGAAACGGGAGGTACTGCCGCGTTTGCTGACAATACCGCGATTATATCACTTGATGTATCGTGTAATGATCTATGCGATGAAGCCGCTTTTGTACTTGCATATAACGATACGATTGAGTCATTGGATATCAGCGGCAATAACATAAGTGATGAAGGGGCTGGCGAGATTGCTGGCAGAAATACGACGCTTAAGTCATTGAATATGGCAAACAATTATCTATCCGATGAAGGTGCTAAATATTTTGAAAACACCCTGCTTGAGTCACTGAATGTCGAGGGCAATGATATCAGTGATGAGCAATTACTTATGCTCAATCAAGCGATTAAGAACAACAGAGAGCGGCCCTATGTTTTTGCTTGCATGAAAAAAACAGAGCAAGGTTTGGTAACTTCTATGCCCATTGATATGTTTCAGGAAATTACCTCGTTCTTGGTTACAGACAAAGAAGTACTTGATAATCTTCGAAATTTTGCAAGCCCAAGGTTTTTCCAAAACGCCGCGGCACCACAAGAGCAAGCAAAAAGAGCGCTTGAATCTTCAAGCAGTAAAGATGAGCCCGCGGCTAAAAAACCGCGTATGGGCTAATATCTGGCTTTGAATGCGACGTTTGTTTATAACGACGTAGCAACACCGTGCTCAATTTTTCCAAATGAAAGAATACGCGAAATTCAGTGGTTGGGTGTTAAATAAAGCGTACAGGCGGCCTATATACCTAACATCATTCAAAATGCGAGGTCTGTTTTCACACGTTGTCGTTGCGAGCGAAGCGCGGCAACCCAGTTTTTATTTTAATATTTTAACCCCTAGTTTGCTTCGCTCTGCTCGCAACGACGGCATAAAAAAGACAATTTCATTGATGATGAGGATATAAAAAAAACATGGTGAGCTGACATGGATTGCTCAAGTGGCTAAAGTATCATGGTATGGTGGCCTTTATGCTATGCCTGTTGAAATTATGGAGCATTCTTAGGGCTGAGCAAGATAATAAAGGCCATATTGCTGTTGATGATTCGCTCAGTGGTTCAGGTTGATCTTGCGCAGCAATTAACGAAGCGCGACGAACTCTGCCTCATCACCCTCAGAAGATGGATGTGATGCAGCAGAATATCCAATAACACCAAGTCCTAATAAACAAGCACCTGCAATAGCAAGTCCAGGGAGAGGAAGTAGTAATCCGACCACAAGCATGGCACCTCCTACTGTAGCTATACCGCTTAGGATTTTAAAATAAAGATTCCAGTCAGTAGTATTTTCAATAGGATTATGTGTATTTTCTGGAAGCAATTCTTCTTTTGATGAAGATGCCTTTTTCTGCGTGTCCGTAAAAAAACCAGGTATTACCTCCGCTGCACGCCAGGGAAGGCTGAAAGCCGAGGCGTGTAGTCCGAGATAGCCCGAGATTTTTTTAATCAGCCCGGAGGGATGTTAAAAAAATCTTTAGAGGGCGTAGAGTCATTGTGGAAGACATTTTTCCTGTCGCGTAGCGAAAAAATGTCGGACGCAGGACAGTCGAGGCCAAAATACTGCTCACGTTAGCGAGTTGATTTCGGGGACTTGGAAGTCCCGGAATCTTTCACGAGGTAGTGAGTCTCTTGTGCGGAGCTGTTGACAGGCGTGTTAACTTCTTCTTGCTTTTTTTCGGTGGTCTGGTATAGCGTGCTTGAACTTGATTCTATTGCGTTAACTTCTGTTGAGTTTTCCTTGATATGACTGGATGTTTCTTGCTCGGCTGCCAGTCTAGCTTCTTCTTCAGCTCTATCCTGAGCTGTTATAACAAAGGGCTCGTTTTCTGCTGTCTGTTGATAGATTTTATATTCCTCAGACTTGAGTATCTCGCCTAACCTGTATTCAAACGTAGACAGTCCTTGTTTTTTAAGTGCGTTGATCTCAGACAGGGCTTCATCATAGAACTCTTTATTTTGTTTGTCTTGCTGTGCGAGTTCAGTCCTTTTTCTTGCCAGGTTGTCAAGAAAGTTAACGTCATGTTTGAGGGAAGCAAACGGAAGGTTTTGAGGTTTTTGTTTGATTCCATCTATTGTAGCCAATGCATCTATAAGCGTTGAGATATATTGTTCTTGTGACATTTTATGGTCTTCTGATGAATGCATAGGATACCTCGTCATGCTAAAAAAAGTTATACTCTATTTTAACGATTATTATTTTCTAGTGAGCAGTAAACGCTGTAATACAACTGGATTTAAATTTATCTATTTATCTATAAGAGATGCGTGAGTATAAAGCAACAATAAGGTTTCTTCAAGAACATCAAGTGTAAATTTGCAACTATCCCCGGGTGGTTTTTATACTTTAAAGCGGCGTCGCAACACCTTGATTAATTTTTCCAAATGAAAGAATACGTGAAATCCGGTGGTTGGGTGTTAAATAAAGCGTACCGGTTTCGTTGCCCATACCGAGTGCGGGGAAGAGCTGAAGGGCGTTCAGTTCGGTTCCAAGCGTATAACTGTCCATGCCTATCGCGTACAGGCGACTGTAGCTGTTAAAGCGCTCAGACCAATTTCGATGCCCCATGTTGGGGTGTGATAAAACCCAGGGCATGTCACAAAATGTGACGCCGTTTAGGTCGCGGTCGGCCACGGTGTTCTCTGTGCCTGCGTATACGCTTGATGTCCCATAAACAGGGACTTTTCCTGCGTAATAATATCTAAGTAGCGGCATGATTTGACGTGCCTGAGATGGGTAGGCGAGTAAAAATATCACATCGAAATCTTCGCGGCGAAGCGGTGTGCGTTCGATATCGGGATCTTTGGCTAAAGCTTTGAGTTGTTCTTTTCGTTCTTTGTCGGATACAGCTTGTAATAACTCACGAACCGATTCGTTGAGATTTGCTTTGTTATTTGGATCAAAACGAAGGGTATCAACGATTTGACCACGAAGGCCTCGCCACTCACTGGAGAACGCGCGGAGAGTTTTATTTCCCCAGTTACCTGTAGGAGCAATGATTAATGTACGTGAAAAGCCAGCTTGGCGTGCTTTACTCGCCACTTGACGCGCTTCGTTTGGAGGTGAGAGCCCGAACTGGAAGGCATGGTCTTGTGTGTGCGTCGGAACGTTGTTGAGTAACAGCGTTGGAACAGGGTGTGATATTGATGCCACGGCTTTAACATCGGGTTTGGATAGTGGTCCAACCACATAGTCAGCGCCCGCTGTAATCGCTTGATGATAAGCTTTGGTGGCACCTAAACGATGAGTGTCATATAAGCGAACGGTTGTGGAGGTGGCTGAATCATGTGCACGGAAGGCGGCCATAAAACCATCTTGAACGGCATGGCCTGGGCCTGACAAGGGGCCTGACAGCGGTAAGATTAATGCAATATGTTTTGGCTTATTGTACAAACGTCCTTGCATACTATCGAGCGATGAGGGCAGTAAGCTACGCGCAGGGTGGTTTGGGTATTGTTGTTGCCATTGCTTTAATTTTTTAAGCATTTTGTTAGGATACGCCGAGTCTTGTCGTGCGATAAGCGCAAGCTCCATCCAGCCACTTAATTCAGAGCCTGGGGGTGTTTCAATCACCAAGGTGTTGAGCTCGGCAATCGGCAGGCTTGTGAGTGTTACCCATAGAGCACGACGGTTGTTTGCGCGCGAGGCCTCGTCGGGAAGAATTTTATCTAATTTAATACGTTCGTTAATCGATTCGAGTGATTTGCCTAAGGCTTTGTAGGCATCGGCTAAAAGCTCATGAAACTGCGCTTGCTCATACAGCGGCAGTTGGTCTGCGTGGCGAACCATTGCTAAGCGGTTAAGCGCTGTACGTGGGCGCTTACGCAATAAATTGATTTTTGCAATGAGTAGATTTTTTTTGTCGGCTTGAACTGAAGATGCTGGTTTTATTTGTGCTAGAATGCTGTTTGCATCTTGCCATCTGCCTTCGTCAACCCAACGGCCGGCAGCAAGCAGAAGCAGTGCTTGCTTTTCTTCACCGATATGATTGTTAGCGAGTGCAATGTAAGCTTCTGCGGGCATGGTATAAGGGCTACCCAGCGGTCGACCACCTAATTGATTGGGATTGATCGCCGTGCATTGCACGAGCAGGCCAAAACAAGCTATAACTAGAGCTAATTTAAGATAGTTTAGATAATAATTTAGATAATTTAATCGCGCGCGCATGAGCGTGTAACCCCTCGGACACAGACGTATCAGGATAAACCATGACGCATTTTACCGCAAGCACCACCGGCACGCTTTACGTGGTAGCAACCCCCATTGGCAATCGAGATGATATTACATTACGTGCGCTTGAAATCTTAAAGCATGTAGATAGTATTGCGGCTGAAGATACGCGGCATTCCCGGCCTTTTCTGACTGCTTTAGGTATTCAAAAGCCGTTGATATCACTGCATGCACACAACGAGTCGACTGAAAGTACGCGTTTAGTTGAGCAGCTCAAGCAAGGCCAAAATATTGCGCTTATTAGTGATGCAGGTACGCCGTTGATTCGCGATCCAGGTTATCCATTGGTGAAGAAAGCGCGAGATAAAGGCATTAATGTGGTGCCGATTCCTGGGGCATGTGCCTTGATTGCGGCTTTATCAGCGGCTGGTGTGCCTACAGATATTTTTACGTTTGCGGGTTTTTTACCGGCAACCATGGCCGCGCGTCGAACAGCACTTGAGGGATTTAAAGCGGCATTACAACATACGATTGTGTTTTATGAGTCAACGCATCGCCTGCAAGCCTGCCTTGATGATATGCTCGAAGTGTTTGGTGATGCATGTGAAATCGTATTGGCCAAAGAACTCACTAAGACGTTTGAAACGTTTGTTACAGGTAGTATTCCTGAGGTTCAAGCTTGGATTTTAGAGGATATGTCACGTAAAAAAGGTGAGTTTGTTGTGATTTTACCGCCACGTGTTTGCTTTGAACAAGCCGGTGAGCATGATGCATGCTTAGAGGTGCTCTTAGCCGAGCTTCCGGTGAAACAAGCGGTTAAATTGGCTGTGAAATTAACAGGCGCAAATCGTAATGTATTGTATCCACGTGCGCTTGAATTACAGAAAAAAATATAAAATATAAAATATAAGGGGTTGATGAGGCATGAGGATGCGTTGGCGTGTGTTCGTTGTGGTTGGGTTGATGAGTTCGTTGGCGTTCGCGAACTTAGGAGGTGTCGTTACGCAAGAAGACGATGCGCGTTGGCCAAAGGCTGAAATACCTTATATTATTGATGCGACGTTGCCGCAAGCGAATCGTATAGCGCTGCAGCAAGCTATGAACGTGTGGCAAAACGAGACGTTGGTACGCTTTATTGAAATAACCCCTCAAAATCAGATGCTGTATGCAGATTATGCGCGATTTATGCCGGCACCAGGACAAACATGTGACTCGGACGTAGGGCGGCAGGGTGGAGAGCAGGTTGTGATGCTTGCGCCGCGCTGTCATACCATGTTGAGCGCGCATGAGCTTGGGCACTTGATCGGTTTATGGCATGAGCAGTCGCGCTCCGATCGTGATACGTATGTTGAAATTCTATGGGAAAATATACGCGAAGAGCATTATTCGAACTTTAATCGACGCGATCGTGAAGGACAAAATGAGGGTGCGTATGATTATGATTCCATCATGCATTATTCAGGACGTGCGTTTAGTAAAAATGGACTTCCAACGATTATTCCGCATGATAAATCGGCCGTGATTGGCCAGCGTGACCATTTGAGTAAGGGGGATATTGAAGCCGTAAATACACTGTATTCCATGAAAAATTACTGATGAATTATTAAGACGAATTAAGCATGCGCGAGGTGGATATGTCAAAACAAACAATTTATTTAAACGATTATCAAGCACCAAGTTTTCAACTCGAAACAGTGGATCTAACCGTAGATTTATATGATGAGTATGCTTTGGTTATAAATAAGATGCGTTTGGTTCGCATGCATCCCGGTCCTTTGTGTTTATACGGTGAAGAACTCAAACTCGAATCTATTGCGTTAGATGGTCATGAATTAAAACATGATGCTTATGTGCTAGAAGGCGAAAATTTAATATTTGAAACATGCCCCGACGCGTTTATATTAACCATAACGACACGTATTTATCCGAAAGAAAATACAGCGCTGTCAGGCTTGTATCATGCCGAAGATATTTTTTGTACACAATGTGAAGCAGAAGGTTTTAGGCGTATCACCTATTTTCCAGATAGGCCTGATGTATTGGCCGTATACACCACGCGTATTTCGGCGAATCAAGCGGATTATCCTGTTTTATTATCGAATGGAAATCTTATTGATTCAGGTGTTTCTGGAGAGCGACATTGGGCTGTGTGGCATGACCCCTTTAAAAAACCATCGTATTTGTTTGCGTTAGTCGCAGGTAAGCTTGCCTGCGTGAGCGACCAATTTGTGACGATGTCAGGGCGAAAAATAGATTTACATGTGTATGTTGAGGCTGGAGTTCAAGATCGTTGTGCGCATGCGCTCGCGTCGTTGAAAGCGGCGATGGCATGGGATGAGCGTGAATACGGTCGTGAATATGATTTAGATGTGTACATGATTGTGGCCATCAATGCCTTTAATATGGGGGCGATGGAAAACAAAGGCCTGAATGTATTTAACGCTAAATATGTGCTCGCGCGTCCTGATACGGCAACGGATCAAGATTATGCGGGCATCGAAAGCGTGATTGCCCATGAGTATTTTCATAATTGGACCGGAAATCGTGTGACCTGTCGAGATTGGTTTCAGTTGAGCCTAAAAGAAGGTTTGACCGTATTTCGTGACCAAGAATTTTCACGTGATATGAACTCACGGGATGTGAATCGTATTCAAGATGTCAAAGTATTACGCCAAGCACAGTTTCCTGAAGACGCAGGGCGTATGGCGCATCCTGTGCGACCACCGGCGTATCAAGAAATTAATAATTTTTATACCGCGACCATATATAACAAAGGCGCTGAGGTGATTCGTATGCTTCAAACGCTTTTGAGTCCAGCAGGCTTTAGGCGTGGTACGGATCTATATTTTGAGCGGCATGATGGTGAGGCGGTGACGATTGAAGATTTTGTGGCGGCCATGGCTGATGCAAATAACCAAGATTTAACGCAATTTTTTAGGTGGTATACACAAGCCGGTACGCCAGAAGTTAAGCTGACCGAGCGCTCTTATCAAGACGGCTGTTTATCTTTAAGTTTCACACAAACGTGCCCCAAAACACCGGATAACCCAGATGATTATGTAAAGCAGCCTTTTCCGATACCGATTCGTATTGCTTTATTTAATCAAGCCGGTGAACGCATGCCTGTTGCACAGGATGTGTTGTTACTCGAAAAATTTGAACAGCAATTTATATTAGATGGCTTAAGTCAGGAACCAGCTCATATATCTTTGCTGCGTGATTTTTCAGCGCCGGTGAATTTAAGCTACGAGGCAAGTAATCAAGACTTGCTGGGTTTATTACGTGTTGAAACCGATGGCTTTGCCAAATGGGATGCCGCACAGCGGGTCGTTCGAGCGGCGTTATTTGATGCTTATAACACACAAAATATCAGCAACTGGTGTCTGCAAGATGATGTGATTACAGCCTTCCGGCATGTTTTACAAGATGAAGTGTTAGATCATGCACTGCGGGCTGAGTTGTTGATGCCGCCGAGCTTTGAAGAGGTGGTGAGTGGTATAGCTCATATTGATGTTACACGCTGGGAAGAAGCACGCGACGCGTTTCGCAAGCGTTTGGGTGAGGCTCTTTGGTCCGAAATATCAAGCATGTATGCAACGCTTGAGCAGGCTGAAGATCATGCCATGCATGCTGAGGCATTTGGGCGACGTCGTCTCAAGCACGTGTGTTTATGGTTAATGATGCATGCGAAGCCAGAAGATGCCTTGGGGCTATGCAAAGATCAATTTGAGCAGGCGAAGACCATGACCGATCAAGTGGGAAGTCTAGGTTTACTGATTAATTCGCCGGATGAAGCCGCACAAAATCAGGCAATCACGGGCTTTTATAAGCAATGGAAGCATGATGAGCTGGTGCTTGATAAATGGTTTGCTTTGCAAGCAAGTGCTGAGCATGAGGGGGCACTCGCGCGTGTCAAAAAATTGCTTGAGCATCCTGATTTTGATTTGAAAAAGCCAAACAAAGTGCGGGCGGTCATCGGTGCGTTTTGTCAAAACAATCCACGGCATTTTCATGCGGTTGATGGTAGCGGTTATGCTTTTTTGACGGAACAATTACTCAAGGTAGATAAGCTCAATCCACAAATATCAGCGCGTCTTGCAACGCCGTTCACGCGTTGGCAGCGGTTTGATATGGCTAGGCAAAAACATATGCTCGAGCAATTAAAGTATTTATCAGAAGCTAATTTGTCGGCAGATTTACGGGAAATCGTGACCAAAAGCTTGGCTCAATAGATGGCTGATGTGATGCGTTTTATGGTGATGGGCGCGCCGATAGAGCATAGCCTATCCCCCATGATTCATACGCAATTTGCAGCCCAAACGGGCCGTGATTTAGTGTATGAAACATGTTTGTTAGATAAAGCGCATTTTGAGCAGCAGGTACGTGATTATTTTGCATCTGGAGGCGCGGGTTTAAATATTACATCCCCTGGCAAAGAGCGTGCCTTTGCTATGGCGGATGTTAAAACACTACGGTGTGCTGCGGCACAGGCTGCAAATACCCTTTGGATGAATTCAGCAGGGCAATTATGCGCCGATAATACCGATGGTATTGGCTTGATACGTGATTTAAAGCACCAAGGCATCAAGCTTACGGACGCACGTATTTTAGTGCTGGGTGCGGGCGGTGCCGCGCGAGGTATTTTACCGGCACTTTTAGATGAATATCCGAGTCATGTTGTGATTGCCAACCGTACGGCATCACGTGCTGAAGCTTTGGTTCAAGCGCTTGATGTAAGTAACTTGAGTTTTATGCCGTTGGATGCAGTGACGGGGTCGTATGATTTGGTTTTAAATGCAATATCTACGTTTGAAGGCTTGTCTGAGGGCTCCAATCTATCGGGTGAGCCTCTGTGTTACGACTTAAATTATGATGCCTCGGGCATGACACCGTTTGTTGCTTGGGCAAACAAGGCTGGCTTTAAAGCCGTGGATGGTTTGGGCATGCTGGTGGAGCAAGCGGCAGAGGCTTTTTTTGTTTGGCATGGTGTTCGGCCGCCGTTGACAAGCATCACACGGTAGCTATACTCACTGTTAATAAATTGATCAAATTAACAGGGATTCTAATATGTTAGAGTATATGCTTCATTATGCTAAAGGCGAAAGTCCAGCCGAGCGTAGAAATGCCATGTTCACGGCAGGCTCAATGGAGCAGCCGGGTGAGTACGGTCGGCTCGGCAATGAAGCGAATGTTCGAAAAGTTACGATGATATTGGAACGGACGGTTGGGGCGTTGAACGATCTTTTACATCCTATGCCTGGTATGCCAAATATTAGGTCGTTTCGTTATCAAGGAAAAACCGCTTGGTTTGATACAATCAACAGGCTTTTAACCGTGATTATTCCTCATCTTGAGGAGCTTGATAAAGGCATTAAGCCGGCTAGAAAAATTAATCAAGCGATTATTTTGGCATTAAAAAAATTACAAGCCAATGATCATGTCACGCCTTTCGCTGTTATGAAAATTTTAGCGCAGTTTGAAGTCCCTGGTCTTAAACAGATCGAATTTAAAAACACAGATGAAGCGCAAAATATTGAAACTTTGGCCGATCTTGGCTATCCACTTGATCGTGTTTCTGATGAGTATAACTGCGCGGTGCTTATGACCGTTATGTCCGACCCATGTCAAGTGACACCGACTGAGTATGTGGATCGGTCTGTTATTGAAAAAACGCCCAGAAATCCGTTTAATCGAGAGGCGTGGGCTCAAAATATTCCAACGGATGCGGCACGATTACAAGACATTAAGCTTTTTATGAAAAAGGTCGAGTGGGTCCATTCAGCTTTTTATACGGATGAGCGATACAAGCATTTATATCATGATGAAACACTCCAGGGCTGGCTGCAAGATAAGGATGTATCGTATGAAGATTTTTGTCTTCAGGTGACATCTCATGTCGACGGCATGACCGACAGCAATCAGTTTGTGTTTTTTACACCAGAAACAGAGCGAGATAATAAGCATGCTGTATTTCCAGCTAAATATATTTTGGATTTATTTTCAAAACATCAAATACATACGCTGGAACCTTCAGCAGAAGATTATGAGAAGTTGGTACGGCGTATGGCGGCTGCGGGTTATGATCGTGGTTTAGAGCAATTATTATCTAGCCCTGTTTTAGATGTTCTCAAAATTGATGTGCATGCTCAAAATAAACAAGGAAAAAATGCGCTTGATTTTATTGCGAGTTACCAAGAAAAATACCCAGCATTACGAGAAAACTATGCTCGATGTGGTGAGCTTATTGTTAATTATCAAGCACCTCCTGAAGTGCCAGATGCTGGTTGCGCTATTTCTTAGTTTTATTTTTAAACGGAACTTCTGGAAGGTGATTTATGATTTTTTCTTGACCAAAACAAACGATCAGCTTAGGATGCCGCCAATGGATACCTATTTTTAGGAACAGTAAGTGTTAATACAAAGGCTCAACATATATTCATGGTCACTTGCCATTCTATATTTCATTGTGGCAATCGTTTTAGAAACTCATTCACCTGCTCCGTCAATGCAGGGTATATATTCTTCATTTCCCTTGATTGCTATTCTTATTTTATGGTCCGAAAAAAGCTCAAAAGTTATCAACATTGATGACACCAATATAACAAAAAAAGAAGCATTTTCCAGAGACTTATTTTTAATTACACTTGGATTTACCTTGGCATTCATGCTTCCTCTTGCTTTTAAGTACAATAATTCTGATGTGCAAGGCTGGTGGGCTTTAGGAATAGTAATAGGTACCATTATCGGCTTTTTTTATGCTTGTGTTTTTTCACTTATTTCACTTATTTTAGAACATCACAAAAAACAAACAATCTTTTTTATTTATTTCATTTTCGTCATTATTATAATCGAGTCTTTTGTTCCTCAAAGTATAATTCCAAGATATATATCCTTATTTCATGGTTTACGCATTGAGTTCTTTCATTTCTTCATTAGCGCATCCGTGCTTATTTATTTCTTTTTTTGCTTGCTCCGGAAATCACTTAAAAAATAAAGCCAATAACATTAATTTGGGTATCAAATGAATCAGATGAAAATAAGGTGTCTTATAATCGCCGTTGTTTTAAGTATTCTTTCTTTTAACAGTGCAAATGCAAAACCAGCTTACCCAGGAGATATCTTAGGTAGAGATTTAAATTATCCTGGGCTAGGGCCTCTGGGGCACGTCGGAATAGCGACAGGAGATAATCAAGGAAGCAAAGCTTGGGTTGTTATTGAAGCTTTGAAAAAACATCCTGTAATACAAATAAACGACATTTTTTTCTTTAAAGCAATATCTCCTTCGCTGCACGCCAGGGAAGGCTGAAAGCCGAGGCGTGTAGTCCGAGATAGCCCGAGATTTTTTTAATCAGCCCGGAGGGATGTTAAAAAAATCTTTAGAGGGCGTAGAGTCATTGTGGAAGACATTTTTCCTGTCGCGTAGCGAAAAAATGTCGGACGCAGGACAGTCGAGGCCAAAATACTGCTCACGTTAGCGAGTTGATTTCGGGGACTTGGAAGTCCCGGAATCTTTCACGAGGTAGTGAGTCTCTTGATTGGGGTAGTAGATCCGGTATTGGGGATTATTCGCATGGAACAAGTGCGGCTCTTATCGAAGCAAACCACCAAAGATGGTGGTGTCCCACGTACACTGACTCTACAGCTTATACGATAGGAGAAGGAAACACTCGCACAGGCCAAATATACAAATGCGGGGTATGGCGCTGCGATACGATGGTTGCCTGGAGCTTTTTTAGCGCAGGGTATTATCAGTTAATGAAAGGTATAATTATGTTACCTAGAAAAGTTTTTTATGCCTTTCCTTATGCCAATAATGAATCATCATATTCTACTTATACTTCCGGCCTTAATTCACCAATGATTTTAGAACCAGAACGTCAATTCGAAACGCTTACGTCAGATGAGCTTAATACAATGCCGTACGAAGAATTTGTGAGAATAGCTGATATTCCATTAAACCAAGAAACACCTACTCATATTGATGCTGAGTGGCGCTTTGCTAATGATGAAAATGTCAATAATATCAAGCGAGGTATATTTATTGATCGGCTTGCCATGTCTAATGAAAAAGATGTAATACCAAGATTTTTAAAAATGCATGCCGAAATAGATATTGACGAATTAAAAACAAAGATCGTTCAGGGATTAATGGTCCACTATCAAAACAACACGAAAAGCGCGCAAAAAAACCACACATCCCTGCGTAAATTTTACACTGAACTTATGCGTCAAAAATTATCTAACAATAATGCTGATATGATTATTCGGGGATATATAGATACTCATACAGCAAATGAGATACTCGCTAATATTCGTCAAATTGATATGCAATGTAAAGGAATAGAAGCACATTTATTATTAGGTTTAAAGCATAATTTAGCACTTAAATCTCAAGCTTTAGAACAAATTTATGTGCCTTCTATGATTGCCATGCTAAAAAAATACAACAGATCAGATTTAGATGATATGTTTTTTGGTATCACCAAGATGGGTTACAAACAGCTACGTGATTCAAATTCAATGAAACAGATTAAAGCTTACATTGATTATACCTCGAATAAATATACATTACTTAATGCAGCGAACAACAAAGATCCTTATCTTGGCGTTGCAAAAAAATCCCTCGAAGAATTAAGGCGTGATATGTCGATAGGCCTCGGTTACTAGAGTGACTGACGTAGTACTTTAAAATTCAGACGGCTCGGTTGTTTGTGGTTAACTCTTATTAAGAAGCGCTCGAGTGGGCGTGAGTCCATATATGGACTTTTGTCTCGATCTGGACTATTGTTTAATTATAACTTATTCTCTTAAATTAAATGGAACTGTGATGCGATTAGCCTCCGATTCAGCGTCAATCCCTATTTCCAAGGAAGTCATTTGGAAGAGTTTTGCTAACTTAGTTCAACGTTTTGGTCTTCAAGAAAAAGAAGCGCTGACCTTGCTCGGGGATATGCCTAGATCGAGCTATATGAAAGGTATGTCAGAAGGGAGTACGAATCTTGATAGGGATAAGCGAGATCGTGTTTCTTATCTATTAGGTATTTATAAAGGCCTCAGGCTTTTGTTCGATGACAGCACGCAGGCTGTGACATGGATAAATCGAGAAAACTCATTGTCGCCATTTAATGGTATGACGCCCAAAGCGTATATGCTTGAAGGGAGCGTTGTTCGATTGGCGGAGGTTCGTCAGTTTTTAGATTTTTGGCGAGGCTATTGATGAGTGTTTATACCAAAGTTAAATGCAACGTGCATCGCTTGATACCTTCGAAATTTCCGCCAGTGCAATTGTTTGACTGGGCGGAAACCAAAGATGAGCTCGAACAAATCGCAGCACTTGAAGGGCTTACAAGTAATCGATTAAAAACAGAATTAGGTGATATTAATTTGGTGCCTAAAGATGAATGGGTAGGCGGAGAAGGTTCGTCACCTATCATGGCAGCATTTACCAATATTGGTTACCCTTCTCGTTTTTCAGACGGTACGTTTGGTGTTTTTTATGCTGCGGACTCAATCGATGCCGCAATTCGTGAAACCATGTTTCATCGAGAACGTTTGTATACAGCTTCTAATGAAGCGCCGTGTCCTATTTCAATGAGGGAATATATTGCAAAAACCGCTGAACCTCTTATTCAAATCAAGCGTGAGACGCATGGCGAATGTCTGAATCCAGATATCCAAAGTTATGAAAAAAGTCAGCAGTTTTCTCTGAATTTACGAAAGGAACAAGCATGGGGAATACATTATCCAAGCATGAGATCTAAAGGTGATCATTGTGTTGCTATATTGCGACCTAAAGCTATAGCAGTGCCAGTGATACAAGGCGCTCATTACCGTTATTTGTGGGATGGAACGTCAATTAGTGATGTGTATAAAGAGAGTAAAGTTAAAAACATCGAGCGGTAGAGCAGCCTCTGTCACAAGCTATTTACCTTTGAGGTTTCGAGCTTGATGCTGAGTGCGCTTATGATATTTACTGAGAGCCTTACCGCTTGCGCGCTTTTCAGAAAGGCTGGCTGAATTAAGCATTTCTTCTTGGCGTAGCTTGAGGTAATTGGTCAAGCGACGTTGCTCTAAATCACCGGATTTAATCGCTTGTTGAACCGCGCAATTGGGCTCAACCTGATGTTGGCAGTTATTAAAACGGCATTGTGCAGCGTAGCGTTCGATATCAGCAAACGTTACGGAAATACCGGTTTTACACTCAGCGAGTTGGATTTCGCGTATGCCCGGTGTATCTAAAATTAAGCCGCCCGAGGCGAGCATGATGAGCGAGCGTCGTGTGGTTGTATGACGGCCTTTGGTATCGTTTTCGCGTATGTGCCCGGTGCTTTGTCGTTCTTCGCCAAGCAGAGAGTTAATCAACGTTGATTTACCCACACCTGAAGAGCCTATGACGGCGATGGTGCTGCCTGGTTTGAGCCATGGCGATAAAGTTGATTGGCATGTGGCATCTAAGCAGTTCATGGCTTGAATCGTGAGGTTGGGATCTAGAGCTTGGACCTTCTTTATAAATTTTTCGGGCTCGATGGCTTGATCCTGTTTGCTTAAAAGAATCACGGCTTCAGCGCCGGACTCATTGACTAAGGCAAGAAAACGCTCAATTCGACTGAGGTTGAATTCGTCGTTCATGGACGAAACAATAAAGGCTGTGTCTATATTTGCGGCGATAAGTTGAGTTTTGACTTTACTTCCAGCGGCTTTTCTTGAAAAACTTGTTTTACGTTCGAACAGTTGCACAAACTGCTGTTGGTTATCTAATAAAATCCAGTCACCGACAACCATTTCGGGCATGTTAGGCACGGTTTCTATGTCTAAGATTTCAGACTCAGTGGTCACGGTGATGGCTGTTCGGCATTGCTCAAGGATACGTGCGGGTGTGCAGGTATCCCAGGTATCTAACGAGCGTTGTTGTTGAAAAAACGGCTGCCAGCCTAAAGCCGTTAATGTAGTTAATGATGTATTGTTTGAAATGTTAAGCCCCTTTGATCACATTGATACGTGCTTTTTTGCCTTTGAGCTTACCATGTTTAATAAAATGATAGGCTTTATTGAGTTGGTTTTGCTTAATCGCAACGTAGGCGTACAGTGCCGAAATATCAATTTTACCGATATCACTCGCGTCTAAGCCCGCATCTTGCGTTAAGGCGCCTAAAATGTCGCCTGGGCGAATTTTATCTTTACGTCCTGCAGCAATACTTAACGTGACCATGTCGGGTTTAGGGATAGTGGTGTGTTGTGTATTTATTTCACGAATATCACCCCATGGGATTCTAAAGCCTGAATCTTCGAGATCACACAGTCGCCCCGCATCTTGATGGGTTGTTAAAGTCAAGGCTATCCCCTGGCTGCCTGCGCGACCAGTGCGTCCAATACGGTGAGTATGAACATCATAGTCAAACGCAAGGTCGTAATTAATCACGGCAGGAAGGTTTTTAATATCTAAGCCTCGGGCGGCGACGTCAGTTGCCACGAGAATAGAACAGCTTTGATTGGCGAAGCGAATCATGGCGCGATCGCGTCCAGCTTGATCCATATCGCCATGCAGCGCAACGGTGCTAAAACCTTCTTTATTTAAGCGCGCTAATAAGCTCGTGGTTTGGCCCTTGGTATTACAAAAAATAAGGGTGGATGTGGGTTGATGCTGGCATAGCAGTTTTTTTAATAACAAGAATTTGTCGGCTTGGCTCGAGACTTCGTAAAATAGCTGAGTTATATCTAACGTGGTTTGGGTGTCTCGGATTTTTACGTGTTTAGGATCACGCATCAAATTGTTCGCGAGCTGATTAATTTCATCCGGGTAGGTTGCTGAAAATAACAGCGTTTGCCGTTTTCTGGGGCAAAACGAAATCACACGTCGTATTTCATCTTCAAAACCCATGTCGAGCATGCGGTCAGCTTCGTCTAAGACCAAAACTTGTAGGTGTTTTAAAGATAGTGATTCGGCGTCGATATGTTTTTGTACGCGACCAGGCGTGCCTACAATCACATGAGCGCCATGTTTTAATGAGTCGAGCTGAGGCCTCATGGGAATTCCACCGGAAAGGTTAAGAATCTTCACATTGGGAACCAGGCGTGCGAGACGTCGTAACACGTGTCCAACTTGTTCCGCTAATTCACGCGTTGGGCATAACACCAAAGCCTGCGTTGCATATTGCTCTGTATTTAAGCGATTTAAAAGCGCTAAGCCAAAAGCTGCGGTCTTACCACTACCGGTTTTTGCTTGTGCTATGAGATCTAAGCCTTTGAGCATGAGCGGTAAGCTTTCTGCTTGTATGGGCGTCATGTTCTCAAAATCTAAAGACGCAAGGTTGGTTAATAATGCTTCTTGCAAGGGAAGGGAGTTAAATGGAAGGATCTGATTCACGGAGGCCACATTCAGTAGGGTATTCAAAGAGCCGATATTCTAACATATTTTGAGTTTTAATTAACTTAATGGGTAAAAATTAAATACATTATTCTAAGCTGCCATGCAGTGTAACCAGCAAAGCGTCTAAAAATAAACTATATATTAAGGTATGTTGTGTTTATGGGATACGCAGAATGCCAATCAAGAGCATCGGTCCAATTGATATTTTTATACCTGAAAAGCTACAAAAGGCACGAGCTTATAGCATTAAGTTTCGAGACGCATTAGCGCCTGATGTAAAATATGTTGATGATTTAATTAACACTTATAATCAAGCATCAACAAATCAAGAAAGAATGGATGCCCTAGGTGTACTGGAAAAAGCAATTGATCATATGGATAGAAAGTATCCGGATGATTTAAAACGATATTTTCCTGATTATCATCGTAAAATTCATAAATATTTATTTGAAGCGATTAAACATGAACGTGCAGAACTGGGGGTATTACCGGATGAGTCTAATTTAAGTTTTCCCGAGTATCTAGCCATCATGGCGCCAGATAAAGTAGAAAAAATGCTGGTTATTTTATTATCACCTGCATTCACGCAAGAAAAATTGGCAGATAACGTGTTTAATCAAGACGAAGTCGGGTATGAAGCTTTTCGAACGATGTTGTCTCGATATGAAATTAGTTTGTTAGGTGGTGGTAATTCAACAAATTTTACGGTTCGAGATACTCAAACACTGAAGACATCTGTTTTGAAAGCAGAAAACCGAATGGGTATGCCAAAAGACGCTGTTCAATATTTAAGAGAGCGAAGCATGAAAGATATGTTCACGCAGGATATCTCTGAGAGAGAGGCGATTTGTGTGCATCCAGTTATAGATAAGGAGACGGGGAAGCATAAACGTGTGACAAGAACTTTGTTGTTCACCGAATATCATCCCGGTGGTGATCTTAAAAAACACGCAAAAGCACAAACCACACCCGAAACGAAAATAAAGAGTGCAATTTATGTATACCTTCAAATGGCACGTGCATTGGAAAAGATGGAGCATGACGGTTGTTGTTTTTCTGATATGAAGAATGGGAACTGGTTGGTTGATCAATGGGGTGAATTACGCATTGCGGATAAAAAAGCGTTTTTATATGTTCACGACGAGGAGGTGGAGGTGCTTGACCCATGGGGTGATCCGAGCACGCAAACCATTCGGGCTCTTGATCCGGCCTATGATAAAAACAAATTTTATGCGGCTCTTCGTTCAAGACAGATGGAACCACCTGAGTTGGCGAGTTATTCAAAAAAGCAAGCCATGATTGATGTGAGTAAAATGCATGCTTATATGTTAGGTAAAAATTTATATCAATATCTAACGAACTGCTCGGATGGTGCTTTTCTTACTTTTGATAAACAGGGTGAAGTAACAGGTGCTATACATGATGTGAATGTGTTTGATTTTTCGGGACCTGTATTTCAAACGCCTGAAGGGATATTATTAAAACGTACCATTCAGCAATTAATTTATACTGATCCAGCGGATGCAAAGATGGTGTTACATGATGCCGTGACCGAATTGGCCTTGATTGAATACCCTGATTTATTTGATTTTTCGATAGAGCATGATGAATGGGTTGGTTTGAAAGTGGATGCTTATTTATTATTAAAAGGCATGGCGCGTTTTAAGGTGAATGATGACGATGTCGTGCTCCAGGATACTATTGATAAGCTAACTCTGGCGATTGATGCTGCGAACACGCCGGACGATTTATTGCGTATTCAATCTGAGATCCGAGCCATGGTCATGATGTTTCGAGAAAACAGTGAGCAGTTGGATGCGATACAAGAAATGATTCAAATATTTAAAGCAGATAGCTCTTCAAAAGCCATGCAAAAGAAAGGAGCTGAACTTGAAGCGATTGTTTTAAATGTGCCGGTGATTGAGCGTACATCGATTGCTGATGGAAAAACGAAGCATCAAAAAACTGTTCTAGAAACCATAGGTCGAGAGGTTGGTTTATTTGAACGCCTAAGCAGCACAGCGACGAGCATGCTTCATATACCGTCTGATACACCTTCGGAACAGATGAATAATTTAATAAAATTTAAAGAAAAATATTCAAACATCGTACGAAAGCCCGATGGTTCTGATGCAGAGAGTGACGTTAATATACGTCCCCAATAATTTGAGAGCAGTCTTATGGTGAGGTTATAATGAAAAAATTGAGCATTGAGAAGGGTATGACAGAGCTGCATTGTGCCGCCGTCACAGGTAATCTTTCTGCAGTTGAGCGCTTATTAAGGTCGAGCAATGCTTTAGGTCTTGCACATGAGTTGAATGGCAATTTAGAATATCCATTGTATAGTGCTTTAGCACTTCCTGCCGTGCATACATCGGCGTTAAAAGCCGATAAAGAAGTGATTTTTATAAAATTATTGGGTTTGTCTTCTGAGCGATTAACGCATAAAAATCGTGATGGAGATACGGTATTACACCGTATGGCAAAAAACGGATTTGTGAGTTTACTGGCGTACGTTTTACCATTAAGCAATGCCTCAGATTTACTCATGCTGAAAAATAAAGAAGGGAGATGTGCGATTCATACGGCCGTTTTGAGTGGACGTCTTGGTATTGTGACGCAATTATTAGAGCAGCACCATGTATTTGAAACAAAGGATGATGAAGGTAACCTGCCGTTACATTTAGCCGCAGCATACGGGTCGCCCGATATGGTTAAGGCGTGTTTTGAGGGATATAAAGACGGAATTAATTTTCCTAACGAGCAGGGTAAGACACCACTTGATTTAGCTGAAGATCATAATTTGCCTGAAGTTCAAAGCTATTTATGTGAGCATGGTGGAACAGCTCATTCTAAGAGTTCGTTTTGTGATACGTATGTCGAGGATCCAGAGCCTTGGACGATGAAATAGAGCAGGGCTTTAAAACCCTGCATGTTGCTTTAAAAATTCTTTTTCTTCATCGGTCGAGGCTCGATTTAAAATAGCATTGCGATGAGGGTAACGACCAAAGCGTTGTATTATTTTAAGATGCTGCTTTTCAAAATCTAACGCTTGTTCTAATCCCGGTGCTGCAAACAAATCTAAGGCTTGTTGATGTATTTCGAGCGATTCACTATGCATAAAAGGCATGTATAAAAAAGAACGTTCTGATAGGGATAATTGCCGATCAAGCAAGCGACGAATGGCTTCTTGAGCTAAGCTGAGTGCCATGTCATCATAAGCAAAGCTTTGAGGCGTATCACGAAACATATTTCTTGAGAACTGATCCAGAATGATTACTTCAGCCAAGCATCCTCGGGCCGTTTCACGCCAGTTAAGCAATTCTCCTGATGCCGCTTGTTGATGTATTTCGGAGAATTGCTGTGTGAGGAGCTTATCCAGCTCGGCATCTTTCATCCACCACTGTGCGGGTGTTAATTGATTAAACCAAAACGTTAAGATGGCTTCAGCTAGCATGCTTAGACTCCTGTTGTATTGCGAGAGATTAAGCATACCGTATGCATTTTATCTAAGCTAATCCAAGCCAATCGAGGCTGTTTCAACGGCCTCTGCTGTTGCCATCAATGCTTCGCTGCTCGTTCGTCCACTAAAAAAGCCCATGCAGCTTGATGTTTCTTCTAATTGAAACTCATCCGAAGACGAACGTCGCATGCGACTCACGTCAGAAAACGACACCTCATGTGCATCACCATGGTGAAAAATACGGTATTTATGCTTTAATAATTCTGCAAACGTATGCCCTGTTTCATCGCTGACGTCTGCTTTGACCTGTGATAAAAGCGTGCGTAATACATCGCTTTTTTCTTGAGCAGAAGCCTTGTCAATACTATCCAGTCGGACGAGCATATTTTCGCTGGCGTTTTCTAACGTGTTATTACGATTTGCGTTTACCCATAGAGACGATAGCATGATCGTTATATCATGAAAGCTCGTGCTGAGTGCAGCACATATGGCTTCGGCTACAGGGTAAGCGTTCCCGGCGCACGCACGCACGGCTATAGCGACGATTAGACCGGATACAAGCCATGCGGCCCAGTGGAGCCATGCAACGAGGAATATGGTGGTGGCGACGGCTGCTAAGGATGTGCTGTTGATGGCAGAGGCAGTCCGGAGTAAAACAAGACTGCTTATTATGAGTAACCAAAAATGAGGTTGTATCAGTAGCGTGATCATGGGGGTGATGTTCACAAACGCCCAATAGGCCATATACGTTATGAGTATAGACCACGCGAGTTTTGAGCATGCCTGCGCAATCAAGCAGAGTTCTAGCCATAACTTTTCAAAACTTGTTTGGTAAGCATGGTATTGCGTAAATCCGGTGAACCAAGTGTTGGTTTGCGCTAGGTAAGTGGCCGCATTTTTTTTGTCATGTGGGTTGATGAGGTATGCTAGATCTTCTTGGTTACAGGCACGTCGTCTAATGGAGAGATAAGATTGATCCCATTGAGGGGCCAGCTCGGTGTTTAGTTCGTCATGATATGTTTTCAAATCATGAATGGCACGATCATGCTCAAAAAATGGCAAAGGTGATAAGTGAGCTTGTTTTCGTTGCTCAATGATTTCAAGTAATAAGGCCGGGTTAAGTTGATGAACATGTGTCATAAACGCTTGTATTCCAATACGCTCTTTTTGCCAGTTGAAATTAGCTGGAAGGTTTTGAGGCAGCCTTGAGGCGATGAGATGATGTGTTCGCACGGACTCTGGTAAATCGTGTAGATACCCGGTTTCATATTTAATTAAGTTGAGAAGCTGAGTGGTTAGTTGGTTGATTGCCTGTTCGTGATTCTGAGCAACAGCTTCATCGAGGCTTTTATTGAGTGAGCTGAATGCCGCATCAGTAAAGCGTGTGTCGTTTTTTAGTTCGATAGGAAACGCAGATATGAGCGTTGGGTTTTTGTGTAGTTGACTTAATGCAAGCTCCGGATAGCATGCTAATATCGATACGTGTTGCTTGAGCGTTTCGTGCATGACGTGTTGATCTTGTTGTTCGAATGCACGATAGACTGCAAGAAGGTCGTCTTTTTTGATGCCTTTTTGGAGGCGTATATCTGGAAGGTCGTCACTGTTTTCTTCTACATCATCGATGCGTACACAATACTGGTCAATGAGCAGTTTTTCAGTCACAAGGTGTTTTATGATGTGTGCTACATCTTGTTTGGTTTTAAGTATGAAATTTATGCGGTCATCTGATTCTTTGCCGAGAGAGTCGACGACACCTGTAATATTGAGACCCTGAAAATGGCCTTCGATTGATTTTTGTATATTAACGGTTTTAGCCAAGGGAATAATTAGTTCGCCAGCGGCCCAATCAGTATTATCAAGATTCTCAAGATTCTCAAGATCAAGTCTAAATGCGAGTTCATCTAAGTAATAGTTGGTTAAGGTGTCGATGCTCTGTTGCTCATAGCTACGAAACAATGTGGGGTAATGTTCTTGAAAGAACGCGTTGATGGTACGTTTATTGAATAGAAATTCCCAGACATCTGAAATTTCTTCTTGGGTATTAATTCCTAACTGTTCTTGTTTTGCCGCGGTGATGAGTATGTTGAGCGTGTGAACATTATGCCCGTTATCAAGTTGTTGTTGATGTGACAGGTATTGCGTTTGTAACTGACGTATGATGCTACACCGTGTTTTGGATAGCTCGTCTTTAATCCAGTCATTGTCTTTTTTATATGCTTGCAAGACGGTATAAAATTGGCTGTTGATACCTGTTTCGCATTCGCCGATGGATTCTTTAATAGCTGTCAGTAACATTTTTTTTGACGCGGGCGTGAGTTGATAATCTGACTCGGAGGTGGTGTATAAAAAACAAAAATCCTCAAAATAACCAACGCATTGTTCTAGGTTTAGGCTGTTTTTGCTGTCGGGCATTTCTTCACGTTGGGTTTTAAACGTATTTAATTGCTCTATTAATTCCTGGTTGTCTAACGCACGGGTAAATGTCGTCATAAGGACAGACCATTTTTCTTGGGTATTAAGCGCGGGGTAAGCCTCGCCTAGGTTCTCGAGGTGTTTGTTTTTCGCTAGGTCATATACGTCATACTCGGGTGCGCTGTAATATTTATCCGTTGGTAGGTAGGCTGTATGGTTGGATATCATGGGATAAATCCTATTTTACAAAGAGCAGAAGAATATAACACGCGAAATTGTACGCCATTTGTCTTTTGAGTCAATAATATAAGCAATGGTGCTTTGCACGTTCAAGTGGAAGAAAACTTGACGATGCATTAATATGGTCTAATATTGTACATGTAGACCTGCTTTTAGATCTACTGCAAAAGATAATCTTTAAGGAGAATATCATGAGCGGAATATTGAATTTATCTAAAGTTATGATGGGTTTTGCTTCATTGACCTTAAGTGCGGGTGTTTGCGCGGGTTCAGTGCTTAAGCCTGTGACCGACCCATTAGAAGATGTAGCCAATTGGTTTGGCGCGACAACACATGCGGTCGTTGCACCGATTGCTGGTTGGGGCATGGATGACGGTAATAAACCTGATTACATGGTACATGATAGAGATACACACCAAGTGAAATTTTTAGATGGTGTTGATCAAGGTCGTATGGTCTCTGATGACGGCAGTATGCAATATAAGCATGAATGTCTGAAAGGAGATAAAATTACGAATTTGAACACCAATCGATCAGGAATTATCAAAGGTGTGAAAGATCACGGTACGATGGACGTCATGATGCCAAATGGCAAAACCGTGCGCTATCAGTACGTTAATTATAAAATTAAGCCTTTATAAATCATAATTTATAGTAAGAGGTACGAGCAGGGCTGGATGCAGTCCTGCTTCCAACAACGCTATTTTGAATATTGAGATAATGATGTTTTAGCTAGGGTGGATATTATGGTTAATAAAAAAGCGGTTAAAACGGATGAGCTGATTAATCAAGCAAAGGCTCTTCAGACTCGGCTTAAATTGAACGATCGCAAAAATATGCCCCGTCCGGTTTTATTGGTGACCGCTGAAAATAACTTGAAAACAGCATCTTCTAAGGCAATAGAGCATATAAAAATTCGGTTGAAAAACCCTGAAGTAAAAGAAGAAGAAATACAGCAAGCCCAAGCTACATTAACAGCCATTAAGCAATGGCTGGATGATCCAACCAATGATAAGACGCTTACTGCCGTGGCTAATGCTGCGGAAGAAGAGCGCAAACTATCTCCAAATCCCAAAGCAAAACATGATTGGGGCTATGTGGCATCGACGGTTGTAACTTTAGCTGTGTGTTTATTACTTGCAGCTGCAGTGCTTGCAACCGTTGCTGGGATGTGTTTCGGGGCTGAGGTCGATCTAGTATCACCAACGATTCTTTTATTCCCATGGGTGGATGGGGGCACATCTATACCACAGAAAGAGATGAAAAACACACCACAGCAAGAGATGAAAAACGCAGTGCAGAATATAAGAGATAACAGGCCAAAAGCAGAGGTGCAATCAGAGCACATGCCGAAGGAAGATGACGTGCGTGAGGCTTCAATCCCGCCTCCATCCTGATCTCACCCTGAAGCTGTTCGCGTGAAAAATTCATGCAGTCCTGCATTGCTGTTTTAGGCTATACTTAACGCATGATGGAAATTAAATAATGATCCAAGGAGTATGATCCCTATGAAGATTCAAAAAGGGTTTACCATGATTGAGCTTGTTATGGTGATTTTAATTCTAGGTATTTTAGCCGTGGTGGCGATACCTCGATTTATTGAGTTACAAGCCAATGCTCAGCAAGCCGCAGTGGATGGCATGGCGAGTTCGCTTTTGTCAGTCAATATTGCGAATCAAGTTAACTGTTCATCGAGCGACCCTACGGTTGTCGAGGCAAAATGCATGAAAGTTTCCAAATGCTCAGATCTGGCTGTTTTAGTGAAGCCAGCTTTAAATTTGGGAGCCGCTGGGGCGGCGATAGCCGATATGTATAATCTTGCTGTTGATAAGGCTGTTTTAGCAAATGGCCATGAAGTGACCTGTACTTTGCAATATAATAAAAAGGGTACAGCCTATACATCAACGTTTCCAGCAACAGGGGCTGTTAATTAAAAAACGCATGGAGATTTGCTTCTTGCGCAAGCGTGTCTTCATAGCCTAATTCAATTAATTCTTGAGCAAATTCTTTTTCAAACAAAAGAAAACTCAATAAGTCGCCTGAGTGCTCTTGCGCACCGAGCATATTTAAACACACACGTAGCAAGGTTGGCATGGTTTGATATTTATCTTGGGCCATCTTAGCCACGTTCATGCTTGGGCGCAGGTGGCACGTTTCAACAGGACGCCAAGGTGAGTGGCGTTTCTTCCAGATAGAAAGCAAACGTGCAATATCGTTCATACGGTTGACGTTTTCAATGTCGCGGTCAAGATTATCTAAAAATAAACCGTTCAGCATGTTACCTAAGATATGCGCAAACCCAATATCTTTACTTTGTAGCTTTTCAGGCTGAATGGCTGAAGGAACCGGGCGCGTGCCAATAATTAAAATTTTCTCGACATGGAAGCGTAGCGGGCCACGCAAAGGTGAAACTAACCCCATGCTGCCGTCACCGTAGTGTAAGCCATTGACCGGTACGGTAGGAAAAAAGAGGGGTAAGGCACTCGATGCGAGAATATGCTCGGCTCGTAGTGCTGTGCGTTGGCTTGTATGGCGTGGGTAGAACCAATCATCAAAATGAGGGGCGTGATGTTGATAAAACGAAACCGTGCGCTGTGTTTCATAGCAGTTTGTGATGACTTCCATGGTTTCGAGTAAGCCGTCTTCTATATTTTGATGAATTTTTTCAAAATCAATATGGCTTTGTATAAAACTATGCAACGGTGCAGTGTCGAGCAGGTAGCCCGATTTACGTTGCTTGAGCATAAACCGCGTTAAGTTGCGCGCAACGGATTTACCGAGTTCGTAATTACTCGCGTTATAAATTTCTTGGCAATGAATGTTGTGCCATAATGCCTCGAGTTTTTCGACAGCAAGGCCAAAATCGTCAGCATTCTCCGCTAAAACAGCCGCGTTGATGCTGCCAACGCTGACGCCGCTTATCATGCTAAAGGGAAGCGTTTTGCTTTTAAATATGTGATGGATAGCTTTCAGGACACCTGCTTGATAAGCTCCGCGAGCGCCGCCACCGGCCAAATAAAGTGCTGTTTTAGCCATACATACGTTCCGTGTAATAATTATTATTATTTATATCAGGTCTATGTAGGAACTATAGTTGAGAGGGTGGGCTAATATCAAGTGAAGTTACCAATTTAGCGTGGTTTTTACGAAAGGAATGGTAATTTTTCGTTGTGCGGCAAGTGAAGCGCGATCGAGACGGTCAAGTAAAGTATGTAAATCATGCATATTACGTGCGCTACGGTTGACTAGAAATTGAGCTACGGGCTCGGGTAATTCGAAGCCCCGTTTACGCGCTTGTGCGCGCAGGGTTTTAATTTTATCGCTGTCGTTCAGCTCGTGGACCTGCATGACGAGGCAGGATGTTAAACGCGACCGCAAGTCAGCGAGTGCAATGGGCGTGTGCTGCGGGGGAAGAGAGCTTGCGATAATCATGGTGTTTGTTCCAGCATCGCGAACACGGTTATACAAATGAAATAAAGCTTCTTCCCAAGCGGCGTGGCCGGTAATGGCATCAAGTTCATCGATACAAAGCAGTTGATGAGCATCTAAATCATGGATAACCGTAGGGTCCCATGTTTTAAGGGTGTCTAATGGCAGATAAAAGCTTGACTTATCTTGCCCCAAGAGTTGTTGGCAGCATGCTTGTAAAAGATGTGACTTGCCGCTTCCTGCGGGTCCCCATAGGTAAATAAAACGTTCGCCTGTGCCGGAGAGCGTGGATGTAAGTTCTTGTTGAAGTAATGTATTTTCACCCCAGCCGAAATCAGCAAAGGTTGCTTCGAGGTTGGGTTGAATGGCCAGGGCGAGTTGATGGTTCATTGGGGCGTCGGCGTGCTGGCAAATGCATGTTTGGCGCCCGTCCAAAAATAGTCGATGTAACTTGTTGTTGTCGTTAGGCTGGTCAAGCTAATTAAGATATAGGTCAGCGTGGTTGCGTGCGGTATGGTGTTGACAAACGCGAGCTTGGTTAAGCAAAAAACAACGAGGCCGAGCTGTAAGGCGGTGTTAATTTTACTGAGTACCGTGGGTTTAAATTCAATACGTTGTTGAGGAACAAAGCGATGCCAGGTGAGTACGCCGAGAGATATGGTGACATCGCGACAAAATACGAGAATCACAAGCCACCAGGGAAGTTGTTTTATGAGCGCGAGCGAAACAAAACTGGAGGCGATTAATAACTTATCAGCTAAAGGGTCAATAAAAGAACCAAATCGGCTTTGCCAATGAAAGGTTCGCGCAAGCCAACCGTCGAAGCCATCGGTGAGGCCTGCCAATATAAATATATAGAGTGCGCCGCTGTAGTTTGCCTGATGCAAATACATAAGAAAAGGAGCGATCAGGACGAACCGGGTTAGGGTGAACGCGTTAGGCAAGTATTTCAGTATCATGAACCCCAAGAACCATTATATAATATTGCGGTCGAATAGGGTCAAATACTACCAAAGGCTGGATAATATGTCACGTATAAAATAATTTCACTGAGGTGTTAGAGGCTTATATAAGATATTTGAGGGGATAAAAAAACAAAAAAAATCATGAAACGCTTGTGACTTGCTCGGGATTTAGTTAGAATCGCCCGTTCAGCAGTATTGCAAAAACTTTTAGGCGTACGGAGTCAGCACATGAAAACCTATAGTGCCAAGGCCGCCGATGTAAATCGGGGTTGGTATATTATTGATGCGAGTGAGCAAGTATTGGGTCGTCTTGCGACCGAGGCCGCGCGTCGTCTTCGCGGAAAACATAAGGCCGAATATACCCCGCATGTAGATACAGGGGATTACATCATTGTCATTAATGCAGAAAAAGTTGCAGTGACAGGGCGTAAATTTAAAGATAAAACTTATTATTCTCACTCTGGGTATCCAGGTGGGCTTAAACAAATCCAGTTTGATAAACTGCAAGAGAAGAATCCGACCAAGATTATTGAACTTGCAATTAAAGGGATGCTTCCTAAGAACTCATTGGGTCGTGATATGTACCGCAAGCTTAAAGTGTATGCCGGTTCAGAGCACCCACATGAAGCGCAGCAACCTACAAAACTTGAGATTGAGGGGTAATAATATGGCTGAATTAGCACAGCATTACGGAACCGGCCGTCGCAAAAGTTCGACAGCTCGTGTTTTTCTTCGTCCAGGGAAAGGCAATATTGTTGTTAACCAACGCCCTGTCGCCGACTATTTTGGTCGTGAGACAGCTTGCATGTTGGTTCGCCAGCCGCTTGAAACGGTTGACGTACTTGCGCGATTTGATGTGTACGCTACGGTAAAAGGTGGCGGTATTTCAGGTCAAGCTGGTGCCGTTCGCTTAGGCATTGCACGCGCTTTAGTTTCTTATGATGAAGAAGGTGATGCGGGTGAAGGTAGCGAAGCTCGAGGATTGAATCCAGATTCATACCGACGTCAATTAAGAACCCGTGGTTTGTTAACACGTGATTCACGTTGTGTTGAACGGAAAAAAGTGGGTCTGCGAAAAGCACGTCGCGCAACCCAATACTCGAAACGATAAAGCTTCGTTTTGTGTGGCCCCGCCTTGTTGCGGGGTTTTTTTTACCACTTTTTTGATAAATTGTGGTATAATAAGCCTCCCAACGATTGACTATTACTAATTGTTGCTAAATATTTGGTAATTTATAGGAGTGAGGATGGCTATTATTGCAAAACGTACCGTCATGTCATTGTATTCTGATTCTGGCGATGTCTACAGTCACCAGGTTCGAATTGTACTGGCTGAAAAAGGTGTCAATGTTGACATTATTCCTGCGAAAGACGGCTCGCTTCCCGAAGAACTATCGGCAGTTAATCCCTATAATACGGTTCCAACGTTGATTGATCGAGAGCTTGTTTTGTATGAAGCGCCGATTATCATGGAATATTTGGATGAACGTTTTCCGCATCCTCCGTTATTGCCTGTTTATCCGGTTGCGCGTGCTGAAACACGAAAAATGATGTATCGCATTGAGCAGGATTGGTATTCTTTACTTCATAATATTCAGGCGGGTGGTTCGGATGAAGAGCTTACAACCTGTCGAGAAAGTTTAAGTGAAAGTTTAAGTAGCTTAGAGCCTATTTTTGCAGATAAACCTTTTTTCTTGAGTGACGAGCATTCAATGCTTGATTGCGCTTTAGCGCCGTTGCTTTGGCGTTTGCCGATGTTAGGTGTTGAATTGCCAGCCGATGCCATTGCTTTGCAAGCTTATATGGAGCGGCTGTTTGAGCGCGATGCTTTTCAAAGTAGTTTAACTGATGCTGAGCGGCAGCTAAGGGTGGCTTAGTCATGAGTATGACCTCAAGCAGGCCTTATTTGATTCGTTCGATTTATGATTGGATTGTTGATAATGCATTAACACCTTACATTCTTGTGAACGCGGAGTACCCAGGTGTGGAAATCCCGCTTGAATTTGTGAGTGGTGGTCGTGTTATCTTAAATATTTCTCCTGATTCATGCCGAGGCTTGCATCTTGATAACGATCGTATTGTGTTCACCACACGCTTTTCTGGTCGAACAGTGCAGTTGGCGATGGGGCCCGGCGCTGTGATGGCAATTTATGCCAAAGAGAACGGACGCGGTATGGAGTTTGGTGAGGAAGACGGCGATTTACCTCCAACAGGTGAGGGAGACGGCTCTCAATATGGTACGGGTACAGGCACAGGCAGCAAAGGACGCAACAAACCAGCTTTGCGCTTGGTTAAATAGTTACACGGATATTTTCCGTATGCTTTAAGGTTTGTGTGCATGAAAATGTGCTTTGAATTACCGAATGAACAAGCGACCGATGCGCTAGCGAATACGTTAGCGCATAGCTTAACATCACCTTCCATTTTAACATTTTCTGGCGAGCTCGGTGCGGGGAAAACCGCGCTGGTTCGAAGTATGCTTCGGGCGCTAGGTGTTACTTCTACCATAAAAAGTCCGACATTTTCTGTTGTTGAAAGTTATCAACTCGCTGATTATTCAGTGCATCATTTTGATCTATACCGTATGAGTGACGAAACTGAGCTTGAAGCTATTGGGGTTCGAGATTATTTTTCATCGGATGCTGTTTGCTGTGTTGAATGGCCCGAACGCGCACCTTACTTGTTGGCCCAGGTCGATGTAAGCTTTGTCTTTAAATTTAATCTTGATCATGATGGACGAACCTTGATTGCAACCGCTTCAAGTGAGCGCGGACGAGCGTTATTAACTTGCCTAGGGAGGGCGCAGGGATGAAGATGTTTTGGTGTCTTATGGGCTTATTGGTTTCTTCGGTGGGATGTGCTGCGAGTTTGGACGCGGTGGCTGTTCACGAAGATAAAAACCATGTTTTAGTTCGGTTTAAATTATCGGATGCTTTTGAATATAAAGTATTTACGCTTCCGAATCCTAACCGTATTATTCTTGATTTTCCGTCGGTAAAAGATAAGGTTCATGGGGCGGCACGAGAAGGTGGACAACAGCTGGTTTCTGGTATGCGAACAGGACGTTCAAGTACAGAAACGCTTCGGGTGGTGTTTGATGCAACGCGTCCTATGCGTGTTGTACATGTGGGTTTATCGAAAAAGCGCGGAACCCATGAATTAATTTTAGAATTGGAACCTCAAGACACATCGAAACGGCCTGTTGTTACTTCAAACACGAATATTAAATCGATAACAAAAAAAATGCCAACTAAACCTGTGCAAGCACCAGCGCCGGAGATTAAAAAAGTAGCTGTAGTTAAGAAAGCTCCTGAAGTTAAAAAAGTAGCGGTGGTTAAGAAAGCCCCTGAGATTAAGAAGGCTCCTGAAGTTAAAAAAATAGCGGTGGTTAAGAAAGCTCCTGAGCTTAAGCCCATCGTAGCCCAACATGCACCACCTAAGGTATTGCGTGATGTAGTGGTTGTTCTTGATCCTGGGCATGGCGGTAAAGATCCAGGTGCTTTGGGTGTACGAAAAAGCCAAGAAAAACGCATTGTTTTAGAGATTGCTAAGAAATTAAAAAAACTGATCGACCGACAGCCGGGCATGCGGGCTGTTTTGACGCGTGACGGTGATTATTATTTAGGGCTTCGTGAGCGTTTAAATATTGCGCGTAAACATGAAGGCGATGTATTTGTTTCGATTCATGCCGATGCTTTTATTAGCTCTAAATCTAAAGGTGTGTCTGTGTTTGCTTTATCTCAGCGTGGGGCAACCAGTGAAGCTGCACAGTGGCTTGCTGAGAAAGAGAATCATTCAGAATTAGGCGGGGTTGATCTCTCGGGCTTGGATGATGAAAATGATTTGATTCGTACGGTATTGATTGATTTATCACAAACGGCGACAACCACGGCAAGTGTTCAAATGGGATCGCAAGTACTGACACGCTTAGATCATGTCACCAGCTTGCATAGCAATAAAGTGGAACAAGCTCGCTTTGTGGTCTTAAAATCACCAGATATTCCATCGATTCTGGTTGAGACGGGGTTTATTTCGAACGCAAAAGAAGAGAAAAACTTAAACGATCCACGTTATCAAGCACGTATAACACAAGCGATGTTTGAAGGGCTAAAAAAATACTTTTGGAATCATCCGCCACATGGAACGCGCTTTGAAGTCATGGCGAATGCGCATCTGCATGTGGTGCGCGCAGGTGATACATTGCCTGTGGTCGCTGAGCGGTACAAGGTTGCTGAGGCTGATTTGGTGATGTTGAATGGCATACAGGGCGTACGTATTTCTCCGGGGCAAAAATTAAGCATTCCGAAACGCACTTTGGATAAAGCTTCTGCATGAGAATACACACGTTATCGGCACATGTTGCAAATCAGATTGCAGCCGGTGAGGTGATTGAGCGTCCAGCCTCGGTCGTGAAAGAATTACTTGAAAACGCATTGGATGCTGGGGCACGGACCATTCATGTTGAGATTGGTTTTGGCGGCTTAAATCAAATCAAAATCAGTGATGACGGACAAGGTATTGTCGCCGAAGATTTACCCCTTGCGATCGCTGCGCATGCGACCAGCAAATTACAATCGTTGGATGATCTAAATGCGATTGAAAGCATGGGATTTCGAGGCGAGGCCTTAGCAAGCATCGCTTCAGTGGCACGGGTTTCTATTCAATCGTGTGCTGCAAATCAAACCGAGGCGATGGGACTCGAATCCGATGAAACCGGTATACGTCTTGTGCCATGTGCCAGGAGTCAGGGTACGACGATTGATGTATGCGATCTTTTTTTTAATGCGCCTGTAAGAAAAAAATTTCTCAAAACAGAACGACAAGAATATCAAGCGATTGAGACGCTGGTGAAGCGAATTGCGTTTTGTGAAACGAAGCTTGCGATAACCTTGAGCCACAATGGACAACTGCGTTTAAATTTGCCCGCGGCAGGCTCAGAGCAAGCTCGGCGTATGCGTTTAACAAAACTTCTAGGTAAAGCGTTTGTTGATGACGCACTAAGTATTGATGTGACACGTGGCGCCATGCGGCTGCATGGTTGGACCAGTGGGGCGGTGTATGGGCGTAGTCAGCAAGATAAATTATGGTTTTATATTAATCATCGGTTCGTGCGAGATAAACTCGTACTACATGCCGTAAAACAAGCGTATGAGTCTGTGTTACCCCCAGGGCGTTATCCTGGATGCGTGTTGTTTCTTACGTTGCCCGCGGATGAAGTGGATGTCAATGTACATCCAACCAAGCACGAAGTGCGGTTTTGTGATGGGCGAAATGTACATGATTTTATTCGCTCGACGTTGACCGAAGTGGTTGCGTCGGTGTCTGTGGTTGAGGCTGAGGCTGGAGCTATGCCTTCACCTGCCGCGTCAACAGCTAGGCAAGCATGGGAGCAGCCTTCATATGCTGAACGGTATCTTTCGCCGTCACAGGCATCTTGGTTGGTCTTAAATACAGAGTTTGCACTTGTACAGCACGAAGGTTCACCGCACGTACTTCATGTCACACGCTTACATCAATTAAGACTTCTCGAGCTTTTAAATCATGCAGCATGTCCTTGGGACGCGCGGCCTTTGCTTGTTCCTGTTGTGATGGACTTTTCTTCGGAGCAATTCAATAAACTTAAATTATATCAAGATCATTTAGATCAATATGGCGTACGTTTTGAATGTTTAGATGAAAAAAATATCCGGATACGTACGATTCCATGTGTTCTGCCTGGGCTTGATTTGCATGCGCTATTTTCAGCGTTATCTGAGCTAGCTGAACAAGGTACTCAGGATAAGATAGATTTTGCGAGTACGCTTGTGCATGCAGAACAGCTCTGTATCAGCAGCATGTCGTTAGATGAACAAGCTGAATTATTAGATTACTGGAAAAAGCATAAAAAAATGAGCTTTTGTTTAGATACCGAGGACTGCAAGAAGGTTTTAAGTCATGCGTGAAGTGGTTTGTTTAATGGGGCCTACTGCATCAGGAAAGACGGCCATTGCATGTGATCTCGTGAAAAATGGATCGTATGAAATCATCAGCGTTGATTCGGCGATGATTTATCGTGATATGAATATTGGCACAGCAAAACCTGAAGCGGATATTTTGCAACGTGCACCGCATCGCTTGATTAATTGTTGTGATCCCATCGCCTCATATTCTGCCGCACAGTTTTGTGATGATGCAGGGCGGGCTTGCGAAGAAATTCTAAATGCCGGAAAAACACCGTTGCTTGTGGGCGGAACCATGATGTACTTTCGTGCGTTTCAAGAAGGTTTGTCGGTTTTGCCTGAGGCCAATCCAGCGTTGCGACAAAAAATTGCAGCAGAAGCACGCGAGCATGGTTGGGTGTATATGCATCAAAAACTTGCTAAAATTGATCCCACAACAGCAGCACGACTTCATCCGAACGATACACAACGGATAGGACGTGCTTTAGAAGTGTATGATTTAGCCGGGCAGCCGCTGTCTGAAATTTTAGGTGCTGCGCGCGCGACGACACCTTATAACTTTATTAATCTCATACTGTTTCCCGAGAAAAGAGCTTGGCTTCATGAGCGTATTGCCAGGCGATTTGATGAGATGTTAGCGCTTGGTTTTCTTGACGAAGTGGATGATTTATTAGCGCGCTGGGATTTAACACGCGAACATCCTGCCATGCGAAGTGTAGGTTACCGTCAAGCATTGGATTATCGGGAAGGGATGTGCGATTATTCAGCATTTCGTGAGCGTGGGATCGCGGCAACGCGACAACTGGCCAAACGGCAGTTAACGTGGTTGCGTTCATGGCCTCATGCACACTATTTTGATCCAGAAAAACCAGGTTGTTTTGAGCAAATCATGGAATTTCTTAATATAAATTTTTAATATGAACAGCAAGGGGATAAGCAATGGCTAAAGCACAGCAAAAACCGGCATGCACGAAGAAAAAACAGACCGTTCGTCCCGCTGATTTACCGCTTAGTTGTCCGACCGATGCGATGGCTTTATGGAATGCGCATCCTAAAGTTTATTTGCCGATGGGTGATGATGGCACAGCAACTTGTCCGTATTGCGGTACGTTGTATGTTTTAAAATCAAGTAATACTAAGTAATATGAAAATAAAATCAATATGCCTGGTGCGTTTATCAGCGTTAGGTGATGTACTGATGTTTGTGCCGTTGGTGCGAGCCCTGCAACGGCATTATCCGGATGCTGAGTTAACTTGGGTTATCTCGCCGTTGGCTTATACCCTGGTAGAAGGTATGGCAGGGATTGAATTTATTGTTTTAGATAAACCCAAAAACCTGATGGATTACTGGCGTTTTCGTCGCGATCTTAGGGCGCGAAAATTTGATGTTTTGCTTGCGGCTCAAGCAAGCCTTCGTGCAAATCTGCTTTACCCGTGTATTCGTGCCTCACGTAAAATTGGTTATGATAAAGCGCGTGGAAAAGATGGTCATAGCTTGTTTGTCAACGAGCATATTGAATCCGGGCGTGAGCATACGTTGGATGGCTTTCTCAAATTTGGTAGCGCGTTAGGTCTTGTGCGCGAGGCGCCTATTTGGGACATGCCCGTACGACCAGAGGATTATGATTGGGCCTATGCACAGCTTCCTAATACAACCACACCTGTGATCGTCGTGAACCCTGCGGCGAGCAAGCCTGAACGGAGTTGGTCTGCTGAGCGATATATTGATGTGATTCGTTTTGTGTTGTCGCGATGGCGGGTGCAGGTTGTGCTAACCGGAGGGCCCAGTGCGCATGATAAAGCCTTGGGCGAAGCGATTTCAGCACGTATACCAGACGTTAATAATTTGATTGGTAAAACCAAGCCTAAGCAATTATTAGCACTGATTGGGCACGCTGCGTTGGTTGTGTGTCCTGACACGGGGCCGTCACATATGGCAACCGCGATGGGAACGCCGGTTGTTGCGCTGCATGCGGTCACGAATCTTGATATTTCAGGGCCGTATAGCAACAAGCATTTAGCGATTAATGCCTATCCTGAGGCGCTTGCGCGTTTAAATCCAAATCTTACGGTTGATTCAGCGCCTTGGGGCAAACAAGTGCATGAACCTTGGGCCATGCAACTTGTTTCGGTCGATGCGGTGATTGCGCGTTTAAACGCATGCTTACCGCTGGTGTGTGAAGGCAATTAATCTTCACCATTGTCTTCTAGTTTCGCTTCCGAAAAATCAGGCGCGTTCAGCGTTTGCATGAGCATCATAGACAGGGTTAGTAACGTACGTTCTTCTTGTTGACGCGATAAATAGAGTTGATAATTCATTTCAGCAAGAAGAATAGCGATTTCTTTTTCGACGGTGATGGATGACGCCTCGTTGATTTGGTCAATCCATTGTTTTTTATCTTGGCTCGCGGGATCATAAAGGCGACGCGTGGCCATTTGGAACTCGCTGAGCGCTTGGCTGATTTTAACGCCGTTGTCTGAGCCTTGGCTTTGAGGAATACGTTTTGATAAAAGGGCGTAAAGGTTACCTGTCGGTACCGAGCTTTGTGCCGAGAATGTTCGGAGCTTGGCGATGTATTTCGCAAGACCCTGTTCAGCCAATTTTTTATCTTTGTCACTGACCGATGAGCCTTTTTTCGCAATACTTTTCATGTAAAGTTTGTCATACGCTTTCTTTTTAGGAAGTGCTGGCGGTGTGACTAAGCTTGCCGCATAGCGGATAAAGTTTTCGGCTTCTTGTGCTTGCGTTTTGGCAACAAGCCCAGCGTCATCTGATTTGCTATTGGGGGTACTTGAGGTTGACGATGCACTGTCTTCCGTGGTGTACATCAACGGTGCAATCAACGTATTGGCATTGAGTTGTGGTATCACCGGTTCATTGTAGGCATAAGAGAAAAAATCATGGGAGTTGGGAATCGTTCCGATAACATTGCTCATCACTTGTGTATTATATAAATAACGGCAATCATCGAGCCATGCACTTTCATCGTTGTTCATGCAATACGTATAATCAGGTGTTCCTAAAATATTAAGTACAGATTGCGTGATAGGATCTTTCTGGTAGCTGGCTTGGTCCATTAAGGTTGAGACAGAAATACCGCCTTGGTTTCCGGCAGAGGGGTTGTTGTATGAACCGCCGTTAGGTTGTGCTTGAAAGCTATAGTTTGCCATGTCGTTGATGACTGAAAAACTTTTAGTGTTGGATGGAACAAATGCTGCAGAGGCGTTATTTTTGGCATTGACCGGAATCGCACCAAGAAACGTAATAAACGAATACTGTTGGGCAAGTGTGGCTGCGGATGGATCGAGTAAGGTGAGTTGAGGTTCGGGTTCTGGAGCCTTCGTCAGGTCAAACCCAAAATAAGCGCCAAAATGTTTGAGTAAGTCTTTGATGCTATCAAAGTCTTCAGCATCCTCGGCGGCGCTTACTGGACCACTGAATGAAAGTGCAAGAAGTGCACAGGGTAGCATGTAACGAAATAAACGCATTAATCTTCTCCTTCGAGGGCTTGTGATACGAGTTTGAGTCGTGATTCAGAAAATGCACGTGATAATAAACGTAGGCGTTCGAATACAATATTGCGTTTAAGAAAAAAGCCAGAAGGGTCAGTGCCACCTAAGCTGTTTTCTTCGGCATACATTAAAACCTTTGAGGCGCTTCCGGGGTGGGCCACATCGAGTGCTTGCAACAAACGAAGCCCACGTCCCGTTTTTATATTCGCGGCAAGTTCAACAAAGCGTTTGGCTTCGTTGAGCTTATTAAGATCGACCGAGCCTAAATCATCCAACGTAATTCCCAGAGCGTCGATGGCTTGTTCAAGTTCGGGGTGGCCGTCAAGTGTCCAATCCTCGACGCTTTCCATAAAGGTGATGACACGATAAATCGACGTGTCTTTGTAATCAGACCAGTATTGTGCGGCAGCTTCATGGCTAAGGTTGGGCATGGTTCACTCGTCTGTATTTGCATTTGATGATGATGTGTGATTATTATTATCATAGATTGATAAGATATGAAAGCTAAGCTCACTTAAGGGACTTTATGACAAGCGCATCAAAAAATACAGCCAAATCACGTCTTACCTCTCTGTTTAATCGCATTTTTAAATTCAAATATTGGTCGGACGCCGATCGCGTTAAAAGTTTTTTTGATTATATTAAAGACTTATTTCAACGTTTGTTTGTCATACAGCCTAAAGAAGCTAAAGAGTCTTTTGAAAAAGTACAAGCGCGACTGAACTTAACGGATGAACAGCTTGTATCAAAGCAGCGATCGCTTTTTCGTTTGAGCATGTTGATGTGCGTGTTTGCTCTATCCATGTTGGGATACACCGTATACCAATTTTTTAATGGTTATTTTTTTGCGATTGTGTTGAGCTTTATTGTCTCATTACTCGCCTTGTCTTTCGCTTTTCGATATCACTTTTGGTACTTTCAGATAAGAGAACACAAACTGGGCTGCTCGGTACGCGCATGGTTTAATCAAGGATTATTGGGGAGACAAAAACCATGAAAATACGTGGCCAACGCTTGTTTTTAGTGTTTTTCTTATTATGTTTTTCTGTTACGGCGTCAGCAAGCTTATTCAGTAAAGCAAAAGGCGACAGTACGAGCACAACAACAACAACGACGACAGTAGAAAAAGACATCAATGTAAACGTAGAATCAGGGATTAAAGCAGATTTCGGTTATGATCCCTCGCTCGTGATTTCAGATGAAACAGCATCGTTGAGTTTTTCGCCACCAGCCAGTGATATTTCGGTTATTTTTCTAGGGAATCTTTTTGGTTTGGTTGACGGTGTTTTGCATGGCAGCGGTAGCCAAATCATGGGGATTATCTTTAACGTATTCAACTCGGCCATTTTGGCCATGGGCGGTGTTGTGATGATGTACATCATCATTGTATCCACCATGAATACAGCACACGAAGGGCAAATGCTCGGTCAAAAATGGTCTTCTATTTGGGTGCCTGTACGTGCCACCATGGGGCTTGCCTTATTAATACCTAAATCGTCTGGGTATTGTTTGATGCAAATTTTTGTTATGTGGGTCGTGGTCCAAGGGGTTGGGATTGCGGACAAAGTGTGGGGAACGGCATTGGACTACCTCAATCGAGGTGGCGTGATAATGCAGGCACAAGTTGATCCAACACTGTCGAGACAAGCGGGCGTGGGTGTCGGAGTTAATAATGAAAACAGTGTTATCGACGGAGCCGGTACGATTCTTTATGGTCAAGTGTGCATGCAGGCCTTACAAGTACAGCTTGAGAACCAACGTAAACTCGATTTAGAAGCAAAAAAAGAAGACTCGGGGCCTTGTGCTGGGGAGCCTTCTGAGCTCATGCAGCAATTTTGTAATAATTCAGTACCTGATTTTATAGGTAGTGTTGATCCACTCAACGCTAAACCATCAGGAGATTCATACAGTCTTCAGATGCCTAATTTTGATTCAGAGCCTTACGATAAATTAAACGGTGTTTGTGGCACGCTTCGGTGGGATGCCTTCGATATTTCGGCCTTAACTGATAATCAATCGACATCAACACGTACGACGACGACAACGAATACGACGACGACAACAACGACGACAACAAAAACAAGATCGAGTGGTCGTAGTGCTGGGCGTCTTTTTGAAGAAGAAGGGTACACTCCACAAGCTGAGCTTATTAGCGATGCGATGCAAGCTTCGAAAGATAATTTAGAGGCGGCAGGCCCACTTGAGGCACGTGCTACGATTCCAGGAAGCCCCGTAGGTAAGGTTTATGCTGGACTTTTTGGTGGGAGTAAGTCTGGTAAAACGACGACCACGACCACGACTGAAAGCGACACCACGACCGATGTTAATAGCGTCCTCTACACGCCTCCGCCAGAAGAGGCGGTGGTTACCCTATCAGCCAGCGATTTTGAGATTCTTCAACGGTCTCGTGTAGCCGCCATTTCACAGATGTACACGACGTTGGCATCAACAGCTAGAACCATTGTGGCGAATGATCCAGAAATCACTCCAAACAGTGGTAATTCGAAGGATTATGTATCGGCTGTTGCTGACTATCAATTTGGTGTGCCACAAACTGAAGCATATGGCGCGTGTCTAAGTACAGACGCTGACTGCCCTTATTGGGGCAAACTTCCTGGAAGCAGCGCACCACTTCTTTTAGATGGGACCGAACTTCAAGACGCCGTGACGGATTTTAATGCGGTGATGCAACCTGCATTAAAATTGTTGAGTGATGCCAAAGATAAAGATAAAGCGAGAGATGGACGTGCCTTTATTAAGGAGTCAAAGCGTACGGGTTGGATTCTTGCCGGGAGTTATTTCTTTCATCTTGCCCGACTCAACGATTCGGCGATAGCAACATCAGATAATGTTGACTCAAATAGTGGGTTGGGTAAAAGTACGTTTAGCCTTACTGAGCTCACTGGGGTTTGTGAGGATGGCAACGTTAAAGTTTTATGCGATTTTTTTGGCGGTACAGAAACCAAAACAAATCAAATTAAGAATTTATTTACAGGTCCATCTGGGGTGGATGTGCCTAAGGCCGATTTATCTAATATTAATTTAGATCGCATTCCAAATGATGAAACCATTTCGGCCAAGGAAGCTGCGTCAACGGTGTATGGTTATGCGAACAATGCCATGTTGATCGATCTACCGGGACAGAGTGGTCTCGAACCAGGAGACATAGGCATTAAGCTCCCTAAGTTTAACTTCAAGATGAACATGGATAAGGTGGATTTGGGCTCTGTAAAATGTACTGATCGTAAACTTCCTCTCATCAAATGGAGACCTTGCATAGGGGCACATATGACGAATGCGGCAAATGCCTTCGCAGAAGTCATCGCGAACAAGATAATCCGCCAATTAGACACGGTTGGTAACACCTTGCTTAATAGCGTATTAATTTTACCTCTTAAACACTTTTCGAAAATTTTTGAAGAGTCCTTGGCGGTTATTACAACACCAGGCACAAACCCCGTGTTAGCGCTCGCCGTCATGGGGGTTAAATACATCAATATGTCGATGGATACGTGGATGGGTATTGTTCTCGTCATGCTTCCAATTAGCCTGATTCCCTACATTGGAAGTGCAATTACTGCGTTTATTATGATGGTGTTGCCGTTGTTCATGGTGTGGATCGGTATTATGGTGGGGATTGGTTATACGACGGCCTATTATATACCCTTTTTGCCCTACATGATCTTTACCTTCGGGGCGCTGGCATGGTTCATTGCGGTGGTTGAGGCCATGGCGGCAGCACCGCTGGTCGCCCTTGGTATCTCACATCCCGAAGGCCATGATGCTTTGGGTAAAAGTGAACAAGGCCTCATGATTTTGCTTAATGTCTTTTTAAGACCGGCCATGATGGTGATCGGTTTTATTGCCTCGATTGCCATGTGTTATGTCGGTGTATGGCTTTTAAACTCGGGCTTCTCAAACGTGATTGGATATTTAAAAAGTGGAGATGTTTGGGGGGCGACAGAAAGTTGGAGTGCGATAAGTACGGCGATACCCTGGGCTAGTATGTTTGGGGCCTTTTTTGTGGTTATTATATACACGATGATATACCTCACCTTGGTTGAAAAATCATTTAGTTTGATTGCCGTACTGCCAGATAAGGTTTTGCGCTGGGTCGGTGGGCAGGCAGAAGGCATTGGTCAAGAAGCGTCGCAATGGACCAGTGAGACCAAACAACAAGTTGGTAAAGCGGCCGATGCCGCAGACAAAGCCAGTGGCGCGATACAGAAAGGTATGGCTGGTGGTGCGATCGACGTTGGAAAAGGCATTCAGAAAGGGATGACAGGTGGAGGCGATAAACCTGATGTGGGTATGAGCTGAGGTAGTTAAGGCAAATAGATTGTCTATTTAAAACCCGCGCAGCAAGCGCGGGTTTTTTTATATATTTTAGGTTTAAAAATTTAGGTTAGGCGTCAGCGGGGTCTTTTGATCCGGCGATGATTAAATTATACGTGCGTTCACTGATGATACCCTCGTCAAATTTTTCTTTGGCATCCACGGTCATGAGACGTCCGCGTTCACGTACTAGCTGTCGTGTGACGCGAGTCACGTCGTTCGGATCGGCTTCGAGCAAAATATCACGCGCCGCTTCATCAAAAACAAGGTACTCACGGAGTGCGACGCGTTTTCCATCGACGGTGGGTGCTAGTTTTTGCCAAATACATAAGCGAATGGTTTCTAAAATATCGATGGTACGCCCAAGTCGTTCCTCACCTGAAAACGAGGTCACGAGACGACGCATGGTTTCTGCAACACCCGAGGTATGTAAGGTCGTGTAAACAGGGTGCCCTGTAAGGGCAGCCTCAAGTGCCGCGCTGATGGTTGTAGCATCCCGGCACTCTCCAACCATGATTAGGCGTGGCTTGCGGCGTAGGGCGTTACGTACGCCTTCTGCAAACGATGGTAGGTGCCGCGGAATTTCAGATTGGCTGACAATGGATGATGTGGTATCAATTTCGTCATACACAAATTCAATCGGCGCTTCGTAGGTTAATACTTTTCGATTTGAATCTTTCTTTTCGATTAAATCACGAATGACCGAGGCAAGCAGGGTTGATTTACCCGATCCTGTAGCACCGGTAATAAAAACAATGCCTTCTTGAGGTGCTAATGCGTCAACAATATGTTGAGGCAATTGCATGGTCTCAAGTTGAGGCGGGGTGCTAGGAATCGTTCGTAATGTAATCTGAATCGCATCATGACCTTCAACCAAACAAGCGGTTGCATTCACGCGGTAGCGGTATCGCACGCCACGGTTGGGTCTAAATTCGTAATGTGTATCAATATCTTTACCTGATAACAGTTGAGTTGTAGCATTAGGGCCATAAATTGCGTTAATTAAATCGCCTAACTCGGTGTTGGATAAGGCGCGTTTAGTAATACGTAGGAGTTTTCCATACACCTCGGCAAAAACAGGGGATGCAGTTTGAATCGTTATATCCGAGGCATCTAAGCTCTCGGTGTGTTCTAACAAACGCTCCATAAAAACCGAGGTAAACCGTGTGGGTTCGTCAGGCATAAAATTGCAGTGTTCAGAATCACTCATGGTTATTAATCCAAGTTACAATCTAAGTTAAAATTTAAGTTAAAATCTAAGTTAAAATTAGCGAACGGGGCGAATAACCGGTTGCCATGCATTGCTGTTGGCTTCAACTTTGGCGGTTTGGATGCGTTGCTCCATTTTTGTGAGAGCTTCGAGAGAACCCTCATCTTTTGCAACTGCCGCACGCCACTCGTCACTACGAACGTTTAAGGCCGGTAGGGCGGTAATACGAAGTACTTGATCGTCAATATGGAGCTCGTTACCATCCCCTGTCACACCTAAATCAAGATGTGAAACGTAAGGAGGCGAGACCATGTTCATGGCAAGTAACTTACGATAAAGAATCATACCCGTGAAATCTTCTTTGATACGTGCAACGTTTTCAGCCAAAATAATATCGGCTTGCTCTAGACCTTGTTGCCAGCCTTTTTCGGTGTAATAACACCAGACTTCGCGTTCTTCTTTTGAATTAGGAAGCATGGTGACGTGAGGAGGATCCGGCTTTTTATAATCAAGCCAGAGATATTGGCGCCAGTTCGGTGGCGTTGTCATAAAGCGTGCTTGCTTAACGAGCTTATAGGTTCTGTCAGAAATTCGAATGGTTTGACCGTCAGCAAGGTTTAACGAGTTATTACCTTGTAGAAGTACCGGCGGCAAAATATTATTATCTAAAATCAGGGATTTAAAATCAAAAATAGCGTCCAGATGCCGGGTTTGCTTAACCAATTGGTCATCGATGCTTTTAGCGCGTGAAGCAAGGGCTGATTGTGCGCCAATGCTTAAGGCTGTTTCTCGAAGCGCCTGTTCACGAATTTTGCTTTGAGACGCCTTGGTTGCACGAGTTTCACTGCCTCGTTTAGTCGTCGACATGGCTTTCAATCCAGCGAGCGATTCGGTATCACCTGCTGGACCATAGGCTTTGGGTGTGCAGGCCATGATGAGACCTACAAGTAAAAAAACTGTAAGATTACGAATAAGTTTTCGCATAGCGTAATTCGATGACCTGGCTGTTAGGATGAACATGAATGGAGGCTTTGTTGCCCGCTTGGTAATCGATGTCACGTAAAAGCTCTGCAATCGAGCGATCTGCTTGATTCAAACTGACTAAAACAGGAATAGCAGGAGGATGACCTAAAACATGGAGATGAAGATCGGCAGCTTTTGCAAGACGTTCAGCAAGTTCACCAATAGGACCTGACCAGTCAACAGAAGCATGCTCGAGTAATCCTCGGGTGCTTGGAATGGTTTCAATGTTATCTACGCGCGCAGGTGTTACCACTTTTTCAACACGCGCCATCTCCAGCATCGAATTGCTGACGGAGGTTGCAGCTTCGGCTAGTTTGATGGTGGCGTCGTTACTTGGCGCATTATACGGTGGCTTTTTATACGTTATAGATGAGCAAGCGGCCAATAAAGTCGATAGTGTGATCATCAATAGTATTCGATTTTTCATGTTGGGTTCTTCATGGATGCTGCTTAAGCCATTTAGAGTACCTTAGATTGAAACAGGAGCGTCAGAGCTTGTCAAGCTTGTTGCGTCAGTCTTATGCTGTTCTGATGGCGGTGGTTGAAAGAAACGATCGTTGGATAAAATCTTCAGGCTCTCGTTGGGGCATTCAGGGAGCCATACATCACGAAAGCTTGCAAAGCGGAGACCAAGCACGAGCATCGCTGCAAGAGCTGCGACAATCGTCACCCATGGGCTCAAAGCCATCAGCGGTGGCGTGAACGAAGCAAGGCAAAAAAGCAAAAGTCCATGATGTATTGCAGTTGTGATAAACCGGCCTTTATCATAGGCAATGCAGCGGTCTAAATGATCAAGAAATTGGGTGTCTTCTGGTTCTTTTGACCCAAGAGCTTCATATTTCTCGTGGTACTTATTCTGCAAAGCATCAAACCGCGTGGCTTCAAAATAAGCTCTTGATGAGGAAAAAATAACTTCAGCAAACTTAACTAAGACGGTGATGTACACAACCAGAGCTAAACCAGCTGTTGATAACACAAACCATGCAAGCAGGGCTGCAATCACCGAGGGTGAATCGTTGACTAAATTAAACAGCCTATCGTTAAGTTCGCAATGCGCCATCCAGCGGTGTTTTAAATCAATTTCGTGATTATCTTCATAGCAACGTTCTAGAATAATATAAATATTAGATAACGTTCGTGGTAGATAAACAAATAATGATGCAAAGCTTAAAATAGGCCCCATGACGGTAGCAAATAAATTGGACCAAAAATAATCGTAACCAAAAACTTCGGGTGCGGCGACGAATGCCGCACAAATCCGCCTTACATGCCCTAGATACAGCCGCGTTGTGTCAAAATTATAAGTAAACCAGCGGTGAAATATTTCAAGATAATCGCTGGTGTTGTTGGCTTTGTACGGTGATTCATCGGGTAACTCATCAGGTGTTTCGAGTGGATAGGTATGATCGTACGTATAGAGTAATTTTCGAAGCTTAAGTTGTTCGGTACGATACGGCTCAGCGGCACGTTCTTCGTTTAAACGTTGATGAAGCACGTCAAGTAGCGTCGCCATCCACAAGGTTTCTTTGATGAGTTTCACGCGCTTGTTATTGTCTACGTCTGTGTGAAGTGCTGTGTCTAGTTGGCTGCGTTGAACGCGATGCAGAAAACGCCAAAGGGAGGCACGCTCAGCTAAGTATTCAAAATTAGTTTTGTCATATTGATTAATTTGGTCCATGAGCGCTTCTTTTTTCATGCACGTGCCGACGCTCTCACTGAAATTAGGAGATGTTATGCCTGTACGCTTATTTAAATGCTCAAAAAAAAGTGTCATAAATCCCGTAAGTTAAACAAACCGAATAAAGTGTACCACAAGCGGTCTTGGTGTGCAATATTTATACTGGCCTAGGTCTTATGTTTAATCTATATCAGGATGAAATCATACGTTGTTCTAAAAAATAATCAATTATCGTTTAATTAGGGCATGTGATTCGGCTTGGTTATCTTTACTTGCTGAGGGCATGCTTCTGGGGGACAATAGTGCCCTTGTTATTGATTATTTTTCTGAGAAACTTATGACGGATTTAAGCGAGCTAGCCTCAGCCATTCGATTTTTGAGTGTTGATGCGGTCGAAGTGGCTCAGTCTGGGCATCCGGGCATGCCGCTTGGCATGGCGGATATTGCAACCGTGCTCTGGACTAAATTTTTAAAGCATAACCCAAGAAATCCCGCTTGGTTTAATCGCGATCGTTTTGTTTTATCCAATGGGCATGGTTCCATGTTGCTTTATGCATTACTGCATTTAACGGGATATGCCTTGAGTCTTGATGATTTAAAGCAGTTTAGAGTTTTGCACTCAAAAACTCCAGGCCATCCTGAATGTACCGACACACCCGGCGTTGAAACCACCACAGGACCGCTTGGACAGGGGCTAGCCAATGCCGTGGGCATGGCGGTAGCTGAGCAGGTGCTCGCTGCGCGCTATAATCAGCAAGATGTAAGCTTAGTCGATCATTTTACTTATGTGTTTGTTGGTGACGGCTGTTTGATGGAAGGTGTATCTCATGAGGCTGCATCACTTGCTGGGACACTAGGTTTAGGCAAGTTAATTGTATTTTATGATGATAATGGCATTTCAATCGATGGTGAGGTTGACGGTTGGTTTACGGATGACACGGCAGCGCGTTTTGATGCGTATGATTGGCATGTGGTGGATGCCGTCGATGGTCATGATCCAGAGGCTATCGAGCAAGCGATTCATGCTGCACGGGCAGAGAGCACTAAGCCCAGCTTAATTATGTGCAAGACGGTGATCGGGTTTGGTTCGACCGCGGCAGGTAGCGCTGCTGCGCACGGCGCGGCGCTGGGTGCGGATGCGATCCAAGCACTGCGTGAAGAGCTTAATTGGCCTCATGCGGCATTTGTTATTCCGGAAGATATCTCAAATGCTTGGTGTCAAGTCGATACGGGGGCTGAACAGGAGCAAGCGTGGCTTGAATTATGTCAGGCGTACGAAGCGCATGATCCAGAACGTTACACGGAGTTTCTACGTGTCGCAAACGGTGGCCTTCCGGATGATTTTGAAGATCATACAAATGCCTTTATTCAGCAATGCTCTCAGCAAACACAAGCGATTGCGACCCGTAAAGCCTCGCAACTTTGCTTGGAGCATTATGCCGCACGTCTCCCTGAGCTATTAGGGGGCTCGGCTGACTTAACGGGATCAAATAATACCGATTGGTCGGGAACCCAGGCAATTTCGCGCGGTGATTGGAGCGGTAATTATTTACATTACGGTGTACGTGAATTTGGGATGTCGGCGATGATGAATGGTATGGCGCGCCACGGCGGGCTTATACCTTATGGCGGTACGTTCTTAGCTTTTTCTGATTATGCACGTGGTGCTGTGCGTTTGGCGGCACTCATGAAAACGCGCGTCGTGTTTGTATACACGCATGATTCGATAGGTTTGGGGGAAGATGGCCCAACGCATCAGCCGATTGAACACGTGGCGATGCTGCGTATGACACCTGATTTAGATGTGTGGCGTCCGGCCGATCTAACTGAGACCGCGGTGGCATGGCAGCAAGCGTTATTTAAGCATCATGGACCGTCGTGTATTTTATTATCACGCCAAGCATTACCTGCGCAGTCTCATGGATGCCATAATGTTCAGGATATTAAGCGAGGTGGGTATATTCTCCATGATGTGAAAGGCACGCCCGATGTGATTCTTATGGCGACGGGCTCCGAGGTGAAGCTGGCGCTTACGGCCGCTGAAGATGCCGAAACGAAGAATATTAAGATTCGTGTGGTGTCGATGCCTTGCGTTGAGCGCTTTCTGGAGCAAGACGCGGCGTATCAAGAAGCCATACTGCCATCCCATGTGTCACGACGTATTGCGATTGAAGCGGCATCTACTGGCGATTGGTATCGGTTTGTTGGGTTGCACGGCGCGGTGATTGGCACGGATGCGTTTGGAATATCAGCGCCTGCGCATGAAGTTTATGAAGCTTTAAATATAACCGTTGAGCGTATAGCTCACGAAATTCAAGTACTTTTGGGAGAGAATAAATCATGACAATACGCGTTGCAATCAATGGATACGGACGTATCGGACGATGTGTTTTAAGGTCTATATATGAGCATAACCGACAAAATGAATTTCAAGTTGTCGCGATTAATCATTCGGCAAATATTGAAGATACGGCGCACTTTACGCGCTATGATTCTACACATGGTCGTTTTCCGCACGAGGTGGTTGTCGAAGGCTCTAATCTAATGATAGATAATCAGTCGATTGCGGTGGTGAATGAGCGTAATCCTCTGGCCCTACCGTGGAAAGAGCTCGATGTTGATATCGTGTTTGAGTGCACGGGACGTTTTGTGAGTGGTGAGGATGCAGGGCAACACATCACCGCAGGTGCTAAAAAAGTACTGATTTCTGCTCCAGGGAAAGACGTGGATGCAACGGTGGTGTATGGCGTGAATCATGAGATTTTGCGTGCTTCAGATTTGATCGTATCGAATGCTTCATGTACGACCAATTGCCTGGCTCCTGTTGTTAAACCGTTACATGATGCGTTTGAAATTGAATCAGGTCTGGTCAACACCATTCATGCTTATACTCAAGATCAGCTTTTACTTGATGGGCGTCATAAGGATTTACGCCGCGCACGTGCTGCCGCACACTCCATTATCCCAACGAAAACAGGAGCAGCCAAAGCGCTTGGGTTGGTTTTACCTGAGCTGGCTGGTAGACTGGATGGATTCGCTATGCGTGTTCCAACGCAAAACGTCTCGGTTGTTGACTTAACGCTTGTCGCCGGACGGTCAACCACGGTCGAAGAAGTCAATGCGGTGATGTGTAAAGCCGAGAGTAATGTATTGCATATTAATTCGGAACCTTTGGTTTCTTGTGATTTTAACCACCACCCGGCGTCAGCAATTTTTGACACCACGCAGACAAAAGTCATGGGTTCATTGGTTAAAGTCGTTGCGTGGTATGACAACGAATGGGGTTTTTCTAACCGCATGTTAGATACTGCATCGTACATGATGACGCGTTAAGGAATGACTAATGATGACTAACATAACTAAAATGCTTAAAATGAGCGATATTGATCTACGCAACAAACGCGTGCTCATCCGAGAAGATTTTAATGTGCCGATTAAAGACGGCATGATTACAAGCGATCAACGTTTGGAGGCTGGTGTGCCGACGTTGATTACGGCGCTTCAAGCCGGTGCTGCCGTGATGGTTTTGTCGCACTTGGGTCGTCCGGAAGAAGGCGTTTCTGATAAACGTTTTTCGATGAAACCGGTGGCTGATTATTTGGCGAAGCAATTGGATTATCCTGTTCGTTTTGTGACAGATTATCTTGATGGTCTTGATTGCCAGCCAGGTGAGCTCGTCGTGTGCGAGAATGTGCGTTTTAATCGCGGTGAGAAAGCGTGCGATGACGAACTTTCGAAAAAATTAGCGGCGTTATGTGATGTGTTTGTGATGGACGCGTTTGGTACGGCGCATCGCGCTCAAGCTTCGACGTGTGGTGTTGCACAATATGCACCTACGGCGGTTGCGGGACCGTTACTTCTTCGGGAGTTGGATGCGCTTCAGCATGTGCTGCGCGCGCCCGAGAAGCCGATTGTTGCTATTGTGGGTGGTGGAAAGGTTTCATCTAAACTTTCGTTACTTAAAAAAATGGTCACGATGGTTGATGTGCTTATTCCAGGTGGCGGGATTGCGAACACATTTTTAAAAGCCCAGACTCACGAGGTTGGCGTATCGCTATGCGAACATGATTTATTAGAAGAAGCACGGAGTATTATTGCTTTGGCTGAAGAGGTCGGTTGTGAGATTCCATTGCCATCTGATGTGGTCGTGAGCAAATCGTTTAATGATACGTGCCCGGCATTCAATAAATCATTGGCGCATATGGCCGAAGATGACATGATTTTAGATATAGGTCCTGAAACCGTCGCACGCTATGTGGATGTCTTAGGGACGGCTAAAACGATTATTTGGAACGGTCCTGTGGGTGTGTTTGAATTTCCACAATTTTCGTATGGTACGCGCGCGCTAGCAATTGCTATTGCTAAAAGCTCGGCATTTAGTATTGCTGGGGGCGGTGATACGTTGGCTGCGATTGATCAATATAATTTGATGGATCAAATTTCGTATATTTCAACCGGTGGCGGTGCTTTTCTTGAGTATTTAGAAGGTAAAACGCTCCCAGCTGTGGCTGTGCTCGATGCGCGCTCAAATAAATGCGATCCTGTTGTTGCCGATTAGGATTAACCTTTCTCCCGCTTGCGGGAGAAGGAAATTTCGGGTTATTCTGATTCTGCTACAGATGTTTTCATCGCGTCTTTTTGAGCAAGGCCTAGCTTTTCTTTTAGGCGAGCAACAGCACTCGGGTCAAATGTACGCGCAGCTTTACGTTTGACTATAACTGAGCTTGTACGTGTTGAGGTCGGTTGTGCACTAAAAGATGAGCGTAACTCGGGTTCGCGAGATGACGTAGGCGTAGGGGTTGATGCGCGAGATTTAGGCTTGGTTTGGTGAGGCGCTTGGGACTCGAGCATTTTTCGAGCGTTTTTTGCGCTCTTTTCCACGCGGCGTTTGATTTTGGATGAGGCGTGTTCAGCCTCTTCTTCAGAAACGCGTGCGACGGGATTTCCGTCGAGATCAACGCGCATTTCTCGGGCTTTAATGCAGGCTAAGTAATCGATGCGACGTGTAAAAACGACGACAGCTTGGCGTAATTTACTTTTAGATATACCCGCGGATGATGCTTGCTCTGCATGAGCAAGAATATCATGGAGGATGCCAATTTTAAGGGGTTGAATGCTACTGGTGTTGTCGAATGCTTTGGGAAAAGTATCGGTTAGCCAGTTGAGTGCATCAAGACGTGCAAGCGTTGCGTGTATTTTTTGTTTATGATTAATGGCTGCAGTGTGGGGGTGCAGGGTTTGGTTTTTCATACGTTAACTCGTTAAAATTAAAATTTTGTTGGGGCGGCCAAGCTTCCTTTTGGCAGCAGGTCTAAACGAGGAGATGTCCACTCGTTTTTTTAGGTTGAAATATTGATTTTTGCAAGTATACGCTGGGTGTATATAATTGCAAGGTAACCTATTTACTTTGGAGGCTTTATGAAAAAGTTTTTATTGTCGTTTTTGGCTATTTTTTTCCCTGGAATAATCTTTGTGCTCGAAGGGCGGCTTGAGTTTGCTGTTTTTGCTTTTGCGATGCAAGCCAGTGTTATCGGCTGGATTCCTATCAGTGTCGTGGCATGGAGGCATCGAGAAGCTTTCGGCATTAACTCAAAAACAACGAAGCCATCAGAACATTCGGTTCAAGAAGAACCTGCTCAAGAAGTGCTTGAGCAAGAAAAATCTGACCAAAAGGAATAAACGTGTCAACCATCGGCGTTATTGTGAATGGAGCTCAAGGAAAGATGGGCCAGCTCGCGTGTGAAACCATACAAAAGCACACTGAGTTTGAGTTACTTGCGGGCTTGGGACGTTCGGATGATTTAGCACAGGCTATTTGTGATCTAAATGCAAACATTGTGGTGGACTTAACACGTGCAGATAGTGCATACCAAAATACACGTGTAATTATTCAACAAGGCGCCCATCCAGTGATTGGCACCAGCGGGTTGCTGGATACTGAGATCGAAGAATTGCGAGCATTATGTGCGGCAGAAAAGCTGGGGGGGCTTATTGTTCCCAATTTTTCGATTGCTGCGGTATTGATGATGCAATTTGCAGAAAAAGCGGCGCATTACTTACCTGAGGTTGAAATTGTAGAAGCACATCATCCTGCTAAAGCAGAAGCGCCATCAGGAACCGCTTTAAAAACAGCCAATGTGATTGCAAAGGCGCGTACACGAGCACCTCATTTGCCACGCTGCCAAGAGATTGTGCCTGGAGCGCTGGGAGCATTGCATCAGGATGTACGGATTCATTCGCTGAGACTTCCAGGCACGTTGGCACAACAAGATGTGATTTTCGGGCAGTTAGGCGAGACACTCACCTTACGTCATCAAACCATGGACAGGCTTTCGTTTATGCCGGGGGTTTTATTAGCGTGTCAAAAAGTTCTAAAATTAGACGGATTAGTCTACGGTTTAGATCAATTATTAGAGCCTTAAGCCAGGGAGAGTAAGCATGGCGCATATTGGGTTTGTTGGGCTTGGGAATATGGGGTTACCCATGGCAATAAGCTTGCTTAAAGCCGGACACAAGGTTATGGGCTTTGATCGCGAACAAGCACCTATGCGCGTGCTGCAAGAAGCTGGCGGGTACCTTGCTTCAACACTTCAAGACGCGGCTTTAAATCAAGATGTTGTGATCACCATGTTACAAACAGGCGAGCAAGTTGAAAGCGTTTGTTTAGGTGAGTTGGGTTTATTTGCTACGATGTCACCAGGTACGTTATTGATTGATTGCTCGAGCATTCGTGTTGAGGCGTCACGTGCGGTGCATGCCGAAGCTGATCGTGCCAAGATATTGATGGTGGACGCGCCCGTCTCAGGAGGTGTTGCGGGAGCTACCGATGCACGATTAACGTTTATGGTTGGCGGGTCAGAACAAGCTTTTCAAAAAGCCAAGCCTATTTTAGTGCATATGGGGCATTCGGTATTGCATATGGGAGAAGCCTCAAGTGGCGCGGCTGGGAAGATATGCAATAACATGATTCTTGGTGTGTCGATGATTGCTGTATCAGAGGCTTTTCTTTTAGCTGAAAAACTAGGACTTTCCGCCCAAAAATTTCATGAGCTTGTGAGCCAGGCTTCGGGGCAGTGTTGGGTGACGAATAACTATCTTCCTGTGCCTGGTGTGTTGCCTGATGTGCCAGCAGAGCATGATTATAAGCCAGGCTTTACCAGCGCTATGATGTTAAAAGATTTGCGGCTTGCTGAGGAAGCGGCTACACATGAAGGGCTCCATGTGGGCATGGGGGCATCTGCTCGAGCGCTTTATGAAGACGCCAACGAAGAAAATCGAGATCTCGATTTTTCGTCAATTATTCGTTTTATTCGAAACTCAAGCATTAAAAAAGGTTAGTAAGTTGATTTAATAAACTTGATGTACTAACCTAACTCATGAAGAGAGTGTTTTGATGACTCTATTATTTCTTATATCAATCAATAGTTACAAGGAGTACACAATGAAAAAGTTACTTGTATTACCTGCGTTAATATTAGGTGTTGCTTCATTGGGGTTAAGTTCTGGCGCATTAGCGACACATAACGGCCCTGTACAAAGTAGTATGCATGCAGGCACAAATGCTGTGAAAGATGTTGGTGAAGGTGCCGTTGATGTGACCAAAGATGTGGGTGCAGGTGCTATGGATGCTGCAGGCGCTGTTGGAACAGCTGGAAAAGATACGATAAAAGCCGGTGGCGATGTCGTTAAAGATGTTGGCCAAGATGTCGGTGATGTTTTAGATATGAATAAAAAATAATATTTAATTTTTTATTCTTAAAAACCCCGCATTAAGTTACATGCGGGGTTTTTTTATTTAACTTGGAAAGGCAAACGAAATGCCTTCACGAACGTCACTGGAGGGCCAGCGTTGTGTTATGGCTTTTCGTTTGGTATAAAATTTAACGCCATCAGGACCGTAGGCATGTAAATCACCAAACAACGAACGTTTCCAACCTCCAAAACTATGGTAAGCGACAGGCACAGGTAGCGGCACGTTGATACCGACCATGCCGACTTCAACATGTTCACTGAAATAGCGGGCGGCCTCCCCATCACGCGTGAAAATACAGGTGCCATTGCCATACTCGTGGTTATTAATGAGTTGCATGGCCTCATCCATGGTCTTCACACGAACAATTTGAAGCACAGGACCAAAAATTTCCTCTTGGTAGCTTTTCATATCAGGTGTAACGCAATCAAGCAAAGTTGCGCCAAGATAAAAGCCGTTATCATGTTCTAATACCTGAGGCTCTCGGCCATCGAAAGCTAACGTCGCACCTTGTTTAATTGCGCCGTTGATGTAGCCCAGTACTTTTTGTTTATGCTCATGAGAAATCAACGGTCCAAAGTCGTTACTTGAATCGTGAAAAGCACCTACTTTTAAAGGTTTGATCTTTTCTTTTAGGCGCTCGACAAGCTGATCAGCAGTCGCGTCACCAATCGCTACAACGACCGATAGCGCCATACAACGCTCGCCAGATGAGCCAAAGGCTGCTCCAATGAGTTGATTGGCGGTGTTTTCCATATCAGCATCAGGCATAATAATCGCATGATTTTTAGCACCACCTAAGGCTTGACAGCGCTTACCATGTGCACTGGCAGTGGTGTAAATATATTCTGCAATAGGTGTTGAGCCAACAAAGCTTACGGCTTTCACGCGGGGATCCGTTAATAAAATATCCACCGCTTGTTTATCACCGTTAACAATATTTAAAACACCCGGCGGTAAGCCTGCTTTTTCTAATAATTTTGCGAGATATAAAGCAACCCGTGGAACACGCTCCGATGGTTTTAATACAAATGTATTGCCGCATGCAATCGCCAAAGGAAACATCCATAAAGGCACCATGGCAGGAAAGTTAAACGGTGTGATACCTGCAACAACGCCAAGCGCGTGATGTTCGCTCCAAGCATCTATGCCTGGGGATACGTTTTTTGTGTACTCACTTTTGAGTAATTGAGGTATGCCACACACAAACTCAACATTCTCAATACCACGCTGTAATTCACCGAGGGCATCATGCTTAATTTTTCCATGTTCTTCACCAATCAATTGGCAGATTGCATCGGCGTGTTGCTCGAGTAAAATTTTAAATTGATAAAAAATACGGGCGCGTTTGATGGGGGGCGTTTTTTTCCATTCTGGCAATGCTGCTTGTGCTGCAGCAATCGCTTGTTCAACGGTGTTTGATGACGCAAGTTCAACCTGTCTTACTAACTCACCTGTTGACGGATTATATGCACCTTGTTGACGTTGATGATCGAAGACTTCTTTGCCATCAATCAAATGGCCTACTGTTTCTATTTTTGTTTCTGTTTTTGTTGCTGTTTCCATGTGTTCATTCCTATTTTCTATTTAAGCTCATACAAAGAGTCACCGATCGCATTAATTATTGCGTCCATTTCACTTAGGTTGGTTGTAAAAGGCAGGCCTAATTGAAGCGTATCGGCACCGTAACGCACATAAAATCCTTTCTCCCAGCATTTCATGGCAACTTGATAAGGCCTTAATGCTGGCTCTCCAGGTGCAGCCTCAAGCGTCAGCCCACCAGCAAAGCCATAGTTTCGAATATCCGTAACATAAGGGGAATTTTTGAGTGTATGCAAGCGCTCAGCAAATTGTGACGCATGCGTTTTGACGTGCTCAATCATATGACTATTTTCAATCACTTCAAGTGTTGCTAGTGCTGTAGCACAGGATAGAGGATGCGCAGAGTAGGTATAGCCATGCGGTAATTCAAGCATGTATTCAGGGCCACCAGATGCCATAAACGTATCGTATATTTCTTGCTTGGCGACTACAGCTCCCATAGGAGACGCGCCATTGGTTAATTGTTTTGCAATAGTCATGATGTCTGGTGTGACACCAAAGGCTTCAGCACCTGTTTTTGCGCCCATACGACCAAATGCCGTAATCACTTCATCAAAAATTAAAAGCACATCATGTTTATCACAAATTTCCCGAAGTCGTTTTAAGTAGCCTTTAGGTGGAGGGATCACGCCTCCAGATCCTGAAAGTGGTTCAACAATCACGGCGGCTATGGTGTTTGCATCATATGATAAAAAAAGTTCTTCTAATTGATTCGCGGCATCTGGGTTTGCTTGCGGTTGACCAACGCTAAATTTATTGTCTGAGGTCATGGTGTGAGGAAGGTGAATGGCATCAATGCTCTGGCCATAAAGCGTTTTATTCGCACTGATTCCCCCAACACCAATACCACCAAAATTGACGCCGTGATAGCCTTTGATTCGCCCAATAAAGCGCGTTTTATTGGCTTGGCCTTTTTTATGCCAATAAGCCCGCGCAATTTTGAGCGCTGTATCAACTGATTCTGATCCCGAACCTGTAAAAAACACACGATTTAATGATTCAGGCATGAACTCAGTAATTTTTTCGGCTAATTGAAAGGCTTTGTAATGCCCGTATTGAAAGGAGGGGGAATAATCGAGTTCTTTGAGCTGATTTTCCATGGCTTTCATGATATCAGGGTGGCAATGTCCGGCACCGCAGGTCCATAGTCCAGATAAACCATCAAAAATCTTACGCCCTTCCGTGTCATAGTAATAATTATCTTTTGCACGCGAAATCAGTCGAGGATGTTGTTTAAACTGACGATTGCCAGTAAATGGCATCCAATAAGAATCAAGTTGTTTTTGAGTGATTAAAAAAGAAGAAGCAGTAGCAGTTTCATCCATTGTTTCTAGCATGACGAAGATCCCTCCATATCTGAATTATAACTAACATAAGTTAAAAGCATTTAAACTTCAAATGGTTGGATTTGGAGCGAATCGTATCCGAATTTTAAAATATGTACTAAGCTTTCTAGATTAGCTTGGTGTATTTATTCTAGAATAAAGCATGGAGAAAATGATTTTGAGACGAGGGACGCACACCTTATCGCTGAAGGCCTTGGGTATTGATACATACCATGAAGCTGTTTTGTTCATGCGAAAAGACTGTTATGTGTGTCGTTCTGAGGGTTTTGAGGTTCATAGCCGAGTTCGTGTTACGTTCAATCATCAGCATATTTTAGCCACGCTTCATACTATAGAAGGTGATTTATTGAGCGAAGGTGAGGCTTCGTTATCACAATACGCCTGGGAAAAGTTAGGCGCACATGAAGGCGCCAACATTTCTTTATCGCATCCCAAACCATTACGATCTTTGAGTTTTGTACGATCAAAAGTATATGGCTCGGAGCTTAATCTAAAAGAAACGCGGGCTATTTTAAAAGATATTGCGATGGGGCGATATTCAGATATTCATCGAGCGACGTTTTTGACTGCGTGTGCAGGCGATCGTTTGAGTCATCGAGAAATTATTCATCTAACACGCGGTATGGTCGATGTGGGGCAAACATTAAGCTGGCCCGATGATCTTATCGTAGACAAGCATTGCGTCGGAGGTTTGCCGGGAAATCGCACAACTTTAGTCATCGTGCCGATTGTTACGGCTTTCGGACTGACCATGCCCAAGACTTCTTCGCGTGCGATTACATCGCCCGCAGGTACCGCCGATACCATGGAGACGTTGGCTCCCGTTGATTTAAATTTGGATAACATGAGGCGTGTTGTTGAGCAGGAAGGAGGGTGTATTGTTTGGGGTGGATCGGTTGCCCTGAGTCCTGCTGATGATGCGTTAATTCGTGTGGAACGAATCATAGATTTAGACAGTGAAGGGGCATTAATCGCCTCGGTTTTATCTAAAAAAATTGCCGCAGGTTCTACACATATCGTGATTGATATTCCTGTTGGGCTTACGGCTAAAGTACGGTCGTTAGAGCGCGCAAATAAATTAAAGCAATTATTTGAAATCGTTGCATCTAAATTTGGTATAGCACTCAAGGTTATGCTTTCTGATGGTGAACAACCGGTGGGGCGGGGGATTGGACCTGCGTTAGAGGCTCAAGATGTATTGGCTGTGTTGCAAAATGCGCCTGATGCACCCCAAGATTTACGTGAGCGGGCCTTGATTTTAGCCGGTAATATTTTAGAGTTTTCTCCTGGCGTTAAAGCCGGAGAAGGCAAAGCTATTGCAACGCGATTACTTGATGAAGGTCAAGCTTGGCAAAAATTTCAGGCAATTTGTGAGGCTCAAGGTGGCTTAAAAGAGCCACCTATTGCGCCTTATACACATATCATTACATCTCAAGATGTGGGTCGTGTGGTGATGATTGATAATCGGCAGCTTTCAAGACTTGCGAAACTTGCAGGTGCACCTCACGATAAGGCTGCTGGCGTGGTGTTATACACTCGCCTAGATGCCATGGTTGATAAAGGACAGCCCCTACTGGCTATTCATGCACAATCAAGAGGTGCTTTACGTTATGCACTTTCGTTATTAAAACAAATTCCTGCGATTGTTCAGGTGGAGGCGTGTGAATGAGGCCTTTAATCATAAGTTTATTTGATGATGTTGAAGATGTTGAAGATGTTAATTTTGTTATTCATGCAATTGCAAAGCAGCAAGGCTATGAGGTGGGGCACGTGTTGCTTCATGATTTTCCTGATGGTGAGAGTTATATTAAATTTCAGCAGGATGTGCTGGGTCGAGACCTGATTGTATTTATGAGCCTAGATAGGCCCAATACTAAAATATTGCCGTTGATCTTGGTCGCTGAAACAGCGCGAGCGTTAGGTGCGCGTCGTGTAGGATTGTGCGCGCCTTATCTTGCTTATATGCGGCAAGATAAGCAATTTAAGCCAGGCGAAGGTATCACGTCTGTTTATTTTGCTAAATTATTAACTCAGTATGTTGACTGGCTTGTGACGGTTGATCCGCATTTACATCGATATCATCATTTAGATGAAATTTATGCTATTCCTAATATCGCCTTGCATGCGACACGGAATATTGCACAATGGATAGAACAAAATATTACAAAGCCTTTGCTGATAGGACCTGATAGCGAGAGTGAACAGTGGGTTGCTGAGATTGCTCACATGGCGCATGCGCCGTATATTATTTTAGATAAAAATCGTTATGGTGATTATGAGGTTGATATATCAACACCTATTTTAGGGCCTTATGATGATCACACACCTGTTTTAGTCGATGATATTATTTCAACCGCCCAAACCATGATTGTTGTCGTTCAACACCTTCAAAAATCCGGCATGAAAAAACCTGTATGTGTTGGGATTCACGCAGTATTTTCAGGTGATGCCTATAAAAATTTGTTGAAGGCAAAGGTCTCAAATATTGTGACATGTAATACGATTCAACATAAAAGTAATGGTATTGATGTGTCATTGTTATTATCTGAGGGTATTTCTAAATTTATTAAATAACTTTATTAAATAATTTAAATTAATAGGACTTCATATGAAACAGATTCTAATAGCTTTTTTATGTTTATGTTCGATGTCGGGCTTTGCGTGCACGCATATTAATTTGACGGCGAAAGATGGCAGTGTTGTGGTTGGGCGCTCGATGGAGTTTGGTCTAAAGCTCGAAACAAATATTTATACGGTCAATCGTGGGGCTAAATTCGAGAGTAAAACACCGGATGGAAAGCCGGGCTTGTATTGGCAAGCAAAATACGGTTATTTAGCGCTAGACGGCTTTCACCTTTTTCCCGTGAGCGGCATGAACGAGCAAGGGCTTTCGTTTGATGCGCTTTATTTTCCGGGGCTTGCTGAGTACCAAACGTATGATGCAAACCAAGCTTCAGAGGCGATGCCTTATTATTTAATCGCTGATTATATTTTAGGTAATTATTCAAATATTACCGAAATTAAAGAGGCACTGCCTAAGCTTACGATTTATGCACAAGCTTTAAAACATGCAGGACAAGACGTTGTTTTTCCCCTGCATTTTGTCGTAACGGATAAACAAGGCCAAAGCCTGGCGATAGAATTTACGGATGGCCAACTGCATCTCTATGATAATAAAATTGGCGTGTTTACCAATTCTCCAAGTTACGCGTGGCAAATAACGAATTTAGATAATTATATTAATTTGTCGCCGAATGCGCCTAAACCGATTGTAAAAGATGGGATGACGTATAATGCAACCGGACAGGGGGCGGGCTCGATTGGTTTGCCGGGCGATTACACGCCACCGGGACGCTTTGTTCGGATGGCTTATTTGGTTAATACGGCGAAACAAACGCGTGATGCTCGGGGAGCTGTTAATTTAGCGCAGCATATTCTCAATAACGTTGATATACCGTATGGCGCTGTTCGAGGCACGCAAGGTGATAATTCACCTGATGCGATAGATTCAACGCAGTGGGTTGTGATTAAAGATTTAGCGCATCATGTTTTATATTTTAGGAGTTATTCAGATTTAGTGCTTCAGAAAATAGACATGAGTAAGCTTGAATTTGAGCCAGGCTCGCCTAAACGCAGTCTCACGCTGGTGGATGACGTATCAAGAGTGATTGATGCAACTGCGCGCTTTAAATAAAGTGCGTGGGTCCGGCTATGTTCATTGCCGGGCCTGTTGGATTCAAGATCTTTGTGGTAAACTATAGGGCATATTAGCTTGGGTTAATATTTTTAATATGTCCAACACCCCGAAGAAAGCATATTACAACGGTGGTTTAGTTTTAGATTTTTTACAATCACCTGAGTATGAACTAAAAGATGATATCCATACTGATGCACTCGCACGTGATTATGTACGCATGCATATGCAGCCATGGGAAGAGAAAGCATCACGTATTTTTACATCAAGACGTATCCAAAAAGCGTTGTTTTACCAGTATGATTCAGAGTTTATTCGAGCGGTACGTCAAGTATATTTCGATGGATTTGTCTATGTCTATGAACAGTTAAAGGCACGGGAATCATCAAGATTACTAACACCGGCACAAAATAATCAAGCTCTTTTATTTCTCAGTAATTGTTTTACCGCGTTGCCTTTTACTGCGCCACATATGTATGAATATTTTAGATTTCCTCAGTTAATTGAAAATAAATGGACTTTGGTTGATTACACCGTGCAGTTGATTGAATTAACGGAGCCATGTCGAGCATTAAAAAATAAAGTGTTTGCTTACGGTTTTTCACCTTTAGTCGAACGACGCGCCTCAGCCCATCTTGTTTTTCCTGGAACCACGTATGTTGCGGATCGGGGCCATGTGACACAAATGCGCGCGAACATGGATGCTTTTTCAACCGCAGGGCGTAGTATCTATGAATCGGGGCATGTACGTGTCGGTATGTGGTGTGACAATCAGAACAAAATAAATAAAATAAAAACGCAGGCGCATGGCAATAGTCAAGGCGGGGCATTGACCTTACAATTAGCGATTCATCAAGGTGATAAGCTCTCAGAAGCCTATGCTTTGAATCCTCCAGGTCTTTATGAATTAAATAAGCTTAATGATCCCTATGATCGTTGGGAGGAAGACGGTTTTCAAAGGCCGATTGTACGCGTGCAAGAAAACGCCGGTGATTGGGTACATGCGTATGGTAAGCGTAAACATGAGTGGTTACGTTTTTGTATCCAGCCGCCTGTGATTTCAAGTATATCAGGGCTCAATCATGTTTCTAATTTTACAGCACGCGCAGGCGTTAAAATTGCAAATAAGTGTTCTCGTCAGGCGAACGAAGAAAGAGAGGTCCGTGATGTATGGGTTTATTCACGTTTGCGTGCATTTTGCCTTTATTTAGGCTATTGGCACTATGTCCACATCATACGACCGATACAATTTCCAGTGGTTATTATGCTGAGTGCATGGCTGTTGAGTTTTGTGTTGCCTTCTATTGTAGTAACACCCTTTTTAGTTGTTGTTGGCTTGGCTTGCCTGGCTCTTGCGGCCGTGGATTTATATGTGCATTGGACAGAAGAAGTTGTACCCGCAGAGCCACATCAATTGAGCACCCTTAGGGTTCCTAATATGGATTTATATCAAACAACGGGGGAAGCAAGCTATCGCCTGGATACGTTACGTGAGTATTATCATGTCAAGCACGAGGTTCTTAAAAAGAAAGTAAGCATGCCCTCATGTAATAGCCATGTGAGTTTTTTTAAAGAAAATGGTGATGATTATCCTAAAATGGATGTGTTAATGGATAGTCGAGGGGATGTGGTCGATCCGGCATCGCAAGTAAGAATCCAAGCAACATACGCCAAACTGGCTGATATTCGTGATACCTTGGCATGTTTAGATGATTATCATGCACTCGGTGAGCAGGAAGCACGTTACCGGGCTGGATTTTAGCCCTGATCTTCGTGTGAAAAACGGATGTTTCTATGTGATATGTGATATGTGATATGTGATATGTGATATATCACATGCTCCTCGTTTATTTAAGCGGGGAGCATGTTAATAAGGCTTACACCATACTCAAGTTATGGTTGAGCTGTATGGGTAGATGAGTCATTTGGTAATGCGCTTGTCACAAGACTACCTACGAAATCAACGGCATTGACGAAAGGACTAGCAATGGCCATAAGGGATAATTTGCAAGCTTCACCCATCATGGCATTCGCTTCTTTGAGCAAAACACTTGATTCGGGGAGAGCTTCTTGTTGCGCTTCCTGTGTTGTTGGCGTTGCTAAGGATGAAAGATATTTACCCATAGCGACAAGATAAGAGCACAGTTTGTCAACAGCAAGCAGGAGCAAAACCACAGGGGCAACAACGATCGATGACGCTGAGAATAAAGCACCTGACACTGAATCGAAGGGCTGAAATGGTTTGATGGATTCATGAGCATCAAGAGCAGCATTAGCATCGCGAAGAGTACTACGTGCATGATTAACCGCCTCAGAAGTTTTATTAAAAGCAGTATAAAGAGCATCATCAACCGTGAACCGATTACCATCAAGCGCTGCATCAGCAACATCATGAGCAATCTGAGCTGTCATAAATTCACTTTCAGCTGTCTCTCGCTGATTGTTAAGCTCCGTTCTAACGCGGTCATGTATAAAATATTTTCCAGTAACGCCGGTATAGCTTAGTAATTTTTTATCATCAAAAAACATACATCCTCACAATATTTAAGTTAAGTCGAAATCAATGATACACTGTGCTTAAATAATAGGCAAGTTGTTTTTGGCTGTGTGTAGGTAACAACGTGATGAAATCTCCTGAACTGTGGAGGTGTGTTGCTATGCTTAAGTTTATTCTTGTTTAGAAATTGAGGCACAGCTGTGCCCCAAGGGTTCGTTGAGATGCTTAGAAAATGAACATCAAGGTTTTGCATCAGTATTCTCGTTCCATTCAAGCGCTTTAGCGTACGCTTGGTTACCTGCAAAGAAAAGCCCACCCGCCAGAGCCGACGTGACAGAGCGTGCTCCCGCGCCTTTAAAAAACCTGACGGTGCGCTCAGCAGGTTTTAAATCGGGGCATTCTTGAAACATCGAGCGTATCAAGTTGGGATAGCTGGCTGAAGGCGCGTTCGGTTTGGCCAGCTTATCTTGTTTCATGATACGCAAGCGATTGACCGGCGCACTGATAACACCAAACAAACCCGCAGAAACCACCAGTCCAGCAGCATCAGCGATTAATTGATTGCACCCCGCTTCTTTAAAACGTTTACTTAAGATAGGGATAGCCTCCAGGTACATGGGGACCCATGCGCCTTCACGTGCCATCATACTTACGGTGCCACGGAAAAACCCCTGTACACCATAATACTTGTACATGGTACTTGCTGTTTGGGTCATAGAAGTTTTTGTGGTGAGTTGCGTTTGAGCAATGCTTTCAAAAGGACATATGGTCAAACCTGCGAGCATGCCACCCACGGAGGCCGTCCAGAAACGTTTCCACTCGGAGGCCTCGGGTTTATCGCCTCCCAGTAAATGCTTTGTGGTGAAGGCAGTGGCACAATTAATGGTGCCGGCACCCGCAAGGGAACGAGCTCCGGTAAATGGTTTTGACCAAGGCATCGGTGTGCCGGTTGTTTGGCTGGCAACTAAATTAATGCCGGGGGTGACGGTTGTCATCACGCAGGCACCTAAGATAGAGCCTTTGGTCAGAGGAGATTCAAAAAAATCGCGTGTTGTTTTCATAGATATTATCTTCCAATAAATTAGCAAAAAAGAGCATAAATGGGTGCCTGCATGAGTCTTCGCCTAGAAAGGCGCAGACGGTTGCTCCCAACTAAGCTAAAGGCTCGAAGATAATATGAAGGACAATTGATAAAAGAACAGATGAAATTACAGATAGCAGAACAACAACCGCATGCGTGCTGGAGAAGGCGTGACTTGATGTGGTGTTGCTTTGATTGTTCATGGTTGATTAGAACAAAATTATTGCAGATGAATCAAACTTATCAAACTAAAACAGGAAGATCAAGAGCCGCTGTTGTGTGCATTAATATGGCGTATTGATAATTAAACTGGAGGCAATAAAATCGTTCCAGTATCAAGATCACCCTCTTCTGGCGGAGTTGGCTCTTCACCTGAGCCATCAAAACAAGCAGCTTTTTTCGCGCTTAACCATTCACTCCATTCTTCTATCCAACGAGAGATGGTTGCATATAACGTTGCGAATAGGTCCCGCTCACCATGTAACGTAGCCATTAAATCTGGAAATAAATGACCACGACCTTCTCGCCAAGCATGGTAGTCTGCAAACAAAGGTCGCTCTCCACGCAGGGTTGCTCGTGTTCTTGGGAATAACGTTGAGTATACTCGCGCTTGGCCATCATCGGATGGATCATAATCACGCTGAACTTTGATGGGTTGTCTTTGGGGCGTAAAAAATCGTTGTTGCGCCATCAAGGCACTGTAAATTTTATTGATGTTTTTTGTTTGTTTCTCAGAATCAGATACCACCAAGTTAACCGGAACAGCATCCACCCATGTTTTTGTAAAATTGTTAAATATTTGTGTGAATTGTTCCTGATTTTCAGCGTCAACAGCGTCTAATAATTGTTGTCGATGGGGTTCCCAATCTTTCTGCATGTTGCCTAAAAAGGTTTGCCATTCCAGCAAACGTTCAACGCGTGCTTCATTTGAGCAACGCTCGCAATCATCTATAAATTGTTGCGTAATATCTTCCAAAAACAATGCATAAAGTGAACTCACTTCTTTCTGAAACGTCGCGGTTCGTTGTCGTTGTTTTTGCGATTTAATCACTTCGTTGTGGACATTATAGGTATCGCCATTGAGCGGATAATCTGCGTCAGATTTATTGGGAATCATCCGGTATTCACCGGGTTTACCCATGCGTGCCGTACGTCCCTTGATTTGTATCTCATCTTCCTCTGTGGGTACATACGCGGCGATGACGGATAAATTATCAGCATTAATATCAACACCACGACCCAGCATGCCCGCGGTTGATATGGTCACAAAACCAGGTGCGCCCGCTTGTTGTATGGCTTTGATCTCATCTTGCTTACTCGTCAAGCCGTGCACGCATTGAAGCTGAAGTTGTTCTACGGTCCGCATAAAATCTTCATCATCTTGAAGTGCTTGATGAAGCCGCAAGCTCTGTTGGTCATCTTTGCAAATTAATAACACAGGGCTATTAGATTTTAAATTTTTAATAATAGAGCGCTTAATAAATATAATTTGTTGAGCTTCGTTTTTTGCGAGCCAGGTGTTTTTTTCTTCTCGAATGAGGGGTTTTTCTCGTGGCATGATTAAATAGTGATATTTCTCATAATTAATATCGTCCTGGTTACTGAGCGGTGCTTCACTTCGCGTTGTACCACTGACGCCATAAATGGAGCCTTCATCATAACGCGCCATAAAGGAGACTGGGAACGACGCGCGAAGTGTCTTGTTTTCAGGCATAATAACGAACGCCTCTCTTGTGTTATCCTCAAGGCGATTTAATTGGATATTTTCTTTAGCGCAAAGGCATTGATGCACGCCGTCTGCAAAGGAGCTGCCTTCAACGGGACGTCCATTATCGAGGACCAAAACTTTACGCGAGTAACGCGCATGGCCTTCGGTATCCCGAATAAGGTATAATTTGTTTTTCTCAGGCTCCGTCAAAATGTAATCTTTATCTGCCTTCATCCGTAAGGCGGTGTGTGCTGAGCGTAACCATGTTTTGATTTGCGCCGGATCGTTATCTTGCAGTTCTGCCAATCCAGCTTTGTGCATGCGATTCAAAACGTTTTGATTAATATAATCAATAAAATCATCAACATGATTGTTGGGATCAAAATCTTCATCGGGATCTAAGGATAGACGCTCTATAAACTTAACGAGATTTGGATATATCCAAACAAAGCCTGCCAGTTGTTTAGATTGGGCTGCATAGTTATAAGAATCTTTACTTTTGTCATGGATGAATTTATCGACCTCATCCACTAAAAGACAACGTTTATCTTTTCTTTCATCGAGATAGGCGAAGGGACGATGTTCAATATCGCTTCGGTTACGTAATAAGAGTAACTGGCTATTATCGGTAAAATTAACGCCGCCTTTTTGATAGAGTTGCGATGGTGTGTCTAAAGAGATCAAACTGGTGGGTATGTTTAATGCGGTAAAAAATTGTTTGTAAGACAAATAGTCACGCTCGGCCAGTTGCATATCGCTGGTTAAAAAATCAACTGTTTTTCCTTGGGCAGCTTGGCACGCGGCCAGCGTCATCATGATACGAGATTTACCTTCGCCTGTATCAATTTGACTAATTAAGCGATTTTCCGGATTAACCATTTTGGCATACAGGGCCATAACTTGGGTGGTGTTTAATTCTTGACTGACGCGTGTAGGAGGCGTGTCATGACTCAGTTGAGATGCAGTTCTTGCCATCATTTCTACACACAGGCAAACTAATTTTAATTTATCTGGATCGCTCAAGGGCATACTTTGACGCAGCGTATGAAATTCTTCGGTGAGAGCTTGAATTGATTTTATGCGGTTGCTCTTGAGTTGTTCATCGAGCTGTAGACCTGTTTCATCTGTAAAGATCTTGCTGACACCGACAAACTGATCTTGTTGTCGTTTGTATTGTGCGATATTAAAAGCATACTCTAATTTTCTATCGCCATACGGTTTTAGGCTAAATGCCGCATATTTTTCTTCAAATATATGATTATCGTCTAACCAGTCGGTGAGTGTTTCAACATTGGGGTAAGGGGGTGTTTGGCATCGCGTGGCAAATGTTTGATATTTGCTTTCATCTTCTAAAAACAGTGTAATCAACGACTCTAAACCATCAATCGATTGGTTGTTATCAATTAAACGGCTCAGAAATTTAATCATAAAGAGCTGCTGCTCGGAGGGCATGCGATTAATCTGAGTCATTAGTTGACTTAATTTAATGGGGCGCTGATGGTAATGGGCTATAAGAGAATAGATAACAAACATATTATCTTTTTTATGCCTATCTTGGCTTGGTTCTAGAATCTGGCTTAAACGCACAAGATTTTGGCCAAAATCTAATACGTGTCTCATATAGTCTTCTGAATTTGTATCCGGCATATGATTAAAATAGGTGAGTAGATAATGCCTTGTTTGTGGGTGTGTGCTGGCTACTTGATTCAGTTGTTCGATTAACATATGTATGCTTTCAGCATCGATTGATGTTGCATTCAAGACGATGGTTGCCAATGTTTCTTGAAGTGCCAGAGGAGCTAGTTTTAAGTGGGGTCTTTGGGTTAACGGCTTAATGTCTTGAATAAACACGGTAAATTTATTAAGTAAATTCACAGAAGATTTTTCAATGTCATTGCGTATAAAAATTTGACTGAATCCTTCGAGCGTTCGTTTTTTTATGATGAGATCAATGAGTGTTGGTAACGCTGTATAGTTTCCGGCAACAGCTTCTTGCATTTCATTCAACTGCTCTGTAAATAATGTAAAGTCCTCAGGTGTGATGAGGTGTTTCAAATTCACGAGCTGCTCATTGAGTGCTGTTAAATAAGTATTTGCGTGGGGGATGTTTTGTTGAACAATCGCAGATTCCACGCTGATAATAGCGGTAGTTGCGGCCTCAGGAAACGAGCATGCTTTTACTTGAGTAATTTCATCTTCAGTTAAACCAAAAGCAACATCACGAATTTGTTTTGCTTTCTTTTCAAAATATTCATCCGAAAACCAAGGTGCGAATTGCTCATGTAAGTGATCAAGAAGCTGTAATTGCCAATGATTATCTTCAATATCTTCAAAGGTGGTGACGTATTGAATCAGTTCGGCCAAGGTTGTCGATGTTAAATCGTTGTTTGTTTGAATGTCATAAAATAACTCAAAACAAAAATCTAATCGTTCTTCATTTTCTTGAGACAGCACATCGGGCCATCCAGATAAGGCATGCTTAATATCATCCATTGTGAGAAGATTAAACGTACTTAAATGAGGGGCAAGTAAGGTGAATTTTGGCGAAAGAGCGCGATCAGCACGACGAATCGCATTATCATCACTCATGCTTTCTACAGCATATTCACCACCTACGAACCGATAAAAATGATATTGCAGTTCAATGTATGCGTTAAGGCTCAGTTTTTGCCATACGTTATCTATTAAATAGAATTTTTCACCATGCTCTAGAGCGTTACCTAGATTGACGGACAACAGACTCATTCTGTTTGCTAGGATGACTAGATAACGGGGATAGAATACGTTATTTTCAATTTCCTGAACAATCGTTCCTAACAGGACAAAGTTCGGTAAACGAGGCTGTTGGTGAAAAATAGCAACCTGCTCGTTGGTGTATGCTTCATTCTTAAAACGGATGCCAGGAGTAGGAGTAAATTCCATCAAATAACAGAACTTATCCCATCCCTCTAATTCTTGTTGTTCAACGATCATCGTGCTGGCGTAATGATTATCTCGTGTTGTATTGGCGGCTAATATACGAAGCATTTTTGTGCGTGCTTCATCATTTAGGGCTATTTTATTTAAACGTATTAACGCTTGATTATAAAATTCAATGGAATTACGCTTGGGTTGATACGCAATGTATCGCCAAAACGAAGCCATGTTTTTGCCAGATATCGTAGGAGCACGATCGTTTGATCGAAAACCATATTTCTCTAATCCAAGATGATATCCAGGTGTAGGGTTGTGGTAAAAACCTTCTTGATCCAAGTTCATACTTGGCAGCATAAATCCACAAGGACGTTGATCATACGCATAATCGGTGATAGCACGAATGGCTTCATGACTTGTCGCTAAAGGTAATTGGGGTAGTGCCTGCCATTGACGAGTTCTATCTTCTTTTTTTAAGCGGGGGTTGCTTAAAACGGTTTCCCATCGGCCTAATAAGATAATCGGGTTGACTGATTCGGTGTGTAATTCGCGTGAAAATTCTGGTGTATAATATTCGAGCCCCATATCTTGAATGATGTTAGAAAAACGAATGAAGGCATCGTTTAATTGCGACTCAGTACAGTAAGCACCTTGTTCCGATATGCGTTTGCTTTGAAGCAATGCATACCATTCAGCTTGAGGCCCATGAAACGATAATGCATCGGCAGGTGATGTATTCAATTCATCCTGATTTGTTAAAGTGATCGCTAAGACATGATTGTTATCTTTGGGTTGAAATTTGGCGTAATATTCGCTGAAATGTAGTACATCACACACACCGCCGCCGTGGGGGTTCTTGGTCAAAAGAAACCCTGAAGGCAAGTGTTGAAAATCAATACCGCTACTAAACTGGAGACGATGGTTTATAATTTTTTCACATGAATCCATCGTTAAATAATGCACGTGTGGGTTTTCTATGCCTTGTGGAGTCTGAAAAATGTGGTGGTAACGAGGGTTCGTGATTTGTTGGTTCACAGGGCGTGGATAATTGCCAAATAAAACATCCCAAAATTGCGCATCTTCGTCAGTGAAGCTATTTCCACATTGTTCGCGCAATCGTTGAGTAAATTGATTTTTATCAACCAGCTGTATGGGAAGATCTGGTGCAGCGAAGGCCTCGTGTTGATTTTCAACCGCTGTTGAGATCTCACTGATGTATTCAACTTGCACTTGAGCTGGTGTATGTTCTTTAGGCATCACATATTCACATATTCAATACATAGGTGTGTTTTATTATATACCAACAAGTGAATTAAATCGACGTGTGGTGGTTTTTTTGTCGTAACAAAGTGAAAATATCTCTTAGTTTAGGGAGAATCGAGTGATGATGTATCTGAGTTGGACTCTACATCTGAATCAGTGTCTGAGAGTGTGTCGTTTGAATCCAATCTGGTTTTTTTGTTGATGGTTGGGTTGGTATAATCATCTAACGCTCGTTTTATTTTTTTTGTATCGGTTGAATGTATCAACTGATCAACTTCAAGTATCAACGTATCAATGTTGATGTTAAGGCAGTTCTGTGCTCGCAAAAAAATATCTTGAATTGATTCATCTTCGTCTTCATCGGGTAAATAGACATCACTTAAAGATTGCGCCACACGCTCACAATATCTCATGACCCGATCATGCTGAGTAAAAGCTTTGTTACATCGGGTTGCATGCCAAAGCACGGAGTCACACATGTCACGAAGATCGACGAGTCGAGAAATTTGCCATGTTTGATAGGCCGTTATATTTTGAGGTCCTTCGTTTGGATACGGTATATCACCAATATGTTTGAAATCAATAAAGATAAGTTTTTGGAATTGTTGTGATAAAACAATGTTACTTGAAGTCAAATCACCATGTGTTAACTTTCTATCATGCAGTACTTTAACAAAATATAAATAAGGGTTCACTAGGTTTCGGTAGATGTCCGTTTGAGTTTGAAGCCAAGGTGGCGGCTCTGTATCCTCAGGAATCCCCTCATATTAAATAGCACATAAAATATCCTTCCAAACACC
>JARGNP010000038.1 GCA_029210265.1 Legionellaceae bacterium
ATGGAACGAACGGCACAGATGGTGCTACGGGCGCGACCGGAGCTACGGGTGCAACCGGAGCAACCGGAAGTGCCGATGTTTACAGTGGAGGAACAGGTATTGATATCACTGGCACCACAATCAGCCAAGACCCAAGCTATATCATTGGGCAATTTCATGAAGGCGGGATTATTTTTTACTTAGATGCGACGGCTCAACATGGTTTAATCGTAGCGCCGCACGATCAAGGTACTTCTAACGCAGTGGCAAGAGGGGATACAAATTACCCAATTCTCGGTGTTGGCATTGGTTCGGGACAGCCCAATACGATCAGCTTATTCGCTTATGTTCCGTCTTCTAATGCCGCCGCCTATCTTACTTTATCCTACGCAGTAACATCCGTAGGAACTTTTTGTGGTGCCAAGTCAGGTGATCCTACAGGCCATAAAGCGGACTGTTTCGGTGGTTGGTTTCTATTCTCTTTGGATGAAGCCGCTGCTTTAGCAGCGAATATATCGACAGTCAATGCTGCTATAGCTGCTGTAGGTGGTACTCAAATCTCAGATAACAAATATTGGACATCAAGCATGGACTGTGGCCATCAGGGCACGATGTGGCTCAATCCTGTAAGCAACACTTCCGCGTGTGAAAATAATGGGAATGGAAATTATGTTCGGGCCATTCGTCAGTTTTAACAAATAAAGAATAGCCCCGCCTAACGCGGTGCCATACGAAACGCACCATCAAGGCGAATCACTTCACCGTTGATCATGCTGTTTTCAATGATATGTGCAGCCAATGCTGCAAATTCTTCAGGCTTGCCAAGGCGTTTAGGAAACGGTACCGATTCGGCTAAACTTGCTTGAACCTCTTCCGGCATATTAAGTAACAAAGGTGTGGCAATTAGCCCAGGCGCTATGGTATTCACCCGGATGCCACTTGCAGCTAATTCACGTGCGGCGGGTAAGGTAAGCGCGACAATACCGCCTTTAGATGCACTGTAAGCGGTTTGCCCGATTTGACCTTCATAAGCAGCAATTGAGGCTGTGTTAATCATCACCCCCTGCTCCTCATGTTCTAAGATTTTTGGCGCTTGGATGATTGCTTCAGCGAACAGACGCATGACGTTAAACGTCCCAACCAAATTAATATCAATCACGTGTTTGAATGCATCCAGCGGCATGGCCCCCTGCTTGCCAACCATACGCCCTGCTGGCGCAATCCCCGCGCATTGAACACAAATGCGTGGTAAGCCTATGCGCTCAATCGTTTCAGCCAGCGCGGCTTGAACCGCCTCACCTGAGCGTACATCACACGCGATAGCATGCGTATCTTCCGCGTCTGCGTGCACATCCCACACCATAACCTCTGCACCACGCGCACGAAAATATTCAGCACACGCGCGCCCCATACCCGAGGCCCCACCGGTAACAACCACACGTTGTTGTTCTAAATTCATAATAACGACATCCTGTCTGTCTGGAGTATTATATTCTAGCAGTTTTAAAGGTATTTTCATCTTATTGTTTATATGAACTCATATATGAACTAACAATGACTTAACCATCCTTATTGAGGACGAAAAGGATCTTTGTTTTCTTTTTCAACACCGGCTTCATTCGCTTGCTTTTCTCGCAATTCATTGATAAGCGCTCGAGCTGCAGATGTATTGTCAGGTATTGGTGGAGCAGATGCAGCATGACCTGATGAGTTGGTTGCCTTTTTTATATACTCCCTGGGATTAGCAAGAAATGCTCGAAATCGTTTTTGTACTGTTTTCACCTCACCCTTACTTTCCGGCTGACCCGACACATGTTTAACAGCTCGCTGCAAAGGTGAGCTTTGAATCTCATCACTGATTTTTTGCATAAACGTATGAACTTTTTCAAATTGATGCTGTATGGGATCAGATTGCATCCACTTGATGACTTGATTCAAAGCTATTTCTGCAACTTTTTTAGCTAAATCCATATCTATTTTTTTTGCGTTTCGCACAACATCCAAAAAATTTTCTAAATTCTGTTCTATATTCGTTTCTTTGGCTCCATCAACAGGATTATCAACAATCATTTGTGCGACTAACTGTTTAAACTCCATATTTTTTTCTTCAGGGCCCACAATAACTTTGTTGACAAGCAATTGATTTAACTTAAGTATTTCACCCGAGGACTGAGAAGAATCGGACGAGTTATTAAAAACCCTTATGTATGCTTGAACCAATGGAGAATCTTGTGTTAAATATTCTCTAGTTTGTTTTTGAATGGTTATGCTACCTGTTTTTTGACTCTCCCCACCCAAAATAAACTTACTCATAGAGCCTCTTCGTCCTAATTGCCCAGTCATCGCTGGCGTTTTAATCGCTTGATTAATTTCGATTAACTTCTCCGTCAAATCGGCAATTTCTTCTACACTTTCAGTTTGTTGTACCTGCGCTTTAATCAATTCAAAAGCAACATGTGCAACGTCGCGCGCAGATGACAGTCGCTCATCTGATTGCTCAGAACCCCAAGCACCTGATTGGATGGAATTAATCATCGTCGTCAGTGCGTTAATTCGTTCAATCGGAGGCAAGCATGGCGTCTTAAGTTGATCCAATAAACCACTAACCCAAGATGTTGTATTCGCATTCCAAGCAGGATATCTTTTCTTATTCATCATCCCATTGGATAAGTTCGCGCGAGAAGAAATGTAGGTAATAGGTTTTTCCATAGAAGACTTTTCTTCGTCGGTAGAACTGCGCTTTTGTATCTCATTATATAACGATTTATATTTTAGGATACGTTGGGCAGGTAGGATTAATACTGCATTAAAGCTATCAGCAGCATCGGTATTTATAGGAATAATATTCTTGTATCTAGAAACCAAATCGTTCAGAAGCGTATTAGGATGCACCATTCCTATGAGCCAGTTTTGATACGTTTTAAAATCCTCGTGATTACAAAAAGTGCTAAGTTCTTGTGCTGTTAAAATGGTTGACTCATGTCCTTCAGTAAAATCTAGCTTTTTATATAGAGTATTTAAGGTATTCGATTGCGCAAGATATTGACGAATAAAAAACTTATCTTCTTTGCTCACCTCAGCATGTGAAAGATAAGGAGTAAAATTATCATGATTACAACCAACCTTATTCATAAAACGTCGTTCCGAAGAAAAAAACTCACGTATTACAGGATTGGTACTTGTTGGCAACTCAGATTGTTCATCACTCATCATAAGCCCCTTAATCACAAAGAATACATATTAAGCACATATATTATTTATAGATCAGTATTAGGGCAATTCAAGTTTGCTTTTATATGCAAGAGCGTGGAGATCGAGCGATATTTATAAAATATACGGCTTATCTTCGTGAGCTAAAAAAACTGCATGATTAAAAAGGCACAAGCAATACCTAGCATCACAGATAAAAACCAACGACCGCCAGGTAAGATATGATGATCCGATAATCGATGTTTATAACGCCCACTGTAAAGCATGAGTAGCGGCAAGATCATCAGTAAGATAATGCACCAGATTCCCGCATAAGCAAGCGCTGTAATAAAAATGCCGGGTTTTATTAAGACAATAAATAACGGTGGCAAAAAACATAAGGCATGAATTAAAATACTATCTTTGCCTTGTTTGGTTTTACTCAAACCATCGGCAATAAAATCAGCCAAACTGATCGAAACAGATAAAAACGACGTCAACACATAAACAGAAACAAACATCGTCGCGATATATTTCATCCATGAATTATGGGCAACATGCGTAATCGCAAGCATAAGCTGCGAACTGGAATTGTTCGATTCAGCCATCGCGATTAAACCATGCTCTCCACCGCGTGGCAGTACGCCCTGGACAATGCACAGCCAAAGCAAGAAAATAGCAAACGGTACCAAGCTGCCGGCTAACACAATAAATTTTAACGCTTTTCTATCAGAGTGCAGGTATTCACGAAGCGTCGGCAAGATGGTCGCATAACCAAACGAAGTAACCATGACGATAAACGCACTGTTTCGTATAGAAAAATCGCCTTCGTACAGTTTTTCTATGCGAATTTGAGGCGCGAGTACGCTTACAATCAGAATAAAAATCGTAAGCTTAATGCCCATAAACAAACGATTGGCCATATCAACAGCACCCATACCGCGACAAACAATACTACCTAAGACAAGCAGTGTCATAACCGTTGCAAGCGCACGCGGCACATGAAAATCAATGGTTTTAAAAAACGTTTGGAGCACCCCACTCGCACTCGCGAGATAGGCACAAATCAAACTGTACATAAGCAATAAATAAAGCAAACTCGTGACGGTTTTTCCCCAGGCCCCTAACGTACCTTCGGCCATGGTGATCAAGTTACTTCCGGGTTTGAACCATAAATTCACTTCAAGTACGGCAAAAGCACCGATGGTCATGCACAACCAAGCGATGGTTAAAAGCAAGGCACTGAACCGAAACGACTCATGAGCACTCACAATAGGAATAGCGAGCATGCCGGCACCAATACAAGTACCTAAAATCATGAGCATGCCGCCGATTATATTTTTTGATTGCATTCAAATTAACTTAAAAAATCTCGATAGCATCTAGTGTAACACGAAGCATTAACTTCTCTCCTAACGTTTTTTTTACGTTTCATATGTTTGAGCACCCCATCTAAAACGATGATCGTTGAAGATCAATATGGTAGAATGCGCCACATCTATTTTTCCAACCGAGATTTTATCGTGGAAAAGACGTACTCTCCAAAAGATATTGAACACAGCTGTTACGAAACATGGGAAAGCCGCGACTATTTTAGTCCACAAGGCTCCAATAAACCTTATTGCATGATGTTACCGCCCCCAAACGTTACGGGAACGCTACACATGGGCCATGGCTTTCAAGACACACTCATGGACGCCATGACCCGTTACCAACGTATGTGCGGCAAGCGTACCTTATGGCAGCCCGGTGTTGACCATGCGGGTATCTCAACACAACTCGTGGTCGAGAAAAAACTGCAACAAGAAAACCTATCGCGCAAAGAAATGGGACGCGATGCGTTTTTAGACCGTGTATGGCAATGGAAAGAAGAGTCCGGCGACACCATCAAAGGTCAAATGCGCCGCATGGGCTGCTCAACTGATTGGTCTCGTACACGCTTTACGATGGATGAAGGTTTTTCTAAAGCTGTCAATAAAGTATTTGTGCAATTATATGACGAAGGCTTGTTATATCGCGGCAACCGCCTCGTCAACTGGGATCCAAAACTTGGTACCGCCGTATCTGATCTCGAAGTGATCACCGAAACCGAAGCCGGTTCTTTATGGCATATTCGTTATCCATTGGTTGATTCTTCTGGTTCTGATGAGGTTGTGATTATTGCGACAACTCGTCCTGAAACTCTCTTAGGTGACGCCGCGATTGCGGTTCACCCTGATGATGCACGCTATCAAGCCTTAATTGGAAAACACGTGCATTTGCCCCTGTGCAATCGTACGATTCCTATTATTGCTGATGATTATGTTGATCCTGAGTTTGGTAGTGGCTGCGTTAAAATTACGCCTGCACATGATTTTAATGATTATGAAGTCGGCAAACGTCATAACTTACCGATGACCACGATTTTAACCAAAAAAGGCTGTATTAATAAACATGCCCCCCTCGCCTACCAAGGTATGGATCGCTTTGTTGCCCGCGAACAGATTATTAAAGATCTCGAGCAAGCCGGTCTACTTGAAAAAATAGAACCGCATCAGCTCAATATTCCTCGTGGCGAAAAATCGAATACGATTATTGAGCCGCTGCTCACCGACCAATGGTATATTCAGATGGAACCGTTGGCAAAACCAGCGCTGGATGTTGTTCGTCAAGGTAAAGTACGTTTTGTCCCGGATAATTGGACAAAAACTTATGAACACTGGATGGAGAATATTCAAGACTGGTGCATTAGCCGCCAACTTTGGTGGGGGCATCGGATTCCCGCTTGGTATGACATCCACGGAAAAGTCTACGTTGGATACACTGAAAAAGACGTGCGTTTTAAATACAAACTCGATGACGATCTGGTGTTAAAGCAAGATGAAGATGTGTTAGATACCTGGTTCTCTTCATCTTTATGGCCTTTTGTTGCGCTGGGTTGGCCTGAGAAAACCCCTGATTTTGAAGATTTTTTCCCAACATCTGCTTTATTTACAGGGTTTGATATTCTCTTTTTCTGGGTGGCTCGCATGATCATGATGAGCCTCAAGTTTACAGGTAAGGTTCCGTTCCCTGAAGTGTTTGTCACCGGCCTCGTCTGTGATCAAGACGGGAAAAAAATGTCGAAATCCAAAGGTAATGTTCTGGATCCTATGGATATTATTGATGGCATTAGTCTTGAAGATTTACTTGAAAAACGCGCTGCAAATCACGTACTGGGCTCAACCCAAAAAAAAATTATAGCCAGCACAAAAAAAGAATTTCCAGAAGGTATTGAGGCATTTGGAACCGATGCACTTCGCTTTTCGTTTTGTGCCATTGCTTCCAACGCACGTGTCATGCGTTTTGATATGGCGCGCGTCGAAGGCTACCGTAATTTCTGCAATAAGCTCTGGAATGCCACCCGCTATGTCCTCATGCATACTGAAGAAGAAAGCGTCGATTTAGGCGACGGTGCGTTCCAATACAGTTCGGCCGATCGCTGGATTTATTCACGTCTGCAACACACCATCGAGCGTACCCATCAACATTATGGGCAATATCGTTTTGATTTATTAGCCAATAATTTGTATGAATTTGTATGGCATGAGTATTGCGACTGGTACCTCGAGCTCTCCAAGCCCGTACTTTATGACACCCAAGCATTAGGTGCGATGAAACGTGGTACACGGCGTACCTTAATATCTGTATTGTTTCATATTGTAAAATTACTTCACCCGATTATGCCGTTCATCACTGAAACGATTTTCCAGCGCTTGAATAAACTCACAAGCGAAGGTGGTGAAACGTTGATGCTCAGTTCGTTTCCTGAAGTCCAGGAAAGAAGCATTGATTTGGAGCTTGAAGATGAAATCGCTTGGTTGCAAACTGTCGTGCAATCGATTCGTACGATTCGAAGCGAAATGGGAATCAGTCCCTCGGTGTATATCCCACTCTACCTTCGTCATATCACACCTGAAACCGAAGACAAACTTGGAAAGCACATGCCACTGCTCATGACGCTGACCAAAGTCGAGAAAATTCATCGACTCAGCGATACCGATACGGTCCCTGTGTCAGCTTCGGCAGTCGTCGGCGAATTAGAGCTGCTTATTCCGATGGCCGGTCTGATTAAAAAAGATGATGAGCTCGCACGCCTTGAAAAAACGCTGAAAAAGCTTGATAAAGACATTGCGATGGCTACAGGCAAACTTAACAACCCTCGTTTTACCGACAAAGCACCTGAAGATGTGGTCACAAAAGAACGAGAAAAGCTTGAGCAAGCCGAACGTGCACGTGAAAAAACGCTGCACCACCAAGCAAAAATTGAAGCTTTATAGAAAGCTGACAAGAAGTATTGTAATAAAAGCGTCATTCAGGATAGCGTTTCTCTGAATTACGCTTTATAATCACTTTTCTAGCAGGGCCCATAGCTCAGTTGGTTAGAGCACCGGACTCATAATCCGTTGGTCCTAGGTTCAAGTCCTAGTGGGCCCACCAACACAATCAACAACTACTTAAGTTTGCTCAATAGCACGCCTACATCACGTTTAATTCAATATACGTCGTCTCGTTATTCAAAAAATCTTAAATTAAACATAGCAAATGTTCGATCGTACGGAATATATGCTAAAATACCGATCAGACAACTCATTATATAATCTTAATCGCAGGTATTTAGCGCTATGAACAACAAAAGAATCATATTATGTTTAGATATCGATCAAACGATCATGAACTCGAATGCTCCAGAACATCTCGTCGATATCAATGGTTCGGATTATTTTGATGATGCCAGTACCTGGGTGAATTTTCTTACCGAGATGAAAACATACTGTGAACGTCAAAACTTGCAGTTTTTTGTTCAGATCATCACTGCGAAAGATCGCCCTGATCTTCTGACAGAACGCGTTTTTAATGTTCTTCATCCTTTTTTGATGCCGCTCAATCAACACGCCGAGGTTGTCCACACCGAGCGTGCGATGCAATTGATTGATCCAACCGCCGGATATGTGCCTACACAATATCATTACACACTACATCAAGGTGAAGGTGAATACTCTCAACGATTAGCCTCCACCACCCGCCTTGATTTTAATGAAGCGGTAGAGGAGCCCCTACTTTCTCCGATTCATATCTGCGGACTCACCTCAAAAGCTGCTGCCATGAAGTATATTGCCGAGTATTTTCATGAGGTAACGCCCGCTAAAAATATGTTTCTTCTTGATGACCAAACATGGAATATTGACGATATTGAACAAAGTGCCTATGGCTTTCAAGGCGTCTTATGTGACGCACTGCGTCGCTTAGAAGGCAGTACAAAAGAAGAACGTACGGTGGCATGCCATGAAATACTCACGGTATTAAGAAAAAAAATAGAAACACGCATTGATAATATTTTAGCTCTTGAGCCGTTAGGTCTTAAATTACATGCACATGTGGTTCAAGATGAACAACGCAAAGCACACGAGATACATCTTGCTGCAAAGCTAGGTAAGCTCATACGTGTCAAAACACTTATCGAAGACGAGCCTTTGTTAGTGCATACGATCGATGCATTCAATCACACACCGTTGGTATGGGCTGCGTCCAAAGGACATGAGGACGTCGTTGCTCTACTTATCAAGCACGGCGCTGATACCAATCAAGCAACGCAGTTACCCTTGACGGATACATCCCAGCGAACCCATCACCGAAACACACCGTTAGACTGGGCTATTCATGGTCGGCATGTTTTAACGGTCGATACGCTATTCCAAGCAGAAGCGATGAGTCATAACCATCATGAAATGGAGATACTCAATGATTTAATACGTGCTCAAAATACAACGCATGTGAAAGCCTTGGCCTTAAAGAATCAACACGCGCTTAATCAGCTCGACTCAGAAGGTTATACGGCGCTTCATATCGCTGTTATATACAATCAAATCGATATTTTTAATGATTTAATTGAGATGGGTGCTGATTTAAACACACGTACATCAGATGCTACGGGGCAGTATTATTACATTGAACATCCGCATCAAACAGCCATGGATTTAGCTTGTGCTTTAGATGATCAAGAGATGGTGTTTATTTTATTTAATGCTGGCGCCATTATCACCCCAACCCACAACTACGAGCAACAACCGATTCATATCTTCGCAAAACATGGCTTAATTACCTCGGTCCAAGCTTTGATTACAGCCTATCCAGAGATGATTCATGCTAAAGATAGCATGAACCAAACCCCACTTTTATGGGCAGCAGCCAACGGGCATCATGAAATCATCACGCTGCTGATTGCTCACGGCGCTGATGTGAATGCCCCCACATTACTGCCAACCGATCATGAAGATTACAGTACAGCTCATAATAATTCCCCCTTAGACTGGGCTATCAATGGCGAACATACCGCTGCGATTTTAACGCTGGTTACAGCTGGCGGAAAGCCAAACCATCAACACAACGATTTTGATGTCAGGGCAATGGTCGGACAGTTAACAAAACTCTCTATCTTCAAGCAAGAGAAGCCAGAGACCCCCTCTATATCCTCACATAAAGATCTTGTACCCTATGAGGGCTTTTAACTTAATCCACAAGGACTCAATAAATGATAAGCCCTGGCGATCACGTACCTCCCCTGCAATTTCAGGCAACCAACGGTGTAACCACCACATGTGAGCATTACCAAGGTAGCTGGCTAATTCTTTATTTTTACCCCAGAGATGCCACCCCAGGTTGCACGACAGAAGGATGTGATTTTCGTGACAATGAAAAAGCATTTTCGCTCTTGAATGCAACGATTCTTGGGGTTTCACGCGATAGCCTTGCTTCACATGAAAAATTTAAAACAAAACAAGATTTTCCGTTTGAACTCATCAGTGATCCTGACGAAATACTCTGCCAGGCGTTCGATGTGATGCGTATGAAGTCCATGTACGGTAAACAAGTCCGAGGTATTGAACGAAGTACGTTTCTTATCGATCCCCAAGGCATCGTACGTCATACGTGGAGAAAAGTTCGTGTCAAAGAGCATGTCACTGACGTGCTACACGTACTCCAGTCATTGCAATCATAAATATACAAACATAGCGCTGGATTTTTAATCTCAACTTGTTATATAAAATCATTCGTATTATAACTAGTAGCTATGCAAACACTACTTTTTACTTACGAAGTTGGAATGCTCGCGACATTCGTGTTTTCATCGACGGCTATTTTAGCCATCAATGATCACGATATAGATCTATTCGGCGCATTTTGTTTGGGTATTTTGACTGCGATTGGTGGTGGTACCATCAGAGATCTTATTTTAGGCGTTCCGATTTTTTGGACGATAGACCAATCCTACATATGGATGTCGTTGTTTGGAAGTATTCTTACGTACATCGGAATTTCATTTTTTAAACAAAAATTTATACATGTATTGCTTCTATATCTCGATGGATTAGGCGCGGCTTTATTTGGTATATCAACCACGCGCATTGTTTGGGCGCTCAACTTTAGTTTACCGATTGCACCGGTGATGCTAGGCCTAATTACAGCGATCGGTGGCGGTATATTACGCGATGTTCTTGTCGGTAGAAAAAACCTACTTCTTAGAAAAGAGCTGTATGCCATCCCTATTTTTTTAGGTTCCAGCACATATTATATTTTGCTTACTTACCTTCCCCAATACCAAGTCCCAGCCGGATTATTCTGTATTGCATTAACATTTAGCCTACGCGCAGCAGCGATTCATTGGAAGTTATCCGTTCCACACTGGCTCAGACAAAAACAAAAAAGTGATCTATTAAGCTAAAACCTACAGAATAAATCTGGAGTAATGTATGAAACAGGATGCTCAGCACGCATATGAATTTGGAGGGCCTGTAGGCGCATTTTTTATTATTATTTTTTCTCATATGCTTGTGT
>JARGNP010000007.1 GCA_029210265.1 Legionellaceae bacterium
CTATTATGTTGCGATCATGCAGCTAAAAACCTTTAAAATAAGGGGATCGCTGAGGCCTACATCCCTAACTCAGGTGATAGTACGGTCGCAATTTGTTCTGTAGACGCCGAGAATGGATCCCTAAATAGCTGTGCAAATTTTACACCGTCACCTAATGTGTCAGATACCTCTGGCATCGCTATTTCAGGAAGCTACGCCTACATCATCGGTCTGAATACAATGAATGTTATCACCTGCGAAGTTAATGCCAATAACGGCAATTTATCAAATTGTTTTGACAGCGGTACTGTGCTCAGTTTTTCATCGAAAACAGGCCTTGCTGTTTTAAATAATTATTTATATGTTAGTAGTGAACAAAGCCGAGTTGAAAAATGCCTTATCGGGAATGATGGGAGTGTTTCAGGTTGCGCGTCGACCGGCTCTGGTTTTGTTGCTCCTGCAGGAAACATGACGTTTATTACACGTTAACGGGGAATATTTGATGAAAAATAACCATAATTTGTTCGCGTGTATATTGTTGAGCTCTTGCTGTTTTATAAGCGCAACAGAGGCTTCGAGCACGCATGATATTCAAGTTTATGGCCCAGAACAAGGCGCTCAACTTAGCGGGCAATCTAACTTAAATCAAAATATGAACTATACGCTAAAACTCGGTGCATTTAAAAGCAAACAAAATGCATTGCAGTACCAAGCTCGTATACAACAACAAACAAAAAAAACCGTTCATTTTGTTTATCAACCTGAAAAAAACGTGCCTTATCTTGTATTTATGGGGCCTTATTCAGATGCAAAAACCGTTGTTACAATAAGTCGCTCTATATTAAACCTACCACCCGTGATGGCCCTACCTGACAAAAACATCTCAACAACCATCCAAACACAACGAATCAAACAACCACTTATCATGGTCAGTGGTGGCCCAGGATGGAGCTCGCCAGGAAAAACTCAAACTATTTATTTAGAATCAGATAGCCCTAATACGTATGACAACCGTTCCAAGACACAAACACTGGGTATGGGAGAGTTACTCCTAGGATTTCAAACACGATTATTCACAGCGCCCATACAAACTCAATGGGGCGTACTTGTGAGCGCTGCAGGCATGGCACGCATGAAAGGCGATGTTTGGCAGCTTGCCGACTCCGAGTTTAATAATATGAACTATAGCTATAATATTAATCAAATTCGAACGGGACTTCGCACCAAGTGGATGCTTGACCAATACGCCTTCACCGAGATAGTAAAACCGTACATCACAGCAAGTCTTGCCGCAGGTTTTAACCATGCGTTTAGCTTTCAAAATTCTGCTAGAAATTCTGACATCGTCGCCAATCCAAACTTTAAAGACAAAACGGTCACGGCGTTTAATTATTCGGTCGGTATTGGGCTTCAAAAAGAAATCAACTCACACACGCATGTAGGCCTCGGGTATGAGTTTTTTGACTGGGGTAAAAGTGGTTTAGCATCGGCACCGGGTCAAGCAACCAACGCAGCGCCGTTTCTTAATCATTTGTATGTAAATACGGTACTGCTGAATCTTACCTACCTGAGGTAGCTAAATGAATTTTATAAAAAAACTCGGCTTGATTTTACTTCTACTAAATCAGGGCGCCTTTGCTTCCAAAGCCTTGTACTCTATTACTCCAGAAACATCTTCAACCGTCCAAGTACCTCTCAACTCAACAGCGAATATAAACTATCGCGTTCAAAATCAAACACAACAAACACAAAGTTTAAGCTTACAAAGCAATTTTGGTATCACACAAGTCGTACAAGCAGGTTTTTGTACTCAACCCTTCACGCTCGCTCCAAACGAATCCTGCCTTTTATCACTGCTCATTAATGGAAGTAAAATTACTGCGTCAAAATCTGTCATAGGCCCTGAAATTTGCAAAACAAACTCGCCCTTCTTTTGCTCTCTACCTTTATTAGAAAACCGTCTTAAAGTTGATATTACAAATGAGACTCACATCTTAATTGCTAACAATGGCACGGCTAATGTCGGTTTTATTTCTGACTGTCTTGTTGGCGCCTTAGGGGGGTTAGAAAACTGTCAAACACTGAGCAATTCTAATATTGAAGAGGCTAATGGTGTTGCTGTCACGACCAATCAACATCTGTATACCGCCAATGGTAATTTAAACACGATCGCTATTTGCTCGGTAGATGCAGACTTATGTGTACAGAATACTGCAGGTGGTTTATTGAACGACCCAAGAACAGTGTATATACATAACAATTATCTTTATACCCTGAGCACCGACAGCAACGCCGTCATTAAATGTGATATAAGTTCTACGACCGGATCGTTATCTCATTGCATTTCTACTGGGGAAGGCTTTGTTGGCCCGTTAGGTAGCATGACGATTGCTAATGGATATGCCTATATTCCCAACGCTTCTCACACCTCGAGTACTGTCTCCATATGTTCTGTGAGCACAGAAAATGGAGCCCTTAGCGGTTGCTCAAATTTCAGTCCTCTGAGTTTGGTTAATCCCTCTGGCGTCGCTGTTTCAGGAAGCTACGCTTACATCATTGATGTTTTTGGTTACAGCGTTGTAACCTGTGAAGTTAATGTCAACGATGGTAGCTTATCGAATTGTTTCGATAATGTTGACGCTCTCAACTATTCTTTCAACACAAGTATTGCTATTTTAAATAATTATTTATATGTCGGCAGTGATGAAGACCAGGTTGAAAAGTGTCTCATTGGAAATGACGGTCGTGTTTCAGCTTGTGAGGCGACCGGCTCTGATTTTGTTGGGCCCACAGGAAATATGACGTCCATCACACGCTAGACATAAACAGCTCCTTCCGTTCCGTCAACAAGCGCTTAAACATGAAGTGTGATAACCTATTGCCATCACTTATTTTTTCAATCTAAAAAGGACCGTACCATGAAAAAAAATGAAGCGATTAAAAACATCATGACTAAAAATATCGTCAGCGTTAATTTAACCGATCTATTTTCGGTCGCGAAACAAAAAATGGAAAGTTTGAGTGTCAATCATATTCCTGTTTTGGAAGGTACAAAATTAAAAGGCATGCTGAGTCGCATTGATATATTAAAATATTCGTATAGCGATAGTTATAAAACCGATGAACGAGAAGAGAATGCAGCGCTTGACCATACGGTAACCATTGAAAAGATTATGACACATGATCTAACAGTTTTATCTGAAAACGATACTGTAAAAACAGCCGTTGAAATCCTCACAACAAGCAGCTTTAACAGCTTGCCGATTGTTAATGCTGAACATGAACTGGTTGGATTAGTGACGTCTAAAGATTTACTCGGTTATTTACTCGAGCAATATTAATCTAAATATCTAGCTAAGCATGCTTGTTGAATCAGTCCGACTCAAAGCCAGAGCCAGAGCCAGAATCAACATCAAATTCAACACGCGTGCTTGGTATTTTTCGATTTTCGCTTGCCCATTCGCCCAAATCAATCAGCTTGCAGCGGTCGGAACAGAAGGGTCTGAATGCATTCTCAGGGTTCCACGTGTTTGGCTTATGACACATGGGACAACTGATTTTTTTGTTGTCTAAATGATTCATACACACCTCCTATCCCAATCAGAAAAAACTAAATATTAAACATTAAACATTAAACAAGAAATGCACCACGTCACCGTCTTTCATAATATACGTTTTACCTTCAAGCCTTAATTTACCTGCAGCTTTTGCGCCTTGCTCGCCTTGATATTGAATATAATCATCATAGGCCGTCACTTCTGCACGAATGAAGCCTTTCTCAAAATCTGTATGAATCACACCCGCCGCCTCTGGTGCAGTTGCACCCACAGGAATCGTCCAGGCACGTACTTCTTTCACGCCAGCCGTAAAGTATGTCTCTAAACCAAGTAAAGCATAACTCGCACGAATCACTTGATGTAAACCTGGCTCTTCTAAACCTAATTCCGCCATAAACTCAGCTTGATCTTCTTCCGTCATCTCAGACAAATCAGCTTCTGTCGCAAGCGATAAAGGCAAGACAGCCGCCCCTTCACGTGCAGCAATCACTCGAACTTGCTCGAGCGCTTCAGAACCCGACGCCGCTTCATCGTCGACGTTCGCAACATAAAGCAAAGGCTTTGAGGTTAATAAACCAAAGCGTTTGCATAAATACATCACATCATCCAAATCGGGCAAGCTTCGCACCTGCTCACCGGCATCCAAATGTGCTTTAATGCGCTCTAAATCTTCTTTTTCGGCTAAAGCTTCTTTATCACCGCTACGGCTATTTTTTGCTATTTTTTGAATCGCTTTTTCAACCGTCTCAAGATCGGCCAGTGCAAGTTCAGTATTAATCGTATCAATATCATCAGCCGGGTTAATTTGGCCTTTGACATGAACAATATTATCTTCTTCAAAACAACGTACGACGTGTAAGATAGCATCTGTTTCACGAATATTGGCTAAAAATTTATTGCCTAAGCCTTCACCACGTGACGCACCTTCAACCAAGCCTGCAATATCAACAAACTCCATCACCGCAGGTACCACACGTTCAGGTGATACAATCTTAGAAATCGCATCAATGCGCTTATCAGGCACAGTCACCATACCGACGTGTGGGTCAATCGTGCAAAACGGGTAGTTTGAAGCTTCGATACCAGCTTTTGTTACGGCATTAAATAAGGTTGATTTACCAACGTTTGGCAAGCCTACGATTCCGCATTGTACGCCCATGGCTTATTCCTCTTGATTTGTTTTTGATAATTAATTGCTTAAATTAGTTTTTTTTATCGGTATGCAATATATTCATGGCCGCCGAAAATTGTCCATCTAAAAGTTTAGGCGCCACATCAATCGCGCATTCAATAGCCTGATTGATTGCTTGTTTGTCCGATGACGATGGCTTTCCGAGCACATAATCTAATACGAGATCTTTTGAACCGGGATGCCCAATGCCAATACGCAAGCGCTGAAAACCAGGGCCTTGTAAATTTGCGATTAAATCACGCAAACCATTATGCCCACCATGACCACCACCTGTTTTAAAACGAACCGTGCCTACAGACAAGTCTAACTCATCATGTGCAATCAAAACTTCTTCAGGGGTAATACGATAAAATTGACACAAAGCTCGAACAGAGCGACCGCATTGATTCATCCATGTGGTCGGAAGTAAAAGATGGCATGCATGTCCATCAAGATTGATGGATGCTACATCACCATGAAATGATTTATGCGCGCGAAATTCCGCGCCACACATATTCGCAAGTGCCCGAACAAACCAACCGCCAGCATTGTGGCGTGTTCGTTCGTACGAGGCACCAGGATTTTGTAACCCAACAACAAGCTTTATGGTCATAGAATAGTCATGCCATAGTAGACCAAAAATCCTTACTCTGCAGGTTTTTCGTCAGCAGCTGGCTCTTCTGCATCAGAAGCGCTTTCGCCTTCAACATCAGCTTCGGTAGCGGCTTCTGGCTCAGGTTCGACTTCGACGTGTGCTTTATGCGCGCTCACAACCGGATGATCGTGATCACCTGTGGTTGGATCAATCGATAATTCAACGCCTTTTGGCAATTTAATTTGTGACAAATGAATAATTTCATTCATCGCCAAGTTAGCCAAATCAACTTCGATAAATTCAGGCAAAGCACGTGCTTCACAACGAATTTCGATTTGTGTCATCGTATGATTAACAACGCCACCTTCTTTAACGCTCGGAGCATTTTCTTCGTTGATGAAATGCAACGGTACGGTTTTAACCAAAACATCTTTAGCTGAAACGCGTTGTAAATCCATGTGCAAAATTATGGTCTTATAAGGATGGTGTTGTAAATCTTTTAAAATCACACGCTCTTTTTTACCATCAACAAGAATTTCAAACACGCTGGAATAAACACTTTCACATTCCAAAAATTTCGACACGTGACGCTGTAAAAATTGAACTGCTTGAGGTGGCTTACTTCCGCCATACACAACAGCAGGTACTTTTTCATCAAGACGACGTAGGCGGCGGCTCGCACCCTTCCCGATACATGTTCGTGTTTCGGCTTCTAAGGTCATGGTTACTGACATAATAATCTCCAAAAAATTAAACCCTTCGCCTTGCGACCAGGCGAAGTTCTCCCTTCTTGACACAAGCAGGGACGCGAAGTATACATCAGTTTGATTTAACTTAAAACCAAAACCTACGAAACCACACCACAAGCAGGCCCACTCGGCTCCAGTGTTAGTTCAAGTGCCTGCACAAGTTCAACCTGAGCCTCTTTCCTTAAGCTCACCACCTGAAGAACGGTATTTAACACCCAAGAAACATGAGGTGCATGACAAGGCTTCGCAAGCAACCATGTTCCTGAGCAAACAGGCGAATACAAACCAAAATCAAATCCCACACCGCCCTCATCATGTAGAGGGAAAAAATTCATATCACTCCGAACGCTATGTTGATTAACATAAGGAAACACCATTGACCGCCTCAATGGTATTCCTCTTATCGCATCTAATCGACTCACAGGATAAGATGGATAATTAATGGGAGAATAACGCTGGATAATAGATACAGGCGCAAATCGCTGTGCTTTTGCGATGATATTCATCCAATGATCACGCATGGCAGGGCTCCTTTTTTCTGCGTCAGATGAAGCCTCATGAATCATAATATATTTTCGATAGGCATTGATAAGCCGAGTCCCACTGTCATAGGTATCGTGATAAGCTACATCACCATGACTGTAGTGAATTCCGTTACGTTCCAATGCATAACCCAACGTACGATGTATCAGAGCATGCTCGACATCACTCGTTCTACGACTGCTGTTCATCACCATATCTTCTTCAAGTGAACCTCGTAATCGTTCAAACGCAGATACATCTTTTGGTAAAATATTAGGTGTAAGCAACGTCACTTCTTTCGTTGCTTGATTGGCGTAAAAAAATTGATCGTCAAAATAAATGATACCGTCTGGGTTACAAAGCAAATCGTAAATAATAGGCGCTTTGCTTTCATCTTTGGTGCCTGTATCAAATTGCTTAAGCGCACTGAAAGGAAGCGTTCTTGGATCGCGATCCATTTTGACCAAGTCAGGACCTCCACGCAAAAATAAACGCACCTCGTCTCGAGCCAACGTTTTTAATTCGTCAGGTATTAATTCTAATAGCAGCCCCCACATTTGAAAGTCACCACTGTACAGCGATAACTGAAAGGGTGTTACATCATAATATATTTGCTCACTGGCCTCAGACATGCTCCCATCTGCGTTTAATAAAGGCATGCGATACGTGCCTCGCTCAAACAATAAACCAGGGTTGGATTGAGCAATTTTTACAACCAACCACTCCTCGCCCATAAACACAGCAGCCAATAGTTGCTTCAACGTTATCGCATCAACAGCTGGCTTAAATAATGAATACATTTCTTTTGAGGCCGACTGAGCTGACACTAAATCTTTAATTTCAAGAAATTCCCCTAAGTAGTGCTCGGGACCTTCACTTTGTATTTTTGTTTCAAACAGTGACTGGCCTGAACTCACCGCGGTAACTTCTACTTCTTTTTCTTTTGGTATCATGAATACTCCTATCAAAGCGGTGTATGGCCTTAACCAAAGCCAAATATGCTGAAATATGCTGAAATATGCTGAAATATGCAACACTAATAAAAAACCTTAAACATATCCAGTGTTTTTTCGCGTCTACGTCTATAACGATAATTATGTTCTATAATCGTATATATAATTTACTTTTTTAGGTATTAACTAATATGCCATCAAATACAAGTAGCGACTACGAAAGTGATGACGAGTTAGATCAATTAAACTTGATTGATGCCAACACTGGCGCGTATTTATACCGTGCACTATCGGATGTTCTGCAAGATAGCTACTTAACACTAGAGCAAGCGCCTGAAGGCATGATGTCAAGCAATTTTGCTACCTGCTTTGCAGTTATTATGAAAGATATAAAAACGGGTAACACCGGCCTTGCGCATGTTTCCTCTATCACTGACACAGATGACGATGTTGATTTTTTCAATGACATGCTGCAAGACGTATCAGACAAGCCAGAAGACATTGTCATTACACTTGCGAGAAGCCAGCAAACGTATGCCAGACATTATCAGCAAAGGGCAGGTGAACAAACAGCAGACGAATACTTTGCGCAATACGACCGACAATATATTAACTTTTTTAGACAGCACTTTTCTGAAAGTACGGTCAGTCCAGATGTACTTGAAATGCCTCATAGCTGTATTGTGATTGATGCTGATGGGTCTATCGACCTTTTAGAGCAACACACAAGCTCCTCAATTAAGCCAGAACAGTTCATTCCTCCATCACCAGTACAAGAACTCACATCTAATCCAAACACGTTGATGTACTCAGAAAATCATCATGAAGATGAAAGCGAGGTGGAGGAAGATATTGACGACCTCTCCCCACCGCTCAAAAAAAGAAAATGAGGCGAATCATAACTCGCTCGTGCTTTTAATTTAATTGCAAACGACGTTCTGTGCTGTGTGAACCTACCTCAATATCATCAATATTATCTGGTACAAGCCTTCCGTCACGCAAACGAGCATGTTTATGCAATGTCGCGGCCCTTGTGAACATACTTATGCTACTCAGTGAAACGGAAATACAATTAATGGCCACATCAATCTCGGGCGCTAACCGAAGAGCTTCTTGTTTCCCAACACAATAGCTCATCAACAAGCCTTCTTCACCCTCCCAAACAGCATCATGGTTATTGCTACTAACATACTCATGCAAAGCTTTTCTCAAGAGTGCGGTAAGAGCCACAGTACTTAAAACTAATATGGAGTTTACACTTGTTCGGGTTGAAAGCTTGAGACACTTAAACGTATCAATCAGTATTTGTCCGCTGCTGACTTTACCTACAAAACGAAGCATCGCGTACGATGATTGAGACAGCTTATTTTCTGTATTAAATTCGGTGCCAGCAGCTCTAAAATTATCTCTTAATTGGATGAGTTCAAATTGAGATGTATAAGCCGTGCTCCAATAAGCCAGTAATCCAATAGGTATATTCATAGCTTTGATAGCAGCTTCTGATGTTACATCTTTTAAAATGGATGCAGTAGCCTCTCGCGTAACTGCGGAACGAATCACGCCACTGAGCACAGGCAATAACTCACGCAAAACAAGACCAAAATTTTCTGCATGCTTGTGTACAAATTTACCCATGAATTTTTGCTGAAAAAAAGGAGCAATATCATGCCCTTGCGTTTGCTTGTACTCTACAAACTTACGAGCAGCATCCACGACATCCGTGAGTAAATCTGCTGTATAATTTAAGAAGCCTAATGTAAGAGCACCGGTCCATAGCATGACAGGATGAGCCTCAGATAATCCAACAAACGCAACCAATAAAGCACTCGTAAAGCTTGAGGTGTTTGCAAGCAGCGCGGCAAGCATATGCCCAGGGGCTTCTTCATACGTTTCATCACCTGATGCTATGTCCGCATCTACGCGACCATTCATGCGATGGCCAATACTATTCCATAATAGCCCCACTCTAAGTGATACCAATATTAAATATGGAATGAGCGGAATGAGAACTTTTTGCTCTAATGGCATGCTATCTTGTTCGCTTAAATTATCCTCCATTAAGATAATAAAAAGAGGGAGCGATAACGAAGAAAAAGCAGCAAACGACGGTATAGCAACTGTTTTTAATGCTTGCACCGGTAATGACGTGATGCGTTGAGAAGATAATACGTCAAGCGTATCTTCTTCGGGTTGCATTTCATCGATTTGAGACACGCACTCATCATGAACCGAGCTTTCATCTATACCATCATAAATCTCTACTTCGTCAGACATAATTTTCTTTAGAAAAACAAACAAGAGAAACATATTAACACAGTAAGCTCACATTGAAAACAAACCTCAGGTAGCAAGCTCTAAAATAAGACAAGAATCTTGTTAATTCAAAAGCTCACCTAAAAATTGCCCTGTATACGAGTGTGCGCAAGCCGCAACGGTTTCAGGCGTACCTTCGGCCAGCACTTCACCCCCACGGTTACCGCCTTCAGGACCCAAATCAATCAGCCAATCCGCGGTTTTAATCACATCTAAATTATGTTCAATCACCACGATGGTATTGCCTTGATCACGCAATCTAAATAAAACCTGTAAAAGCTGTTTTGTATCATGAAAATGCAACCCCGTCGTCGGTTCATCTAGAATATATAGCGTTTCGCCCGTATCACGTTTCGAGAGCTCACGCGCGAGCTTCATGCGCTGTGCTTCGCCTCCTGATAGCGTTGTAGCACTTTGACCTAAGTGCACATAGGACAAGCCTACATCAATCAACGTCTGGCACTTGCGCGCCAAAACAGGCACGGCATCAAAAAAATCTCGCGCCTCTTCAATCGTCAGGTTAAGCACTTCATGAATATTTTTTCCTTTGTACTGCACATCCAACGTCTCTCGGTTATAACGTTTGCCGCGGCAGACATCACATAAAACATAAGTATCAGGTAAAAAGTGCATTTCAACTTTGACTAAACCATCACCTTGGCACGCCTCACATCGACCACCTTTGACGTTGAAGCTAAAACGTCCGGCACGATACCCACGAGCCCGGCCTTCGGGTGTGCCTGCAAATAATTCTCGAATAGGTGTAAATAAGCCTGTATAGGTCGCCGGATTAGAACGCGGCGTGCGTCCAATAGGACTTTGGTCAATATCAATCACTTTGTCACACCAGTCCAGCCCCTCCACCTCACGAACTTGACCAACCATGGATACTTGGCTGCGATAAAAGCGCGAGCGGGCCAGAGGATATAACGTATCGTTGATCAAACTCGATTTGCCCGATCCCGATACGCCGGTGACGCATGTCATAAGCCCGACAGGAATACTCACGGTCACGTCATCTAAATTATGGCAGGTCACACCTTCCAAGCGAATCACGCGTTCTGGATTGTAGGGCGTACGTACATCGGGCACATCAATTTTCGCTGTACCGACTAAATAACGTCCGGTAAGCGAGTCTTCACACGCCATGATTTCTTCAGGCGTGCCCGAAGCCACCACATGTCCACCGTGAATACCGGCACCAGGGCCCATATCTAGCACATAATCAGCTGTTCGAATCGCGTCTTCATCATGCTCAACAACAATAATGGTATTACCTAAATCGCGCAGCTGTATCAGCGTCTTAAGTAAGCGCGCATTATCACGTTGGTGTAAACCAATCGAAGGCTCATCAAGCACATACATCACCCCTACAAGACCCGAACCAATTTGGCTCGCCAAGCGAATGCGTTGCGCCTCACCTCCTGATAACGTTTCTGAGCGTCGCTCAAGCGATAAATAATCCAAGCCTACTTCTACCAAAAAACCAAGCCTCGCTACAATTTCTCGATTGATTTTTGCTGCAATTTCACCACGTGCGCCAGGTAAAACTAAATTATTAAAAAATTGATACGCCTCTGCAATCGAATACGACACCACATCCGTCAAACGCCGCCCGTCCACCAACACATGTCTCGCGCCGGGACGAAGCCGCGTGCCTTCGCAACGCGTACAAGGCTTGAGTATCAACTCAGGGTTTTCTTCTAATTCACGTTTAAGTTTTGCGGTTTTTTTCTCAGTCCCGAGCCCATCACACGCCGTACATGCACCGGCCGGGCTATTAAACGAAAATAATCGAGGCTCGAGTTCTTCTAAGCTATACCCGCATTCAGAGCACGCAAATAACGAGGAGTACGTAATATCTTTAAAAGCACCGTCCATGGATGCAATCAAGGCAAGTCCCTCGCCTACATGTAGCGCATTTTCAAACGATTCACTGAGTCGCGTTGCCGCATCTTGACGTATTTTAAGCCTATCGACCACGACTTCGATCGTATGCTTTTTATAGCGTTCGAGCTCAGGTGGCATATCCAGATCATAAAGCTCACCGTCGACCCGGGCACGCACATAACCCAGAACTTGTAAGCGCTTGAAAATTTGCTCATGCTCACCTTTTTTCCCTCGAATCACCGGTGCCAACACCATGACTTTACTTTCTTCGGGGAGATTTAAAGCATGATCCACCATTTGGCTCACGGTTTGTGCTTGTAATGCGAGCTGATGCTTCGGGCAATGCGGCGTACCCACGCGGGCATAGAGTAATCTCAAATAATCATAAATTTCGGTTGTTGTTCCTACGGTTGAGCGTGGATTATGCGACGTGACTTTTTGCTCGATCGCAATCGCCGGTGACAAGCCATCGATTGAGTCCATTTCTGGCTTATCCATGATGGATAAAAATTGTCGGGCATACGATGATAGCGACTCAACATAGCGACGCTGTCCTTCGGCATAAAGCGTATCAAAAGCCAGTGATGATTTACCAGAACCCGAAAGCCCCGTGATCACAGAAAGCTTATTTCTCGGTAAATTAACGGTAATATTTTGAAGATTATGGGTTCGTGCCCCACGAATTTGAATTGAGCTCATACACGTACCTTGGGTCAGCTTGAATAGAAAAAACAAAGCCTAGTCTAGCACGCGTACCCACGAGATATCCTCCCAACAAAACACAAACAACAAGTTCTATTTAAATTCAAATTCTTTAAAAACCATCCAGGTTATGTTAAGATGTTCAAAGTTTCTAAATATATCAAACCCATTTTAGGAGACATGCATGCGAGCATTATTACATTTTGTTTTAGCCATTGGCCTCATGTTTACGATGACGTCACTTCATGCAAGTGATATCAAAACGCTGGAACATGAACTCAGTGATTCTGTGATTACAACAAAAATCACAAGCAAAATTACTGAAAACAAAAATTTAAATCCATTAAAAATTACTGTATCAACCGAGCACGGCAACGTTACGTTGAATGGAAACGTTAAGAATAGAGAAGCATTTGTCGAGGCACTTCGCCTGGTTAAATCAACTCAAGGTGTTGAATCGATTGATACTGATAATTTAAATATTAACGACGTGAATACATCCATCACCGATGCTTATATCACAGCAAAAGTTGAAGCAGCCGTTCTTAAAGCAAAAGTACTCGATGATGAATCGATCCCCCTCGTTGGCATCAACGCGAATACAAACAACGGTGTGGTGACATTATCAGGCGCGGTGACAAACAACGCTTCGATTGCCCCTCTGATTAAGCGCATCTTAACCGTGCATGGTGTCAAACAAGTGGTTTCGCATTTGCATGTATCAAAAGCAGCGTCGTAACGCAAAACATCCTAGATAAATCAGCATCACTCAGGTAGGATAAACCCTTATGCTGATTTAATCTTCCCATGGATGAAAAACCGTGCACAATGTAAGCGATACAAAAACATCTTCCACACGCTATAAAACAACCTACCTCCCCTGGTTGATTTGGTTTTTAGGCGCATTTTTCTATTTTTATGAAAATCTTATTCAAGTATCTCCAGGCGTCATGGTTCATGATCTTATGCGCGATCTTTCGATGGACGCAGGGCAGCTCGGGATTTTAGCTGGCTTCTTTTTTTATACCTACGCACCGATTCAAATTCCAGCAGGCGTACTTGCCGATCATTACAACGTACGATCGCTGCTCGTCGCGGCCATTCTTTTTTGCACGCTCGGCTGTGCATTTTTTGCAACAAGTCATAGCATGTGGCAAGCATCATGCGGCCGCTTACTCATTGGGTTAGGCTCAGGCTTTGCGGCCATTTGTTCGATGAAACTTGCCACACTGCTTTTTCCGCCTCGACGCTTTCCTTTTTTTGTTGGGCTCATGGTCACGTTAGGTATGACCGGAAGCATCATGGGTGGCGGACCACTGGCTATCATGGTAGATAATATTGGTTGGAGGGTCACACTCTACGCCTTCGCCGTTTTAGGACTGATTCTCGCTGTATTTGTGGTCTGGTTAGTACAAACCGAACAACCCAACCAAGAAAAAACAGAACTTGAGCACGAGAAAACTCATATCTTACATGGATTAAAGCTCGTTATATCCTGTAAGAAAAGCTGGATTGTCGCAGGTTACGGTGGGCTGATGTTCGCACCTACGTCTATTTTTGGTGGGCTTTGGGGTGTTCCTTTTATTATGCGCGCCTACATGCTCGATAAGCCGACAGCGGCAAGCCTTGTGTCACTTTTATTTTTGGGTTGGGTAATTGGCGGACCATTAACTGGATTTTTAGCCGGGCAGTTTAAAACCAAACGTCCTATCATGCTGTCAGGATCATTCGGAGCGCTCGTGTCGATCATCTTGATTCTCTACGTACCGCACCTTCCATTGGCTATGCTTGGATTTTTTATATTCACTTTTGGTCTCGCATCGAGCTGCTTACTGCCCGCTTTCTCGCTCATCAAAGAAATACATGATGAATCAAACTCAGGTGCAGCACTTGGCTTCATGAACACGGCCAATATGCTCGGTGGTGCAATTGGACTACCTTTGGTTGGCTGCTTACTCAACTTCACCTGGCATGGTAATATGGAACATGGCATAAAAACATATTCCACATCCAATTATATGTCTGCGCTTTCACTTTTACCGCTCATGATCTTTATTTCATTTGCATTACTATGCTTTATTAAAGAAAAAGAATAACAACAATTCACAATTCACAGCCAAGGCTAGGCTTCTGCCAAGCCTTGGCAATCAATGCACCAGCCATAAATCGTAAGTGCATGGTCCGTCATTTTAAATTGAGCACGTTCAGCAATCACATGTTGACGTGCCTCAATTAACTCATCCACAAATTCAAAAACTTTTCGGCACTTCACACAAATTAAATGATCATGATGTTCACCTTCACTCAACTCAAACACCGAGTGTCCACCTTCAAAATGATGGCGATGAACCAATCCTGCTGATTCAAATTGTGTTAGCACACGATACACCGTGGCTAAACTTACGTCTTCGCCCAAATCTATTAATGCGCGATAAATATCTTCGGCACTCAAGTGTCGTGTTTTAGATTGCTCTAAAATTTGAAGGACTTTGAGTCGGGGCAACGTAATTTTTAACCCCACGTCTTTTAGCTGCTGACTTTCTTCCACTTTTATTCCTCTTGCTTGGACAAGTTTGGACAAGGTTTAATGCATGTAATACAATCCAAAATCTTATTGCATTATGGCGAATTTATTCATGACGAACAAACGGATACAAATACTCTCTCGGCTCATGTGTTCAGCACTGATTATGCTGTCACTAACACACTGTGCCTCGTATGATTTTTCACGCCGTATTGTGCAACAAGGCAACTTACTCCCTGAGACAAAAATCAAACAACTCAAACCAGGCATGACCAAAGAAGAAGTCGCGATATTCATGGGCACAAGCTTACTCAGTCCAACGTTTAACAACGACCGTTGGGATTATGCCTACACATGGCGTAAAGGAAGTCACTCTGACCAAGTACGTCATTTGAGTATCTATTTTTCAAATAATCGCGTGACCCGTATTCAAACTTAAGTTTTTTTAACTCGCTTGACCACCCGTTTACGCCGCTTTTCTTTAGGATCGCTGATAAGCGGCCGATACACCTCAACGCGATCGCCAGGTTTCACAAGCGTATCGAGCGAAACTTTTTGAGAAAAAATTCCAACGACTAAATTTTTAGTCTCAGGGTATTGCTCAAATAATCTCGAGGCAGCTAATGCATCCGCCACCGTCATGCCGTCATGATATGCATGTGTTGTTTGCACGGTGCTAGCCCCTTTTGGGGCATACACAACCTCAATCGGTGGTAACATATAGCGCCTCAGCACGCTCACAAAAAGCATCCACCATTTTATCCGTCACTTGCTCAAACACAGGGCCTAATAACATGGATAGCATGCGCCCTGAAAACTCAAATTCTAAGTCAAACGTGATCATCGACCCCGTGTCGGTCGGATCAAACCGCCAAAAACCTTCCAAATGACTAAACGGTCCATCGACCAAACGCAACTCAATCATTTTATCAGTTTGTAAGCGATTACGGGTCGTAAACGATTTATTCATGCCACCTGCTGCAATCACAAGGGTTGCTTGCACTTCGTCTTCGTCTCGATGATGCACCACGCTTTTTTCAAAATACGGTAAAAACTCATGATAATTTTCAATATCATCCACAAGGTTATACATTTGCTGGCACGAAAAGCTCACCTCGCGTGCGCGTTTAACTACCGTCATCCTACCTCTCCCTCTTTTTTTTCATTAAATACAGTATACATCTCAAGCCACACCGCAATATCTCGCATTTCTTCGATGCACACAGAATGCTCCATAGGATAATCATGTACCGTGATATGCTCAAAGCCTTTGTTTTTTAACCACGTCACACTTTCGGCCGTCCATGCAGGAAGAACCACTGGATCAAGCTGGCCTGAACCAATAAATATCGGTGTTTTTACATCGAGTTTAATGTCGCATTCAGAAGCAAGCGGTAAATAAGCTGATAAAGAAATCACGCCGCCTAGTTTTGGCATAGCATGCAAGCTTGTAAACAGTGCCATGGCCCCACCTTGCGAAAAGCCAGCCAAAAAAATCTGCTCGTGCGTAAATCCATTGGCAACTTGCTGTTCGATCGCTTTAAGTATGAGCTGCTCTGATTCTAAAATACCGGTACGATCTTCGCGGTCTGTAAGCTTCATTCCTACAATGTCATACCATGCTGGCATCGGCATATGCTGATTCAACGTAACCGGTCGAATAGGCGCATTTAAAGAAACATGTCGCATGGGCACTTTAAGTGGCAACTGCTTTGCCAAGCCCACCATGTCATCGGCACTTGCGCCAAGACCATGCATCCAAATCACGCAAGCTTCCGCTTTTTGCTTAGATTGTATTACCACGGCACTCACACGCTCTCTCCAGGCAAATAAAAAAAAGAAGTAGATTATCGCGAATGCATCGCACTATGGCAACTATCGCTGCAGGTTTAAGCCAAATCTCGTTCACGCTATACTGCGTCTCATACACATTGATCACTGAGAAATTACATGAAAACGTTATTATCATGCGCATGTATGACTATAATCATACTAAGCTTAAGCGCCTGCGGACAAAAAGGCCCCCTATATTTACCAGATGATAATAGCAAGCAGGAGCAATCCCATGAATCTAAAATTTACAAAAATGCACGGGCTAGGCAATGATTTTATGGTGATTGACGCCACGCGTCATACAATTCAACTAACACCAGAAATGATTCAAACCTTAAGTCGTCGTGATACCGGCGTTGGGTTTGACCAGTGCCTACTTGTTGAGCCCAGCACACAACCTGATATTGATTTTTTTTACCGTATTTTTAATGCCAACGGTACACCTGTGGGTCAATGCGGGAACGGTGCACGCTGCCTTGCACGGTTTATTCAATATAACAAGCTCTCACCTAAAACAACCCTACGGGTTGCAACAACAACAACCGAACTTACGTTGAATATTAATCCAGATGATTCGGTTACGGTTGATATGGGCTGTCCTGTTTGGGAACCACAAAACATCCCACTTACAGAAGCCGCTGAAGCTGAAAGCTATGCACTTACGCTCGAGCATCATTCACCCGTACGTGTTCATGCCGTCGCACTCGGAAACCCTCATGCGATCATGATGGTAGATAATATAGAACAAGCGCCAGTTGATAAATTAGGACCAGAGATTGAAACACATCCATTTTTTCCGGAGCATACGAACGTAGGATTTCTTGAGTTAGATAACCAAGATCATATTTTACTTCGGGTACACGAACGTGGTACCGGCGAAACACGGGCATGTGGCAGTGGCGCCGCGGCGGCAGCCGCTGTGGCTCGGCGTTTTTATGGCTTAGATGCAAAGATTCGAGTAAGCGTCCCCGGCGGGGATTTATGGATAGATTGGGCAGGTACAAACAGCTCGCTTAAGCTTACGGGCCCAGCTGAGTTTGTGTACGAAGGGAAAATAACCTAAAGCAACTAAGCTAAATAGACGGTGAGGTATCATCAGGCTCATCATTGTCTAATGCTTGCCGTTTTTCAAACAAAGTACGGCGTATATCTCGGATTGCCTCACGACTTAACGGTTGATTAACAACCTCTTCTGTGAGCTCATCAACCCCTTTTGGCGTCACGGCTCTCAGGCTTTGCTCTTCGGCCAATGCAATCCACCCCTGCAAAACATCATCAAGCTCCTCATCGGCAAGATCTAATTTTCCCGAAACCATCAGCTCAAGGCCTATGTCTTGTTCTTGCTGTAGTAATATTTGAAACGCCGCATAATCTTCTGAAGCTTGAAATATTTCAAATGTTTGATAATCATGTGTTAATGCCGTAAGGTCTGGCTCACTGCTAAACTCAAATAAAAACTGCTCTCGCACCAAAGAGCGAATCGTGTTTTTAAGTATTTCAACCGTTAATTTTTCAATATCTTGATCTTGGTTTTTTAAATACGCTTGTGCGGCCTGACGAATAAGAGGCATAAGTTTAAGCATGGCTCCTTGAGGCGTAATATATTTTAACTCGACTTCAGGATGAATCCCCACCAATTTCTCAATAATTTTATTAAACGTTCCTGATGCACAGGCAGCTTTATCCGCGCCATCCCGATCTTCAAAATCATCGGAAAGGTTATAAGCTCGTTGTATCTCATAAAGGCCTTGAAGAAATAAATTCTTAGCATCGTCTTTTGATCCTTGTCGCTGCTCATCATCATGTATTGCAGACCAGGCAAAAGCTAAAAGTTGTTTTGTCGTAATGCCCGACGTTGGATCTTTAAAGTCATGAGATGCATGAGCAAGTTTTTGAATCGCGCGTTGTTCAATATCGTGACCTTCTTGGGCATTCACCCATGTTTCAATTTTTTCAAGCTCGTCTTCTAGATCAACAATCACTGTGCCATACCGCGCGCTCAAACGTTTTGCCGAATCAGAAACGGTTTGATGCACACTGGCTGTATGCGTGCTTTGAGCTTGGTTCAATGCGTCATCTTGTTCTCTTTCGATACCGAGAAGATCATGTAAAATATAGCGTTCGAGATGCACACGACCTGCTTCTGGATTAATCTGATTCGCGCGACAAAGTTGACGTATGTGATTCCAGGTCTCTTGCGTAAACAAATGTTCTGGGATATGCGCCCATGCCTGATGCATACCGTCAGAGAATAAAATAGTAGAATAAGCCATAATTTGCTGCATTTGACGTGTAAGATCAGCTGAGTCTTCTTCCAAAAGGTTAGCTTCGTCCAAACTAAAGATAAGGCTATCAAAACCCATCGAGCATTGGGGTTCGGTAATCCGCGCTCGATACGCCTCTCCTTGCTCTCCATCTAAAAGACCTAAGCTGTGAAGCATGATAAATGATGGAACAAAACACATCGGCTGTGGCTGCTCAGCGATTTCATATCGACTCAGAAGTGCATCCACACTGTTAAATTCTGCGTGCTCCTGAATCAATCCAAGTGCTTCAACAAGCGAACTTGGATCTTGATGTGAAGCAATCAATTTCAAATCTTCTTGTGCATGCTCTTCCTGTAAAAAGCCTTGTTTTTGAGCGCTAGTAAGCGCCTGACAAAGTTCTGATTGATTGTGATGGCTTGCAACAAGATTAAGATTTGCTTGTGCATACTCACCGCTTAACAAACCTGTGGCACCAAGAAATTGAAGCACATAAGAAAAATAGGTTGGGTTCTTAATATGAGCTAACATCAACAGCATAGGTTTTGTATTTTCCTCGTTGAGAAACCCTAATTTTTTGAGCTCTACGAGAGCGTTCGCAATACCGTATGAATCATTCTGGCTAACGACGGCATCAAAATACGACTGCGCATGCGGTCCTATCAATAACTTATGCTCTTGGAGAGCACTTAGAGCTTGACCAAAAAAAGATTTAGAAAATGCATCATGCGCTTCACGTAAATTTTGCTCTGTTGGTGTAGGAGCGCTCACATAAGCGTTATAAACACGCCACGCACTCTCAAGTGAAGGGTTTTTATCATCCATAGCATTCAGTGCTTTCGTCAAGGCATTAGAGGTCTCGACGGATGCACCTACATTTTGGTACGTTCGCTTGAAATCACACAACCCTTTTATATGCGTTCGCGATACAACAGGCATTATTTTATCTCCTCAGCATAAGTCACATACGCCCTCTAATAGCTCACAAAAGCGCATAATATATTTACACTATAGCTTACCCGTTCTTTTTTGCGACATTCTGAGCAATAAATTACACCAATGCATGAGTGTCTGTACCAATGCTATTATTGTAACGCCTTAACCTCAAACATAAGCGTACGATGGCGGCGGAGGACACAAGCCATCAAACATCGCAGGCATGTCTGATGGCTCAAGGTATGAAAAAATACCAAACCTAATCACATCTTGATTCAACCGTGGGCGATTAATTGCTTCCGTTTGCTCGAGCGCATAAAACGTCTGAGTATTTTGCCACGACTCCCATTTATCCGTGAGCTTTTCGGTATTAAATACTATTTTTTTTCGATGCATCGAGTTCAGCGTTTCAAACAAAATCACCTGTGTTGCTTCAGAATAAAACGGCTCAAAGGGAGTGCAAAGCTCAATGGTTTCTACTGCATCTGGTATCAACGCAATCACATAACGTAGTTGTTCTAAATCTAATGTATTTTCTGATTCTAAATCCAAACAAATATGTTTAATCTCAAGATGTTCGTTTAAATATTCGGTCAGAATTTCATGTGCTGGCCGTAGATCAAAACAATCCATGAGATAAAATACACAATAATAGAACGTATTGCTTATTAAAAAGAAAAAATTGATCGCCGTGGCAAAAGGAAAAATGGCAAGATGATAAAAGCAAGCGGGTATTGCATACACGTCGTAAACCAGGTCAAGTGTGTTATCCAGTATACGAAAAAACATGATGGCGCTAAAAATAACGAAAAGCCCTGCAAGAAAATACAATCCGGGGACACTCACAAGCCAAGAAAGAAATAATTCTAAGCCGCGCTCTAAAGCCATTAAAAAAAAGTCGATACCTACGTAAGCAAATAGGCACGAAATTGCTAAAAGAAAGAAATAAGAATATTGAAGCAAGGCTATCGTAAGACTAAACCCCATAAAAACAGAACCCAGACACACCAACGCAAGCTGAAGTAATGTGCTGACAAGATGAAACGCCGAAAAAATAAGGTCTGTTTCAATAAAACTATATTTGGCCCTGTCATAACGATGGTTTTTTATGCCATATTTTATTGAGGCATCCGTATACCCTTCAATCAACATCGATTGTTTCGTATTTATAGACGGCACAATAAATCCCAGGCACGAGAAGGACTCTAATTATACATGGTGTCTTAATTAAATCAATTTAACTTCCAGCGCCGGTGTAACCACCACCATTGCTCAGGGTGTGCAAGAATGATTTTTTCGAGCGCGCGATTATAAGCGCAGGTATTATGATAAAGTGCGGCTTGATTGCCCGGCTTGTCTTCCCAGGCAATGGCCTCATGAAATTCAAGTACATGCCGGCCATTCGGCAAACGATAACTTGCCGCAGGCACAACCGGCACACCTGTATTTCGTGAGAAAGTAGCTAAACTTCGATACGTTCCGGCTTTTTTTCCAAAAAACTCGGCGGCAATCCCGTCTCGATTTGCAAGCGAGGCATGCTGATCTAAGACAAACACCACGGCGTGATTTTTATCTAAAGCCTCTGTAACATGCTGCAATGCATTGGCTTTCGTAATGACGTTGAGACCTGCTTGGTAATAGCGCCGAAATAAAATTTTCTCAAGCGTTTTATTCCCAATCAAACGACGAATAAAATGAAATTGGCCCTGAAACTGCTTAAAATTGGCAATGCCACCCAGTGGGGCAAATTCCCAACTCCCAAAATGTCCTGTTAGTACGAGCACGCCTTTGTTTTGAGCGGCAACTTCAAGCAAGCGCTCATGCCCCCGTACTTCGACACGCGAGCACAACTCACGCTCACTCATAAAGCGCAATTGAATGGTTTCTTTGATTGAGCGTGCCAAATGCGAATAAAACGCTTTGACCAAATGTAATTTTTGAGGCTGACTTAGCTTATCACCAAACACATGATCAATATTATTTAAAATGACTTGCTTACGATAAGGCAAAAATCGATATAAAAAACGCCCTGTTTTTGAAACAGACAAGGCATCAATCTGTTGATTAAGCATTATCACAAGCTTTCATGGTAACCGCTACATTCATGCTACCAAAGCCGCGATTAATTAATAACGCGTGCTTTGAATTACTAGCGAGTTCTTGTGGTTTGGTTAGTAAATTTAAATGCTCGCAAGCCTGCGCAGGTGTATCTAAATTTGCAATACCAGGTAGCTTACGTGCTTTTAATGCCTTTGCGGCTAACGCGGCGTCCATAAGGCCTGAGGTACATAACGTATGCCCCATCGCCCACTTAAAGCCTGTCACAGGTACAGGTGTACTCCCCTGAATACGGTTGATTGCATGTGCTTCACTGATATCTGATTTAGGATTTCCGTTACCGTGTGCCACGATAAATGCCAAATCATCCGACGTGATTTTTTGAGCTTCGAGTGCTTGACGCAAAACATCGGTAAGCGCATCGCCTGACGCTTCAATCGAAAATAAACCCGAGCCTTCTGTTCGAGCAAGTCCACCGGTAATTTCTACATACGTCGTCGCGCCGCGTGCCTTAGCACTTGCTTCAGACTCAAGCACGAGTGCTGCCGCGCCTTCTGCGAGAATCGTCCCATCATGGCCGGCATCAAACGGCTTTAAGTGCTTCGCACTTAAGAGCCCAAGACGCTCATAATAAAACGAGGCTTGCAAGTCCGTTCCAACATCGTAAGCCACCACAACAACCCGATCTGCCTGACCTGATTGAATGGCGTGATACGCCTCAAGCAACGCTTGCATACCTCCAGTCGCGTGATTCACAACATTATGGTTCGCGCCTTTGAAGCCATACGTAATGCCGGTATAAGCTAATACGTTATTGGGCAAAATACGCAAAAGCCACATCGGGTGCACTTCACTCATCAAGTCAGCACCAAAAGCTTGCATATTATTTTGAGTTTTAGCCATCAACGGTAAAAAATCATATTGCTGATAATATTTATTGCCTGGTGAGCCAACAAAAACACCTGTTTTTTCGTTGAATACCGTAGGATTATCTAAAGCATCACGATACGGCAGTATTTGGCTATCTTCGATGGCTTGCATAGCCGCCGAAATACCTAGAACATCTTGGCGTGAGATCGCTTTTAATAATTTTCGCTCGGGGAGCATCTTCGCGGGCTTATACTCTTTAAGCTCGCCCCCGAGTCGATGCGACCAGTTGGATATATCTGAATTTTGTATTTCATCAATGCCTGTATTGCCTGCGAGCATGGCTTCCCACATCGCATCTATATTCATGCCCGATGCACTCACAGCGCCAACACCTGTGACCATTACGCGTGTTAAATCACTCATATTCGCCCCCTCTCAAACTCAGGATGCTTAAACAATAAACAACTGTTCGTACCCCCAAATCCAAACGAATTCGACAGCACCACACCGAGCGCTTTTTCACGTGTGCCTTCGGCAACATAATCTAAATCACACGCCGGATCGGGTGTGGTCTGATTTTTCGTCATAGGAACCGTTGCATGCTTAATGGCTAAGACTGAGATTGCGGCTTCGATGGCACCTGCTGCAGCAATCAAATGCCCCGTTTGACTCTTAGTTGAACTCACGGGTAGCTTGTACGCACGCTCACCAAACACTGCTTTGATAGCATTTGTTTCACTTAAATCATTCATTTTAGTGGATGTACCGTGGGCATTAATATAATCCACATCTGAAGGTTGAACGCCCGCATCAGAAAGTGCACCTTGAATGGCTTGATTCGCACCATCACCATCAGGATGTGAATCCGTAATACGATAGGAGCTCAAGGTATTACCTTCGCCAGCAAGTTCAGCATAAATTTTTGCGCCACGTGCTTTTGCTTTATCCCACGACTCAAGCACTAAAAAAGCCGAGCCCTCACCCAAAACAAACCCATTACGTGAGCCATCAAAAGGACGACTCGCCGTTTCAGGTGTTTCGTTATAAGAAGATAAAGCCCCGAGCAAGCAAAAACTTGAAACGCCCAAAGGATTAATCATGGAGTCAAATCCACCGGCTAACATATAATCGGCTTCACCTCGACGAATCACTTGCATGGCAAGCCCAAGCGCCTGGCCTCCTGAGGCACATGCAGTATGCACCGAGTTCGCATAACCTGTGATACCAAATTCTTGGATAAGCAAAGAAAGACCACTATTTGAGGCCGTTCGTCCAAAATCGTTCAAACGATAAAACGCGTCGCCTTGTTGCTGTAATACGTTCCAGTCAACCGCGCCATCAGGTGCTGCGGTTTGCTGGAATCGACTGAGATGATCAAAATCACCGGTCATCATGCCACTACCGGCCACAAGTCCAAAACGAGGATTATCAGCCATAGTCTTAGGGTGAATACCTGCGTCTTCAAGCGCTTCGGTTGCAGCATCTAACGCAAATTGTGTAAACGGCATCGCAAAGCGATGATGTTTACCCGAATGAACCGCACGTGGCGTATAATTGGTGACTTCAGCCGCAAAGTGCACAGGAAAACCTGAAGCATCAAATTGTTGAATAGCGCCCATACCTGAGTTTCCGGCCATGAGCCCCTGCCATGTACTCCGTGCATCATGTCCCAAAGGAGATACCACACCAATACCCGTAATGGCAACACGCCGCTGATTCATGCTATCTCCCTGACTTCAACCATAACTAATTCCAATACACATACCCGCTTGCCAAAGCTACTCACACGACACGAAAGCACAAGCTCACCGTTTTGTTGAGATTTTAGCTTCATGGCAGCACTTATCACAGCTCCAGGCGAAACAAAATCACTCATCTTAATGCGTTGCATACATTGTACACGGTACGCTTTATCAAAAACTAACTGCTCCACAAAATGCCGCCCAAGATTCATGACGCACTCTAATAAAACCGTCATGGGTAAGACCGGTTTTTTAGGAAAGTGATCAGGAAAATACGGCGCTGCTCGTGTGATGCATTTCTCTGCCGTAATACTCACACCGGGATCATGCTCGATAATGCGATCAAAATGCACCAAGCCGTTCACATGATGCAGTTTATCACCGGCAGATTCGTTCAATGGTGCACGCAAAAGCTGCTCATCAGATAACTCGCCCGGTCGATTTAAATTAAGCTCATTAAATTGTGTACGTACCACATCGACATCAATAAAATCATCCATCGGCAAAAGCGGGCCAAGCGCGCCCGTTAGCTCAAACACCACTTCTTCACCTACACGAGCCGTTCCGTGGTACTGCACGGCTGAATCATCCAGTGAATCCAAGTGTGTTTCAAGCTGAAGTGTCTCACCCACATACACCGGGCGATGCAGCGTGGCTCGTTCGGCAATACCGGCTACAGGTCGCCTTGTAAAGTTATTGCTTAACATCACGTTCCAGGCAGCCAATTGCCCGACGGTCTCTCCGACTAAAGACGGAACAAAATAACGCCTATTTTGCTCATCAAGACATAGATAGTAATCATCAGGCGTGACGTGTTTAATGCCTTGCGTCACCCCTCCTGGGGTTAACGCAAGAATACGATCGACGAATAAGAAATGCATGACTTAGGCCGTAGCAGCGTCTGCAGGTTGCGTTGCTTTTGCAGCAATAATCAACTTGCAAAATGTTTCAACCGTAAAGAGCATAGGAATCTCATTGACCTTAAGATTAGGTGTAAAATGCTCTTCGGGTACTTCGTTCAAATAATTTTTTAAAGCAACCATACCTTCAGCGGTTAAAACACCAGCTGATTCAAACTCTTCTTCGCTTAACGTACCGCGAGCATTTTTCTCAAGCTGACCACGTGGAATTTTAACAGAAAATTCTTTTTCCAGCTGGAAGACCAAATCAAGAAAATCAATCGACTCGGCGCCCAAATCAGCAATCAAACGTGAGTTTAAGCTCACATCGGCTTCGTCAATCACCAACACATCCGCAATAATTTCTTGAACTTTCGGGTAAACATTTTCTACATTCATCATCACAATCCTTTACGCATCAACAGGTTTAGAAAGCTCCGAATTGTAGCACAAGTTTTTCCAGCATGGCATGCTAATTATATGCTTATCCCGTCACCGAAAAACCGGCATCAAGAAACAGCGTTTGCCCCATCAAAAGACGAGCCTCAGGCAAGCACAATAAATACACACCATCAGCGACATCATCAGGCGTCATGGTACGTCCTATAAGCGAACGTGCTTCGGCTTGATCAAGCAGCTCTTCTCGATTTGGAAAGTGTTTCAAAGCATCGGTATCAACCACACCGGCTGAAAGCGTATTAATTCGAATACCATCTGGAGCAAGCTCAAGACTCAACGAACGCACCAACGCTTCAAGCGCTGCTTTGGACGCACCAATAAACGCATAATTAGGAATGGCGCGTGCCGCCCCCAAACTTGATAAAGCAACCACACTTGAACCTTGTGGCATCAACGGTCGGGCCTCTGTTACCAAATGATTTAGAGCAAGTGCATTGGTTTCCATACACCAACGCCAGTGCTTCGTCGACATTTTGAGTGCTGGCTTTAATACACCACTTGCTGCATTACTGACTAAGATATCAAGGCGATCAAAATGCGTTTTAAACGCTTTAAATAAATCTTTTACCGAAGCATGATCGGCAACGTTGGCTTGAATTGCCACGGCGCGACGCCCAAGTGCTTCGATTTCTTTAACAACAATTTCAGCTTCATCTGAACTATTAAAATATACAATGGCAATATCAGCTCCAGCACCTGCCAACTTTAATGCGGTTGCTCGACCAATACCTCGCGCACCTCCAGTAATCAGTGCTACACGGTTCGCCAATAATAATCCTGACATGCCTTTTCTCCCTTGACTCAAAATGGCCCAAGGCTACCGTGACCAAACCTCATATGTCAATCCATCTTATATTCATACTCATGCTCATCTTAATCTTATGCTTATTTATATAGAAGAAAATAGAAGAAAGCTTTACATTAGAGCTCTTTCTTTGTACCATCTGCGCATCGTTTTACGACCTAGCGCCTATATTTTTATGAAATCAACGTGGTTACGCACCGTACTCCCCATTGCAGCTATCTTTTCATGCCGCATGTTAGGCTTATTTTTATTGATTCCTGTCTTCTCGCTGTATGCAAGCAGCTTAACCGGCGCAACACCGGCGTTAATCGGTCTAGCGCTTGGCTGCTACGGCTTAAGCCAAGGCTTGCTTCAAATTCCTTTTGGACTACTCTCAGACCACTACGGTCGAAAGCCGTTGATCATTGCGGGTCTTATTTTACTCGCCTTAGGCAGCATACTCGGTGCAACTACGCACTCGATTATAGGCATGATGATTGCACGCACGATGCAAGGCATGGGTGCGATTGGCAGTGTACTTATGGCACTGATGGCCGACTTAACCCCCGAATCAAAACGTACGGCTTCCATGGCGATTATTGGCGGTAGTATTGGTTTATCGTTTAATTTAGCCTTTATTATTAGCCCACCCCTCGCGCAACACACGGGGCTCTCAGGATTATTTATGGTGACGGTTGTACTTGCGTGCTTGGGGCTTTTGCTCATACATTTTGTGGTTCCTAAACCTAATAAAACAACGCCTGTGCTCAACACAACACCTTATAGAATGCGTTTATCTGAAGTATTTAAACAAACAGAACTTCAACGTTTAAATCTTGGTATTTTTTGCCAACACGCCATGCTTACCTCCACGTTTTTTGTGTTACCACTTAGGCTTAATACAGCGATGGAAGCGCACAAAATCACCGCCTTATGGCAGTTTTATCTTCCGATGCTGGTGATTTCTTTTCTTGCAGCTGTGCCGTTAATCATATTTGCAGAGAAGCGCGGTCAAACAAAACTTGTTCTTTTAGTTGCCGTTGGACTCATGGGTGTGGCACAAGCACTGCTTGCACAACACGCGCTACCCTGGGTAGGATTTTGTAGCATCATGTTTGTGTACTTTTTAGCGTTTAATGCATTAGAAGCCATGCTGCCTTCGCTGGTCTCTAAGCGCACGAATCCCAACAACAAGGGTACGGCCATGGGCGTGTACTCAAGCAGTCAATTCATAGGGATATTTGCAGGTGGTAGTCTGGCGGGACTGTTATACCAACACTACGGTAACTCGGGTGTTTTTATAACCAATGCTTTGGTTGCTGCGGTATGGCTAGGTGTTGCGACATCCATGAAGAAAAAGCCGGTTGCCGAACAGCCTGCTATTAACTAAATTAGCTCTAATTTAGCTATTAAATCGAGCACGTTTAGCATCGGGCTCGGGCGTCTCATCGTCGTCCGTAAAATAACTCATATCCATACACAGATCTGTTTCTTGACTGCTATCTTCAGCCTCAATGGCTGCAAGTGATATTGTTGGAGCAGGTGGGCGCGGGTAATGCTCAATGATTGTTTGAGTAAACCCAGCTGAAATAAAACCTCTATTATTTAACGCGCCTAACACGGCAACAATCGTATCTATACGCTCAACAGCCGCCATCATCGATACGGTATCTGATGATCGATAAAACAAAGGCAATTCCTGACTTACGAGACAAGCCCAAACTTCAGAATTTAACGCACCGGAACACGAGAACGTAAGCGCCGTTGTTTTGTCATTCGTACGAACATAAGCCTGTGTCAGCGGTGACGTATGATCGTCACAAACAAAAAACTGTTCGCCTGGAGGTGATTGAAATATAGATGTTGCGTACATCAACAAACCTTAATAAATCAAACGCATCCCGTAAGCAAACCTCGAGATGCGTAAGAATACAGAAGAATACTCAGCTTAGAACGGGATATCATCGTCCAAAGCTTCAAACGATTCTTGCGGTGCTGCTTTAGGTTTAGCTTGCGCTGCAGGTTGTGCTCGACCTACTGACTGATCCATTTCAGAATAATCGCCCGATACAGAACCTTTTGAATCAAGCATTTGAATATCTGAAGCAACAATTTCGGTTGTGTAACGATCGGCACCTTGCTGATCTTTCCACTTACGCGTACGAATACTTCCTTCAACATAAAGCTTAGAGCCTTTTTTTACGTACTCACCGGCAATCTCGCCCAAGCGGTTAAAACAAACCACACGGTGCCATTCGGTGCGTTCTTGGCGCTCACCGGTTTGTTTATCTTTCCAAGATTCACTGGTTGCTAACGAAAGGGTTGTTGCTGCATTACCATTCGGCATGTATCTCAGATCAGGATCTGCGCCGATATTTCCGATTAAAGTAACTTTATTTACGCCACGTGCCATTTTAATACTCCATGATGCGATAGATTGGAAAGAGATTATAACGGAAAAATAACCATATAAACATTACGCAACTTTATTTTGTTTTACGAAATTAAATTTTTTAATAGCGCCTTGACCTTATCGAGGCCTAATTGATGCATCGTCTCAATATTATTATCTGGGATTTTACTGGTGTCACCGTAATAATCAATCGCCTTTTCAATGCTACTTTCGCGTAAGATATGCAGCATAGGATAAGGGCTGCGATTGGTGTAATTAGACACATCTGTTTCCAAAGCATCTGCAAAACAATAATCAGGATGAAAGGTTGCGAGTTGATAAATGCCTTCATAGCCGCTCACAGATAAAAGCTCTTCACCTAAAGCAACAAAATCCAAATAATCATCAAAATTCAAAAATAAATCGGGAAAAACTAATAAAACGGTTTCTATATCAGCATTTTCATCCATGCGTACAATCGTTGACATCATAGTCTCAAGTGCTTGTTCTACGTTGTCTGGCTGAGCAATATCGATGGCGAATGTTTCTTGATTAACGGTATGTTTTGCAAACGGGCAGATATTATATTCAATAATAAATGATTTTATCCAAGCTATCGTTTGTTGTTTAATCTGCTCATCGGTTAATTCTAAGTCTAATTCTGGCATGAAAAACACCGCTGTTTATAGTGGGGGATATATTATCAGATTGAGTTTAATTAGATAGCGATTTATCCACGGAATCTCGTGTCACAGCAAAGCCACTTTTTTCATAAAATTCAGCTTTGCGAGTGTTTGCTTCGCATAAGGGTTCAACTTATTTTTCGCAAGCTGATTTAATGCCTGTAGCGACGGCTGATAACCTTGTTTGGCAGCGCGTTCAAACCAAAGACTGGCTTTTCGATGATGTTGTGCAACCCCATCTGCGCGTTGATACATACAAGCCGTGTTGTGTTGTGCTTTCATATCTCCTGCTTCGGCACTTAATAAATACCAATCAAACGCTTTTGAGCTATCTTTCTCAATAACAACACCTTTTTGATAAAACTCAGCCAATAGTCGCTGAGCGGTGGCATTGTTTTGCTTCGCTGCAAGCCCAATGTACATAAAAGCAAGCGCATTTCCTTCTTCTGTTTTTACTGTATTTAAATAAAAAATGCCGGTGTTTAATTGCGCTTGGTCAAAGTTTTTATGAGCGGCCTCCCTCATCCAATACAGGGCCTTATCTTGATCAACTTGGGTGCCTTTACCTTCGTAAAAACACCATGCCAAATTATACATGCCGTAGACAAAACCTTTATCCGCCACAACTTGATAGCACGCGAATGCTTCTTCAAATTTTTGCTTATGCTCAAACTGCACGCCTTGTTTGAATGCTGTTTCTAAGGCTTGAATATCTAACGACGTATCCATAATAATATTTTCTAATCTGACGGAATGGCAGATGCAATAGCGCTAACGACCTCACCAATGCACTGCACAGCCGGCCCTATCGTTTCTATTGTATTAACACAGCACTCACCACTTTGAGACACACACCTCATGATTTGCTCCAGATTCGGCAAGCATGAGGTCAGACTCGAGCATGCCTCACAAACACGGCCGCAGCAACTACCGCAATCATTAAGATCTGGCAAACATTCACTGAGTGTTTTACACGTATCAATACAAGGCGAGCAGCAACAGGTGCTATTGATGTTAATCACACAACCTTCCCCACAACAATTCAGCTCGTATCGATAACCACAACAATTATCGCTCGTACAGCACGCTGTTTCCTCACTGCCAGAAACCGTCCAACAGCAACAGCTTGTTTCACCTGTGTTTTCTGTCGTGGTGCTTAAGCCATGGGTTTCCTGGGTTTGTGTTTGTTCCGTACTAAAAATACCGCCAATTTGAGTACTATTCTTGACTTCAGAGCTACTCGAAAAAAAACCTTGAGAATGGGTTTCTTCATGGCTAGTGCCTAGCCCACCTAACTGAACACTTTGGTATTCATTTGTTGTAACTTGGCCCTTACTAACTTCAACAGACTCACCATTACGAAAGCCACCTTGATTAAAATCTCGGCTAACGCCATGCTCATCAGCATGATAATCAGAACTGGCTAACACATACGCCGCTCCACCAACAGCAACCGCGGTGGCGACTGCATCCACTTTATCGGTTGAGTTTTGATTACTCTCTGCTCTCATACATCTTTTCCTTAACAACTAGATTTATTGGAAGGCATTCTACCAGCTTTTGAAAAAATTTTAATACCCACCGATGAGATTAACCTGGTTTTCTGGTTCTGACTTCCCAATATCAACCACCGGTTCTATTTTACCTAATTTTGTATACTGGAATAATCCAAAAGCAGGAATTTGCTGGTCTGCTGGCATTTGATTTTTTTGCTCCCATCCGCCCCCTAAAGCTTTGACAAGATGCACAGTGGATACCATGAGATTCATTTTGATTTCCACTTCATGAATACGTGCTTCGAGTGTTTTGAGTTCGGCGTAAAGCAAATCAAGTGATGAGGCTAATTTACCTCGGAATAAATCCATCGTAAGTTCTTGCATATGAAATGCGGCTGACACAGCTTCTTTTTGTCGTCCCAATGATTTATCGATAAGATTTGTTTTACTAAGCCCATGCTCCACTTCTTTAAATGCAGTAAGCACCCCTTCACGATACTCATTCAGAGTCTCGCGATAAATAGACCATGTGCGTTGAAGTTGTGCACGTCTGTATCCCGATTCAAAAATATTATAATCAAGAATACTTCCAAAAGCCCAAACAGGGTTTGAAATTTTTGCGATAAGAAATAAACTACTGCTTCCGTTTAAATTAATATCGGGAAAAAAGGCCGCGCGAGCAATACCGATGGATTTATTCGCTTGTGCCATTTTTCGCTCTAGAGCCGCGATATCCGGTCTTCGCTCCAAAAGCTCTGCAGGCAAGACTTTCGGTATGGTCATTCGGGGAATATTAAACGTGCTCACAGGTTTTATTCTAAACGTCGAAGGTGATACGTTAACCAAGGCCGCAATAGACTGCTCCACAACCTGGCGCTCGGCTTCAACATCAAGTTGTTTAGACTGCGTGCTGGTCAATAAAAATTTTGCTCGGGCGACATCAAGGCTTGATGCTAAATTACCGTTGAATTGAATAGTGACCATCTCCAGAGCTTTTTTATAATAAGCAATCGATTGATAGTACACACTGTTTTTTGCATCCAATGCCCGCAAAGTATAATAATTAGCAGAGAGCTCAGCTTGAAGTAATAATCGAATCGCGCCATAACTCGCCGCAGATGCTTGTGCTTGAAAGACGCGTATGTTGGTTGCGTTTCTGTATTTGGACCAAATATCAGGCTCCCAAGATAAAGGTCCCATAAACGATGACGTATTGCCTAGGGCAAGCTCATTGACCTGCCCATGCATTAAATCATCACTTGAGCGTTGGTTTTTGTCATAGAAGCCTTTAATACCCAAGTGAGGCAAATACATCGAGCGCGCCTTCATCATCTCATATCTTGACTGAACAAAACGCTCCCCTGCCGCTTGTAGCGTTGGGTTACTTTTATGAAGTTTTTCTTGTAATTGATTTAATTCAGGGTCGTTAAATAGCTTCCACCATTCACCACTGTACGTATTCTCTGCCGGCGTGGCGATTTTAAATGGACTGTGACCTCGAAAATCACGTGGAACAATCAGCTTTTCAGGATTATATTCAGGTGATAAATCAATAATATCGCGTTTAGCTCCGCAAGAAGACAGCAAGAAGCTTATAACAAACATGCACGTAAGTTTTTTGTGTTTTAATTTAATCATCAAACCCTGCTTATTCAAGATAACCTTTCGCAAGCGTTGCGACTTTGACTTTACTGCCCTCTAACAACCCTAAGTTTGGGGCATTAATCACCTGATCCGTTACAGAGAGTCCTTCAAGAACGTCTACCGTACGTGCTTTTAATTGATCAACTTTAATATCTTTAAAGTGCACGCGATGATGTTTATCCATCGTTGCAACACGTGTGCCATGCGCATCAAAAATCATAGCGGTTGTGGGTATCGACAAGAGATTCGCTTTTGTATCAGCAGATACCGTAACCGTTGCATAAGAGCCTGGCCAGATAGATTCGTCTTGATTATCGATTTCAAATTCGGTAACAACGGTTCGTGTTTCTGGCTCAAAAGCTGTTGCTGAACTTAAAAATTTAGCAGAATAATGCTTGTTCGGATATTGCGGAAACACAACATCGGTTTTAAATCCAGGCTTCAAAAATCGCCCAAATCTTTCTGGAATGGAAACAAATAAACGTACTTTTTTTATATCCGCGACGATGAAGAGATGCGTTGCTTTAGGATTTTGTTCCGCCACACTCCCTTGCTCGGTCACATAATCACCTAAATTTATGTTTCGAGAGATAACGATACCTGAAAACGGAGCGATAATTTTCTTGAACTTAAGTCGCTCTTTCAGGGTTTTAACACGATAAGCCGCAGCGTCATATTTTCCTTTCTCGAATTTTAACATGGCTTCTTTTACCGAAATCGACTGAATAGAAACAGCTCGAGACTCTTTCATTGCAATGTATCGATCGGCGGTTAATATCGCTAATTTATATTTGGCATTAATCGCCTCTAAGTCTGCTTCAGCCTGACCATAACGTGCATTAAGCATAGGCGTATTAATACGCGCCATGATTTGGTCTTTCTCAACCCGAGCACCGTAATCGGTGTACCAGGCTTTAATATATCCATCCACACGCGAATAAATATAAGACTGATTCCAAGCCATAATATTGCCTGGCAATTCAACCGTCTCAAGTGCTTGATTTTGTTTAGGATGAATAATAGAAACAGAGAATATATCTTCTTGTGATGCTGCTTTTTTTAAGCGGTAAAAATCATAGCCACGAAAAACAAATACCAGTAATAACCAGACCAATAACACCAAGCAAGCGACGGCTGGGGCTTTGTGTTTTTTAACCAAAGCTTCAAGCATGGGTTTAAACGTCTTGATATATGCTTTGAGCTGCTTATATTGCATAAACATCCTTATTAAGCTTTGCGCTTGCCGTACACGACGGTATAAACACACGGTACAAAAAATAACGTTGTAAACGTTGCCAAAATCAACCCCCCAATCACGGCTTTACCCAGCGGCGCATTGGTTGTATTGCTGAGCGACATAGGCGCCATTCCAATAATCATGGCAGCAGCTGTCATTAATACCGGTCGTATTCGAGCATATCCCGACTCTATCGCCGCTTTAATTGGATCCCCATGTGTATCCATACACTCACGTGCATGCGCTACCACAAGAATCGAATTGGCCGTCCCGGTTCCTAAAGCCATAATAAGTCCCGTGAGTGCCGGAACGGATAAGTTCGTCCGCGTTAAAAATAAAAATAAAGACGTACCTGCAATAGCCCCGACCAAGCCTGTAATAATAATAAAAGGGTCAAGCCACGATTGAAAATTAACGACGATGAGTAAATAAATTAAAACAATCGCAAACACAAAGCCAACCATAAGTTCAACATACGCACTTTTCATGGCAACGGATTGACCGTGAACAGCTACACTCGCTTTTTGAGGCTTTTTGCCCATATTTTTTGAAATGACGGCTGAAACGTCTTTGAGCACACTCCCTAAAGCTCGGCCCTCGGCCGAAACATAAATATTAAAAAGTGGCATCACATCTTGATGAGAAATCACACCTGGCGTCCCGACGGTTTTTACATCAGCAATATTTCCTGCAAGCTGAATGCTTTCTAAATTACTATCTGCCATTGTTTTTCTTACAGGTATAGAGAGTAATTTATCAACATTGTGCATAATAAATTGTGGTGTATACACATTAAAACGGTAAGCAATACCTGAGGTATGATTCAGCCAATATTGCTGGAAAAATTGCTGGCTTCCAGCCGTCGCCAAAATCATATTATACGCCACATCTTTTTCGGTTAAACCGACGTTCAAGCCAAAGGTTCTATCTGCGCTGGTTAATAAGGTCGGTGTTGTCAAAGTCTGTTGGACCGAAACATCGGTCGCGCCAGGTATGGCCCGGAATTTTTCCGCAAGCATTTTTGCGTATTCATAATTTTCTTCCATATTATATCCCACGACATGAACATCAATCGGCGCAGGTGAACCAAAATTAATAATTTTTGCTGTTAAATCGGCGGGTTGGAACGTAAAAATGGTTCCGGGATAGCTAGCTTTCAGGCCTTTTCGTAAGATAGCACGGTACGTCCATACCGGTGATTCTTTGTTATGCAACGTAATGGTTAAGTCACAATCTTGTGAACCAATGGTTGGGGTGGGAATAAACGCTAAATTGTGAGGCCCTACGGGCAAGCCACAGTTGCTAATAATTTTTTCGACTTGCCCCGGTAATAATTTACGAATATCTCGTGATACATACGAAGCAATTTCCCCAGCCGTACCCACACGCGTCCCCAAAGGTGCACGCATATGCATTTGCAGGGTTCCTGACTTTATTTCTGGAAAAAAATCTCGGCCGTTAATAAAAAAAAGTGTTGAAGCAAGTGCACAAAAAACTAAAAAATAAGTCATGAACGCACGACGATGCTGTATAAGTTTTTCTAAAAGAATTTGATAAGCATCTCTAAAATTCTCAAATTTTTTCTCGAAACTCATCTGGAACTGCTGCAGGATGGCTAGAATTTTATACGATGATAAAGATTTTTCTGAAGTATCATGCTTTTCTAATAAATAATCAGCCATCGTTGGCACGAGCGTCACGGATAAAATAAACGAGGCGGCCATGGCAAACATAATAGATAATGCCATCGGCTTAAATAGCCAGCCCGAAATACCAGTGATTCCAAACAAGGGCATCCAAGCCAAAGTAATGCATAGCGTTGCAACAAACATCGGAACGATGATTTGATTAGCAGCATCAAGAATTGCGTCTTTGATGGGTTTGTTCAGAGCTAAATGCGAATGAATATTTTCGATCATGACCGTTGCATTATCGACCAGGATACCGACGGCCAATGCCAACCCTCCTAAAGTCATCACGTTGATGGTCTCATGTGCTAACTGCAAGCCTATAATAGCCGTCAAAATAGATAGAGGTATAGATACGGAAATAATCAGGGTTGAGCGCCATGAGCCAATAAATAATAACACCACAAGGCCTGTTAGAAAGGTCGCGGTCAGCATTTCTTCAGCAACGTTACTAATAGAATCTTTTACGAATTTAGACGCATCGTTGATAATACTTATTTTTACATCACTGGGTAGTGTCTGCTCTATTTTAGGAATGGCTTTTTTCACACCATCAACGACCGAGAGCGTTGAAACCCCACTACTTTTCATGACAACCAACATAATGGCCTGTTTACCATCGACTAATACGGAGTTTTGCTGTGGCGCACCCGACAGCGAGGCATCCCCCACGTCTCTTAAAAAAACCGTTGCGCCGTTGACGGTTTTGATGGGCAGTTTATTAAAATCTTCGACTTTAAGCGGCGCCGCATTGTTTTTAACCATCCATTGTATCGTATCAATTTTTTCGGAGCCGGCCGGTAGAATTAAATTTTGTTTTTGTAGCTTGGTCAGCACATCCAGTGCGGTCATGTTTTTCGCATACAATTTTTTAGGGTCGAGCGAGACCATGACTTGCTGCGTTGTTCCTCCATAAGGCAGCGGCAAAATAGCACCTCGAATAGTCACCAATTGAGGTCTTATTTTTGTAGTCGCTATATTATATAACTCGGCATGCGATAATTTATCGGAGGCCACTTCAAGCATCGCAACAGGTACGGATGATGCAGATAATTTTAAAACCATAGGCGGCGATATATCTGGGGGTAAAATCTTCACAACGGTTTGCGATATCGCGGTAATCTCGGCTTCGGCCTTGGCGACGTCAACACCCGGTTGTAAAAATACTTTGATAATACTAATACCATAATAAGACTGGCTTTCGATGGATTTAACACCTTCCACCGTTCGGGTGATTGCACGTTCATGCAAAAACGTAATACGACCGGAAACATCACTCGGCAATAGCCCAGAATAGGACCAAACCACGGCGACAACAGGTATTTTTATATCAGGAAAAACATCCGTCGATGAAGTATATATCGATCGTAATCCCATAATCAGGATTAATATAGCAAGAACAACAAAAGTATATGGCCGCTGCAGCGCAATCTGTATGAGTTTTTTCATTAAAAACTAGCCTAACGTTTGTTTTTAACTAAAAATTTTTTCACTTGATAAATTAATCTATCATCCATGAGCTCTAAATGCGAATTTCAACGCATTTATTCGTCGTTAGCCCACGTACCCCGGCTTGGCCCCAAGAGGTGCTGGCTCAGGTGTGGTTTTGATTTTCCTTCTCCCGTGTGAGCGGGAGAAGGTGCCCGATAGGGCGGATGAGGGCTTGAACCCTTGCCTTGATAAGACCTCGAAATTCCTTCGCTCCGCTCGCAAAGACGAGGTTTTTAGCAAAATTACACTTTACAACAAAGCGAGCTTCTCTCAGAACTTGTCCGGGTGGCCCACCGTCACTTTAATATCTCGCTAAGAACAATAAGAATGAGTCGATGTATTTTTAGGCTCAGGTTCATATTCATAATTAACGGTCCTTTTATCAAGCTCTTTCTCTTGCTTTAAAGCAGGAGCAAACGGACGTAGAGCATTCTGGTGCCATTTAGAATGCGTGTTAAAAAGCCCAAAATTATAGCCGTAATCCTTCTGATTCGGTTCCCCAGGCACATCTTTCGCAAGATAACCGGAACATAGCGATGCGATAGAACGCGTAACAAACGTAACAACTGATGCAGCAGCAAGCACAACATCCGATAGCATCAGAACAGCATGGACAAGCGTCTTCCCCAAAAGCCCAGTAGTGGCCGAGCGGTCAAAATATAATGAAGCAACTGCGAGAGCAATACTTTCGAGTAATCTCAGCGCGTCGTGCACTAAGTGAAGAAGATGATAAGCTGGACGAAACAGGGCCTTTTCATGAAAAGAAAAATCATAGTAAGGTGTTGTGGACATCTGCCACTCAAGGCCGGGTAAACTTAACTCATTATCCTTGAGTCCTATAACTTGGGCACCACGTAAGTTTACATGCTCATTAAAAAAATTTTTACTAATTTGAAAGTTCACCTTCACTCCAAGGGCGTAAATATGTGCGCACACAGTAACACACAAACACCCAAAGGTCAAATAAGGCACAGATTGAGAGTCTACGACTTATCTGGATAATCACATAAATCACGCACAGGACATTCAGCGCATTGAGGTTTACGAGCAGTACATATATATCGCCCGTGTAAAATCATCCAATGATGTGCGTCTTTAAGAAATTCAATCGGAATATTTTTAAGTAAGCCGTGTTCCACAGCAAGCGGTGTTTTTCCTTTGGCTAAGCCGGTACGATTAGCAACACGAAAGATATGTGTATCCACAGCCATGGTAGGCTCACCAAAGGCTGTATTAAGCACGACGTTTGCTGTTTTTCGGCCCACGCCTGGGAGCGCCTCTAGAGCCTCACGTGTACGTGGAACTTCACCATTATGGTACTTAACCAAAAGCTCACAAGCTTTAATAATATTTGCAGCTTTGCTATTAAATAAACCTATTGTTTTAATATAATCTTTAAGTTGCTCTTCACCTAAGTTATAGATCGCTTCTGGCGTGTTTGCTACAGCAAATAAAGCAGGCGTTGCGATATTTACACGAACATCCGTCGTTTGCGCAGATAAAATAACAGCAATTAATAATTCAAAATCAGAATTATAATTAAGCTCGGTGGTAGGATGTGGATTTTTTTCTGAAAGTCGCTCAAAGAATTGGCGACGTGCTATGCGATTCATAAAAAAAACGCGCTCATATTATAAAAACATGAAGCGCGTTAATTTTTGAAGCCATGATTCTAAAAGCCACTGTTATTTAGCAGCTTCTTTAGGATCTGACTTTTTAGCTTCTTTTTTCGTTTCTTTTGTTTCTTTAGTTGCTTTTGGTTTTTCTTCTGATTTTTCTTCTGATTTTTTAGCTTTTTTTGCTTTAGGAGCTTTCACTTCTTCAACAAAATCTTCTTCATCAGAAACTTCAGGTCGATCCATTAACTCAACGATAGCCATTGGCGCATTATCACCATGACGAAAACCACATTTGAGCACACGAACATAGCCGCCTGGACGCTCTTGATAGCGTGGGCCTAATTCGTTGAATAATTTACCAACAGAACTTTTTGAACGAAGTCTATCAAACACATAACGACGTGAAGCAACTGAATCAGATTTGCTTGCTGTAATCAATGGTTCAATATAACGACGTAATTCTTTTGCTTTAGGTAGCGTTGTTTTGATTAACTCATGTTCAACCAAAGAATTACACATGTTCGAAAACATAGCTTTTCTATGACTGCTCGTTCGTCCAAAACCACGTCCAGTATGACGGTGACGCATGATGACAACTCCTACTAATTACTCTCGCCGAGATTCTCAGGCGGCCAGTTCTCTAAATTAATCCCCAGGGATAAGGTTCGAGAAGCCAACACGTCTTTAATTTCCGTGAGGGATTTTTTACCTAAGTTCGGGGTTTTTAATAATTCATTTTCGCTCTTTTGAACCAGATCGCCAATGAAATAAATATTTTCTGCTTTCAAGCAATTTGCTGAACGAACCGTAAGTTCTAAGTCATCAACGGGACGAAGTAAAATCGGATCAAAACCATGCTGCTCGTTTGGATCAACAACCGCTTCTTCCAGGTTAATATCAACAAAGGCATTAAGCTGTCGCTGCAAAATATTTGCCGACAACCGAATTGCTTCTTCAGGATCTAACGTTCCATTCGTTTGCAATTCAATGGTTAACTTATCTAAATCAGTTCGATTTTCAACACGCGCATTATCAACAGAGTATGCCACTTTTTTGACAGGCGAATATGTATTCTCGATTTTAAGTTTACCCACTGCTTTCTCAGGCATTTCATCATCCAGATACGAAACAACCGCATCTGATGTATGAAACCCAATGCCTTTATTAACCGTCAACGTCATGTCAAGCGAACCATGTTCATTCACATGAGCAATAACATGATCAGGATTAACCACTTCCATTCCGTGACTAACTTGAATGTCACCGGCTGTAACTTGGCAAGGACCTTTCTTACTCAAAGTAAGTGTCGCTTCTTCGCCAACATCCATACGCAAGGCAACATCTTTCAGGTTTAAAAGAATGTTGATCACATCTTCTTTAACACCTTCAAGCGTACTGTACTCATGCAAAACGCCATCAATAGTAACATCAGTGATGGCTGCACCCGGCATAGACGAAATCAGGATGCGTCGCAACGCATTACCTAGTGTATGTCCAAAGCCACGCTCTAGCGGCTCAAGAACAATCCGACTATGATTGGGAGCATCAAACTGCACTTTGAGCGCTTTTGGCGTCAACATGTCGTTAATGTCTATATACATTAGGCTCTATGCCTCCCAGTTTACTTGGAGTAAAGTTCAACTACCAAGCTAATATTAAAATCAGCCGGCAAGTCACTTATCGTTGGCAAGGTAACAAACGTACCTTTGAACGTCGCTGACTCCACCGCAATCCAAGTACATGGGGCACGTTGCTCAGACAAACCTAAAGCAGCCTGAATACGACCTTGTGCACGTGATTTTTGACGAACAGCAACAACATCACCAGCTTTCACTAAGAAAGAAGCAATATTAACGACTTGATCGTTAACCATAATTGCTTTGTGAGAAACCAATTGACGAGCTTCAGCTCGTGTACTTGCAAAGCCCATGCGGAAAACCACATTATCAAGGCGACGCTCTAAAAGAGACATCAAGTTTTCACCTGTTGAACCTTTTTGATGCGCTGCAAGCTTATAATAATTACGGAATTGCTTTTCAAGAACGCCATAATAACGTCTTATTTTTTGCTTTTCACGTAACTGAATGCCGTAGTTAGACAAACGAGGACGTTTATCCCCATGTTGCCCAGGCTGCTTTTCAGACTTACATTTAGATTTGTGATCTCTAACACCACTCTTGAGAAGTAAATCAACACCTTCTCGGCGAGAGAGCCTACTTTTTGGACCAAGATATCTTGCCATAAATTACTCCGAACCTTACACGCGACGTTTTTTAGGGGGCTTACAGCCGTTATGAGGTATACCCGTCACGTCAGTAATTTCTACAATTTTAAATTCCTGGGAAATCAGTTCTCGAATCGTTGATTCACGACCCGGCCCTGGACCATGGACAAAAACAGCAACAGACTTCATGCCGTACTCTTTTGCAACAGCCGAAGCTCGCTCCGTCGCAATTTGAGCTGCATAAGGCGTACTTTTACGTGAGCCACGGAAACCAGAACCACCGGAGGTTGCCCAACACAAAGCATTACCTTGACGATCGGTAAACGTTACAATCGTGTTATTAAACGAGGCATGTACATGAACAATCCCGTCTGAAACAACGCGTTTCGTTTTCTTCCGACCTTTTTGTTGTTTTGACTTATTAATAGCCATTATAATTTCCTACATGAAAAATCAAAAAATCGTTCTCTATTTACGACGCCCTTTTCGGGTACGCGCATTAGTTTTTGTTCGCTGTCCGCGAAGCGGCAAACCACGCCGATGCCGAAGACCCCGATAACAACCAAGATCCATCAATCGCTTGATATTAATGGTAACCATACGGCGAAGATCGCCTTCTACGGTCATATTACCAAGTTCCGTCCGCAACAGATCAAGTTCAGCATCAGTCAACTGAGATACCTTTGTTGAAGGTTCTATATTAAGCTGCTGACAGAGCTTTCTTGAGCTTGAGTTTCCAACTCCATAAACTGAAGTTAGTGCAATCACCACATGTTTGTGATCTGCAATGTTCACACCTGCTATACGTGCCATTCATCTCTCCGAACACTATTACGTTTCTGCTAAAAATAGACAGAAGATACTCGTCTCACACACTAAAATCAAGTCGTGCTCAACCTTGCCTTTGTTTATGTCGTGCTTCTTTACAAATCACCCTAACGGCACCGTGCCGTTTAATGACTTTACAGTTACGACACATGGGTTTCACTGATGCTCTTACTTTCATTACTTACTCCGATATTAATCACAACAGGCCAGGCATTTTTGTTCCTTTGACATTATTTTTTTTCATCAAAGAATCATACTGCCCTGCCATCAAATGAGCCTGAACTTGCGCCACAAAATCCATGATAACCACCACAATAATTAATAGCGATGTACCACCAAAATAAAAAGGCACATGCCATGCGTACATTAAAAGCTGTGGTAACAAACAAACCAACACCAAATAGAGTGCCCCTACCAAAGTCAGGCGCGTCATAATAGCATCAATATAACGCGTTGTCTGCTCCCCAGGACGAATACCTGGAATATAAGCACCTGACTTCTTAAGATTATCCGCCGTATCCTTAGGATTAAAGACGAGCGCGGTATAGAAAAAAGCAAAAAACAAAATAGCTGCCGCATATACAATTAGGTATAACGGTTGGCCCGGTGAAAGCGCCATGCCAATATCAGCCAACCAATCCATTCCCTTGCCTCGAGCAAAAAACTGAGCAACAGTTGCAGGAATAAGGATAATGCTTGATGCAAAAATAGGTGGTATAACACCTGCCATGTTCATTTTTAGTGGCAAATGACTGGTTTGAGCGGCATATACTTTTTTACCTTGTGTTCGCTGCGCATAGTTAACACGTATACGACGTTGGCCACGCTCAACAAAAACAACAAATCCAGTAACAACCGCAACGATAACTGCAATTAATATTAAGGTTAGTGGTTGCATTTGCCCTTCACGAACCTGTTGAAAAACTGACGCAATCGCATTAGGAATATTTGAAACAATACCTGAAAAGATAATCAGTGAAATACCGTTCCCAACTCCCTTCTCGGTTATTTGCTCGCCAAGCCACATCAAAAACATGGTCCCAGTGACAAGCGTTATAACAGCCGTTAAATAAAAGGGCATATCGGCAGCTAATGCAATATGCTGACCCGCTAACCATCGCGCCATTCCAAACGACTGAAAGATAGAGAGTACAAGTGTAAAATAACGAGTATATTGATTTATTTTACGCCGTCCTGACTCGCCTTCTTTTTTTAACTGCTCTAACGCAGGAAGCACCATTGAAAAAAGCTGCATCACAATCGATGCCGTAATATACGGCATAATACCAATGGCAAATACGGTTACGCGTGAAAGTGCTCCACCCGAAAACATATTAAACAAACCAAAGATCGTGTTTTGCTGTTCAGAAAAGAAGTTCGCTAGCTTCTGAGGATCAAGCCCGGGCACAGGAATATGCGCGCCTAAACGATAAACCAAAATAGCTACCAAAACGAAGAGAAGCCGAACCTTTAACTCAGCTAACCCTCCGCTTGCTCCGCCTTCTGAACGCTTTTGATGCTTATTACTCATGCGTCGACGCTTCCACCCAGAGCTTCAATTGCTTCTCGAGCACCTTTAGTTGCTCGCAAGCCTTTAACGACAACTTTTTTAGTTAACTCACCAGACAAGATGATTTTTACATCTCGAATAGAGTTATTAATCAAGCCCGCTTCTCGAAGGGATTGCAAATCAACCACATCAGCACTTACTTTAGAAAGCTCTGACAATGTAATTTGATCAACAGTACGACCCACGCGTGAGGTAAAACCAAGCTTAGGAAGACGGCGCTGAATCGGCATTTGGCCACCTTCAAACTGGATTTTATGATATCCACCTGAACGTGCTTTTTGACCCTTATGTCCGCGACCACATGTTTTACCAAAACCAGAACCAATACCACGACCAACACGCGTTGCGTCAGGTTTAGAACCTGGATTTGGAGCTAATGTATTAAGCTTCATTAGATGCTCTCCTCAATGCTCAACAGATAGCTCACTTGATTTACCAAGCCACGAATAGCTGGAATATCACGATGCACAACTGTACTATTTATTCGTTTGAGGCCAAGCTGTTTTGCAATAAGTACATGCTTTGGCAAACGACCAATAAGACTTTTAACTAAGGTAATTTTAATTTCTTTATCCATGATTACTCAGCCACCACTTCTTCAACAGTTTTACCACGTTTAGCAGCCACATAATCTGGTGTGCCAATACGCATTAAAGCACCAATGGTTGCACGAATAACGTTCGTTGGATTCGTTGATCCCATGCTTTTAGCAAGGATATCTTGAACACCAAGCACATCAAGAACGGCTCGCATTGCACCACCGGCAATAACACCAGTACCTTCACTAGCAGGCTTCATAAATACTTTTGAAGCACCAAAGGTCCACGTAATGGTATGGTAAATTGTCTTTCCAGAAAGTGGAATATAAACCATATTTTTCCGTGCTTGGTCCATTGCTTTTTGAATTGCAATAGGAACTTCACGTGCTTTACCACGACCGTAGCCAATTTTACCTTTACCGTCACCAACAACCACAAGGGCTGCAAAACCAAAAACACGTCCACCTTTAACTACTTTAGCTGTACGTGCGACAGAAACGAGTTTTTCTTGGTAACCGTCTGTTTTTGCTGAATCATCAAATGCCATAACTGTTCCTTAAAAATCCAATGCCTCACGAGCACCTTTAGCTAAAGATGCCACTCGACCATGGTATTTATAACCCGAACGGTCGAAAGCAACTTGTGAAATACCTTGCTCTTTAGCGCGTTGACCGATCATTTGACCGACCTGAAAAGCACGCTCTGTTTTTGTGCCACTTAACGTATCTCTTACTGCCTTCTCAATACTTGAGCAAGACACTAATACACGGTCACCTTTTGGTTCAGAAACCATAATTTGAGCATAAATTTGAGAAGCACTTCGTTGAACAACCAAACGAGGTCGCCCAGATCGGCTAATCACTACTTTTGTTTTTGAACCCCGGCGGATTCGAGCTTGCTGTTTAGTTGCCATCAGTCATACCCTATTTTTTCTTCGCTTCTTTGGAAACAATCACTTCACCAACTCGGCGTATTCCTTTACCTTTATAAGGCTCAGGCGGTCTTAACGCACGAATTTCAGCAGCCACTTGCCCAGCACGTTGTTTATTCGCACTTTTCAGGATAATGGTCGTGTTGTTTGGAATATCAGCTGTAACATCTTCAGGAAGTAGATATTCAGTTGGATGGGAGAAGCCAAGAGATAAATTAATTAACTTACCTTTAGCTTGCGCTCGGTACCCAACACCAACTAATTCCAATGTTACGGCAAAACCTTCAGTCACACCGTGAACAGCATTACTCACGAGTGATCGCACTGTTCCTGCTTGCGACCAACCACGAGGATCTGTCGAGCTAGGAGAAAATGAAATTTTATTTGGCTCATCTTCTGAGCGTGTGACAGCGACCAGTGGATGGCAATGTGTAACCACACTTCCTTTAGGTCCTTTTACAGTCACAATTCCTGGCTCAACAGTCAACTCAACAGTTGATGGTAGGAGCACAGGTTGTTTGGCTATTCTTGACATGTCTATCCTCGTTTGTATTAAGCCACTTCACAAATGACTTCACCACCCATACCCTTTTGTCGGGCAACCACGTGGCTCATCACACCTTGCGAGGTTGACAAAATCGCCACACCAAAGCCAGGAATAGAAGACAAATCTTTAACGGCTTTATACACACGAAGACCTGGTCGGCTGATACGCTTAAGGCGATCAATAACCGGACGTCCGTGGTAGTATTTAAGCTTTAAAGTCAATGACTTCATATTGCTTTCAGATGGTTCGACTGTATAGTCGCTAATATAGCCTTCTTCTTTTAAGACACGTGCAATCTCTTCTTTAAGATTGGACGAAACCATCATAACTTGTTGATGATTGGCTTGTTGTCCATTACGAATTCTCGTTAACATATCCGCTATGGGATCTTGCATACTCATGGTTGTTCTCCAGTCGCTCGTATTACCAGCTTGATTTTCGACCGCCGGTGACATTACCGACCATTAAATTCTCACGCAAACAAATCCTGCACAGTCCAAACTTGCGATAAACCGCATGTTGCCTGCCACACTGCTGGCAGCGAGTTGAAAGCCGGGAAGGACTCGAGTTAAGCGGCAACTTATGCAACGCTTCTTGAGCCGCTCGAACCGCTTCCATATCTGTAGAAGACTTAATTGTCTTTTTTAACGCAATGCGCTCATCTCGGTATTTTTCAACCAAAGCTGCTTTTCCTGCTTCACGTTCAACAATTGCTTTTCTAGCCACAATGACACCTTTTCGTTATTGTTCGTTATCTTTTTTCAATGGTAATTTGAAAGCTTCTAACAAAGCACGTGCTTCTTTATCTGTCTTTGCATTTGTAGTAATACAAATATCAAGACCTCGAATACAATCAATCTTATCAAAATCGATCTCAGGAAAAACGATTTGCTCTTTGATGCCCATAGAATAATTTCCGGTACCATCAAAAGAACGGTTATTTAAGCCCCGAAAATCACGAACCCGTGGCAATGTAATCGAAATCAAACGGTCAAGAAATTCATACATGCGTGCACCGCGCAACGTCACTTTACAACCGATAGGCCAGGATTCTCTGATTTTAAAGCCAGCCAAGGAACGTTTTGCAAGACACACGACCGGCTTTTGACCTGCGATACGCGTCATATCGTCAACAGCAAACCCCATAACTTTTTTGTCATTAACCGCTTCACCAACACCCATATTAAGTGTGATCTTTTGAAGCTTAGGTACTTGCATGACGTTATTGTAGTCAAAGCTTTTCATTAATGAAGCTACAATTTCGTTTTTATATAATTCTTTTAACCTAACCATTTTAATTACCCCTGGTCGACTACGTCTTGACTAGACTTGAAGTAACGCTCTTTGTGCTGAACGCCATCTTTATCAACAAATCTAAATCCAACTTTGTCTGCTTTTTTCGTGTTCGGATTATACAAAGCGACATTTGATATTTGTAACAAAGCCTCTTGTGTTCGAATCTCTCCTTTTTGCTCTTTTTGAGGATTCGCTTTCACGTGCTTCTTAACCAGGTTTGCACCTTCAATTAAAAGCTTATCACCGAGCACACGAAGTACTTTTCCGACATGACCTTTACTTTTTCCGGTCGTTACAATTGCCGTATCATTTTTTCTAATGCGTTTCATGACATTTCCCTTCTTTACAAGACTTCAGGAGCCAAGGAAATGATTTTCATAAACCGCTCCCTCAATTCACGTGTCACAGGGCCAAAAATACGTGTCCCAACGGGATCGTGTTGAGTATTCAACAAAACAGCTGCGTTTCCATCAAATCGAATCACCGAACCGTCGGTACGACGAACAGGTGAGGCTGTACGAACTACAACCGCATTCATTACAACGCCTTTTTTGACCTTGCTTCGTGGAATCGCATCTCTCACGCTCACTTTAATCACATCACCAACCCGTGCATAACGGCGATGTGAACCACCTAATACTTTGATGCACATGACTTTACGTGCGCCACTATTATCGGCGACATCGAGTACTGATTGCATTTGTATCATTTCATTCTCCAGCTCTAACAGTCGTCCAGAAAAGGGCTCGCTAGTATACCAGCCCTCTGGGTATTTTGAAAGTCAATTAGTCTTAATTGATAGATTTATGAAATCACTTCAACAAGGACCCACGTTTTAAGCTTAGAAATGGGTCTGGACTCACGAATTTTTACAGTGTTACCCACTTGACAGACTTGCTGTTCATCATGCACATGCAGTTTAGTTTGACGTCGTAGTATTTTTCCGTACTTCGGATGCTTCACCGTACGCTCTACAGACACCACCGCGGTCTTATTCATTTTATTGCTTACTACCTTACCAATTAAGGTTGGTATTCTTTTCTCTTCAGTTGCCATGAGATTCACCTACATTTTTAGCCATCAGTGTTTTAATCCGAGCAATTTGTTTCCTAATCTCGGTCACTTGATGCGTTTGCTCTAAAGCCCCTTCAGTTTTTCGTTTCAAACGAAGAATAAACTGTTGTTTCCTGAGAGAAAGAAGCTCTGTTTTTAATTCATCAAGGCTCATTGCCTTTAGTTTTTGTTTGTTCTCGGCTAATTTACTCATTACATTACCCTACGTTCTGCAAAGGTTACTTTAAAAGGAAGCTTTGCTTTAGCAAGTTCAAAAGCCTCGAAAGCAAGCTCTCGCGAAACCCCTTCAACTTCAAATAACATTTTGCCAGGTTGAATTTGGGCTACCCAATACTCAACACTACCTTTACCTCCACCCATTCTTACTTGGAGTGGTTTTTCAGTAATCGGCTTATCTGGAAATACACGAATCCATACTTTACCCCCACGCTTAATCTGGCGTGTTATAGCTCGTCGTGCAGATTCTATTTGCCGCGCAGTCAAACGACCCCGCCCTACGGCTTTCAGTCCAAACTGACCAAAGCTTACATCAGATCCCCGTTGGGCAAGCCCACGGTTTCGACCTTTCATTTGCTTTCTAAATTTCGTTCTATTTGGTTGTAACATAGTGGCTCATCCCCATTTACTTACTACCATCGTCTTGACGATTTTTCTGAGGCGTGCTTTCACCTTTAAAAATCCAGACTTTGACACCGATGATACCGTAAGCTGTTTTAGATTCAGCGGTTCCGTAATCAATATCGGCACGGAATGTATGCAAAGGCACACGACCTTCTCGATACGTTTCGCTTCTTGCAATTTCAGCACCACCTAATCGTCCACCGACCGTGATCTTAATACCTTTCGCACCAGATTTCATCGCAGAGTTTACAACACGCTTCATTGCACGACGGAACATGACACGCTGCTCTAACTGCTGTGCTACGCCTTCAGCCACTAATGTTGCATCAAGCTCTGGCTTGCGAACTTCCTGGATATTCAAATGAACCGGAACACCTAACTTTTTAGCAATCTCAGCACGAAGTGCTTCAATCCCACCGCCTTTTTTACCAATCAAGACACCCGGTCTTGCGGTATGTATAGTAATTACGGCATTTTTAGCTGGGCGGTCAATTTGTATGCGGCTAACGGCAGCTGAAGCCAGCTTCCGCTTAAGCTCTTTTCTCAAGTTAATATCTTGATTCAAAAGCTTTGCATAATCTCGTTTTGTCGCAAACCAGTTAGAATTCCAAGTTTTGACGATACCAAGACGTATACCAATCGGATTTACTTTTTGTCCCATGAGCTATTCCCCGTCAGATACTTTTAGCGTTATGTGGCAGGTACGCTTGCAAATTCGATTTGCTCGGCCTTTCGCCCGAGCGCTAATTCGTTTCAAGGTACGTGCCTCATCAACAAAAACAACACCAACTTTTAAAGCATCGACATCAGCTCCAAAGTTATGTTCAGCATTTGCAATTGCAGACTCAAGCAGCTTGAGCATCATCACAGCCCCTTTTTTAGGGGTGAATCGAAGAACGCCCATCGCTGTTGAAACATTTTCTTGGCGAATCATGTCTGCAACCAAACGGCCTTTTTGCGCAGACAAAGGCGCATTACTTAATTTTGCTGTAACTTCCATCAGTTGCCTCTACTTGCCTTTAGTCTTTCTGTCGCCAGAGTGACCTTTGAACGTACGAGTTATAGAGAACTCACCCAATTTATGTCCAACCATATTATCTGTGATGTACACAGGTACATGATCTTTTCCGTTATGGACCGCAATCGTCAACCCAATCATATCGGGAATAATAGTTGATCGTCGAGACCATGTTTTAATCGGCTTTTTCGACTTTGATTCAACAACTGCCTCCACTTTTCTTAGGAGGTGTTGATCAATAAAAGGACCTTTTCTTATGGAACGAGCCACGTTAATACCCTCTCAAGTAATTATTTTTTCTTACGTTTTCTGACGATGAAACGATCAGTACGTTTGTTTTTTCTTGTTTTATAACCTTTGGTTGGAACACCCCATGGTGTAACCGGATGCCGGCCACCTGAAGTTCGCCCTTCACCACCACCATGCGGATGGTCTACCGGGTTCATCGCAACACCACGAACCGTAGGACGGACACCACGCCAGCGTTTGGCACCAGCCTTACCTAAAGACCGCAGGCTATGTTCACTATTTCCTACTTCACCTACAACTGCTCGACAGGATAATAACACCTTTCGAACCTCAGTGGATCGAAGTTTGATCATGGCATAAGAACCTTCTCGAGCAACAATTTGTCCGCTCGCACCTGCACTTCGTAACATTTGAGCGCCACGACCAGGTTTAAGTTCCACACAATGGATCGTTGTACCAAGTGGAATATTCTTTAACGGTAAGCAATTTCCCGAACTAATCGGAGCATCATCACCACTTAAGACCGTATCACCTGCCGATAAACCAGCAGGAGCGATAATGTAACGCCGTTCGCCGTCTTTGTAAAGAATTAATGCAATAAGAGCCGAACGATTCGGATCATACTCAAGTCGCTCAACACATCCTTCGATACCGTCTTTTCGACGTTTAAAGTCAATAATACGATATTTGCTTTTACAACCACCACCAATGTGTCGAACGGTAATACGACCTTGGTTATTTCGACCACCACTTTTACTCTTGACTTCAAGTAAAGGCGCATGTGGTTTTCCTTTGTGCAGGTTCTTATGCACCACACGAATCTCACCACGTTTACCGGGTGATGTTGGTTTTGATTTTAATAATACCATCTCTTTCTGCCTTATTCGGTCACGGTGAAATCAATGTCTTGCCCGGAATGCAAAGAAACATACGCTTTTTTCCAGTCAGAACGCTTTCCTTCTGTCTGTCTAAAACGTTTTTTCTTTCCAACCACGTTCACAACAGAAACTGATTTAACATCAACCTTGAACAACTGTTCAACAGCTAATTTAATCTCTGTTTTTGTTGCAGACTTCAACACACGAAACGTAAACTGCTTGGCTTTCTCTGCGATTCGCGTTGTTTTTTCAGAGGTTATTGGTTCCAAGAGAACCATCATTAAGCGTTCTGGATTCATTGTAACTGCCCCTCTAACGTTTTAAGCGCTTCTTCTGTAATAATAACTTTTTCAAACCGAAGCAAGCTTACAGGATCAATTGAAACAACGTCTCGAACATCGTATGAATGTAAATTACGTGACGCCAAATATTCAAACTCACCTAAGTCCTGAACCAAGACTAGAGCATTCGTTAATTCTAACGATTGCATTTTAGCAAGAAACTCTTTTGTTTTCGGTGTGCTGCACTGAAAATCACTTAAAACAATAAGATGACCTTCGCGATGTAATTCAGATACGATACTTCGCATCGCACCTTGATACATTTTACGGTTAATTTTTTGAGAATAGTCACGCTTTTTAGCAGCAAATGTTACACCACCCGAGCGCCAAATTGGACTACGAATTGTTCCAGCACGTGCACGACCTGTTCCTTTTTGAGCCCATGGCTTTCTACCACCACCACGAACTTCAGAACGTGTTTTCTGTGCACTGTTACCACTTCGAGCTTTGTTCATGTAAGCAACAACAGCTTGATGAATCAAACCTTTGTTGTAATCACAAGCAAAGACAGCATCATTCAGTGTAATTGCCGTATCAGTATCTTGTGTTTTGAGTTCCATTATTTACTCCCTTCGCGCAGCTTAACGGCAGGTCTAATTTCAAGCCGGGCACCAGGTGCACCAGGGATAGCCCCCTTAATCAACAGAAGTTGACGCTCCACATCCACTCGAACCACTTCAAGGCTTTGAGTTGTGCAACGTTTACTTCCCATATGGCCAGCCATTTTTTTGCCTTTAAAGACACGACCTGGCGTTTGATTTTGACCAATCGAACCAGAAGCACGATGTGACAAAGAGTTACCGTGAGTTGCGTCTTGCATAGCAAAATTATGACGCTTAATTACACCAGCAAAACCTTTACCCTTTGTTGTACCTGCAACATCAACAAATTGACCGTCAGAAAACACATCATTAACATTCAACTCTTGCCCTAATGTGTAATCAGCAACAGAATCAACATTAAATTCACATTGCATATCACCTGCATCGATATTTGCTTTTGCAAAGTGACCTGCCATTGGCTTTGTCACTCGATTCGTTTTTTTCGTTCCACCAGTAAGCTGTACCGCAGTATAGCCATCTCGCTCAAGTTGCTTTAACTGTGAAATACGATTTGGATGCACGTGAATAACAGAAACAGGAATTGCAGCCCCTTCCGGTGTAAACACTCGTGTCATACCAACTTTACGGCCTAATAAACCGATCATGATCCTAACCCCTCTTAAGCTTTTATCGCTGCCTAGTCGTCTAGGCTAATTTGCACATCAACGCCTGCAGCCAAATCCAATTTCATGAGTGCATCCACTGTTTTCTCAGTAGGATTCACTATGATAACCAAACGTAAGTGTGTACGCAGCTCATATTGATCTTGTGCATCTTTATTTACATGCGGAGAAACCAATACTGAAAACTTCTCTTTGCGAACAGGCAAAGGGATAGGGCCACGAATTTGTGCCCCCGTACGTTTAACTGTATCAACAATCTCGCGTGTTGATGTATCAATCATCCGGTGGTCAAAGGACTTCAGACGAATTTTAATATTTTGATTGTTAGTCATATTCGTTACTCGATGATTTTAGCCACAACACCCGCACCTACGGTACGACCACCTTCCCGAATTGCAAAACGCAAACCTTCATGCATTGCAATCGGAGCCTGTAATGATATTTCAGCTTTAACATTATCACCAGGCATAACCATTTCTACACCTTCTGGCAATTTACAGTTTCCTGTAACATCTGTCGTTCTGAAATAAAACTGCGGACGGTATCCATCAAAAAATGGGGTATGTCGACCACCTTCGTCTTTTGACAGAACATAAATTTCTGCTTCAAAACATACGTGCGGCTTGACCGTACCTGGATGTGCCAATACTTGACCACGCTCAACATCTTCACGTTTAACACCGCGGAGTAATACTCCCACGTTGTCGCCCGCTTGACCTTGGTCTAATAACTTACGGAACATCTCAACACCCGTACACGTGGTTTTAACCGTGTCACGAATACCAACAATTTCAACTTCTTCGCCAACTTTAACCACACCGCTTTCAACACGACCGGTCACAACCGTTCCGCGACCAGAAATAGAGAACACATCCTCAATCGGTAACAAAAATGGTTTATCTGTATCACGTACAGGCTCCGGAATATATTCATCCATCGCTGCCACAAGCTTCTGAACAGACTCAACGCCTTTCGCATCACCTTCAAGGGCTTTCAATGCAGAACCGATAACCACAGGAATATCATCACCTGGGAAATCATATGAGCTCAACAAATCACGAACTTCCATCTCAACCAGCTCTAAAAGCTCTTCATCATCAACCATATCGGCTTTATTCAAGAAAACAACGATGCAAGGCACACCAACCTGACGAGACAACAAGATATGCTCGCGCGTTTGCGGCATAGGACCGTCTGCTGCTGATACAACTAAAATACCACCGTCCATTTGCGCAGCACCTGTAATCATGTTTTTCACATAATCGGCGTGTCCTGGGCAATCAACGTGAGCATAATGACGGGCAGCTGATTCGTATTCAACATGCGCTGTTGAAATCGTAATACCACGAGCTCGCTCTTCAGGCGCTTTATCAATATTCTCAAAATCCACGGCAGCGCCACCAGACAGATCTGCCATTACTTTGGTGATTGCTGCAGTCAACGTCGTTTTACCGTGGTCAACGTGACCAATTGTGCCGACGTTTACGTGCGGCTTATTACGTTCAAATTTTTCCTTTGCCATGTGTGACTACCTCACTCGCTCGTTTGTTTCTTAATGATTTCTTCAGCAATATTGCCTGGGGTCTCTGCATATTTAGAGAACTCCATGGTATACGTTGCTCGCCCTTGCGTTGCCGACCGAAGATCGGTTGAATAACCAAACATTTCTGCCAACGGTACTTCTGCGCGGATTACGCGACCTGCAGGCATGTCATCCATCCCTTGAAGGATACCTCGACGACGGCTAATATCGCCCATTACATCCCCCATATACTCCTCAGGGGTGACAACTTCAACTTGCATCACTGGCTCAAGCAGTACAGGCGATGCTTTAATTGCACCCTGTTTAAAGCCCATAGAACCTGCAATTTTAAATGCCATTTCATTGGAGTCAACATCATGATATGAACCGTCATATAAAGTGACTTTAACGTCCACAACAGGATAGCCAGCTATAACTCCATTCTGCATTTGCTCCTGAATACCTTTATCAACAGCAGGAATGTATTCACGAGGAACTACACCACCTACAATTTCATTGATAAACTCATAACCTGTTCCAGCAGGTTGAGGTTCAATACGAAGCCATACATGCCCATACTGGCCTCGACCACCTGATTGTCGAACAAACTTACCTTCTTGCTCAACCGCTGTTTTCAAGCTTTCACGATAAGCAACTTGCGGTTTACCTACGTTCGCCTCAACCATAAATTCACGACGCATACGGTCAACAATAATCTCAAGGTGTAATTCACCCATACCTTCAATAATTGTTTGACCAGATTCCTCATCTGTGTGGACACGGAAAGAAGGATCTTCTTGTGCAAGTTTCCCAAGAGCCAATGACATTTTCTCTTGGTCTGCTTTTGTCTTAGGCTCAACAGCTACGGCAATAACCGGATCCGGAAAATCCATACGCTCAAGCGTAATAACTTCTTTAGGATCGCAAATAGTATCACCGGTTGTTACCGTTTTAAGCCCAACGGCAGCAGCAATATCACCGGCCTGTACTTCTTTAATTTCTTCACGTGAATTCGCGTGCATTTGCAACAAACGTCCGATACGTTCTTTTTTGCCTTTAACCGGGTTATAAATCGTATCGCCGGTTTTAACCACACCTGAATACGCTCTAAAATAAGTCAACGCACCAACAAAAGGATCCGTAGCAATTTTAAAAGCCAAAGCTGAAAAAGGTGCATCTAATGAAGTTTCGCGAGTTCCTTCCTCACCATCATCATCAACCCCCATAACTGCGGGAACTTCAAGTGGAGATGGTAAGTAATCAATCACCGCATCTAAAACCGCTTGCACACCCTTATTCTTAAAGGCTGAACCACAGAAAACAGGTACAATTTCATTTCGAAGCGTTCGCTCTCGAAGACCTGCTCGAATTTCCTCTTCAGTAAGAACTTCACCTTCGAGGTATTTATCCATCAAATCTTCAGATGCTTCAGCCGCTGCCTCAACAATTTCTACGCGAAGCGCTTCACATTGAGCAACCATATCATCAGGGATGTCTTTGTACTCAAACGTCATGCCTCGTGTCGCATCATCCCAAAAGATAGCTTTCATTTTAATAAGGTCAATTACACCCTTGAAATCTTCTTCCGCACCAAGATTCAATTGTAACACAACAGGATTGCCGCCCAAACGCTGTTTGATTTGGCCAACAACTCGCAAGAAATTAGCACCCATGCGATCCATCTTGTTCACAAAAACAATACGTGGAACGCCATACCTATCAGCTTGCTTCCAAACTGTTTCAGACTGGGGCTCAACACCAGAAACCGAGTCAAACACAACCACAGCGCCATCTAAAACACGCAATGAACGCTCAACCTCAATCATGAAGTCAACGTGACCAGGAGTATCAATAATATTAACACGATGCTTCGCATACTGAGCATCCATTCCTGACCAATAACACGTTGTTGCCGCAGATGTAATTGTAATACCGCGCTCTTGCTCTTGAACCATCCAGTCCATGGTCGCTGCGCCATCATGAACTTCACCAATTTTGTGAGAGGTTCCTGTATAGAACAGTACACGTTCTGTTGTTGTTGTTTTTCCCGCATCAACGTGCGCAACAATACCAATATTTCGGTATAAATCTAATGGAGTAGCTGACACTTCTATTACCTCTCTATTAGTTCCATCTAAAATGAGCGAAAGCTTGGTTAGCTTTAGCCATTCGATGTGTTTCTTCACGCTTCTTAACAGCTGCGCCTTTATTTTCAGCCGCATCCATTAATTCACCAGCCAAACGTAGCATCATACCTTTCTCACCACGCGCTCGTGCAGCATTAACTAACCAACGCATACCTAATGCAACACTTCGCTCCGAACGAACTTCGACAGGAACTTGGTAGGTAGCACCACCCACACGTCGTGAACGAACTTCAACGCTCGGACGTATATTATCCAATGCGCTTTCAAAGCTACGTAATACAGACAAAGAACCTGTTCCTGAACGACCACTATCATCGTCAGCATCAGCTTTCTTTGTTTTGCGAAGGCGTTCTTCCATTACATCTAAAGCGCCATATACGACGGTTTCAGCAATGGATTTTTTACCACTGATCATCAATACGTTAATAAATTTAGCCAGCAACTCACTATGATGCTTAGGATCTGGTAAAATTTCACGTTTAGGTACTTCTCTTCTTCTTGGCATATCTCGTTCCTACAGTCTCAGATGAATTTTCAGAACTTCTGTTACTTTTTATTTTTCGGTCTTTTCGTACCGTACTTCGAGCGACCTTGCTTACGATCATTAACACCCGATGTATCCAAGCTTCCGCGTACCACATGGTAACGCACACCTGGTAAATCTTTTACACGACCACCGCGAACTAACACCACGGAATGCTCTTGTAAATTATGCCCTTCCCCACCAATGTAGGAAGACACTTCAAACCCGCTTGTCAAACGAACACGAGCAACCTTACGCATAGCCGAATTCGGCTTCTTTGGAGTCGTTGTATAAACGCGTGTACAAACACCACGACGTTGCGGACAGGCTTTTAAGGCCGGAACCTTACTCTTGTTCTTGACATCCTTGCGAGGCTTTCTCACTAACTGATTAATAGTCGCCATTGATCTTTTACTCCGAGCGGTAATATTTGATATTTTCAGCTGCATAAGGAGGCCGGATTCTATGCTAGATCGTAACCCATTGTCAAGTCTAAATAGAATCCAGTCTGCAGCGCCTTACTATTTCTTTCGTTCTTCTGCGTTGAGCGCTTCACTCAATGCATGTTCTACGTCACTTGCTGTCGCTGGTTGTGACTCCAACTCCAACTGTTTTGCACGCTTGGCTTTTCGTGTTTGATGGTACGCATAGCCCGTTCCTGCTGGGATTAAACGACCGACCATAACATTTTCTTTCAAGCCTCGCAGATCATCTTTTTTACCACTTACTGCAGCTTCGGTTAAAACACGCGTGGTTTCTTGGAACGATGCCGCCGAAACAAACGACTCTGTTGCCAATGAAGCTTTCGTAATACCTAATAAAATAGGCAAGCCTCGAGCAGGTTCTTTGCCCTCAGCGATCATCCGATCATTTTCTTCCAACAACGACGTTTCTTCAACTTGCTCTCCTACGAGAAAGTTCGATTCGCCTGCAAATGTAATAATTCGCTTACGCAGCATTTGTCTTACAATCGTTTCAATATGCTTATCGTTGATTTTAACCCCTTGCAGGCGATAAACATCTTGCACTTCTTTTACGATATAATTAGCTAATGCACCAATGCCTAACAATCGCAAAATATCGTGAGGATTAGGTGGTCCATCAGCAATCACCTCACCACGCGCTACATTTTCACCTTCAAACACAGAGATATGTCGCCATTTCGGAATCAATTCTTCATGCCCTTTATTCTCTGCTTCAGAGATGACCAAACGTCGTTTTCCTTTGGTTTCTTTACCAAAGCTAATTACACCCGATACTTCGGCCATAATCGCTGAATCTTTTGGTTTCCTCGCTTCAAACAAGTCAGCCACACGAGGTAGCCCCCCGGTGATATCACGTGTTTTAGAACGTTCTTGCGGAATACGAGCAATCACGTCACCCACACCAACCGCAGCACCATCTTCAAAGTTAATAATTGCATCAACCGGCAAATAATACTGTGCTGGAACATTGGTTCCCGCCAAAAAGATATCTTTTCCATCATTTGTAATCAGCTTAACCATTGGCCGTAAATCACGTCCTGTGGAACTACGCTGATTCGCATCCGTCACAACAATACTACTCAAACCGGTGAGTTCGTCCATTTGACGTTTCATGGTGATATTTTCTTGTAAATCAACAAATTTCAGCTGTCCACTCACCTCAGAAATAACAGGGTGAGTATGTGGATCCCACGTTGCAATCACTTGTCCGCCATCAACAGGCGATGCATCATGCACTGATATAACAGCACCGTATGGGAGCTTATAACGCTCACGTTCACGCCCATGTTCATCGGCAATGGTTACTTCACCTGAGCGAGATACCGCGACTAAATTACCGTTAGCATGCGTTACTGTTTTAATATTATGTAAGCGTGCACTACCTTTGGTCTTAATTTGAATATTATTTTCAGCTGTTGCTCTAGATGCTGCTCCACCAATATGGAAGGTCCGCATCGTAAGCTGTGTTCCTGGCTCTCCAATCGATTGCGCAGCGATAATACCAACAGCCTCACCTGTATTTACAATATGTCCGCGCGCCAAATCACGACCATAGCAATTAGCACACAGGCCAAAACGTGTATCACATGTAATCGGTGAACGAACTAAGACTTGGTCAACACCTAAATGCTCTAAATGCTCTACCCAGGTCTCATCCAACAACGTGCCAGCTGTAACCACAGGCTCATCTTGCTTAGGCAAGTAAACATCTGCAGCTAGCACACGTCCCAGCACACGTTCATGCAATGGCTCAACAATATCTCCGCCTTCAATAAGCGGTTGCATCAAGACACCATTTTCTGTTCCGCAATCACGTTCAGTAATCACAACATCTTGTGCTACATCTACCAAACGACGTGTCAAATATCCTGAGTTTGCCGTTTTAAGCGCGGTATCAGCCAAACCTTTTCGTGCTCCGTGAGTCGAAATAAAGTATTGAATGACATTCAAGCCTTCACGGAAGTTCACAGTAATCGGTGTTTCAATAATCGAGCCATCTGGCGCCGACATCAATCCCCGCATACCAGCTAACTGACGAATCTGCGCAGCAGAACCCCGTGCACCTGAATCGGCCATCATAAATATAGGATTGAACGACGGTTGTGTGATCATTTTACCGTTCCGATCAGTTACATCGTCAGTAGCAATCGTTGTCATCATTGATTTTGCAACCATTTCACTGGTTCGCGACCAAATATCAATAACTTTGTTATAACGCTCACCGTTGGTTACTAAACCTGAACGGAACTGCGCTTCAATTTCACGCACTTCATTATCAGCTCGCTCAATAATCGCTGGTTTATCTTCTGGGATTTTCATATCTTCAATCCCAATAGATGCACCACCACGCGTCGCATATCTGAAACCGGTATACATCAACTGATCCGCAAAAATAACAGCGTCTTTTAATCCCAACGTTCGATAACAATGATCCAAAACTTTTGAAATATTCTTCTTCGTCATGATTTTATTAATTAACGAAAACACCATACCTTTAGGCAGAATTTCCGAAAGAATCGCACGCCCTACCGTTGTTTCAACTAATTCAGTCGATTCAGGAGCATCATCTGATGCCTTAACTTGCATACGAACTTTAATTTTGGCATGCAAATCAACAAAGCCTTCTTCATAAAAGTTTTTGACGTCTTGTGGACTTGAGAAAACACGACCTTCGCCTTTTGCATTAACGCGTTCACGGGTCAAATAATACAAGCCTAAAACAACATCCTGACTTGGAACAATAATTGGCTCACCACTTGCTGGAGATAAAATATTATTCGTAGACATCATGAGAGAACGAGCTTCAAGCTGGGCTTCAATCGTCAAAGGCACGTGTACGGCCATTTGGTCACCATCAAAATCCGCGTTATAAGCAGTACAAACCAGCGGATGTAACTGAATCGCTTTACCTTCAATAAGTACAGGCTCAAATGCTTGAATACCCAAACGGTGAAGTGTTGGCGCACGGTTTAATAGTACCGGGTGTTCGCGAATGACGTCTTCTAATATATCCCAAACAACAGGCTCTTCACGCTCTACCATTTTTTTGGCAGCTTTAATCGTTGTCGCAAGACCTTTAAACTCAAGCTTACTGAATATAAACGGTTTAAATAATTCAAGCGCCATTTTTTTAGGCAAACCGCATTGATGTAAACGCAGAGTTGGCCCTACAACAATCACAGAACGTCCTGAATAATCAACACGCTTACCGAGCAAGTTCTGACGGAAACGACCTTGTTTACCTTTGATCATATCAGCCAGTGATTTTAACGGCCGCTTGTTACTACCTGTAATCGCACGTCCTCGTCGTCCATTATCAAGCAAGGCATCAACCGCTTCTTGAAGCATACGTTTTTCATTACGAACAATAATATCCGGTGCATTTAAATCTAACAAACGCTTCAAACGATTATTACGATTGATCACCCGGCGGTACAAATCATTCAAGTCAGATGTTGCAAAACGACCACCATCCAGCGGAACTAAAGGCCGTAAATCTGGCGGCAAAACCGGCAGAACATCAAGCACCATCCACTCAGGCTTATTTCCTGACTGTTGAAATGCTTCGAGTAATTTCAGGCGCTTTGTAACTTTTTTAGATTTTGTTTCAGAATTAATCGTAGGTAATTCTTCACGAAGTACTTTAATTTCTTCATCAATATCAATATCACGTAATAACTCACGGATAGCCTCAGCGCCCATGCGAGCATCAAACTCATCGCCATACAACTCCATGGCCTCTAAATAAGCTTCATCACTCAACAATTGACCACGCGTAAGCTCAGTCATTCCAGGGTCAACCACAACAAACGCTTCAAAATACAAAACACGTTCAATATCACGCAGGGTCATGTCTAATAACAAACCAATACGAGACGGCAGTGATTTAAGAAACCAAATATGCGCTACAGGACTTGCAAGCTCAATATGAGCCATACGCTCACGACGAACTTTAGCTAAAGCAAGTTCCACACCACATTTTTCACAAATAACACCACGGTGCTTCAAGCGCTTGTATTTTCCACACAAGCACTCATAGTCTTTAATAGGTCCAAACACTTTTGCACAGAATAAACCATCGCGTTCAGGTTTAAACGTTCGATAATTAATCGTCTCAGGCTTTTTAACTTCACCGTAAGACCAAGAACGAATCAGCTCAGGCGATGCAAGGCGAATTCGAATCACGTCAAACTCTTCAGTATGACCTTGTTGTTTGAGCATACCCAGTAGGTCACTCATCATAGGTGCTTTTTTCATTGGTTCGATGCTAGCCAAGGTGATGCCTCCAATTAAGCGTGGTCTAATTCAATGTCAATCCCAAGGGCTCGAATTTCTTTCAACAATACGTTGAATGATTCGGGCATGCCTGGATCCATACGATGATCACCATCGACAATGTTTTTATAAATTTTGGTTCGTCCGGCAACATCATCTGATTTCACCGTGAGCATCTCTTGCAAGGTGTACGCAGCGCCATATGCTTCTAAAGCCCAAACCTCCATCTCACCAAAGCGTTGCCCACCAAACTGTGCTTTACCACCCAGTGGTTGCTGCGTTACCAAACTATAAGATCCGGTTGAACGCGCATGCATTTTATCATCAACCAAATGGTTCAATTTGAGAATATACATGTAACCAACTGTGACCGGATTATCGAACATTCGGCCGGTTTGCCCATCAATCAACATGGTTTTACCATCAAGAGGCAAATCAGCAAGCTCTAACATGGTTTGAATTTCAGCTTCAGATGCGCCATCAAATACAGGGGTTGCCATAGGCACACCACCTCGAAGATTTTCGGCTAACACCATCAATTCTTGATCAGACAACTGAGCAAGTTCTAAGCGTTTTTGCGTATCATGATTATAGATCTTCTGTAAATACGCTCTCAATGTTGAAACATCTGATTTCTTATCCAGCATTGCTCGAATTTGATGTCCAAGACCTTTAGCTGCCATACCTAGATGAACTTCTAAAACCTGCCCGATATTCATTCGCGATGGAACACCTAAAGGATTCAATACGATATCAACCGGTGTACCATCTTCCATATGGGGCATGTCTTCCATAGGAACAACAATGGAGATAACCCCTTTGTTTCCGTGACGACCGGCCATTTTATCACCCGGTTGAAGACGTCGCTTAACAGCCAAATATACTTTTACGATTTTTAAAACACCCGGAGCAAGATCATCGCCCTGTGTGATTTTTTTGCGATTGTCATTGAAACGTTTTTCCATTTCTTTGACTAAGTCTTCCAGCTGCTTGGCCGTTTGTTCAAGTTCTTGGCTTGCTGCATCATCATCCAGACGAATTTCAAACCATTTCTCTTGCTCAACTTTATCCAAGTAGGCTGCTGTAATTTGGCTACCAGGCTTAAGACCACTTGGTCCGCCTGTCGTAGTTTTACCTAACAAAAGATGTCGAAGACGTTGATATAAATCTTCTTCTCGAATGCGACGTTCATCCAGTAAATCTTTTCGAACACGAGCAAGTTGCTCATTCTCAATACTTTTAGCGCGCTCATCTTTTTCTAAACCATCACGTGTAAAGACTTGGATATCAATCACGGTTCCGTTCATACCAGAAGGTACGCGCAACGAGGAGTCTTTAACATCAGACGCTTTTTCACCAAAAATCGCCCGTAATAATTTTTCTTCTGGTGTTAGTTGAGTTTCACCTTTAGGTGTTACTTTACCAACCAAAATTTCTCCCGCCGTAACTTCTGCGCCGATATAAACAACACCAGACTCATCTAGATTAGCAAGTGCTGATTCACCAACGTTGGGAATATCAGAAGAAATTTCTTCAGAACCTAGTTTAGTATCACGAGCAATACATGTCAGCTCTTCAATATGAACCGTTGTAAAACGGTCATCTTGAACCACACGCTCAGAAATAAGAATAGAATCCTCATAGTTGTAACCATTCCAAGGCATGAAGGCGACCAATAAATTTTGGCCCAAAGCTAACTCACCCATATCGGTGGATGGTCCATCTGCTAAAATATCACCGCGTTGAATTGAGTCACCGCTGCTCACAATAGGCATTTGGTTAATACATGTATCTTGGTTTGAGCGCGAATATTTCGTTAACGTATAAATATCAACGCCGGTTTCACCTGCTTTCGTTTCATCCTGATTAACACGAACCACAATACGAGAAGCATCAACAATATCAATAACACCGCCACGTTTCGCAACCACACAAACACCTGAGTCGGAAGCAACTGTACGCTCCATTCCAGTACCTACCAACGGCTTTTCAGCTCGAAGGGTTGGTACGGCCTGGCGTTGCATATTCGAGCCCATGAGCGCCCGGTTAGCATCATCGTGCTCAAGGAACGGAATAAGCGAAGCAGCAACAGATACAATCTGCTTAGGCGAGACATCCATATAATTAACTTTATCAGGTGTCGTCAACGAAAATTCGTTTTGATGACGACATGGGACCATGTCATCAAGAATTCGTCCGTCATCACCAAGAGCAATGCTTGACTGCGCAATGTATTGATCTACTTCTGAAATAGCTGACAAATATTCAACTTCTTTCGTTACATACCCATCAACAACTTTAAGACATGGCGTTTCAATAAATCCATAAGCGTTTGTTCGGGCATAAACAGAAAGCGAGTTAATCAAACCAATGTTTGGTCCCTCAGGTGTTTCAATAGGACAAACACGACCATAATGTGTCGTATGAACGTCACGCACTTCAAAACCTGCGCGCTCACGTGTTAAACCACCGGGCCCAAGGGCCGAAACACGACGTTTATGAGTCACACCCGATAGAGGATTAACTTGATCCATAAACTGCGACAATTGGCTTGAGCCAAAAAATTCTTTAATCGCCGCTGAAACAGGTTTCGCATTAATTAAGTCTTGTGGCATCAAGTTATCCGATTCAGCCAAACTCAAACGCTCTTTCACTGCACGCTCAACCCGAACCAAACCAACTCGAAATTGATTTTCAGCCATTTCACCAACACTTCGAACGCGTCGGTTACCAAGGTGGTCAATATCATCAACGACACCAATCCCGTTTCGAATATTAATTAATGTTTTGATCACATCTAAAATATCTTCTTTGGACAAGATGCCCTCGCCCGTATCTTCATTACGTCCAACACGACGGTTAAACTTCATGCGACCTACGGCAGAAAGATCATAACGTTCATCTGAAAAGAAAAGATTTTTAAATAACGCTTCAGCTGCATCTTTTGTTGGTGGCTCACCAGGACGCATCATTCGATAAATCTCAACCAAGGCCTCCAGAGGCGTTGTTGTTGAATCATCACGTAACGTATCAGATAGGTAGGAGCCATGATCAAGATCATTCGTATAAATCATCTCAAACTGTTCAATACCATGTTCGACCATTTGATCGAGTAACTCACCCGTTATTTCTGTGTTTGCAAGCGCTAGCAACTCACCTGTTAACGTATCAATAATATTTTTAGCCAGCACTTTACCCGCTAAATATTCACGAGGAACCACAAGGTCCGTCATGTTTTCTTTTTCCATGATTTTAATATGACGGGACGTTATACGACGTCCGTCTTCAACCAACACTTCGCCCGTGCCTGGATGCATAATATTAAACGATGCCATTTCACCACGAAGACGCGCAGGAACTAAGTCAACATGAATATCACCTGATTTAATATGACAAACGGTTGATTCAAAAAATTCAGCCAAAATAGATTCTGTGTCATAACCTAAAGCACGCAGTAAAATCGTTGCTGGTAATTTTCGACGACGGTCAATACGAACAAATAAACAATCTTTGGGATCAAACTCAAAATCTAACCATGAACCACGATAAGGAATAATACGCGCAGAATAAAGTAACTTTCCTGACGAGTGCGTTTTACCACGATCATGCTCAAAAATAACGCCAGGAGAACGATGTAATTGCGAAACAACCACTCGTTCTGTTCCGTTGATAACAAACGTGCCAACATCCGTCATTAAAGGCATTTCACCCATAAATACAGACTGCTCACGAATATCTTTAACAGGCTTTGGTTCACCGGATGCTTCTTTATCTAAAATAATTAAACGAACTTTTACACGAAGCGGCGCAGAATAAGTAAGGCCTCGTGATTTACATTCACGCACATTAAATGCAGGCTCACCCAGTTCATAGCTCACATATTCAAGTCGCGCATTTCCAGAAAAACTTTGAATGGGAAACACTGAACTAAATGCAGCTTCTAAACCTTTTTGTGCTTTTATGCCTGGTGCGCTAGATGACCCAATATAATCCTTATAGGATTCAATCTGAATATTGAGAAGATTGGGGATCGGCATTTTCTCGGCATGACTACCAAAGCTTTTGCGGAAACGTTTTTTCTCTGCATATGCATATCGAGGGTTAGCAATTGCTTGGGCCATGGGTGTTCCTCTTCAATATTTGGTATTTTTAAACACGTAAACCCAGCCATAGCAAGCTATAGCTGGGTATAACCAGGGTGTTACTGTCTTATTTTACTTCGACAGCAGCGCCTGCATCTTCAAGTTGCTTCTTCATATCGTCAGCGTCAGCTTTAGATAAGCCTTCTTTGATTGTAGAAGGTGCACTTTCTACGAGGTCTTTAGCTTCTTTCAAGCCAAGTCCTGTAATTGCACGAACAACTTTAATAACACTTACTTTGTTACCGCCAAAGCTTGACATAACAACATCAAACTCTGTTTGCTCTTCAGCGGCAGCAGCAGCGGCAGGAGCAGCTACAGCAGCTACAGCAGATGCTGCAGATACATTGAACTTCTCTTCCATTGCTTCAATTAAACCAACAACATCCATAACAGACATGTTAGCAATAGTTTCTAAGATTTCGTCTTTTGACACAGCCATTACTAGCTCCTCAAGTTAAAATAGTACAACCGATTATCAGGTCTATCCTGCTTTCTGATCGTTAATCGCCACAACAGTACGCACAAGTTTAGATTGCGGTGCTGCCAACGTACGAACAAACTTCTCAACAGGTGCTTTCATTACAGCCATTAATTGAGCCAAAGCTTCATCACGTGTTGGTAAACTTGCTACAGCGTCTAATTGCTCAACACCATAAACATTACCATCAAGCGCTAAGGCTTTAACTTTAAGTTTGTCGCATGTTTTTGAAAAGTCCTTTAATAATCGTGCAGCGTCACCCGGAGAATCCATGGACAATGCAATAAATAAAGAACCGACTAATGATTCACGCAAACAGGAAAAGGATGTGTCATCAAATGCACGGCGCGTTAAGGTATTAGGCACAACACGCAGGTATACACCTTTGCTACGCGCTTTCGCACGCAACTCAGTCATTTGATTAACAGGGATCCCCCGATAATCAGCAACAACAGCCGAGATAGCTTGTGAAGCAGCTTGTGCTACTTCTTCAACCACGACCTTTTTTGCACTTAAAGTCAACGTCACGTCACTGACTCCTTGCGTTATTCAAATCACAGGGATTTGATGGTTATGGTGGTCGTCTGAAAACGTTTAAAACACAACATCTTGCAGCCGCTCCCACCGTCTGCGTAGGATATTAAGTCAAAGCGTTAAAACCATGACACCTACGGTCTTCGACGACATGGAACCGAAGTCTATGTCGTAAAATTGATAAAACGGTTCGAGACTCTACACGAAAACAGATGAGAGATCAAGAGCAATACCTGGTCCCATTGTTGTCGACAAAGTCAACTTCTTAATATAAACACCTTTTGCAGCAATTGGTTTAGCTTTCTTCAAGTCAGCTAGGAGCGCTACAATATTTTCAGCCAAATCAGCTTCAGAAAATTCAATCTTTCCAACGCTGCAATGAATAATCCCGTTTTTGTCCGTTCGATAGCGAACCTGTCCTGATTTAACATCAGCTACAGCTGCCGCAACATTCATCGTCACTGTTCCAACTTTAGGATTAGGCATCAAACCTCGTGGACCAAGAATTTGTCCAAGCTGCCCAACAACACGCATAGAATCGGGTGTTGCGATAACAACATCGAACGGCATGTCACCGGCTTTAATTTGCTCGGCTAAATCTTCAAATCCAACAATATCAGCACCGGCTTCTTTTGCTTTAACAGCATTATCACCTTGAGCGAATACCGCTACTCGAACAGTTTTTCCAGTACCTTTAGGTAAGCTTGTCGCTCCACGCACCATTTGATCTGATTTACGTGAATCAAGACCAAGGTTTACAGCAACATCAACCGCTTCACTAAACTTTTTACTTGTAAAGCTTTTCAGCAAAACAACTGCTTCTGACAAACTATATAGCTTGCCTGGTTGTAATTTTGCTTTAATTTCTTTTTTCTTTTTTGTGATCGTAGTCATGATTTATCCCTTAAGCAGCATCATCTGATGATTGGTTTAAGCCTTCAACATCAATTCCCATGCTACGTGCTGTTCCCGCAATAATACGTACAGCAGCATCGAGATCTGAAGCTGTTAAGTCAGCGTCTTTAAGCTTGGCGATATCTTCAAGTTGTGCACGTTGAAGCACAGCGACTTTATCAACATTAGGTCGACTGCTGCCTTTTGTGATACCTGCTGCTTTTTTCAATAAAATTGAAGCCGGTGGGGTTTTAAGAATAAAGGTAAAGCTGCGATCGCTATATACAGTAATCACAACTGGAATTGGCAAACCCGCTTCCATTTGTTGTGTTGCCGCATTAAATGCTTTACAAAACTCCATGATGTTTACACCACGTTGTCCTAAAGCAGGACCTACAGGTGGGCTTGGGTTTGCTTTGCCTGCAGGAATTTGCAGTTTAATATATGCTTCTACTTTCTTAGCCATGATGACTCCTTGTGGGTGTAACGCTGAAGATGACGTACACTTCAGCTCCCCGTGTGTTAAATCTTAATAACATATTAAGATCAGTATTAGGTCTTCTCTACCTGGCTGAATTCTAACTCAACCGATGTTGAACGACCAAAAATTAAAACCGAAACGCGCAAGCGGCTTTTCTCATAATTAACATCTTCGACCACACCGTTGAAATCAACAAACGGGCCTTCTTTGACGCGAATAATTTCACCGGGTTCAAAGAGAATTTTGGGACGTGGTTTTGTGACCCCATCTTCCATGCGCTGCATAATCGTCATGGCCTCTTTATCAGAGATAGGTGAAGGATCTTGCCCTGTTCCACCTATAAAACCAAGTACGCGAGGAATAGCACGAATCATATGCCAGGTTTCATCATCCATGACCATATGAACCAGCACATATCCCGGAAAGAATTTCCGTGTGCTTTTTCGTTGTTGGCCTGAACGCATTTCTACCACTTCTTCGGCAGGAACGACAACTTCACCAATCTTTTCTTCAAGATGGTGATGGATTGTACGTGCATTAATTTCACGCAAAACAAAGTTTTCATACCCTGAGTAAGCGTGAACAACGTACCATTGCATTGTTTTTTGCTCTTCCACCGTCATATCAACCTAAGTGTGTTATTTTACCAATGGCCCACATCATCATTGAATCAACGCCCCATAGCACAAAGCCCGTTAGGCCGACCATGAGCATGACTATAGATGTGGTTTGTACGGTTTCTTGGCGTGTTGGCCAAATAACCTTTTTTAATTCTATGATTGCATCATTTGCAAATGCAACGATTTGCTTTCCTTTGTCAGTAAAAAAAGCCAACGACAAAGATACAACAAGCCAGACAAGCCAGACAAGTGCTTTAAGAGGACCTGTAATATGGAAAAAATATACGCTCATTACCGCAGCAATTGTAGCTAACGCAACACCTGTCCAAAGAAGGCCGTCACGATTTTTTCTTTTAGGTTCAATTTTTTTCATAACTTATCTAGGTGAATGGCAGGCCAGGAGGGAATCGAACCCCCAACCTGCGGTTTTGGAGACCGCCGCTCTGCCAATTGAGCTACTGGCCTATTTTCAAAGGCCCGAAATTAGCCTCGGGCCCACACAACTGCAAAACCATCGATATTACTCAATGATTTTTGCAACAACACCCGCACCTACGGTACGACCACCTTCCCGAATTGCAAAACGCAAACCTTCATGCATTGCAATCGGAGCCTGTAATGATATTTCAGCTTTAACATTATCACCAGGCATAACCATTTCTACACCTTCTGGCAATTTACAGTTTCCTGTAACATCTGTCGTTCTGAAATAAAACTGCGGACGGTATCCATCAAAAAATGGGGTATGTCGACCACCTTCGTCTTTTGACAGAACATAAATTTCTGCTTCAAAACATACGTGCGGCTTGACCGTACCTGGATGTGCCAATACTTGACCACGCTCAACATCTTCACGTTTAACACCGCGGAGTAATACTCCCACGTTGTCGCCCGCTTGACCTTGGTCTAATAACTTACGGAACATCTCAACACCCGTACACGTGGTTTTAACCGTGTCACGAATACCAACAATTTCAACTTCTTCGCCAACTTTAACCACACCGCTTTCAACACGACCGGTCACAACCGTTCCGCGACCAGAAATAGAGAACACATCCTCAATCGGTAACAAAAATGGTTTATCTGTATCACGTACAGGCTCCGGAATATATTCATCCATCGCTGCCACAAGCTTCTGAACAGACTCAACGCCTTTCGCATCACCTTCAAGGGCTTTCAATGCAGAACCGATAACCACAGGAATATCATCACCTGGGAAATCATATGAGCTCAACAAATCACGAACTTCCATCTCAACCAGCTCTAAAAGCTCTTCATCATCAACCATATCGGCTTTATTCAAGAAAACAACGATGCAAGGCACACCAACCTGACGAGACAACAAGATATGCTCGCGCGTTTGCGGCATAGGACCGTCTGCTGCTGATACAACTAAAATACCACCGTCCATTTGCGCAGCACCTGTAATCATGTTTTTCACATAATCGGCGTGTCCTGGGCAATCAACGTGAGCATAATGACGGGCAGCTGATTCGTATTCAACATGCGCTGTTGAAATCGTAATACCACGAGCTCGCTCTTCAGGCGCTTTATCAATATTCTCAAAATCCACGGCAGCGCCACCAGACAGATCTGCCATTACTTTGGTGATTGCTGCAGTCAACGTTGTTTTACCGTGGTCAACGTGACCAATTGTGCCAACGTTTACGTGCGGCTTATTACGTTCAAATTTTTCCTTCGCCATCGGAAAGTCTCCCCATCTAGTTATCTATCATCATGTGGTGCCCACAACTGGAATCGAACCAGCGACCTCTTCCTTACCAAGGAAGTGCTCTACCGCCTGAGCTATGTGGGCATTGATACACCCTACGGTTTCTAAATTCTGGAGCGGGTGATGGGAATCGAACCCACACTATCAGCTTGGAAGGCTGAAGTTCTACCGTTGAACTACACCCGCTGTCTATCTTTTACTATGTAACTGGTGGAGGGAGGAGGATTCGAACCTCCGAAGGCTGAGCCGTCAGATTTACAGTCTGATCCCTTTGACCGCTCGGGAATCCCTCCAAAAAGAACGCCATTGTCTTTCATGATACAGCGAAAGTCAATCTTTTTTAAGGCGATAGAAGTGTTTTTCTACAACTATTTTTATGGTGCTGGCACCAGGAGTCGAACCCGGGACCTACTGATTACAAATCAGTTGCTCTACCAACTGAGCTATGCCAGCAATCGAAGGGCATAATACCGCATTTTTTAGGCCTTGCCTAGAGTGTTTTTGTAGATTGTTCTATTCATATAAATTTATTTTAGATGAAATATTTAACTTGTCGAAATGACCGTTTCTCGTTAGACTTTGCTTCGATTCACCAGGGGTGCTTACTACAAGCTGAGAAATACCCTTAAAACCTGCTCTGGGTAATGCCTGCGGAGGGAGTGTGAAAGCACACGTACTCTGTAGCTTCAGTGTTTGTGCTTCTAATTCCTTCTTTTTATTTATCGATATTTATTATTTATATCAACTTATATAAAAGGAAACAAACATGAAACACTACGCTAGATTTTTTCAAAACCTCGCATCAAAACCTCCCCAAAAACTTAATATTCTTAAAACTGCTTCAGCCGGAGTAGCGTTCACGGCCTATGGTCACTGCTATTTAGAAACTGAAAAACGTTACGCCCAAACCTTTTTCAAATACTACCTTGAGACAACGCTTACACCCGAAGAAAAACATCGTTATAACACTGAGCCAGATTATAAAAAAAGCATAAACGAAGAAGCTAGACAAGCATACCGAGTATGCACTCGTTATGAGATATGAGACAAATAGTTACAACACCCATCCGCCCTATCGGGCACCTTCTCCCGCTCACACGCGGGAGAAAGTGCGTAAAATATCATCACATCACAAACAAGTAAAAATAATTTTCACTCAAGCTTTTTAGGCTTATAATTTTGCATGACTAAAACAAAAAACAACGGGGTAACCAACGTTGCTAAACACGTTGAACCAAGCATACCTCCAATAATCCCGGTTCCAACCGAATGCTGGGCATGGGCACCGGCACCCGTTGCTGTCACCAAAGGAACCGCACCAAAAATAAAAGCAAGCGAGGTCATAATAATCGGCCGAAATCTAATATTTGCAGCGTACAAAGCTGCCTCTTGCACCGACATATTATCAACACGCACTTTATCGTAGGCCGCCTCCACAATCAAAATCACGTTTTTAGCCGACAAACCAATCAAAGCCAGCAAGCTAATTTGAAAATAAATATTATTCGGCATCGTAAAAATAAATAGAGCCAGCATTGCACCAAATAATGCACACGGTAATGCAAATAAAATAATACACGGCAGCGTCCACATTTCATAAAGCGCACTTAAAATCAAGAACACCATGATCAACCCAAACACCACGGCAGCCGTAGACTTACTTCCCGCTAAATTTTCTTGGTACGACGGACCAAACCATTGAACCGAATATTTTTTTCCTACAATTTTAGGGGCTGCATCACGTATAGCATCCATCACCTCACCTTGCGTATGCCCATGTTTCGTATCAGGATTTACCACAATCTGACTTGCCAAGAAATCATTGAGTCGCGTCACAACTTCAGGCCCTGTTTTATATTTCACAGAAACTAAACTTCCTATCGGCGTCATCGTGCCGTCTTTACCTTTCACATACACCGTATCCATGAGCTCAGGCACGCTTCGATAGCGATACTCGCCTTGCATAATAATCCAATATAAATTATTCCATTTAGTAAAAAAGTTAATATAATAATTACCGTAGGCTGATTGCAGTGCATGAAATACATCTTCATAGGTTACGCCATAAAGATAAGTTTTACGTGCATCTACATCAATATATAATTGAGGCACGCTTACATCATAAAATTGCTGCGCACTTAATACTGCCGGATAATTTTTTTCTAAATACTCAACCAATTTCACCGAGTCTCTATGCATCGCCTTGACCGAAACAGGTTGCCTTGCCTGAAGATAAAACGTAACACCACCCAAGGGACTCATGCCTCGAATAGGTGGTTGGTTAAAGGCAAGACCATTAATATCTTTATTTTGATGATTAATCTTCATTGTTGCTGCGAGCGCCGCATCAACATCCTGCTTTTTACCCGGCCTTTCGGCGTACGGCTTGAGAAGAGCATCCAACGTCGCCGTATTGGTTTTATTGGAATTATTATCGGCAATATCTCGCCCCACCATCATACCGATTCGATCCATATACGGTAGCTTAAGCATCTCACGCGCAATTTTTTTGGCTTGCTGCGTGGTATAATCAAGCGAACCCGCTGACGCCACTTGCAATCGATTATAAAAATATCCCATATCTTCTAACGGAATGAGCGAAGTCGGCACTTTAATAAATAATAAAATAACTAAAAAACATATCCCTCCCCAGATACACAACGTCTGTTTTACATGTCCCATCGTCCATGTCACGATTTGAAGATATTTTTTAGTTAAATATTCAAATCCCGCATCAAACTTTTGAAAAAATATTTTCTTGGGCTTGGGATTTTCATAATTAACATTTTTCAAAAACAAACCGCATAACATCGGTGTGAGCGTCAAGGCAACCAGACCTGATAACGTGACTGAAATCGCAATCGTCACGGCAAACTGCTTCATTAAAACACCGCTAAATCCTCCTAAAAAAGTCACGGGTATAAATACTGCGTTTAATACCAAAACAATCGCCATCACAGGTGCCGCAACTTCTTTCATCGCAGCAATGGCCGCCTCTACCGAGCTGCATTTTGTTTCTTTCATGATGCGTTCACTGCACTCTAAAACTACGATCGCGTCATCCACCACCATGCCTATCGCAAGCACCATACCAAACAACGTCAGTGTATTTATCGAAAAGCCTAAAGCATACGTAAACGCAAATGCTCCAATAATAGATACAGGAATAGCCAAAATAGGAATCATGGTTCCACGGAAGTTTTGAATAAATAACATCACCACAACAAACACTAAAGCAAACGCAATCAACAACGTACTGATCACCGCTTTAATCGACAAAATAATAAACTCAGAAGAGTCATACAAATTAAAAAAATCAATCCCTGCAGGCATATGCTGTTTAATTTTGTTCAGCGCTTGGTTGATTTCATGCTTAACATAAATTTGGTTAGAACCCGGTATTAAGTAAACCAACAGCGCCGTGCCTTTATATTCGTGAATGTTGTTCTGCTTATCTTTTTTCATAAAGAAAAAGCGTGTTACATAACTTTGCGCCTCCATTTTAACATCAGCAATATCTTCAACACGCACCACTTGCACACCATCTTGCGTTGCTCGTATCACCGTTTTTTTGAGCTGATCAATTTTTTTATAAAAACCAGGTGGATTAATCACAAAATTAAATTTTTCATGCGTTTTCATCGGCTCCATCGCATTCTGACCAATCGCATATTGCATGTTTTGATCATTCACCGCATTCACAACATCTTGCGTATTCACTTTGTAGTAATTCATCTTATTCGTATCAAGCAATGCACGCATCGCAAAGGCACGCTCGCCATGTAATAAAGCAACCCCCACACCACGCACTTGTGAAATCACGGGGTACACATAACGTACTAAATAATTGCTAATATAATTATTACTAAGTGCACCTGATTTGGAATAAAACGGGATCACAAGAAATAAATCCGGATTCATCATCCGTACAGTAATACCTTGCTGCTGCACTTGAAACGGCAACTGAGGCATGGCTGTACTGATACGATTGAGTACATCTGCTTCAACTAACTCTAAATTAGTACCCACTTCAAAATAAATATTCAGTACATACGTGCTATCCCCTGTCGATGAAGACGATTGCATATAAATCATATGAGCAACACCGGACATTTGAAACTCAATCGGAGCTGCCACGGCATCTGCAATGGCCGCACTGCTTGCACCAGGAAATTTTGCTGTCACCGTAAGTGTCGGAGGTACAATATTAGGGTATTGCTCCATCGGCGAAGCATACATGGCAACAAGCCCTGCAATCACAAGCACAATCGCAATTACCGTGGATAAAACAGGGCGTAGAATAAAAAAACGACAAAACATAAATTAAGCGTCCTTCAAAGCATCAACGTTTAGGGTTTGTCCCGCGCTAATACGAATATTTCCGTGGGTCACCACCACGTCGCCCTCTTTGAGCCCTTCTTTTATCATCCATTGACCATTACCGAACATTTTTCCTGTTGTGATATAACGTTTAACCGCTTTATTATTTTCTACCAAATAAATATAGTGTCCAGAATCATCAAGCATGATCGCTTCTTGAGGTAAACTAAACGTATTCAAATAACGAATGTTTTTAATAAACACGGTTACGTATTGACCCGCTAATAATTTATTATCCATCAACTTATTATCAACAAACGCTCGCATATTCCAAGAACCATTGGTTAAAGCAATCCGTGTATCAATAAATTCAACATAGCCTGCATCTTTAATTCTTTTTCCATTAGCCAATTCAAGATCAATAGGAAACTTTGCATTTTCAGGAATACTTAAATTTTTATTCAAAACACCATCTTCAATATCTAGACGCTGGTTTTCTGGCATAGAAAATAACAAGTACATTTGATTCACTGAGTTTAGCTTATTCAACACCGTTTCAAACGCAGTCACCATCGAACCAATCGTCACGGCACGTTCTGCAATATAGCCATCCGCAGGCGATCGTACCAAGCAATATTTTAAACTTAATTTAGTTCGTCCAATATCTGCTTCATCGGTTTCGACATCACCAACAGCCGCCATGTATTTAATGCGTTGTATTTCAACATCCTGTTTTGAAACAGCTTTGCTTTTATACAAGCTTTGGTAGCGATCATAAATAATTTTATAATTATCACGTGCGGCCTTATCTTTTACTAGCGCCCCTTCATAGCCTTTGAGCTCCCATTCAAACGGCCGGGGATCCACTTGATAAATCGGCTGACCTTTTTTTACAAACGTGCCCTCCGTGTAATATTTTTTATAAATCACACCACTAATACGAGAAATCACTTGGTAATCTACCACGCCTTGAACAAACGCAGGGTAATTTAAAATATATTCAACATCATGCGCGGTAACTTTTTGTACATCGACATGCGACAGCGGATCATCTTTTTTTGATTTATCAAAACAACCCACAAGCATGATCATCATGCCGAGAAAAATAAGATGTATACATAAAAATTTCTTCATGATGTCGCCGTCGTCTTACATGAATAGGCATAGCCTGCACCTAAATCTTGGTACAAGCGAACAATCGTGGTTAATTGTGCAATTTTAGATTTGGTTAAATCAATCGCTGCACGATCCATATTGATTTTATTAATCAATAACGTCGGATAGCTATACAAACCTTGCTCATAACTATTTTCCGCCAAGCCAAACGCTTTTTTACTGCTTGAAAAGTTATGGCCCTGTGCAACAAAACTCGCATAATATTCTTGATGAGCCGATAAATCATCATCAACCGATTTAAACGCTGCACGCACCACTTGAATATACTCACGGTAGGCAGCATAACGCAACCCCGTCGCTGATTTATATTGCCCTGGATATTCTGGCGCAAGTAAAGGCATGCCAAATAACGTCAAGCCATTCCAATAATCATGTCCGCCTGAAAACAAACGCGTAAGCCCCTCCGCAACAGAACCTCCTATGCTTGTTAGGCTCACTGTAGGGAAGAAAGTGGAAGTAACCACGCCAACTTCGGCATTGGCGGCTACGAGCTTTTGCTCTGCTGCACGTACATCGGGTCGATTTTTTAATACTTGAGATGGCAGATTTGCAGGTACAAGTGCCTCGCTGTTTAAATTCATAAATCTAGAACCAATACCCACATCGCCTGGATTTTCATTCAGTAATAATTTAAGCGCGTTGCGAGACACAACTACATTATTTTTTACTGTTGGTAATTCGGCCCGGGCTTTATCATAATCCTGCTCATATTGTTGCAGTGTATATAACGAAATCAAACCTTCGGTGTACTGCTTTTTACTTAAATAAAGCAATTCTTTAAGATCGGCTACTAGCCGCTGCTCTTGGTTTAATAAATGCGACTGCCCTGAATAGGCAAAATAACCTGCTGCTGTTTCGCTAATCACACTCAATGCCACGACATCTCGTACGGCAGCCTCAGAAAAGGCCTTAGCCTTAGCTCGCTCACTGGATCGCAAGTATTGAAATAAATTCAAAGCATACGTCGGCAAAATACCCGAACTAAAACCCGGATCGAAAATATTAACTTTGGTATTCGCGTAACCAAGTATTAACGCATTCACCGACGGTATAATCGAATACTGAACTTTCAACAACTCACCTTGCGCATCTAATACATGCCCTAAGGCTATTTGAATATTATTATTATTCTCAACAGCTTGATTAATTAAACGCGTAAGCTGTTTATCGTTGAATTGCTTCCACCATTCCATCGCTGGCAGATTAACATCTTCTATTTTTGATAAATTATCTGCGCTTTTCCATTGCTCGGGTGTGTTAATTTGAGGTTTTTTATACGTGGGGCCGTACAACGCACATCCCGAAAGCAGGATGAAACATATAAAAATATTAAATAAGAGTACGCCTGTTTTTTTTATCATCCAAAAAACAATAAGATAGCTTATCTTACAATAAACAAAAAAAACATAAATTTCAAACAAAAAAAAGCCCCTTAGATTATATAAACCTAAGGGGCTTTCTAGAATTAAATCCC
>JARGNP010000039.1 GCA_029210265.1 Legionellaceae bacterium
TCGATGGGCAATGTATGTTAACGCTGTCTGGCGTATCGAAATGTGATGGAACCAAGAAAGTGCCCTCAGTTTTTACAAAGCCGATTGATTAGTGAAATTCATATAGCCAGCTATTTAGGCGATTAAGCCTGTTTAGAGTTGCTACAATTCTTGCATTTCTTCTAAGGTTTTTTGTTTGGGCAATGGTATATTCAGACACTAGCTGTTGTAATTTTTGCGGATTGATAATTGCTTCTAATTGCGGGTGGATGGATGTCGGACAATCTAGTGCTTCTTTTGTGCACTCAAACTGTTTTATAGGTGCCCCCATGTTTTTGTTGGTTTTCCATATTATTTTCTTCGGCATTATATCTGAGACAGCTTTGCGGTGGATATAACGACAAATGCCGTTGATCTGTTTATATTCAACTGGTATAGACATGAAAAATGTAATTAATTCTAGGTCAAGTAAAGGCCAGGTATAGTCAATCCCAAATGATTTTGCTAGGAGTGTACAATTTTCTGTGCGAGTTGCAACATATGGAGCCCAACAAGCTTCTACTGTAAACTCATTTAGATGGGTGTACTTATGATTAAAGCGAGCATTAGAAAAAAAATGGGCCTCCAAGTCAAACTTATTAATAGTTTCTTTATTTAAGATTGAGTGATCCCATCTTTTTTTGAGTGTTTGCTGTGCTATTGAACTAGCTGGTTTCATATGTAGAAAATAATCATATGGCATTTTTATGCAGCGCAAAAGTTTTGTAAAACAATTTCCAGATACATTTTTGTATAAATTAATGTATTTTTTTTCTTTTAGCAGTTGGAGCTGGGAAATTTTTGAGTGAATACTTGTAACAAATTCATCGCCACCAAAGCCGGAAAATAATGTGTGAATACTGAGTTTATTTTGTTTGATATAGTTTTTTATATGCGCCTGAGCTGAGTAGTGCTCAAGAGGTGCTCCTAAGGTATTTAAAATATATTTTTGAACGTTTTTGTTGCTTTGCTGATATAATCCACAAGAAATAAAATTATTTTCAAGTCCATAATATTGGCATAATGACAATATGTACTCGGGTTCCTTTTCTAGATAGGCATGGCTGAAAGTATAGAGGTTACCTGATAAATTGCTTATGCAATTGGCAATTATTGCAGTTATGGAAGAGGAGTCAATTCCTCCGCTTAATTCGCATGCTACAGGAGAGTTTGCGACCAATCGTGACTGAACCGCGTGTATTAACTTTTCTTTGTATGCTTGAATGTAATCATCGATTGTACGCATTTTATTAATATGGTAGCAATCAAAGCTAAAATATTGACTAACATTTGAAGATTTTTTTTTGACGATCAACTGATGAGCTGGTTTCAATTTAAGAATATTTGTATATGCAGTATTCTCAAAGCTCATTGAGTTGTCCATTAAGTAGTTAGCCATCCAGCTTTCGTCTGGTACTGCACTGACGAGTTTTAATTGGTGAAAAACTGATATACTGCTACTGAAAAGAAAAACATTTTCATCAAGGTAATAATAAAATGGTTTTATACCCATATGATCTCTCGAGCAAAACATAGACTGATTTCTTGGATCAAAAATGACAAAGGAGAAGGCACCCGCGAGATGTTGTGTGCAGTTTTCACCCCATTTTAAATATGCTTCTATAATTAGTTCATGATCAGATAGTGACAACAAACTGAATTCTTTTATGCCTAATTTTGCGGTTAGATATTCTCGCCGGTCAAGACGAGCCCAGGCAATAATTACACACTTAGTTTCAGTATGAATTTGAGGAATGTTTCTTCTGTTTATAGCGTCTGATTTTTCATATAAGCAGCAAGCCATAGATATATGACTATTTTGCCAAACACCTTTTAACTCTGTGATATTAAATTGACTAATAGAATCTAAAATTACTTGCTTAAAGTTTTTTTGGCAATATTGATTATCACGGTAAAAAACACCTGCAAACATAAAATATCTACTTATTGGTAGTGGGAATATTATTTTTTTATGCTAGAATTATTTACTGAGTTTTGCAAATTATTATTGCACAATATTTTTAATCGAATATATAAAAATGTAACGGAGTTGTTCATGAAGTCAGCCTGGTCCCAACCATCTTTAATTCTGATTAAAGCAAGCTATAACACACATAAACCGTTTTCACCTGGTGAAATTTGTTTTCCGCCTAGCAGCCCTACCCCCTCTAGAGGTCCATCCTAGAGGACTTTGTTGATTAGCTGACCTTCTCCCGTTAAATCGGACTGTTTTAAATTAGAGTAATCTGTGATGTGTCAACACTTACCCGGACACATTTTTAATTGATCTTTATATTTTCCTCATATTCTACTGGCGACAAATAATCATTAGCTGAATGCATTCTCTTGCGATTATAAAATACTTCAATATATTCGAAAATACAATGCTTTGCTTCATCACGTGTTTTAAACCTCATGTGATGTGTCGACTCGGTTTTTAGTGTATGAAAAAAGCTTTCAGCTACAGCATTGTCCCAACAATCGGCCTTGCGACTCATGCTTTGAGTAACACCATGCGCTTGCAAGATCATTCTGTGGCTGTCTGATGCATATTGACTGCCTCTATCAGTATGCCACAACAAGCCGCGTTTAGGTTTTCGATTCCACAATGCCATTAACAATGCATCATTTACTAAAGCAACTGTCATTCTTTTTCCCATTGACCAGCCCACAACACGCCGTGAAAATAAATCAATGACAACGGCTAAAAACAACCAACCTTCTTGGGTCGCTATGTAAGTGATATCACCAACATATTTTAAATCAGGCGCTACAGCAGAAAAATCTCTTTTCAGAATATTTGGTGCAATTGGGGACTGATGATTTGAGTCGGTTGTGACTTTAAATTTGCGCTTTGTCTTGCACATTAAACCAAGCTGCTTCATTAATTTACCTACACGCCTTCTGCTTACTGAAATTTCTTTTTTAATCAGCTCCTTCCTAATGCGTCTAGTGCCATAATTCCCGCGATACTCTATAAAAATTTGTTTGATTTTCTTGGCTATATTTTGATTTTCTATTGCCCTTGGTGACGGTGTGTTTTTAAGCCAATCGTAATAGCTGCTACGTCCAACACCTAGAACATCACACATCATACCAACATTAAAATTAGTTTTATTCTGTTTTATCCAGGCGTACTTTACTGTATTTCGCTGGCAAAGTACGCCGCCGCTTTTTTTAATATGTCACGCTCTTGCTTAAGGCGAATATTTTCCTTTCTAAGGCGCTTTAATTCAGCAGCAGAATCATCTGGCATATTACTTTTTTCAGCTTCAGTGGGGTGAAATCGCTTTACCCAACCATGCAGTGTGCATTCATTAACACCAAGTTCACGGGCGGTAGTGGATATAGGCTGGTCTGTTTCATGTGCTAATTTAGCTGATGATTGCTTGAATTCCAGTGAATAGCTTTTAACTGTACGTTTACTCAATTGATACACCTCCGGGTTAAATCATTGTAATTTATTTGTCCGGTTTAGTGTAGCCCCATCAGTGTGCCTTTTATGTCGAAGTGATAGGCACTCATTTTTTATTAACCTCTCTTTTCTTTGTTAATTCTGGTTAAAAAATCAATCCGGAAGAATTTTCTTCTTTTTCCCAGAATTATGACGTGCTTGCAATTCAGCATCGTTGTATAAATCTGTCGTTGCACTGGTGGTATGACCAGCGTCATCTCTGACATGCACAATAGGGCGTCCGCGTTTGTTTAAATCATCTGAAATGCCAGTGTGTCGCAACCAATGTACGGTTGCTTCCGCTAACGCTTTGGATTCATCAATAAAACCTTCTTTAGCCATAGCCGCTATTGCGTTATCAAAACATTCCTGAACAAGCACTCTGATCTGGCGAGTACTTTCAACGCCGCCTTGCCCAATGAGCTTATGGATTAAGGGCGTAGATTCACCAGGTAAGGGCAGGGTAGGCGTTAACCCACGGTGATGTCGGTACCGTGCCAGTGCCTCCAGCATCGCTTCACTGACAGTAATGTCGCGTTCTTTATTGCCTTTACCCACTGTTTTAAACCACCAATTCTCTTGACTGTCTTGATAAAAATGGCCCATCTGTGGTTCCCAGCGAGATGTTGTGGTGAGTTCTGATATACGCAAGTACATGAGATAGAGCGCCGACATAATGAATAGAGTGCGCTCATATTTATCGTGATTGTTATCAGCCATTTTTTCTGCGGTTTCGATGACAAATTCCCACTGTAAGCTGGTGAGTCTACGGATTTGGCGTTTATTCTGTTGCTTGCGAAGAAATTTGCTTTTTTGACGAATTTGGCTAACGGGATTTATTTCTGAGATCCCTTCACGAATAAGGTAGTTATAAAAGCTGCTGTTGGCAATAAACAGAGATTGCAATGCTTTTTGAGAGAACTGGTAATTGCTAGCTTCGGGTTTGTTCCCATCTCTAGTGGCGGATTTTTTTGTAGTGGCGACAAAGAGTCGCCAATCAGGATTGGGAATGCGCTTACCATCGCGCCTGATAAAGCGGGCTACTTTTTTTGTTCCAATCCATGCCTTTGGTGGAGATTGGCAAAAAGCAATATACGCTTCAATATCAGGGCGGCGTAGTTCTAGCAGCGATTTACCTGATACAAACCATGACCACTGCGCTAATCGTTCTGCCTCACGGCGATAAGCGGTATAGGTGTCACGACTACCTGTATATTGAAGTAGAAAATCTTTTAAGATTTGATAATCATCAGCTGCAAAAGGTAGGGTTATAACCTCTGGTAACTCCTGTTCTGCAAGATTGTCTTGCGTATCAAATAGCGGAGTAGGGTGTGCTTGTTTTTTCGATGCCATTGGTGCTGCCTACTACTCGTCGTCTGATTTCGAACGAAAACGCCCAAGAACTGCTTCGTATTCCCGACTGACTTCTTTTTTTAGTTCATCCACAGTGGGTAGATGCAATTGATATTTTCTGGCAAATATCTGCTTGTTATCTTCAGGCAATGTATATTTTACAATGGCATCGTTTTCTTTAGCGCAAAGTACTAGGCCTATTGTTGGGTTATCATCTTTTTGCTTAATATCTCTGTCATAATAATTAACGTACATCATCATTTGACCTAAATCACCATGTTTTAACTCAGATATTTTTAAATCAATAATGCAATAAGCTTTTAAAATGGTATGGTAAAAAACTAAGTCTGGTCTAAAATATTCTCCATCCATGGTGATTCTTTTTTGTCTGCTAACAAAGGCAAAACCACGGCCCATCTCAAGAAGGAATTGCTGTAAATTTTGAATTATGGCTGACTCAAGATCGTTCTCAGAATAATTATGATGATCTTTATAACCAAGAAAATCTAATATGACAGGACTTTTAAGCGCATCTTCTGGTTTCTCTATAATTTGACCATTGTTAGCTAACTGCAAAACACCAGCCTCATCACGGCTTGCTGCTAAGCGCTCATATAGAAAACTATGCATTTGTCGTTTCAGCTGAGACACTGACCAATGATTTTTTGAAGCCTCAATCTCGTAGAATTTCCTAACTTCCTCACGAGACTCTGTTATTAAGGTGCGATAGTGTGACCATCCTAAATTTTCATCAAAATCAGCAAGTTCGAATTCATCACACGGCATGTGGCGAATTCGATTTTTATAAAATTGATAGAATTGGCGCATATATCGGAGGTTAGTCGTGCTAAAGCCTTTCTCAAATGTCTGGTTTAACTGAGCAGATAAGGAGTCGATTAAAGCTGTACCGTAATTGGCTCGGTTACTTCCTTTTTGCTCAGTTTCAACAATTAAGCGACCTATTTGCCAATATGCTATGACTTGCTGATGGTTAACAGCCTTCAGAACTTTTTGGCGCGCTTTCTCTATATAGCCAATCGCCATTTGGCAAACTTGATCAAATTCGGGATTGAGGCCCTTATTTGGGTTATCTATATCGTTACTCACTTAGGGTGCCTCCATTTCAGATATGTGTAAAATATTCATAAAAATCAATGCGTTGAAATTCGCCACATGCCGTGTGACGAATTCGCTCTCTACAGTGTAGTGGGTTCAAGATCACCTTTGATTGGCCAGACACTGTTTGGCCAATTCGACTCCGCTATGCAGATAGGGAAGGATTATATCAAGCTGATAGACTCAAGTAAACCAGTATTTGTTAATACTGGATATTTGAGATGTTAGGGCTAACCTGAATGCATATTATATGCACGGTCTCTTTATAAAACTGAGAATCCACCATCGATGGAGATGGTTTCTCCATTGATATAGCCGGAACGCAATATAGCTAAAACCAGTTCAGCAATATCATTTGGAACACCTGTACGTTTCAATGGGGTTCTGTTTTGAAATTTAGAAATGGCTTCATCAAAATTTTCGGTTCGTGGTGTAATAATTAATCCAGGGGCAATAGTATTAGCACGTACCTCAGGACCAGCGTACTTTGCAATCAGCTTGGTCAAGTGAGCAATCGCGGCTTTTGAAACAGCATAAGGAATCCCACTTGAAGCTGATGCAGGATTAAGACCGGCGCTAGATGACAGATTAACTATGTTGCCATCTCCAGATTGTTTAAAATAAGGTAATGCTTCACGGCATAAACACCAGGTCCCCACAACATTTATATCAAGTGTTTCAGAAAATACTTTATTGCTAATATCAAATGGGTTATCACCTGTTCGGAGCGACTTCCCTGCATTATTAACAAGTATATCGAGCTGACCAAAATGTTGGATAGTTTTAGCCACTAAACTTTTACAATCTTCCTCTTGACCAATATCTCCCTGAATATAAATAGCATCAGGCAATGATTCTTTCAGCTTATTTCCACTTTCAACAGAAGAGACTGAGTTAAGCACTACTTTCACGCCATAATGAGATAGCATACACGCAATGGCTTTTCCTATCCCACTTGTGGATCCTGTAATAATAGCTACCTTGTTAGCAATATCTGTCATGTGTCATGCGGCCTTAACCGTTGAAGGTTGTTGTGATTTTATCTAGCAAGCAAATCTTTAACATAAGCATCAAAACTATTATACGGCATTTAGGAATCCTTTGTTATAGCAAGCCGGTTAAAATTTAGAGAATCAAATTGGTTTTAAATTAGACAGAAAGTAGACCTGTGAATTGAATCTAGGAGTGAGAGGCTTGATAGGAAACAATTATAATTGACGTTAGACTAAATGCAAAAAGCGGGACAAGCCCGCCTTTTGCTAACAAATTTCTTATGCGCCATTAAAAATGATATGCCTGATAATGTGTTGGTTGATTTAACTGGGCAGATAATTCACCCAATCTCAACGCTAGCGATTTCAAGTAAATTTTATCTGCTTCCTCCATGAGTTGGAGTAAATCAGTTAACCTTGAAACCTCAACATCAATATTTTGCATGCTCATTTCCAGTGGAATACGTTTATCATCGTTTATCATGTTGATGGGGCTACACTAAACCGGACAAATAAATTACAATGATTTAACCCGGAGGTGTATCAATTGAGTAAACGTACAGTTAAAAGCTATTCACTGGAATTCAAGCAATCATCAGCTAAATTAGCACATGAAACAGACCAGCCTATATCCACTACCGCCCGTGAACTTGGTGTTAATGAATGCACACTGCATGGTTGGGTAAAGCGATTTCACCCCACTGAAGCTGAAAAAAGTAATATGCCAGATGATTCTGCTGCTGAATTAAAGCGCCTTAGAAAGGAAAATATTCGCCTTAAGCAAGAGCGTGACATATTAAAAAAAGCGGCGGCGTACTTTGCCAGCGAAATACAGTAAAGTACGCCTGGATAAAACAGAATAAAACTAATTTTAATGTTGGTATGATGTGTGATGTTCTAGGTGTTGGACGTAGCAGCTATTACGATTGGCTTAAAAACACACCGTCACCAAGGGCAATAGAAAATCAAAATATAGCCAAGAAAATCAAACAAATTTTTATAGAGTATCGCGGGAATTATGGCACTAGACGCAAGGGCGCAACATTAGTAGGTGGGATTTTTGGGTGCATACCCTTGGTCAGCTATGATCCTATGCCATGCTTACGAAGAAATTCGACAATTCTTTCGTATGCACCCAAAAATCCCACCTACTGAATCAAAATTTTGTTTGTTAGGCT
>JARGNP010000008.1 GCA_029210265.1 Legionellaceae bacterium
AAAGCCCCTTAGGTTTATATAATCTAAGGGGCTTTTTTTTACTTAAATTTTTATAATTATGTGGAATAAAATGATTGACTAGTATAAAATTGCATGCTTGAGTCTTATTGTACGTGATGTTTTTTCATGGAAGCTTTTGTCGTAAAACAATTCTTTAATTGCTTGTCAGACGCTCTTTCTTCAGAGCATCCAGGTGTTTTCTTTTTTTCTGAAGAACTACAAGATAAGCTGTCTGAAATAGTTCCTGAACCTGCGAGTGGCACTCCAGAGCATGATATTTCTTATTTAGTGTATCGACTCAAGCAACATGCTTTAGGAGTGCCAGTTCCTATTGATGGCAAAATAGGAAATAAGCTAGAAACACTGCTTCCTCACGCTTGTGATTTATTAGCAGAGCGCTGGGAAGTGATTAAAAATACTTCAGAAGACTACACGCGTTGCTCGGTTGCTCAAAATCAGCTTGCGCTTACATTTGTTAAGCAACTGGCTAATTTTTCTTTGCGATTATCGGCGTATGCACCTGAGTTGAAATCAGCAAATCAGCGATGGATGAAGGTTTTTTCAACTGACGGCGTAAAAACTGAGTTTAATATTTATGCTTTGTTGATTCCAACATTGACCCAACGATTTGATCCGGTATCTAAAGATATTATTAGCAATTCTGATTTGCATCGCCTTATTTTGTCAGATGATGGGATGTCACTCTTTTCATTAAAAAATAGTCAAGATTCGTTTGATCGCGGAGAAGGATTTTTTAATTTAGATGTATTTCCATCGCGATTTTTTACGTTATCAGAAAAAAAACGCATAACAGATAAACCTGAGGAACTACAGCCGTTGGCTGCACGGTATTGGAGGGAGACTGATTATATTGTAACGTTGAGTAATCCTACACCGGCATTGGAAAGCACAACAAGAAATGTGATTTTACGTATGATTCAACGAGCTGAAGCGGTTGAATCTAATCCTGAGTTTAGTTTTGAAGCATTTAAAGAGAAATATTATATAAACAATCAACCTCTTACCGAGCAAGATATTCAGTACCTTTGCGATGATCATGAAGCAAGATATCGAGATGATTATCGTATAGATTCTCAACTCCGTGCTTCTACTAATGCTCATGACGACATAGACGAAGCGTCTCGCTTTGAATTAGATGTTGAGCGTTCTAAAATATCTTTTCGTGCTCAGCTTGATACATCAGGAAGAGCTCAATCAGATCAAGTCTTGAATTTTTTAGCTTTAAAAACATGTCAAACGGAAATTGCTTGGATCACTGCCCAAATGCTTGGGTATTGCCATCAGCTAGAAAAAAGTGATTCGTATGAATATCGACGATTGATGAACCAAGTTCTGTATGATGGCAAAACACAACCTAAAACATTTTCTTATTTAATAAAATATGTTCGAAGTGGTTTTAATTGTTCTTCAGTGACTTTGCTGTCAGAGCTAGCGAGGCTGTTTAAACCGCAGCAACAACATAGTATCCCGACTACTCGGCCTCAAAATAGAACAGAAAGCAGGGCAATACCTATGGCATCTTCGGCGAGACCCAAAGGAGCGGGCATTTTGTCTTATTTTTACTCATCATCGACTGAACCTAATTCAGTTGAGCCTACTTCAGTTGCTAACAAAATGGCCTACTCACCCGAGAGAGATAGCGGATTTATTTGATCATTGTTTTAATACCGCTTGTCTCTAGGTATTGGACGTGCTAAAAAAATGAGAGCTTACTCGTATCTAATATCTAACAAGGAATGTTTGATATGGTTCATTCGAAAGGAACACAACTAAGAAAACTGGTTGTTGAATCTAAATCCGTTCAATTACTGGGGGTTGTTAATGCCTATGCGGCTCGCTTGGCTGAAGCAGCCGGAGCGCAAGCTTTATATCTCTCAGGGGCTGGGGTTGCGAATGCCTCATATGGCTTGCCTGATTTGGGTATGACCGGTTTGTCTGAAGTGCTCGAAGATGTACGGCGCATCACTGATGCAACTTCACTGCCTCTACTTGTTGATGTTGACACAGGTTTTGGACATCTTTTAAGTGTTGCTCGTACAGTGCAGTCCATGGAACGTGCAGGTGTTGCAGCGATTCATCTTGAAGATCAACACACAGCCAAGCGCTGCGGGCATCGACCCAATAAAACACTGATATCTCAGCAAGAAATGGGCGATCGTATTAAAGCTGCTGTGGATGCTCGATGTGATCCTAATTTTATTATTATGGCTCGAACCGATGCATATGCGGTCGATGGCATGCAGGCAGCTTTGGATCGCGCAGCTTACTGTGTGGAACTGGGTGCCGATATGGTCTTTCCTGAGTCGTTAACAACGTTAGATGAATATCGTATGTTTGTTCAGCACCTCCCCGTACCGATGCTTGCAAATATTACCGAGTTTGGTAAAACACCACTTTTTACACGTGAAGAGCTCGAGTCTGCCGGCGTTCAGTTAATTCTTTATCCACTCAGTGCTTTTCGAGCGATGGCCTTTGCCGCGCAGCACGTTTATCAAACCATTCTTCAAGAAGGCACACAGCAGTCGCTGCTCAAGCGCATGCAAACACGAAATGAATTGTACGATGTACTGGACTATCAATCTTTCGAAGACAAATTAGATGCATGGAGCAATAATCATCATGAAAAATAAAACAGAAGGACTGGCAGGTGTGGTTGCTGGAGAATCCGCCATTGCAACCGTAGGTCAAGCCGGAGAAGGTCTCAATTATCGCGGTTATTCCGTTGATGATTTAGCCAAACATAGTACGTTTGAAGAAGTCGCTTTTTTGCTTTTACGAGGCTATTTACCAACGCAACCCGAACTAGAAATTTACACTAATCACCTGATTAAGCTTCGAGCTTTACCAAAAGATTTGATAAAACTTTTGCATTTAATTCCCAAAAATACGCATCCGATGGATGTCTTGAGAACGGCTTGTTCTTTTTTGGGAAATCTTGAGCCTGAAGCACGTAATTTTTCAAATCAGGCTGAAATTGCTGATCGTCTTTTAGCGCTTTTTCCAGGAATTTTATGTACCTGGTATGTTTATCATTTTGATAATAAGCGTATTATTAACGGTCAAAGTGAAGAAACAAGCGTAGGCGGGCACTTTTTAGCATTATTACACGGTAAGACGCCAGATAATTTAGCTCGAGACATGATGAATGTCTCGCTTATTCTTTATGCCGAACATGAGTTTAATGCTTCAACCTTCGCAGCACGTGTTACAGCAGCAACGCTATCCGATTTTTATTCTTGCATGACCAGCGCAATAGGTACGTTGCGTGGACCTCTTCATGGTGGTGCTAACGAAGCGGCCATGGAACTTATCGAGCGTTTTAATACACCAGACGAAGCAGAACAAGAACTTCGTCACATGTTAAAAAATAAAGCCAAAGTTATGGGTTTTGGGCATCGTGTTTATACCACATGCGATCCTCGTTCAGATATTATTAAAGCGTGGTCAAAGCGTTTATCTGAATCCGTGGGGGATAACGTGCTTTATCCCGTGTCTGAGCGTATTGAATCGGTGATGTGGTCCGAAAAAAAGCTTTTCCCGAACGTCGATTTTTATAGTGCTTCGGCTTACCACTTGGCAGGTATTCCCACGGGATTATTTACACCTCTTTTTGTGATTTCGAGAATCACGGGATGGTCGGCACATGTGTTTGAGCAGCGTGCAGATAATCGATTGATTCGTCCAGCTTCAATTTATACAGGACCTGAGGCACGTTCGTTTGTACCCATGGAGGCGCGTGATGAACGTTGAAACTGCTGAAACTGTCGAAACGAATTTAAAACCTGATTACGACACGGTTATTCAAGATATTGCATCTTATGTTCTGGATGCAACGCCAGCGAGCGATGAAGCCTATGAAACAGCGCGCCTTTGTCTCATGGACGCATTGGGTTGTGCGATGTTGGCACTAAACTTTCAAGAGTGCACAAAGCTACTAGGACCTGTAGTGCCAGGTGCTTTGTTACCAGGCGGCGCACGCGTGCCAGGTACCGCTTATGAGCTGGATCCTATTCAGGCGGCGTTTAATATTGGCACGATGATACGCTGGCTGGATTTTAACGACACCTGGCTTGCTGCTGAATGGGGCCATCCTTCGGATAATTTGGGTGCGATTTTAGCCGTTACGGATTATGTGAGTCGGCAGCGTGTGGCAAGCGGAGATGCGCCGTTTTGTATGCGTGATGTATTAAGCGCGATGATCAAAGCTTACGAAATCCAGGGTATTTTAGCGCTTGAGAATAGCTTTAATCGCCAGGGTTTGGATCACGTTATTTTAGTGAAAGCTGCAAGTGCTGCCGTGGTTGGGATGCTTTTAGGTGCGAATCATGAGCAAATCGAACGTACGTTATCTCAGGTTTTTGTTGATGGTCAAAGCTTACGAACGTATCGCCATGCACCGAATGCAGGTTCACGTAAGTCATGGGCTGCGGGAGATGCAACGGCACGTGCGGTACGCCTTGCCTTACTGACAAATGTAGGTGAAATGGGTTATCCAAGCGCCCTCACAGCGAAGCAGTGGGGTTTTTATGATGTGAGCATGGCACAGAAGCCTTTTCAATTTCAGCGCGCTTACAGCAGCTATGTGATGGAAAATATTTTATTTAAACTTTCATATCCAGCCGAATTTCATGCCCAGACCGCGGTTGAATGTGCCGTTCAACTTCATCCTTTGGTACGGGATAGGTTAGATAATATTGAGCGTATTGATCTCACCACGCATGAATCAGCGATTCGTATTATCAGTAAAGAAGGCGCGTTGCACAACCCAGCTGATCGTGACCACTGCTTGCAATACATGGTTGCCGTGGCACTTTTAAACGGGACCCTGTGTGCGGAAGATTATGAAGATGAAGCCGCAGCTGATGCTCGTATTGATGTCTTACGTTCAAAAATGCAGGTCTCTGAGTCAGCTGAGTTTTCACGTGATTATCATGCGCCTCATAAACGTTCGATTGCGAACAGCATCCAAATCTTTTTTAGTTCTGGAGAGAGCAGCGAATGTGTCACGATTGAATACCCATTGGGGCATCGACGCCGTCGAGAAGAAGGAAAGCCGGTTCTATTGGGTAAATTTCAGCGTAATTTAAACACGCAATTTTCAGACGCCAAAACCAATATTATTTTAGGCACCATGAACGAAGCTGAGCGCTTGCTCGCCATGTCGGTGCCTGATTTTATGGCGATGTGGTGTGTTGGCTAAGTCTAGATTAAAGCCGTCGCTGAATATTGCATTTAGCCATGATTTTTGTTGAAATTTCTTCAATAGAATAGCTGGTTGAATTCAAATAAGGAATGCCTTCAGAGCGATACAACTGCTCGATTTTATTGACTTCTAATCGACACTGGTTCGATGAGGCATACTGGCTGTTTGGGCGGCGACCTGTTCGAATGTGCTCTAAGCGTTTAGCGTCGATGGTGAGTCCAAAGAGTTTGTTTCGGTAGGGTTTGAGTGCTTTCGGGAGCTCAAATCCTGAAATATCTCCATCTGTAAACGGATAGTTAGCAGCAAACACACCAAATTGTAATGCCATATATAAACAGCATGGCGTTTTTCCTGAGCGTGATACACCCACTAAAATAACGTCGGCTTTTTCATAGCCTTTGAATTTAATTCCATCGTCATAATCTAATGCAAAATTGATGGCGTCAATGCGATGATCATAAGTTTTGACATTTGCGACAGCATGAGTTTTACCTACGGTATAAGATGATTTTTCACCGAGTTCTTGTTCGAGTGGGTTTAAAAACGTTCCGAATAAATCCAGCACACAGGCATTTGATTTTTTGATGCAAGCGCTAATTTCAGGATCAATCAACGTGATGAATACAATCGGTTTATGTTCAACGGCACAGGCATTAATTCTGGCTACCATGGCATCTGCTTTTTTAAGCGTATCTAGATAGGGGATGGTTTCTTTTTCAAACGTCACATCTTCGAATTGTGTTAACAAACTATGTCCAAGTGACTCGACCGTAAGTCCCGTTCTATCTGAAATCATGAATGCAAAACGTTTCATAAATATCTCATGCCTTATTATTTATTCTTATCGAAATTAAAGCATCCCAACACCGGTTGGTACAAGCATTAAAATATCAAACACTAGAAAGTGGTTGTTTTTTAGCCTATATATAAAGGTAGTGTTTATAAAAAGGTGCTTGTGTTATGAAATATATCAATGGCGTGCCTGGTGATGCTGAAAGCGTTGAGACAGACAGCACGCGTTCCTTATCGGATTCAGATGGTGAGTCAGTCACTGATTCAGTCGATGAAAATCTTGAAAAAGCAACTGTAGCTTCATCGGTAGGTTTTTTTAAAGCCAAACCTACCAAGTTACGTCTGCAACGTAGTGATGCTTACGAGCGAGAAGATGTAACTGAACGACTTGCGGCCATTCATCAAGAAAAAGAAGTCAATCTCAAGTATATCGATACAAATCGAAAAGAGTTGTATGCACATCAAGAAAAAAACAAGGAATTATTAAAAACAATCATTCAAGTGGTCGATCTGATAAATACAAAAAAAGAAGAGAATAAAGCGCTTCATACCGCAGAGACAGCACAAAGAATAATTATAGGACCCATGCATGAGAATATAGAGAATGTTTCTTTTCTAGAGCCTGTATGGTCAGCAATCTATCATATATTTGGTTGGAAGACTGCGCATGAAACTTTGTGTGAAAGAAGAAATGAAATCTCTTCTAAGATGAAGGCAATGCGAGACACGATCAAGGTGAATATAACAGAAATCAGTGAGGCCGAGCAAAAGCAATCAAACTATGCAAAACGCAGTAGCGTGCAGGAAGGGCTTATCATAGTAACTGAAAAATACATCATAGAGTATGAAGATAAAAACGCTCAACTTGAAAAAGAAGAAGCAGATTTAATTAAAAAGCTGCCTTTATTCAAAGATAAACAAAACGAATTTGATCGTGCGATTAAGGTGATGATTCTTTCATGTAAGCAACTCACTGAGCCAAGTATGTTATCAAAAATGCAACGCAAAAAAGCTCTTCCAAACGTGCAAGCTGTTGCACAGGCGTTATCTGATTTTTTAAAAACGCCAACAGAATCCACGCAGAAGGAGTTGGCAACGAGTATCAATCATAATCCAGCGTACACAGAAGAACCCAAGCTTCAAAAACTGCTCGAAGAAGCCAGTGGCTATTATAGCGAAATCGGTGAAATGCTTGATCGTGATGAAGCAAGGCCGAATATGTAATTTGTAAAAGGTGCTGCACCTTCTTCATCTTTCCGATAAGATACTCGACATACTTTATTTCTGTGATTTTATAGACCATGCCTGCTTCTGCTTCAGCTGATGCTATTACTCAAAAAAAGCGAGGCTTGCTTCGCTCGACCTCTCTTGTTTCATGTATGACCTTTCTTTCGCGGATTATGGGTTTTGCACGCGATATGGTGTTTGCGCAAGCCTTTGGTGCACAGGCTGGTATGGATGCGTTTATTATTGCCTTTAAAATTCCGAATTTTATGCGTCGTTTGTTTGCCGAAGGAGCGTTTTCACAAGCCTTTGTGCCTGTTCTGAGCGAGTATCAAACCAATCGTGCTGTGGATGATGTGCGGCTATTTTTAGCACGCGTCGCCGGTAATTTGGGTTTGGTATTGTTAGGTGTGGTTATTGTTGCCGAATTGATTGCGCCAGGCATTATTTTTGTGTTTGCACCAGGATTTGGTGAGGATGCCTCGCGAACCTTGCTTGCAACAGAAATGCTACGTATCACGCTGCCTTATTTAATGCTGATTTCGCTCACGGCAATGGCCGGCGCTGTTTTGAATACGTATGGGTATTTTGGTGTACCGGCTTTGACACCTGTTTTACTTAATATTTGCCTAATTTTTGCAGCACTCTATGTGGGGCCGCATCTTTCTGTACCGATTAAGGCTCTGGCTTGGGGCGTGTTGATTGGCGGTGGTGTGCAACTGCTTGTGCAAATTCCTTTTCTTGCGCAGCATCGTTTTTTAATGCGTCCACGTGTGATGTTCAAAGACCCTGGGGTTTTACGCGTTTTAAAACTCATGCTTCCGGCTTTGTTTGGTGTGTCGATTGCACAAATTAATTTGCTGATCGATACGATTTTTGCTTCGTTTTTACAGGTCGGTAGTGTGACCTGGTTATTTTATACGGATAGGTTAGTTGATTTTCCGTTAGGTGTGTTTGGTGTTGCTATCGCCACGGTTATTTTGCCGCATTTATCACGGAAGCATGTTGAAGCTGACGGTGAATATTTTTCAAAATCGATCGATTGGGCGCTTCGATTGTTACTTTTAATTGGTGTGCCTTCTGCGATTGGTTTGGTGCTATTTGGTATGCCGCTTTTAGCGAGCTTTTTTGGGCACGGCGCGTTTAAAGCGATTGATGTATTACAAACGCAGAAAAGCTTGATGACGTTGGGGCTTGGTGTGCCAGCGTTTATGATGGTTAAAGTTTTAGCGCCTGGATTTTATGCACAACAAGATATTAGAACGCCGGTTAAAGTCGGTGCGTATTGCATGCTTGTAAACACGGTATTATGCGCTATCTTTATTTGGCCTTTAGCGCATGCGGGCTTAACGCTTGCTTCCGCTTTGGCCGGTTATGCGAATGCCGGAACGTTGTTTGTGCTCTTGTGGAAACGGGGTGTTTATCGCCCATCGCCGGGTTGGAAGACGTTTTTCTGGCAAATGTTTGTTGCCAACGCAGCTTTGGTTATTTATTTACTTTGTGCGGCGGGTGATATTACCGAGTGGATGGATCGAGCCATGGGGGGGCGCTTTTTGCACTTGCTCATCCATGTTTTCTTTGCTTTTATAGTGTATGTGTTGTGTCTTGGTTTAACCGGCGTGCGGTTCAAGCAATTCCGCGGTCATTTTTTGGAGAAATAATGCAAGCCCAAGCTTTTTATCAAACCGATGCTGAACAAACAATAAGTTTAGTGCTGCTTGCCTCGATAGATCAGGCAAAATCAGAAGATAAGCCAGCTTTAAAGCTGCAGCAATTTCATGCCAAGCCAGGTGAATGGGCTGTGATTGGTGATGCAAACCACCAAATTTTAACTGTTTATGTGGGCCTTGGTAAAGGCACAGATTTTGAGGCCATCGCGCACGTTGTCACACAATTGCCTGCCGGCTGTTATTGGCCAGAACAAGCGCTTTCGTCACGTGCAGAAGTGATGTGGTCACTCGCGCAATATAAGTTTGATAAATATAAATCATCAGATAAGCAAGTGCCTAAGCAGCTTTTAATTCAAGCTGAAGCTTTACCTGCTGTGTTAGCCGAAGCCGAAGCTGTATTTTTAGTTCGCGACTTAATTAACACACCTGCGAATCATATGGGTCCCGAGGCTTTGGCTCAAGCAGTAGAAGATTTGGCTGACATGCATGGCGCTCAATTTGATGCGTGCGTAGGTGAAGATTTACTGGAAGAAAACTATCCAGCGATTCATGCGGTCGGACGCGCGGCTTCTGAAGCGCCGCGTCTTGCGTCGCTTACCTGGGGCGATCCAAAGCATCCACGTGTGGCTTTAGTCGGTAAAGGCGTGTGTTTTGATTCAGGCGGTCTTGATCTTAAACCTTCGCGCGGTATGCGCTTAATGAAAAAAGACATGGGTGGGGCAGCCAATGCCATAGGCCTTGCGCATTGGATTATGAGCATGCAATTGCCTATTTGTTTGCAATTATTGATTCCTGCTGTTGAAAATGCTGTAAGTGCCTCGGCTTATCGCCCCGGTGATGTGCTAACCATGCGTAATGGCTTGACGGTTGAAATTGATAATACCGACGCTGAAGGGCGTTTGGTTTTGGCTGATGCATTGGTTAAAGCTTGTGAATACAAGCCGGATTTAGTGATTGATCTTGCGACCTTGACAGGGGCTGCACGCATTGCTGTGGGTACAGAAATTACAGCCATGTTTACCAATGATGATGAACTTGCTGCGGATGTCTCAACGGCATCAGAAATCATGGGTGATCCGGTTTGGCGCTTGCCGTTACATCAAGGCTACACCAGCTTGTTTGACTCATCCATTGCAGATTTAGCGAACTCAGCTGCTTCCGGGTACGGTGGTGCGATTACGGCAGCTTTATTTCTTGAGCGATTTATTACACCACAAACATCGTGGATGCATGGTGATCTCATGGCCTGGAATATTCGCTCGAAGCCGGGTAAGCCTGAAGGTGGCGAAGCTATGGGCATTCAGGCTTTGTTTAGGTATTTAGCTCAGCAGTATATCTAGAGTGTGTGCTTATGCAACGTTACACCTGCTGCGCGATAAGTACGGTAACGTGCACGGCCGGCTTCTTTGGCATCAAAAGCAACCACATCAAGCACGCGCTCAAATTGTTTATAATGTTCAGGCGTATTTTCTCTGAGATTAAGCAATAAATTAAAGTTATGCTCTTGGGTTGGCATGCTGCCGGAACTAATCTGAATCGGTGGATTCAAGCCCTCGGGTGCTTCTCCCGCGATACTATGCGGGAGAAAGCTATGCTCTTGATACGTCCAAAGATAAGTATCAAGCGTATTTGCAGCTTGCTCATCGGCACACAAAACCCAGGCACGTAGACCGCCGGCGTACGATTTTGCGAGCAGACGAGACGCAACCCGAAACAGCGCGTCTTGATGCTCATCTTCAATCACATAAAAATCAACGCGCACGGGCAGCCTCACGTAATACAGCCATGAGAAGTGGCACCGGGCGCCCTGTGGCATCATGTTTTTTACCTGAATTCCAGGCCGTACCTGCGATATCAAGATGGGCCCAACGGAATTTTTTGGCAAAGTGCGATAAAAAGCATGCGGCGGTCACACTGCCTGCTTCACGATCAAGTGATGCGTTAATCATGTCTGCAACGGGGCTTTCGAGCGCGCTTTGGAAGCTCTCATCAAGCGGCATACGCCAGACATGGTCGTTGCTTTCTACTGCGGCTTGTTGCAGCGTTTTAGCGAGATCTTCATCTTCCGTCATAAAACCACTTGCCCAGCGACCTAACGCGACTAAAATCGCACCGGTGAGTGTTGCAATGTCGAGTACAAAACTTGGTTTGAAGCGCTCAGCATAGGTTAATGTATCGGCAAGTACCATACGGCCTTCGGCATCGGTGTTAGTGATTTCAATGGTTTTTCCGAGCATGCTTGTGACCACATCACCAGGCTTGGTGGCGTTCCCACTGGGCATATTTTCTGTACAGGCAAGCAAACCGACGAGATTTATAGGCAGTTTCATGAGCGCACAGGCTTTGACTGCACCCAGAACACTTGCTGCACCGCCCATGTCGTATTTCATTTCATGCATACCAGCCGAAGGTTTGAGTGAAATCCCACCTGAATCAAACGTCACCCCTTTACCGACCAGTACGATAGGGGCTGCGTCACCCGCGCCTGTATATTGAATTTCGATGAGTTTGGGTGGCTCAGGGCTGCCTTGGCTAATCGCAAGAAAAGCACCCATACCAAGTGCGTGCATGTCTTCTCGCTCCAGTACACGCGTACTAAGGCTCTCGTGCTCTTTGGCAAATGCAACTGCTTCGCTAGCAAGGTGAGAGGGCGTGCAATAATTAGCAGGTAAATTAGCGAGTGTTCGTGTCCAAGCAATCCCTGCGGCAGTTGCCATGGCGGCCTGGATAGCTTCTTCGGTTGCACCTTCAAGATAAAACTGGATAGCTTCAAGCGTATGCGTATGTGTTTCTGGTTTGCTTTTGAGGTGCGGCGGTTTATAGGCTGCAGCATCAAATTTCAGGAGCATATGTTCTAGCTGTTGATTCGGCGTTGTGTTATGAGCTTGGGGTAAGCATACCGTAGCGGCATTTATTTTTTGTTGATTTAACGCAGAATATGCTGTCTGACTTAGCTTGGCGACGTGGGTCAAATTAAACGCTTTTTTATCACCGCAATGTAAGAGCAAGATAGTCTGTTCGTTATGAAAATGCCATAAACTTTCACCCCGGGTGTTTAATTGCTTGCATATAGGTTCAAGATCCCATGATTCAGCAAACACAGGCAGGGGGGTGTTTTCAAAAAATCCAAGCACGAGGCATGTATTTTTATTTTTTTTATTTAAATTATTTGAATTATTTAAAATTGGTGTTTGGCTGAGTCCATACATGAGGTGAGCTTCCTATCGTGTTATAGTGTGCAGAGATTTTTATTTTACCGGGGCCTTATATGCTTGGCTACCTTAATCTTCTGTTGGGGATGCTGGGACTGTGTTAATTTTTCGTTATTTAGCCAAAGAAGTGTTTACAACATTGCTTGCTTTAACCAGCATTCTCTTGCTGATTTTTATGAGCAACCAGTTTGTTTTATATTTATCTCGTGCTGCAAACGGTCAAATTCCGGCGATGTTTATTTTGAAACTCATGGCACTCGAATTACCTATGTTTATGGGTTTGTTACTGCCCCTTGGGTTTTATATGGCACTTTTGCTTGCTTACGGGCGTTTGTATGCCGAAAGCGAGATGACGGTTTTACATGCTTGTGGCTATGGACCACCCCAGTTATTAAAGCACAGCTTGATCATGGCATCAGGTGTGGCAGCTGTCGTCTTGGTTATTTTATTGTGGGTCAATCCAGCGATTGCTGTAGAGCGTGTAAAATTACTGCGTAGCAGTGGTATTCAAGTGATGATTAAAACCCTAGTACCCGGAACGTTCACGGCAGCATCGGGTGGTAAAGATGTGTTTTATGTCGAAAACATGAATAAAGATCATAGCCGCGCTGAAGGTGTATTTTTAGCGAGGCTTAATCATCATCATAAAAAAAATGAGCCGCGTTGGGATATTTTATGGGCCGATGAGGCTTATGCGACGCATAATACGAAAACAGGCACGAACGATTTGGTGTTGCTGGACGGGCGTGCATATCAAGGCCAGCCAGGCCAAGCTGATTATCAAGTGGCATCGTTTAAAAAATATGAAACGCGTTTACCTGAGCCTGTATCCGCACCTAAAGCGGGTGATTTACGTTCGGCGGATACCGCCGATTTGTGGCCGTTAGGTCCGGATGAATATGCGAAAGCGGCTGAGTTGCAATGGCGCTTTTCTATTCCATTGATGGTTATTGTTCTTACACTGGTTGCCGTGCCGCTTAGCCGAGTGAATCCGCGTGCCGGAAAATATGCACGCTTATTACCTGCCATTTTGTTATTTATTGCGTATGCGAATCTGATGTTTCTTACGCGAGATGCGGTGGCTTCGGGAAAATTGCCATTATGGCTTGCGATTATAAGTTTGCACGGAAGCATGGTTTTGATTGGCGTAGGCTTGATGTGGCGTAACAGGAAGAAGCCGTCATGAAATTGATTGACCGTTATATTGCCAAAACAGTACTGGCCTCGATTGCTTTGGTTATTTTGATGCTGACAGGCTTGCAAATATTTATTTTATTTGTAAACGAGTTGGGTGATTTAGGTCGAGGCGGCTATCATCTTAGTGAAGCTCTCAAGGTGGTGATGCTTGAGGTGCCAGAACAAGTTTATTTGTTTTTTCCTGTGGCGTGTTTACTCGGTGCTTTGGTGGGCTTGGGTAATCTTGCAACGCATCGTGAGCTCTTGGTGATGCAGGCTTCTGGCGTTTCGATTAAACGTGTGACCTGGGCGGTATTAAAAGCTTCGGTGTTTGTTATTTTATTTGTTACCGTGTTGGGTGAGGTGCTTGTACCACGATTTTTAGCGACATCACATGATATTAAAAGCCAAGCTTTAACCGGTGGGCAGGCGGTAAGAACAAGCCATGGTGTTTGGTTGCGGCATGAAAATAATTTTATGCTGGTGGGGGATGTATTAGCGGATCATAGTTTACGTGATATTTATCAATTTCAATTTGATACAACGCATCATATGCGTTTTACACGTAAGATAGACGCATTGGTTGAGCATGACGGAGTTTGGCAAGCGCAAGGGGTTGATGAAACAAGATTCAGCACTCATAAAACAAATGTTAAGCATTATGAAACCATGCCATGGGATATACCGCTTGACTTAGCTGTGTTGAAACTCCGTGGTGAAACGCCCGATGAGATGAGTTTTGTTGCACTGCATCACTATGTGGTATCACAACAAGCATCACCGGCACTTTTTCCTTATAAGCTTGCCTATTGGCAGCGTTTGGTTCAGCCGTTTAGCACCGTTGTCATGATGATTCTTGCGATTCCTTTTGTCTTTGGGCCACTGCGATCATCGACCATGGGCGCTAAATTATTAACAGGGGCAACTGTTGGGTTTAGTTTTCATTTGGTGAATCGTTTTTTTGGTCCTTTCAGTCAGGTGTTTTTGTGGTCACCGGAGATGGCGGCTATTGCGCCCACACTTGTGTTTGCAATATTGGGAGCATATTGGATGGGGCGTACGCGGTAATAAAATATTTCAAGGAGCTTGTGATGATGATTAATATCGATGGCATACGTGCGTCGCAATTGCGGCATATTATGGAACTTTTATTACACCCTTTATTTATAGGGTTTGTTCTCGCAGTTATTTTAATTATTTGTTTATTGAAGCAAGTAGAAAGTAGTAGATATATTGCTCTGGGTTTTGGGCTATTGTTTTTGGGTGTGATTGCTTTAAGCACATCTTTTTTACCACGTTGGATGAGTGTCAAACTTGAAGAGCAATACGCACGTGTAACCCAAGTTGATCCGAATATTCATTGGGTTGTTGTGCTTGGGGGTGGGGTTTTGGGAATTAAAGCCATGCCTGCAAGTGATGCCTTGTCGAGTGCAAGTCTTCGGCGTTTTTTAGAAGGTCTGCGTGTGTATCGCGAATTGCCTAAAGCTAAGCTAATTTTATCGGGAGGTAGTCGACGAGGAAGGCAATATGCGGATTCTGTGCGCTTTAATGAAATGGCCGATATGTTTGATGTGCCTGAAACGGATCGTGTGCTTGAGGGTGACTCTATTAATACCGCAGATGAAGCACGGTTGATGAAGCCATGGTTAAAAGATGAACCGTTTTATTTGGTGACGTCTGCGACGCATATGCCACGATCGATGGCCTTGTTTGAACATCAAGGCTTGCATCCCATTGCAGCACCGTGTGATTACACAGGGTTTCAATATGAGAACAAACCGTTCTTAAAAAAACTCTTACCTAGTACAAGTAATTTAGCGAGTTTTAATGCTGCATGGCATGAATATTTAGGACTGCTTTGGGCCAAGATAAGAAAAATAAGGGCTTGATATTTTAAATGACTTAACAGACGCTTGAGCACCGTCAAAGTCTAGGTGATGTATTGTTATTTTGCTCTTCTCTTGAGTCATCGGTATTTTCAGAAACATTTTGTTTTTCTATAGGCTCTTTTTTTTCTTCAACGATGGTTGTTTTTTTCTGATGCGATTTTGATTGCCCTGGATTGATCGTAGCATCTAGATCATCGATAGATCCTTTAGCGTTCCTATGCTTGATTGAATCTGATTCTACGTTTTTTTTTGATTTTAAAAAGTCTGCCACATCGGCAATGTCTGATGATAATCCAATAGCAATTCTAGCAGAGCTACTTTCTTTTAATTTTATAGGTTCTTCTAAAGGTGATGCAGCATGATGTTCATCTTTAGACGGAAGACTTCTAATAGTAGAATAAGGCATGTAAATAGTAGCAAAATAAAGTATTTCAGCGATCCACTTGAAGGGTGATATTATGCTCGTTATTATATTTTCAAATTTTGATTGTCTTTTTTCTTCGTTTACGTCAGACGATATGATATCAAATGCACAAAAGAGTTTGTCATAACCTGAGACTGTGTAATATTCTACAAACCATTGTTTAAAATTTTCACTATCATTGAATTTGACCCACCCAAAATTAGGGTCCATAAAGTGATATTGATCGTTTTTTTTGCAAAAAGACATGGCATGTCCACGGAGTCCACCGCATATGGTAAGAATACATGGATTTTCAGCATGCTTATCTGCGTTTGTAATCACCTGTTCTGCGAGTGAATAAGCCGATTTAATAAAAGGCTTGGCAAAAAACCACGTTTGGGGAGAAAAATAAGTTGTTTCCTTTCCTCCGTTGGATAATTCATTTGAAACATCGCGCGTATCATGTTGAAGAAACTGAAGTTTTGATATTTTATCTGTTAAATTCGCTACATGATTAACATCAGTGAGGTATGCATGATTTACACCTGTTTTTTTTCGTGACATGGCCTTAAAAAGTGGCTCTTTCCCGGCATCAGTTCCAAAAAAAGGTTTACTGTGTAACAGTTGATGTGACCAATATGCACTATACCCAAAACATGCCCCACTAGCCATCCGATAATCTAGCTCCTGGTTCATCGGTAACATAACGACGCCATTAAATTTTTTTTCGGTATTTACATGGAGCGCATATTGTTTATTTACTTTTTCAGTTATTTGAAGATCGCCAGCGTCGACCTGTGTCGTTATTCTACTATTTATGGCATTAAGCGTGTGTAAAATCTCTTCCAATTTTTTCTGGTAAGGACGATCAGAACCACTGTCACCTATCTGAACCTCAATCATGATAATAATATCATCAAGAGATTTGGGTGTTTCTTCATCTCGCTCGGAATCTATATAGTGTCTTTTCTGTGCTTGGGTTTTCAAATTATGTGCTTTCATTAGCTTCACGCTGGAATCGACCAAGTTCTCCTTATCAAGCTTGGACAGATCTTTTTTCAGGATATTAATAAATTCATCTTGATCGTCATTTAGTTTGAGACGACTTAGTTTTTCCACTTCGTCATGAACACCAAATAAATCAGTCCGTTTCATATCCACCTCATTTTTGAAAGTGAGTACTGACTTTAATTGACCTATCTTGCGATTTAAAACACTTTACTGGTTAATTGTGTGCTTATCTATTTGTATTATAGTCCATAGGGATGTTTTTGCTTTATGAGGCAACAGGGGCGCACGCGTATGCGCGGAGTGTGTTTGTACGATTTTTTTGAAGGGCAGCGTTTGGGTTCAGCCGTTTAGCACCGTTGTCATAATGACTCTTGCGATTCCTTTTGTGTTTGGGCCACTGCGATCATCAACGATGGGGGCCAAATTATTAACAGGGGTAACCGTTGGATTTAGTTTCCATTTAATTAATCGTTTTTTTTGTCCGTTCAGTCAGGTGTTTCTATGGCCATCCGAGATGGCGGCTATTTTACCCACACTTTTGTTTGCGATACTGGGCTTGTTTGGGGCCAAAATAAGAAAAATCAGGGCTTGATGTTTTATGCCGTGAGATATAATCCTGCACGTTCTTCAACGGGGCTTATTCCTGCTAAAATATAACGTTTGTTCGCCTCACGCATGATATCTCCAAGTAGCCCTGTTTTTAGTGCCTCAAGTTGGGCTTGAGTTGGAAGAATGCCTTGGGTATGTTGGCTCAATTTTTGATTAGCCTCATAATAAGTGAGGTGACTATCTTTGTTAAAACAAGGCTGGATAGCTTCTGCGTGCGTTATATTTATTATGGTTTGATGGCCAACATAGTCAACATAGTATAGTTGCTGATTTGGTGTATTCGTTGGTCCAACTAAAAGGTAACTGTTTGTGCATGAGCCTAGCAACGTAGATTCGCTTGGCATATCAGCCATTTGAATTAAGCGCACGAGGCATGCTTCGTTACTTTTATAAGCATCTAAAGCATACATGGCTGCAGCGATTTTTGTTTCTTTAGCATGAACTGTAACGCCTCCAGATAACCAGTTTGTAGCGCTCATACCACCTAAAAATCCCCAGTGATAGGAAGACTCTTGAGCACGAGTATTGATGTATTGAGTCAGTTGGGATTCTAATGATCCTACGCGTGTTTCAGAGGCACGTGTAGAAAACAAACCATTACGATGTGTCACTGATGCAGCAGCTTCTAAAACTAACTGTTTGTGAGGGCCATCATAACCCAAGGACGTAAGGGCTGGTAAATGACCCGACATAGCAATAAGTATTATTTTTGCATGTTTTTTATCTAAAGCATTTAGAACTAATTCGAGCTTTTCGCGTGAATTAATAAGCGTCGGCACAAAGGGTTGAATTGATTTAAGATAAAATGCTCGTTGCTCTTTACCGCCCCAACTTTTTATTATGCTGAAACTTTTAATGAATACTTCAATCGTTGGCAAAATCTCAGAAATTTTTTCTGCAAGCACACGAAAGAGTGGTTGGTATGCTAATGGATTAAGATAGGGAAGCTCGTATATAAACTCGATAGGATCACCGATGCAGAGTCCGAGAAGCTCAGGTTTTGCTGCATTGATAATGAGTCTACATTGCCGGTGGTTGAGATGCTTTAGAGCACTAAACAACGCTGTCCCTGTTGTAAGAAGTCGTGGAAAAAAAGCTTGTATTGATGTAATAAACAATTGACACGTTGCGTCATCTTTCTGTTGTAAAAACACTGATAAATCGTTTGGTTGCATGATTAAGTTGGGCAGTTGGTTTGAAAGCAGGCTCAGTAAATCTTTAAATGAGCTTGGATTTAAATCGTGTGCGTATGAAAGGCTACGAGCATCTAAGATAGCAGGGTAAGTAGAATCCAATTTTAAGAATGTTAATGTGTTATCTTCAACATTGTCTGTAGGGTACCCACAAGCATACATAAGTAATGGATAACGTGTTTGATCTAATAAGGCAGGCATCGTGCGCAAAGCAGCTTGGTTTGGAATCAGCTTTCTTAGCCGCTGAGAGCCGAGTATGCTGAGTAGTAAAATACATTTATCTTCGGTTGCCAGTAAAAGCAATGCTGCAAGCTCGGTGCTGTTGGGAATAATGGTTAACCAATACGCATCCAGAGATGAGTCTTTTAATAGCTCTTGAAGATGTTTGCCATCTAAATTTAAAAGAATATTACCTAAACGCTGACTATTCGTGATCATGTCGGCAATATGCCCACGCAAATTTTTTATGATGGTTCGGCTTTTTAAGTTAGATAAACGTTTAAGTGCTGTGCCTGGATGCTCGCATTCTGATGCAAGGGTTGGAATTTTGTGTTCTAATTTCTTACAAATAAGTTGACTGTATGTTGAAAGTGTATAGGGCGCGGCGCATAAAAGATTTATCGCATGATCAAACGTATTCACGTAGGTTGATATCTGTGGCTCAATCAACTCCAACATATGCTCCATATTACTTGGTGTTGACGATTGTTGAAGCAGTTTGCATAGGCCATCGAGTGATATACAGTAGTCTTGAACGTAGTTTTTAAGTTTTTGTTGCTCATGTAATGATAAGTTAGATAGTGTGTTTAATGAGCAACAATTCAGTTTTTCGATCACCTCATAATTTAGAAAGTTGATAGCACTTGCTTGAGCTTGTTGGATTGCATTTCTGCCATGAAATTGTAGGGATTTATATTCATCGGTCGTAATGTACGAATCTATTGCTGCATAATTTAAGACGCTGGTAGCACTGGCTTGAGCTTCTGGGATTACATTACTTTTACAAAACTGCAGTGACTCATGTTCATCGTTCGTAATACAAGAAGCGATTGCTGTTTGAATGGCCGGGCTTATTTCTGCTGTGGTGTTTGTTGCGTTTAATGGTTTAATTTCAAGCGGTTGGTCTTCTTCATGAGAATAAACCTCATATAAGCGATCGTCATGAGCTATCAGCAAGTAAAGCTGATTACTCTCAGCCTTAAAGCAGCGCATGACCATGAATTGAGATAGCGTAATGATATTTTTTTGTTGGTTGCTAGGGTATACCGCGAATTCAGATACAAAGCCCGTCTCGTCTATTGTAATTAGCGCAAGCTCCCAATTAGAGTCAGACTGGTAATTTTCTTGGGTGATGCTCTCAGCGATTGATGCCGAGTATTGAATATATAAAGGTGTGCTATACATGAGAAAATTCGCTTTTGAATTTAATTAAGTTAATTTGACTGGATTATATTGGACTTAAGAGATTGAATCTAGGAGGCTTTATGTACGTAAAAAATTAAAACAAGTCTTGGATAGTATACTTTATTTTTTTTGCATGGTGTTTGTACAGAACTTGAATGCTTATACAGATATATAAGGCGAAAAACGCCTCCCAAGCATGCGTGGGAATACTGGCTTGCCAAGCAATATAAGGCATGGCAAGGGTTGCGATTATGTATAAAAGCCAAGGTAGCTTGCTTTGATATTTGTTTTTTATGAAGGCATAAAAAAGGATGATTAAGCTTGCGAAAAAAACACCGCCTAAAACATCGATAATCGTATGATAATTAAAATGCACAAGACCAAAGCCTACACCCATAAGAATGATGCAGATACAGGCTCGGAGATGTTTGTTTGCGTTGTTGAAGGCAAGCCAGCCATAAACAATCGTTGCAAGTTGCATGTGTCCACTTGGAAAAGCAAAACCTGCATGATGAATGGTGGGGTTCAGAGGTACTTGAAACGTAGATTTTAGTGCGACGTTCATGATTATACTAAAAAACATGATGCAATATGCATGATAAAAATAAGGCTTATCTAAAAAAATAAACCCCAGTGCCAGCATGGGTAAAATAAACCCCACATGACTGAAGCCAAGAAAAAATCTGGCGATAGCATCGATTGTTTGTGCCTCAAACATATAGGCTATTCAATGGCACGTAATTTCCCATCAAGAAAAATCAAACGAAAGGTTGGTTGATAAGGGTCTGAGTTATAGGTCCAGGTGACGGGTTTTGATTTGCTTTTAACTTTACGGTTTACAAAGCTTCGGTTGACATGTGATGGGTTACCACAGGCAGTGAAGACCATGTCGGCCATATCACCCACAGCAAATGAGCGGTTGTCACAGACGCTTGAGGCGTTGGTACTTTCGCCGTTAAAGCGAATGGCTGCAATTTTTTTATTAATAATATCCACTTCAAGACTTGAACCTTGGGAGCCAATCGGTAACGACCACATGCGATACACGAGTTTGTAGCCGCGATAAACGGGATCGGGGTTAAGCGTGGTGTAAATCAGCTGGGTAACGGGAACTTGTTGAACCGCCGCCTGTTTTGATTTTTCTTTTGACGTGGGTTGCCCGCAGGCCGCAAGCACTTGTGATTCTGTCATGCCTATACGAACGTAGCCATGTTTTTGTGGACAATAAAAAGGTTGTTGACCTGCAAAGCTCGACGTAGTTATCAATAAAAAACTGAGCAGGCAGATGTTTTTAAATAATATGGTCATCAGAACACCCATTAAGGTTAAGAAGGATGGATTGATTTGATTATAGCTCAGGATTACCAAAAATACCTCGTCCAATGCGAACCCAGGTGCTACCTGCACGAATGGCTGCTTTAAAATCATGACTCATACCCATAGAAAGGCTATCAAGTGTTATATTTAAATTTTTTGCTAAGATAGTTTTCTCACGGGCAAAGCTTTTAAATTGCTTGTAAGAGGCGTGTTCGTCTGTGCATGGTTTGGGAATAATCATCAGGCCGCGCAAACATAACCGAGGGCAGTTGATAACGACACGTGCGAGTGCCTCAAGATCAGCTAAAGCAACGCCGGATTTGGTTACTTCGTTATCTAAATTAACTTGAATACATACGTTAAGTGGAGGTAATGCTTCTGGGCGTGAAGAATTTAATATTTCAGCAATATCTTCACGGCATAGGCTGTGGACCCAGCTAAAATTTCTTGAAATATACTTGGCTTTATTGCTTTGGATTGGCCCAATAAAATGCCAGAAGATGGGTAAGGCTTCTAAGGCATGCATTTTGTCACGAGCTTCTTGCCACGTGCTTTCACCAAAATGGCGTAGGCCCGCATCAAATGCGGTTTGGATGGCTTGTGTAGGGTGTTTTTTACTGACAGCAAGAAGTTGTGTTGAGCCAGGCGTTCGTCCGGCTTCAATCTCCGTGAGACGTATGCTCTCACGGAGGTGTTGAATTTGAGATAGCTTATCGTGCATTTTTTTGATGGGTGATTAAGCCCTGGATACCGTCTTCAGCGAGGGTGAGCATCGTGTTAAGTTCATCACGGCTAAAGCTGCTGTCTTCAGCCGTACCTTGGATTTCGATAAAATGCCCGGCTTCGTTCATCACAACATTCATGTCTGTTTCGGCAAGTACATCTTCGGCGTAGTCTAAGTCAAGCACGGGCTGACCACGGTAAATACCGACAGAAACGGCAGCAACGTAATTGAACGTAGGTGCTTTTTTTAACTTATTATTGGTGACAAGCCAGTCTATAGCATCACGAAGTGCAACGCAGGCGCCTGTGATGGCTGCTGTTCGTGTGCCGCCATCGGCTTGAATAACATCGCAATCCAGTGTGATCGTACGTTCGCCGATTGATTTAAGATCCACACACATACGTAGTGAGCGGCCTATAAGACGCTGAATTTCGAGGGTTCGTCCGCCTTGTTTACCACGACTGGCTTCGCGATCGTTACGGTCGTGGGTTGCACGAGGCAGCATGCCGTATTCGGCTGTAATCCAGCCCTGGTTCTTGCCTTTGAGAAAGCGAGGGACGCCTTCAACGACCGAGGCAGTACAAAGCACGCGGGTTCCACCAAATTCAATCAAGACTGAACCTTCAGCATGATCGGTATATTGTCGTGTCATTTTGATGGTTCTTGGTTGATTCGGTTCACGGTGACTCGGTCGCATGGTAAAATCCCTCAGATAGATGATTTATTGATGGTTTATTAATGCAGCAAAGTATAAACGTTTCATAGCTTAGATGCACCTGGCAGATGCATAACATAGCATGCATGTAAATTTTTGGAGGAGTTTGTGGTCGAACAATCGCGTGGAAGTCTTTTTATTGTGGCAGCACCGTCTGGAGGCGGAAAAACAAGTTTAGTAAAAAATCTTGTTGAAAACATGCGGGATATTACGGTATCTGTTTCGCATACCACACGAGACAGGCGTCAAGGTGAAGTGCATGAAACACATTATTTTTTTATTGATGAGCCTACGTTTTTAGACATGGCGCGTGCAGATGAATTTATTGAGCATGCTTGGGTTTTTGATTGCTTATACGGTACATCCAAAGTACAAATACAAAAGCAACTCGAACAGGGTACTGATGTTATTTTAGATATTGATTGGCAGGGTGCCGCTCAAATTAAACAAATTTTTCCTGATGCCGTGAGTATTTTTATTGTTCCACCATCGTTAGAAATTTTAAAACAACGTCTTTTGGATAGACGGCGTGATAATGCGGATATTATTGAAGAGCGCATGAAACGTGCGTGCGACGAAATGAGCCATTATGCTGAGTTTGATTATTTGATTGTCAACGACGATTTTGATAAAGCATCGTTAGAATTACAAGCGATTGTGCTTGCAAATCGCTTGCGGGTATCAAAACAAATGCAAAAACAGCAAGCATTGCTTTCATTTTTGCTTGCATCGCAGTAAACTAGACTGTTTTCTTTAGTTTAATATTAAGTTTAAAGGGTAAATTATGGCACGTGTTACGGTTGAAGATTGTCTTAACAATGTTGATAATCGGTTTGAATTGGTGATGGTAGCGGCGAAACGCGCGCGGCAGATAGCCGTTCACGGGGAACAACCTATGGTTGAGTGGGAAAATGATAAACCCACTGTTGTTGCGCTCCGTGAAATTTCAGAAGGTTTAGTCACACCAGAGATTCTCAACGAAGATTAATTTTTTTGCAGTGAGGCCGGCATGATAGGGAGCGTCAGCGTGAATCACTTTAAGGAATTGCATGACGAATTGTTGTGTTACCTTGATCCTGAGCACGTTGAGCTCTGTCGTCAAGCCTATGAGCTTGCTGAGCAAGGTCATTCAGGACAAATGCGCCGTTCGGGTGAGCCATATATTACGCATCCCGTTGCTGCAGCATTAAATCTTGCTCAGATGCGTCTGGATTATCAGACCATTATGGCAACATTGCTTCATGATGTGATTGAAGACACATCCGTAAGTCATGAGGCGGTGGTCCAGGCCTTTGGCGAAGAGGTGGCGGCACTTGTTGATGGCGTGACTAAATTAACCAAAATTAAATTTGAGTCACGTGCGGAAGCACAGGCTGAGAATTTCCGCAAAATGATTCTCGCCATGGTCAAAGATATTCGTGTTATTTTGGTCAAGCTCGCCGACCGCTTGCATAATATGCAAACTTTAGGCGCTATGCCCGCAAACAAGCGTCATCGTATAGCGATTGAGACCCTCGAAATTTATGCCCCTATTGCTAATCGTCTTGGTATGCACGCGATGTATACCGGATTAGAAGATCTGGGTTTTAAAGCACTGTATCCCATGCGATATCGCGCGCTTAAGTCTGCCGTTGAAAAGGCTCGAGGTAACCGACGCGAATTAACGCAGCGTATTGAGCAAGATTTACAGCAAGCGCTTGATGCGCTTTCGATTCCTTATGAGAGTGTGTTTGGTCGTCAAAAGCATTTATACAGCTTATATCGTAAAATGCGCCAAAAAAAAGTTGCCTTTTCTGAAATTATAGATGTATTTGCGTTTCGCGTTATTACCGATGATATTGATGGCTGTTACCGGGTACTCGGCGCATTACACCGAACGTATAAGCCTGTTCCGCAGCGCTTCAAAGATTATATTGGCATTCCTAAAGTTAACGGTTATCAATCATTACATACGACGTTGTTTGGTCCGTTCGGGGTACCGCTTGAAGTGCAAATCCGAACACGTGCGATGGATAGTGTTGCCGATAACGGCGTAGCCGCGCATTGGATTTACAAATCATCGGGTGCTGATGTTAACGAGGCACAATTACGCGCACGTGAGTGGGTGCAACGACTGCTTGATATGCAGCGTAATACGGGGGACTCGCTCGAATTTATTGAAAACGTTAAAATTGATTTATTTCCTGATGAAGTTTATGTTTTTACACCGAAAGGTCATATTATGGAGTTGCCTAAAGGGGCAACGCCCGTTGATTTTGCATACACCGTACATTCTGATGTCGGTAATAGCTGTGTTGCAGCCAAAGTAAATCGTCGTTTGGTGCCATTAAGTATACCACTCACAAATGGTCAGGCTGTTGAGATTATCACAGGGCCTGAAGCACATCCTAACCCGTCATGGCTTAATTTTGTCGTGACGGGTAAAGCACGCAGCAATATTCGTAATTTCTTGAAAAGCCAGCAACGTGCTGAATCCGTGAGTATGGGCAAACGGCTGTTGGAACAAGCATTTTCAGAGCTTTCCAGTGATTACAGTAAAGTTCCTGATGAATCGATGGAAGCTTTGCTGCGTGATTTGCAGGTCAAAACTTTGGATGATTTATTATATGCTGTCGGGATTGGCAATCAAATGCCGATGGTCATTGCAAAACGTTTGGTCTTGACGCAAGATGGCGACGCGTTTGAGGCATCTTCGGATGGTGGCCCATTGGCCATCAAAGGAACGGAAGGCATGGTCATTCATTTTGCTGAATGTTGCCAGCCGATTCCAGGAGATAATATTGTCGGTCGTTTTCAACAAGGATGTGGTATTTTGGTTCATTCAAGTGATTGTGTGGTTGTAAATCAAGGACGTACAAGCCCAGAGCAGTTTATTTCGATGCGATGGGATGAGCAAGTGCAAGGTGAGTTCTGGGTTGATATTACGGTCGAAGTTGCAAACCAGCGCGGGGTGCTTGCGATGCTTGCGACCGCTATTTCTGAAGCAGACTCTAATATTGGTAATATCAGTGTTGATCCTCGTGATGGTACACACAATGCGGTGACGTTCTCCGTGAGCGTACAAAGCCGTACGCATTTAGCGCGTGTGATGCGTCGTTTACGCGCGAATAATCGGGTCACGCGAATTTATCGAAACAAGCAGGGAGCGTGAGGTATCATGAAGCAGTTTATACAAACAACAGAAGCTCCCGAAGCTATCGGTACGTATAGTCAGGCAGTTCGAGTGGGTAAAACGGTTTATTTATCCGGTCAAATTGCGCTTGTACCAAGTACGATGACGCTGTGTTCTGAGGCCATTGATGCACAAATAACACAAGTTTTTGATAACTTAGCTGCCGTATGCATGGCCGCAGGCGGAAGCCTCAATGATGTGGTGAAACTTACGGTGTATTTGAGAGATTTAACGCATATGCCACGCGTTAATCATGCTATGGAGCGTTATTTTTCAGAGCCTTATCCAGCTCGAACAGCTTTTGGTGTGACAGCACTGCCACGTGGGGCGCGTGTAGAAATTGATGCCATTATGGTTGATTCGTCAGGGGTATCATAAGTCGTAAAAGGTGATTAAATATGGGTCTTGTGCTTTTTCTCGTGGTTTTTTCAGCTATTTTTGTTGCTTTTACCGATGAAATTACGGCGTTGATTAAACGTATACTCTCAGTGACGTGGGTTCGTGTGCTTTTGCCTATGCTGCTGGTGTCTTTTTTGTGGGTTTGGTTTGATGAAGAAATTCTTTGGGTATTAGCTTATGTTAAAGCAAGTCTTGCTTTTTTTACGGCGAAATTTTCCGGTGTATTACCTCATAAAATTACGCTATTTACTGGACGCGTTTTAAGTTTGTATCTGCCTGCGAGTATTCCCGCCTGTTTGTTTTATTGGAAGCTCAAGCGTGATGGTTCTGTTGATAAGCAAGCCTCTCGTCTTACTAAGCTCTATGTGTTCAGTTGGTTGTTTTTTTTAATGCTTGTTTTGGCTTAGTTATCCCTCATGACGTACGGCTATCGCCATGAAGAACTTAAGAGCTTTACTTAGACCATGCTGAAGTTTTGTTCGATTTTTTGACAAGCAAAGGGCGTTAAAGTATAATTTTTCAAATTTAAAGATTCTTGCATAAGGAGACCCTCATGACGGTATATATTCTTCCTTTAGATGCCCCAAAACTCAATGAAAATCAATTCATGTTTGGTTATAATTGGCGCAATCAAATTGATTTTGACTGGAGTAAGTCTTATGACGCTCAAGACTTTGATAATTATTTTCAGGATCTATCGTCTGAACAGAAATTTTTAGTCTTTGAGACAATGGACGCGGCATCTGACTATGCTGAATCTAATGAGGGTGTTAACCAACCGGGTTGTCTAGTAACGATTCGCTCTCGTGTGCCTGTTTATGAAGTTGAGCTATACAATGACTCTCAACAAAAAGAAATATTAAAATCAGACGTTAAAACGTTACTTTGTTCTTCCTTGGGTTTATATGGCCGAATATATAATTTTGAAGAAGAACGGATAGAAAAAAAAGCGTTTGATTTAAGTGTTGAGCGATTGAAGGGGCTTAGTTTGGAGCTAACGCTGAATCCAGATGTTACAAAAAGCTTACATGCCGTGATTGATTGCATACAACAGCCGGAATATAAATTTCTCGGCTTTAAAGAGAAAAAAGAAATCATCCAAAAGACTATTTCATTTATTAATCAAGAAATAACACCGAAAGGATATAAAGCAGTAATTAATAAGGGTTATTTAGGAAAACAAGGCTCACCAGAACTCAAAAATTTTGGAGCGGCATTGATGGCGTTAGCTGTAGCTGTTACAGCTTCTTTACTAACGGCGGGAGCAGCCGTGCCAGCGACTCTTCTCATGGGCGCCGGCCTTGGATTGATGGGCTCGGGGTTCTTTGATATGGGAAAAGGATCGGGTATTAGTAAGCCCTTGCATGAGGTTCTTGATGCATCGCCTTGCAATGCTCCACCTGTTTAGCTGGTTGTTTTTTTTGATGCTTGTTTTAGCTTAGTTATCCCTCATGGCGTATTCTGTTCGCATGAGGGATAGGATAGAAGCGATTTAATTTATACCTTTTTTTCTTTGCTCTGTTGTGGCGCTGCAATCACTTGCATAATCCCAAACGACCCTGATTTTTTCAGTGCAATCAATAAATCTACGTTTAAAGCCTGAAGTAAGTGTTTTTCTTTGTTTTGGTAGGTGACTTTGAGTGGCATGGATACTTTCCACTGCTTGTCTTTGATATTTTCGACGTGTATTTCACCAGCAATTTTACTGGTTACGTTGAGGTTGTTGGAGCGAATGGCCTCTAGGTTGCCTGATGTTTTAAGGGCTTCGTTAAACGCTTTCCAGCCTTGGTCGGTGTAACATGATTTGAGTGCTTCGAGTTCTGTGCTCATCTTTTCTGGTTCAAATTGAAACGACTGAACCAAAGCCTTTTCAGCCCAGGTTGTTATCAGTGCTTGCTCAACAGACGCGGTGTCTTTGGGGAGTTGATACTGGCAATTAATCACGGCTGGAGCCTGAGGTGCTGCAAGTGTTGGTGTTTCGGTAGGCTTGGCTACCTCTTCTTCGGCAAAGCTTAAGGTGGGTATTAAGGCGAGTAAAGCGACAGCAAGTGACGTTTTTTTCATGGAAACAGCTCCTTTGTTCGCATTATCTAAGATCAATATTTCATAAGAAACAGTTGTTATCATGTATCAAATGGAGCAATTTTGCCAGTTTTTCATGGTTGGTTGGTTTTTTGTCTTATGAAACAGTGTGTCTTGGACGTCTGTTAGCCGTGTGCCTTGATTTAAACATAGTTGTTGATATACCGCGTTGGCAATCGTTATGGCGGCAGGGGAGTGTTGCGAGTGTGATGTCTGATGCGCAGGATGCCGATGAAGCGCATCATGAAGCGCGACGGCAACGCCTTGTTGTATTGCCTCCTCGGCATGGGCACGATGATGAGTGTTGGCACTCGGAGGGTGATAAATGATGACCGGTGTATTGGACAGAAGAAAAAAGCTGCTTTCAGTTACCATCGAGGTAGACTCAGATGGCACAAACCAAAGACCTTGTTGGCTATCAGCAACCTGTTTTATCATGGGTTTATAAGCACTCGGCCCTGTTTTTAAATCATTAAACTGAAAGTCATAGACAAATAGCCGAGCGTGTTCGAGTACGTCGTGTAATTGCTGAACAAATGCTTGGGTGCTTTGATCGCGTTGCCCTGAGCGATGTGGATTCGGAGTATGAAGCGCGCCTGTTTCTGGGTTGTGTTGGCCTGTTCGCGGGCCGTTGGTGAGCATGATTGCTGTATGTTCTGTATCTAACTCATGCGATTGGATATAACGAGCCAACTCCAGGGCTTGTTCATGTGCATCGCTGGGTGTAAAAAATTTAATTTCACCTTCGGGCGTAGGGGCGTCTCCCGCTAAAATAATACCTATCTGATTCGGAAAATCGGTATGGGCAGGAAGCGGCTGGTTTTGGAATCTGGCATGTTCATCTGCAACGGTGAACGCGTTGACGCAATGTGCCACACCGGTTGTGAGAACAAGCTGGGTCTTGTCTCGAAATGCGGCTTGTTGTTCGGTTGTTGCGCTCATGGGTAAAGCAACACAATCCGGTAGGTATCTAACGGAGTTTAATTCATCAAAATACTGATGGCCTGACCATATAATTTTGGAATGCGGATGCGTATTTTTTATCTCATTAGCTTTTATCAAGCCATGACGACCTGAAACGAGAACACACGTGTCTTCATCGAGTGTACTCGAGTCGAATAATGCGACATCTACCTCAATAAATCTTGCATGGGGCATGTGTTTATTTTCTAGCGCAGACTGAATGCCGCGAAGTTGGTTATTGTCACCCACAAAATCAGGATGTGTGATTAAAATAAACTTCATTTCGTTAATCCTAAAGATCTCATCTTTTTTGGGGCATGATCATCTTCTGATCTTGTGTCACCCATGCTTGCAACGGCTGTGTGCTTTAACATGCTGAGCTCTGAGAGACGAGGTTCAGCAAACTCGACTTGCTGAGATATTTTATGTGCTTTTCTTTTGTTTTTTGCATTTATCCTACAACATTCTTTGCATGCTTCAGGTGTTTCTTCAATGAGGACCTGCAGGTCGTTTCGGCATCCCATATCTAGCGCGATCATTTTTTGATAATAATTAAAAAAAAGTACGTTGATACTTGAGTCAATAAGCAAGTTAACACCAGAAGCGTAATCATTTGCCCATGAATTGAGGGGGTATTTTTTTAAAAATTTAGCATCATAATAAATGGTCACACCAGCTTTGAGTGTGGAAATGGCCTTTTTGAATTTGTAACAAGGTAAATCAGGATCGAATACAATGACTTGGTTGGGTTTTAATGCATCGGTGATGTGTTCGATATCATCCAAAGACAAGTTATCATGGCAATAGAACCTGACGCTTTGCGGTAAAGACTGTATGATTAATGCAATTTTTTGGGGCGAAAAGTTCGTATCACATGTGCATGTGACGCCGGGTTTTAATAAAGGCACGACGGTTGTGATTTGTTCTTCTGTCATCGTGGATGCGCAATAAAAAACCGTGCCGGGCTGTAACGTTTCGGCGAGTAGCTTCATATACTCGGTTGTGAGTGTCCATGAGCACCATAAACGCACCCCTGGTTGTAAATTTTCAGCAATGATTCGAAGCTGTCGTTCTGATAATTCACGATGACACTGAACATTGACACCCGGGCGGATGGCTTTAGCCATGTACTCTGTACTTATAAGCCACATCTCTGCATTAGGTATGAGTTTCGTATCTGCATTCAACGCGGACACAATGATTGAAGTTTCTTTAGGAGACACGTCGTCACCTATAAAAAAGGAAACGTGCTTGGCTAAAGCTTGTGCTACAGCCTGTCTTTGAAAAAGGTTTTGCTCAGGATTATCAAAAACGACCACATCAGGCTCGAGTAACTTGACGTGGTCTCGGATATCCTTGAGCGTCATTTTGGGAGAGAGCTTTAAGTATTTGCTCTTTCTAGCATTCTCCGAGGTTAAAATGTGATGTTTGGACAAAGACTCACCAGGTTCGGGTGAACTTAAACAGCTATCAAGCAGTTGATGGGTTATGTCATTTGTTTGTATGTCATCCGCTTTATCGAAGAAACGAGATAAAAAACCTTTGATGTCTCTGAGTTTATCACGGTCATATTTTGTTATTAGATCCGACCAAATATCCCGTAAAACATCGGCATGATCTTCCATAATAACGTCTAAATCATTGACCGATATATAGGGTTGAATGGTTTCTAAGACCTCGATCGACCCCGTTGCGATCGAGGCTAAGATAAAGTCCCAACCCTGCTTATTTAAGCCATGACGAATATCTTCATCATTCTTTTTCATTTGTTTTTTAGTTGCTTTTTGTAAACAGTATTGGATTAATTGAATATTTTTTTGTGTAATGGCAATGTGTAAAATCGACTGATCATCTTTATCTTGCAAGAGTGTCACGATTCTACTTTTTGGGGATAGAATAGATAAAATTTCATCCAAAAAGTTAATTTTATTTGTTGTGGAAAGCTTGTAATTAAGCATGACGCGATGCAATGCTGTATGACCACTCAGGCGCGATTGAATCGTGAGATCAGGATTCAGCTCTTTTACGGCATGAAGTAATTCAATATCACCTGTTTCGCAGGCCCAATGGAGCAGCGTTTTATTTTCTTGTTGATGTTGAGGTAAAAACTGGCCATTTTTTTTATATTCTAAAATAGGAAGATTGATTGTTGCGTTCGTGAGCTTTGATATATCAGGTACAGCATACTGTATGCCTTCATGTGTTATTTTATGATATAAAGACTTATAGGTTTGATAACGTTCTTGCGAGCTTTGCCAGTTGTCACTCGGGTGAAGAAAACGTTTATGTTCATCTTCATAGGTATAGGCATCACCGTAGTAACCCAGCAATTGCTCACCTGCTTGAAGCGGATGTTTTAAAAAACAATATGTTTTCCTATTGATTTCTAGATAAAAAATATTTGCGGTATGTTCCGAGCTTGCACTATTGATCATGCGAGGCCAACTGCCTTCATGCTCAGCATTGAGCTCGGTTCCATTACCAAGATCAAACGTGTATAGAACTTTCTCTTCTTGTTCTTCGCTAGAGCTTTCGTTTGATGATTTTGTGATTTTTCCTTGATATTCACCTAAACAATAGGGGTATTTTAGTCGAGTTGAAAAAGCCTGTTTAGCATACACGCCGTATATAGGGTAATTTTTATGTTGTTGCAAGACCGCTGTTGGTGCAATGAAAACTTTGGATTCAATTTCTTCATGGTTGCTGCCGTAGAGTCTCCCATAGTTAAATCGAAATTCAATCGTATTGCCTGTTGTTTCTTTTATTTTTTGTGTGAGAGCAGCAACACCGGGCCCCGTCCAGTCATACCCACATGGAGGTGTTTCAATACTAACGTTTTTTTTGGGTCGAGTTAACATAAGAACAACAATCCAGACAATACAAGTTGGACTCGCATTGTATATTTATCGAGCATGGGTGTCAATATGTAACGCTTGTTAAGATCAAAAGTTCATCAGCACACTCACTGTATAATTACATTGAATGTTGGAATAAGTCGCCTCAATATTACATGATGTTTGAGAGCTTCGAATTCTGTATTTATATCAAGTTATTATCATGTATCAAAGAAATGAATTTCGCCAGTTTTTAATTTCAACCCAGCTGATAAAGCAGCCGGATTGATCTTATATACAGATGTTAAAAACTAACGAGGGGGAGATGAGCTGGCTTTATCATCAAACAACAAGCCGGCTTCGTTTTGTTTTATAAGCTCACAAAGGTGCTCTCGCCTTATATCGGGTTCACTGTAATCAAAAACCGGACTCAAGCTAAACGATGCCATGGCCATGTTCGTATTTTTAGTTACAGTAGGTGGTGTATGTGAGGAAAAAAAAGACATAAAGCTGGGTATGCTTATGGCTTTATCTCTTTGTGCATATAAGATTGCAATATCTTCGAGAACCGAGGCGTTTTCAATAGCTTCCGTGTCATGGCTTGGAAACTGATTGTATACGCGGTGTTTTTTGTCGGGGTAGAATAAACAAAAGTTTTCCCGAAAAAATGGCTTGAAATGATTTTTAATCATGCCTGCTACAACATCCGTGTCATAGAGATAAAGTTTATCGCAATCATGTCCTTTTTCATAAGCCACGGCATAAATTGGGTCATACGTGTTTCCTCCAGACATAAAATGGTCATACACGAGGGCAATGCCGCGTGTTGATACGGGGGTATCACGAATAAATGTTCGAAACGCGTTTTGTGTTCTAATCAACGGAACGTTCATACGTTTGAGCTCAAGAAGTTTTTCAAGGCCTTCAGGTGTGAAGTTGCGATAATCTACATGCGATACTTTTAAATTCGTACCAAAATTTCCTGGGCCGTCTGAACCATAATAGCAGTGATAGATTGGATTAATGAGCGTTTGTAATTGTGGGTTTTGGTGAAGGTACGTGTTGAGTGTGTCGTTATAGATACGTGAGTTAACGTCTGGATTATTTAACAAGATTTCAAGTTGTGGGTTAGTTTGTGGTTTAGATGCGCCAAAGTAAGTCCTGGGTTAATCCTTGCGTTGGGTTTAAGTTTGATATTGATTTTAAGTTTTCTAGTAAAGCATACATAACCATGTCTCCAAATATTCAACCAACCTAATGTTGGTTGATGAGTTTTTAATATATCTAATTGCTTTAAAAAAAACAACGTGTATTTTATTAAGTTTTATATTCGACACAACGGATGAAAATTACAGGTTTGGCAGGTGCTTTTTTTAGGGGGGCGTGGCACGCTGTGGCCGCTTTGATATTCATACGCAAGTGTTGTGAGTCGTTGGTGCCATGTATGCTGGTAGGTTGACCATGATTCATCTTGTTTTATGGTTTTGATGCCTTGGATGTCAGCCGTATTTTCAGTAAAACCCCGGCAGGCAGTTTGGCCGTTTTTAAGCTCAACAAATAATAAGCCACGAATGGCGTCATCTAATAACGCATACAAAAGCAGCTGAGGTGATTCCGGGCGTTCCTCATGCCACGGTAGCGGGGAAGGCAAACGGCTTTTATAATCTAACACCCATTTTTCGCCGGTATGAAGGCGGTCAATACGGTCAACGCGTACGCGAAATTCAAGCTCGCCAAGCGTGAGTTGATAGCTTTCTTCAATGGCATCAATATCAAAGGCCGGACGTGATTTGTCCCAGGTAAGGCAGGCATACACCAAGCGTTTTAGGCGTTCGTGCTCAACGGTTTGCAGGAGTTCCGGAAATGAGGTGGGTTTATTGGCTTTAATGGGCGCGAGTGCTGTTTGGATGGCTGCATCAATATGTGCTTCAAGCTCTGCTTGACGGCATGCAATAAGCGCGTGTTGTGTTTTTAGTTTTTTCCAAAGCAGTTCTAAAATATGATGAATCACTTGTCCGCGCAGCATAGCGTCAGGACCTTCTGTGGGCTCTGATGGTGTGGTGGCTTTGAGGCGATGCGCTGCAAATGCTCGAAACGGGCATAGTGCTTGGTCTGCAAGGCGTGCGGTGCCACCGGCGCGCGTGTCCTGAACGGTCAATGGATAGCTGTAGGATTCATGCTCTGTGAGAAGCTGGCTTGGGTATGATGTATGCGTGGGTGTTCGCGTTTGAGGTAGCTTAGGGTAATTTAAAATCAAGGGGCTAGGTAATGCTGGTATATCACCCACAAGCGCCGGGTAACTAAACACCTGCTCTAAGCTTGCAAGCTGCAGGCGTGTAATACGCTTTTCGGCCAGGCGTTGCTCGCGCGAAGCGTTGGCATAGGGCATGTCGAGTTCGCGTTGCAGCGCGATAGGAATAAACGCAGATAAACGCGTACGCGTCGGGAGTTTTTGGTCGGTCGCCCCAGACATCCATACGGCATCGAATGTACAACCGGACGCTTCAAGAAGTCCTAAAATTTGTATCGGGGCATCTGATTTCTCAGGTTGAAAAATCGTGTTTTTTGCTAAATCATGCAAGGCTCGAAAAGCTTCTTTAGCGCACATATTTGGCTTGACGACAGATAACGCAATAAAATCATCCATCAAGGCAATTAAGCGTTGAAAGCATTGGTACTGGGCCGAGGTTAAGCCTGCCTCACCGGGAAAGCCGAGCTGTGTTAAGCGTTTATAGAACAGTTGAGCCCAGGCAAGCGGTGTTTCGGTTGTTGGGTAGCTGCTTAGCGCGTTGAGTGCTTCAGCAAGTGCCGGAGCAGGCGTTTGAATTGCGCGCTTAAAACGTACAAAAGGAATACGTTGTTCTTGTAACAACGGAATATTATTTAAACAAGAAGCACGTGCTAAAAATTCAGATTGAGCGGCCATAAGATGAGGCGAGCTTAATAATAACTGTGCTTGATGTTGGCTTAGTTCGGTTTGATTTAGGCTTATCCATTGTAGGGCGTGAGCAACCAACGGATATTCTGTGAGCGGTTTCCCAAGTGAGATATTAAAGACATCTTCAGGAAGGTGACGTTTAAAATAACGCATAAGGCTCGGTGCATCTTGATTGAGATCGGGAATCACAAGGCCGATATGTTTAGCGTTATTTTTGAGTTTTTCTTGTATAAAAAACAACATGCGTGCATATTCATCGTGTTTGTCACGCGCCATGCACTGGTAGGTTGTATGCGTGATATCACCTACAAAATCATCATGTTCTTGCTCGACACCGAGTGTGCTTAAGTGTGTTTGAAATGCTTGTTGTATGGGAGTGTACTCATCAAAGCAAACCCATACAATGCGTTTAAACGGAGGATGCTTTAAGTGCTTAATTAAGTGGCCTACGAGTTGTTGCTTGGCGAGAGCATGTAAGCTATTTAAGCGTGCTTCACCGCTGGCGCGCCAGGTTTCAAACTGCTGGGTTTGTTCTGTGAGTTCAAAATCTGGATGTGGCAAGTTAATTTTCCAGTCGTTGCACACGGTCCAAGCGCTCAGTACGGAGTTTAATAATTTTTGATGATGTTGGCTATTTTCGTCCGGGGTTAATACGTGACGCCATACAGTACGGAGTTGCGCTTCGTTTAATAATACCGGGTGTTTGTCGTTGGGGTGTTGATGGCAAAGGCGTTCAAAGACATGCTGTAAAAATGCTTGATATGGCAGGCAGGTCGGTTTTTCCAGTGTGCGTCGACCGTCTTCGGTGATATAGCGAGCTAATAGCTGCTCAGCAAGACGGTTATTTGGTGTGACAATTGCAGCACCGTCTCGCATGGCTTGAATGACGGAGCTTAGCTGGCGATGTTCAGGGGCGTTGCAAGGCATAAAGCATGACCGGTAGGTCGTCGTCGTGGTGTTTTCGAGCAACGAATGATTCGTGGTGCACAATCTTAAAGCCATGCTCTTCAGCTAAGGCTACAAGGTAGCGAGGATGATGCGCGAAACGTGCCGTTGTTTGTAATATCCAATGGGCCGAGTCACTGATTTCATGCGTTAAAATAAACAAGCCTTGCGGTGCCAGATGCGCTTTAACCTGTTCAAACAAAGCCGATAAATCACCGAGATAGGGCAGGACGTCTGCAGCTGTTATGAGCTCATAGGTGATAGTATTGGGAGTTAATTGGGTGAAGTACGTGATGATTTCAGCCTCGACAAGCTCATCATAGACGGCTTTATCATGAGCATGTGCGAGCATTTTTGGCGAGAGATCGACACCGGTTAAGTGCTGGCTTAGCTCACGGAGTATAATGCCCGAAAGACCTGTGCCACAGCCCAAGTCCAGCGTACGCTCGACTTGCATCGAAGGGAGCAGCTGATGGAGGGCCTGGGCCATATGTTGAGGTACGCTGTACCCCAAGGTTTCGGTCATGTGCTTTTCGTAATGCAGGGCATAATTATCAAATAAATTTTGCGCATACTCGGGGCACGCAGGACGCTGTTCTTTGCCGTTCTTAAATGCATCCAGCATAAATTCACTGCTTTTATCGCCTGGGTTAACATCACGCGCTTGCGTTAAGTACTCTACGGCTTTTATTGTCTGCCCTAGGCGCTGGGCAATACTGGCTAAGTTGGTGAGGCAAGCATGGTGTTTGGGGTTGTGCTTAAGAATTAACTCAAAATGCTTGGTTGCATGTTCGAGTTGACCGAGCGCCATTTCAGCCACGCCAGCATTGTAATGATACTCAAGATTATTGGGATACTTTTCGAGTAATAATACGTAATGCGTAAGGGCGTTCTCAAAACGGTCGTAATGCATAAACGTTGCAGCAAGGTTATTACGTGCATCTTCATGATGTTCATCAAACGCAAGTGCTTGGCTAAAGTACGTGATGGCTTGTTGGCCTTGATCACGTTTAAGAGCAATAACGCCTAAGTTTGCCAGGGCGTCGGGGTGCTCTTTATGTTGTGTCAGTACGGTTTGGAATGCTTTTTCGGCGGCATCCAATTGATGATGTGTAAGACTAATAATGCCTTGATAAAAGTGCGCGTTGGTATGTTCGGGGTTTAATATTAAGACGTTATTAAATTGTGTGGCCGCGGCATCAAGTTTATTTTGTTTCAATAAAATCAAACCTAAATTATAATGTGCTATCGCAAAATCAGGCGCTGCATGCACGGCCGCAGCGTAATGCGTTAATGCTTTGTTTGGATTGCCCATGCGCTCATAAAGCGTCGCTAAATTATTATGGTCTGCTGGAGAGAGTGATATTTTTTGTTGTAACAGCGATTCATAGGCAGCAATTGCTTCAGGAATGCGACTGGATTTTTGATGCTCATGTGCTTTTGTTAAGCAGGCCTCGGACGTTTGGATCATGGTGTTTATGCGTATTAATTATTAAGTTAAAAATTCAAATGCAATCGTGGCATTGATTGTGTTTGAAGGCAATGATTTGGTGTGGTTTATTTGCTGATCTAAAAATAGGCTTGTTGGTTTTTTGGTCTATAATTGTTGTATGCGTTAAGTTGAGGATTTACCCATGAATATAAATAAAGTGCTCGCTTGAATGCCTATGATCGTCCTGAAGGAGGTAAGTATTCACTTAATCAGCCAGACGTTAGGAAGCAACTGATCGAGAGTATAGGCGGCCGTTTAGCTCAAGCTGCACTTGACTATCAAACGTTTAGTACGCAATATGCAGTCCCGCCTCCACCACCTAAGCCCGCTCAAGGTAGAATGGACTATGCTTCGGTTGCTTTTGAGCGAGATAAAATAGGACTGCTAGTTCAAGATGCGTATAAAAAAGGCAAGGAGCTTTTTGCAATTGCGGGCGTAGATCATTCGGCTACCCCAGGAGATTTAAGACCAGCGCTCCTAAATATGGTGCGTAAGCTACATCCAGATAAGCTAGAGCAGCTTGAGAAAAGACAGCCAACCCTAAGAGAACAAGAGCAATTTGGGGCTGCCAAAGAGCTCCTTGATTTAATTAAGAACAACCAGTTGGATGCATATCGGCAAGCACTGGGCCCTCTTTTACAGTTTCCTGTTCCAAAGCCTGCTCCCAAAGCGCGCGCGCCCACCGCACCCGCTAACGATCAGGATAGGGCGTATGAAACGCCTTTTCAGGAAATGATGACGTTGCTTAGGAACGATTATCAAACTATATGGAAAGGCGTAATATCTCAATTAGAAGCACGGGGTAAGATTGGATCGGCATTAAAAACCAATGAGTCGAAATTAAGAGTGGACCCTACTGTTCGAGTGGCGTTTATGATGGCTATTGAAGATCGATTAAATACAAATACTCGTCCTGAAGGAGGCAAGTATTCACTTAATCAGACAGACGTTAGGGAGTATTTGAGAACGGAGGTGAGTGGTCGTTTAGGCCAAGTTGCTATTGACTATATAAATCCACCTCAGCAAACACCTTCACCGGCAGCATATCAAGCTCACAATGCGAAAGGTTTTGATCCGAGAAAACCCGTTGGTCCTGAGGAGCGAGCATTCATGGATGCTGTTAGAAAAGAAGGACGTCAGCCTAAGCAAGATCGCAAGGGTCCAACAGATGTAGCTTCTGATTCGGGAGGAAGTCCTAAACCTTAGTTGCGCTACCTAGGCCAATTTATTATTCCTGCCGGTTTTCTTTTGCAAAATATGCGCAATCAAGGCCGACATGATTTTTATAGCCGAGCGCATCATAAAAAGCATGTGTGCCGTTTTTGATGCGGTGATTGGCGGACGTTAATGCAATGGTCTTGGCGCCGTATTTTAATGCGTATTCTTCGGCAACGGCAACAAGTTTTTTGCCCAGGCCTTGGTTACGATGGTCATGATGAATAATTAAGGCATCAATATGACAGCAGCAGCCAGGGAGTCTGAGTTGCTCATAGCATCCAAATGCAATAGCAGCGATAATATGATGATTTTGTTCGATAACAAGTAAATGATGACGGTCTTGTTGAAAGGCTTGAATACGTGTTTCCATGGTGTTTAGATCCATGTCGTAATTCAGTTGTGAAAGTAACTGACAAAGTTGCAATGTATCGTCTTCATGAGCATCACGTATGATCATGGTATTTACCTCAAGATATAATTAGTTTGAGTATAGTCTGCTTTTTCCAGTTTGACTTTTACACTTATTTTGTGTATATTTTACGTCAAATGGAATGGAATTTTTGATATGACACGTCCAAATTGCGTTGAACTTACAAGGAAGGCACAAAAAGATTTAGTTAAAGTACCGGAGCATATAAAAATAAAGTTATTGCTTTGGGTTGATGCTGTTGAGCAGTTAGGGGTTCGACAAGTTAGAAAAACACCTGGTTATCATGATGAGCCATTAAAGGGCAGTCGAAGGGGAGCTCGCTCGATACGTTTATCAAAGGGGTATCGCGCATTTTATAGAGTGAGTCATCACGGTGATATAGAAATTGTATCAGTCGAAGAGGTGAATAAGCATGAATACTAATGCGAAAAATTTTTTAGAAAAAAGTGTTGGCCGACTTAGCTTTGGTAAATCCTTGCGTGCAATAAGGCTAGGAGAGGAGGAGCGTCAAACAAATTTTGCGAAAAAACTCGGTGTTTCTGTCCAATATTTATGTGATGTGGAGCATGATAGGAAAGTTGTAAGTGCTAAAAAAGCACAGTTGTTTGCTCATGTTTTAGGGTATCCGCCCGAGCAATTTGTTGCTTTAGCATTGCAGGATTCTTTAAATTACTATGATATTCCAATGCATGTGGAAGTTTTTGCTGCTTGAGGGGACGGAGAATTAATAATGGAAAAAAAAATAAAGCCAAGTAAAATAATTCTTGATGACTTGAAGCGCGTGTTATTGCACGGTGGAAATACAACGCAAGAAGCGATTGTTACAGCATTGGAGAGTAAAGGACATAACGTTAATCAGTCAAAAATTTCAAGACTGCTTCGAAAAATTAATGCGATTAAAACAAAAAATGATCAGGGTGCGATGGTGTACTGCTTACCACATGATGCCGAGGCGCCACCGATTCAGAGTAGCTTAGCTGAGCTAGTGATTGATACTGTAGCTAACGAAACTATGATTGTTATCAAAACAAGCCCGGGGGCGGCCTCGCTTATTGCCCGTGTGATTGATCAAAAAAAATGTCAAATTTTAGGAACCATCGCGGGTGATGATACGATTTTTGTTGCACCAGAATCCATCCAGAGTATCGAGCAAAGTTTGCTCTTAATCCGTCGTCAGCTAGGTTGTTGTTAAGTTTGTTTTTGTGTAAGTTAAGCATATATGCATGATGCTCATTAATATATATACAAGGATCGGTTTGACGTGAACTGCACGCATCGTATGATTTTTACAATCATCAATATCAATGCTTTGTTTTTTTCCGGCATGCTTCATGCTGCCGTTATAACTTTTTCTCCAGGTATTGCTTTTGAGAACAACGCTCAAACACAGCGATTATTATTAGAAACATCCCCGCAAAATTTAAGTAATCAATATGTTGCTAATCATGATTGGAAGCAGAGTTTTGTTGCCCAATTATTTCTTGGAAAAGCATATTATAAAAAAGAAAAATTAAATCTAAATCTCGGTGCTACGCTTGGATTTGTAAATGATATTAAATTAAACGGTGTTGTTAACCAGTTTGGGTTATCTGACTTTGATAATTTAACCTATCAATATACGATTAATAGTCTGTCGGCGATGGGAACAGCAAAACTATTGTACTCGCTGACGGAGCGTATGCAGCCTTATTTGAATGCCAGCCTGGGTTTTTCTAATAATAAAGCATCGGATTACCAAGAAACACCGCGTATACTCGGTGTGGTGCCCATGCTTCCATTCGGTGACCATAGTAATAATAGCTTTGCTTACAGTGCGGGCGTAGGCTTGATGTATCTTTCCAATGAGCAATGTTCAGTAGGTTTAGGTTATCAATTTTCAGATTTGGGCCAAGCAAGCTTAAACGTATCTGTAGCACAACAAACCACGCAAACCCCAAGTCTTAATCATATTTACTTACATCAGCTCGTGTTTAATTTTAATTGGAATGTATAAAAATAGAAAGGATAAAGCATGAAAGCAAAAATCCTATTGATTTTACTCATAGGTTGTATGTCACCTGTATTTTCGGCACAGCCCATTTTTAATTTAGAACCCAGCGTGAAAGCATCTAAGATTATTTATGAGGGGCAAACTGGTATTGCTTATTATAAAATCACCAATCATACACCGTTGGCGTTGTATGATATTGGCGTGCATAATTTACCGGCTGGCGTAAGCCAAGATCCCGTCGGTGCAGGGTTGTTAGATGGTTTAATTACATGTCGCACAACGTTTGATCTCGAGCCTTCTGCGAGTTGCTTGTTAAAGCTTAATATAGTTGCCGATCAAATCATTCGTCCTATAAAATCGGGCCCTAAAGTTTGTCAAGCTGCATCAGCTTTAAATCCTATTTATTGCTCAACGCCTGCCGATGTGAGTCATATCTTGAAAGTCACGAAGCAGAATTTGATTCCAAGCACAGCCCCAGAACTTACGATTACACCCAGTTCGCTTGCTTTGGTTACCGGAGGATTACAAACCGTTACCGTTACGAACACCTCGAGTTCTGTTACGGTTAATAATATTGTTGCAGATTTTTCAGACACAGCTTTAGCGAATAAAATTGTGACTGTGAGCCCAAATCCTGGTGGTGGCAATGCCTGTACATCCGTAGCACCAGGTGCGAGCTGTATCTTATCTTTTGTGAGTTATAGCCAGGCGCCGCTGATTCCTTCAACGCTATTTACAATCAAAGGCGCGAATAGTCAACCGGTCGAAGCCTCAGCATCAGTTGCTTATGCAGCTCCCAATCTAATTTATAAAACGTTGTTAACAAGTCCTTTAGTGAATGCGGATGTGTGGGATAATACACCTAAAATCATGTCAGCCAATTATGGATTTGAAGGTATTATCGCGGTACCCAATGGTGAGTCTTCCGTGGTTAATGCTGGTGGTGCTTGGAATATCATCTCGACGCCCGGAGCCGCGTATGCGGCTTATACTTCGGCTGCGGATATCGCAACTGTTACCAGCACCTATGGTTATCCGGTTTATTATGATGATGCGATGCCTATTTGCTTTAGCCAACCTATACTCACGAGTACGATTAACCCCACTGTTTTTGAGTTAACATTAAACACAGGAGAAAAAGTCACCCCTCATGTTGCCTCATTAACCCCTAACTTTTTTTATAATGAAAGCAGTTGTGCAGTTATTTTTGGGGCTTTTGGTAATCGTATTCCGCCGGGTGAACCAGGAGCGGTTTATCCTACGGAGGTGAGTATTATTGAGGGCTCATCAAACGGTACTGCTATTAATTTAACGTTGGTTGGGCCTGGTAATGTGTTGACGAATATGACGGGGGCGAGCATCGCCAGTCGTAATCCTTATTTACCAGGTGGTGGCCCGAGTTTGTTGGCGGCTAAACTTAGTGTGATGTCTGCTGTTGGGCAAAATACACAACCTGCCTTTGCGGCCAATGTACCGAACGACGGTATTGCTTATTATGGTGCAGTGGATGCACAGTATCGTTTGCGTATGTATACAACGGCTGGTTTTGCTCTTGGTAATTTTAAGCCTTCTCCTACTCGGCCGATGAGTTTGATGCCCAGTGATTACAGCAACTTTTTTCGAATACAAGTAGGACCTGATAGTAACCCAATCTATCTTGAGAACACGGGGGTTACGTATACAATTCCTGGGGCCGGTACGATTGAAGTGGTTGGTTTAGCGAGCCTTGGGCTCGCAGGTACACCAGAAAATGATGCGTATGTAGCGGATAATAATAATTATATCGATGTTGTCTTAAAAGGCGATGAAACAGCTATGCGGCAAATTACTTATTTAGATATTCCTGCCGCTGGAACGAATCCTGCGACAGGCACGCCTTATTTAAAATTATATAATCCAGGTGGCCCAGGTAATAACCCAACGCCGGGTGTGTTTTATACGCAGCCAGGCCCGCCGGTTCATATGGCCGTGACGCAAGCGATTGATGATCCGAATACGGTGACATATCCATGATGGGTAGGTGATTTATCTGTAGTTTCAAATGGAGTAGAATTGAGTTCATTATTTATTGGATAGAAAAAGAAAGGATGTCTTATGTCGTACCCTACATGTGATCGTGACTCCAGTTATGATGCGTTATTGGCCCTCGCAGGCGTAACCCTTGCGACCTTGGCTATGGCACGATTTTTGGAATCACAGGATAGGCTGGGTTATGATAAGCGTGTTGCTCGGATCATCTCAGGTTTTTTGCATCTGACGATGCGTTTGTGGCATACAACCGGGCCAGATGTCGAAATTACCAGCGAGCAAGGCTGTTTAATTGCATTAGGTCCACACCGTGCTAGTTTAGATGCGTTTGCATTCGCGTCAAAAATTAAACTCAACGGCGTGACACCACCCCAGTTTTTCTCCACGGATATTTTTAATGCTATACCGGGGATGTCTTCTTTTTTGGATATGTTTAACGTCATTGTTATTAAAGCCAAATCGACGAAAAATGAGCAGGGTCGCTCGGCGAATGCTGAGGCATTAGATGAGGCAAGCAAGGTGCTACAAAATCACGGGTGCGTCGCTATTTTCCCGCAAGGCAATTTTTCGAGAATAGGACAAAAGCCGCCAAGAATTTATAACGGAACAGCAAACCTTGCCGTGACCAATGAAATGCCCATCCATGCGATCAGACTCGATGGTTTTTGGAGTTTGAATAATCCGATGATTCCAGTAGCTATTCGTAATAATACGTTTTATCGTGCATTTTTTGCTTTATTTCATCTGAATAGCGTGCGTGTGAACCTATGTGATGTGATTGATGTGCATTTGCAATCTGAGCATCAAAATTCAAGTCACGAAGAAAAAGTAGAGGCGATTAATGCACGTCTTTACGCTTGTTATCGACAAACTGAAGAGTTGTCGCCCGAGAATATTGAGAGGCTTCAAGCAACGCTTTCAGATAATGTTCATCCGCTGCACGCCAGGGAAGGCTGAAAGCCGAGGCGTGTAGTCCGAGATAGCCCGAGATTTTTTTAATCAGCCCGGAGGGATGTTAAAAAAATCTTTAGAGGGCGTAGAGTCATTGTGGAAGACATTTTTCCTGTCGCGTAGCGAAAAAATGTCGGACGCAGGACAGTCGAGGCCAAAATACTGCTCACGTTAGCGAGTTGATTTCGGGGACTTGGAAGTCCCGGAATCTTTCACGAGGTAGTGAGTCTCTTGTCAGCATTTGGCGAAACAAAGTTAAACAAGGTGCATTGCAAAAAGAGTTGTTAACATTAGAAGATGAAAGCTCAGAACTAGAAGCTCGTGCAGCAACTGTTATGTCGGGGCATTAAATGAAAGTTAAAACACGGTTTGTGTGCAGTGAATGCGCTGCAGTATTTTCGCAGTGGGCTGGGCAGTGCACGCAATGTGGTGCGTGGAATGCAGTCACCGAAGAAGGCAGTGCGCGTCCCGGTAGCATAACTAAAACAGGCCGCCGTGTGGCTAATTATGCAAACGAACGCTCTAAAGTCACGCTGATTGATGATGTCACGGTTGAAGAAACGGTACGGATGGATGTCGGCTTATCTGAGCTTAATCGTGTGCTGGGTGGCGGTCTAGTTGATGGCTCGGTGGTTTTAGTCGGAGGTGATCCGGGTATCGGTAAGTCAACGTTATTATTGCAAGCGATGGCGCACTTATCGCTGAATGATTCTGTACTGTATGTCACGGGCGAGGAATCGTTACAGCAAGTTGCGATGCGTGCCAAGCGCTTGCAACTCCCGCAAAAAAATATACGCTTGGTGGCTGAGACTCAGGTTGAAACGATTTTGGAGCATGCCGGTGTGGAGCGTCCGCGTGTGATTGTGATTGACTCGGTGCAAACGATTTTTACGGAAGCATTAAGCTCGGCACCCGGTGGCGTGAGCCAGGTGCGTGAATCCGCCGCGCTTTTAGTGCGCTTTGCCAAAATGACACAAACCGCGATATTCTTAGTGGGACATGTGACGAAAGATGGTTCGCTTGCAGGACCTCGTGTGCTTGAGCATATGGTCGATAGCGTGTTGTATTTTGAAGGTCAGTCAGACAGTCGCTTTCGCGTGATTCGCGCGATTAAAAACCGTTTTGGAGCAGCCAATGAGCTGGGCGTTTTTGCCATGACGGATAGGGGCCTCAAAGAAGTGTCTAATCCATCAGCGATATTTTTATCACGGACGCTTGAGCCTACGCCGGGTAATGTGGTGATGGTGACCTGGGAAGGTTCACGTCCGATGCTTGTGGATATTCAAGCATTGGTTAACGAATCACATGGCTCACAATCACGGCGTGTCATAGCTGGGCTTGAGAATAATAGGATGGCAATATTACTGGCTGTTTTAGATCGCCACGGTGGTGTGGTTACGTATGACCAAGATGTATTTATCAATGTGGTGGGTGGTATCAAAGTTGCGGATACTGGTAGCGACTTGGCGTTGATTGCCGCCGTTGTGTCGAGCTTAAGAGATCGCGTGTTTGATCGGGATACGGTGATATTTGGTGAAGTTGGGCTTGCCGGTGAGATTCGGCCGGTGCAAAGCGGGCAAGAGCGTTTAAAAGAAGCGGTTAAACATGGCTTTAAACGCGCGATTGTGCCTCATGCTAATGCACCTAAGCAGAGCATGGGTATTGAAATTCAAGCTGTAAAAAATATTCAGGATGTGCTGTTGCTTATTTAAACAGAGCATTCAGCAAAACAAACCAGAGTATTTGATCCAAAATAACAAACAACGGCGTTGTAAGTATTTTAATAACCATCAGTGGTAGTGCAAGAATATAAGCCGATCCTATCTTTAATACGGATAAAAAACGAAACAACCATCCGAGCGAAGGCATGTCGCGTAACACTTGAAATATACCGAAAGTTAAATAATCAAGCACACCAAGTCTCATGGGTTGATCTTTCCGATGCTCCCCAAATAAAACGTCGAAACAGTCGCAATAACGATCGCGAACGGCAGTTAGTTTATGCTTGTTGTGTAGTGGGGCAAGGGAATAATATTTTGAATTAGCTATTTTTTCAGATATTTTTTTATTTAATTGAGATGGTTTTTTTGTGACGCTAGAGAATTTCACAATATTTTACCGTGCTATTTGAATGATGATTAATTATCATGCATTCCGAATGTGTATTCAAATTTTATTTTTTAATCGAGAAGATGTTATGAAATATATAACTGTGAGCGCTTTACTTTTCAGTAGTAGTTTAAGTGCGTTTGCGATATCACCTGCAAGAGAAGCATTGGATATGATTCAAAGCTCTAATCCAAAAGAAGTGATGCTATCGACTCAAAGCATCCCCGCTCAAGGCTCGGTTGTGGTTCGGTGTGATGTTAAGCTGCCAAATTTTTATCGCGAGCATTTTGCATTTTATGTATCACCTAAAAACGGTGATTTTGGGCAAATCAAAGAGCAATATTTTACAGAAAAGGTTTTTAATTCGATTCCTATTGGGTCAAAAATATATACAAGCAATAATCAATATGGGTATGCATTAAACTCGACAATTTTTTATATTACACGCGTGAAACAAAGCAATGAGGCGATTGTGATGGATTTAAGTCATATGCCAGATGGAACAACGGCAAACTGTACGTTTTAACCGGTAGGTACCGCTCTCGAGATGTGGTATGCTCTAGGGCTATTTTTATTATCTTAACTTATCGCTTAGATATAAAGGGAGCGGGTTTTTGCTATGGTTGATTCTGCAACAGAAGTAACACGCGTTAGCATTGAAGACGAAATTAAACAATCTTACCTAGATTACGCCATGAGTGTGATCGTTGGGCGAGCGCTCCCTGATGCTCGGGATGGGTTAAAACCGGTTCATCGGCGTGTGCTCTATGCCATGAGCGAGCTCAATAACGATTGGAATAAACCGTATAAAAAATCCGCTCGTGTGGTCGGGGACGTCATTGGTAAATACCATCCACATGGTGATACCGCGGTGTATGACACGATTGTTCGTATGGCTCAGCCGTTTTCAATGCGTTGTCCATTAATTGATGGGCAAGGTAACTTTGGTTCGGTCGATGGTGATGCTCCTGCTGCGATGCGATATACCGAAGTGCGTATGTCAAAGCTTGCGCATGCTTTACTCGCTGATTTAGATCAAGAAACGGTAGACTTTGCACCCAACTATGATGAGACCGAATTTGCTCCGGTTGTTTTGCCCGCGCGTATTCCTAATTTACTTGTGAATGGTTCATCAGGTATTGCTGTAGGTATGGCGACGAATATACCACCTCATAATTTAAATGAAGTGATTAATGCCTGTGTTGCGTTAATTGATTCACCGGATCTAAGCATTGATGATTTGCTTGAAATCGTACCGGGACCTGATTTTCCAACGGCTGCGATTATTAATGGGCGCGCCGGAATTGTTGAAGCGTATCGTACCGGACGTGGTCGTATTGTGCTCCGTGCACGTACCGAATTTGAAACTAAAGAAGACAGTGGTCGTCAATCGATTATTATTCATGAGTTGCCATATCAGGTGAATAAAGCGCGTTTGATTGAACGCATGGCTGAGCTTGTGCGTGATAAGCGTATTGAAGGTATTTCAGGCTTACGTGATGAGTCGGACAAAGATGGCATGCGTGTTGTGATTGAGCTAAAGCGAGGTGAAGTGCCTGAAGTTGTGCTGAATAATTTGTATTCGCAGACCGCGATGCAAAATGTGTTTGGTATTAACATGGTTGCTTTGGTTGACAATCAGCCTAAGATTTTAAATCTAAAAGAAGTACTTGATTGCTTCTTGCGCCACCGTCGTGAAGTGGTTACACGTCGTTCGTTGTATAAACTCAAAAAATCACGTCAACGTGCGCATGTGTTAGAAGGTTTAGCTGTTGCTTTGGCAAATATTGATGAAATGATCACGTTGATTAAGGCGTCTCCAACACCGGGTGAAGCTAAAATTGGCTTGACGGAGCGTGCTTGGGAGCCGGGTTCAGTGAAAGCGATGCTCACACGGGTCGGGGGTGACGCGTGTCGTCCTGAGAATTTGCCCGAAGGCCTTGGGTTTTCAGAGGCTGGGTATTTTCTTTCGCCCGATCAAGCGCAAGCGATTTTAGAATTACGCCTGCATCGATTGACTGCACTTGAGCAAGATAAATTACTCAATGAGTTTGATCAATTATTAGATATTATTCAGGCCTTACTCGAAATCTTAAATTCGCCTGAGCGTTTAATGGAAGTGATTCGTGAAGAACTGATTGAAATGAAAGATCAGTTTGGAAGTGAGCGTCGTACAGAGATTATGGCTTCACGCTCGGATTTGACGATTGAAGATTTAATCACCGAAGAACAGGTTGTCGTGACGCTGTCACATCAAGGTTATGTCAAATATCAACCGCTTTCGATGTATCAAGCGCAACGACGCGGTGGTAAAGGAAAAGCAGCAACACAAGTGAAAGAAGAAGATTTTGTTGAACGCTTGGTGATTGCAAGTACACACGATACGTTATTATGTTTTTCTAATCACGGTAAATTGTATTGGGTTAAATCCTATCAATTGCCGCTTGCAAGTCGTACGTCACGCGGTAAACCGATTGTTAATATTTTACCGTTGGCAGAGGGTGAAGCGATTCATGCTATGTTGCCTGTTCGGGAATATGAGCCAGGTTATTTTGTCTTTATGGCAACGCAGCGTGGTACGGTTAAAAAAGTCCCTCTTGAGGCGTTTAGTCGACCACGTAGTAATGGGATTATTGCCGTTGATTTGTTTGATGGCGATCAATTAATCGGTGTTGATATTACCGACGGTGAAAAACATATTATGTTGTTTTCTGATGCCGGAAAAGTGATTCGGTTTGAGGAAAATTTGATTCGTCCGATGGGGCGTACGGCACGCGGTGTACGTGGTATTAAGCTCGCAGAAGAGCAAAAAGTAATATCATTGGTGGTTGCCGAAGAAGAAGGTACGATTTTAACAGCAACTGAATTTGGGTACGGAAAACGTACCGCTGTGGATGAATACCGTGTGACCGGTCGCGGTGGTCAAGGGGTGATTTCTATCCAAGTCAACGAGCGTAATGGCCGTGTGGTTCGCGCCTTGCAAGTTAACGATGCGGATGAAGCCATGTTGATTACCAATCGAGGTACGTTGGTACGTGTTCGCATGAGTGAGATTTCTGTCATTGGGCGTAACACACAAGGTGTGCGACTTATGAATTTGACAGGCGAAGAGCAAGTGGTTGGCATGCAACGTATTCTTGAGGTTCAAGATGAGGAGTTGGAAGGCGAGCTTGATGATGTTGACCATGGTGAAGGCGGTGAAGGTGATGAAGATGCAGCGGTTGTTGAGCACGTAACTGAGTCATAAGCCGTATGAGCAGCATGAGCAGGACGAAGCGTTCAGGTTATTATTTTGGGGCAGGGCCTGCGGCTTTGCCCGAAGCTGTTTTGCATCAAGCGGAATCAGCGCTATTAAATTGGAATGATTCGGGCGTGTCTATTCTGGAGATTGGTCACCGATCGCCGCCATTTACTGCTTTTCTCACTCAAGCCGAAAATAATCTACGGGAGCTTTTGAGTATTCCTGAAAATTACCGCGTACTTTTTTTGGGTGGTGCTGCACGCACACAGTTTTCCATGATACCCATGAATCTTTTATCTAAGCAGCAAGGCAAAGCGGCTTATATTATCTCGGGTCTATGGTCGTCACTTGGCTTTGAAGAAGCTAAGCGTTTTGGACAAGCTTATGCAATAAAGCCTGATGAGGCATGCAAATCTAATACAGCCTATGTGTATTACACGCCCAACGAGACGGTAGATGGTATGCGCCTTGCCGAGATTCCAGATACGGGCGATATCCCGCTTATCGCTGATATGACATCATGTTTATTAAGCGAAGTGATTGATGTTAATAAATTTGGATTGATTTTTGCCGGTGCCCAAAAAAATATTGGGCCTGCGGGTCTTACCGTCGTGATTGTTCGTGATGATTTGTTAGCGATTAAACCCAAATATATTGTGCCGACGATGTTGGATTATCGTGTGCACGCCAAACATCATTCGCTGTATGCAACGCCACCAGTATTTCAATGCTATATGGCCGCTAAAATGTTTGAATGGGTTCAAGCTCAGGGAGGCGTGAAAGCATTAGAGAATATTAATATTGCAAAAGCAGCAAGATTATATGCTTATATCGATGGGTCATCTTATTATCAAGCGATGGTGGATGATGTAGCTTTGCGTTCACGTATGAACGTATGTTTTTCGCTAAAAAATAAAACGGATGAAGCTGCTTTCTTAGACGCTGCAGATGCACGTGGCTTGCGTGGTCTTAAAGGTCATAGGCTCAAAGGCGGTATGCGTGCAAGCCTATACAATGCCATGCCTATGGATGGGGTGGATGCTTTGATTAAGTTTATGGATGAGTTTTCTAGAGATGTACATTAATGCAAGCCAAACCTCCATCGCTCGTGAGCCATCCTGTTAGTAAAATACAGGGCGAACTGAGTGTGCCTGGGGATAAATCGATATCACATCGCGCGCTTATTTTAGGAGCGATTGCTGACGGTGTCACGTGTGTTGAGCATTTTCTTGAAAGTGATGATTGTCTTGCGACACTTCATATTTTACGTTCGATGGGGGTATGCATTGAGCAAGTGTCGCATCAAAAAATAAAAGTTTATGGCGTAGGTCTTCATGGATTAAAAAAGCCCCGAGATATACTCGATTGTGGTAATTCAGGCACCAGTATGCGGTTGCTCGCGGGGCTCTTAGCCGGGCAAGCATTTGATAGTGTCCTTACAGGTGATGCGAGTTTACTCAAGCGTCCCATGGCGCGTATTTGTACACCGTTGACGCAAATGGGCGCTGATATTCGTGTATCTGATGGAGGTCGAGCGCCGTTGGTGATTCATGGTGGAAAAAAGCTCCAAGCAATTGATTATAAGATGCCGGTCGCGAGCGCTCAGGTTAAATCAAGTGTCTTGTTAGCTGGGCTTTATGCCGAGGGTGAAACGCGTGTTCGAGAGCCTCAAATTACACGTGATCATACCGAGCGTATGCTGCGGGCATTTGTGTCTCAAGATAAAAATAGTCTGAATATTAAAATACCCGGTGATTTATCGTCGGCTGCTTTTTTTATGGTTGCGGCAAGTTTAATCCCGGGCTCTGAGATTATGCTGCGCGATGTGGGGGTGAATCCAACACGTACCGGTGTGATTCAGATTTTACAGGCCATGGGAGCAGATATCACGCTCAAAAATAAGCGTATGTCTGGCGAAGAGCTTGTGGCTGATATTTTGGTGCGTTATGCAAATTTAAAAGGCATTGATGTGCCAAAAAACATGGTGTCTTTGAGTATTGATGAGTTTCCTATTTTATTTATTGCGGCTGCCATGGCTTCTGGCACAACACGTGTGTTGGGTATTGAAGAGCTACGCCATAAAGAAAGCGATCGTATTGCCGTGATGGCCAAGGGGCTTAAGCAATTAGGTATTAAGCTAATAGAAACAGCCGATAGTATTATAATCGAAGGCGGCGAACTCCAAGGTGGAATAGTAGACAGTCATGCGGACCATCGTGTTGCGATGGCATTTTTGGTGGCAGGTGCGGTTGCGCGTGGCGGTGTATGTGTTTTGAATGCAGAAGCCATTTCTACATCTTTTCCAAAATTTGTCGATTATTTTAATCAAATAGGGGGGCATGTAGCCTCTGGAGAATAGCTAGCTAATTATTAAGAATTAAAAGCAATTAAAGAGGATGAATCTAGATGGTAGATAAAAGAATGCATGTACCTGTAATAACCCTTGATGGCCCAAGTGGCACGGGTAAGGGAACCTTATGTCTTCGTTTGGCCGAAGCCTTGGGTTGGCATGTTTTAGATAGTGGTGTTTTGTACCGTGCGCTGGGTTTACTGACCCAACAACGCGTAATTGCCCTGGATGCTTTAGATGACGTGGTTGCATTAGCTTATGTGTTACCGGTTGAATTTGATCAAGACGGTGTGGTGTTGGATGGTGTGCGTGTCGGTGATGAGCTCCGGACAGAAGCGTGTGGTGCACGTGCGTCGCAATTGGCGGCTATCCCAGAAGTTCGAGCCGCGTTGCTTGAGCGACAGCGTGCGTTTGCACAAAATCCAGGGCTTGTCACCGATGGTCGGGATATGGGAACGGTGGTTTTTCCTAAGGCAGATTTAAAAATTTATTTAGATGCAAGTTCTGAGGAGCGCGCCAATCGTCGATATTTACAGTTGAAGGCGAGTGGAAAAAGTGTTAATCTCGCGCAGGTCGTTGGTGAATTGGCTAAACGTGATGCTAGAGATATGGATCGCGAACATGCACCACTGATGGCTGCAGATGATGCAATTACCGTCGATACGACGGATAGTAGCGTTGAAGATGTGTTTGAACGGCTCCTGTTGCTTGCGCGTGAACGAGGTTTAACTTCGTAAATATGATGCAGCGAAGGGATTTTTATGGCGTTTTCTTAAGTTTTAATTACTTATGAAAACATTGACGAGGGATAGCGGGTTATTTAAGCGCTTTCCGTAACGATATATATTGAGTTTGATAAAATGACTGAGAGTTTTAAGCAATTATTTGAAGAAAGCGTAGCGGGTACGCAGTTTTACCCTGGAGCGATTATTGCAGCAACCGTGATTGGGGTTGATGCTGATTACGTAACAGTGGATGCGTTGTTAAAATCCGAAGGCGTGATTTCAATCGATGAATTTAAAGATAAAGACGGCCAAGTTGAAGTTGCCGTTGGTGACTCAGTCGAAGTTGCACTCGATTCCCTCGAAGATGGCCATGGTGAAACACTGCTTTCTCGTGAAAAAGCAAAACGCCAAGAAGCGTGGAGAAAACTCTCTAAATCTTACGATAATAATGAAACCGTTATTGGTTTGATTTCAGGTAAAGTTAAAGGCGGATTTACTGTTGAGATTGGTTCTATTCGTGCCTTCTTACCCGGTTCGCTTGTTGACGTACGACCTGTTCGTGATCCTTCATATTTGGAAGGTAAAGAACTCGAATTTAAAGTGATTAAAATGGATCTGAAGCGCAACAACATCGTTGTGTCTCGCAGAGCTGTGGTTGAAGAAGAAAATAGTGCTGACAGACAAGCATTGCTTGATTCATTGCATGATGGTCAAGTGCTTGATGGTGTTGTTAAAAACTTGACTGATTACGGTGCATTTGTTGATTTAGGCGGCGTAGATGGCTTGTTGCATATTACCGATATTTCATGGAAACGTGTGAAGCATCCAAGCGAAGTCTTAAGCGTAGCTCAAGATATTAAAGTTAAAGTATTGAGCTTTGACAGCGAACGTAATCGTGTATCCTTGGGTATGAAGCAATTAGGCAATGATCCATGGGTAGATTTAGTTGACCGTTATCCTGTTGGAACACGTTTAGACGGAAAAGTAACCAATATTACTGACTATGGTTGCTTTGTTGAAATCGAAGAAGGTGTTGAAGGTTTGGTTCACATGTCTGAAATGGACTGGACCAACAAAAATATTCATCCAAGCAAAGTTGTATCTGTGGGTGAAGCTGTTCCTGTTATCGTGCTTGAAATCGACCAAGATCGTCGTCGTATTTCATTAGGCATGAAGCAATGTAAAAATAACCCATGGCAAACCTTTGCCGAAGGCCAAGCGAAAGGTCAAAAAATTGGCGGGAAAATTCGCTCAATTACAGACTTTGGTATCTTCATTGGCTTAGACGGTGAGATTGATGGATTGGTTCATCTTTCTGATATTTCTTGGACTGTTCCTGGTGAAGAAGCCGTTAAAGAATACAAAAAAGGTCAAGAAATTGAAGCGGTTATTTTAGCGATTGATCCTGAGCGTGAGCGTATTTCACTTGGTTTGAAACAGCTTGAAACAGATGATTTCACAAGTTATGCGGATGAATTCACGAAAGGAAGCGTTGTTAAAGTTAAAGTAACCGAAGTTGAAGCAAAAGCTGTTACAGTTGAGCTTGCTCCTGACGTACTTGGTACCATTCGTGCAAGCGACCTTTCTGATGAGAAAGTAGAAGATGCTTCAACCGTTGTTAAAGTTGGTGATGAGCTCGAAGCGAAGATTGTCAATGTTGATCGTAAAAAACGTACGATAACATTGTCTGTTAAAGCTAAAGATGCTGCAGAGCAAGCTGAAGCAATTAAAAAGTACTCGAAAACACAAGAAGTTGCTCCAACAACGTTGGGTGATTTACTTAAAGAGAAAATGGCCAATAGCAAAAAGAGCGACTAATTGCTCATACTGTTAGAAGCATTTGATCCAATAAAAAAGCGTAGTTTACTACGCTTTTTTATTATAAAAAGGAATTAAATATGCGTCTTATCATGATGATGTTTTATTTTTTGATCATGCTGTTTGGAGTAGCTTTTGCTGCGCTTAATGCCGGATCGGTACAACTTAATTTGTATTTTAAAATGTATACCATGCCTATATCAATCTTGTTGCTTGCAGCACTTGCTTTGGGTGTCATACTGGGATTTGTTGTTTTTCTGACGCGTTACTGGTCGCTTAAGGCACAGTATCGTAAACTAAAACATCAACTTGAATTAACAGAACGAGAAATTAAAAACTTACGTGCTATTCCTCTCAAAGATCAACATTAAAAGAGGGCGTTTTTCATGATAAATTTTTGGCCGATGTTGCTTCCTGCCGCAGCCTGCTCTGGCTGGTGGCTTGCCAAACGAAATGACTCCATAAAACATCCTGAATCAAATAATCAATTATCACGTGAATACGTGATGGGTTTGAATTATTTACTCAATGAACAACCTGATAAAGCCGTCGATATTTTTATTAAATTGCTTGAAGTGGATAGCGAAACCGTTGAAACGCATTTAGCTTTAGGTAGTTTGTTTCGTCGTCGAGGTGAGGTTGATCGTGCCATTCGTATCCATCAAAACCTGATTGCAAGACCTCAATTAAGTGTGAGCCAACGTAAAGAAGCGTTGATGGCTTTGGCGCAAGATTATATGAGTGCTGGAGTTTTCGATCGTGCTGAGCGTATTTTTATTGAAGTTGTGGAGCTCGGTGGTACGCCAGATGCTAATAGCTTACGGGGATTATTAGCTATTTATCAGCAAGAAAAATCGTGGGAAAAAGCGCTGGAGACACTTAAAAAACTTGAGCTATCAACCGGTAATAGCATGAGCGCTCAAGCGGCGCATTATTATTGTGAAATGGGTCATCAAGCGATGACAATGGGCGCGCAAGATAAAGCTTATGCTGTAATAAAACAGGCGTTGGTTGTTGATAAACAATCGGTCCGTGCAAGCTTGATGCTTGCCGAGTTAGAAATGTTACAGGGCCGGTATAAGCCAGCAGTACGTGCGTTAAAGCGTGTCTCAGCACAAGATCCCGAATTTTTAACGGAAATTATTGAGCCACTTTTAACCGCTTCAGCTGAGCTCAACACCATGGATGAGTGCATCAGTTATTTAGAAAATGTTTTAAGTGATCATCCTCGCGCTTCGATTATTTTTGCGATTGGTGATTTTGTGCGTGATGAGAAAAGTTTAGACGTGGCTATTGATTTTGTCTCGGTACAATTAAGTCGCTATCCATCGATTCGAGGCTTAAATCAACTGATTCAGTGGCATTTGGAATCCGCACACGGCTTGGTTCGCGATAAACTTCATATGCTTTATAGCATTACCAGCAAATTTTTAGAGAACAAACCTGTTTATCGTTGTGAGCATTGTGGTTTCTCGGGGAAACTTTTACATTGGTTGTGCCCGAGTTGTAAGCAATGGGGACGTACTAAGCCTATTCATGGCTTAGAAGGAGATTAATACGCATGCAAATGATTATTGCTTTAGATGGCATAGATGAGGCCACAGCGCTTGAATGGGCCGGTGCCTGGGATCCGAAGTGGTGTGCACTTAAAGTAGGTAACGAATCGTTCACACGTTTTGGGCCGTCGTTTGTGCGGGCTTTGGTTGCGAAAGGTTTTAAGGTTTTTTTAGATCTAAAATTTCATGATATTTCTAATACCGTTGCATCGGCATGCAAAGCTGCAGCTGATTTAGGCGTATGGATGCTTAATGTGCATGCGGGCGGTGGCCTAAAAATGATGCAAGCAGCACGCGAGGCTTTGGATGAATACGGTGATACCCGGCCTTTATTGATTGCTGTGACCGTACTGACAAGTTTAGGTCTAGATGATTTGGCGGCTGTAGGTATTCATGCGCCTTTGCTACAGCAGGTGAATAATTTTGCAAAATTAGCACAGCAAGCAAATTTGGATGGTGTGGTGTGTTCTGCACTTGAAGTCCCAGAACTTAAGGCTGCTTTTGGTCCAAATTTTTTAACCGTGACGCCAGGGATTCGCCTTCAAGGCGACGCGACTCATGACCAGGTGCGTTGTGTCACGCCGGAGCGAGCAAGAGAGCTTGGCAGTGATTATGGCGTGATTGGGCGCTCGATTACTCGCGCAAAAAATCCTACGGAACGGCTTCGAAGGTTATTTGAAGGAAGTTCCACATAACCTCGTTGCGTTAGAACAAAGCGCTACAACAAAATGGCTCTTATTTGTTCTTTGTGGTACAATTAGCGCATCTTTGTTTGTTGCCGTTAATTATGCCTTCATTTGAGTCAATACAGCGTATGATTGATGTGACTGCCGATGCGCACTCGGTCTCACAATATGTAGCTTATACTCAAGAAACTGTGGATAGTGGGACCAAAAATAAACTATGGTCATTTAGAGCTGTTCATTGGTTGGCAAACATCACCCTTTTTCCTTTGATTAGTTTATTTTCACTGAATGTATGGTTGGTTTATTTTTCATCTGCACTACCTTTGGCTGTTATTTTTTATGTGGCATCCGTTGCTCATGGAAATCAACTCGCAAAAAATACAGGTGAACTTGATAAAATCAAACGTCTGCCTTGGGATCTTCATCAAAACACTTATCTTACAGACTTGGCGTTATTTCTGAGTGTCAACTTTGTTTATCCTTTGTTTGCGCTTTATGTTGTTGCGCTTGCAGCTTGTTTTCTTTTTGGCTCTCCATGGTTCGCGTGTGTTTCTTTGGCAATGTATGCTTTAGATCAACTTTATCAACGCGAATACCTGCCTGAATTTTTAGAAATGCCCTACCTCTGTATGAGTATTTCTATTTTATTACTCGTTATCTTTGGTGTTACAAGCTATGTAGGCATTGGCCTTTCTTTGGCGATGGTTGTATTTACCGTGATTGATCATGTTCTATGTAATGAGTTGGGGCAAACGAGTCCAACCGTTCAGTTTCCAAATAATCATGCACCTGAAGAATATGATTTTGCATTAATGTCATCTTTAGAGGGCGATTATACTAAAGCATTAGATGACGTCGTTTATTTATCTGAAAACCCTAAAGCTTATTTTGTAAAAGGAATGCAACAGGAGACATGCTTTACTGAAGACGTAGATTTAACTAATTTAGTCGAGAAAATGGCTGATATTAATTTTAAAAAATATATTTTAGGTATTACATTAGAAGCGGGTCATACTCGCCATGATAAGCCCAAAGAGTCATTTGAATGTCGTCTCAAGGCCCACGAAGAAAAACGGGGCGATCGAGAACTTCATGTGACGTTTGATCACTTTTATGAAAGTTATCAGTTGGTAGAGGATATTCTAAAGGATGTTCCGTTTGTTTTTCCAGAACGTGGTTATAAGCGATACCTTGAATTGTTTGCTGAGATTAATTTTAAAGATGAAAAAATTCGAGATTTTATTTTGTGTCAAATGTATGCGCACGATAAATTCAATGGACAAAATTTAGAAAGTTTATCAAAAGAAGCCTTAGCAGCACGACAAGAAGATTTCTTGAAGCAAGAAATGCAGGTTTTCGTTGAGCGTCTTGAGCAGGCATCACATCGTGATTTTTCACATTTACAAGCTGCGAATATGCACGGATACGCACGATTATTGTTATCCAAGATGGATACACCAGAGTACTCACCTGAAGAACGAGCCGATTTGTTGTTGGCCATCGCGATGACGACCGGTTCGCATTGTTACCGTTCTTACCCTCAAAATTTAAGTGATTTTGCTGCTGAAAAAGAAATATTATTTTCACCTGAGCTGACGTTGCGAGAGCATGCACTGCTCGTTGTGCAAGACATTCGGGAAGCGGCTTTCCGAACGTATTATGATAATACCGTACGTGTGTTCAATCAGTACTTTTATTTTAATATCATTTGGGGTGATATAGAAGATTATTTTACGTACGAAGATTTTGTTTACTGGTTTGGCCTTAATTTATATTTACGTAATGTAAGTTTTACTCTGGGATTTCGAGAGGCGTCAGAGGTACTATGGGATCGAGCTGTAGGATATTTTTGTCGAGGACAAGGCGAGTATGACTTTGCACTCATGTCGTCGTTAGATGGTGATTTTACAGCAGCCCAAAAGAATACTATTTATATATCAGAAGAATCTAAAACCTACTTTGTCAAAGGCATGGAACAAGATGCAACGTTTGCTAAATTTGTAGATTTAACGCATTTAGAAGCAAAACTAGCTGATGCTAATTTTCATAAACAGATTTTAACCATGACATCCAAAGCCGGTCATACCCTGCAAAGGCTTCTATTTTGCGAGTATTATACGATTGATTTTTTAGTTGAGCAGGCCATTAATCCAGAGGAAAAATTGTACCCCATTTTTGCGGAATGGTGTGTTCAAAATAATATAAATATATGGGATGAAGAGCATCTGATTAAATATAAGTCTGCTCCAAATGAACTTAGAGCTCTGGCAGAATTTATGCTGCTTGAATTAAAAATTTTCGATGTGAAAAAGCCTGCTGTTTCACAGCATGCTTGGTTTCAGCCAGCACCATTATCTGAAGATAACTTAGATAATGTGGTATCATCATCCAATCATCTTGAATTATCTTAGATATAAATCATGCTAACGCATAAACAAACGTACTATTTGCAAACCATGGGCATTGAGCCGTGGGTTATGCGTCGTGCTGAATCATCTGGTTTGATAACGGTTGTGATGAGCCAACCGATGCATGATGCACGCCAAAAAAAATTATGTGATGCCATGTTTCGAAGTATTGGTGTCTCAGAAGACATGCTTGATATGGTTTATAATTTAGATGCTGATAAGTTAAAAACGCATGTTCAACAAACACAACCCCGCGTTATGATTGCTCTTGGTAGTCAGCTTGAGGGTAAAATTGATGCTGGTGATCAAGTGCTTGTTATAACCATGCATCACCCCGCTGATTTACTTCAAAATCCACATCATAAAAAAGAGGCTTATCATGCACTTGGGCGAGTTGCTTCATGTCTAATGCAGGGTTCAAACAACAAGACACCGGTCTAACCTGGGTCGAAGTTCTCGTAACGTTAGCCATACTCAGTATTTTATTTTCAGCAAGTGTTTCGCACTGGCGTGGATTACAAACAAAATACGCAGAACGTCGTTTATTGAATGATGTAGGGCGTGCATTGGCTTATGCGCGTAACAAAGCATTGTTGCAGGCCGAGACGCTGGTGCTGATTCCACGTGTTGAATCAGAAGGTTGGTCGTCAGGTATGGTGCTTGAGTTTAAACATCCTACCCAAGGTGGCAGTTCACAACGATTGCATACATGGCGCTGGCATTATCCGAACCTATATTTAAGTTGGCATGGTTTTTTAGGTGATAATGCCGTGGTGATCGAGCATCGTCCTGCTAAACTTGCCATGAACGGTTACTTTCTGTTAAAAAGTACTGATTCACACCACGTGCGATGGGTGGTCAGTCGCTTTGGTCGTATCCGAGCTGAGCAATCTTGATGTGCTTGGATCAGCCTGCCAAAAGCTATTTTTTTGCGATCGGACCTGGCTGAGAGCAGCTTGTTTTTGTTCTTCTCGATAATAGGCATTTATCATGGTATTTAACTGCCCATGGTTTAAAATACCTCGCTCTCGTTCACTCATTTTATTTATGATTTGGGTTAGTTTTTTTATATTACGCATATGTGGTTCATCTTGTTTGTCCTGTTTGTCCTGTTTTTCCTGTTTTTCTAGTTTTGCTATTAATTTTCTTACTGTGCTAATTTTTTGTTCCGGCGGTTCATAATACCAAAAATGGTTGAAACAGGAACTTACCTCTCCTGCATTCAATTTGGATTGCTTAATTTCAGCATAAAGCGTTAGATTCTCAATAATTTTGCCAGGATGGTTACTCACGGATAACGAAAGTGCGCCCCATCCGTGAGGATTTAATGTTTGCGTTAAGGCAGGTAAATCATCAAAATTCTTTGCGTTATTTAAGCTTTTAAGCAAGGTGGTCACGGTACTGCATGTGTTCTCGACATCATAAGATAACTTAAACGTGAAAATTTCTTCGATGACTTGATCACGAAGCCTTGTGTTTTTTAACCTCAAGATCAGCTTAATCATCTCGATGAAGAGTGGCCTGTTATTCATGTTTTGAGCATGCGTTAAAATGGATTTATTATTACGGCCTTTGTCGCATAAAATTTGACAGAAATTAGCTTCTGATAGTGTTGTTTTTAAGGCTCTGACGAGCTTCATGATTTGAGTGGACTGAAAGGCAAGGGTGTTATGGTATGCTTCAGGAGCTGTTGTTTTTAGGCTCTTAAGTCGCTCTCGCTCTTCTTGAGTTTGGGTGCATATAGCAACGGCTAATAAGGTTTGGTGCTCACTGTTTTTGTCGTTGAATGCGTCATCGGTATTATCGACACCATCTTCGTTAGAAAAAGATAAAATAAGGGATGTAAGCAATTCAAGATGATGTTTGGCCAATACAAACAAAGCATTATCTTTTGACGTATTGATCTTTGTTAGTAATATAAGCGTGTTCTCTGAGGGTAAATTTTGTCTCATGTATTGAATAAACATGTTGGCGATACGTACGCTTTGAGAAAAAGCCAAGTGCAGTGTTGTGGAATGGTTCCGTTCCCTTCGACCTAAAATTTTACACTTTTTTTCGAGGGGCAATTTATTTAAAAGAGCAAATAACGTGTTGTAAATATTTTGATATCCAACGGTTGTTATTTTTGCGCGTAGTGTTAGAGCATATTGAAAGATGTTTTTTTCATTGTTGCTGTTTATTTCGATACTAGAAACCTGTTCTTTTTCGCGACGATGTTTTGATCTAAGTTTATTAACTCGGGAGATTCTACTCGTTTTAATATTTTGAGACTCACACTTCTTGGATGCAACGTTTCTTGGCAAAATATTATGAGATAGCATCTGATAAATATCTGCTATTTTCAAATCTTCAAAAAGAGGCGCTATCTCTAAAAGGTGATTTGATTTGTATTTTATTAACAGTCCGAGCGTTGTGAGATTATCTTTGGCTTTTTGAAGAAGTATCTTGCTTATATCAATAGAGTCTAAACTTTCAATAGCTGCACAAAACGTGGAGAGTGTTTGCTCGGGATTACATATTGCGATCATGAGCGCATTTTTTTCTTGTTGATTGGTATCTTTAAGTAGGCTTGTTTGCTTGATTATGGATAGTTTAGCCTGCACATCAAGCAAAGCATCTACATAGGACGGGTGAGCTTTGGCAGCAAGCATTAAGCATGTATTACCATCATTGTTTTTGAAGCTTAAAAGCGAAAAAATATCTTCGTGATTCATTGTTTGTATTTGTTTTAGTATTTCTTCAAATGCGACAAAATTTCCGTGTATGATTGCTATCATTAAGGCGCTGTTATGATCGTTTTTTGTGGGTTGTTGTAATAAGACAAGGAGGCTTGAACTGTGGATGTTTGAAAGGTACGCAAGAAAAGGATGTATTAAGTTCTCATCGCTCTTACAAATGTACCAAAGTACTTTGACTAAACTGATTCTTTCGAGAGAAAGTGATAGTTCAGTCGAACGAATCGTATCGTTATCGAATGAACACTCTAATTTTTCTACAAACATATTAAGCTGATCGAGGTACTGTTTTTCACAGGTATCTTCGTGGGTATATCTGACTTTGTGCAAGAGCAGCATTTTGCAATTAGATTGTAATACACCGGCCACATTGATGGTGATAATGTTTTCCGTAATAAGCTTTGATAGCAATCGTCTTGCATAATCATTCCAATGAATTTTTTCTTTTAGTTGATAGTCTTTGTCATAAAATAATGAGGTTTTATGTGTGCGTTCCAAATCGATGAGTGGGCTTAAAAAATGCGTTGAAAGGTGTTTTAATTTGCCTGTTAGAATAAAGTATTTATAGATTATTTTTTCGGCTTTAATCAAGTACTGAAGCGTGTCACCCACACTGTTTGTGTAATACTCTTCTATGCCATTTCTTATGGAATCTTTTTGAGTCATGACTTGTCCCACAAAGTAGTCCTGTAGACCGCTGTTACTCGAAACTTGAGGCTTCAAGTGAGGAGGGGAGCAGAAGTCCCCTAAATCACTTCTGATAGATTCAGCTTTACAAATTAATGGCCCAACAAAGAAATCTTGTTCACTGCTGTTTTGTAATGTTTGACTACTGAATAAATTAGGGGAGTAATACCCTCCTAAATCACTTTCGACGAGACTTTCTTCATGAAGTTTTTGATCATCTTTTATAATTTGTAATATATAAGGTATGTTTTTGCCGATATTTGTTTTAAGTAAAATAGCTGTTTTGAAATAAGTCACGTATTTTTCAAAATCTTTGGCATGTTGGAAGGCTTGCTGTCTGATGATTTCTCGTCGATACAAGAGCAGGTAATCATCTAAGGTTGTGCCATGATGAAAAATAAACTCCAGCATGAGTAGATTGTCATAACTGTCTTTTTCACCTCCTGTTATGGCACTAAAAAATAGATTAAATAATACTTCTCTTAACTCATCATCTTGCTCTGTCTCTTCCGACATATTGATAAGCTTATCGTATAAAAAGCAAAGTATTTCAATTTTCCAAAACAGTGTGGCTGAAAATGGGGTTGTTAATTGTCTTAATCCAGCAGAGAATTTTTTTTTTCTGCGGAGGATATATTTAGATTGAAGTGAGTATTAACGTAATCAACCATCTCTCGCAAGGATGCTTTAGAAGGTATGGTTTCAACATCCGTTTTTCGAACAGCATTTTCTGAGCGCATTTCTAATTTCATCAATGACCTCTCTTCAATGACTTTTCTTCCTAGATTAAAAATTACGTGTTCTACTCACAATAATCAAGTGCAATTTTCTCACGGAAAAAAGGGTGCCTTTTTTAAAACCAAGACATCGTCGTGAGTTTATTTTAATTAACATGGGTTTAATACGATCATGAAGTCGTGGTTTTCATGTGATTCAAATACGAGCCCTAAGAAAACATGTTGATTAAATTGAACACCATGATATGATGGGCACTGCAATGAATTTGTGATGAGATAAGGACTGCTAATGTTTGATTACACTGACACGATAGCCACCTTTGATGATGCGCTGTGGCAGGCGATGGATGCTGAACGTTGTCGGCAAGAAGATCATGTTGAATTGATTGCCTCTGAGAATTACGTAACACCTCGTGTGCTTGAAGCGCAAGGGTCACAACTCACAAATAAATATGCCGAAGGTTACTCAGGTAAGCGTTATTACGGCGGTTGTGAGCATGTTGATCGTGTCGAAGACTTGGCCGTTGAACGCGCTAAAAAATTATTTGCTGCTGATTTTGTTAATGTACAACCTCATTCAGGTTCGCAAGCTAATGCGGCAGCTATGATGGCTTTAATTAATCCGGGCGATAAAGTTCTGGGCATGGCTCTACCTCATGGCGGGCATTTAACGCATGGCTCACCTGTTAATTTTTCAGGTAAATTATATGAATTCGCGTCGTATGGCGTGGATGACCAAACGGGTTTGATTGATTATGCTGCACTTGAAAAGCAAGTGATGGAATATCGTCCTAAACTTATTATTGCTGGGTTTTCTGCGTATTCACAAGTGGTCGATTGGGCACGTTTTCGTGAGTTAGCCGATCAAGTGGGCGCGTATCTGATGGCGGACATGGCACACGTTGCAGGGTTGGTCGCAGCTGATTTATATCCGTCACCGGTACCGTATGCTGATGTGGTGACGAGTACCACACATAAAACACTGCGAGGTCCTCGAGGCGGTATTATTTTAGGTAAAGCAAACGAAGCGATTGAGAAAAAGATTAGATCAGCTGTCTTTCCTGGTACGCAGGGTGGCCCGTTGATGCATGTGATTGCTGCAAAAGCGGTTGCTTTTGAAGAAGCATTACAACCTTCGTTTAAAGATTATCAAGTTCAAGTATTACGCAATGCTAAAGTGATGGCCCGTGTTTTGCAGGAACGAGGTTATCCGATACTTTCAGGTGGTACGAATAATCACTTGGTGCTTGTTAATTTGATGGATAAATCCATCACAGGTAAAGAAGCTGAAGAGGCTCTGGGGCGTGCAAATTTGACCGTGAATAAAAACTCTGTGCCCAACGATAAGCGTTCACCATTTGTGACGAGCGGACTACGTTTAGGTACGCCAGCTGTAACAACGCGAGGTTTTGGTGAAGGTGAAGTTGAAAAACTAACACATTGGATGGCTGATATTTTAGATGATGTTCATGATGAAGAAACGATTAAACAAACACGTGAACGTGTGCTTACGTTATGCCGAGAGTTTCCTGTTTATGGTTAAATTAGAATGTTTAGAATATTAGGTAATATTTGAGATGTATTGTCCATTTTGTCAGGCAGAAGAAACAAAAGTGATTGATTCACGTTTGATTGCAGATGGTGAGCAAGTGCGTCGACGTCGCCAATGCATGGTATGTCAAGAACGTTTTACGACGTATGAAACACCTGAATTAGTGATGCCATTGGTGGTTAAACGCGATGGTCGACGTGAAGCATTTTGTGTTAAAAATTTACGCGCAGGGATGTTACGTGCCCTAGAAAAACGCCCGGTGAGTGTTGATGCGCTTGAAGACGCGATTGTTGCTATTTTGAAAAAAATTAGGCATCAAGGTGAGCGTGAAATTGATTCACGCCGGGTAGGGGATTGGGTGATGGAGCATTTATATGGGCTCGATCATGTTGCTTACGTCCGTTTTGCATCGGTTTATAAACGATTTAAAGACGTGAGCGATTTTCGTCAAGCCATTGAGAAAATGAGTGATGATTTAGGGGCTTGAAGTGACAGGTGATAAACAAACAATTAAAGGTAAGCGTCGAGCACGAAAGCTTGCTGTACAAGCACTCTATCAGCGGCTTATCTCAAGCGATGAGCTTTCTGAAATAGAAGCGCAATTTCGGGCAATTCATGTGTCTGATAACGTTGATTTAGATTATTTTTGCCGATTACTCTACGGTGTTTCAAAAGATTTAACTCAATTAGACCAAGCATTTGAGTCTTTTTTGGATCGAGGTATTGAAAGTGTTAATCCTATTGAATTAACCGTTTTACGTCTCGGTACGTTTGAATTGCTGGAGGCTTTGGAAGTTCCTTATCGTGTTGTTTTAGATGAAGCAGTCACTTTGGCAAAAACTTTCGGTGCAAAAGATGGGCATCGATACGTCAATGGTGTATTGAATCAAGTCGCAAGACAAGCACGAGCTGTTGAGATCGATTCAAAGTTGTCTTAAACTTTTTATTTGAACAATACAGGAGTTTGTATGGCGCAACTTTCGCTCAAAAAAGTGTGGCGAGATCCAACTTATTTTTTGGCTTTTGGGTTTGGGAGCGGCCTTGCTCCCTTTGCGCCAGGAACGTTCGGTACACTTGCTGCCATACCGTTATATTTTCTTTTAGTTTTGTTACCGCCTCAACTTTACCTTGTTATTACACTGTTAGCGTTTGTTCTAGGTATTTGGATTTGTGGCAAAGTGTCGCGTGATTTAGGCGTGCATGATCACTCGGGGATTGTTTGGGATGAAATTGTAGGGTTTCTATTAACCATGTTTCTCGTGCCTGTGCATTTGATTTGGGTGGTTACCGGTTTTGTGTTATTTCGTATTTTTGATATTTGGAAGCCCTATCCTATTCGTTGGATCGATAAGCACGTAAGCGGGGGCTTAGGCATTATGGTGGATGATGTTTTAGCTGCCGTCCCTGCCTTTTTTATCTTACAAATTATTAGTCATTTATTTCCTGTCGGGGCTGCTTGATGAATAATAATCATAAAGAATGGATCAGTATTACGTTAACCGTGAGCGTGCTATTTTTTACACTTTTTATCATTCATCGTTTTATTCCATCTTTGGTTTGGGCAGGGATTATAACCATAGCAACCTACCCTATGTATCGACGATGGCGACGATTTTTTGGGAATTTTCATAATATATCTGCTTTTTTATTCACAACCCTGCTCGCACTATTTTTTATTATACCTTTTAGTTGGCTTGTCAGTGTACTGGTCAAAGAGCTTCAGGTTTTCTTGAATTATTTACAAATACTTAATCGGCATGGTGGTGAAGTCCCTGATTTTATTCAAAACATTCCATTTTTTGGAAAAGATTTAGTAAGTTATTGGGATAAAAACTTAAGTGAGCCCGGTCATATTAAGCATCTTATTTCAAATCTTCATGGGTCACTGACGCCAGCAAGCCATTATGTAAAGCGTATTAGTCTCAATGTTGCTCATCGTGGATTTCAAATTGGTTTTACCTTGCTGATTCTGTTCTTCTTTTTTCGGGATGGCGACAGGATTATAAAAACAATTAATCAAGTCGGTGGTAATTGTCTTGGTAGCCGGTGGTATCATTACGCAAAAAAACTGCCTTCAGCGCTTCGTGGCACGGTAAATGGCACGATCTTGGTGGGTATCGGCGTGGGTATTCTCATGGGATTTTGTTACGCTTGGGTTGGGGCTCCTGGCCCAACGTTGCTTGGTTTCTTAACCGGTGCGTCAGCGATGATTCCGTTCTTAGTACCCATTGTTTTTGCGGCCGTTGCGGGCATTCTCTGGGCACATGGTAGCGTGTTTGGAGCTCTTATCGTCATTGTTTGGGGTACGATTGTGATGTTTACCGCCGATCATTTTGTCAAGCCTGTGCTTATCGGTGGGGCAATCAAGCTGCCTTTCTTAGCCGTTTTGTTTGGTATTTTAGGTGGTGTCGAAACCTTAGGTTTATTAGGCTTATTTGTGGGACCTATTATTATGGTGTTGTTTATTACCCTGTGGCATGAATCCGAAGATGATAAGCCAGCACTGGTATAAGCTTGTTTATTAGAGCTTAGGTAGATTATCTTGCTCTTGTTTATCTATTGTTTTAGCTATAGATACAGACGTTATTTTTTCAAATAAAATTTTACCATCAGTCTTTACAAAAAATGAGTTGTAGGCGTAGTCAACTAACCAAGTCAGCCTCACAGATTTAAGAAAAGACGTGAATTGTGTATCTCGGCGTTTTGCTAAATCGTTTTGATAACAAACTAAGTGATCATAAAATTCTTGTAGTGTGGCTTCTGATTCGGGCTTATCTAGTAATATAGCTCGAGCAGTTTCAATTATATTGATTTTTGTTTTGGTTAACTCCGGTGAGTATGTGGGGTGTGAATATTGGCTCGCAATAAGGTGTTCGAGATAGATGTCACAATAAATAATATAGTTGATGATTTTAAATTCAGCATTGGTGATGTTGCCGTACTCTGTAGCGCCAGAGTCTTCTTGCCGTATATATGCTAGGCGATTTTCGGCTGTTAAACGCTTTAAAACAGTGGGGATAAGTTTTATGTCGTTTGTCTCCGCGCTTAGAGCGAGCAGATATTTTTGGAGATCATCGTCGTTATTTAATTGCTTTAACTCCAGAATTATTGTGTCAAAATCACGCATAACTAAGCCTTCAACAACACTCGTTTGTTTTATTATAGCTTAATATGCGCGCTTTTAATTTGATATTTTTATCTTATTTCACCATAGAGGTCATAATCATCGCTATCGGTGATGAAAGCATTAGCAAACTCACCGATGATGAGTTTTTTGTCGTGTGGAAGATAAACCAAGCCATCAATTTCAGGCGCGTCGGCCGTGCTGCGGGCAATCACGCGATCGTCATCGATAGCATCAATCAGGACTTTTTGAGTGGAGCCAATTTTGTTACGTAATTTGTCACGGCTGATGTCGGCTTGAAGGCGCATGAAGCGATCGTAACGTTCAGCTTTGATGGCATCAGGGATAGGGTCTGCAAGTTCATTGGCACGTGCACCGGTCACGGGTGAGTATTGAAAGCAACCCACGCGGTCAAGTTGTGCGTCTTCTAAGAAATCTAACAAGCTTTCGAACTCTTCGTCGCTTTCTCCAGGAAAACCAACAATAAACGTTGAGCGAATGGTGATATCTGGGCAAATAGAACGCCATTTAGCAATGCGCTCAAGTGTATTCTCAGCGTTTGCTGGGCGTCGCATGGCTTTGAGTAAACGAGGGCTTGCGTGCTGCAAGGGAATATCTAAATAAGGTAGCAGGTTGCCATCACGCATCAATGGAATCACATCATCCACATGAGGATACGGATAAACATAATGCAAGCGTACCCAAATGCCTAACTCGCTCAAAGCTTCGCATAAATCATAAAAACGAGTCTCACGTAGTTTATCCTGCCAGGTGACTTGTTTATAACGCGTATCCAGGCCGTAGGCACTGGTATCTTGTGCGATAACTAATAACTCACGTACACCGGCTTCTTTAAGCCGAAGCGCATCTTGTAAAACATTTTGCATGGGGTAACTTTGCAGTTTTCCACGCATGCTTGGAATAATACAAAACGTGCATTTATGGTTACACCCTTCAGAAATTTTAAGATAGGCAAAATGACGTGGTGTGAGTTTAATGCCTTGTGGCGGAACCAGCTGTGTGAATGGATCAAGAGGTGGTGGTAGATGTCGATGTACGGCGCGAACAACTTCTTCGTAAGCATGAGGGCCACTGATATGCAGCACATCAGGACAGGCTTCTCGAATAATATCTGCTTTGGCACCCAGGCAGCCTGTAACGATGACACGACCATTTTCAGCCATAGCTTCACGGATAGCATCCATCGATTCTTTGACAGCAGAATCAATAAATCCGCAGGTGTTAATAATAACAATGCCTGCGTTGTCATAGGTGGAAACTAATTCATAACCTTGAGCACGGAGTTGCGTAATAATACGTTCAGAGTCGACCAATGCTTTGGGACATCCTAAGCTGACAAAACCTACACGATGGTTCATGAACGCACCTATTTTATGTGAGTATAAAAAAAGTGCGAATTATATCGTCTTATGTCTTACTTTGTCGAGCTTAAAAACTTTCTGGGAAATAAAGATTATAATTTCTGATGTAATCTTTGCTTTCTTGATATTGAATCACAGCATTATTCAGTGCACGCCGGAGAGGCAGATCGTCGGGCATCATAGCGATCGAGAAGCCAAGGCCTACAGGGAATGGCCGTCCAATTTTTTTAAGTTGGTTGTTGGAATGTATTTGCCAATAGTTGACTTGTAGCTGACCCAGTAAAGCGATATCGATCGTATTAGCATTTAAAGCTTCGATGATGTCACCGTCGCGTTCGAACTTAATAATACGAGGCTTGTAAAGCTTCATGTCAGATAAGGTCTCTTCAAAAGCACTTCCATTGAGTACGCCTATGCGTTTTCCACTTAATTGTTTGATGGTAAACGGTGAGGTAAACGGGGCTTGGTTTGTTGTAATAAACAGGGCTTTACTGACCATGTATGGTGTCGAAAAACGTACACGTCGCGCATTTCGAACAGTAATAATGATGCCCCCTATTGCAATATCGGCTTGTTTTGATTGTAGCGCGGGTAATAAGTCATCGGCATTCATGGGCAGATACTCACAAGGGCGGTTAAACGTGTTGCAAATATAGTCTATGGTTGCGATGTCGAAACCATAATATTGATTGATACTGTCTCGCATGACAAACGGTGGGGCAAACGAGGGAATGGCGATGCGTAGGGGGGTATTTTGTGCAAAAAGTGATTGGGTTAAACACGCGAGAAAAAGAAATGCAATAACATATTTTTTCATGATGCAGCCAATGTGAAAAATCCTTACTCTATTTATAGCACAAAATTAGCATAAAATAAGTGATGTGATGATTCAAGGCTGCTTGAAATTTTACTCGGTTATAATCGGGGGAAATTTATCGGCGTAATTGAGTGGACGTTTACGAATTGCGGTATCAACGTTTAAAGCCAGTGCTTGGAAAGCATGTGCAAGCTCTGTGTTTGCTTGTAATGCGGTAGGCTGTCCGCTGTCGCTGTCTTCACGAATTTCTGTATGAAGTGGGAGTTGACCCAGCAAGGCTGCTTTATGTTTTTTACTGAGGGCGTCTGCACCACCGGTTCCAAATAAGGTGCTGTGATGACCGCAGTTAGAGCAAATATGTTCGGCCATGTTTTCAACCAGGCCTAAGACGTGAATATTGGTTTGTTCAAACATGAGTAATGCTTTTTCTGCGTCAGCCGTGGCGATATTTTGTGGTGTAGTCACGATGATGCCGGCTGTCAGAGGAATTTTTTGAACCAGACTAAGTTGAATGTCGCCCGTGCCCGGGGGTAAATCAATCAGTAAATAATCTAAATTATCCCACGCAGTGATATCAAGCATCTGAATCAAAGATTTAGCGAGCATAGGCCCGCGCCACATCAGTGGAGCTTCGCGGTTTGCGGTTAAATAGCCCATGGACATGGCCTGTATGCCGTGTGCTTGTACAGGTATGTAACGAGAGTCTTGATTGAGTTCTACGGGTGTGGTTTGACCCAGCATCAATGGAATACTAGGGCCGTAAATATCGGCATCGAGAATACCCACGCGCGCGCCGGTTTGAGCTAATGCTACGGCGAGATTGACCGTAACGGTTGATTTGCCTACACCGCCTTTTCCTGAAGCAATGGCAATAATATTTTTCACGCCGCGTAAGCCTTTACCTGGCAATTGTGTTTGGTGGGCTTGAAGTGGCGGTGTGTTCATATAAATTACTCAGTGATGAATGGTCGGGGCGTGATCATAGCGCATCTTGATGTTGATTCCCATGCCCATTCAATCCATCGGTTGTTTGTTAAATAATAAACACCGCAGCGAATGGGAATATCCATGTGTTCAGCCATGTGATAAGCGTAGGTGTTAAGCTGTTTTTGATGGGCTCTTTGTTGCTCTGTTTCATCTTGGCCTGTTTTAAAATCAATAATCCAGCATATGCCGTTTTCTATAAATAAACGATCGATAATGCAGGTACTCACACCTTTTTTTTCGTGTACTAATAAAGCATATTCGTTCTGTTCATCTTGATGTTTTTGAAGAATCCACGCGCCACGCTTATCATGAAACATGCTTGATATCAGCGTTTTGAGCTGGGCAGTGAGTGTGTTTAAAGCGGGTTCAGGTAAACCTAAAGCATGTAAGGCATGTGTCGCAATATTCCAAGGCACGTCGCTGGGTGTTTTGGGGTGGTAGGTGCAAATCCATTCTAATAATTGATGTGCTATGGTTCCCAGTGCACGTGCGGGCGTGAGTTCTGGGAGTACTGAATTGAGTTCAAGCGCTTCGGGTGTGATGGGTAAAGCCGGTGCTTGATAAAATTTATCAGGAAGATAATAACGTAAAGGATTATCTAATATGGATTGTTCGGGCACATGCTTAGATGGCATGGGTGTAAAATCTTGTGTTGCGAGGCTAGCCCGAAACGTATTTTTTGTGATGGAGGTTGAGTAGTCGAATAAATAAAGACGCTCTTTTGCGCGAGTTGTTGCGACGTATAACAAGCGTTGTTGTTCATAGGCATTTTTTTCTGCATCCAGCTGCCCGAGGTAGTCGTATAACGGACAGCGTTCGTTGTGCGCAGCTTGTAATGGCGAGATTAAGATTAAATCTTCTGTATTATCTGATGCGTCACTGGGTAGGGTTAACCAGCGTAGTAAGGGTTTGTCGGGATTGGGCGCGCGCTTACCTAGGCCTGGTAAAATAACAGAATCAAACTCGAGACCTTTGGCTTTATGAATGGTCATGATTTGAAGGCGTGCGGTACCGAGTTGTTTGGTGTAGAGCTTACTCAGTTCTTGCTTAAACAGCATGCGATCGATCAGTTGACCGTCTTGTTCAAATCGCGCGAGTTTTTCCCAAAATTGCTCTAAATCTTGCTCTTCTTCGGGTGTTAAAATAGCCTCAAGATGTAGGGCCGTGAGGGTATTCATAAGCCATGTTGCCAGGGGGAGCTGATGACGTGTATCCAGGGCATGTTTTAAAATATTTACAACATATGTTATACGTACTTGCCCTGGGGCGCTTAATAATTGTATGCACTCGTTTTGTAATAAGGCAAATAAAACCGGTTGTTTTGTGTCATACGTTGCGATGTGGTGAATATCGGTTAAGGTTAAAGCGCACCAAGGGCTACGTAGTACCGAGAGCCAAGCAAGACGATCGGCAGGCATAAGCAGGGCTTGGGTTAGTGACCACACATCTTGAACATGAGGTCGCGTGATGGTTAAATCGGTATCGAGGCCTTGATAAGCCACCTGGTGTGAATCCAGTGCGCGTGTAATCAGTGCTAATTGACGACGTGAGCGCACTAAGATGGCGATATTTTCTTCTGGATAATCCGTGAATAATTGCTTGCATAAACACGCAATGGCCTCGGCCTCGTCTTCAGGACTCGTATGCTCAAAGGCATGAACCGCGGTTTCATGATGATCTAAAGCTTGTGTGGGCGTTGCAGGATGGAACGAAACAGCACCAGATTCTAAATCATCATCTGCAGGAAAAATATGGGAAAATAAACGATTGGACCAATCAACCAACGTTTTGTTCGATCGGAAATTACAGCTCAAATGCAATGGCGTGAGATAAACTGCGCCGATGCCTTCGCGTTGGGCGCGTAAAAATAGCCCGACTTCAGCGGCACGAAAACGATAAATCGATTGCATTGGGTCGCCGACAATAAAGAGCGTACGCCCGTCGTCAGGTTCAAAACCACGTACTAAACGCGTAATAAGCTCAAACTGCTGGAGTGATGTATCTTGAAATTCATCAATAAGTAAATGCTGAATGCTGTAATCCAGATGCAGGGCTAAATCCGTGGGGGCATCTTCTTCCCCCAGCGCATCGAGTGCCTGGTGCGCAATGCCAGAAAAATCAACGGTTTGATGCGCTTGAAAAATTAGTTGTAAATGGCTGGCTAAAAGCGGGAGTAATTTAAGCAAGGCTTGCAAAGGCTCCCATTGTTCTTCGGGATAACAAGGCGAAGGCAGTGCACGCACACGTAATAAGGCGTCGAGAAATCCAGGGATATCTCGGAGTGTTTCGAGCAATATTTTACTCGTTGCTTTGAGTTCGCGATACTGCGCATCAGGGCATACGCCGCGCTTTAATCCCACATGATGGTCACATGATTTTCGAAAGGTGTTTTGTGAGGTAAGCAAGAGTGAGGCCAGAGCCGCGGTTGTTTGTGAATCCAGTGTTTCGTAAGTTATATCATGCGTTAAGATATAACGTGGTGAATCGGGATTATTTTCGAGGCGTGCAATCTCCGTGGCCAAACTAAGAAGCTGTTTTAAGCAATCATTAGGTAAGGCTTGTTTGAATTGGTTGAGTGCATGCTGTTCAATGCTATATAAAGCTTCTTCAAGATGGTCTTTATGTTGAAAACGTGCCTGAATCACGGGTCGAATCCATTGGTCGCGCCGTGCTAATTGGTCGGTGAAGAGCGTGAGTAAATGCTCGACACGGTTATCAAGTTGTTCAAGCAGTATCTTGATGGGCTCTTGATATTCAGGTGTGTTGAGTGCATAGGTGAGGCAGGCGTGTGCTGCTTCTGCATAAAGACGGGACGGTGTATCGGTTACATCGGCATAAGGCACGTGTTTTTCTTGTAAAGGCATGGCTTGAACCAAGCTTTGGCAGAGTGAATCAAGTGTTGTGACGCGAAGTCGCCCGGGATTATCGAGTACTTGCCAGTCGAGCATGTTGTCACGGGCTAAAACCGTTTTGGCATCGTTGTAGCGTGTTTGTTGATGCGGTGAATCGGGTTTGATGCCTGTTTGGGCTTGTCGTAACGCATGCAAAATTCGTTCGCGCATTTCGTGCGCAGCTTTACGGGTGAAGGTGAGTGCGACCACGTGCTCGGGCGCATCAACCGTGCAGAGTAATCGTAAGAAGCGCTGTGTTAGGATCTCTGTTTTTCCTGATCCTGCCGGTGCTTGCACAACGGAGGAAAGCCTTGGATCAATCGCCTGCGTGCGTGCTTGTTGGTCGCCTAACATGCATCTAACATCACTTCTTCTGCCGGTGATCGCATGTTATAGGACGATCCCATGCAATGCCCGTAGGCGCCTGTGTTCGCGATTAAAAGCACGTCGCCTTCGTACGTTTCTGGCAACAGGCGATCGTAGCCAAGTGTGTCAGCCGATTCGCAAATAGGACCTACGATATGTGCAAATCCGGTTTTTTCGTCGGTGAGTCGTGAGAGATTAATAATTTCGTGATAAGCACCGTATAACATCGGTCGGATCAGCGAGTTCATGCCGGTTTCTATCCCAATAAAGCGGATTTTTCCTTTGGTTTTGCATTGGGTCACACGTGCTAAAATCACACCGCATTCGGCAACAAAAAATCGCCCAGGCTCAAGCCAAAAAGAAAAATTAGGTTCACGTGATTTAATCGCTTGGAGTGAAGCATCTAATGCTGTCATATCTAGCGGATGTTGACCTGGTTTGTCGACAATGCCTAAACCACCGCCCAGATTAATAATATGCGCATCAGGAAATTGTTCGGCCTCTTCGATAAGCATCGCGGCTGTTTGTTGCCAGAGCTCAGGTGACAAAATACCGCTACCTGAGTGTGCATGCAGACCAATCACACAAATATTATGTGTTTTAACCAGCTCGGCAGCTTGATTGATGGATGATTTTGGAATGCCAAATTTAGATTCGTTACCACCGGTACAGACATATTTATGATGCCCCGCACCGCAGCCTGGATCAATGCGTAATAAAACATCGTGCCCTGTCAGTAATTCAGGCCAGTGTTCCAATGGATAAAGACTATCAATCGTGATATGACAGCCGAGTGATACGGCATATTCGTATTCTGATTTGGGTGCAAAATTAGGTGTGAATAATAAGCGCTTGGGACTAATTTCGGGAAATAATTTAAGCACATATTTCAGCTCTTGAATCGAGACGCATTCAAATCCGATGGACTTAGCTTCCAAAGCGTTTAAAACACCTGGGTTTGAGTTGGCTTTAATTGCATAGAATAAATGATCAATGGTTTTTACACTCAGTAATTTTTCGGCTTGATGTTGAAGTGTTGGGGTATGATACACATATGCTGGCGCATGTTTTTTACTGAGTTGCAAGAGTGGCTCTTGTGCTTTTTCCCACCATGGAATCACACGTACGGCCGGCGTTCCAAATTGTTCCTGCCAACTTTTAGAATAATAAAAACTCTGAGGGTTATTTTCTATAAGCAATAAATGCAATTGCTGGCAGAGTTTATCGGCTTGCGACTCATCCACCACAAACGTTAAATTCAAGTCGTTTGAGGCAAGTGACATGAGATAAATTTGTTTGTTCTCAAATACTTCTAGAGCAGGCCCAAGTTGCGGTAAAACCGTTCGAATATGATGCCCGACAAGACTGACGGCACTGCAAGGCTCAATGATTTGCGCGCGCCCAAGTTTGTTTAAATCTTTAAGTAAGGCTTCGAGTGCTTTTCGCGGGCGATGTACCTGATGGTTATCTAACGAGAGTGTGACGTTGAACTCAGAAGATGAAAGTAAATCAACCGAGAAACGATGCTGTTTAAATACATCAAAAACATGGGATAAAAATCCAACTTGCTGCCACATGGTGAGCGCATCGATGGATATCAGTGTGATGCTATGTTTAACTTGAATGGATTTAATAGGAGGAGCTGTGGCGTCACTTTCGTGTGAAATCAGGGTACCTGCATGTTCCGGCATACGCGTGTATTTAACACGCATGGGAATGTTGGCGCGTTGAACGGGTGGAATGCATGGGGGGTGAAGAACTTTAGCGCCCATGGAGGCGATTTCTTGTGCTTCGTTATAATTGAGTTTTTTGAGCAGGCGCGCGTTGGGCAATTGATTCGGGTTGGCGGTATAAATGCCTGGAACATCGGTCCAAATTTCGCAAGCGCGTGCGTCTAGTTTTGCGGCAAGTAGAGCAGCTGAAGTGTCGGACCCTCCGCGGCCTAATAAAACCGTTTCACCGGCTTTATTCGAGGCAATAAATCCTTGGGTAATAATTACCGATGCGCCTGTATCGGCGAGTTTTTTAGCGAGGCGAGGGTTAGGTTTTTCTTGGCAGCACGCGCTTAAATAACTTGCGTCATGATGTTCTGATTGATGAGATAATGAGGTTGAAACAAGCGCTTCACGGGCATCAAACCAGAGGCAATTCAAGCCTTGCTTATTTAAAAAGGCGTGGCCGAGACGGGTTATCATGAGCTCGCCAAGGCTTAAAATTTGGGCGCGTGTTTTAGCTGGAGCTTCGCCGAGTAATGATATACCTGTAAGCCATTGTTCCAATTGAATCATATCAGCTTCAATCGTCGTGATATCAACGCCCAGTGCGTGAGCGAGTTCGGTGTAGGCTTGGGTTAAGGCGTTATGCGCGTGATGATGTTTATTGAGCAAGGCGTCATTGGTCATGAGCTCAAGTTTATTGGATGCTTGGGATAGCGCTGAGCACACAATCACGGGCTGAACATCTTGTTTTATATGATTTTCTGCAATAATCTGAATTTTGTCCCATGTTTCTCGTGAAGAGACACTTGTTCCACCAAATTTTATAATCAGTTGTTGCATCGCGAATGCCTTTAAATAATGCTGGTAAAAAAGCCTTTAAAAATCAAACTCAAGTGTAGCACAAAAAAGTGATGAGTCAGCAGGGCAAACGCATGAGTGATCAAAAAATACCATCCATCACCTGTTGAGCATA
>JARGNP010000009.1 GCA_029210265.1 Legionellaceae bacterium
GCAATGCAGGAGTTACAAAATATGGCTTCTTAACGAGTCCCGTGCGTAAGGTGAGCGGTTTATATAATAGGCGAGGTTTTAGAATTCTAGCTGAGCAAAAAATGAAAGAAGCTGCGCGTTTAAAACAAGAAGTGGTTTTGTTTTTAGTTGATATTGATGATATGAAATTTATTAATGATAATTTTGGTCACAAAGCTGGCGATCAAGCTTTAGTAGAAACGGCAGCTATACTGAAAAAGCTCTTTCGCAAGATGGATATTATTTGTCGGTGGGGAGGGGATGAATTTATTATTCTGGCTGTGAATGCAGAAGGTGATCGCTTGGCTGTCATGAGAGAACGATTGGAAGATCATCTCCGTAATTATAATGCAAATAGCGTTCAAACGTTTAAGTTAAGCTTGAGTATGGGGGCGTTTAGTAACGCGGATGCTTTGAATAGGCCGCTTGATGAGATGATTCAACAGGCTGATAAAGCGATGTATCAAGAAAAATTTTCTGGAAAAAAATAGATAGTGAGTTAAGTTGGCTTCATTGCATTCGAGCCTGTCTCCAATATATACTTTTATGATGATGAGCAAATAAAAAGCGAGGCCATGATGGCAAATGATTTTTCTCCTGGGGCGCATTGGCGTGATTCAGCGAGGAGTGCACGTTTTTTTATGGTGGATGCTCGCGCAGCTTTTCCCATTTTTTTCTTTTTGATGCATATCCGTGTTTGGACGGGTCTTTTAGTTTTGGCTTCAGCATTCTTTTTTGGTGTGCTTGAGCATTATGGTTTTAGTTTGCCGGTTTTTCTTCGTTGGATACGTACGTTTTTTGCTGGGCATATCAAATTATCTCGACCATGGTGGACGTAATATGGCACTTGAAATTTCTAAAGGTATGGTATTGGTTGCTTCAAAAATGAAAGCAAACTTTTTTTTGAATAATCACCCGATTAAGCACGAAGATGTATTTGCTGTTACAGGGCTCTTGCCGGCCATTGTTCGTCGTGCAGATCAATTGGCTTCGTTGTGTTTGGGTTATGGTCTTGGTGCGTCGTTTGAGGATGCGGAAGATGCGCTACTTGGCACACGTGTTTTATTTGATGAGGTCACACCGAATGCACTTCGATTGTTATGTATGACGGATGTTCTCAATGAACTTGTTCAAGGTGGTCCGAGCAAAGATCACACCCCGCTGGATGAATTGATGTATGATTAGTTGTTAAGTATGTAAAGAATTCGAAAAGAGATGCCTGGTTAAGCTTCTTTTAAGCTATCTTTTGTACGCTTAATATTATGCGTTGCGCTTTGTTTGGGCACGCTGCTTTTAATAGGGGCTTTGGTTATGAGATTTTTTGTTGATGTTGATGTTGCTGTTTATCGGGATGATGTTCTTGCGCTTCTCAATCTATTGGATGGAACAATCGCTCCTCTTCAGACGTTGTGTGATTCACCCCGTGAGAGTAAAGCTAATGAGCAAGCTTTAGAGATGACTGTAGATGCGCGCCGTTGTATTGCTGAAATGCTTGCCGTATCTGAATTGACGGACGAAGAAACCGATACCTTAGAGACTCCTGTACCCCCTTCTTCCCCCACTTCAAGCTTGTAAATGTGTTGGATGTGTTTTTTTAAGTTTTCGTTGCTATAATTTAATCAAGATCATATTTTCGCTTGCTGTTTGGGGCGATGTAGCCGGCAGCATATGTCTTATGAAGAAAAATAAATTGTCAGAAAAGCAAGTTAATGCTGTTCTGACTTCGCTTCGAGAGTTACTTGAGCGAGGTCCTTGGAGCAATTCGGCTTTTTTACGTGTCCTTGGGAAAAAATTACAAAAAGGGCATGATGATTTTGCCGAACGTGCAGGACGCGCGGAGCAAGCCAACCTCCATAAAGCAACGGAACATCAGAAAACGCAAGAACCTTCGGAAACACAACAAGAAGTCTTTATTGCTTTGTATGCATCGGATGGCGGGAACCTAGAGTCTTGGGAAAAGATTTTGATCAACCTTCCAAAGCAAGCGATATCACGACCTGTATATGCTGAAAAAGATGCAATCCAAAGAGTTTTTAAACAACGACGAAATCACCTCAATGAAGCGTATGTCGTGATGTATGTTGCGCGTGACGCTATTTTACCGACGCCCATAGATAAAACACCGAAAGATCGTTTTGGGACGGAGCTTTTGACTTTGAAAAACAAAGCATTAAGACTTGAAAATATGATTCGTTTTGTTCACGCTACGGGTGTTTATATGTACAAAAAAGGACGGTTGATAAAAATGCCGGACGCTAATCTTGATGGATAGTCGCATCTAAGCAAAAGTGTGTATATACTAAATTTATCGCATGGATTAATAAAATAAGGGCAAGCATATGGCCCAACAGCAACAATCAGGTGGTGGTGATAACTCTTTAGCACCCGTTTGGATTACCATCCTTCTATTTCTGACCGCCTATTTTATTTGGTATCTTGCGCATCGTTATATCGTTATGGCTATTTTTGCCGTGGATCTCGTGCAAGCCAAATTGGTTCATCTTGTCTTGGGTGGCTCTGTTTTAGCTGAAGAGATTGATCTCATGCAAACGGTTGACCCGGCCTTGGTTCAATGGAGTGATCTCGTTGAACTTACGAGTCGTGTTGGCGCTTACATGCGTTATCCTTTTGCGGTTGTGCTGTGTGGCTTGGCTTTGATTTTATATCGTTCAAATACGGCCCTGAGATACCGAAAGACTTACAGTATGAAGTCTCTTCGTGAGCAAGAGCAAAAAAATTGGCCATGCATTACCCCCATTGTTAAAGCAGAAGATCTTGTTAGCCAGGATATTAATGTGGGTCCTTGGGCCATGGCATTAACTCCTGTGGAGTTTGCTCGTAACCATAAGTTACTTAAACGAGAGGATCCTTTAATTGATACGCCTCTTCCTGGATTAGAATTAACCGCTGGGATAAGACGTGGTGATGCAAAACGTATTTTTACGTTGCAATTAGGTGCTGCATGGGAAGGCTTTGATCGGTGTGCTCCTCAAGTTAAGGCGCTTGCCGCTGTGTTTATGGCGCGTATGTGTCGTGATCGTGAAGCGGCCGTTTTAATTTTAGGCGTATTAGATACAACAAGTGCTGATGGAAAGCCTGATTATTCTGTAGCGACTCCAACGTTTGAAAAATATAAAAACTCGGAATTAGTGCAAGAAGTGGTTGCTCGTCATGCTTATGTCTTGACCGTCATGGCGGCTTTGATCATGGCCGCTCGCAATGATGGTGTGGTGCCAACGTCAGAATTTTTATGGCTCAAAGTGGTTGATCGGCGGTTGTGGTACATGTTGAACAGCGCAGGGCGACAAACGCCTTATGCCGAAGTAGGTGGCGCTTTTGCGCATTGGCGCGCGGAACAGGTCATGCAGCGGCGGTCGCTGACGCCGATGATTGATGAGGCGATTAAAGCACTCGAAGTTGCGATCAAAGAAGTTAAATTATCACCGAAAGAATTTCAAGGACTGGAAGCATGAGACGAGGTGTTGAAGCACGTCATGAAATGGATCCGACCCTGCTGTTACGGGATACGCGAACCTTAAGTAACCGGATTAAAGATTTTTTTGCTGATTCGACCAATATTACAGTTTTAATTTGTGCTATTGCGATTGTGAGCTATGCCGTACCAGAAATCGCATTGCTGGGTTTGGTTGTGGGTGGCCTCGCGTGTTGGTACGCATTAACACGAAAGCAGGTTTTACCTTTTCGTATGCCCATGGTCGCACGCGTTAAAGATTATAATGATCTTATTCCAGGCATCAAAAAACCTTATTTATCTCGAGGCATTGCCTTTTTCGGTAACGATAATAAAACCAGTGAAGAGCTATGGTTTGCCAATGATGATATGCGAACGCATGCTTTAATTTTTGGCTCAACCGGTAGTGGTAAAACAGAAGCGCTTGTGTCTATTGCTTATAATGCGTTGGTTCAAGGCAGCGGTTTTATTTATGTGGATGGAAAAGGCGATAACTCGCTTTACGCCAAAGTATTCTCGATGGTACGTAGTATGGGGCGAGAAGATGACTTGTTGTTGATTAATTTCATGACAGGTGCTCGCGATATTATCGGTCCTCAAGAAAAACGGCTGTCGAATACGTTGAACCCCTTTTGCCAAGGTTCATCGAGCATGTTAACCCAGTTGGTTGTTAATCTGATGGGAAGCTCGGGGGGCGATGGTGATATGTGGAAAGGGCGTGCTATTGCCTTTGTGGAAGCTTTGATGCGTTTGCTTGTGTACATGCGTGATGAAGGTGCGATTTTATTGGATGCGAATAGCATACGTAATTATTTTGATTTGCAACGTTTGGAATCGATGGTCATTGATAAAGTATTTCCACGTGATGATCAAGAGAGTGTGAATATTGAGTCGATTCCAAAGCTCGTGACCGATCCACTTCGTAACTACTTGAAAACATTGCCAGGTTATAATCCTGAAAAAAAAGGAAAGCAAGTATCCCAAGTACTCGAGCAGCATGGTTTCATCACGATGCAGTTAGTGCGAAGCTTTTCGTCGTTGGCAGATACGTACGGGCATATTATTCGAACAAATTTAGCCGAAGTTGATTTTAAAGATGTGATCTTAAATCGTCGAATTCTTGTTGTGCTGTTGCCTGCACTCGAGAAAGCACCGGATGAATTGGCCAACTTAGGTAAAGTTATTGTAGCTTCGCTTAAAGCGATGATGGCTGCAGGTTTAGGTGAGGATGTTGAAGGGGACTATCGCGATGTAATTGAGCGAAAGCCAACGAATGCGCCAACGCCTTACATGTGTATTTTGGATGAGTATGGCTATTATGCGGTTGAAGGCTTTGCTGTGGTTCCAGCACAAGCACGTTCGCTTGGTTTTTCGGCTATTTTCGCAGGGCAGGATTTACCGGCATTTCAAAAATCATCGAAAGAAGAAGCGGCATCGATTGGGGCTAATACAAACATTAAGATTTGCATGAAGCTTGAAGATCCTACGGAGACCTGGGATTTTTTCACTAAAACAGCCGGTGAAGCGTATGTAACAAAAGTTGATTCGTTTCAGACCGACGATAGCGGCATTTCAAATACTTACAAAGACACAAAGAGCTCTTCTTTTGAGCGGAGGGCGCGTATTGATTTATTGGATCTTAAAGAACAAACCGAGGGTGAAGCACACATATTTTTTAAATCAAAAATTATTCGCGCACGTATGTTTTATGCAAATCCAAAGCCTGTGTCACGCTTAAAGGTCAATCAATTTTTAAAAGTAGAACCACCATCGGATGTGTATTTAAAGAAACTCATGACGCAAGCTAAGAGTTTTCAAGATGTTTTGACCGGTGATGATTTAACAATACGTGCAGCACTCAAAGATGATGAAGTGCCTCATATAGCGCATTTTCTTCGAGAGGCTGAGGTTACTGATCCGATGGAGCGAGGGGTTGCAGCTTTACTGGCCTTTCATAAGCGCAATGAACCGGAAGAAGTCGAAGCCTTGTTTGATGAGACTCCTGCTGAGAATCTCACGATCTTTAGTGAATTACGTGAAGCACCCGAAGGCAGTCCTGCAGTCAAAGTTCCAGATATTGAAACATTCTCGAAAGCGTTGTTACCGATTCAAGAAGCACGTGATTATTTAATTAATATTGGGCGTTTGTGTGGCGAAAAAGATAAATTAGCCGGTGCCGTTGCGAATGAAATCGTCAAAGATTTACAAATGGCAACAGCCTATCCTCCTGAACATCGCGTATTAATGGAGCCAGATGTGCTTGCTGATTCGGTTAAAGCCTTGGTCAAACGTATTAATGATACACGAAACGAGGCGAAAAAAAGTAAATAAAAAGTAATCTCAACGTTAGAACTTGTCTCATCAAGTGTTCTGTGTTGTTATGATACGTATATAAAAATAAGTAAGGGTTTGAATCTGTGTTGAGTCGATTGTTTTCAGAGCAGCGTGTTACGCAATCATTGAAAGCATGTCTTATGCTGACGTTGATATGCTTGACTGCGTGTCACTCAAAACTTCCTCCAGGCATTATTCAGAACGAGTCCAAATTACCACACAAAGTGGCCCTAGGTGACCCTGAGATTATCAAATTAGAACAACGTTTGACGGGTCAAGGCGTTCAGATTACGTCGATAGGCCAAGATTCTTTATTAAGTATACCGGCAAAATCATTATTCAATGACCAATCACCACGTTTGACCCGTGAGTCGTATAAGCAATTAAATGAAATTGCGTGTTATCTACGACAATTTCGAACGGTTGGACTCAATGTGGCTGCATTTACGAGTCGTTATGTTTCATCGAAACGAGAGCATGCACTGTCTGTGGCGCGAGCACATACAGTAGCAAATTATTTGTGGTCACAAGGGGTTGATTCGCGTCTGCTCTTTACACAAGGGATGGGGAGTGATAAACCTATTGTAACAAGTTCTCGTCCGAGCGATAAATCACCCAATGCACGGGTAGAGATTACGTTTAGACGGACGATTGTTTGATGAATAGATTTAAGGAGAAAGCATGCGGCGAGAGCTGTGGCGCGTAATAAGACGCTCTAAGAGCTTTTATGCGACGACTTTTCGATTGTCGGGAAGTTTGTTGGTTTTCTCATTGTTTATTAATGTCGTGTTAGGGCTTGCCGTTTGGCAGACTTATTTAACGAAACCAAAACGTCATTTTTATATTACGAATGGCGTGGTGCCTCCCACGGAGCTATTTTCGATGGATGCACCCAATGAAGGCTCGTCTCCATTGCTTGCCAATGATCCTGATGCGGCTGATGATGAAAATATATTGAATTTGAAATAATGAGAGAGGACGCCATGGCTAACGATGCCTTGACTGCGGTGACATTAAGAAACGATTTTTATCGTGATGGACAACGAAAGATGATGGTCATGCTGCTGTTGTCTTTCATATCAAATGTTCTGATGGCCTTGCTTTTGGCGTATTTAATGACACATCCACCTGCGCCTAAATATTTTGCGACAAGTATCAATGGTCGTATCACACCGTTGTTTGCTTTAAACGAACCAAATCAGTCAGACTCCGCGGTATTGCAATGGGCAAACCAAGCGGCTGTGGCAGCCTTTACTTATAACTTTGTAAATTATCGAACTGAGCTTCAAGCATCATCTGGTTTTTTTACATCGGAAGGCTGGACGCAATTTTTAACAGCTCTAGATGATTCGAATAATTTAGATGCAGTAAGAGTGAAAAAATTAATTGTTTCTGCAGTTGCGACTAGCGCACCTATTATTCTTCAAAAAGGAGTTTTAAATGGGCGGTATTCCTGGCGTGTTCAAATGCCCATGCTGGTGACATATCAGAGTGCAAGTGAATTTTCACAACAGCGCAATGTTGTGACAATTTTAATTTCACGTATATCAACCCTTAATTCACCACGAGGAATTGGTATTTCACAATTCGTTGTGGGGCCAGAAGGGTCTGGAGCATCTGCTCGATGAAAATAAAGATAAAATACAGGCTTGTTTTTTGTGTATTGATTGCTGGCTTAGGGCTAGGTGAGCTGGCGTGGTGTGCTGGAAAAAACGACTCAGCTGACCAGGCCTTAGAGCAGTTACGATTGCTACAGAAACGGCTTGGAACGCAATCTTCGGATGGGGCGGCAACTTCAACTCCGCCTGCACGAAAGTCACGCGTTACAAGAGGTCGTGCTTCGAGCGAAGATAATCTTGCATCCAACACACCAGCATTGAAATCAAAAGATGCAATTATTGATGATCTAGCATTTAATGAAGTTAGAAAAAAAATATTTCCTTTGTCTCCTGAACAAACGGTTGAAGTGAAAAAGTGGTATGAAAATGATGAGTATGCGAAAGCATCTTCAACCAGCACACCTCCAAAACCAACGGCAACATCACAAATGGTCGATTTGTCGCCGGGCTCAACGCCACCGGTGATTCGTTTATCACAAGGCTTTGTTTCTTCATTGGTTTTTCTTGATTCAACCGGAGCACCTTGGCCAATTGCTGCGTATGATTTAGGTGATCCGAATGCGTTTAATATTCAATGGGATAGAATAAGTAATACGTTAATGATCCAAGCGAGCAAGCTGTATACTTACGGTAATTTAGCTGTTCGACTTCGTGGCTTGAATACGCCGGTCATGTTGACACTTATTCCTGGGCAGCAAGCGGTGGATTATCGCGTTGATTTACGTGTGAAAGGCAATGGACCTAATGCAAAACAAATACCAATGGATGTCAGCCTTCCATCGTCGACCAATGATGTTTTGTTACATGTGCTTGACGGTGTTCCTCCGAGTGGAAGCTCGCGTCTAACCGTGAGTGGTGGAGATGCGCAAGCTTGGATATTGAACGGTAAAATGTTTGTCAGAACGAGTTTAACCATCTTGTCCCCAGGATGGCTTGGAAGCATGACCAGTGCAGATGGCACACATGCCTATGAAATGCATAAATCGCCTGTGCTACTTGTTTCATGGCATGGAAAAGTGATGCAGCTTAAGGTGGAAGGGTTATAAAACCATGGCCGGAAAAAAAGATAATATAAAAGCACTTTTTTCAAATACGCGGACACGCGTGATTATTTTATTCACCGTTATTTTGCTGTGCACAACGGTGGTCATTGGATTTGTGAAATTTGGTGGTAGCACTCAACGAACGCTGTCGGCAGGTGCAAATGTTAAACGAGTTTCCCCAAATATTCGTTCGATTCCCGGTGCGTTGGATCCAACGGCTCAGTATGCTGGCCTGCAAGAACAACAGAACATAAATCAAGCTGAATCAGCAGCAAACAAAGGTGGAAGCGCGATACCGACCTTGATTAAGACCCAACGCTTTGGTGATGGGGTTGAGCTTATCGGTGGAAAATCAGGGGAGGGGAGCTTAGGTTTTACGGCGTTATCCAAAGCGAACCTTAATGGTGCACAAAAAGGTTTATGGATTCAAACGCTCAAGAACGACAATTGTAGTCGTGACGCCATTAAAAAAGTTACGGATCAGGGTGGGTCGATTGCGGTACTTCATGACGCATGTTCATGTGCGATTCTACGAGACTATGGCTACACATTACCGGACTTGGTGACAACCTGCTCATGCCCAGAATTAAAAGCGATTGCATTCACAGCAAGTGAGTTAAAAGCCTTAGGTTATACCGCGGATCAACTTAAGCGTTGCGGTTTTTCCGCTTGTGAGACACGTGGTGCTGAATTTAGTGCAGAAGCCATGCGAGAAGGTGGTTTTTCTGACGGTGAATTAAGAGGTGCAGGCTTTTCAGCCATTGAGGTTGCGCAGGCCAGTGGCTTGCCAGATGGAATATCGTTGGAAGATATTTCTGATGCGGATTGTGAGGTTGATACGTTAAAGAAACTGCGTGATTCTGGTGTGAGTGCGGCTGTTATTCACCGCAGTCTTGCATGTCCGCCTGCTAACTTTAAAGCGGCTGGCTTTAGTGCGGCAGACCTTAAGCGTGCAGGCATAAGTGCCGCAGCATTGCTTGCGAATGGATTCAGTGTGGCTGACTTGAAACAAGCCGGTTATGATGCGCGCGATCTTTTAAAAGCGGGTGTCACGGCAAATGATTTAATAGGCGCAGGTTTTACACAAGAAGATATTAATGTCGCGCAACGAAGTTTACCACCGCTTCCCGCGAGTGTTCAGGCATTACGTAATAGCGCAGATAAAGATAATGTCGGGGGATTAACCGTTGCACGAGCAGCCGGTGTTTCAGCTCGTGTGATTCGAGAAGCTCTTGGCTCGTCAGCTGCAGCAATGAAAGCGGCGGGTTATACAGCTCAGGAGCTTAAAGACGCAGGTTATAATGCATCAGAGCTTGATAAGGCCGGATATTCTTTGAAAGAACTGAAAGACGCGGGTTATTCAGTCTCTGATTTGCGTGCCATGGGCTACGATCCGAAAGAGCTTAAAGCCGCAGGCTTTCGTGCTGCGGATCTGATAGGCGCAGGTTTTTCTGCTGAAGGGCTTAAGAAATTTGGTTACAGCGCATTGGATTTGAAAAAACTGGGTTATGATGCGGCGGCCTTAATCAAGGCAGGTTACTCAGCTGATGATCTTAAAAATGCAGGTTACTCCGCTTCGGATTTAAAACGCGCGGGATTTTCAGCTGAAGCGCTCAAAAACGCAGGGTATTCTGCTTCGGAGCTAAAAGAATTTGGTTATGATGCGGCGGCGCTTATCAAAGCGGGTTTTTCAGCGGACGAGCTCGAAAAAGCGGGTTTTTCAGCTGCGGATCTAAAACGTGCGGGTTTGTCAGCGGAAGCACTTAAAAATGCGGGCTATTCTGCTTCTGAGTTAAAAAAACTGGGTTATGATGCGGCGGCGCTTATCAAGGCAGGTTTTTCAGCGGACGAGCTCGAAAAAGCGGGCTTCTCAGCTTCGGATCTAAAAAATGCGAGTTTGTCAGCGGAAGCGCTTAAAAATGCGGGCTATTCTGCTTCTGAATTAAAAAAACTGGGTTATGATGCGGCGGCGCTTATTAAGGCTGGATTTTCAGCTGGAGATCTTGCCAAGGCTGGTTTTTCAGCCGCGGATCTAAAAAATGCGGGTTTGTCAGCGGAAGCGCTTAAAAATGCGGGCTATTCTGCCTCTGAATTAAAGAAACTAGGTTATGATGCGGCGGCGCTTATTAAGGCTGGATTTTCTCCGGCTCAGCTTGTTGCGGCAGGTTTTCGTGCGTCTGATTTCAAAAGTCTGGGACTTTCAGTTGAAGACCTAAAAAAAGCGGGCTTTTCGGCCGCGGATTTAAGAACACTTGGCTATGATGTGGCGGATCTAATCAAAGCTGGATTTTCACCTCGTCAGCTCGCCACAGCAGGTTTTCGTGCGTCTGATTTAAAACGTGCAGGATTTTCAGTTGAGGCTCTTAAAAAAGCAGGTTTTTCAGCGTCTGATTTAAAACGACTCGGTTATGATGCAGCGACGCTTATTAAAGCAGGATTTTCACCCAGTGAGTTTGTTGCAGCGGGTTTTCGTTCTTCCGACTTAAAACGTGCGAAGTTGTCTGCTTCTGAATTAAAAAAATTGGGCTATGATGCGGCGGCGCTTATCAAAGCGGGCTTTTCAGCTGAAGATCTTAAAAAAGCGGGCTATTCAGCCTCCGATTTAAAAAAGCTGGGTTATGATGCGGCGGCGCTTCTTAAAGCTGGCTATTCTCCCAGTCAGCTAGCTGCAGCAGGTTTTAATGTCTCGGATTTAAAACGTGCCGGTTTTTCAGTTGAAGATCTTAAAAAATCAGGTTTTTCATCTTCTGATTTAAAAAAACTTGGCTATAATGCCAAGGATCTTATCGAGGCAGGATTTTCAGCAGGTGAGCTTCGTACAGCAGGGTTTTCTTCTGAAGAGATTATGACTGCCACAAAAGACTCAACCAGAAATAAAAAACCAATTCCCGCAAGTCTACGTGGAATGGAAGCTGATATTAATAACGTAAATAAATTACGTGCAGCGCGTGCAGCAGGTATCTCAGCCGGTGCTATTCGGGATGCTTTGGGCTCTTCAGCAGAAGCCATGAAGGCCGCAGGCTTCACGTCAGAAGAATTGAAGGCTGCAGGTTATACTGCCAAAGAATTGAGAGCTTTAGGTTATACTGCCGAGCAGTTGAAAGCCTTAGGTTATACTGCGGAACAGCTTAAAGATGCTGGATTTAATGCACAGCAGTTAAAATCTGTGGGTTATACCGCGAAGCAGCTACAAGCCGCAGGCTATACAGCAGAAGCTTTGAAAGCTTTAGGTTATACGGCTGAGCAGTTAAAAGCGGCAGGTTATACAGCAGAAGACCTGCAAGCTTTGGGTTACACTGCCGAGCAATTGAAAGCCTTAGGGTATACAGCAGACCAACTGAATGACGCTGGATTTAATAGGCAGCAGTTAGAAGCGGCGGGTTATACGGTGAAGCAGCTGCAAACAGCAGGTTATACGGCAGAAGATTTAATCGCTTCAGGTTACACCGCTGAGCAATTAAAAGCTTTAGGATATACGGCTGAGCAACTCAAAAGCGCAGGATTTGATGCGCAACAATTAAAAGCTGCAGGCTATACAGCGGAAGATTTGAAAGCTTTAGGCTATACGGCAGAGCAATTAAAAGCGCTGGGTTATACAGCTGGACAACTCAAAAATGCAGGATTCAGTCGGCAGCAGTTGGAAGCTGCGGGTTATACGTCAGAAGACTTGCAAACTTTAGGTTATACGGCTGAGCAATTGAAAGCCGCGGGTTATACGGCTGAGCAATTGAAAGCGGCGGGTTATACGGCGAAGCAATTACAAGCGCTAGGCTATACGGCAGAGCAATTAAAAAACGCGGGCTATACGGCCAGGCAACTCAACGATGCGGGTTATACGGCCAAGCAACTCAACGATGCGGGTTATACGGCTGAGCAATTGAAAGCTGCGGGCTATACGGCTGAGCAATTGAAACCTGCAGGTTATACGTCGAAGCAACTTAGTGATGCTGGTTATACGACCGAGCAATTGAAGACTGCGGGTTATACGGCCGAACAGTTGAAAACTGCAGGTAATACGGCGAAACAGTTAAAAGCAGCAGGATATACGGCGAAGCAATTGCAAGCGCTAGGCTATACGGCAGAGCAATTAAAAAATGCGGGCTATACGGCCGAGCAGTTGAAAGCAGCAGGTTATACAGCTGAGCAAATCAACGACGCGGGTTATACGGTCGAGCAATTGAAAACCGCAGGTTATACAGCAGAAGATTTGAAAGCTGCGGGTTATACGGCTGAGCAATTGAAAGCCGCAGGTTATACAGCTGAACAATTGAAAGACACGGGATACACGGGTAAGCAGTTGAAAGCCGCGGGCTATACGGCTGGGCAATTGAAAGCCGCGGGCTATACAGCGAAGCAGCTCAAAGCATTAGGTTATACGGCTGAGCAATTGAAGGCCGCAGGTTATACGGCCGAGCAACTGAAAGACTTAGGTTATACAGCAGAGCAACTTAACGATGCAGGATTTAACGGAAAGCAGATAAAAGCGGCGGGTTATACAGCGAAGCAGCTCAAAGCATTAGGTGCTACAGCATTGCAACTCAAAGAAGCCGGTTATACTGCTCAGCAGTTGGAGGCTGCAGGTTATACGGCTGAGCAATTGAAGGCCGCGGGTTTTACAACGGCACAGTTAGAGTCAGCAGGGCTTAATGTCGAGGGTTCTGATCGTGAAGCGTTGACCCTTGATAATATTGGGAATCCTTCGCGTAAGCAAAAAGGAGCTAAATCTGAAGCAAAAGAATTGCAAGCACTGATGGCGCGCCAACAAGTTAATATGTCAGATCAACGTAATAAAGAACAAATGAAACGAGCGAAAGATCGTATGATCTCGGCCGCTGAAAATGCAATCAAAGGTTGGTCCAAAGTTGCCACGCAAATCTTAATCGAAGGAAGTACAAAAGATTATGAAGAAGCGATGAACAAAGAAGCTTTGCAAGCTAATTCGACACGAGCCAATCCTCAAGATCGTTCGAATGAGCGTCTTGATAGTCGTGATATGAACCCATCAACTCAAGCAAGTATATTTATTAAAACGGGTGATATTTTATTTGCGGTATTAGATACATCGGTGAATACGGATGAGCCGGGCCCTATTCTTGCAACCATTGTTTCAGGCAAGCTAAAAGGCTCAAAAATCATCGGGAGTTTTACGTTGCCTTCGAATGCAAACAAAATGGTGCTTACGTTTAATACGTTATCTATGCTGGGGTCGGATAAAACCGTTTCTATTAGCTCCTATGCCATTGACCCAAGCACGGCTCGAACAGCATTAGCCGGTCGCGTTAACCATCATTATTTGATGCGTTACGGTTCTTTGTTTGCATCGACCTTTTTAGCAGGTTTTAGTAGTGCTATTCAATCGGCAGATACGACCATATCAATTGGTGGAACGGGAGGAACGACCGATACAACGGTTCAAAATGGGATCGATCGTTCGTTACTTGAGAATACATTGATTGGTTTAGGTGAGGTGGGTAAAGCATGGTCTGAAACAGCTCAACAATTGATGAATCGGCCCACCACGGTGGAATTGTATTCTGGCACGGGGATGGGGATCTTGTTTACGCAAGATGTTCAACTGGCATAAAATTTAGGTAAGTAGGTGAAGCATGGCTGATAAAGACGCGCAAGTTGAAGACATTGGGGATAACGATGAATATCAGTTTGCTGATCTCGATGGGTTAGGAACTGAATCGATGGATGCAGTTTTGGAAGCAGATGAAGCCGAATTTAGCGATGCTGACGATCCTGATAGTGCTGGCGAAGGTGTTTCCTCACCACCGGGACGGGGACGAATCGATCCTCATATGATGAAAATTATTAAAAATGGCGTCATCGTGGTGGGAGGGTTAATCCTATTTTTACTGGCTTATAAAGTTATTATGTCTTTTCTGGCGGCCTCGCCTGATGAAGCAACCAATAAAAATATACCGATGGTCGTGAAGCCGGTGTCTCGTGCTCCAGCAGTAACACCCAAAGTGTCTATACCCGCACCTAGACCCGTTCAAGTATCACATGAAGCCTTGGATAATACTGAGAAAAAAGTAACGGCACTGGAGCAAGAGCGTAGCCGTTTAAAGACCGATTTGTTTGCGATGCAAAAAGAAATTCGAGATGTAACACAAACGGTAAGCACCATGACCGCAAGTCTTAATGACATAAAGCAAAGCATGGAGCAAATGAACGACAAAATGGAGCAGCAATCACAGCAGATGGTACGGTTACAATCCATAAAACGCACGAGGCGTAGTACTGCGTCAAAACCCAAAGCAAGAAAAGTAACGCCAAAAGTAGAGCGTACACACTATTATATTCAAGCTATTATTCCGGGGCGTGCGTGGCTTATGTCAACGAAAGGCGCAACACTTACGGTGAGTCGAGGTTCAGCGGTTCCTGGCTACGGTGATGTGCGCTTAATTAACCCGAAGCTCGGGCGTGTTTTTATGAGCTCTGGTCGCGTTATTCAATTTAGTCAAGCAGATAGCTGAGGAATGTATGTTTGACCTTGACATTGACACGAGTCAAACGAGTGTCTTAATTAATCTCGCTAAATCGCTTGTTCCCGTGCAGAAGTTGATCACGGGAGCAGCTTATTTAATGGGTGTCGCTTTTGCGTTAAAAGCTTTGTATAGCCTTAAAATTTATGGTGAGGCGAAGACGATGCAGTCTTCGAGTACAAGTATAAAAGAACCTCTGTTTAATTTGATGGTTGCCGGTTTTTTAATTTTTTTCCCCACCGGCTTTGATCTTATGATGAATACGACGTTTGGTTATTCAAACATCCTGGCGTATAGTGAGAGTGGCATCGCCAACTCGATGTTTGGAGGAAATAGTCAGCTAGGGAATGCGGTGGTTATTATTTTTCAAACCATTGGGTTGTATGCATTTACGCGAGGGTGGGTCTTGATTGCTCGGGCAGCAGGGCAGGGGCAGCAACCCGGTGGTACGGGTAAAGGCCTAATGCATATTTTTGGCGGGATTTTGGCCGTAAACATTGTAGGAACGGTGGAGGTGCTAAATAGTACGCTGTTTGGTTAGTTAAATGAGTTTGTTTTGTTTAAATAGGAGATAAAAGATGAAAAATAAGAATAAAAAATTAAATCGAGCCAAAAGTGCATTAGCGGTCGCAGCGTTGGGTTTGTTGGTGGTTTCAACAGGTGCTTCAGCAGCAACGCTAGGCAACATGGCGAGTTCGGTGACCAGTTCTTTTGGCGCTCTTACCAAACTGATTACAGCTGCGTCATATTTAGCAGGCTTAGGTTTCGCAATTGGAGCTATTATGAAATTTAAGGCTCACAAAGATAACCCAACACAAATTACGGTAGGTACACCGATTGCGCTCGTGTTTATTGCTGCATCCTTGTTGTTCCTCCCATCCATTTTGGATATGGCCGGTTCAACCATGTTTGGCGACGAGAAATCAGTATCTGGCTCTGCAGGTCAAGAGTATGGTGGCTAATATTTTCGCGAGAGGGTGATAAGATATGCAACGTCCATCTAAATCACCTCTGATTCGTTTAACGGCTTCTGCAGGTGCCTGGCGGTTGTATTCCGCCAGGCAAGCAGATCCTCGTTTTAAAGCGTTTGAGAAGAAAGTTTTTGAGCGTGATAGTTACACGTGTCAATTTTGTGGTTTTCAAGCTCGAAGTTTACAAGAAGTCGTAAATCTTGATGGTAATTATACGCATAATAAGCTTGCAAACTTAGCAACAGCTTGTTGCTTTTGCGCACAATGTTTTTTTATTGAGTCGGTAGGTGTAGGCGGTTACGGTGGCGGAACACTGATTTATTTGCCGGAGCTTTCACAAGTTGAACTGAATAGCCTGTGTCATGTTTTGTTTTGTGCGATTACCAATGATACGGGATACAAGAGTACCGCACAGAGTATTTATCGAAGTTTTAAATTTAGATCACAACCGGTCGAAGAAAAATTTGGCGAAGGAACGAGCGATCCATCGATTATGGGGAGGCTTCTGATTGATTCAGATACCAGTGCCGAGAAAAGCGACCAATTGTTTCAAGATATTCGACTCTTGCCGTCACGTGCAAAATTTCGTCGGCAAATTGAGCGTTGGGCAGCAGGTGCCCTCGAAGAAATGTCAGGAAACTCTTCTGATTAAAATTGAAATTAAAATTAAAATTAAAGTTAAAAGAATATTCCAATGTTAATTAATCTTAAGAATGTTAATGTGGAGATAGAAGATGGCGAACTGGGCTGAATCGTTTTTTGAAGGGGTTGATACGTTTTTTGCCTGGTTAAGTGCGTCTTTAAAGCAAACGACAGAGTCTTATTGTGAATTAGAAACAGCTGATGCCCCAACGGTTTTAGTTAATCATGACGGTTCTTTATTGTCGGTGATACGCATTGATGGTATTACGACCTTGCTTGGGGCCGAAGAATTTCAGCGTTTGATTGAAGGTGTAACAAATGCCTTTAGCTCTCCTATGGGGCGTCCTGGCCATGCCATCCAAGTTTATTTTGAGCACGATCAAGAGCAAGTTAAACACTTGATTCATGATATCTATAAGCCTGCATTAGCAACGAGCAAACGAGTTGGGTTAAATTTAGATGATTTATTTAATGAGCGTGAAAGTTTTCTAAGTGAATATTGCGCTGCAGAAAAAGTCTATTTTGTGTTGTATACGCGTCCTTTTTGTTTGTCTTCAGAGCAGTTAAAGCTAGCGAATGCTGCAAAAATGAAGATGCTTAAAGATAAAAAATCGCCGCCTTTCAAATCATCTCAAACGGTGTATGCAGCCATTCCTGAAATACGTGATACGCATGATGCATTTGTTCGTTCAATTTTAAATGATTTTGGTACACTTAATATCGTTGCTCGTAAGTTGGACGTGCATGAAGCGTTGTATGCCGTACGGATGACGGCCGATCCTGATTATACAGCGGATGACTGGCGGCCTCGTTTACCAGGAGATAAGCTCGCTGTTCGTGAAACCAATGCTTTTGAAGGTGATGCGTCTGATTTACTTTGGCCCTCGCTTGCCAAGCAAGTGATTCCACGTGACGCTGAAATTATAGATAGGCGTACGGTGCTTGTCGGGAGCCGCTTGTATACCAGTTCGTACATTGATTTGTTTCCTAAAGATATTCGTTCTTTTGTATCGTTGTTTTCACGTATTTTACCGACCCATGTGCCTTGGAGAATTTCTTTTTTAGGTGAAAGTGAAGGGCTTAGTACGATTCGATTGAAAGGCTTACTGGCTTCAATTTTGACGTTTTCTTCTGGAGAAAACCGGCTCATCAGTGACTCGGTGAATTTGCTCAAATATTTACAGCTGAATACAGACGAATCGATTATTCGTTTACGTGTCATTGCAACCACCTGGGCTCCTGAGGGGCAGCTTGCTCTGTTACGACGCCGGGGTTCCGAGTTAGCCAAAGCGATTCAAGGTTGGGGTTTAACTGAAACTTCGGAAATCTGTGGCGATCCTTTCGCTGGCTTTGCCTCGAGTATGTTGGCTCTCACAACCACAAGCCCTGCGGTTGCTTCAATCGCGCCACTTTCAGACGTGGTCGCTATGTTACCGATCACACGCCCTGCATCCCCATGGGACACCGGTGCTTTATTATTTCGTTCGCCTGACGGTAAGCCATGGCCTTTCCAGCCCGGTTCTAATCAGCAAACCACATGGATTGATTTGGTTTATGCGCGTCCTGGTTCGGGTAAGTCGGTGTTATCTAACGCGCTCAATTTAGCGTTATGCATGTCTGGTGGTCTTACGCGTCTACCTCGTATTGCGATCATCGATATTGGCCCCTCCAGTAGCGGACTTATTTCGTTATTACGTGAAGCGCTTCCTGAAAAAGATCGTCACCTTGTGGCTTATCATCGATTACAGATGTTACCTGAATATTCGATTAATCCTTTTGATACACAATTAGGCTCAAGATATCTAACGCCATCAGAACGTTCGTTTATGGTTAATTTTTTGACGCTTTTAACCACGCCGCTAGGCGCAGACAGGCCTTATGACGGTATGCCTGATTTGGCCGGGATGGTGGTGGATGAGTTATACAAAGGTTTAGCCGATGAATATAATCCAACCGCGTATTCACCGGGTTTAGAAGAGCTGGTCGATGGACTTTTAGAAGAGATTGGTTTTGTTCGTGATTCAAAATCAACGTGGTGGGAAGTAACCGATGCTTTATTTTCTGCGGGTTTTATACATGAAGCCATGTTGGCCCAACGTTACGCAATGCCATTGCTTGCTGATGCGGCGTCTATTTGTCGTACACCAGCCATTGAAGATTTATATGAAAAAATTAAAGCGCCTACCGGAGAGTCGTTGATCAGCGCTTTTTCCCGTATGGTTTCCAGCGCTGTACGTGAATACCCTATTTTGTCACGCGTGACAGCGTTTGATATTGGTGACGCACGTGTCGTATCACTCGATTTAGATGAAGTGGCTAAGAGCGGTGGTGAGGCTGCCGATCGTCGAACAGCGGTGATGTATATGTTGGCACGCTATGTGTTAGCACGGCATTATTATCTTACCGAAGAAAGCGTGGCTCATGTTCTTGAGCAATATCATCCTTATCATTTAGAACGTATCCGTGAAATTCGGGAAGATCCTAAGCGGATTGTTTACGATGAATTTCATCGAACTTCACGTTCTGCTGCGGTACGTGATCAGGTGATCATTGATATGCGGGAAGGCCGAAAGTGGAATGTTCAAATATCCTTGTTATCGCAGTCGTTGGATGATTTTGATCCGGTGATGATTGAATTTGCTACGTCTGTTTTTATTATGGATGCAGGGCCAGCTCAAACCATCGAAAAGACCGTGAAAATTTTTGGATTGACAGAAACAGCTAAAGTCGCATTACGTACGCGTGTACATGGCCCGCGTCAAGGCGGAGCTACGTTTCTTGCGCAATTTGCGACAAAGCAAGGTATTATGGTCCAATTACTGACATTAACACTCGGGCCTATTGAGCTCTGGGCGTTTAGCACCACCGCGGAGGATGCTATTCTCAGAAACCGGTTGTATAAGCTCTTAGGGCCGGGAGAAGCTCGCCGTTTTCTCGCATTGTTGTTTCCTAATGGCTCGATTACAAAAGAGCTGACGGGGCGTTTAGCAGCAATTAAAGAGAACGTAGGGTTTATTGAAGAGGAAAGTAAAACGAGCGCGATGGATCAGCTCATGGATGATATTTTGTGGACACACTCACGCAATCCAAACAGCAAGTATTTAGAAACGCGTGAGGGCTAAGAAGAAGGACTCACGATTGATGTGGGTGATGCGTCTGGTGTATTTGCATCGTTTTTGAATGCCGCGTCTAATTCATCGCGCCCATCTTGCAAGGCATTTTTTAATGATGCTTGTTGTTTTTCTATTTCGGTTTTGTGTGTTGATTTGGCGGCATCGCGGCCTTGGCTTGCGATGTTCTTGAGACTATCAGCACGTTGCTGTTTAGCTCTATATTTACCGGTTTCTTTACCTGTCTGCTTATCAAGATGTTGATATAATGTTTCTTTCGTCATTTTTTGACCGTTCATTAATACGGTAATTTTTTCTTCATCGAAACCCACTTCGAGTGCCGCTTCAAAGGCTTCTTGTGCAAGCCTTTGTGCCATTTTGGGGTTGTGGCATGTAATCGTTGCTGTGACGGTTTTTGCACCGGTAGCTTTTACGAGTTCTGCCATGCATACCAAATCGGCTTTGGTGTTATGCTGGGCGCTGGTGTAATAGCCTGGGTCGAAGATAGGGCGAGGAAAGTCCATATGAAAGCCCAGGCCTTGGCCGTCTGCAGTGACTGTAATTTTTTTACCTGAAAGTGCGGTCAGGCCTGGATTGTAACCGAACAGCTCCCAGCCGCTAGCGCCGTTCATCAAGTCCCTAGCTTTTGCTAGATCTGGGGCTGTTTGTTTTTTTAGTGTTTCTATGGTTGCTTCATATTCTTTTTTTTCTTTTTTATATTGATCTATTTTATCTTGATCGTTATCGTCGTTAGCTTTTTTTAATCGCGTTTCAGTTTTTTCAAGATTTTCTTCTGCTTCATTGAGTGCCGTTTGAGCTTGATTTGGACGATCGAGCAGGCGCATGGCTTCACGTAGATTTTCGACACCCGCTTGGTCATCTCCAGTGAAAAGCACACTTGGAGGTTTGGCTTTGTGCTCTCCAAACAACTTAGTTGGGTGACGTAGTTTGCTGATTGTGCTTGTAAATAGTTGTTGTTTGCGCTTATTGGCGGTGAGTGTCGCGAGTAAAGGAATGCGGTCGCGTTCCAGTTGCGCAGCACGGTGCATGTCAGTGATGGTACCGGTGAGTTGTTTCTCGAGCTCATCAAGATCTGGTGTGCTGGGTGGAGTGTTGAGCTGAGCACTTAATGCATCTAAATTTTTTCCTAAATTTTTAGCGTCTGCCTCAGTCATAGGTATAGGTGGAGCAGTTGTTGTTCCGTCAGGGCTGGGGATGTTTGTAGTGGTGGTACCTGTACTCGTTCCTGTATCAACTATCGTATCGCTTGCACCTGTTGTTGCACCCACACCACCTACACCAACTCCCGTACGACCTGCACCCGCTGTTATACCCGCGCCTGTTGAAGCACCAGGTGTTGTTGTACTAGCTGTATTCGTTGTGTTAGAAGGATTATCTTTTTCAAGACTCTTGGTAAACGCCTCTGTTTGCTGGTTTAAACGTTTGAGGTGCTTGATTAAGGTATCTCGTTCTACTTCAGCGACACCTAATACAGCCCCACCTAATTTTTCTTGGCTCAATGCAGCTAAAGTATCAGCATGCGTATTGGAAGGAAGTTTCTCCAGTTGAGCGGTAAAAGCCTTGAGTTCATTTCGGAGTGCTGTTTTTTTTGTTTCTAATTGTTTGTATGTTTTTAGTTGATTTGGTGATAGTACTTTTTCTAAAGCTTCTAACTTTAACTCATTGTATGTTTCTAGTTGCTCTGTTGAGAGGTTTTCTTTAGAAGATTGTAACTTTAACTTATCGTATGTTTCTTGTTGCTCTGGTGAAAGCAGTGTTTTGTCAACTACTTTTTCAGCCAGGGCTTCGTCTTGTGTCGTGAGGTATGTTTCAACATGAACTTGAAAAGTGTCAGGTTTAGGTATACCCAGGGTGCCGTTATACGAGTTAATCATCACCTCTTTATGGGCGGGTGACATTTGTTCAAGACGTGTTTCGTTATACCTAAAATCTCCCGTGAGACGGAAAGCATTCAGGGAGTTAAACGGATTGATAGCACTGACGTAGGAGCCAATCCCGCCAAGCACTTCTCCGGGGAAGCTGAGGGCGGTTTGTGTTTTTTGCGTATAATTCGTATCTTGAAACCAGCTCATAGTTCAACCCCTTTGATTATATATTACTTATTGTAGCATAAAATTACCAAGCTATGATGGCAGCATGGCCAAATAGCTGCTGGGCTTTCGCTTTGACGGCGTCGGAATGAAGTGCCTCTACAAAATGTTCAAGTTGCGCACGTTTTTTGGTATTGGTCTGAATCACAATAAGGTTTGCGTACGGGGAGTCTTTTGATTCGCTGATGAGCGCATCGCGCGAGGGGTTGAGTCCTGCAGGAATTGCAAAAGTTGTGTTAATCACCGCGGCATCCACATCAGGAAGAATGCGAGGGAGTTGGGCGGCATCCAAGCTTTTAATCCGAAGATTTTTTGGATTAGAGATAATATCTTGAACGCTTGGCGTTGGGCTTTCGTTGAGGATAATAAGCTTGGCTTCAGCTAATAGGCGCAAGGCACGCGCCTCGTTACTTGGATCGTTCGGAATAGCAATACGTGCTTTGTTGGGTATGGCTTGAATTGATTTAATATTTTTGGAATATAAGCCTGCTGGAAATAAAAAGGTTCGTCCAATAGGCTCGAGCAAATAATGATGCGCTTTGACCGAGGCCTCAAGGTACGGTAGGTGTTGATAGACATTAGCGTCGATACTACCGTCCTGAAGTGCTGCATTAGGCAGGTTGTAATCACTGAATTCAATCACACGAATATTTAAATCATACTGATCGTGAGCAATAATCTTGGCGGCTCGAACCAAGTCACTTTCAGGGCCTGCAATGGTACCAATGGTTAGGGTATTGGGTGATGACTGCTGCTGGCATGCGATAAGAAAACAGGATACAAGCAGGGGTAAGACTAAAAATCGCATAAAACGCATTTTAAACTACTCCTTGTGATAACTGGTGGGATAATTTGTCACCAAGCATTTGGATAAACTGGACAATTATCACTAAAATCAAAACAGTTGATATCATCACGGTCAAATCAAAGCGCTGGTAGCCGTAACGAATAGCTAAATCACCCAGTCCACCACCACCTACCGTGCCTGCCATCGCTGAATAATTGACTAAGGTTGTAGCTGTAACCGTGAGTGCTTGGATGAGTGCTGGACGTGCTTCGGGTAATAAAACATGTCGGATGATTTGCCCGGTGGTTGCTCCCATGGCGTCAGCTGCATCAAAAAGGCCGCGTGGTAGGGTTTGATAGGCATTATCGACTAAACGTGCAAAAAACGGTGCGGCGCCGAGTGTCAGAGGCACCATGGCCGCATGCAATCCAATAGAAGTACCTATGAGTAAGCGCGTAAACGGTATGAGGGCGACCAAAAGTATAATAAACGGAACCGAACGGCTAAAATTAATAATGCCACTCACGGCGCGATGAATCAGGCGGTGGGGCCTGATATCACGGCTGATAAATAGCAGTGTGCCCAAGGGTAAACCGAGTAGCGCTGCAAAACAGGTGCTAACAAACACCATATATAACGTCTCACCTGTGGCAAGCAGCATGTCATAAAGCATGGTCGGTGACATATCCGAGAATCTCCGCAGTTATATTTAACGCTTTGCAGCGTTCAAAAAAGGCATCTAAGTTATTTTTATGCGTATTAATTTCTACAACTAAGACACCGCAGGTGATGTGATTCAAGCGCTCAATATTAGCCAGTAAAATATTAATGTCCAGATGAAGTTCACGACTCACTTGGCTAATAAGCGGGCCTGTTACGGCGTCGCCTTTGAAAAATAAACGCAGTAGAGGTTTGTTGTTTTTATCTTGCGTGATATTTTCTAGAAGACAGGCCGGCAACTCAGGGCTTAAGTGTGCACATAATAATTGCTTAGCTGGCGTGGCAGGCTGCACAAAGAGCTCGTCGAGAGCAATCACATCCACGAGCTTGCCGTGTTCCATAAGAGCTACACGATGTGCGAGTTGTTTAATCACATCCATTTCATGCGTAATCAGTACAATTGTAATTTTATACAGTGCATTAATTTTTTTGAGTAAGTTTAAAATAGACGTGGTTGTTTCAGGATCGAGAGCAGATGTCGCTTCGTCACATAATAAAACTTGAGGCGAGCTGCTAAGCGCGCGAGCAATCGCAACACGTTGTTTTTGACCACCGCTTAAATCATGGGGTTTAGCATGCATTTTATCGCGGAGCTCAACTAAATCGAGCAGCTCAAGCACGCGTGTCTTAATGTCTGGCTCGGGTATATTTTGAATGCGAAGAGGTAAGGCTATATTGTCATAGACTGATTTGGCTTGGAGCAAATTAAAATGCTGAAAAATCATGCCAATATGGTGGCGCGCATGACGCAAAGCTTCAGGGGTGAGTTCCGTGAGGGATTGATGATTAACCAAAACTGTCCCGCTGTCGGGGCGCTCAAGTAAATTAAGGCAACGAAGCAGGGTCGATTTCCCCGCACCACTTTTACCGATGATGCCAAAAATTTCGCCTTCTTGAATGCTTAAGTCAATACTTTTTAAGACGTGATGCTGGCCGTAGTGCTTATTAAGCCCTGTGAGTGTAATCATGTGTGTTGTCATGTGTATAACGTACCACCTAAAAAGTGCTTGCCAAGTATAACGAAATTCACGTGCTTTCGGTAGCGTTCGTGATTAGCTTAAACTAAGCTCTGGACGATTTATAAAATATTCAAGCGCTTGGGGGTTCGCAAGCGACCCGATATTCTTGACAGCCTCGCCATTGACGCATTGTCTGACGGCGACTTCCACAATTTTTTCATTGATGGTACGGGGAATATCAGGCACAGCTAAAATTTTTGCAGGCACATGACGTGGTGAGGCTTCGCTTCGAATGGTTTGTTTAATTTTAAGCTTAAGTGCTTCATTTAATATGATATGCTCTCGAAGTTTTACGAACAAGATAATACGAACATCATCAAGCCATGGTTGTCCAATAACAACGCTTTCTATAATTTCATGAATCTTATCCAACGGCCTGTAAATTTCAGCGGTGCCTATGCGAACGCCGCCAGGATTTAAAACCGCATCTGAACGACCATAAATCACAAGGCCGCCGTGCTTGGTTATTTTTGCCATGTCTCCGTGAGCCCAAAGATTAGGAAAGCGATCAAAATAGGCGTGCTTGTATTTGCTGCGATCAGAATCGCCCCAAAAGCCCAGTGGCATTGATGGGAAGGCTTGTGTGCAAACCAATTCGCCGGATGTATTTTGAGTCGCAAGGCCTTGCTCGTTAAATACTTGAACGTCCATGCCCAGGCCCAGGCACTGGAGTTCGCCTTTATATACGGGGCTGATGGGGTTACCTAAAGCAAAACATGAAATAATATCGGTACCGCCAGAAATTGAGCTGAGCTGAAGTTTGTGTTTGATATGCTCACGAACAAAATCATACTGCTCCGGCAGAAGCGGTGATCCCGTGGATAAAATGCTTCGCAGTGCAGTAAATTTAAATGCTGAGTTTGGATAAATCTCTCGTTTTTCTATGGCCGCTAAAAAGCGTGCGCCCGTACCAAATACTGTGACGGATTCGTTATTGATGATCTCGAACATGCGTTCGGGTGTTGGATACATGGGAGAGCCGTCGTAGAGTACTAGCGTGGTGCCCAAGGCAAGCCCTGAAACCATCCAGTTCCACATCATCCATCCGCAGGTTGTATGAAAAAATAACGTATCATCTGTATTTAGATCCGTATGTAAGCCGAGTTCTTTGAGATGCTGTAATAATGTACCACCTGTGCTGTGTGTAATGCATTTAGGTTGACCGGTCGTGCCAGACGAAAATAAAATAGTCCAAGGATGATTGAATGCAAAAGCTTGATTGGGCAGAGGATCGCCTGGGCAGAGCAATTCATCCCAGTTTAAGCTGTTTGCCCAGGTGGTTTGTGTGTGTGTTGGGTCTACTGGGCAAACAATAAGTTGCTCGATGGATGAGACAGCAGTACCAATTGCTTCGGCTTTGTTTTTTAGATCATAAGTTTTGCCATGATATTGATAACCATCGGCGATGAATAATAATTTAGGGGTAATTTGGCTTAGGCGATCAATGACAGCCGCCACCCCGAAATCAGGGGAGCACGATGACCATATGGCGCCTATGGATGCTGTTGCGAGCATGGCGATCACAGCAAATTTATTATTGGGTAGCATGGCGGCAACACGATCGCCGGCTTGAATATTATGTGCTTTAAGGCCTGCTGAACACGCAGCAACTTGGTTTTTGAGCTCTTGATAGCTTAAAACTTCGCGATGGCCTTGTTCGTTAATACAAACCAGTGCTGCATGATTATTATCGCCAAGACCGAGCAAGTTTTGCGTAATATTAAACGTAGCTCCCTCAAACCATGTGGCATTTATCATGTGTTGGCCTGGTTTGAAAATATGCTTGGGGGGCGTATCAAAATTTATATTAAAAAAATGAGCTATTTCTTGCCAAAAAAGAGCGGTATGCTGAACGGACCAGGCATGCAAGGCTGAATAATCAGGGAGTGTACATGCGTGTTTTTTTTCAATAAGGCGCAAAAAGCGCATCATAGCAGTGTTCTCAGTGTTTTCAGGTGTCCAAACGGGTTGATTCATGGCGTCCTACCTTTGCGGCTACGGGGGAGGTATGTGATAATTAAGACCCTACCTCTTTTGAGCTATTTTATACAGGTGAACGAATGGAAGACAACAAGCAAAAAGCCTTAAGTGCTGCACTTTCGCAAATTGAACGTCAATTTGGTAAAGGTTCGGTGATGCGTATGGGTGATGGCATGGCGCTGCCTGATGTTGAAGCAATTTCAACGGGTTCTTTAGGTTTGGACATTGCGCTAGGTATAGGCGGGTTACCGAAAGGGCGTGTTATTGAAATCTACGGGCCTGAGTCTTCAGGAAAAACCACGTTGACCCTGCAAGTGATTGCTGAGTGCCAGAAACATGGTGGTACCGCTGCGTTTGTTGATGCGGAGCATGCATTGGATCCAGCCTATGCGAAGCGTTTGGGTGTGGATGTAGATGGTTTGTTAATTTCACAACCTGACACCGGTGAGCAAGCGCTCGAAATCACCGATATGCTGGTTCGTTCAGCTGCCGTTGATGTGGTTGTGGTTGATTCCGTCGCAGCACTCACGCCAAAAGCTGAGATTGAAGGCGACATGGGTGATTCACATGTGGGCTTGCACGCACGATTGATGTCGCAAGCACTTCGAAAATTAACTGCGAATATTAAGCGTTCAAACACGCTCGTTATTTTTATTAATCAGATTCGCATGAAAATTGGTGTGATGTTTGGCAGCCCTGAAACAACCACCGGCGGAAATGCTCTTAAATTTTACGCGTCTGTTCGTTTGGATATTCGACGTATCGGTGCGATTAAAAAAGGCGATGATATTTTAGGAAACGAAACACGCGTCAAAGTTGTTAAAAACAAAGTCGCGCCACCGTTTAAGAAAACTGAGTTCGAGATTTTTTATAACGAAGGTATTTCACGTGAAGGCGAAATTATTGCTTTAGCAACGCAGCTTGGCTTTATCGAAAAAGCCGGTGCTTGGTACAGCTATAATAAAAATAAGATTGGCCAAGGTAAAGAAAATGTTCGTGCGTTTCTTAAAGACAACCCTGATATTGCAGCAGATTTAGAAGCGCGTATTCGGGCAGCGCATTTTGAAAATAAAGATGCTAAAACAAACGCAGACGAATCTGAATTGATGGATGCGTGAAGCGTATGAGGTTGCCGTGGGCTTGCTCGCTAGGCGTGAGCACAGTGTACGGCAACTGAATCAGAAACTCGCCAAACGAGGATTCGATGAGCAGGAGATTACGTCAGCTCTCGAGTCCTGTCAGCGTCTTAATTTACAAAGTGATACGCGATTTGCGGAAGCGACTTGCCGATCGCGTATTAATCGCGGCTACGGTCCTTTGATGATCAAGCAACTGCTTCAACACGAAGGCGTTGCTCCAGATGTTATTGAGCATGTGTTTGACGAAATAAACCAAGAAATCGATTGGTTTGCTGAGGCTTCTGCCGTGTGGTCTAAAAAATTTGGTTCTTCTCAGGTTTTACAGGTTTTAAACGATAGGTTGGATACGCAGACGAAGGCGCGACAAAAACAGTGGCAATTTTTACGCTATCGAGGTTTTTCCGACGCGACGGTTCGCGCGGTGTTTCAAACCCTCGAGGCTGAAAGTAATTATTAGATATTATTTAGATATTAATTAGGTATTATGATGAACAGTGCAGCAATACGACAAGCTTTTTTAGATTATTTTAAACAGCATCAACATGAAGAGGTGCCGTCGAGTTCACTGATTCCAGACAACGATCCGACATTGTTGTTTGTCAATGCGGGCATGGTTCCGTTTAAGAATATATTTTTGGGGCTTGAGTCACGGCCGTATTCGCGTGCGGTGAGTGTGCAGCGCTGTGTTCGTGCCGGTGGTAAACATAATGATTTAGATCAAGTGGGTTACACTGCACGTCATCATACGTTATTTGAAATGCTGGGTAATTTTAGTTTTGGTGATTATTTTAAACGTGAAGCGATTCATTATGCGTGGGATTTTTTAACCAATATTTTAAAGCTCCCCAAAGAACGGTTGTGGATTACGGTCTATGAAAAAGACGATGAAGCGGCGGCCATATGGCAGGAAGAGATGGGTGTGTCGCCTGCGCGCTTTTCACGTTGTGGTGATGATGATAATTTTTGGTCGATGGGTGATACAGGGCCTTGTGGACCATGCACTGAAATTTTTTATGATCACGGTCCAGAGGTTGCTGGTGGTCCGCCCGGATCGCCCGATGCTGAAGGCGATCGTTATGTTGAAATTTGGAATTTAGTGTTCATGCAATACAATCGTGATGCCGACGGTGTGTTGCACGCGCTTGAAAAACCTTCGATTGATACAGGTATGGGACTTGAGCGCCTTGCCGCCGTGATGCAACACGTGCAAAGTAATTATGATACCGATACGTTCAAGCATTTAAAACAAGCGATTCAAGCACTTTCTTCATCAAAAAAATCTATACCATTGGAGCATACGTCGTTAAACGTGATTGCTGATCATATTCGTGCCGTGGCGTTTTTAATGATTGATGGCGTGACGCCAAGCAACGAAGGCCCGGGTTATGTATTGCGACGTATTATTCGTCGCGCGGTTCGTCACGGGCATCGGTTAGAGCTTCCTACGCCGTTCATGACGCATTTGGTGGATGCGTTGGTTGAGCAGATGGGGGCAGCCTATCCCGTGCTGGTCAAACAAGCCAAGATGATCAAAAAAATATTATTACGAGAAGAAGAGCAATTTGCCAAAACGTTGGAGCACGGTTTGCGCTTATTACAAGAAGCCATACCTAAGATTGTGAACAAAACACTGTCGGGTGACGTGGCGTTTAAGCTTTATGATACGTACGGTTTTCCATTGGATTTAACCCAAGATATTTTACGAGAACAAGGTATTCAGGTTGATCAGGCGGGTTTTGAAGCGTGCATGAAGCGCCAGCGAGAGCTATCACAATCTGCGAGTAGCTTTCGTGTGGATTACAACGAAATGGTGCCGTTTACTGAAGTTTCTGTGTTTGAAGGCTATACCCAAAATAAATTTGAGAGCACCGTGTTGGCCTTACGTGTTGATGGCCAAGTGGTTGAGCATATTACAGCAGGCACACGTGCATCGGTTGTTTTAGAAGCCACACCGTTTTATGCAGAGAGTGGCGGTCAAGTGGGTGATCAAGGCGAGCTGCGTGGATTATTATCTCGTGATGTAGTTTTTCGCGTCGAAAACACACAGCGTGTGGGGCAAGCTGTGCTTCATGAGGGCGAATTAGTTCAAGGTGAACTTAAGCTTCAAGATGCGGTTGTGGCTGAAATTAATCACGTGCGTCGCGATGAAATACGTCTTAATCATACAGCCACGCATTTATTACATGCGGCGTTAAAACAAATTTTAGATGATGGTGTGTCACAAAAAGGCTCGCTTGTGGATGCTGAGCGCGCACGGTTTGATTTTGCCTATGATACGGCTTTAACGCCGGAGCAGTTGGCTGAAGTTGAAGCGCTCGTGAATACTGAGATTCGTAAAAATGCCGATATTGATACCCGTGTCATGTCGATGGATGATGCGATAGAAGACGGTGCTGTCGCGCTGTTTGGTGAGAAATACGACGATGATGTGCGTGTACTCACCATGGGTGATTTCTCGAAAGAGCTGTGCGGTGGTACGCATGCCAAGCGTACGGGGGATCTTGGTCTTTTTAAAATTACAGCAGAATATGGTGTGGCGCGCGGCGTGCGTCGTGTGGATTTTGTCACCGGCTCGTATGCGCTTGATTGGATCAATCAGCAAATTAAGCACTTAGGAAATATGGCTGGCTTGTTAAAAACGACCCCAGACGAAGCGCCTCAAAAATTACAACAAGCGTTAGACGCATCAAAACAGCAAACACGCGCATTAAATAACTTAAAGCAGCAAGCAGCCGCTGATTCTGGTCGTGCTTTATTGGCTGAGTTTAAGCTAATCCAAGATGTTTCTGTGTTGATTAAACGTCTTGATGACGTGAATCCAGCCGATTTACGAAGCATGCTGGAGCAACTTAAATCCAGTAAACCTGAGGCTGTGCTTGTCTTAATAGGTGTGTTGCAAGATAAAATGCATGTCATCGCGAGCGTGAGCAAGCCTTTGCTGGAAAAAGGCCTGCCTAAAGCGGGTGTGTTGGTCAAAGCTTTGTGTGGTCGTGGTGGCGGTCGTGATGATTTGGCGCAAGGCGGTGGCGCTGTACCAGATGACTTGGATGCACGCATGCAGCAGGTGCTTGGGTTGGTTGAAGGCTAAAAATTTAGAATCAGCGGTTCATAAGGCTTATCACCTGATGAACCCGTTGATTTATTTTGATGAATTATTTGCCTCTTCTATCAGGCTTGCGTATTTTCTTACTCGTTCAAGTTGATCTTTATCGAAATGACGTTGTGCGCAATCTAATATTTTTACCTCTTCAGGCGTGAACCAACTGACAGAGTATACAAAGCCAGATTGGTTACTGCCTTTAACCTCGCTCGATGCTTCTTTCCCTTTTATGTATTCTTTTACATGGTCGGATGGTAAAACTTTACCGCCTGATATATGTAAATTGAAATAGGAATAAGCACAAACCAAGTTATTATTTTTTTTAAAAAATAGCTTATACCCAGACCATCCATTTTTTTCCTTTACCCAGGAACCAAGAGGTGTTGAGCCGATTATTTCGTTTTTCTTCACATAAGTAGGTAGCTTTTTTTTGTCAACGATTTGTAATTTTTTAGGATCTTTTAAAAAATCGTTTTCACCGTTTACATTAATAAAATCAGGTAATTTTTTTACTGAATGATCGTGCTCTAAGTTTAATAAAAATGTAGCGTAATCATTATTTGTTTCATGATAGCCTTGATTATCCATTTGAAATTGTACTTGCTCTAAATTCTGTTTTATTTCAAGGGGCAATGCGGGAGGGTTATTTGTATTGGCAGAAGCTATATAAGTAAAGTTACCCATAATAATACATGCTGTTATAGCATATGTTTTAAGGTTTTTATTTATCATATTTCACCTGAAATTATGTCGTGTGAGTAATACAACTTCATGCTCGGTTGTATTTTATAAGTTTGTATCCCACCAGCCATTATATAGAGTACATGCTTGTACTAACTCTGAACCTAAAAAAACAACACGATTATTAACTAACATCCAGTGCTCACCATACACCAGCCAATCAATGCCGGGCGGTGCTTCTGTCCAGTGAACAATAGCATTTCTTCTTGTTGTTTCCCAACCGGTGGAATCTTCATGCCAGTCATGAACATTGTTCGTTCTTGTATGCCTGCTTTTTGTTCATAAAGTCCATGGTTGAGTGAAATCCCATGCTATGTTTTCATTGATTGACATACAGTTAGCACGTGAGTGAATGGTTAGCCCTTTAAACCCGGCATGTGTGATTGACGTAATCAGCATACTTAATATTGTGGTGGTCAAGTAACGGGTTATTTTTTTCATGACTGAAACTCATGGTTTAATGCATCATCCAGCTCAGGATGTTTAAACTTATACCCAGCCTCACTTAAACGCGTAGGTAGCACACGTTGGCCTTTGAGCAGTAAATAATCGCCCATTTCACCGAATAAGAGCTTGACCACAAAACTCGGCATGGTTAAAAACAAAGGACGGTGCATGGTTTTGGCCAAAGCACGAGCAAAGCTTGCTTGACTGACAGGCTTAGGGGATGTGATATTAAACGGACCCGTTAAATCAGGGTTATCTAAAAGAAAGACTATGCCTCCAACCACATCATCGATATGAACCCACGATAAGCATTGCTTGCCATCCCCAACAAGGCTCCCTAATCCCATGAAAAAGCTTGGATAAAGTTTTTTTAGCATGCCTTGCTGTTTTTTTAAGACCACACCAAAGCGGGTTGTTGTGACACGCATCCCGAAATCTATTGCCGGCTGTAGCGCTTCCTGCCATTTGACACAGATTTCAGTAAGAAAATCAGCAGGATTATGAGTATTAATTGGCGTGTTTTCATCAAATGATGTTGGGTCGTTCGAAGCTTGAACACCATAAATACCGATGGCATTAGCGCAAATAAAATGTGGCTGTGCATTTTGGTTGATGCACCAGTTTATCAGTTTTTCACTGGTATCAACGCGCGAGGCGATGAGGTTTTTTTTGACCGCATCGCTCCAGCGTGAATTAGCAATATTTTCACCGCAAAGATTGATGATGGCATCATAATCGTTTGCATTTAATGTATGCAGCTCATGCCAATCATGGCAAGCTGATATTTTAGAAAATTTTTGAAGTAAGGTTTGTTTGTTACGGCCTAAAACCGTGACTTTATGGCTTAATTGTAAGGTGTTCACGAGCTCATGCCCAATAAAGCCAGAGGCGCCTGCAATAAGAATATTCATGAATACTTCCTTGGTGATTTTTCTGGGATCATCTTAGGCCGATCTTTGGTATCATGCAACGCTTCGCGAAGAGTTTAAGGTTTTCAAATGATTATGGATGCACCAGCGAAGCTACCAGAGACTTATATAGAATCCAGCATTGAACGCCGTTCCGACGAGACGCAGCAGGTTGAAAAACTCGCAGCGATGTCTCCTTATATGCACTTTGCTTATGATAATAAGTTGGATGATCTTAAGCGCGGAACAGAATAAGATTTAGTACCCAAATTATTAAATTTATATAACGAAACAGATAACACAGAAGTAAGATATAGAATTATCAGTGGGCTTATGTCTTATAATCAAACCGCTTTAAGTCATCATGCCCATGCTCGAGATGAGGCATTATTAAGACAGTTTTTCTTTAGATTACTGCATGAAAATTACGTGAGGCGAATAGCGTTGAATTAGATGATTATTTCTTTGGTCCATTGGCGATAGGATTTAATGCCAGCGGTAAAGCACTGTTGTCACCGGAAAATACAAAATTGATTATGGACTATCTCAATGAAGTTGATTTTAAATACACAACACATGGTATTAGCAAACATAGTCACACCGATCCCAGCTATGGCATAACTTCGATGGATTATGAGCACTTGCGTAACGCTATCGAGAAAGTATTGCGGTAAGGTATGTTCAATGCTCAACATGAACAAAACATCAAGATGAGCAATTTATATTTACTTTTTTTTTGTGCTCATTATATAGTTTTGTTTAATTTGAGCATAAGAAGAGGTGTTGGGTTTGCAAATGTTTATTGGCCGTGAGCGTGAATTAGCGCGTTTAGAGACCTTACATAAAAAACAAACGCCTGGTTTAGTGGTGGTTAAAGGCCGGCGAAGAATTGGTAAAAGCCGGCTTATCGCTGAATTTGCATCAAAACATCCGAAGAATACGTTATGGAGTTTTTCGGGTCTTGCGCCGCAGGACGGCATGAGCGCTCAAAGCCAACGCGATCATTTTGCTAGGCAATTAGCAACGCGACTCAATACACCGCCTTTTACATTTCAAGATTGGAGTGATGCTTTTGATTATTTAAATCAGCATCTAAGCCCCGGTGATATTGTTTTATTTGATGAAATATCTTGGATGGGAGCTCATGATCCAAGTTTTATTTCAAAACTTAAAGCGTGGTGGGATCAACAAACGATATCTATTGTGATGGTTTTTTGTGGATCAGTTTCGACATGGATTGAAGAAAATATTTTAAAAAGCACGGCATTTTTTGGAAGAATTAATTTCAGCATGACGTTAGAGCCACTCACAATACCTGAAAGTGCAAGGCTTTTAAGAGCCTCGAAATTTCAAGGCTCCACGTATGATATCTATAAAATTTTAAGGATTCTAGGTGGTATCCCTTGGTATTTAGAGCAAATTTCACCAGGACAAACAGCCGACGAACTCATTAAGCAGCTATGCTTTGAAAAAAAATGGTTTATTGGTTTTAGAATTTGAGCGTATTTTCCATGATTTGTTTCATGGAAAAGGCACAACGTACAAAAAAATTCTGGGTGTTCTTAAAGACGGTATGAAAACACTGGCCGAAATACGTGAATCGATTGATTTCGCACATAGTGGAACACTAAGTAAACTTATGAAGCACTTGCTCACAGCAGGCTTTGTAAGTAAGCAAAGCTTATGGTCATTTAAAACCACAAAGTTACTCAAAAAAAGCCTATATCGTATCTCTGATCCTTATATGCGGTTTTACTTGAAATTAATCGAGCCTCATATGAATCAAATCGATTTAGGCGCTTTTCAAGACACGCCATTATCAACATTATCCGGATTTGATGCACACATGGGGTTGCAACTCGAGCAGTTATTATTACAAAACCGTACATTAATATTAAAAGCTCTGGGCATACCGGCCAGTGATGTCGTGTCTGATGGTCCTTATAGGCAATTTAAAACAGCCACACAACAAGGTTGTCAAATTGATTATCTGATACAAACAGTAACCAAAAACTTATTTGTCTGTGAGTTTAAATTTACGCGTCAAGAGCTTGGTATGACGATCATTGAGCACACGAAGGATAAAATTCAGGCGTTAAAAGTGCCTAGAGGGTTTGCAAGTATACCGGTTTTATTTCATATAGGGGGGGTTACATCATCTGTTTCTACAGAAGGCTATTTTTATCGCGTGATTGATATCACAGATTTTTTATAATCAAAATATGTGGTACAGTGTGCTGAGTATTCGCATGAATAGAATCTAATTTAGGATGTATTAACGGTGAATTTTTCAATCGTGAACACAACATTATTTAATCAGGCTTGGCGCTGGCGTTAATCGCTTGTTCTATTGAACCATTGATTTTTTGTTGCTGTATAACGAATTGAGAATAACCACATGACCCCACAAGATATTCTTCGCATTAGGCTTAACGCTTTCATCTCACACCTCTTATTATCTTTGCTCTGGAATTGGCCATTGGGCCTACTTTAATACGCTCGTTGTTTTTTTACCCAGTATTTATTTCCACCATGATTTAGTAATTAATAGAGGTGTTTCTTATGAACACAAAAAAAATCGCTACGCTCATGATGCTCATGTTAAGTATTTTGATGGTGAGCTTGATGATGTTATTTCCTCGTGAAAACAAAACAAATCTACCGTTGGTTGCTATTGCCAATTATGGTCCTCATTCGTCACTTGAAGCCTCGATTCAGGGTATTAAAGATGAGTTAAGCAATCAGGGATATATTGAACATAAAACCATACGTTATGAAGTTACTGATGTAGGGTTTGAACCTTCGTTGATTCCGCAAATGATCATGAATCTTAAAAGCCATCATCCGAGTGTTTTTGTTGTGACAACCACGCCCGTTGCTCAGTATGCAAAGGGCACGGTAAAAGATATCCCTCTTGTTTATAATGTGATTACCGATCCGGTGGCCGCGGGTTTATTGAATGCAACGAATGCATCACAAGACAACATGACGGGCAGTTCAGATAAACAAGATATGCGTTTGCTTTTTGATTTTGCCAAACGGATTTTGCCCCATGCTTCAAACGTGGGTGTTTTATATTCTACGGCGGAGGCGAATGACATGGCTTTGGTGGCCATGATGAAACAAGCGGCTAAAAATTCACATATGCATGTGCTAGCCATGCCTATTGATCAAGCACGTGATATTTCTGTATCGATGCAGAAGTTTAAACATCACGTTGATTTTATTTATGTTGGTGCGAGTGGCGCGATTCAACCAGCACTCCCGGTTATTGCCGCGGAAAGCAAAAAAATGGGTATTCCGGTGTTTAATCTCAATGAAGAAGCGGTGCGCTTGGGCTTGGTTTTAGCAAGTTTTGGAGTTGATTATCATCGTGTAGGTATGAATACGGGAAAATTAGTTGCACGTGGTTTGCGCGGGGAGTCTGTAACAAATATTCAACCTGTATATCCAACCATCGATGATCATCATGGTTTTGTGAGTCAAAAAAATGCGGTCAGCTTAGGATTAATTCTGCCCGAAGGAGAATATCATGCTGCAGCTGATTGATGTTAAAAAATCATTTTTAAACAGTTCTCGCCCTGTCTTAAAGCAGATTAATCTACATTTAAAGCCTGGAGATTTTTGTGTTGTGATTGGGAGTAATGGATCTGGAAAATCAACATTGATGAAGCTTATTTCGGGTGAATACACACCCACCCAAGGACGTATTATGATGCAGGGAAAAAGTATCACTCGCCATCATATTGCTTCTGTCATTCAGGATGTGAACAAAGGTACAGTTGTGGAAATGACACTGCTTGAGAATATCGCGTTTAGTTTATCCCGCGTTAAAAAACGAGGTCTGTCACTGTATTCTCGTCAAAAAAATGCGGTGATTCAGCAGCTTAAAGCTTTAAATATTGGTCTTGAGCAGTATATCAATACGCCTTTGAGTCATTTATCCGGTGGGCAGCGTCAAATGGTTGCGACGATGATGGCGCTTATTTCTCAGCCTAAGTTATTACTTCTCGATGAACATACGTCGGCGATCGATCCAAGCATGCAAAAAACGTTGATGGCTTATACACAGCACGCCATTCAGCAACAAAACCTTACAAGCTTGATGATCACACATCATTTAGAGGATGCTATTCAATACGGTAATCGTTTGATTATGCTGCATCAAGGTAAAATTGTATTGGATGTCACACAAGAGGAAAAAGCGGCTTTAAGCGTCACCAAGCTTTTAGATTTGTTCCATTATTATGAGCACCTAGATTTGGTTGGAGATGTATCATGACGCTTGAATTTTTTTATACGGGTATTTTACAAAGCCTGGTTTTGGCTCTGGTAGCTTATGCCATCATGATTCCTTTTCGATTGCTTGATTTTTCGGATTTAACGGCCGAAGGGGCTTATCCTTTAGGGGGCGCTGTGTGTACAACGTTACTGCTGTTAAACATGCATCCGCTATTAGCCTTATTGATTGCAAGTGTTGCATCGGGGCTGATGGGTATCGCAACAAGTCTTGTTCATCTACGTCTTAAAGTTAATACGTTATTAGCCGGTATTATTTTAAGTACGATGATGTATAGCGTGAATTTGCGACTGCTGGGCAAACCTAATATTGCACTGTTTAATACTTCATCGCTATTTAGCCAAACTGATATTTTATACAATATTGGTTTGTTGGTGTGCGTGCTTTTATTTTTGATCTTAATTTTATCTTTATTTTTACGTACGGAATTTGGATTAAAATTACGAGCGGTTGGACTTAATCCAGCATTTGCATGTCGGCAAAATATTTCTGTAGTCCAATATACCATGCTCGGTATGTTTTTTGCGGGGTATTGTACTGGTATGGCCGGTGGGTTGATCGTGCAACTTCAGCATTATATGGATGTGGGCATGGGGGTTGGCATTGTGATTCATGCGCTTGCAGCACTTATGATTGGTGAAGCGATGGTTGGTGGGAATACTAGCCTCAGCAAGCAAATTATGGCGCCATGCATCGGTGCTTTGGTCTATCAGCAAATTCAGGGCGTTGTGCTATCGATAGGTCTTGCCCCCTCGGATTTGAAATTTTTTACTGGCGCGCTTGTTTTATTTGTTATTGCGATGCAACGCAAGCGGCAGCTTGAACTGTGATTATTAAAGATTTCGTATAAAATGCGTATTTTTTGAGTTTAGTTAAGATAAGGCGTGTATTATGATGCATCAAGAAGTAACGGATGAACATCCGCACAATATTCATGATGAATTAAACGCATTGACCCAAGAATTTTTACATCATGAACCGGTTATCATGGAATGGATTCAAGCAGCATGGCGTGCTTTCGAAGAATATGTACAGATGTGGTTGAGCCAAAGTAAAACTCACGAGTTAACTCCTGTAGCATCTGAGTTGGTTGAACTAGAAGAAACACAAAATGCGCGAAAGTTAGATGCATATAAAAGTGTAGAAATTAATGAACGTTTTCTTTGTGGGATTACGCATGAAGTGATGACGCATCCTATGTATGATCGAAAGAGTCCACAACAAAAAATGGACTGCAGGGCGCTTTTAACATGGCTTGGAGAAAGTAAAACACATCCGTTTAATCGCAGTGAATTACACCGTTCTGATTTAGAATATGATGAAGCGCTTAAAGTCGAAATTGATCAATTTGTTACGGCTACGATCGAGGCGTCAGACATGTCGCAATCAAGTTTAAATTTATAAATTAACCGTGCTTTGTTTAAGGGCGATGAGTACCGCTATTTTTCTGAAAAACATATAAATTGATCATGTTTTTTTGCATGATACATCGCTTCATCTGCGCACTCAATCATATCCGTCAGCGTGTTCGCTTGCTCTGGGTATAATGCAACGCCGATATTTATTTTTACATAATGGTCATGATCTTCATACGATAAGGGTTGCTCTAAAAGCGTATGGATGCGCTTACAAATATGACTGATTTTATCGTTGTGTGTGATTTTATTTAATAAAATAATAAATTCATCGCCACCATAACGTATAGCGACATCAATATCTCGTAAGGAGCTTTTAATTGATGATGCAATAAAACGTAAGACATTGTCTCCCGCAAGATGACCGTACTGATCATTGATGGCTTTGAACTTACTCACATCAATAAATAATAATGCTATTTGATATTCAGACTCTTTTTTCCCATGTTGGTCGCGGATATACTGGTTCGTCATATAATTAAAAGCCTCATTTAAAAAGCTTCGATTGGGCAGGCGTGTTAATGGGTCGGTTAACGCAAGATTCAATTTCTTTTTATTTTCTTCAATTAAGACACTAATATCAGAAAAAACAGCGATATAATAGATGTGTTGATCGCTTTTAATTTGAGTAATGGTTAAAAACTCTGGAATTAGGTGCCCTTGTTTATGGCGATTCCATATTTCTCCTGACCAACGACCATCTTGGGTTATTGAACGCCACATCTCTTCAAAATAGGCTTTATCTTGCATGCCTGAATGAAGCATGCCGGGGTTATTTCCGAGCGCTTCTTCACGAGAATAGCCGGTTATTTTTGTGAATCCGGGGTTAACATAGAGTATCGTGGATGATTCATCCGTGATGGTAATCCCGTTACTGATATCATCAAATATACCTTTGAGTGATTCTAGCCCCAGTTGAATAATATCAGCTAAAAAACGTTGCTCTTTTGGCATACTATATCCTTATATATATACACAGATATCATCTATTAAATATTGTAGACCCGATTTTTGTAACGCGCCAATGAAGCGTATTGAGTGTTGGCTAGCAGGAACACTTACTAAATAAAAATTACGTGTTAGTATGGATGAAAAGGGACGTTTTTAATTTGCTAACATCATGATGTTAAAAAAATTTGCTGTATTAGCATGCTTATTTCTAACGGCGTGTATGGTAGGCCCCGATTATAAAGAACCCAAGATAAATACCCCCAAGCATTGGGCAAAAAAAGATAGCTCTGTTAAAGAAAAAGAATTTAAACAAGACAAGTGGTGGGATGTTTTTGACGATCCTAATCTGACACAACTTATTTATCATGGTTATCATAATAATTTAACACTGCACATGACGGGTGTACGTATTTTGCAAGCGCGTGCACAGCTAGCAAAATCCGTCGGTGGCCTTTATCCTCAGTTGCAAACCATGAACGGTAATTATTTAAATTATCGTATTGGGGGCTCGTATTTACAAGATGTGCTTCCGAGCGGTTTTGATGCGGCATTACTCGGTTTTTCAGCTAATTGGGAAGCTGACTTTTGGGGTAAGTTCCGTCGTTCGGTTCGTTCACGTGATGCGAGCTTTTTGTCATCAGTCGCAGCCTACGACCAGGCCTTGGTGACACTTACATCTGATATTGCGCGCACGTATATGGGATTTCGAGGTAGCGAGTCGCTTATTCGAATCACACAACAAAATATTACGCTACAAGAAACAAGCCTAGCGCTCACCATGTCGCGTTATAAGGCTGGGGCCGTGAGTTTGCGTGATGTGGAAGAAGCCAAAACGCAGCTGGCTGAAACGAGAGCAAGGTTACCCGAGTTAGTCAGTCAGCAACAAATACAGAAAGATGCACTTGCTGTGTTACTGGGTATGGTGCCCAATGATATTGATGCGTTACTTCATAAAAAATATGGCATACCTAAGGCGCCAGATACGGTTGAGGTCGGTATTCCACGTGAAATGCTCATCAGGCGGCCAGATGTCCGGCAAGCCCGTTTTGATGCGATTACTCATTCAGAAACAATTGGTGCGACTAAAGCCGAACTTTTTCCTGCTTTTTCTTTAGGGGGGAGTTTCTATTTTGCGGGTAATACCGTGAACGGTGCGAGTTTGTCTGAGATGTTTAACTGGTCAAATCGAAATACAACCGTAGGTCCTGGATTGAACTGGTCCATACTGAATTACGGTCAAATCACCAATATGGTGCGTACACAAGATGCCTTGTTCCAAGAAAAATTATTAAATTATCAAAACGTTATTTTAATCGCTCAACAAGAAGTTCAAGATAATATGACGCGCTACACCGAAACTAAAAAAGCGGTCAGGCATTATGAAGAGGCGGTGCGTGCGGCCATGAAAGCAACGCAGCTGACATTGATTCAATACAAAGAGGGTGAAACAGGTTATACATCCGTACTGTATGCGCAACAACAGCAATTATATACACAAACCGCTTTAGTGAATGCACATGCCGAGCTGCCTAAATCGCTCGTGAACTTATATCGCGCGCTTGGCGGTGGTTGGCAAATTCGGGATAACCATGATTATATTCCTGAAACGATTAAACGCGAAATGGCGAAAAGAACAAACTGGGGTGGCTTGATGCTACAAAAAAATCATGACGTACCCGAAACAAAGCAAGCGCGAATGAAGGCCCTTTATTTTCCTACTTGGTGAGAACAATGGATTCAGTCAAAGCAGAAAAATTTAAACGAATAACACGTATCACACTGATTATTTTATTAATAATTAATATTATTAATTATTACAACGGTAAATATCGAACGGTCAAAATTCCGTTACCTACCGTTCAAACTCAAGTTCCTATATCAAAAGCGATGTCAGAGTATGTGATCCAAACAGGTAATACGGTTGCATTTCATGCCGTTGACTTGGTCGCACGTGTCGAAGGTTTTCTCGATAAAATTAATTTTATTGATGGTACGTTTGTTGAAAAAGGAACAACTTTGTTTGTGATTGAACCGGAGCCTTATCTTGCTAAAGTAAAAGAAGCCGAAGCTGATCTTGCTGCGAAAAAAGCAACCCATACGTACGATGCTTTAGAGTATGTGCGTCAACAACGCATGTATAAACAAAACGCAACATCCAAAAGTAACGTTGAAAAATGGCTAGCTAAAAGTGAGGCATCTACAGCGGATGTGACCAAAGCCGATGAAAATTTAATTTTAGCCAAAATTAATGATAGCTATACACAGGTTAAAGCACCGTTTAGTGGTCGTGTTGGGCGGCATTTAGTGGATAAATCAAACTTAGTGGGGCACGGTACGGCGACTATCTTAGCGACGCTTGAGCAACTGGATCCTATCTATGTTTATTTTAATTTAAACGAAATTGATTTTATTCGTCTAAGAGCAGCGATGAAAGAGCAAAATATAGATGAAAAAGTTATTCGGCAAGTGCCTGTTGAGATTAACCTTCCTTCGGGGGAGGAATATAAATTTAAAGGTAAGATTGATTTTATTAATACGGGTCTTAATGCCTCGACTGGAACGTTAGAATTTAGGGCTTTATTACCGAATACTGAATATGCTTTGCTTCCTGGCACGTTTGTTCAAATAAAAATAGCGACAGCCTCACCAGAGCCCAGGCTGACTGTACCTGACACGGCGATTCAATATGATCAGGTCGGGCCTTATGTCTTGGCGGTCGATAAAAATAATTATGTTGTACTCAAGCGTGTTGTTTTGGGGCCGCTTGAAAACGGCATACATGCAATATCTCATGGCATTCAAGCCACCGATCATATCATTGTGAAAGGGCTTCAGCGCGCATCAGAAGGTAAGTTAGTTAACCCAATGTTTGATAATAACAATAATAATAAAAAAAATAATAAAAAAAATAATAAGAAGAAGGCCGTATGATTTCCAAGTTTTTTATTGAACGTCCGATATTATCGAACGTGATTGCGATTGTGATTGTGTTTTTGGGTTTGATTGCGATGAAAGTCTTACCGATATCACAATACCCAGAAATTGTGCCACCGACGATTCAGGTAACCACAAGCTACCCAGGTGCTGATTCAAAAACTTTGATTAAAACAGTCGCTTTGCCTATCGAAAAACAAGTCAATGGTGTTGAAGATATGCTTTATATGCAATCGACCAGCACGAATGGTGGTAACTATACCCTGATTATTACGTTTAAGATTGGAACGGATATGAATTTTGCACAGGTGCTTGTGCAAAGTCGTGTACAAGCGGCCATGGCTCAACTGCCCGATTCGGTACAAAAACAAGGTGTTGTTGTTCAGAAAAAATCGACGGCTATTTTACAATTCGTGACGTTGACGGCTAAAAATAATGAATTTGACGGTTTGTTTCTAAATAATTATGCAACGATTAATATGCAAAATGAGCTTGCACGTTTACCAGGTGTTGGAAACGTTGCGGTATTCGGTGCGGGTAATTATGCGATGCGTGTATGGCTTGATCCTAAAAAAATGTACGCCTATTCGCTTAATCCAAGTGATGTGTTGGATGCGATTAAGCATCAAAACAAACAAATTTCGGCCGGGCAAGTTGGAGGAAATCCTACAACAGGAGAGCAAGCCTATCAATTTACGGTGAACGTTCCGGGTCAAATTGAAAATCCAGATAAATTTGCGGATATTATTGTCAGAAGCGACGCAACCAACCCCAATCAAACCGCAAAATTAACCAATAGTAAATTAAATCGTAGTGCTAAAACGATTCGTATTCGTGATGTAGGGCGGGTTGAGTTAGGTGCCTCGAGTTATAACCAATTTGCGACGTTAAATAATAAACCTACGGCAGCGATCGCAATTTATCAATTACCTGAAGCGAACGCATTAGACGTCGCCGAAGATGTGCGAAAAACTGTAGCTAAGATGGCAAAAAAATTCCCTGCAGGTATTGAGTACGCCATTCCATTTGATACGACGATGTTCGTTAATGCATCCATTCATGAGGTTTATCACACGCTTTATGAGGCCGGGTTTTTAGTATTACTCGTGATTTTATTATTTTTACAAAATTCACGTGCGACACTCATTCCTGCAACAACCGTACCGGTGACGATTATTGGCGCTTTTTTTGCCATGCTTGTTTTGAGTTATTCGATTAATTTATTAACCTTGTTTGCGCTGGTGCTTGCAATCGGTATTGTGATTGATGATGCGATTGTGATTGTCGAAGGCGTGACGCAAAAAATAGAACAAAAGCATTCGCCCAAACAAGCATCTATCTTAGCGATGTCAGAACTTATGGGACCAATTATTGGTATTACGTTGGTGTTGATGGCGGTGTTTGTGCCAGCCGGCTTTATTCCAGGTTTAACAGGGGCTATGTATGCGCAGTTTGCACTGGTGATTGCAGCCACGGCATTTATTAGTGCGATTAACGCGGTGAGTTTGAAGCCCGCTCAGTGTGCCATGTGGTTACAGCCAGTCGTGGTGTCAGAAGAAAAGCCTAAAAATATTGTTTTTCGTACGTTTGATCGTGTTTATAATCCATTAGAAAAGCGTTACTCAGATTATATAGAGCATGTTGTTCAGCATAGCGGTAAAGTGTGTTTGATTGGAGGTGGGCTTGTTCTGCTTGCGATTATAGGGCTTACACGTATTCCCACGGGTTTTGTTCCGATTGAAGATCAGGGTTATATGATGCTCAATGTCCAATTACCTGATGGAGCATCGTTAGATCGTACCAAAGCGATGATTAAGCAATTAACGCTTGAGGCGAAGAAGATTGAAGCAGTCGAGAACGTGATTGGTATCGATGGTATTTCTTTACTTGATAATAACGCAACGCTTGCTAATGGGGGCGCGGTCTATATTATATTTAAAGATTGGGCTAAGCGTGGTAAAGGTGGTGATCTCAAAACGCTGTATGAAAAATTAAACGCGATTGCTGCCAATACGTTTGATGCTCAAGTTTTAGTTTTGGTGCCCCCTCCCATTCAAGGACTTGGGTTATCAGGCGGTTTTCAGATGCAAATTGAATTACAAGACGGAAGCTTCGATTATCAAAAGCTGCAAAGTGCAACGGATGAATTATTAGAGTATGCAAGAAAGCAGCCTGAGCTCAAAAATTTAATGACATCGTTTAGGGCCAGTGCACCGCAACTGCTAGCCCCAATCGATCGGCAAAAATCCGAGTCATTGGGGGTAAGTGTTGGGGATGCAACAGGTGTATTAGAAACCTATTTAGGCTCCTCTTTTGTGAATTTGTTTGCGAAATTTGGTCAGGTGTTTCAAGTTTATGTGCAAGCTGATGCTGACTCAAGAATGACGATAGATGATGTACGTAATTATTATGTACGAAATAATAAACAAGAAATGGTGCCTTTAGGAACATTGACGAATATGTATCCGGCCGTTGGGCCATCGATTATTTCACTTTATAATTTATATCCATCTAGTAATATATACGGTATGGCCGGTGAAGGTTACAGTTCGGGGCAGGCCATCGATGTACTCGAGAAGCTAGCACAACAAATCTTACCCAAAGGTATGTCTTTTGAGTGGACGGGTACTGCGTATCAAGAAAAATTATCGGGAAATATGAGTTATTATATTTTTCTACTTTCACTCGTGCTCGTGTATTTAATTTTGGCTGGTCAATATGAAAATTGGATTACGTCATTGGCTGTTATTTTTAGTGTGCCGTTAGCGCTGATTGGAACAGTTGTGGTGCTATTACTCTTAAAAATATCGAATAATATGTACACCCAAATAGGAATTTTATTACTCATCGCACTTGCCGCTAAAAATGCGATTCTGATTGTTGAAGTAGCTCGGGAAGAACGCGAAATTCATAAAAAATCGATTATTGAAGCAGCGCTCATTGGGGCAAGAACGCGATTTCGTCCTATTTTGATGACATCGTTTGCGTTTATTCTTGGAATGATGCCACTTGTGTTTGCCAGTGGCGCAGGCGCCAATGCACGGCGTTCGATTGGTATTGCTGTCAGTAGTGGGATGCTTGCTTCTACGTGCTTAGCTGTTGTTTTTGTACCTTCGTTTTATGTGATGCTACAATCCTGGCAAGAAAAAATGAGGGCTAAAAAACATCATGAATGAGAAGGCGAGTTGCCTCATACGTTTTGTATAAGTGCCACCGCACTAACAATAACGCCTAGTATTGCCAAACACCTCATCCACACATAACGTTGTGCGATTTGAAAGCCTTCACTTGCCATGCTTCTTATGTGCTCTAGTTTGTCGCGTCTTGAGTTTTTGTTGAATTTGGTATGAATAACTCGTCCATGATTGTTGAAATATATAGGCTCTATGCCCCCAAAGTAGGGGAGGTAATAATCGGTAAAAATCTGTTCTCCAGGAAGGATGTCTTTTGTTGTAACAAAAGCAATAAATTCAATTCCATTTAAGCAATGCCGCTTATTTTTGGTATTGGCAATCATATGGTTTTTGTTGTTTACCGTTGTTGGAGCATGATTAATAAAACGTGTGAGGTTACCTTGTTGTTCGGCATCCGTGCTCAAATTAAGTATATCCAAGTCTTTTTCATATAAGAATATAAACGATTTGGTTGGTTTTAGGACCTTAAGACCTGCATAAATGCTAAAGGGCGTATTTTTTTTGATGAGCGTTCGTGCGAACACACCGAATCCAATGATCGGGTCGATATAACGGAGTTCACAACACGTTAAATCGATGGAAGAACTTAAGGCTTGTATAGCTTCGGGTGTTGTCTCGTATAAACGGTCGCCATCAATTTTAATAGGTAGTTTATCAAGCGTGATGTTATTTTCATGAATAATAAGATCGTCAGAAAAAAAGAAAGGTAGACCTAAATGTTTACTGGTAAAACGGTTCAGTTCTTCCACGGTGATCGTACTGTTTGATGCTTTTCGATAGTTCAATGAGAAATGAAGATTGTCTATAACGCGTGATTGTTTAAATTGAGCTGATGGTTTGATCGTAAATTGGCATGCCAGGGGGGCGTCCGTATTGATGAGGACCGAGTAAACAAAAATAGCACTGTAAAATAATCCGTTGAGATCATCATAGATGTATTCAAAGTGATGATTGGGTTTAGGTGTGTAGGGCTCAAGTAAGAGAGGGTGCATGAACGGTTCATGGCCGAGATCGTGTATGTTATTAAGTTGACGCCCATCTGATCGTGTAACAAGGCCCGTTAGGACATCAATCGTTACATGTTTCAGTGAGGTATCTGGGGTATGATTCGTGAGTGTAATATTAACCAATGTGGGTCTCTCAGGTTTTTTAAATCTATGCTGATATTAATACAGCAAGTAAATTTTGAGCGGTAGGGGGAATGTTAAGACCAATAGGTGTAATCCCCTTGATATATTTCATCAGCGTCAACTTCAATCTTAGCTTGCGGTGTTGCGGTGTGTCGATCAGCAAACATACTTAAATCTACGCGTTGGGCTGCTTTAGTTTTGCTATCTATCTGAGCAATCAGTGGCGTGATATCACACGCATTTGTGGTATTGATTACAAGATCGGCTGAAGATTTGCATGGCTCTACAAATACATCAAACATCGGTTTTACGTGGTGTGTGTATTGAGTCAAGATATCTTCCATATTTCTACCACGTTTGGTTATATCGCGCCTAAGACGTCGTATCAAACAAATATCTGCATCGGCATCTACAAAAAGTTTTATGTCATATAATGCGGTGAGGTATGCGTGGTGTAGAATTAAAATACCTTCAATAATAATCATAGCTTTAGGTGAAACACGAAGGGTTTGTTCTTGACGGGCATGCGTTGCAAAATCATAGGTTGGCATGTCAATGCTCTCAGCCTGTTTTAGCTGTTGGAGATGCTGCGTTAAAAGCTCAAAATCGATGCTGTTAGGATGGTCAAAATTAATATTATCTCGCTCTTGTGGAGTGATATGGCGTAAATCGTTGTAATAATTATCTGAAGAAATCGTTAGGCATTGATCTTCGCTATAATATTGATGAAGTTCGTGTGCGATGGTTGTTTTTCCTGAGCCTGATGCGCCAGCGATGGCAATAAGGGTTGTTTTCATGCTTATACATCCTTGTTAAAAAAATAGGTAAAAAATATCTATAGGATTGCATTTTGTTAAGCCGCATTGCAAGGATGCTTATTATGGTCAATACTGTTTTTATAGGATATTGGATTAAGGCGAGCGTACTTGATGGATAGGGATGGCCTCAAAGAGCCTGTGTCGGGCAGTAGCTGCGTTAAAAATCAATTGAATGCACAGGCGAAAGAAGTGCTGGTGCGAACGCATACGCTCTTAATTAAACGTATTGCGTATCATCTGTTAGGGCGCCTACCGCGCTCGATTCAGCTTGATGATTTAATGCAAGCCGGTATGGTGGGTTTATTGGAAGCTGCAACGCGTTATGACGAAAGCAAAGGTGCTTCGTTTGAGACCTATGCAGGCATTCGTATTCGTGGACATATGCTGGATGAGGTGCGTCGGAATGACTGGGTGCCGCGTTCGGTTTACCGTAATGCGCGCATGATTGCTGAGGCGGTTCGTCAGGTAGAAAATAAACTTAATCGTGATGCCAAAGATAGTGATGTTGCTGAAGAGCTGGGTGTCAATCTTGACGAATATCACCATATGTTGAATGCTGCGACCGGTGCGCATTTGTATGGATTCGATGATTTGGGCGTGACGGATGATTCACTTAAAAGTGAAGGTGCCGCAGCTTTGCCTGAGCCACAAGCGCGTGTTATGAAAGATGATTTCAAAAAGCAATTGACTGAAATTATTGATGGTTTGCCGGAAAAAGAACGTTTGGTTTTGTCACTTTATTATGAACATGAATTAAATCTTAAAGAGATTGGTGATTTACTTGGGGTGAGTGAATCACGTGTTTCACAACTTCATGGTCAAGCTACGCATCGTATTCGATCACGTATTGAAGATTAATCTGGATTAATCTGTATAATGTGGTGGATTTCAGTTGGTCAGCGCTTGCTTTCTATGTAAAATAACTCATCGTTTGAAATCAAGCCATCACAACACGTCAAGGGTCGTTATGTTAGAAGTGAACCAGGTCAATCAGACTTTGGATGATTTATCGAAGCGTATTGCAGCATTGGGGCAGTATTTAGAGCTGGATGTGAAGGCTGAGCGCCTAGAAGAAGTGACGCGTGAGCTAGAGCTTCCAAGTGTTTGGGACGATCCGGATAGAGCACAAGCCTTAGGGCGTGAACGAGCACAGCTCGAAGCCGTTGTGGTACGGATTAATGCGCTTGGGTCGAGTGTGCTTGATTTAAAAGATTTATTCGACATGGCGCGTGAAGAGTCGGACGAACAAACGATTCATGAACTGGCCGATGAAGTGGCGGCAATTCAAAAAGAAGTGGAAGGGCTTGAATTTAGACGAATGTTTTCAGGTGAGCAGGACGTATCCAATGCTTTTGTTGATATTCAATCAGGCTCAGGCGGGACCGAAGCACAAGATTGGGCTGAAATATTATTACGTATGTATTTACGCTGGGGTGAGCAGCATGGGTTTGATGTGAGCTTGCTTGAATGTTCGGCGGGGGATGTCGCCGGTATTAAAAGTGCGACGATACAAATGACGGGTGAGTATGCTTACGGTTGGCTTCGAACCGAAACAGGGGTTCATCGTTTGGTAAGAAAATCACCGTTTGACTCGGGTAATCGTCGTCATACGTCGTTTGCGTCTGTTTTTGTGACGCCTGAAGTTGATGATGATATTGAAATTGAGATTAATCCGGCTGATTTACGTATTGATACCTACCGTGCATCGGGCGCAGGCGGGCAGCATGTGAATAAGACCGATTCCGCGATTCGAATTACACATATGCCTACGAATATTGTCGTGCAGTGCCAAAATGATCGAAGTCAGCATAAAAATAGAGATCAAGCGATGAAGCAGTTGCGCGCTAAATTATATGAGCATGAGCAACAAAAACAGATGGCGGAACAAGCCTCGTTAGAGGCGAGTAAGTCAGATATTGGCTGGGGCTCTCAAATTCGTTCGTATGTTTTAGACCAATCACGCATTAAAGATTTACGTACCGGCGTTGAGACGAGTAATACACAAGCCGTTCTTGATGGCGATTTAGACCAATTTATTGAAGCCAGTTTAAAGGCAGGAGTAAGTGAGAATGACTGACGCAACCCATGCGGCTGATAATGCAGATAATCATGCAGTAGAAAATTTGGATGTGTATGACGTACGTAAACAAAAACTTGCAGATTTACGTAAAGATGGATTCGATTTTCCGAATGCATTCCGTCGCGATGCGCTTGCTGCGGATTTAAATAAAACCTATGGTGATATTGAAAAAGAAGCGTTAGCTGAACAAGCAGTTTCTGCAGCGATTGCGGGGCGTGTTGTGTTACGACGCGTGATGGGGAAGGCTAGTTTTTTCCATATTCAAGATGTTTCAGGTCGTATTCAAGTGTATGCACGCGCCAACGAACTACCTGAAATTTACGAGCAGTTTAAGCAGTGGGATTTAGGTGATATTGTTGGTGTAACAGGAAAATTATTTATTACAAAAACGGGTGAGCTTACGCTGCATGCTGATAGCCTGCAGTTGCTGACTAAATCACTACGACCGCTGCCTGACAAATTTCATGGTTTAGCTGACCAAGAAATGCGGTATCGTAAGCGTTATGTTGATTTAATTGCCAACGAAGAAACGCGCCGCGCGTTTATGTTGCGCTCAAAATTAATTCAAGTGTTTCGGCAATTTATGGATAGTCATGCATTTTTGGAAGTAGAAACACCGATGATGCACCCGATTCCAGGCGGTGCTGTGGCGCGTCCGTTTGTTACGCATCATCATGCTTTAGGTATGGATATGTTTTTGCGCATCGCGCCTGAGCTGTATTTAAAACGCCTAGTTGTAGGTGGTTTTGAACGTGTGTATGAAATTAATCGTAATTTTAGAAACGAGGGTATTTCTACGCGCCACAATCCTGAATTTACGATGATTGAATTTTACCAAGCGTATGCTGATTATCATGATTTAATGAATTTTACCGAGCAATTATTTCATAAAATTTGTGACGATGTTGTGGGAACGCGTCAAGTGACATATCAAGGCAAAATTTTAGATTTTGATAAGCCGTTTGCACGCGTTAGCGTTAAACAAGCAATTTTAAATCACCACCCTGAATTATCAGAAGCAGACTTAAGTACAAAAGATGCTTGTCAGGCTGTGCTTGATAAATTTGAGTTAGCTTATAAAGCTACGGATGGTGTGGGAAAATTACAATTAATTATGTTTGAAGAGCGCGTTGAACACTTGCTCATTCAGCCGACGTTTGTGATGGATTATCCAACGGAAGTTTCGCCACTTGCTAGGCGTAGCGATAACGACCCTGAAGTGACGGATAGGTTTGAGTTGTTTATTGCAGGTCGTGAAATTGCGAATGGTTTTTCTGAGCTCAACGACGCAGAAGATCAAGCTGAGCGCTTTAAACGGCAGGTAGAAGATAAAGATGCGGGTGATTTAGAAGCCATGCATTTTGATCATGATTATATTGAGGCGCTGGAGTATGGGATGCCACCAACGGCCGGTGAGGGGATTGGTATTGACCGTTTGGTCATGTTATTTACTGATGCGCCATCGATTCGTGATGTGGTGTTGTTCCCGCATTTGAGGCATGACAAAACCAGCTAATCGAACTTGATTAGCTGGTTTTGTCTAAAGAGTTATATATTTATCGACTTGAAAGACGTGTCTATATCTTCAACATCGCTATCACTATCGTCAAGACAAAGTAAATCTTTACTCCAGGGACTTGATGTTGTAGGCCTGCTTGTGGGGGCGAGCGTCATAAGTGCCATGGTAAATGATGCAATAAACTGCGCTTTTGCGTCTTCAATGGGATTTCGATTAGGATCTTTATATGCTGCTTTAAAAACAAGTTCTGCTTGTTCTTTTGCAGTGCAATAAAGTGCATTAGCTTGATCGGGTGATTCGTCACCATTGATACTCATAAAACATTGTCGGTATTCGTTTTTTAACGTGATGGCTTTTTCTCTCAGCACGTTTATTGCGTCTTCTTCTGTTGTTTCTATGCTTTGTAAAGCAAGTGTGTCTGCAAATTTGTCTGAAGCCTCCATCACACGATCAAATGATGATGCCCAAAATTTAATAGGAGAACTTCGCTCTAAGCCTGCAGGTATTGGTGTGGCAGGGCGTGGCGTTACAGAACGTAGTGTGGGGGAGGCATTTAGGCGTTGCTTTTTTTCAGTCAGCTCCAGTTGAGCTGCAAATGTATGGTTTACTTTTAGGACAAGTTGGGTTATTTGATCAGGAGTAAACATAAGTTCCACCTCGATAAATTAGGAGAAGAACTTGAATGATACCATGTGTTTATTAAGCGGGCATTAAGGCGTCGCCCAAGAAGCTATTACAAGAAGCTATTACAAGATGCTATTAAGTAACACAGTCTTCTAATTTGAAATCAGCCAAAATACCTGGGGTAAAGGGATTCAGCGCGCTCTCTGCTTTGAGTAAGTAGCGTCCTGAGTCTCCGTTGATTTCAAATAAAACATGAAGTTTTGAACCGTCGTTTTTATCTAATAAAACATTAAATTTCTGTAAGATTTTAAATAAGGCCCACGGGCCTTTTTCAGCAAGTTCGTATTGCTTGCCTTCGATGGAATGTAAAATTAACTGTGCATTAGACTCTGGCCAAATAAAGCTGGTTGCGGTGTCGGTATTTTGCGTGTCTCGAAGACGTCGGCTTCCTAGAGAGAGTTCAAGTCCGGCGATGATTGGATCTAAGTTTATTTTTTGTAAGCTAAAATTAATTTGGCTCGATGCGTTTTCGTCAGGAAAAAACATGGCGGTGATGACGTTGGCATGAACGAGTTGTTGAATCATATCTTGATTGATTGGTAGCGCATGGCCGTCGGCTTCTTGCCTTGTCCATTCGGGCTGTGATGTATCTAAGAAAGGTTTAATATAGTTTTCAGCAAAGGTGTTGAGTACACCATGGGGTGCAAAAAAACGGTTAAAATCTGCGAGTTCAATTTCTTCTGAAGCATTTGCGTCCAGCGGATAGCGATGAACAATGGCGCGCTGGTATTCGGGAAGAATATGTTGTACCCATTGAGCATTGACGAATTTTTTTGTGTCACTCAGCAAGAGAAACCAGGCATCATCTGCAATTTGTTCGGTCCATGACGCAACAGGCTCGGGAAGTTGTTTTGCATTAGCATAGAGTGTTGAGAGTGCGTTACGAGGTCCTTTGTTTTGAAACCGCTGCTTGGTCAGCGTGAAGGCTGTTTGGCCCTCATCTTGGACGACGGTAAGGGTATTTAAGAATTGGCGTAATTCGCGTATATCCAAAGCCAAATCACGTAACCCTGATTCGCTCACCAAGCTTAAATTCGTAAAGTGGCTGGCAACCTGCTGATTAAAAACCGTGTTTTGATGTTCTAGATCGGGACTTGTTTGTGCTTGAATAAAATGGGTAAGCTCACGTAGCGTATCTGCTTGATCAAAGATGCTAAGTAGCCGTTGTCCTTCAGTGTAATTTTGAACATGATGCGGTGAGGTATGTTTTATAAATTTTTTCCACCACGTCAGGTAATCGTATGCGTAAGCTTGCTCAAGTAAGCTGGGTAAGTTATCTAAATCATGGCGCTCCAAAATCCAGTTGTCCAGTTGAAATTGAGACGATGCATGAGGAATATTTAAACTGGTTTGTTGAAAGCCTTCTTTTAGAAAATACAGCGGAACGTCTGATGCACCTAAATTAAAACCATCCCAGTTTAGCTTTTTTGTATCAGAAGAAAAACTTTCTTTCAGTAAAGAATAATAGAGGTAACCTACGGGTAGGGCATTAAGATAAGCACGGGTATCACGCACCAGCTGTTGATTGATATCCAGTGCTTTTTGCGGTGCAATCAGTGTTTTGTTTAATAGCTCAAGTTGACGCGTAAAATCTTCAGACGCATTATTTTTTTCCCAGTGCTGTTGGAACCAGCTGATGATTTCGTTATGACTGCGCTTGGATGGATCGCCTAATTCAATATAAATTTTTAAGGCATGATAACGAGCCGAAGTGTTTTGATCGGGATCGCGAAGCGCATGCTCAAGCGTTCTAAGCATTTGAGGTAGAAAATCATTGTGTACATGTTGTTTTGAGGTTAAATCAACCTGAGCTTGAAGTTGCTGTAGTGCTGGCGGTGATAAACGATTGAGTTTTATTTTTTCTAAGGCATCTGCGGCTTTAGATAAATGAAACAGCGCATTATTTTGTTTATTAGACTGTTGGTTTAAGCTGTCATAAGCCAAAAGTTCTTTGGTTACGTTATCTAGCACGCGTGAAGAGGCCACATGATGATGAATAATAAAGGCGAGTGAAAGCCCGACTAAGCAAGATGCAGCGCGCAGTACGTGCTTCTGAGCGACTGCAGGGCGTGGAGCCGTATGCTGTGTTTGGCGTTGGAATGCATCAAGTGCACCATCAATAAAATAAGCGCGATCATTGCTAGACTGAGGTATTTGTGTAGGCAATGCTAATGCATATTCATGACAAATTTTTTGATTGAGATGATCCGCACTCATGCCTCCCTGTTGGGCACTCGTAAAATAGATGGCGCATACGCGGCAACGCTTGGGCGAAATTTGCTTGAGTAAGCTCTCGATAGCTAGTTGAAAGTTGGCCAGCTGTAACGGAAACTCTCGAATTAAACTGCGTTTAAGGCTTGAACGAACAGGGTGCACTTTTTGGAGCATTTCTTGGCTCAGAGACTGAAGCAAGTATTCAAAGCGTGCGTGATAATTATGAGCAAGTTTACCTTTTTTTTGTCCCCAATCGACAGAGAACCCAAGGGGTTTATTTTGATCCAGTCGTTTGTCATGCTGGAAAAAATCATAAAAACCAGCCAAACTGTCGAGCTTTGTGAAAATAAATCCGGTATCGACTAAATACCCAAGGGCGCGCCCAAATCGTTGCAGTAATTGGGTATGGCTTTGTGTTTGTTTTGTGAGTTCACTGGGCGAATGAATAATCAGTTCATTGATATCAATAGCCAAAAGCAGGCCTGTAATACGCAGTGCGCGATGGCAATGATTGAGTTGTTTTAATGTGTGTTGCAATAGGGTCGTGCTTTGATTCAGCCAAGCTTCGTCGAGATCAAGAATAATGCCTTGTGCGTTATAATAAATTTCGGCGGTTCGTTCGGCATTGACCGTGATGTTCTTGTGCGTATCATGACGCAGCAAGGCGGCTTTGCCTTGCCCTGCCTTGCCTACGAGCAAAATAAATGAAAGATTATTTTGATTGGGTTGCAATCCAACTAAAACTTTTTTTAATGCATCGGTCAGGGCAGTGAGTGATTTATCCATTAAAATATAAACCTGATGTGCTCGATTGAAATTGCTGGGTCACGATTCGTTTTGCCTGATGTTCGAGTAAGGTTTGGCTTATCATATAAGATCCAAGTAAAACAGCACAAACAAAGCCTGTGGTTTTAAGCCAGGGTTTATGATCAATCGAGACCTGCTCGGTAGGTTGTTGTGGTTCGGTAAACAGGCGTAAAGGTTTAGATACGCGATTTTTCTGAATGAGTTCATGTAATTCTTCGATGAGATTATCTAATATTTGTCTACCAACTGTGTTGACATGCTGCTCACCTTCAAAGCCTGAAATGAGACAGTAATAAGCCAGTTCAATGAGATCTAAATATTGGTTTGGACGATTTTTTAAGTGTTCGACAATATCAAAAAAACGGCGCTCTGGGCCAACACCATCGTGTGATGATGGTGTAAATGCTTGGAACTCAGCAGGGTCTTCATGGACGCGTAAATAGCATTTTCCAATAAGTTCATCCATGGTCGAACTAAGTAAATATTGTGCAATAACAATATGCTCATCTGCATTTTTTTGTAAATTTAAGCGACTGCGAAACGCATTGAGTTCATGTTCGAGGTTATCTATAACGGTTTCGATTGGGGGCAGTGTATGGCTTGTACCCAGTCGTTCGAGTAACGAAAACAAAGGCCCGGCTGCCGCCAAAAAAGAATTAGATGTATAGGACGCACGAAAGAGTTTAGAGCGATAGTAGCTCGATGGCGCCTGCAGTGTACCTGGCACAACAAAAGGCCCCATGAGAGAAGTTGAACAGAGCTCAGCCGACATGTCCTTCTCCTAATTAAAGATGCTTATCTGATAATACGTTATCTTGTATTGAATGAGAAGATAGAAGCCGTGCTTATGTTTTGATAAACTGAATGACCACAAATTCGCACGTATTTATACTATTTGAATTTTATGTATTTTATAAGGTAGTGAACATGCCAATACTTGAGGAAATAGATGCATTACTCGTTGAGTATCAAGAGCATCAAGCCTGTTTGGCATCTTATGAAGCGAATGCTTCGCCGCTTTATGTGTTTGAAGCGCGGTACACGCTGTTTCACGTGCATCGATTATTGCAAAACAGAAATAATCCTGCTTTGGAGCAGGCATTAGAGCGCTTGTTAGGAAAACGCTGGGATCGTCTAACAGATACAGATCTTCAGTATTTTTATGATATACAAAGTCCAGCTAATCATATGTGTATCGCGATTGCGAAAGCATTAGGGAAGCAACAAAACAAATCGCATCTGCTTTTTCTTATTCCTAATTTAAGCCGTGTGCCAGCATCCGATTATATTGCTTCTTCTTATGAAGATGATTTAGATTTTAAGCGGCTGATACTCAGTGATGATGGTATGCGTTTACTGTGCATTCCCGAAGTTCTTGAGTTTGCGGAGCAGGATGGTGTACTCAAACATAGTGCCTTACGTGACGGGGTAGATGTGTATTTAAGTGCCGCAGAAGAGAGCCGTTTGTTAGCAAGGCACCCAAGTGTTGAGAATTATTACCATGCGATACGCGATAAACTTAATTTTCAATTGCATGGTGAAACAGCAGGAGCATATATCGCGCGATTGATTAAAGGCTTGTCGGAAGGTGGGGCAGGTGGAAGTGGTTCGGAATATCTCACTGGGAGTGAGGCAAATATAGCGATCACAGAGTTTTCTTTTTTTCTTGAAAGTCTCACCCAAGCAAAAAGAGAGAAAATATTGGAGGCTAATTTGTTTGAGCGTTGGGTTCAGGGGGAGCTCGAAGCGTTATCGATAGGGCAGGCTTGGCGTTTGCTCGAAAACCCATCACAGCATGAAGAGCAAGGAGAGCAATCTATCACGTATTGTGTCGAAATGATTGCTGATCGACTGGGTGAAATATTGCAGGCAAATGATTTTCTTTATCAAGTGATGCCGTTTGAGCAGGAAGAAGGGAATACACTGGAATCGTTTAAGACGGTGGTGAGTGAGTGTAAAGCGCAAATGATGGTTGATCTTAATTCAGCTGAAGCTCACCGGTATTATGGTACGGTGGGTGATGACAAAGTGCTCTCAAAGCTATTGAAAAAAATAAGTAGAGATACAGCTTTTAAATTAGAATCGGCAGATTTGTTGTTTGTTGCACGACTTTTTAGTGAGCATAATAGTACGCATGCGAGTACTTTTGTGCTTCGTGATTCTTGTCGAACTATTTTAAAACGGAATCGGACTAACCTTGCAACCGAGCCTATGCAACAAGCATTGAAAGCTTGTTCTGACGGTGTGTTGCATGATGTGAATCAGTTGCTCCTACAGCCTTTGTTGCGTTCAAATCGTCATGGATTTTATGCAAACGTCGAATCTTGCTGCCCGTCTGAATCACTGAAGCGAGCAAGGAATGAGGATAAAGAGGATGACGAGGGCAGTCCCCCCAAAAAAAAGAAACATGTGTGTTTTGATGTAGAGACGGGTGCTGAAATTAGACAGGGTACGCGGATTTAATGAGTGTGTGGGTTTCAGATTGATAAATGGCCCGAGGTTATCGGGCCAAGTGGTTTATTCTATGGATTGTTTAATGCTTAGCGAGTGCCAGGCTTTTTAGAATGGTTAAGGCTGCGTAGAGTTGATAGTCATCATAGAGCAATGCTTTTTCATCGGCTTTGATTTTAGCTTTGCTTTTTGATGAGATTTTTGTAGCGTTTTGTAAGTGCCCATGTAAATCCGCTTCGCTGAAGTTTGCGATAGGTTTTTTTCCGGATTTCTTAGGCATAGAAAGTGCATCAATATTGATGTCCGGTTTGATGCCTTGGGCCTGGATTGAAATACCGGCTGGTGTGTAATACAACGCCGTTGTTAGTTTGATGCCGCTTGTATTATCCAGCGGTAAAACTGTTTGAACCGAGCCTTTACCAAAGCTAGGCTTACCAAGAATCACGGCGCGCTTATGATCTTTGAGTGCTCCGGCAACAATCTCAGATGCTGAGGCCGAACCGCTGTTGATTAAAACCACCATGGGTGCATTTTTCAAAACATCACCTGGGTTTGCGACGGCTGTGAATCGAGAGCCAGGTAGACGTCCTTCGGTATATACAATCAGCTGCTCTTTGTCTGTAGGTTTTTTATCGATGAAGGCATCGGCAACTTGAATGGCCGAATCCAACAGGCCGCCCGGATTGTTTCGTAAATCTAAAACAAGGCCTTTGAGTTGTCCACCTGATTCTTTTTTGAGTTTTTCAATGCCTGTAAGCATGTCTTGAGAGGTTAAGGCTTGAAATTGTGCAAGGCGAATGTACCCGTATTTGTTGTCTAACAGTTTGGTGTCGACGCTTTTGATTTGAATATTTTCACGTACAAGTTTAAACGAGAGAGGTTTTTTTTCACCTTTTCGTAAAACCGTAAGTGTCACGGGAGCACCGATTTTACCTCGCATTAAACCCACGGCTTGACGGAGGTCGATGCCTTGCACCGCGTGTGAGTCGATTTTTGCGATGTAGTCACCAGCTTGGATGCCAGCTTTCATCGCGGGGGCATCGATGAGCGGTGAAATCACTTTGATGAGTCCATCTTCCATGGTGACTTCAATACCCAGTCCACCAAACTCACCGCTGGTGGATGTTTGTAAGTCAGAAAACTCTTCTTTGTTTAAATAATTGGAATGTGGATCGAGGCCGGCCAACATGCCACGAATTGCGTTATCAAATAACTCCTTGTCACTGACGGGGTTTACGTAGTATTGTTTAATTTGTGCAATTGCGTTAGAGAAGCGTTGAACATCTTCCATCGGAATGCCGTGGGTATCTTTTTTTTCTTTGGGTGCCAAAGGAATCGCGTAGGCAACCGAAGTCAATGACACAGGGACGGCGAGTAGTAGCACAAGGGTAAGGCGAGACATCACATGGTGAATCATAAGGTGTTCTCCTTGATAAATGCACCTCAGAAGGCGTGCATCAAGACATCCATTGACGAGGAGGAACGGCCCTCCCCCGTCTTCTTACTTCGAAGTATAGACCGTTTTCTCGAAGTCCACCGGTGTGTCCAACGGTGGCGATTTGCTGACCTTGTTTTACAGACGCGCCTTGTGAGGTGAAAAGCGAGGCATTATGGGCATATAGGCTTAATAATCCCTCGCCATGATCAACGATAATTAATAATCCATAGCCTTTCAGCCAGTCACTAAAAATGACTTTTCCGGACAAAACGGCAACAACCGGAGTTCCTTCACGTGCCAAAAATACAATGCCTTGATTCAGCGGTTTGGTTTCTTTTGTTCGGCTTTTGAGCGGGTAGGGTAAATGTGAGCGTTCGAAATTAAATGCTTTATGCTGTGGACGATATTTTTTACCGGCCAGTTTTTTAAGTAAAACGCGCAGGCGTGCTTTATCTTGTTGGTAGGTTTTGAGTTGGTCGTGTTTGCTCTGAATCGTTTTGTTTAAATCATCAATAAGAGCACGTTGCTCATGCTTCATGCGTGAGAGATGTTCTTGATGGTGCATGACGTCGTCTTCAAGTTTTTGAAGTGCTTTTTGCTCTTGGGTTAAAATATGCTGATTTTTTTCTAGGCTTTGGGTTGTTTTACGGATATCTTCGATTAATTGTTGATCGGCTTTAAATAAATAATGATAAAACACAAATAAACGCGCAATGGTGCGTGGCTTATCTTGATGAAGTAGCCATTCCCACGGGTGAAGTGCGCCAAGTCGATGTCGGGCACGTACGTGGTTACTTAGAGCGAGTTGCTGCGTTTTAAGTTGTTGGTTCAAGGGCTCGATACGTTTGACTAACGCAAGAATGGCTTGTTTTTTTTGTTCTTCTTGTTGGCCAAGCGTGTGCAATTGATGTAAATCAGCACCTAATTTCTTTTCTGTGCGTGCTAAGTCTTGATAGATTTTACTGCGTGATTTTTTATCGCTGTGTATTTGGTTTTTAATGCGCACCATACTACGTTCAATTTGGCTTATCTGTAATTGTGTGCTTTTTTCAGATGGTGCGCCGGCCCATGTGTGTGTACACAGCATGAGGCTTGTGATGAAGAGCAATGCGTATTTCTTCATCATGAAGCATCACGTGTCATGAGTGCTTGACCTGTCATGGCTTCGGGAGGGCAAATGCCTAGTAGGTCGAGCACCGTGGGTGCGATATCGATAAGCGAGCCCTCGGCGTGTGTAAAGTGCAAGCCAGGATCTCCAACATAAAGCAGGGGCACGGGTCCGCTTGTGTGTGCAGTATGCGGTTGCCCCGTGGTGTGATTGAACATGGATTCGGCATTGCCGTGATCTGCTGTTATCAAGAGTTGTCCTCCGACCTGTTTAAGTGCTTCACCGATGCTGTGCATGGCGCGATCGAGTGCTTCAATGGCTTGTATTGTGGCATTAAAATTTCCGGTATGGCCAACCATATCAGCGTTTGCATAATTACAAATGATCACATCATGCGTTTTATTTTGAATGGCTTGAGTGATGATGTTTGTGATGGCAGGCGCGCTCATTTCGGGTTTCAAGTCATACGTTGCGACGTCGCTTGGCGATGGAACCAGTACGCGCTCTTCATTTGGAAATGCCATTTCTGAACCGCCATTAAAAAAGAAGGTGACGTGTGCATATTTTTCTGTTTCGGCAACACGTAATTGGCGCAAGTGATGTTGCGATAAAACTTCACCCAGGGTTTGTTTGATACTCGATGGGGGAAACACCGGGGTGGTGTTTAAGTCGTCGGCGTATTGGGTCATGCTGATGAAATGCGATATTTTGGGGCGCGTGTTGCGTTGGAAACCATCAAATTCATCAGAGATAAACGCATGCGTCAATTCGCGTGCGCGATCCGATCTAAAGTTGAAAAAAAAGACCGCGTCACCGTCTTGCATGGGCTTTGCATCAGAGATTTGGGTTGGAGGAATAAATTCATCAAAGATATTTTGCTGGTAAAAATGTTTAATCGCTTCTTCTGCGCTATTAAAACACGCCTCAGCATGCCCCTCGGTTAATAACTGATAGACGGGTGCGACACGATCCCAACGCATATCTCGGTCGAGGGCGTAGTAGCGACCACAAATCGAATGAATATGTATATTAGAATAAGGTTTTATTTGTTTTTTGAGGCGCTCCAAGCTTGCCTCGGCACTTTGAGGTGGCGTATCTCGCCCATCAAGAAATAAATGCAGCGCAATATGTTTTAACTTAGTAGGCTGTTTGGAGCATTGTTCTAAAAAAGCAAACAGGTGATTTTCATGGCTATGTACGCCGCCAGGTGATAATAACCCGAATACATGCAATGTTTTGTTTGTTTCTGCGAGCTGACGAAACATATTATTAAAAATAAGACTGCTTGCAAACGAACCATCATCAATTGCATGATTAATACGCGTGAAGTCCTGAGGAATCATGCGTCCGGCCCCTAAATGCATGTGGCCCACTTCAGAATTTCCCATTTGATCATCGGGCAAACCAACCGGCAGGCCTGATGCATCGAGGAGCATATGAGGTTGTGTGCGCCACCAAGTATCCCACTGGGGCGTCTTTGCTTGTGCAATGGCATTGTACTCGAATTTTTCAGAATAACCCCAGCCATCAAGGACCATAAAAACAAAGGGGGGGGAGTTTGACATGTTAGCTCTTAAACTTTTGATATAAAGAGGTTAGACTATAGGCCATTTTTTTCAACGGAAGAAGTAGTTTGAGCCAAATAATACCGCAGCATGTTGCGATTGTGATGGATGGCAATGGACGCTGGGCCGAAAATCAAGGGTTACCTCGCCTCGAAGGGCATCGTGCAGGTGTCGAAGCCGTACGCGGTATGGTTGAAACGTGCCTGAAGAAAAAAATCTCAACGCTAAGTCTGTTTGCCTTTAGTCGTGAAAACTGGGCACGCCCGGTTGACGAAGTTAATTTTTTAATGGATTTGTTTATTCAATCACTTGATCGAGAATTAGATGCCTTGCATGAGCAAGGGGTGCGTTTGATGTTTATCGGAAACCGAGCAGAACTGAGTGATATTTTACAAACGGCGATGCAATCGGTTGAGCAGCATACCGAAAATAATCAAGTCTTAATATTAAATATTGTGATTAATTATGGTGGGCGTTGGGATATCACGCAGGCAACACGTGTGATTGCAGAACGCGTTCAATCAGGTGAGCTTTTGGTTGAAGATATTAACGAGGATGTATTCTCTGATACACTCGCAACGCGTCAATTACCCGAGCCTGATTTGTTTATTCGAACCAGTGGCGAATGCCGTATTAGTAATTTTTTCTTATGGCAGTTGGCTTATTGTGAGCTTTATTTTACAAAGATACATTGGCCTGATTTTACAGTAGATGAGTTTGAGCAGGCACTAACTTGGTTTGCTACGCGGGAAAGGCGGTACGGAAAAACTTCTAAGCAAATTATTGAAGAAAACGAGGAAAATCATGTTTAATACGCTCAGAAAACGTTTTGTAACAGCGTTAATTTTAATGCCTTTGGTGTTGCTAGCGCTTCTTTTTGGACATCCGCTTTTATTGGCGATCATGATTTTGGCTGTGTTATCGGTTGGAGCTTGGGAATGGTTAGCTTTAATTCCTCTCGTCAAAACATGGCATCAGACGCTTTATGGGGTGCTTTTAATTTTATGCCTTGGCGCTTGTTTGGTCTGGTTCCCGGTGTGGATCCTAATGAGCCTTGTCGCCTGGCTGGCAATTATCGTGGCCGTATTAACATACCCTCGTTCAGAAGTTGTTTGGGGGCGACCCGTTGTGGTGGGTTTTCTGGGCGCGTTGCTATTGCCTTTGGCGGGATGTGTTTTAGCGGCTTTATATGAGAATGTATACGGCATTGGCTTAATTATTTATGTTTTAGGCCTGGTGATCGCTGCAGATTCAGGAGCCTATTTTGCAGGTAATCTGTGGGGCAAGCATGCGTTAATACCTAAGGTGAGCTCTGGAAAAACGGTTGAAGGTTCATTGGGTGGCTTATTGTTACCTATGCTTGTGGCGTGGGGTGGGGCACTTGTTTGGTCACCGACGTCATGGCTTGCTTGGTTTGGCCTTGCTTTGGTGACGACGGTGATGTCAATGTTTGGCGATCTTTTTATTAGTATGTTAAAGCGCCGAAGCCAGGTCAAAGATACGGGTTCACTTTTGCCCGGGCATGGTGGTGTGTTGGATAGAATAGATAGTTTACTCGCGGCATTACCTTGTTTTTATATAGGGCTTTATTTTCTACCGCTTGGGCTTTAATCATGTTGATGACCGCGGTTTATTTTTTTTTAGCATTGCTCTTATTGGTGACGCTGCATGAAGCTGGGCATTTTTTTGTTGCGCGTTGGTGTGGCGTCAAAGTATTGCGATTTTCATTTGGGTTTGGACCGGTTTTATTTTCTTGGCGAGATAAACATAATACAGAATTTGCCTTCTCTCTGTTCCCTTTGGGCGGCTATGTCAAAATGCTTGATGAAGCGCATGATGAGATGCTGCCTGAAGAAAAGAAAACAGCGTTTAATACACAATCGATAGGGGTTCGAAGCGCAATTATTTTAGCCGGTCCAGTATTTAATTTTTTGTTTGCATGGATTGCTTTTTGGTTGGTTTCTGTCATCGGTATGGCCACGTTGGTGCCGATTGTTCACGAGGTGCGGGTTGGTAGTATCGCAGAGCATGCAGGCCTTAAGCCTCAAGATGAGTTCGTTGTTGTGGATGGTGTGAACGTAGCAAGCTGGCGTGACGTACGTTATGCTTTGATGCCACATATGGGGGCGACGGGGCATATTGATGTCGAAGTGATATCTAATAAACAAAACACCATGCGGCAGCATTTAAGTTTACCGTTGGGGGCGTGGTCTGTGCCTGAGCCGAGTGTTGACCCACTGGAGCAGTTAGGTATAACGCCGTTGTTACCGATTATTCCACCACGTGTGGCGGAAGTGTTTCCAGATAGTCCTGCAGAAAAAGCGGGTCTTAGGGTTGGCGATGAGGTGTTAAAAATTGATGGGCATGCAATAACTGATTGGCGAGAACTCGTAATTTATGTTAAAAACCATCCCGACCAGTTAATAACGCTCGTGTGTAAACACGGTGAACAAGAATCATATGTAGCGGTTCAGCTAGGTCACCAGATGAATGATAAAACTTTGGAAGGTAGGCTTGGCGTACGTTCGGCTCGGGGTGATTGGCCTAAACACATGGTTCGTATGCGGCATGAGGGTCCTGTTGATGCTTTGATAACAGCATCAAAACAAACGTGGCTATTTACAGAGTCCACTGTTGTCTGGATGGGACGAATGCTTGTCGGGGATTTGCCTCTTCATAATTTGAGTGGTCCCTTGGGTATTGCGGAAGGTGCTGGGAGCTCTGCGCGAGGAGGATTGGTATATTATCTGTCGTTTTTAGCGTTGTTGAGTATCGGGCTTGGGGTTTTAAATTTACTGCCTATTCCTATGCTCGATGGTGGGCAGCTGATGTATTGCTTGGTTGAATGGATAACAGGACGTCCTTTGTCTGATCGCTTTAAAGCGGCGGGCATTTCATTAGGACTTTTTTTCTTGATGACGTTAACCGTCGTCGCACTGAAGAATGATTTGATCCGCTTAACGGGATCATGACTTGGATGTAAGATTAATCATGAAGATAATAAACAAAAAAAATGTGTTGATGTGGTTTTGTTCGTTGATGCTGATATGGTCTGCTGGGATATCTGCAGCTTCATATAAATTTGTCGTGAAAGATATAAAAATCACGGGTCTTCAGCGTGTGAGTATGGGTACGGTACTTAATTATCTTCCTGTCCAAGTTGGGGAAGAAATCGGTCCCGAAGCAACGCCAGGTATTATTCGGGCGCTGTATGACACAGGTTTTTTTCAGTCGGTTGTTTTAGAGCGTGAAGGCGGTACTTTAATTGTTCAAGTGGTTGAGCGCGCGACAATTGGCTCGGTATCTGTGACGGGAAATAAAGAAATCCCAGCCGATAAAATGAAAGATATTTTAAAAGAGCTTGGGCTTGTCAAGGGGCGTGTGTTCCAACGTGCTTCACTTGAGCGGCTCGAGAAAGAAATGAAGCAGGCGTATAATGCGCGAGGAAAATATAACGCGCACATCGAATCAACCGTCACGCCATTGGCCGAAAATCGCGTGGATATTCGCGTCACGATCTCAGAAGGACGTGTTTCACGTATTAAAGCGATTCAAATCATTGGTAATCATGATTTTACCGATGAAGAACTCGAAGCTGAATTAGCGCTTTCAAACAGTAGTATGTTTACTTATTTTACGAAAAAAGATCAATATTCAAAAGCCGCGATGGATGCATCGCTCGAAGCTTTGCGTTCGTTTTATTTAAACCGAGGGTATTTAAAATTTGCTTTGGTATCTTCACAAGTTTTGCTTTCGCCTGATAAAAAAGACGTGTTTATTAATATTCATATTGAAGAAGGGGCGCAATATCATTTTTCTGGTTTTGCTATCTCAGGAAAAACGGTTTTATCCAAAGATAAACTCGCCGCTTTAATTAAAATCAAACCCGGGGATTCTTTCTCGCGTAAAAAAGTGACTGAAAGTATCTCTGATATTGGTTTAGCACTTGGAGATGTCGGGTTTGGTTTTCCTGCCATCAATGCCGATCCGCGTATTGATGAAAAAAATAAAACTGTGTTTATCACGTTCATGATTGATCCGGGTCGGCACGTTTACGTACGCCGTATTAATTTTCATGGGAACACAAAAACAGCAGATTATGTGTTGCGAAACATGATGCATCAAGATGAAGGTGGTTTGTTGTCGTTGCATAATATCAAAGAATCTGAGCGTCAGTTACGGATGCTGAATTACATCAAAGATATTAACGTCAAAACCACGCCGGTACCCAAAGCAAATAATCAAGTTGATTTAGATGTAAGCCTTGAAGAAACGCCGTCAGCAGAGGCAAGTGCATCAGCCGGTTACGGTACCACAGGACCGCAATTTAATGCATCGGTGAACCAATATAACTTTATGGGGACAGGGCGAACGATTGGGTTCTCTGTGAATGCGACGTATTGGGGGCAGGACTTTAACTTTAATTATTACAATCCGTTTTATACGAATACGGGTGTTGGTCGCGGCATTGCGATGTATTACCAAAAAGTAAGTCCAACAAAGCTGGATGTGAGTTCATACAATGCGGATAGATTTGGAGGAGACGCCAATTATAATGTTTTATTGAGTGAGCGTAGTAGTTTTCAATTTGGATATGGCTATCAGGCGCTTAATATTAAGTCGACAGGTGGGCTCTCACAAATTCGAGATTTTGTGCGGACATTTGGGTATGATTTTTATCAGGTGCGTGTTACAGCCGGTTGGAATAGAAATAGCTATGATCAAATGCCTTATCCAAACAAAGGGTTTAATCAACAGTCGGGTGTACTGGTTGCTTTGCCTGCAACGCATGATTCGTTTGAATATTTCAAAGTTTCGTACCAAGCACGGGGTTATCAACCGTTAGGAAAAGGGTTTATTTTCACAGCACTTGGTAATGTGGGGTACGGTAATACGTTTCAAAAACAAGGTCTTCCGTTTTATGAGAACTACTTTGCCGGGGGTATTGCAATGCCAGGTCAAGTACGTGGTTATGAAAGTTATTCTCTTGGGCCAAAAGATAGTAATGGAACAGCATTAGGAGCTAACTTATTGCTGAACGGTAGTGTTGGTTTGGTTTTGCCCTATCCACTGAGTCGCGAAAGCCTTAGAACAAGCTTGTTCATGGATGCCGGTAACGTGTTTGTTCAAGGAACGCCTGTGCAATTGAGTGGTATTCAAGAAGGCCCGATGCGATATTCAGCCGGTGTTTCTGTTGAATGGCGATCGCCGTTTGGACCGTTGGTGTTTAGTGCCGCAAGACCTCTGAATAAACAAGCATTTGATACGGCGCAGCCTTTCCAGTTCACGATGGCATCGGCATTTTAGGGTGTGTCGCAAGTTATGGGGAACTATGCTAGCATCCAGCCGGGAAGGCTTAACGCGTTAATATATTTAATATATTAATTGATTAACTAAAGGAGATAAGGTTATGAAACGACAACTAGGTATAGCATTGGTTTGCTTGTTGACTGCATTTTCAACGGCAGTATGTGCGGATGGGTCAAAAATAGGTGTGGTTGATTTGCAAAAAATCATGCAAACATCGGATGATGTGAAAACGATTCAGGCAACGCTTGAAGAAAAATTTAAACCACGTCGTGATAAAATTATGGGTATGGAAGCCGACCTCAAAAAAGATATGGAAACTTTCAAGCGTGATAGCTCCGTGTTGAGTCAAGCCAAGCGTAAAGAGCTCGAGCAAAAAATTATGACCGCTCAACAAACATTTGAGCAACAAGGTCAGCAGTATCAGCAAGAATTGAGTGCCGCGCACAACGAAGCAATGGAAAAGTTTTATGATAAAATTCGAGCCGCTATCGCTAAAGTAGCTGAAGCTGAAAAATATGATTTAGTTTTTCAAAAAGATGCAGCACCGTTTAGTGTTGAAAAATTGGATGTGACTTCAAAAGTTATTAAAGCAGTTCAATAAGTAAGGGTTTTACATGGCGACGATTGTTAATACTGAAGAAATTCTCGACTTAATACCTCACCGATATCCATTTTTGTTAGTGGATCGTGTTTTGGATTATACGCCGTTTGAAGATTTAACAGCGATAAAAAATGTGACGATGAATGAGCCTTGTTTCCAAGGTCATTTTCCAGGTAATCCTGTGATGCCTGGTGTTTTAATTCTGGAGGCGTTAGCGCAAGCTGCTGGAATTTTATCGAGCGTGTCACGAAAACCTAGAGACGGGTATAAGTTTGTTTATTTTTTTGCCAGTATAGACAAGGTCAAGTTTAAACATATCGTGACACCTGGCGATCAGTTGCGTCTTGAGGTGTCACTTTTGACCCGAAAAGGTGATTTTTGGCGTATCCAAGGTAAGGCGTATGTGGGTGATAAATTAGCATGTACAGCAGAAATGATGAGTGCTGCAAAGGAAGTTAAGTGTGATTAGTGAACAAGCAGTAATTGATCCCTCAGCAAAAATTGCGGAAGGTGTGACGATTGGACCAGGTACGATTATTGGAGCTGATGTTACCATCGGAGAAGGAACATGGATTGGCCCTCATGTCGTCATTCAAGGCCCTACGACGATGGGTAAAAATAATAAAATCTTTCAATTTGCTTCGGTTGGAAACGATCCTCAAGATATTACCTACCAAGGTGAACCTACACGCCTGGAAATTGGTGATGATAATGTGATTCGTGAATTTTGCATGATCAGTCGTGGCACAGTGAAAGGCGGAAGTGTGACACGATTAGGGAATCATAATTTCTTCATGGCTTACGCACATGTCGGGCATGATTGTATTGTGGGCGATCATGTATCTATGGTCAGCTATTCAGCGCTGTCCGGGCATGTTATTGTTGATGATTACGCGACGATTGGTGCCTATTCAGCTGTGCATCAATTTTGTAAAGTAGGGGCTTACGCATTTATTACTCGCGCGACTTATATTACAAAAGACGTGCTGCCGTATGTGATTATTGCAGGTCAAGATGCAGCGGCTTATGGCATTAATAAAGTTGCTCTTAAACGAAAGGGCGTGACTTCGAGTGCTATTGATCTTTTACGTCGTGCATACAAAATTATTTTTCGTAAAGGTTTGACGGTCCAAGAAGCATTAGTTGAATTAGACGCGCTGGTCTTGGATTGTCCAGAAATATTATTGATGATTGAGTCATTGAAACAGTCAACGCGCGGTATTGTAAGGTAGGTTTTTCTTATGCTAGATCCTCATATTCTACGAACAGACCCCGAAGGGGTTGCCTTACGTCTTAAAACGCGAGGTTTTGATTTTGATGCTACTGAATACATGGCTTTAGATGAGGCTCGAAAAACGCTTCAAATTGAAACACAAAATTTGCAACAAGCACGCAATCAGCAATCTAAATCCATCGGTCAAGCAAAAGCACGTGGTGAAGATATTGCCCCGTTACTTGCACAGGTTGCAAAGCTTGGTGAGGAGCTTGAAGAAAAAAAACAAGCGCTTGCGGTGTTGCTTGAAAAAATCGAAAGTATTGCATTAGCACTACCTAATATTCCCGATGAATCCGTTCCTGTAGGGCGCTCTGAAGATGATAATCAAGAAATTTATGTTTCAGGTAAGCCTGTCGCCTTTGATTTTGAGCCACAATCACATGATGCCTTAGGTGAAGCTTTAGGGCAGATGGATTTTGGGATGGGTTCAAAACTTGCCGGTAGTCGTTTTGTTGTGATGACGGGGCAAGTTGCAAAACTTCAGCGAGCACTTACGCAATTTATGTTAGATGTTCAAACCAATATACATGGTTACGAAGAAATCTACGTGCCCTATTTGGTCAACGCGGAGAGCTTGCAGGGCACGGGGCAGCTGCCTAAGTTTGGTGACGAATTATTTAAAATAGAAGGTGATTTTCCTTATTATTTAATTCCAACAGCAGAAGTGCCTGTCACGAATACCGTACGCGATGCTATTTTGGCAGAGAAAGCGCTGCCTAAACGTTATGTGTGCCATTCACCGTGTTTTCGTAGTGAAGCTGGTTCTTATGGAAAAGATACGAAAGGTTTAATACGCCAACATCAATTTGAAAAAGTTGAGCTTGTGTGGATAACAACGCCTGAAAAATCAGCCGAGGCCTTGGAATCTCTCCGCGGTCATGCCGAAGTTATTTTGGAAAAGCTTGGTTTACCGTATCGCACCGTTGCTTTATGTACAGGTGATTTGGGCGCTAGTGCGATTAAAACGTATGATCTTGAAGTATGGTTACCGAGCCAGAACACTTACCGTGAAATTTCATCGTGCAGTAATATGGGTGATTTTCAGGCGCGACGAATGCAGGCTAGATACCGTGCAGAAGGCGCTTCAGAAACCACGTTATTGCATACGCTCAATGGCTCGGGTCTTGCTGTTGGACGTACTTTAGTGGCTGTACTTGAAAACTATCAAGATGCATCCGGTGTGATTCATATTCCAGACGTTCTTCAGGCGTATATGGGCGGTGTTAAGCAGTTGTTGCCAAATTAAGCATTAGGCATAAACTGCAACAGCGGCCATTAATAAAAACCCAACAATCACAAAACTAAAATGACGTAAATTACAGCAGCGCTGCACCATCACGCAGCGCTCCAATCCATGCAGTGTACCCAAGTATAAAAACGTACCGGCCGATATAGCCATTAAGAGCGGATCGATAAACGAATGGGTGGATACATCGCGACCTACATACCAACCCATACCAATGCCGAGAGGCGTCATGAATGCGAAGCTAAGAAATAGCGTGATGGCAGTTCTCGGGCTTAACGTACTTTTGTTGAGCTGGACGGCGATAGCAAAGCTCTCGGCCCATTTATGCGCAATAATGGCTAAGAACAGCATGATTTGCATGGAGTAGTCTTGGCTAAGCCCAAGTGCGGTGCCGAGCACAAACGAATGTATTGAAAGCATGACCCAGGCCATGATGGCAAAGGCAGGATGTGTTGTGTGATGATCATGGTGGTGATAAAGCTCTTTACCGAGATGTTCGAACCACAAAAATAATAAAAAAACGATGCCGGTTACTAAGAGAGCAAAAGGATAATGGTATCCTTGCTTCATGAATAGTGATTGTGATTCTGGGAGCATGTGAAGTAGAGCTGCACCTAAGAATACACCGGTGCCGAGGGTTTCACCCATAGGAAAATCCGTGTGTTCTTGCTCAGCTTGGGCGAGACGCTTTTTAAAAGGAAAATAGCCTGCAAAAAGAGTCATGAGCAGGGCACTTAATGCAAAAAAAAGATTTAATGTGGCAGTGGTTGGCATCATATTAAATACATCTCTTATCTTAAAGGGGTTCGGGTGGGCATTGAACTCGAATGAAAAAGGGTTCTGATAATTGGTTTAGATCGTTGGCTACACGGTTTTTTAATTGCTTTCGTGTATCGCTATCTATATGTCCAATTAAATCGATGGTGAGCTTACCTTCTAAGTAGTGCAGGAGGCAAGTTTGTATTTCAGGAAATTGTTTTTGCCATACTGTTATATATTCAGCTTCGAGTGTTTCGCGATTAGGAAGATGCTGTGAAGGTTTATGAATCTCATCATCTTCTGGATCGATGTGTACCGTGACATCTTTGACGCCTTGAATATTTTCCATCAGCTTTTGATGAACGTTCTGGGCGATAAAATGGCCTTCTGAGACAGAAATCATGGGGTCAACTTGGACATGTAAATCAATAAAAATATCGCTACCCATGAGTCGACTGCGTAATTGGTGTATTTTGCGAACACCGTTTGTTTGGTTGATGGTTTGTTTGATTTCGAGGCGTAATTTTGCTTCAACACCTGTATCAACCAGTTCTTTGATGCTTTTCCATCCGTAATTGAATCCCATTTTTATGATTAATAGGCCGACAATAAAAGCCGCGACCCCATCAAGCGCAGGGTAGCCTGCAAAGCTTCCAAGTAATCCAGCAAAAACAATCAGTGATGAGGCGGCATCTGAGCGGTGGTGCCAGGCATTGGCAATAATTAAATCGGATTGAATGGCGCGTCCAACATAACGTGTGTACCAAAATAAAGCTTCGTTTGCGATAATTGAAATCAAAGCAATCGGCAGTGTGAGCAAACCCGGGTGTTCGAGCTTGTGCTGAGTTAGATGACGTAAGGCATCCCAGGCAATCGCTGCACCGGTGAGAATTAATAATAACGCGAGTATGTAAGTTGTTGCAGTTTCAATGCGTTGATGGCCATAAGGATGCGCTTCGTCAGCTTCTTGGCTCCCGTATTTAGAGGCAATCAGAACCATGGCATCGGTTAATAGGTCAGAAAGTGAATGAAAACCATCAGCAAGAAGAGCGCTGGAATGGAACCATATGCCACCGAGTAATTTACTGATACCCAGTAAGGTGTTAATCAAAGCACCAAGAATAGTAACGCGCTTGGCTTGTTGGTAACGGGCTGTGTGTGGCATGCTGATACTCACCAATAAGAATAAAATTCGGTCATGATAGTATCAGGTTTGTCAAAAAATTGATAGCCATGATAAGTTCAAAATTTGTTGTGATAGGGAAGCTATTTAATATAAAAGGGATGAGGATATGATGCGCTTAATCAAAATTATAGGATGTATAGCTACGTTATGTTTATTGCCCGTACTTCATGCAGGCAGTCAACCTGTTTTTACCGTTGTACCCGTGTCTTCGCCCATGATTCACTTACCTATCAATGGTGTAGCAACGATTGATTATGTCGTCACAAATCAGACTCAAATCACACGCAATTTAATCATGGCGTCTATACAAGGCATCAAGCAAGTAACAACAGGTACGGGAATATGCAGCAACCCATTTGTGCTTGGTTCCAAAGAAGCGTGCACGCTTAAGCTATCTATTTTGGGTAACCAAATTAATCATCAAACAATCGGCGGGCCTAAAATTTGTCAAACCCAAGCGGATAATCTTACACCCAAGCCTTTTTTATGCTCTCAGCCTAGCAAAGCAAATTTATTAAATATTTCCAGAGCATTAAGTGAACGCCCGGAGCTGACCGTAACGCCTACAAGTTTATTTTTTGATTTGCCGTCTCAAACAAAAAATTTTACTGTAAAAAATAATTCAACAACGGTTACCGCTGTTAATATTAGAGGCATCACAACAGGCACGGTGTTAGAAGGTAATATTACGCAAGATGCAAGTGATTGTGCTCAAGTCATGCCAGGTGCCACCTGCACGCTTTCATTTACAACGGCCGCAACAGAGCAAGTATCGCTACAGCAAACGTTTCCTATTAAAGGCTCCAATACAAAAGCCGTACCAGCAACTATCACCATTCAGTTACCTCAAACGGCCATTATTACTGTAGAGCCTACAGCAATCGCCTTGCAAGCAACCACGGGCACGCCTGTAACAAAAAGTATCACGGTAACCAATACAACGGCAGGTATCACAGCAACAAATATTTCAGCAGATATCAGCGGTGCACTTGCTGATGCGGGCGTGACACAAGATGCCTCAGCATGTACAACGTTGCCAGCAGGAGCAAGTTGCGCATTGGTATTCACACCGGGTGCAACAGCGGTTTCCACACAAACCGTACCGATTTCAGGAAGCAATGCATCCCAAGTTCCAGTTAATATAGGTGTCAATGGTGCAGCATTAGCACCTATAGAAATTATTTCGGGTAATAACGCAACGCTTACGGCAGATGGCGTGAGCACGACAACCATGACGATTCAGAATAATTCAACGACAGAAACAGCGCTTAATATTGCGCCAAATTTAAGCTCGTCTTCACTGGCTGGTTATCTAGAAGTCGTTGAAAATACCTGCGCTTCAGTTCTTAAAGGCGCGACCTGTCGTATGACGTTCGAGAGTGTATCAACAACAACTCAGGTGACGGGGACGTTTCCTATTTATGGCAGCAACACGACAGAAGAGATTGGCGTGTTGACGGTTAAGCCTGTGCCTTTTGCTTATATTACTTCTTGGCCATCAGATATTATTTCATACTGTGATGTGGGCAGCGAGGGTAGTTTAACGCATTGTGAAACAGCGCTAAGCTTACCAGAAAACACTGAGCCGGAAGGTATAGCATTAAACAAAAAGAATACATTAGCTTATTATAACGATAAAGTTCAAGACACAATTGTTATGTGTAGCATAACGGCAAGTACAGGCGCATTATTTGGCTGTGTTAATTCTGGCGCAACAGGCGCGGCATTAGCTGAAAACACACAGGGTGTTGTGTTTCACCCGGTATTAAGCAACGTGATATATGTTCCGGGAATTACAGGAACACTTGCTACGTGTCCTTTAAGACCCGATGGTACAATTGGTGTATGTACCGATTCAATACCGACGTATGGTGACACAGATACGCCCATGACTCGTTTTATGGGTATAGGATTGCAGGGCGAGATCACGTGTGACTTTAAATTAAGCCAAGAATGTGATCTTATACC
>JARGNP010000010.1 GCA_029210265.1 Legionellaceae bacterium
GGTGGCCTATGAAAAAAGAAATCTAAAAGTGTCCAACTTTAGTTGACCAGAACACAATTCAGTGATTGAACGCTTACGTCATTATATGCATCATGATTCGTTGGTTTTAATCAATAAGATGTATTTAGATAAATCCACCTGGCTAAACGGAATGAAAAGTTTAGGTCGATCGCCGAACTGGAATCAATTTTCACATGCGGTGATAAACCATCAGCAAGACTCTACGCTACCTAGCTCGATTGCTCATTGTCTTGAACAAAGCACATTTCAAAATTTATGCGGTAATCTAAACAAAAGTAACTCACCTTATCGAATCATCGCTTTTCCTATTGTTGATGCATCAAAACATGAAGTCGCAAAAGTAGTGCTCACGATAGATCTTACAGAAAAAATGCACGCCGTTTATAAAGGCATGCTCTTCGGTAGCTCGGTTATTGTTCTCATGGGCATATTTTTATTTATTTTTTTCTATATCTATTTATCTAAAATCGCCGTTCGACTCGCAACTAACGAGAAAAAACTTTTAGAACTTGCTCGTCATGATGGCCTGACAAAATTATACAATCATGCAACGTTTTATAAATTACTCAAACAAGAAATCAGTCGTTCTATTCGCTATAAACATGCTTTAGCATTACTCATGATAGATATTGATCTTTTTAAACAAGTGAATGACACGTACGGGCATCAGATAGGCGATTTTGTTTTAAAAGAATTAAGTGCTCTTCTAGAAACATCGACGCGGGACATTGATTTAGTCTGTCGTTATGGCGGAGAAGAAATGGCCATCATTATTCCCGAGCTTCAACAAGATAATGTACTCAAACTTGCTGAACGATTAAGATACTTAGTTGAAAAACACGTTTTTGCTCAAGATGATACACTTGTTCATATCACCATCAGTATCGGAGTATCTCTTGTTCCCGATGCCTATATAACAGCGAAAGAACTTATTTCATTGGCTGATGAGGCGCTATATGCAGCTAAAAACAAGGGGCGCAATCAAATTGTTATAAGTACGCCGTAAACAAGTATACTCGACAGCACTCGGCATCAGCTGTACTATCAAAAAAGCAATGATTGCAACAGGTTATATGCCTAAAATCGTACAGGGAGTGACGATGACAAAAAAACCCATGACCCTTATGATCATCGGTCTTAGTCTAGTTTTTGGTGGTTTACTCGCTTTTAATATAAGTAAAAATCTTGTAATAAAATACTTTTTTGCGCATTTTGAGGCTCCAGCTGTAACCGTTGCCTCTGTGACTGTTGGTGAACAAACCTGGAAGCCAAGTCTTCATGCTGTTGGCGATTTTGTAGCAGTTCACGGTGTTGATATTAATTCTGAAGCTTCGGGTAATGTCGCGGCCATCCATTTTAAATCAGGTGAAACGGTTGATGCCAACACACTACTCATCGATATTGAGGATGGTGTTGACCAAGCTCGTTTAAATTTTAATCTCGCTGATCTAGCACTTCAAGATATTAATTACAAACGTCAGCAAACCCTTATCAAACGTGGTGCAACCTCAAAAGCAGATGTCGATGTTGCCAAAGCAAAATTTTTAGAAGCTAAAGCAAAAGTCGAACAAACGAAAGCCACGATCAGTCAAAAACATATCCAAACACCTTTTGCCGGAAAACTCGGCATTCGCTTGGTTAATCTCGGTGAATTTATCACGCCCGGACAAACCAGCATTGTTACGTTGCAATCGATGGATCCTTTATTTCTTCAATTTCATGTTCCCGAGCATCAACGCCCTAATATACATATAGGTCAAAACATTCAATTTTCTATCGAGCCTAAAACGCATTTAGTTTTCTCTGGGAAAATTACGGCCATCAATGCTAAAACGGATCCTAAAACTCATAATATTAAAGTACAAGCCACGCTGCCTAATTGCCCCATGAGCGTATTAGATAATTGGGATAAGCGTAAAACCCAATCGCCTCTTGTGCAATATCAGAAAATTCCTCATAGCGACCGTGTGCTTATCACTTGCGACACCGAAAAAAACACGACCCAAAAACTCGAGCATTATGCGTTTATTCCAGGTATGTTTGCCTCGATTGATATCGAACAACCCGTTATTCCAAATGCCTTAGTTCTACCTACAACTGCGATTTCTTATAGTTTATACGGCAATTCTGTTTTTCTTATTCAAGAAAATGCTCAAAAAAATAAAAAACAAAATTTAGTTGTCAAACGTATGTTTGTAACCACCGGTGACGAACAAGATAATCAAGTGGTTATTACGAAAGGCCTTAAAGCAGGTCAACAAGTCGTGAGTGCAGGTGAAATAAAATTACAAGATTACACCCCTGTTGTGATTAATAATGAAGTTCAATTAAACATAGGTCAACCATGAACTTCACCGACATATTTGTTAAACGCCCTGTTCTCTCACTTGTTGTCAGCCTCTTAATTTTGCTTTTTGGCCTAAATTCATTGCTTAATATCTCCATTCGCCAATACCCACGGATGGATAACACGGTTATTACTGTAACGACAAGTTATCCTGGAGCAGATTCAAACTTAATCGCAGGTTTTATCACGACACCTATCGAAAGCGCTATTGCAAGTGCTGAAGGCATTAATTACATGACTTCAAGTAGCACATCAGGGAAAAGTACAATCACACTCAACATCAAGCTTGGATTTAACGCCCAAATTGCATTCACCGATGTCATGAGTAAAGTACAACAAACATTAAATCAACTACCTTCCGAATCACAAAGCCCCGTGATTATTAAAAGCTCAGACACCTCAACTGATTTGTTGTATTTAAGCTTAAATAGCCAAGACATGACCCCTCAGCAAATCACAGATTACGCCATGCGCGTGGTTAAACCTCAACTTGAAACAATCTCTGGTGTTGCCAAAGCTGAAATTCTTGGTGGGCAAACCTATTCCATGCGTATATTTATGGATCCTGTCAAAATGGCAGCGCTTGATGTAACTCCAGCGGATGTAAGCCATGTTTTACGTGATAATAATTTTCTAACAGCTGCGGGTCGCACCAAGAGTGATTACGTGGCCATCAGTGTGCGTGCCAGTACCGATTTACACAATGTTGAGCAGTTTCAACAACTGATTGTTCGAAGTAACCATGGTTCCATCATCCGGCTTCGTGATATTTCGCGTGTTGAACTAGGTTCACAAAATTATGACTCATCCGTTAATTTTGATGGAAGAAAAGCGGTGTTTATTGGTATTACTCCAACACCTAGTGCAAACCCACTTAGCGTTATTACCGATGTTAGGCAAGCATTTCAAAATCTTTTACCTCAATTCCCGCCTTCGCTTACAGGAACCGTTGTTTACGATGCCACCGATTTTATTCGCGCCTCTATCGATGAAGTACTCTCGACTATTCTTGAAGCAGCAGCGATTGTACTGCTTGTCATCTTTTTCTTTTTAGGCTCGTTTCGAGCGGTGCTTATTCCTATTGTCACCATTCCACTCTCATTGATTGGCGTGTGTACGTTGATGTTATTTTTAGGTTATTCCATCAATTTGCTCACCCTACTTGCTTTTGTGCTTGCGATTGGTCTTGTTGTTGATGATGCCATCGTCGTTGTCGAGAATATACATCGACATATTGAAGAAGGTAAAACACCGCTTGATGCAGCATTGATAGGTGCACGTGAAATCGCAACACCAGTGATCGCCATGACCATCACGCTCGCGGCCGTTTATGCACCGATTGGTTTTATGTCGGGACTTACCGGTGCATTATTCAAAGAATTTGCATTCACACTGGCCTCTGCGGTCATTATTTCCGGTATCATTGCACTTACGCTCTCACCGATGATGTGTTCTAAAATTCTTACTTCAGATATGAATAGCGGGCGTCTCACACAACGCATCGATAAGCTATTTCAAAACCTACGCATACGCTACAAGCATAGGCTGCACCAACTGCTTAACGCACGTGAAATTATGTTGGTTTTTGCCGTCGTTGTGTTGATCATGCTACCTTATTTATATATATCAACACCAAAAGAAACAGCACCAGAAGAAGATCAAGGCTTCTTTTTTGTGATAGGTACAGCACCACAATCCGCAACACTTGAATACGTTGAGGCATTTACCAAACCGTTTGAAAAAATATTTAATCATATCCCCGAAAAAGAACATTATTTTGTAATCAATTCCGCATCTCCCGTAGCAGGGCTTGTGCTCAAGCCATGGGATAAGCGTGATAAAACCCAATTTCAACTAAAAACCCCCTTGCAAGAAGCATTAGATACCGTTGCAGGCCTCAAAGCATTTGCTGTCATTCCACCAGCCCTACCAGGCGGTGGTGGTGGACCACCGGTTCAATTTGCCATCAAGACAAGCAATGATTTAAGTAGTCTTTATGATGTTTCAACCAAACTCATCAATCAAGCAAAAGACAGTGGCTTATTTATTTATCTAGATAACTCGTTAAAATTTAATCAGCCCGAAGTTGAGCTAAAAATAAACCGTGCAAAAGCTGCTGACCTAGGTTTGGACATGAAACAAATAGGTAACAGCCTAAGCAGTGCCCTCTCAGGTGGATACACCAATTATTTCAATTTAGAAGGACGCAGTTATCAAGTTATTCCTAAGCTTGAACGGAAGTTTCGATTAACGACAGAGCAACTCGGAGAAATTTATATTCGAACCATCAATGGCACCATGGTTCCGCTATCAACCGTTGTTACACCTGTTGAAAAAACACAACCTAACGCCATCACACATTTCCAACAACTCAATTCAACCACCATTCAAGGTATGATGCGACCGGGAACAACCCTTGGACAAGCCCTGGATTTTTTACAGAACTCGGCTAAAAATAGCTTACCTCAAGGCTTTGATTTTGATTATGGAGGTCAGTCACGGCAATTTATGCAAGAAGGCAGCTCGCTTGTTTTTGCTTTCTTCTTGTCGATTATTATTATTTTTCTTGTATTATCCGCTCAATATGAAAGTTTTCGTGATCCCCTGATTATTTTAATCAGCGTACCTATGTCATTATGTGGTGCACTCATACCTTTGAACTTGGGTGCTGCCAGTATTAATATTTATACTCAAGTTGGCTTAATTACATTGATTGGATTAATCAGCAAGCACGGTATTTTAATCGTCGATTTTGCTAATCACTTACAACGCACAAAAAAACTATCACGACGCGAAGCCGTTGAAGAAGCCGCTAGCATTCGTCTTCGCCCTATTCTGATGACCACTTCCGCCATGGTTTTTGGCGTGTTCCCCTTGCTCATCGCCAGAGGCGCTGGAGCTGTGAGTCGCTTTGATATTGGACTGGTGATTGCTTCGGGTTTACTCATAGGTACTGCGTTTACGTTGTTTGTCGTACCAACCATGTATACTTATCTAGCTGCTGATCATTCGCGAGATAATTTATAAAACTGCGCCGTGCGAATAACTGCCGTCAACACGACTAAGAGCGTAAAGAGATAAGCAAGTAAATTAAACGCACGAGGAAAAAGCATCATCGCGATAAAAAAACAAAAAGCCTCGGCTCGCTCCATAATCCCCGGGCTATAATGAAAACCTTTCTGAGACCCATTCTGTGAGAAAATTCCAACCACGAGAAAGCTTGTAATGCATAGAAGCATACTGCCTAACATCAGTAAGCACCCTAAACCCCGTTCAACCGGTGCAACACTCCACAAAGCAAAAACCACAGTAAACTCAACCAATCGATCAGTCATGATATCCAAGACGGTTCCCCAATCGCTTGATTGATGATTCAAACGCGCAAGTGTGCCATCTAACGTGTCGCAATAGCCTGAAAGAAGAAGAAAAATAATAGCAGGCGTTACCTGATGCATTATCAAGGCTGGTAACACAAGAAGCCCTAAAAAACCTGAAAACACGGTGACTTGATTTGGCGTGATGAAGTGACCAATGTTCTGAGCCAAAGGATCAACCAACAACTTTTGATAACACGCTCTCACATAATGCTCGATCATGGTGGCTATCCTCGTGTATGCAAATAAAAATCATACACGCATCATAACTCACATAATAATCGGTGATAAGCCGCTATAGGAAGAACTATCATCTAGATACTCATCTAGATCTTCAACACCATCTGGACTGACAGAGAATAAACCTTTCTCGTTTACAGCCAATGTAATACTTGGCGTCCTGAGTAACCGACGATCATTAGGGCTTAATGTATTGATTTTAATCGATAAATTTTTCGGATCTATCTGAGTATTCGCCTGCTCATTTTCTTCATGATTGATCTGAACGACTTCAAGATCATCGCTCATATCTGACATGCATTCCCATGTATTACTTTTTTCAAGCCGAGAACGAGGCTCTTGTGCTGGAGCATATATCGACACGCCTATAACTAACTTGTCAGACATGGGGTTCGTAACAATTTCTGCATCGGTTCGCACGAGTGTGTTCGAAGGACGTTTACCAAATAAATTCATGAATCGCTTTATCATAAATAACTCTCTCTATACTTCATCACTTGTTTTATAACAACACCAAAGCTTGACTCTCAACATTAGGTTCAGGCTCAACCTCAGTAGTAGGCCGATAAGATGCACGAGAGCTTTGAGCAAAAAGCATGATTTGAGCTCTATTTACAAAGCGCATATTGTTTTTTACGGAATTTTCTTGAGTAGGCGGTATCAGATAAGAAAATACATGCCCTAATAATGCAGAGTTTAGTATTTCATAAAACTGGTTATATTTACGGACTGAACCAACACTTTCAAATATTCGAGGTGTGTCACGTGGCGCTGGATAGGCCGCTTGCAATATTGAAATACAAGCTAACGAGGCTGTAAATTTCATCCGGCGATGATTATGCCGCGTGCGTGCGGCTTCATCACCATAAAAATCATGTTGTTCTGCATGTGCAGTCACGTCAGGAATCAAACTCAGCTGCTCTTCTGCCTTCAAATTATGCTCGCTTAATGCCAAACAAAATAATTCATTGGGTTTACCAGGTGTTACCGCCTGATGAGCTAATGCTGTCACGCGCGGTATACTCAACAAAAATTTAATATCAGCCTGCAACGCAGGTGAATTACGACGAATCAAATTTCGTAGCATATAAAAGCATAAACTTGCTTCTGTAGCATCCTCAAGATCAAACCCTTCATTCTGCCTACTTTTTAAACTATCTAAGCGATGATTAATAAAATCATGCGTGTAGCTCGCATACTGTTCTGCATAATAATCTGCAAATGAGAGTGCATGAGGAAACATAAGTAATCGATGAATGATCGCTTCATCACCATTTTTCAAAGCTCGTGTCAGACACGTCGCAGGCGTAAATGAAGCGCATATTCGGTCATCATCAAGCATAAGATTAACCACATCAATATTTCTACCCATAATAGCCATAAGTAAAAATTCGCTCGGTTTTGCAGCAATATTTGCTTGAACAGTGACCTCTTGCAATAAACGCTTAACCACGTCTTCAAAACCACGAAGAGCGCCCTGACACAATGCCTGGTTATTATGTGCAGAAGACCTGTTTTTGATAGCAAGCACCTGAAGAAGGCGCTCAACAACGGTAAGATGACCTTCTTTTACAGCACCCAAAAGAGCATTCTCATCCGATGAAAGACGGTAAAACATGCAATTCAATAAAAAATCAACGTGAGGCAGTAATCCCATTTCTGAGACAATACGCAAAGGCGTATAAGCTTGTATTATCGCCGGATTCTCTAAATAAGCCACTTGATTACGCTCTATATCTAGACGATAAGAAGATTTAAGACGTTTGCCCGATTCATTACGATCTTGCGTATTGCTTGCATAAATAAAATCCATCAGTTCAGGATATTGATGAAGACTCGCTTCAGTGAACATAAAACCACTCTCTTTATTGCTCTCAAATTAAATTAATTTAAATTAAGTATGTGTTTAAAAACTAAGATTGTTGCATCATATCGACATGCTCATGATCGTCTTCATGCTCATTCTCTGCTACTTCAACATGTCGGTAAGATGCTCGAGAGCCTTGATCAAACAGCATTATTTGAGCTCTATTGACAAAACGCATGCCCTCTTGTGTAGAGCATTCTTGGAGGTTAGGAATAAGATAAGAAAACACATACCCTAACAAGTCAGCGTTTAGTATTTCATACAGGTTTTTATATCTACGAGCGGCATCAACACTTTGAAATAATCGAGGTGTATCACGTGGTGCTGGATAAGCCGCTTGCAACATCACGATACAAGCTAAACGGTTTACCCAGAAGCGCTGCTTATGCCGTACGAGAGCAGCTTCATCATGATAAAAATCATGCTGCTCAGCAAGCGCTCTTACACTCGGGATCAAAATCAACAACTCTTCTGCCCAAGTGTTATGAGCTGTTAATGCTGAAAGAAATAACTCATTTGATTGACCAGGTGTCACCTGTTCATGCGCTAAGGCTTGGACGCTAGGTATATTCAATAAAAATTTAATACCGTTATTAAACTCGGATGAATTACGCGTAATTAAGTGCCGTAGCATATAAAAGCACAACTCAGTTTCATTTTTACTCAAATCAACATTCAGCCTAGATGTCACATCATGTGAAGCACGTCCACGTAAGCTCTCAATTTTTTCATGAACAAACTCAAGCAAATGCGCTTGATGTGAAAGCTCTCTGTTACGATCAGCACGTTCGAAACACTGAGAGTAAGGCAACAGTTGCCTCAGAACCATGGGATTTGAAGCTTGAGCTGCATGACGAAACATCTCTTGCCATTGTGTCATGAAAATTTGCTCAACCTCAGGCGTTTCAAGTAAGCAACAAAGAATAGCTGGATGCTGCTCTCGTATTGCCATCAAAAGCGCTGAATAAAGAGACGAAGCACTTAACTCCATCAAATAATGCTCTAAAATATAAGCTGCCGTCGCTAACTGACCACCTTGCGTCGCTTTCATTAAGGCTTGTGGCGCGTCTTCAACAGGTACGAACACACTCACCTGCTCTAAAGCTTTAACATGCTGCAAAAAACCTAACCCCGCGACAATCGCAGCGGGCGATAGATTTTCTCTAAAATAAGAAATGCCGTTCATCACAACATATGAGGCATGTAAATTTTGTGCGTATTGTTTGCGTGACGCATCATCGTTCGCATACACAAAAGCATACAAGTCAGGATGATTTTGATTGATTTCATTGGGGCTAAACATGATGCGGGATATACCTGTGAAATTTAAAGACTAACTATTATCTATGAATTATGACCAAAAAACAACCACAAGAGCGCAATCAAGCACTTTTTTTTATCACCATGATCTTTATTTAATGGACAAAAAAAAGGCTTTTATATACACTCTCGAAAATCTAAAACTCAAACTTTAAAAACATCATCATGCCATCCGAATCAAAATCTTATGCATTTACCTTAATTAATAGCCTGTTTAATGCTACAAAATACCTGATTAACCACCCGCTTTCTTTATTAACCTATGCTTTATATTCACAAGCTTGGTTAACCGAATCGTTTAATCAGCAAACTTTAGAAAATGTACATAATTATTTATTAAAGCACCGCTTATCCCTTACATGGGAAATCAATGAGTCTGGTTTTGTTCGCATACAATTACCCACGTCATTACTTGACTTCAATAAAACACGCTTTAGTCATGAAGACACCCAAGATTTTAGATTACGCAGTAATTTTTGGTACAGTGGTCCATTAAACGGTTCCGTTAGTGAGCGACTTGCAGATGCTGCAGCGCACGATCACCCAAGGGGCTTTATGAGCTACATCGTCAACAAAGGTTATGTACACGAAGTTTTTGATGTTGTTTCGTATGATGATACAGCTACCGACTGCCAAGTAGAAATAAAGCAAGAAGAGACAGATGAATGTATGTTGCTGAGTATTAGCAACAAAAAACAAAATAAATTTGAAGCTGCAGGCACTGCCCAACTAAAAAAAACAGAGGAAAGTGGTGTTGAACCTGGTGATATTGTCATGTTTGATGACAAAGCGGTTCATCGCATCAAAGAATTTCAAGCCGATACATTAACATTAAATGCCGTACGCTTAGAGGGTGATGAAGAAACGCATATTTATATTCCACCACACTCACCAAGCGAAGCCAAAAAAAATCGCATTGTTTTAGTAAATGATGATGCTTTAAAAATTACCGATCAAGCCATCGAAATTTATCGCATGGCTATCGAAAAATCAGTGGCATTAGTTCCTGACCAAACCCGTACTTTAAATTACACAGCCCCACATCGGCATCACACATTAAGTATGTTCGAACAAGCGTCTGAGCAAGTAATTAACCAGCCAGTACATGAGGTACATAGCCAAATATAAAAAAGGCTTTTATTATGTTTTTTTCGCCAGCAACAAAAAAACGTCGTGTTGTTATTATTGGCGCCTCTGGAAAAAAAGGTGGTGACTATATTACGGCCGTCACCAAGCGAGACGACCTTGAAATTGTCGCAGTGGTTATCAACACGCGCGTATCACCGCTTGTATCTCATTTAGAGAGTCAAGGTGTCATCATCATTCGCGATGGACAAATAGATGAGCTGCTCGCCCATGTTAATTTTGATATTGCCATTGTCAGTGTGCCGCACGCTGAACATAAAGCCATGACATTAGCCCTTTTAGATGCCAAAAAGTACGTCGTCAAAGAAAAACCTTTGGCCATGAGCATGAAAGATATTGAACGATATGAAAGCATATGCCATACGCAGAATATTCCCCCTGTATTCACGACCGTTCAACGAGATAGCCTGCCTGTATTTTTAAAAGCAAAAGAAGACCTTCCACTTATTGGCCAACCTACCCATTTTACATATAACTATTGGTTTAACCTCCCCTCGGTCACCACCGGATGGCGCGCTCATATGGAAACGGCTGGCGGTGGAGTTATATTAGATATGGGCTATCATGCAATCAATGTGCTCATCAATTTTTTTGGGCAACCCGATCGTATGGCTGTATCCTTTGCTTATGCTCATCAAGAAACTGAACAAGAAGGTCTTGAAGATTACGCCAGATTTTTTCTGGGTTACGAAGCGAAAACGGAAGGGGAAGACGACTTACGAGGCCTATTAATTTTAGACCGTCATGCCGATACAAAAAAAGAAATATTTAAAATACATGGTTCAAACGGTCATATGATTATTGATCCTCAAGGTTACCAAATATTTGATTTATCAGATACGCTGATAAAACATGCGCCTTTTGAACGATCTAAAGAGCTAGAAACAGACCAAATGCTCCAAGATGCTATACCCCGTGTGATGGACAAAAATGCACTTAACCAAGCGTACATCAAAAACAAACACACCGTAGATATGATTGAGAAGGTATATCAATGCAAGGGTAACCAACGCCATGTCTTTTTTAAACCTATGGGTGACGCTGTCCTAAGCACTCCCGTTATCAGCAGTACTGTTACACCTAATTTTTCATAAGCTAGCAGATGGTGAGCACAACGGTCGCTTTGTACCGTCCAAAACATCATCTACGCCAGCATCACGCATGATATCTCCAAGTAAGCCTTCTTTTAATGCCGCAAGTTGAGCGTCGGTAGGAAGTAGGCCTTGAGTATGCCCATTCAAGTTGTCATGAATGTCACGGTAAGTAAGCCGTGCGTCATCATTCTGCTGAGAAAAATACTCATCAACACCCTCTGTATTGGTCATGCTAATGATGGTTGTCTTACCCTCGTAATCAATATAATAAAGTTGCTTGGGTGCATCGCCAGCCCCAATTAAAAGATAACTGTTTGTGAATAAATCCTGTAAAGTTCTTTCATTCGGAAGCAAATCAACCTGGGCCAAGCGGACCAAACACGCATCGTCGTTTTTGTTCGCATGCAAGGCATACGTTGCAGCAGCGAGTTTAGTATTTTGGGCTTTAACCCAGGGCTCACCAGAAAACCAATCTGATATCAAATAAACAAATGCCATGAGACCTAAAAAGTCCCAATGAAAACTACCTTCAAGCTGACGGAACGCGCTGTATTTTGCGATCTTTGATGACAAAGCTCCTACATTAATTGCCTCGCTTCGAATACGGTTAGAGCTCGATGTAAATGATGAAAAAATACCTTGTTCCGATGGTTGACTGGCACGTATAACATCCTGTCTATTATCCTCATAATCGAAGCTTACCATACGATTAAGCCGACCTTTTAAAGAAGATAAAACAATATTAACTGACTCTTTATCATCGCCGCACGCATTAAGTACGCCATTCAGTGTGTCGCGCGTGGTAATTAAATCCGGCAGTTCATCTTCCAGCGCTTTAAGTAAACAACGCTTGCTTCGCTTCGCATACCCATCGAGTGAAAACCCAAACTCATCGATCTTCAATACAGAATGTAAATCACCCCCTACATGTTTTATCACCAGGCGTATTTTCTCTTCTACCAACTCACTAGGATTTCCTAATAGGTTACTTAGACCGCCGTTGTTTACAATACCCATCAACTCATCATGTTTCATTGACATGAGAAAAGCTTGACACCGAGACGGGGTAAGCACCTTAAGTACATCATGTAACTGATAAGCACACTTATCTTGATTCAACCACTTCATAATTGTATTAGCCGCCAATATTTCCTCAAAGCGCTCATCACTACAGCCTTCAAGTATATGAAATAACTGCCAGCTGGCACGAATATTACTGGCCGAAATATTTTTAACTGAGCTGATAGCAGCCCCGCGATAAAGCTCGGGTAATTGATTAATATCATAAGAAGATTTAAGTAGATGTGCGACTAACGCTAACAATAACTGAGCGTTTTCTTGTGTCATAGGCTCGAAGAATTGCATAGGAATGAATGCATTTTTTATCAAAGATCTTGAAGAAAAGATGACTGGTACTTCGCTATGGATCTTATCGAGAACGAATGTGCACTGAGTCTCATCTAAAGTCGAAAGCACCGCTCCTAACTGAGCAACATCTTGGAATATTATTGCAATCCTATCTTCAAGCTTTTCAAGCACGAACGTGCGCTGCTGATGATTTAAAAACTGAAGTAGCCTTGCTAATTGCTCACCGTTGGTTATCAGTGCCACAAGCTTATCATCAAGCTCTTCAAGTATGAGCGTGCGCTTCTGCTCCTTCAAAGGCAGAAGAATTCTTATTAAGTTATTATAATTCGAGAAAATCATGGTCAATTTATCTGAAAATACTTTAAGTACAAAGCGAGATTGCTCTTCATTTAAAGGCCCAAGAATCTCTTCCAACTTAAAAGCTAACTCAAACTCATATATACCCATTCTTGTTAGGTCATCTTCAAATTCATCAAGCACGCGACCGCACTGAGCTACACTTAATGTCGACAGTACTGCTCCTAGCTTTTCACCATTCGTGATCAGGAACAGAAGCTGAAATGAAAATTGATTAAGCACCCAATCGCGCTGCTTTTCATTTAAACGCTTAAGTATCGCTTCTAATTGATCAGCATCTGTGATCATTTTCACAAGTTTATCTTGAAGCGCTGCCAGCAGCAGATCCTGCTTAGCTTCGTTTAAAAACTCAAGTGCATGTCCTATTTCATAGCCATCTTTGAGCACGGTTGTAAGCTTATCTTCGAACGCATCAAGCACGAGGCAGCATTGAGCCTCATTTAAAGGCTCAATCACCATCTTTAATTCATAGCGATCTCTAAGCATGATCGCAAGCTTACTTTTGAACACATCAAGCACCAGGTCACGCTGCTTTTCATTTAAAAGCTTAAGCACGCGTCCTAATTGATAGTTATTGGAGATGATGGTTGTTAGCTGATCTTTAAAAGTGTCAAGCAACGCTTCTTTTTTGTCATCAGCGTCCAAGAATTTCAAAAAATCATACAGTCCATCTACGTTAAGCGTATACTCAAGATTGAGCAATATGGGCTTATAGGCCGCTAAAGGAATCTCCAAGAGCAATAATGATAGATCATCAAAATCGTAATAATTATCTAAAATATACTGCAGAAGCTCAGAACCATCCGAGTCAGAAGGATCTGACAAAAAAGCGTTGATGCTCTCTGGAGGAAAACTGCAAAACCATCTGAAATCATCAGGTCCTGTGATGTTCAGTGTCATACCTAGAGCCCTGAGCATCTCAGGAGATGGGGCGCGAATGTCTATCCCTTGATAGTGCCCACGCTCCAGTGCACGCGCTAAAACTTCCTGACTAGATCTTAATACAGCAACGCTTTCATCGTACTCATGTTCTTTTTCAGCAGCTGACCAACCAATTTTTTTCAGCGTATCCGTATATGCACCTACGGCAGGCTTTAACTGTTCTTTGAGCATACCCACACAGGTTTCTATGGTTTCAGTGGCCGCGATGTTTGTGCCTGAGTTACCCAGGTATTGCCAAAGTCGATTGAGCGGATTTCGTATCGCGTCAGGCACTTGCTTGAATTCCTCCAAGTCAAGATGCCCCGTCTGTGCCTCTATAACCTTGAGTATTTCCAATGGTTGCCCATGTTTGAACGCGTCAAAAGCCTCTTGCAACACATCCAACATAAGCCTTTGCTCATGATGCCCACCTTGGGTTTGAATCGCGGTATAGATCGCTTCAGGAATATTAGCCGGTGATTGTAAAATTGCAGCATCATAATCGAGTACCCAATCTTCATGTTCGCACTTTTTAGGCAGTATAATAGGACCGGCATCTATCATTGTCTGAAAATCCCAACGACCATCCGTTTGTTGACCATAGATGTAATATGTTCCTGGTTCTTCAGTAGGTATACGAATTAATGTTGGGTGTTCATCACTTAAGGTTGCTCGAAGCTCAGGGCTATCTTCAAACGCCTCCCGTGCCATTACGATAATTGGGTACTGTGCCGGTTTTTTCCCGTCACACAAAGGCCCGCGTGTTTCTTCGTAACCCTCTCGGTAAGTTTCTCGGTCTGATTCGTCTAATGTTCGCAGGCGGCCATCATCATCGTAGCGCGATAAAAAATGCAAACCGGCATCAGGGCCGGACTGAACCAAGATATAACTCATCTCATATTCATCACCCCAAGCCTCTCTCAACGACGGCAGTTTATCTTTGCTCACATGAAAACCTATCGGATGTAGCCGGCGGTAGTACACCATAAAGTTGGGTGCGACGGTATACACCGCATCACCCACATCCGTCTCATATCCTATGCCCTCATCCGCATCATTGGTTTTAAGCACTGAAACCAAATAATTAAGCTGCCCCAATAGCGTCACATCATCATGTGCTGCCAAATCAAAACGCTGGTAACTATTTCTGAGTGCCTGGGTTTCACCTGAGTGTTGAAACAAGCGCTCAAAATCTTTAAGCGACACATACTGATGGGCTCTATCTTGATCTGTATTCATATCAAAAAAGGGATTTCTAAAGCCATGTTCGCTTATCAATGCACTGGACTGCTCATGTAAGACTGCAGTCTTATCTAAGAGCAAGTGAACAGGCAATAAGTAATATCCATTTTCATCAAGTATATGTGTTCTTAATACATTGGATAACGATTGCTTATCTAGGCTCGGAATATGCGCTTCCCATTGGCTTTGGATATAAACATCAGGCATTAGGTATGAAATTGCAGGCTCCCCGTCAAATGCCTCGAGTTTTTCAGCAATGCCAACCAAAAGCTGGGTGACGGGATGCTCGGATAAACCTGTATATGACAATGGCGTCGCTTTAATCACCTGCCAGTGCTGAGCCAAATACGCGATCAGTGCCTGCTTAAAGGCAATATAATCCTCGGGGTATTCGCTGATAATCGCTTGCAGCTCTGTCTGCGCTTTATGAATATAAGACGCGTGACATTGCTTTTGAAACGATTGAATTTTAGCAAATACTGGATCTTCTTCAGCTCCTAATAGTTGTTCACGATAAACAGCATCAGCTTCTCGAACAAGCTTTGATTCCAGATCAAAAGCACTTAACAAATCCGATGGTCGTCTTTCATGTTCACATGCTTGAAGCGCTGCTTTATGCTTGATTTTTTTATACTGACGAGCACCCGCTTCTTGCATACCCTGATAGACAGCCTGATTAAACGCACCATCAACAAACCGGTTCTTAGGTAAGATTTTTTCTCGAGCATACCGCTTGCCTAGCTCCACACCGGATAATGGCTTTGCGACAGGTGCTGATTTTAAAGTTGGATTGTAATCTAAACGATATAATAAACCTGATTCAGATATCGCTAACCAAAATGGCCCTTTGGACGCATCATCATTGTCATTATCACCATAGGCAGGATAAACACTAGGCATTTGAAAATCGACGGACTGGTTACTAGCCCGCATACCCGTAAGCGCCCCATCATCATTTACAGATAGATCAACATATCCCCAAACATCGGGTGCATATTCAAGGAAATAGTTGTTGATGGTAGGCATACTGCGCTCAAGTCTCATGATTAATGACATTATTATAGCATAAAATATAACCTCAGTGCGGATATATAAGGCGACAAAAGATTGCCTTATATATTATTTTTTTGAGCAAGCAACAGAGCAAACATGCCTTGCTTTGGTTTGCCGGTTTCATCCAATTTATGTAATTGCCCAGGCTTTTCTCTGTATTCAAGAATCGACCAACCGCTGTCTTGATAAAATTGATAGAGTTCGTTGGGTTCCGCCAAATAGGTAAAACTTTCTGGATATGAATAAGGTTCTGACTTAATCGGAAAAACAAGGCAATGCATACCGTTCATCACCGTTTGATTTTGTAATTGCCTGAGCAAGGGGCGAACACTCGCTTTATTCAAAAACTGTAACGCAACCGTGGAATATACAAAGTCAAAAACTTGATCCAAATTTTGAATGGGTTGATTCAGATCATGAGTTTTTAGTTTTATATTGGATAATGCTTCTTTTTCTGCAATTTCACGTGTCTTGTTTATGGCGTTTTGGTTGATATCAATGCCCGTTGTTGAATGCCCCAACATTGAGAAATACAGCGGATTGCGCCCTGAGCCACAACCAATATCAAGCATGGTTATTTTTTCATAATCACCCAAGTACGTTTGATAAACATAGTTTAAATCATGATGAACTGGAGAGAGTTTATATTTCTTTTCAAAATACCGATGCGGCTTACAATAAAATTGAAGTGTGGCATTAAACTTACCACTTTTGGGCGTTACTTTATGCCATGACGCAGGCGGTATGAGCAATGTTGAATGCTTTGAATTCATGAGCTGGCTAGATAACTCATGACCCTCTCCGTCTAAAAAAATAAAATCAATCTCTCCCTCATGTAATTCCAAATAACCCCAAGTACCTTCTTTTGTACTATGTTTATCTAAAAAAAACTGAAGATTATTCTCGCTGTTTAATTCTATTTTTTTGTAGGGCCGCAATGTTTTGATTAAATCTTTAAATTCGTTCATCAATTATCCTTCGTATTTAATGCTTTGAGTTTTTTATTCATCGTCATCACCGCTGCTTGATAGGCCTCTTCAAATAAGCCTTGAGATTCCATCCAGTCAATTGTTTCGGGTGTTGGGTTTACGACACACACCCATGTCATCCATCCATAGATAGGATGAGGCATGACAGTATCTAACGCAGAAAAATTATAATCTCCTTCGATCACGCCACCTGCCGCTGGCCTTATCGGAAGATTTTTAAATAAAGATAGAAACGTTGCTTTTGATATTTTTAGATTCAAACGATATTTTCCATCAGCATTCAAATTACTTGAAGCATCATGCTTACCATCTTTTTCTTTGAACGTAAGTACATAAGCACCTTTAGGAAATTTATTCTCTGGATTATAAAATAACCCGCGCTCACCCCAATTATAATTCTCACTCAGCAGGGTATATTTAAGTTGGATACGCTGGATTAATTCATCAATCGTCATAACGGCTTTCTCTTTCATAAATTATAATAAAATCTGTTTATAAGCATAAGGCGTTGTTCCCATCCATTGCTTAAAACGAGCGATAAAAGCACTGTGAGAGTTGTATCCGAGCTTATCGCTAATATAACTTATGGGCTTATTTTTTTCTAACATGACCAGTGCCTCCATCATCATCAGTTGCTGCCGCCACTGCTCAAAACTACACCCCAATTCTTTTTGACATAAACGCAATAAAGTCCGTGATGTAATGCAAGCATATTCTGCAACCGAACTTGCCGTTGTGTATAAACCAGGATTTTTTCTGATATAAGAAAACGCTTTTTTAAGCCGTGCATCACGAGGTATAACCAGCGTTCGCATATCATCTGCCGCATGCGTTATTTCATCTTGAATCACCCACGCCATACGAAATTCGGCTGAATTTTGATTGTATTCTAAACCAAATTCACAGGCTCTACTGATTAGCTCACGTAATAGCGCGTTCACATGCAGCACACGAATGCTATTAGGCAATTCTAAAAATAATGCTATATCAAAATAAAGTGACTGAAACGAAAAAGGTGTTCTTGAGTTGATTCGATGAGGCACCCCACTCGGAAGCCAAACAGCTCGTGCAGGCGATATAAGAAAATATTGATGCTCCGTAAACACCTCAACAATGCCTTGATTACAAAACAATAACTGCCCTTTTTTGTGCTGATGCATGGGATGCGTATACGTCGTACTCGCGATTGATATACCCATCAGTGGAACATCGATAGCATCAGGATCGTCAACGTTTAAATCATTTGTATAAATAGGCATGTCTGATATTCGTTATATTTGGTCTTAATATCTTGATTATGGCATGAATATTTTAATTACAATGCATTCATCCATTTCAATAAAAATTAAATACAAATTAAATACGAGGAAATAACACATGAACATCGATCTGACATTAAAATTACAAGATGCAATCATCGAACGCCCTGAACTCACTGAAAAATATAAGCAGTTGGTTACATTAGGACATTTTGGAACACATATTGATACGCATTTAGAAACAGAAATTCCACTCGATTACATTCAATCTCGAGGTATCTTCTTCGATGTGAGCCATACCATGCGGCGTGATATTGAGCTCAGTGATTTTGACCATCAAACAATTAAAGCCCACGACTTTGTTATTTTTAAAACAGGCATGATGGATTCATTTGGCTATGGCACGCACGGTTACTTTAAAAACCACACACAATTAGCGGACTCGACCATCGATTATCTTATTCATAAAAACATTAGGTTTATTGGCATTGATGCTGCCGGTGTTCGGCACGGCATAGAACATATAGCGGCTGATAAAAAATGCGAGGCTAACGGAATCTATATTGTTGAAAACTTAACGAATATTCAAAATTTATCTGAACAACATGCTACAGACTTTCAAGTGTTTACGCTTTGGGTTGAAAACATCAATAAAACAGGATTACCATGTCGTATTGTTGCACGCTTCTAAACGTGCATATTACATACTAGTGTATACTTAAATTTTTTATTTAACTTGCGAGACAAGAAGATTTCTTATGACAAACCTAACTATTTATCATAATCCACGATGCTCTAAATCAAGACAAGCTTTAGAACTGCTTAAATCGCAAGGACTTGAACCCACCGTTGTTGAATATATTAAAGAGCCGTTAAACTACGAGCAACTAACGGCTCTTCGCGATCATATCGCATTAAAAGATTTAGTTCGCACCAACGAAAAATGCTTCAAAGAACTTGCTCTATCGCTTGATGATGAAGCGGGTATTTTAAATGCCATGATTCACGAGCCTAAGTTAATGCAGCGACCTATTGTTGTGTACAACAATAAAGCTGCCATAGGCCGCCCCCCTGAAAATGTTTTAGAGCTTTTTGCATGACTCAAAGCCTTGTTTTAAGCCGTCATCAGTCGCAAGCATTCGATCGGTTAGCCATAGAAGAATATGGGGTTCCCGGTATTGTGCTGATGGAAAATGCCGGTCGAAATATTTTTGATAAATTTTTAACGTATAAGCCTCAGGGAAAAATCATCATTTGTTGTGGCCAAGGCAACAATGGAGGCGATGGTTTTGTTGTTGCACGTTACTTAAACCTTCATGGTTTTGATGTACATGTGTTGTTATTTTGCGACCCAGATAAAATAAAAGGTGATGCGAAAATCAATTATGGCATATTAGTTAAGTTAGCGATTCCGATCACGGTTATTTCTAAAGAGCACATAGAAGAAGCTCTTCCTATTTTATCTGACGCACACTGGATTGTGGATGCTTTATTTGGGACGGGTTTACAAGGCTTAGTCAAAAAACCTTTTGATAAAATTATCAACCTAATCAACAGCGCTAACAAAAAAGTATTATCTATCGATATACCGTCGGGCTTAGATTGTGATAGCGGTGAGGTGTTAGGCGTTGCTATCAAGGCAAATATTACCGTGACCATGGTGCGAATCAAAAAAGGATTTGATCAAGCTCAAGCAAAAAAATATTTAGGTGAGATCCATGCGGTTGATCTTGGTATACCTTCATCCATAGCCACTCCCCTATACTAAGCCTCTATATTTCTAAAACCATACTTTCTTGCCGACTCTGTTTGAAAGGATTTTCATCTGAATCATCGGTTAGAAGTGGCCCCGAAAAAAGCTCATGCATGTTCCTTTTTTCACCGACGCGGGCATCGATAGGAAAATCATGCTTAAATTGGGCAGCAAGAATGCTAAAATCATCCTGCTCTATGATCGTTTCACTTTCCAACTGAATGCTTTTTTCTAAGATGCTGGGCGTGAGGTTTATACGTTGAGCAGGATATAATGCTTCATAATTTGTTCCAAACACCTGGAGGGCCTCTTCACCAGATAAAGATTTTAGCAGTTCAAATGTTAATGGTTTATGATGAAATTCAAATTTTTTCAGGTATCGGTGCACGGTATGATCACGTACCCCTAATAATGAAGCAAGATTTCGGATGCTATCTGTTTTACGAGATAAATAGTGAATATGTGCGGGTTTATACTGATTAATATTAATCTCACATGAATCTATCTTCTGTGTATAACCCACCCCCCAAAGTTTACGAGCATCTTCAACAGAAAGCATTCGTAAAATATCAACACTCAATGGCTCACCATATAATAAAAACTTCCCGAGATGGCTCGTTAAAATTGAGCTGTCTGTAAGCTTAAGTTTTTTGGCGGCGACACTCGGATAATGCGCATTACAAATAACTTGATGAATATGCGCAACGGTATATTTTGAAAGTTTTGACATAACTCACTTGCCCCCCATAATCTCGCAAACCTCACGATCAGTATCATCCATACGATCAGCGCTATGCTCACATATGCTAAAAAGCATGTGCGGCTTATATTTAGATTTAAAACCTCGAGATTTCTTCACGGGCATCAACACCTCCGCAGCTGCAGCAGAATCAGGTGATCTATCCGCATCATAACTCACCATGTCCCCCTCAGCATCCTTAGGATCATTAGGATCAACCAGCACTGCGCAGTCTTCGGGATTGGCATAATAATAAAATGCTTTTCTATGTACCGACAGCTCAGCTGCCAGCTCATCCCACTCAAGCTCATGCTCCACCGCATTACATGCTAAATCATAAGCAACGTCGGCTCTATGATACATATCTTTTTTTAGTAAATCAGCCTCATGAATTCCCTCAGCACAGGTTTCTTCTAACGCTTTACATCGAGCATAATAACGAGCATCTATGGCGAGTGTTTGTGCATGAAAAGCTTCGGTTGCATGATAAAATGGAGTTTCATCAAACGTGCAAACTGCCCCATCTCTTGAAGCACTTATATGTCGTTTTGTGAGTTTAATATCATTCAACCCTTCAGGGCGCTTAAGTGCTCGATTGCTTGCGGCAATGGTTTTGAGAACATGCGCTTTAAATCCATGGTGTGATTCCATGAGTTCTGAAAAAGCATCAAAAGACCCGGCTTGACTACGAGAATATAATTTCCGTACAAAATCTGCTGCATTTTCTACGATATAGTCACGCATCGTTTTTTCTTGTGTATATAGTGGCTCAGCTTCTTGCTTTAATTCTATATGATAAGATTTAGTTAACACCTCTCCATAAGGAGAAACAACCGTAAACGTAGCCTCAAATTCCCCCAAAACATCGACATACAACGTACGTTCTTCAGGTGACGAAGGTGGCCTCATAAAAAGACAGCGATGCTTAAATATTTGTGATAGTGCGGCCAAATCCAGTGAATGCACCGCTTCTTTCAAACTCGCAACATCAACATCTGGAGCATAACCACTTATATCATAAAATTCACGTTTTAATTCAGATTCATCAGGATTTTTAGTTGCTTCATACAGAGCAAATCTTAAATCCATATAACCAACCAGCGGTTGAATCGAATCATATGGCGTCTTCGTACTCATATATGTTGTAATATTTGGTGTGATACCATCTAATCCTATTCGCGCAGCAACCATTTCATAACTCGTTTTAAGCAGTTCACGCGAACCAACTTGGAGTCTTTCTCTTGTTGCATCTCTTTCTTTCACAGCCTCAGCATGTGCTTGCTGTGATGCTTGTATAGTTAAAGCTCGAGCTTGACGCTCGCTTGAATCAAAAATACGCCATGCCGTGTTCAAGGCGTCACTGTAAGGCTTTCTTGCGTTGTTCATTTGAGCGTTTCGTAATTGATACACAGGTGCGTATTGATGACTTACATCTCGCAATTTGGCATGAAACCGGCGTTCCATTTTTGCCATGCTTTTTTCGTAAGTCTGTTCATTTTCTTTTTTCTTTTGAGTATGCTCATTATGGATTGCAAAAAATGTTTGCGCATACAGCAATTCTGCGGCTTTTTCATCTACCGTACACTTCGCCTCAGCTGCTTGATATTCAGCCCATGTCTTTGAAGAAGATGCACTTAGATTTTGTTTGATTTTCGCAAGAGACGTATCACGACGTGTTTGATTCTCTTGCATACTCACATCTCGATTTCGCTCAATTTGAGATGCTGTCGCCCAAAAATCATCATGAAGTTTTTGTTGCTTACTGGTAATATCAGATTCAAGGAAAGCAATTGCTTCCGCTTCACTTTTTTTTAAATACTTATTAAAAACATCTGTTTTACTTAATACAGGCATACTATTTAACCGAGGCACAAACAGGGCATTATATAACCAACCAAGACTTAGAATCAAGACTTATTAAATACTTAACTGACAATAAATAAGCAAAAAATCAGCAAAAAATCAGCAAAAAATCAGAGAGCATCGGTGGTTTATCCACAATTTCTGGGGATAAGCATGTGAAAAAACTGGGGTATGCTGGTTGAGTGTGTTAGCAACAACTTAATTCAAGCACTTAAAGCAGTCCTGGGTATGGTCATCAACCAGACCAATAGCCTGCATATAGGCATACATAATGGTTGGCCCCACAAAACTCATCCCTCTTTTTTTAAGATCTTTCGATAAAGCGATCGATTCTTGTGTCTGTGTTGGCACGTCTTCAAGTGACGCAGGTCGATTGATTTTAGGTTTATTTTGAACAAACAACCAAACATAAGCATCAAACGAACCGTACGCCTGTTGAATACTCACAAAAACACGTGCATTTTTTCGTACTGAAAATATTTTTAACCGATGACGAATAATTTTAGGATTGCATAAAACTTCTTCTAGATAAGCATCCTCTAAAATTGCACAAGCAACTGGATCAAATTGCTTAAAAACCTCACGATAGCCTTCGCGGCGTTTTAAAATCGTTTCCCAATTAAGTCCGGCTTGCGCGCCTTCCAGAACAAGCATTTCAAAAAGCTTATGGTCATCATGCACCGGAACGCCCCATTCGGTATCATGGTAGCGTTCATAGTGAGGTTTATTTTTCCCTACCCAAGCACAACGGTTCATCCTACACTTCTTTTAATATTTTAATAATAAAATAACTAAAACAAGTTACAAAATAAAGCGAGCTAAATCTTCATCTTGTACGAGTGCACCTAAGTGTTTTTGTACGTAAGTTTTATTAACTTTGACTTTTTCCCCGGCTTTATCCGTGGCTTCAAACGATATGGTTTCGAGCAAACGCTCCATAACCGTGTACAGACGACGTGCGCCTATATTCTCCGTCCGTTCGTTGACTTGCCATGCAACCTCTGCAATGCGTTGAATACCAGAAGCATCAAAGCTTAGTTTCACGCCTTCCGTTGCCATAAGCGCTGTGTACTGCTCGGTGAGTGACGCTGTAGGCTCGGTTAAGATACGTACAAAATCCTCGACGCTCAGCGCATTAAGTTCAACACGAATCGGCAAACGCCCTTGGAGTTCTGCAATTAAATCAGAAGGCTTAGCGACGTGGAATGCACCGGAAGTAATAAACAAAATATGATCCGTTTTAATAATCCCATATTTTGTTGAAACCGCTGAGCCTTCAACCAGTGGCAATAAATCACGCTGCACCCCTTCACGAGACACATCACCACCCTGCTGATCCGAACGTCGTGCGACTTTATCAATTTCATCAATAAAAACAAAACCGTTTTGTTCAACCGACTCAATCGTCGCTAATTTAATTTCATCTTCGTTGATAAGCTTGGCAGCTTCTTCTTCCCGTAGAATTTTTAAAGCCTTGGCAATGGGTAGTTTGCGCTGCTTTGTTTTATCGGTACCCATTTGCTGGAACATGGATTGAAGTTGATTGGTCATTTCTTCCATGCCAGGAGGTGCCATGATTTCAACGCCCACGCTTTGCGCGACAACATCAATTTCAATATCTTTATCATCCAACATGCCTTCACGCAATTGCTTACGGAACACTTGCCTGGCCGAAGAATCTGGATCGCGCTTGGCGTCACCTTCCCCTGGAGGAAGCAAAGCATCCAAAACACGTTCTTCTGCTGCATCTTCTGCTAATGGCTCCACTTTTTTCATAGCATGTTCACGTGCAAGCTTAAATCCGATATCAGCCAGATCGCGTATAATCGACTCTACATCGCGACCAACGTAACCGACTTCAGTGAATTTAGTTGCTTCAACTTTAATAAACGGTGCATCCGCTAAACGTGCGAGACGTCGCGCAATTTCGGTTTTACCCACACCGGTTGGCCCAATCATGAGAATATTTTTAGGCATAATCTCAGCACGCAAACCATCATCAGTGATTTGCATACGACGCCAGCGATTACGCAACGCAATCGCCACAGCACGCTTCGCGGCATCTTGCCCAATAATATGCTTATCTAATTCCCCAACAATTTCACGAGGGGTCATGGTGTTATTCACAAGAGTATTTACAGTATTATTCACGATGAGTATCCAAAGCTTCAATGGTTAAATTATGATTGGTATAAACACACATATCAGCGGCAATCGTTAAACCTTTCTCAACAATTTTTTGTGCTGGTAGTTTTGTGTTTTCCATCAAGGCACGTGCTGCAGCTTGTGCAAATGGACCGCCTGAACCAATTGCCATAAGCCCTTCTTCTGGCTCAATGACATCACCATTACCGGTAATAATAAGCGAAGCATGTTGATCTGCAACCACCAGCAAAGCCTCTAGGCGCCGTAACATTTTGTCGGTTCGCCAATCTTTAGCCAACTCAACTGCTGCACGAACCAAGTGTCCTTGATGCATTTCTAATTTAGCTTCAAAACGCTCAAACAACGTAAAAGCATCGGCTGTACCACCGGCAAATCCCGCAATCACTTGATTGTTATATAAACGACGTACTTTACGGGCATTACCTTTCATGACCGTATTGCCTTGACTCACCTGACCGTCGCCACCAATGACAACTTGCTTTCCATCTCGTACAGACAAGATGGTTGTTCCACGATATTGCTCCAAAATTTCTCCCGATTAACAAATATATATATGGGGTATCAAGTAAATGGGGGCTTATATCTAAAAATCAATGCCTAGGCCTGCAACGTGTGCACAAACCTCGAAGTTCAATAGGATCATCACTCAGATGAAAATCACTTCGAAGAGCCAATTGCTGCATAGCCTGACGAACAGCAACATCGTGTACTTCGTTGACTTCATGGCATCCAGAACACACCATAAAAAGTTCGGAGCATGTGTGCGCTTCTTCTTTACCGCATAATGCATACGATTGAATCGAGTCGATTTTATGCACAACGCCCGCTGTTACAAAAAAACTTAAGGCGCGATATAAAGCAGTGGCTGTTGCATTGGGTTGGTCGTCAGATAACCGTTCTAAAATATCATACGCCTTCAACGGTTTATCTGTATTCCATAAGACAAATAGAACAGCCTTACGCAACGAAGTTATGGTGATAGCCCTGGTCAACGATAAATGCTTCGCGTAAATAACAAACGCTGACGGATAGCCCATGCGTTAGCCTTCTAAAGATTTTAAAAACGAAACACCATCCAAAGCACCACCTAAAGATAATACATCAAGCTCCAAATGCTCCGCCAAGCTTTGTCCTATATCTGCAAAGCTTGCACGCTCGCCAATGGACTGAGATTGAATGCCTGGACCAAACAAGAGTGCAGGCACATGCTCACGTGTATGATCAGAACCCGGAAATGTCGGGTCGCATCCATGATCGGCTGAAATAACCACCGCATCACCCGGCTTTAAACTTGCTTCAAATGCTGGCAAGCGCGCATCAAACGCCTCCAACGCTGCGGCATACCCCGGTAAATCACGGCGATGTCCGAACGATGAATCAAAATCAACAAAATTAGTAAAAACAAGACTTCCAGCCGGTGCTGTTTTCATGGCCTCACACGTGGCATCAAATAAAGCCATGTTTCCATCAGCTTTAACCACCTGCGTAGGGCCTTGATGCGCATAAATATCCGATATTTTTCCGATGGCAATCACTTCTCGGTCTGCTTGTTTTAAATAATCAAGCAAGGTTTTTGCCGGTGGTGGTATAGAATAATCACGGCGGTTGGCTGTGCGCTTAAAAGCCCCCGCTTCGCCTTTAAACGGCCGTGCAATCACACGTCCTATATGATACTCATCCACCAATTCCCGAGCAATTTCACAAAGCTCATAAAGCTTGTCTAGTCCAAACAATTCTTCATGAACAGCAATTTGGAATACACTATCAGCCGATGTATATACAATCGGCTTGCCTGTTTTAATATGCTCATCTCCGAGCTCTGCCAGAATATCAGTACCCGAAGCATGCTTTTCACCTAATACACCAGGTAACTTCGCGCGTTTAATTAATTGTTGAATAAGTGCTTCAGGAAAGCATGCTTGTTCGTTGGGAAAATATCCCCACTCAAACCGAACAGGTACACCTGCGAGTTCCCAATGGCCACTGGGTGTATCTTTACCTAAGCTTTGCTCAACGGCATAGCCATAATAACCTTCTGGCTCGGCTAAATTATCAAGTTCAGGCAATGCATTTTTTGAGCTTAACCCTGCCGCATGATACAAACCTAAACGCGCTAAATTAGGAATTTTCAACGGCCCCGAACGCAATCCTGGCACATCTGCTTGGCCCAAGCGACATGCTTCCACAATATGTCCAAACGTATTCGCACCCGTGTCGCCATACTTTTCCGCATCATGACTCGCACCTATACCGAGCGAATCCATAAGTAGCACACAGGCACGTGTTGATGGCATGGATGGCATACAGTCAATACTCCGTTAGTTTATTAGTGCTGTGGCTTCGCAAATGTTTCTTTTAAACCAAACGTAAGCAACAGTGATATTAAAAAAGCAGCTGGCAATATTAACGCAGCTGTTTGATACGACGCCAGTGGATAAACCGGTGTTCCACCAATGAGCTCAACCCCACCGCATTTCACTAAAATTTTGCTGAAAATATTTTGATAGACTAAATAGCCACCTTGCGTAAATAAAGATACAACGCTCAAAGCCGTTGCGACCATCACAGGCGATGAACTCTCAGCAACAAGCACATAGCTAATCACTTGAGCTGCTGTAACTAAACCTAGTAAGAAAAAAAGCACAGCCATAACACCCGCAGAAACCGGCGCATATAAAATACATAACACCGTCATCAACGAGAACAGTGCACCTAATTTCATGGGAAATAATCGTCGACCTAATTTATCCGAGAAAAAACCAAACAACGGCCCACCGAGCATCGCACCAAAAAACAACATGCCATTCACCCAAGAAGCTTCTGCCTGCGTCGCACCTAAACGTTGCATTAAATACAATTTACCCATCGCCGCGCCAAGCACCGCAATCGGCAAGTTCATCAGGCTGGTATAAAGCCCTGAAAAAATAGGTTGCCGAGATAGACAGGCTTTCCACGTCGTCCACATCGGAAGTGTTTCATGCACGGGATCTTGATGAGCTTCGGGACGTTCTTGAATCCACCATAGCATCAACACAAAAATCAACACACCTAACCAAGCAACGTTTAAGACGGCCCCACGCCACCCGACATGAAGAGCTATAGCTGTTATAGGATACTGAGCAACCAGACCACCGCACATTGCCATGGTCACAATCGCGCCGGTAATCAAAGCCATTTTTTTAGGTGGGAACCAACGTGTGGCAAGCCGAATGGGGCCTAAGAAACAAAAAGCACTCGTTACACCTGCAATAAACCGATACGTTAATGCAAGATAAAAGCTTTGCGTATACGCCAATAAAAACGTACTAATAACACAAATCAGCATCGATAAAACAAGCGTTTTCTTAATGGAGCAACGATCAAGAACAATACCTGCGGCAATTAAAAAAGCGACGTTGGCAAAATAATAAATACTTGAAAGATAAACCATTTTATCAGCTTCGATGCCAAAATCACGCATGACATGATCACCCAATGAAGCAAACATATTGCCCTGAATGAACTGATAAAAGAAAAACAAAGAGGCCGAAAAACACACTAACCACGGTTGAACTGCTTCCCAACGACATCCTTCTCCAGTCGGTACTGAGCACTTCATATCCACACGAACTCCTAGCTAAACGAGGCATTTACAGGGAGGGAAATTCTACCAGAACCAAAACCAAATTGGTATCAACCTTTCAAATTATCTATCGGGCTAAATTAATGCAATCTTAATCTTTGTGTGTTAAAATACAGCACACTTAACGGTTCCTTGAACCTTTTTTGTCGGAGATTTAACCGTATGGATAGAGCAGAAGGTCTTCATCATGCTAGGAACAATCAAGGCCTAGACATCGTTGTCACAGGTCTATCAAGTATGTTTTCTGGTGCTTTTGATATTACTGCCGGTTCAGTCGATTTGGTTATGAGACAAATACTCCCATCGACTCAAGTAAATCAAGATCCTTCCACACCGACACTAAGTGATCTGACGACAGAAGACTTAGAACGTCTAAATCGAACACATCCATTTTCTGCATATCTATATCAAAAACATGCCGACGCCTTTGATAAAACACACGCATTGCTTATTGAAAAAACCTTTTTAAATGCCGGGGATTTGGCCGCCTTAAAAAAAGATTATCTCACTTTGATTGCGCATCAAATAAACAGAACACCCGATGTAGAACCTAACTATTTGCAACATTATGCAAAAATCTTAAAAAAACAACTCATAAAATCCCCCGCTCACGCGATAAAGCTCAAGAAGACCGTGGAACAAACATCAAAAATTACTGATGTCGATACTTCACTCGCTTATTTATGGAAAACATATGACAAAAAAGAAGACTCAAACAGTATTAATAAATTTTTCGATAAAATGGCCCGTGCACACGGACTGATTCAATTCATCGGTTGGTCCACTCAAAATGAAAATTCACTTTTAGCGATTTTAGATGCTTGGAATTATTATCGTTATGCCGATGACATCGCTGAAAAACATTTTATAATTAAAAGTCTTCTCACCCCATTCGGCCCTCTTGTTACCGAATATCAAAACATCGCATTCCGAGAAAAAAACACTTTACTTAAAATAATACGTACCGCAATCCCCCTACTTATTATCGCAGGCTTTATTATCAGTATGACAGCGCTCATTCCTGTTGCTCTCCCCGAACTTGCCTTTGCTATACTTGCTGTTCCTCTCGTGTATCTAGGCTTTGCGCTAGCATCACTCTATGTCGAAACCAAAGAGCTTGCTTATCAAAGCTATCGATTCCTTAGATATAACAATGATTTAAATTTATTTCCGGAATTCCAAACCAATGACCAGGTTAATGATGCGTTTCAAGCTCAAGCCGAAGCTATTCGCTCTTATTATATTCAAGCTATTAAAGCTTGTGATGATATAGAAAAAAAATATCAAGGTCAGAAAACATTTACCCGTCCACAGATAGAACTCAGAGATGAAAATCTTGATCAGCGTAGCACCCTTATGTTCGAATGGTTTGATCTTCGCGACAATATAAAGCTCGCTACTGACGAAACACCTTACATTGCACTCAAACGCCTTAATGCCGATAAAAAAAGATGGAATCAGACATTCAATGATGAAGTCATAGACCAGAAAAACGAGCTGGATTTACAGGCGTTTGTCGGCGCGATGTCACAACATCTACATCATGAATTAATGCTAGACCTAGATGAAGAGCCCGAACTTCATGAGATACAAGATATAGAAGAAGCCCCAGCACTAGCACTAGCACTAGCACCGCTATCATCCCTAAGTTTTTTCCCAAAATATACAGAGTCACGTGCTAAAATTGCAGAGTCACGCGCTAAAATTATCGAAATACAAAACTTAGAAGCGCAAATCGCAGCGAATTTATAAAATATGAATGCCTAACAATTGACAATTTTTGTAGGTTTAGGCATCATACCCCCCTTTACTTTCTGAAGTACCTGGAGAAATAAACGTGGCAAATATTAAATCTGCTATCAAACGCGCAAAACAAAACGTTAAACGACGTCAACACAATGCAAGTGCACGTTCAATGTACCGCACCTACGTTAAAAACGTATTGAAAGCAGTTGATACAGGCAATCAAGAAGATGCACGAGCTGCATTTGCTAAAGCACAACCTGTTATCGACAAAGCAGCTGCGAAAGGTTTGATTCACAAAAATAAAGCAGCACGTGTTAAAAGCCGATTGAGCGCTAAAGTTAAAGCATTAGCTGCGTAAATACTTGCCCCCTCGGGGGTTTGAACGTAACAATGCAAGGATAACAACGTCTTATGAGATTCATGAGGAATGCTTTACTGACCGTTATTTTTACCCTTGTTATTGTCGTAGCATCGCTGTGGGCGGCAACGTATTGGATTAAACCCCATACATTTAAAGTTATCGCCCAAAAGCAACTCTCTAACCTTACACACCAACAGAGCACCTTCGATGGTACGGTTACCTGGCGTCTTTTTCCAAGACCCGGTTTGCATATCACCAACGTTCATATCGGAAATCCCGATAAAACCGACGCTGTTTATTCTTTGCTGGTTGAAAGCCTGCGCTTTAACGTCCAAATCATGCCGCTGTTTCGAGGCCAATTGGTTTTCGATCAACTCGTGCTTGATGGCTTTAAACTCCACATCAATCTTGATGGAACACCCTTTGAGCCTCCTCAGGCAAAACAGCATTCATCAAAAAAAGCAGAACACCGCTCGCGCCCATCCAGAATTGCTCTTAAGTCACTGCTGTTAACCAACGGTCAAATACTTGTGACACATCATAAAGCTGAGCATGCGACATTCAGTCACGTTCGTCTTGAAGCCTGGTTCCCTCAATCCAAACATGATCCCGTGCCTATCCAATTAAAAGCCATGCTTACCGATGACAACCCTATCGTACCGCTTCAAACCGAATTGAATTATAAAGGCCTTATTCGGCTTGCACCTAACGACGAAGAAACACCGAACTCGCTTATCAATAATCTTGAACTTGATGGACAACTTCTTCTTCAAAATGTTCTGCTTAAACATTATGAGTTCACAAAAGCAGACACGCACCTCGTATTTAGCCATAACAAACTCAACCTCAACCCTCTCACCATATCACTTTATAACGGCGAATCCATCGGGCAATTAAACTACCAAGTTGATACTAAAAAACTTGATTTCAATCAATCAGGCACCTCATTAAATGCTGAGCCTGTGTTCCACCAGTTACTCGGTGACAAACCACCTCACTTTAAAGGTGCTTTAGACTTTTCAATTCATACCTTGGCGTATCTTAACGAACCGTCGTGGTTCAGGAAATCACAACTCAACGGAAGTGTGACCCTCCGAGACGGCACCTTAAGCTACGTGAACCTTAAAGCCATCACGCATGAGGCAACCCAAACAATACGTAATTTAGCGACGCAAAATTTAAACGTCATCCAAGAAACACTGGCACACTTAAAACCGTGGAACATTAACGATTACACGGGTAACACCCCTTTTGAACTCATTAACCTTCAGTACAAAACCAATAACGATGGTTTTCTGTTGTATAGCTTACTGCTTGAGACAAAAAAACTTCACCTTAAGGGCCAAGGTGACCTCAATTTTGAAACAAGTGATATCAATGCACATCTCACCGCTAAGATTTCAAGCTATGATCCAACCATGCTAGCCCTGCAACAATTACTCCCACAGGGTTTTCCCTTAAAAGTAACAGGAACATTTGATGACCTAGCGATTCATGTTGATCGCTCGGTAATTACCAAACTTTTATCCAATGGTTTATTGTCGACGCCTCTTACAAGCCCGATCAAACTTATTCGACATCACCTCAAACAACTTCAAGAAGATACGCCAGACTCAACACTAGAATCAAAACCAGAGCCAGCTCCAGAGGATATTATTTCTGAATAATTCTTTATTTACGCCCGCTTTATTAGGCTGGTTTGATCTTCATGGACGAAAAAACCTACCTTGGCAACATCCAAAAACAGCTTATCATGTTTGGATATCCGAGGTGATGCTGCAACAAACCCAAGTTAAAACCGTTATTCCCTATTTTTTACGTTTTATCGAACGTTTTCCATCACTAGAACATTTGGCAGAAGCCTCTGAAGATGAGGTACTCGCCTATTGGTCAGGGCTTGGTTACTATCGACGTGGCCGTAATTTACCGCGTGCCGCACGCCTTATTCAAACCGAATTCAACGGTGTATTTCCAAGCGATACACAGCAGCTGATTACACTTCCAGGAATTGGGGACTCAACCGCCGCTGCCATTGCCTCACTTGCATTTAACAAGCCCACGGCCATTCTCGACGGCAATGTAAAACGCATTCTAAGTCGTTATTTTTTACTATCCGGAGCACCTGAAAAAGCTGCTACAAAAAAGATATTACAACAACATGCTGACACCTGCATGTCGCAAACAACACGTGCCGCGGATTACACACAGGCCATCATGGATTTAGGTGCAACCGTATGCACCCCTAAAAAAACGGCTTGCCTACGCTGCCCACTTCAAACCAACTGCAAAGCGTATGCACAAGATCAAGTTGAACTTTATCCAGAAAAAGCACAAAAAAAAGTAATTCCTACACGAGAACAGCAGTTTATACTGCTCTATAACACAGAAAAAACAGCAATCTATCTCGAAAAGCGACCATCAGAAGGCCTATGGGGCGGGTTATGGAGTTTACCGTCAATTGATATGACAGAATGCGCTGCAACCTATACAAACATAACGCACGGGCTAGACAGCCAAGAAAGTATTATGCTGCCCATGCTCAAGCATACGTTCAGTCACTTTAAGCTCAACTTGCACCCACGTGCACGCCAAGTTCATATCAATACGTTAAAACAGCGCCTACCAGCCAACGGGCGTTGGGTTAATATTTCAGATGTAAAAAAAATGGGCCTTGCCAAGCCCATTCGTAGTCTTATCGAAGGTTTTGTAGCTCACGCCTGAGATCTATAAAACAAGAACCTATTCTGGCGCTTTTAAAAGGCGTGACTGACATCAGGTTAGGGTATACTCAACAATAATATTGATACGTTCCTCAACGGAGCCATAAGCTAACTCAATCAATTCATAGTTCAATGTTTTATAAATTAACTTTAAATTATCCCCAAAAGCCTTTGCTTCATGGAAGCTAATTTTTCTATCCTCATCATTGCTTTAAATCTCTTCCCAGCTGGGAGTAAAAAATACCTTTTTATTATACTGATAGAGCCTTGATGCCCTTGATTCAGCGCCTCGATCAAGATCAAAGCAATCAGATTACGCCAATAGATCAGGAATTCCGCGATCAAACAAGCGTGTTTTTTTGGGATCGGCATCTATAAAATCATTCATAGCGCGTGAAAGCATCAGCTCTTTAAAGAGTTGTGGATCTTTGTCATACACCCCATCACCACCAATAGCACGTTGCTGCGCTATAATGGATCTTGCAAACTCTGGTGCACAGGTAACACCTTTTTTTGCAATAGCATCTAATATGGAGCTTTTCCCACTTCCTGGGGCACCGGTCAAAACAAAGCAATTTTCTTTAATCATAAGGTAACTGCTCCGGATTTATGCCAACAAAATCTGGCGGAATATCGTTGTTAAACTGCACAGCCTTAATGGTTTTAAGGCCCTTAAGCAAGGCCTTGCAAACACGATGCATGCCATCCATAACTCGACCATCTTTCGATAAAATAATAGGGTATTGCAAATCTGTTTCTTGGATGAGCTTGGCATGCTCTACAATATTTCGACACGTGGGATGAGAGCCACCTAAGTCATACCAAAAGCACTCATCTAATTCACGAATATCAGTAAGCACCACTTTTTTGATAAGCAAGTTTGAACTATCTTCAATAAGCTTATCCACATCCCAAGCTAACAATCCTTCTTTGGAGGCTCTAAACAAGAAAAAGTAACTACTACGTGATAAGTTAGGATAAAATATATCCGGCAGAAAGAAGCGACCCGAGCGATTCCAACGCGTTATATTATTAAAATCAAAAAAAAAAAATTACACATCACTTGTGAGTAATTTAAACACACAACGGCTAGCATTTTATTGCATAATCAAAGCTTCACTATCGGCAAATCTGACCAACAGGTTGTATATTTTGGCGAACGCCATTGTCGCTTAGATATTTCTACTTGATTGAATCCGCTTGAAGCAATACGAACACCTGAACTCCCAAAGCGTCGGTTAATATGATCGTAGGTTTGCATCAACGTATCTGAAAACTTGGGAGCCTCACGCCATATATCAAGCTGCTGTTGATGTTCTGATGTGATTTCATCCAAATATACACCTACTTTTTTATAAGCATACCCTTCTTTAAAAATGCCCTCTAATAACGTTCGTGCCGCATGAGTTATATCACGCACATCGTTACTTGGATGCACCAATTTTGCGCTGCTAGAACCCTGGTATTGCTTGGCATGTGCTCCAAAAGCATGGGTCCTTAATAAAATTCCTATTCGACCGCACACAGACTCCTGCTTTCTTAACTTGGTCGAAGCAATATCACAAAAAGACGCTAATGCTTGCATTATCGGGGTAAATTCCCCCTCTGTTGTAGAAAAACTACGTGAGCTCATGATGCCCTTCTTGGCTTCATGTGTATGGGTTGCAACACACGATGTGCCGCTCAATTCCAAAATAACTTGAGCAAGCGTCACGTTAAACTGCTGTTTCATATGGTTCGGGCAAGCATCTTTTAGCTGACCTGCTGTATTAACGCCTCGTTGCATGAGCTTATTTGACCACTGTTTTCCTACCCCCCACACATCGGACACATGCTTTTTGTACAACCAGTGCTCTTCACCAGTAATATTAAAATACGGGCATTTTAGGTCTTTTTTAGCAATTTGATTTGCAAGCTTGGCCAATGTTTTTGTTTTCCCAACACCTATCGAAACAGGTATGCCGGTGTATCTCAAAACTTTTTCATGTAACTCATGGCAAAATGCCTTCATGCCTGATGCCGAAAGGCCGTCTAAATTCAAAAAAGCTTCATCAATCGAATAAATATCAACTTCAGGCCAGTTCTCCTCCAAAACACTCATCACGCGATTCGACATATCGCCATACAATGCATAATTCGATGAAAATACGCGTATTCCCTTGGTTTGGCATAGTTGTTTGATTTCAAAGAAAGGCTGACCCATCTTAATATTAAGCGCTTTTGCTTCATTTGAACGAGCAATAACACATCCATCATTATTGGATAGAACAATGATGGGTTGATTTAAAAGGCGAGGATTAAAAACACGCTCACATGAAGCATAAAAATTATTGCAGTCAACGATGGCAAACATCGCTTAAACCTTATGAATAACGTTGGTTACAACACCCCAAATAACCGACTCAGTAAAAGCGTTGATATCAATGTCCTTGTAGTCTGGATTATCGGGCTGAAGCTTGGTCACCCCTTCCATTTGATACAACCGTTTAACCGTTAACTCACCATCAATGGCTGCTATCACAATTTTACCGTGCGTAGGCGTAATACTCTTATCAACAATAAGAATATCTCCAGAAGAAATGCCTGCATTCAACATGGACTCGCCTTTTGCACGCACAAGAAATGTTGCAGCCGGTTTTTGAATCAAATATTCATTTAAATCGAGCAATGATTCGATGTAATCATCGGCGGGTGATGGAAAACCAGCGGAAACAGAGCTGCTATATAAAGGAAGTTTAATCCCATTACCCCCTACCAAGCATTGCTTCACCAAAAACAGTTTGGATTCGGGTATACGAACAACAACCGTAGGTTCTTTTTTAGGGCGTCCCGAACCCGCTCTTTTTCCACCTCGCGTCATAACCACTCACCTTTGATTTATGTAACATAAATCAAGTGTAGTCTCTAAAAACAAAATTTCCAATATATTTCTTCGCCCCATTCTTTTTCACGCACCTGTAGATAAGAATTAATCACAAGAAAAATCCAGGAAATACGAGGCTTATCAACTAAACACAGGAAATTAACAAGTAACAACTTCTTAGGCTCAGGTCTTATTTTGCCTTTATCCACAATTTCTGGGGATAAGACTGTGAGAAAGCTGGTGTACGCTGTGGGATGGACATGATTGCCGATGGTGAACGCATTCAGACCCCCAGGGTGATTCGTGGCGCGCAACATGCTTTTATGCATGCATAATACAATCTTTCAAACACAAAGGGCTCAAGCTTTTCTTTTGGTATGACAGAGCGCACTGCAACCTATACAAACTTAGCGTATGGGCCTTGCCAAGCCCATTCGCAGTATTATCGACGGTTTTTTAGCTCACGCCTGATACTTTTTATAGCGTCACTGGTGCCGCATGAAGGCTCGTGCATTTATAATGATTTAAACCAAGTGTAGCAATATAAGCACTAGGCTCTTCAACCCTAAATGAATCACACGAATAAACCATGCCCGGATTATCGGGCGAGTACATCGTGGGTGTGATTTGAGTGCCTGCTATGCTTTCATAATCAGCATCTGAAAGTTGATAACTGTCACCCGGTGCAACCGGTCCTATTTTTAAATCTGTTGTAACATCAAAAATAACAGGCTTTTCACTCGAGTTGGCAACAACAAACGTTAGCTTTCCCGCATATAACGCTCCACACATCATAAAACACATGACTCCCAAAATTAAATTTTTGCGCTGTTCTCGTTTAAACATATATTTAACTCCAGTCAAATATCTAAATTAAAATATTAAAATTTGCTTAATGTCTTCTTAATTCCATAACGCCAGGAGAAACACTACCACTAGCACAACTCGTCTCATCTATCAGTACATTGATATCAAACGAAGCATCACTCACTGCATCATATGTGCTCGGTATCGACGACGGCGTAATAGAGAAGACAGGAGGAACGCCGCACCAAATTCTTAAAGATGTTACAGGATACGTAATGGTTCCATCGGCATTAAAGGTAAACTCAAAGTCAGTTTGAGTACCAAATCCTAGCTCAGGGTAGGTCCACAAATCTTCAATTATTCTTTCGCATTTCGTGTTTCCTGCTTTTATTTCGTAATCACCAGCTCCTATAGGGAACAGTCCAAGAGAAAATGTACCTGGTAACTCAACGTGATAGATACCCAGACCGTATTGAGCTGATACACTTGGGCAGAGATCAGGAGACGTTGTAATATCTACAATATCTGCTCGTTCAGGTTGATAGCATTGGTTGAGATTTGGGATACCATCTGAGTTGGCTTGGCATATTTTAGGGCCATCGTGAATACCGCTGTCGGGAAGAGCACTGCCATCAATGCTAATACTAAATGTACAATTACTTCCAGGTTGGCCTTTCGGCGTAAGAACACACGGTCCAACTTGACTAAGACCTGGAGTGGACACCAAAACTAAATTCATAGGCCGTCGTGATTGATTAGTGACCAAGTAACTAACAAGACCAACAGACCCTTTGGGCACGTCTACTTGTCTAGCCGTAAGCGGTTCATAGGTCCACATTGGACCCACTGCATTTGCCGTAGATGCATAACACATCACGGCCAAGAGTGTTAATAGTGCATTTCTCAGACTATATTTTTTTTTACATCGTTCCATGATGTTTATCCTTATGACATATACGTTAGGTTAGCCAGCACGCCATGGGTATATAAATGATTGGAGGCCAGACCTGAGTTCATCGTTTGTCCTGGCGCGCGATCAAGCTTGCTTTTGCCAAAATCTAAGAACTCATAGCCAACACCAGCATGGATATGGCAGCTTAATGGGGTTTGAAGCCCTGCACCTACCGTATATGTAAACGCGGTTTCCGTATTGCCTGCAAAATTTTCATTGAGTAGCGCTGTAAACGTTAACGGTGTGTTGGTGAAATCACTGGCGCGGTTAAAACCTACGTTGACACTACCACTCACATAAGGAAATATTTTTTTATTTTTTTCTAGCAACGCTTTTCCCTTGAGACCAATACGGGTATTGCGTACTTGATAGTTATAAGAATAATTATTAAATTGTGGCTCCGCATTATCCCAAATAACCCCATTCATGTTGGCATTACCTGTGGTCGCTACAACCAAGCCTAATTGACCTGAAACTTGACCTAAAGCCGGGGTATCGAGCGATTTTTGCGTCCCCAAGAACACCTCAACATTCGGCATGCCTTTACTATTTGTTGTTGGGTGATAGCCTTTCTCAATCGTAGGATTTAAATAAAACGTTTGTGCATCTCCCCCTGGTTGCGACCAAGCAGCACCTAAACTGACTTGCCCAAGCCACTGCCGGGACGCCATATCAGAAATTTTATCCTGCATCATTCCTGCATATAGCGGCGTGGATAACAAACAGCCTACTAAAACTTGTTGTAATACTTGCTTCATATACACGTCCTTTTTGTATATCAATCCAATAATCGTCGACTACAACTACGCAAACTTTATTATTAACAAATTTTTTAAATACCGTCTACTGTAATAACTACACAAAAGGATTAATGATATCCACGCCAGATTTATCAAAATCAGCAACATTTCTTGTAACAACTGTCATTCCATGGACTAAAGCTGTTGCTGCGATGATGGCATTTCTATCCGATTTGGGATCGGGGACATGTAGTCTTGCACAGCGTTCTGCAACAGCCGTGTCGAGAGGCAAAATTCGGTCAGAAAATGCGGGTAATAAAAACAGGACCGTTTACAGAAGCACGTTTTACCTTGCTAACATCTTGATTAAATTCTCGGCTGCTAATCGTTGTTATGCTCATATTTACCTCACACAATAGATTTACGCTTAACACACTTAAATAGTATGGCATGAAGTAGGTATGTCACTACATTCTTGTCTGTATTTGTTTGGCTCTATATCTTATTATCGAGGATTTTTTAACGAAAACTCGTCACCCGGTTGACCATAAGGATCCCGAGAACGTCCTTGCTCAAGTAATTTGACCGCAGCAATCGCATCAGGTTGATTTGCCTTAGCCGCCGCATGAATCCAATTCCACGCTTTTTCTTTGTTTTCGACCACGCCTTGACCATAGTAATACATATAGCCCACCGCATACTGCGCATCCGGACAACCTTTTTCAGCTTCTGGAACCAAGCGAATAAACGCTTCACGGTAATTTTGAACTTTAAAATTATAAATCCCTTGGCGTAAATTCAACGACGTAGCCATACACGCCGTTAAACCTAACAAACCGAAACTAATTAAAACTATTTTCACATAAAAAAATCGCATATTTTGCATATTACGCATATGATTACCTTTCGCCCATAGGTTGTGGAGGAGGAGCAAAGTCGAGCTTTTTCTTAGGTAAGCTCAAACTTTCCATCTTTCCGCTTCGCATTAATAGTATACCTTCTGGTGTAATGCGTTTAATTTTAGCTCCTCCTGGAATAGTATCTCCAACGCTAAACACTTGATTCGCATGCCCTGGAACGTCGAGAAGCACCTGAGATGCTTTTTCATCAGAAGAATATAAAATCCCAATAATCGATGCATTCAACTTAGACTGCTCAATGCCGCCACCCTCGACGCCATCTGGAGTGTACGTCCCAAACAAATCCACATGCACAGCCTTATGCTGCTTCGGTTGCTTAACCGGCTCTGCAATTTTTACATGCGGTGGATTGCGTGGTTCAGTGACATGCTCAAGTTGACGTGCGTCATGCACACCTACACCCCACTCAAGCACAAGCAATAATGCGAGGCCACCGGCGAGTATTTTAGGTGTTTTTGTGTTTAACAACACATCTTTAATTATTACATGCACTCAGCACGCCTCATTATTTTAAAATTATTCTAAAATAAACTCTCGTCAGATTATATAATATAATTTATGACCATTTTATACAATTCAAGTGAGCTTATTTTATCTTTGCAAAAATCAGATACTAAGCTCTAGTATAAGCTGGTCCAGCTTTTACATCCATGCCATAATAAAAATCAGATTATTACATCATACAATCATAGGCACATAAAATTCATGGAAAAAACACATTTTGACACGCGTGCGATTCATGCAGGGCAATCACCTGACCCAACCACCGGTGCCGTGATGACGCCTATTTATGCTACATCAACCTATCAGCAAAAAGCACCTGGAGAACACCAAGGCTATGAATATTCTCGTACAAAAAACCCAACGCGAGAAGCTTATGAAGCCTGTATAGCTAATCTTGAGTCCGGTACACGTGGCTTTGCCTTTGCCTCCGGCATGGCCGCGGTTAACACCGTCATAGACCTGCTCGATGCCGGTGACCATGTGCTTGCTATGGATGATCTTTACGGGGGAACCTACCGGCTTTTTGACCAAGTCAAAACACGTACCAATCAACTCAGTTTTTCGTTTGTTAATATGGAAAATCTTGATGCTCTAGAGGCAGCTATTCAACCCAATACACGTATGATTTGGTTAGAAACACCGTCTAATCCCCTCTTAAAAATTATTGATCTTGAAAAAATTAGTGCCATCGCAAAAAAACATAACCTCATTGCTGTCACCGACAATACTTTTGCTACACCATGGATTCAGCGGCCACTTGAGTATGGCTTTGATCTTGTGGTGCACTCTGCCACAAAATATCTCAACGGTCATTCGGATGTGGTCAACGGCGTGGTCGTCGTTGGAGATAATCCTGGGCTCGCTGAAAAAATTGCGTATTTACAAAACTCATGTGGTGCCATTGCCGCCCCTTTTGATAGCTTTTTAATTTTACGTAGCTTAAAAACTTTATCATTACGCATGCAACGGCATTGCACTAACGCCACAGCACTAGCTACCTGGCTCGAAGCACATCCTCGCGTTCGTCGCGTGATTTACCCTGGTCTCGCAAGCCACCCTCAATATCAACTAGCTAAGAACCAAATGCACGCCTTCGGTGGCATGATTTCTGTAATCTTAGATTGCACACGCGAAGAAACCGTCGCGATGCTCGCGCGTTGCAAATTATTTACCCTCGCCGAGAGTTTAGGTGGCGTTGAAAGCCTGATTGAACACCCCGCCATCATGACACATGCTTCTATTCCTCTCGAAAAGCGGCAAGCCCTGGGTATTGAAGACAGTATGATTCGACTTTCTGTCGGTTTAGAACATATTGATGATCTCAAAACCGACCTCACACAAGCATTAGGATAATAAACCATGACTTCTTTAGAACAACGCATTGAACATTATTTTGAAGAACGCGATAAATTCTCACCGACGGATGTCCCATCTGATCTACTTGATGCATTACATGATGTATTTGACGGCTTAGATAAAGGCGAGCTGCGTGTCGCTGAAAAAAAATCTAATCAGTGGGTGGTTAATACGTGGCTTAAAAAAGCAATTTTGCTTTCGTTTAAATCTTACCCCAATCAAGTCATACAAGCAGGTTTTTCACGGTTTTATGACAAACTTCCGCTTAAATACGCCGATACATCAGCTGAAGCATTTGCTGAACAAGGTACACGTGTGGTGCCTCATGCGATTGCACGCCGCGGAAGCTTTATTGGGAAAAACGTTATTCTGATGCCATCCTACGTCAACATAGGCGCCTACATTGACGAAGGCACGCTCGTTGATACCTGGGCGACGGTTGGATCATGCGCTCAAATCGGTAAAAACGTGCATATATCCGGTGGAGCTGGCATCGGTGGTATTTTAGAACCGCTTCAAGCACAACCGACGATTATTGAAGACCATTGCTTTATTGGCGCACGCTCTGAGGTGGTTGAAGGCGTGATTGTTGAACATCATGCGGTGCTTTCGATGGGTGTATTCATTGGGCAAAGCACAAAAATTTATAACCGTATGACCGGCGAAATCACCTACGGGCGTGTGCCTGCCGGCGCCGTGGTTGTTCCCGGTAACTTACCCAGCAAAGACGGAAGTCATAGCTTGTATTGCGCGGTCATCGTAAAGCAAGTGGACGAAAAAACACGCGCTAAAGTCAGCATCAACGAACTTCTACGAGACACTTAATATGCACAACATCAAAACCTTGCTCGCTGAGCTTATTGCATTTAAGTCCATCACCCCAGATGACGCAGGCTGCCAAGATTATTTAGCTAAGCATCTTGAAGCTTTAGGCTTTACGTGCCAACGTTTTGATAAAGCACCGGTTTCCAATTTATTTGCACGTATCAGTACAAGCACAGAGGCCACAGGCCCTTTGTTTGTGTTTGCCGGTCATACCGATGTTGTGCCCGTTGGCGAACGCTCCAAATGGCATAGCGATCCGTTTGAGCTACACACCGAAGGTGATATGCTATTTGGTCGTGGAACCGCCGATATGAAAGGCAGTATTGCCGCCATGCTCGTCGCGGCTGAGAGATTTATTAAAAATCATCCTAAATTTACCGGCAGCCTCGGCTTTCTTATCACGAGCGGTGAAGAAGGCGATGATTATGACCACGGCACACCGCATGTCATGTCAGAACTCAAAGCCCAGGGTGTTATTCCAGATTATTGCATTGTCGGTGAACCATCAAGTCACACAAAACTCGGAGATACGCTTAAAATTGGTCGCCGGGGATCACTTACAGGACAGGTTTGCTTGCACGGAAAACAAGGACATGTGGCCTACCCTCATTTAGCTGAAAATCCTATTCACACCCTCGCCCCCGCGCTAAACGAGCTTGTGCAACATACCTGGGATACGGGGAATCAATATTTTCCACCCACAACGTTCCAAATCACGCACATCGAAGCCGGCGGTGAGGCCAATAATATTATTCCGGGTGAGCTTACCCTGCAATTTAATCTCCGCTATTCAACCGAACAAACATCCGAGCAACTTACTCAGCATATCGAAACGATTTTTAAAAAATATAATTTAAATCCAGATATTGCCTGGCGCTTAAGTGGCAAACCGTTTATCACCGAATCCGGTGCTTTACTTACCGCGTGTGTTGATGTGATTACACAACAGACAGGTACTCCCCCCGATTGCTCAACCAGCGGCGGTACGTCTGACGCACGCTTTATTGCCCCTTACGGCGTCGAAGTCGTCGAGCTTGGCCCTATCAATGCGAGCATTCATCAAATCAACGAAAACGTGACTCTGAGTGAATTAAACGCGCTTGCTGAGATGTATTATCAGATTACGAAGCAATTACTGAAACCATCGTGAAGCACTATAAAAATATGAATATCAAATAACTTGTAGAATCAATAAGTAACACCTACTATCTCATATTAAGCCGATACTTTATCTGTGATAATTTTAAATATGATCCAATCAAAAACCCACAAAAAAATGCTTCTAGCAGAACTTACTTTAAAACTCAAAAATCCCGAGTTAGCCTTCCTCTTGTTTACACGACTAAATAAAGACGCCGCATTACAAAAAAACCTATATCTTTATTCAAGTGTTTTATTCGGTCTTGGCATGTGCCACGTTTTTTTTGAACGTTATGATGTCGCATATGTGCACTTCATGAAAGCAAATACGGTATGGCCTAATTCGCACTGGGCTTCATTTTCCTCGGAAAATGCAACCTTCTGTATTGAAAAATTAGGAGGCGAACTACTTGCTTTAGAACAGTTCCATAAAAACACTAAAGTAAGTAAAAGCACAGATAATCTCCTCAGCCTCGCATATCATGCCTATTACTTGAAACCAGTTCGTGAAAAAGCACTTAAAGCATCCTACTTTTATTTGAACCATGCTTTTAAGCTGAATCCTAAGGATACAATTACATTGAGATTCATTGGAAACCTACACCAAGAAATGAATGAACGCGGCATTAAAGAATGGAATAAAAATGAGAATATACTTTTCAATATTGCAGATTATTACAGGGAAGAAAAACAGCCTCATAAGGCCCAAAAAATTTACCATAATTGGTTTAATGCCATAGAAAAACAACGCCTTTCCAAGGGAAAATCGGTTAGCATGTTATGCCTTTTAACTCTCGAGGCAGAATGTTATGAGGAAATGGGGCACCCCAGAAAAGCGCTAGAAGTACTTCAAAGACAAGCTAGTTTATTCAGCCATCCGAATGAATCATCTTATAAGTATCTACAAAAAAAACAAGACTTATTAGACACGGTTATTAAGAAAATAAACGACACCGCATTAGATTTAGTGCATAGTAAAAAACAGCAAGTAAGCCCTGATGTGCGCGCTAATATTAAAGCATCTCTCACTCATTGGCAATCCAACGCTAACATCCGACCTGGTATTGGTTATTTACGTTTTTTTACACCCGAAGAATCAAAAGCAAATGAATCAACCAAGCAAGACTATGCTGTATCACTCAGGGATTTTGCTTCCTAATCACAGTCCATCATGACCTCTTGTCTGAGATGAGCATCCCATACCTACTGAGAATAATACTCTGTTAGCCTCGCAACGTCATCGCGAATAGCTGTACTAAATAATCGCTCAATCACATATAAGCTCATATCCATGCCCGCAGAAACACCTGCGGAGGTAATCACATTGCCATCATCCACCCACCGTACGTCTTTAACCCAATCAACAGAGCCACCTTGCTCAGCAACCCAATCAAACGCTAATATATTCGTAGTAGCTCTTCGTCCATCAAGTACGCCAGCTTTCGCTAATAAAGCTGCCCCGGTACAAACAGACAGGGTTAATTCTACTTGAGTCGATTGCGATTTAATCCAAGCTATCAGTGACTGATTATAAACTTCGCTACGTGTGCCCATGCCACCAGGAATTAATAACACATCCAAATCCGGTGCATGTTTAAAATCAAAATCACTCATCACCTGCTGGCCTTGTGCTGATTTGATTAACCCTTGATGCTCTGAAATCAACACTGTTTTAATATCACGAGGCAGCTGACCAAACATTTCAAGCGGGCCAAATACATCTAAAACTTCAAAACCATCAAATAGTAAGACACCCAGTGTTTTCATCTGAATCAACCTTGTCTAATAGTTCAGCATCCATATACTCAAGCATTTTAAACACCGTTTTACGTTGCTGTTCACCGTAGCTATGCTCATCTATATCGTACTTATTAATTTGAATTTCTTCTATAGCTAAACACGACTCGTAATATTCTTCAGATTTTTCCTCGTCTTCATAAATTAACTTACATGCGTCTTTGATAAAATCAGGCGTATACTCATGTGTGCAATACACCGATTTAGTATGTAATTTATGATATGACTCAATCGCGAAACCACCTTTGAATATCACAGCAGCGCCTTCAGGCTTCAACGTCTTGGGATAATAAGTATCGTCATCCTCACGGTAATAAACGTTGGTTACTTTTGCATTTGCATTTTGTCCTACAAATCCCAGTACGTGAATATCAGGATTCAACAGACTTAATATGCGAGCGGGTGAGTTTAAGTACGTGCGTTCTTCTTTGTTTACGACTTCATTAGCCGTATAACAAGCACTTAATACCACTGTATTGACTTGAGCACCCGTTTGCTTTTCTACTGCTTGCATAAAATCTATAAAATATCCAGCCCACTTTAGTTCATCATCTTTACATTTATTTTTACCAAACAACCAACCTAATGTCCCGTGCGCCTCAAACCACAAGGTTATTTTAGCGTTCTTGGTGTGCATGGGCTTTAACACCTGATTTAAACGATTAGGCTCGCTCTCATCAAACGTGATTCTCGCTTTGTTCGCCGTAGCATAGCCCACGCTAGATAAGGCACTCACTGACGCTTGAAAATTAACCGCAGCATCTAGCTCATCATGCGGAGAGTGAACTAATAAAGCGAGGGGTTTAGCTTTACCTTTTAAACCCGTTCTTTTCGGGTATAAAATAGCTTGGGTCATCTTATTCATAATACAAAAATCACGCTCAAGCCTGACCTTTTAAAAAACAACGTGTTAACAATCTATCATGTCATCCCTGCGACAGCAATGACCTATCCTATAAAAGTTCATATGATATACTCCATCACATGACTCAAAAATCCCTCTACCATGACATTTTATCGATTATCTTTATTTTTTTATGCATTAAGCATTATTTTTTTTAACTCAACCACTTTTGCTAAAACAAATCAAAATATTATATATATCTATCAAGATGAAGGTGTGAGTCCACATGCATTATTACAAGCCATGCATACATTCCAAACCGTTCTACCGCCTTTTTATACCGTAAAAACCATTGATGCCCAAAATGTGATTAAAAACGATTGGGCCCGTGATGCAGCCTTATTTATCATGCCAGGTGGCGCAGACACCCCTTATACACAAAAATTAAACGGCGTAGGCAATCAAAAAATAAAAAATTATGTACGACATGGCGGTTCATATTTAGGGCTTTGTGCAGGTGCATACTACGCCGCATCAAGCATTGAATTTGACAAAACAGGACCGTTAGAAGTCACCGGCACACGAGAGCTCGCTTTTTTTGATGGCAAAGCGATTGGCCCTGCTCTCTCAACGTATGATTACAAAACAGAAAGCGGTGCACGTGCGGCTAAAATAAACCTAACTTTAAGCAATAATCTAAAAAAAACAACGGTTTATTACAACGGCGGAGGCTATTTTGAGCATGCTGGTACAATCAAAAATACCACCGTGTTAGGTTATTATGCCAACCAAAAACCTGCGATTATTTCGATCAACTATGCCCAAGGTCACGTCGTGCTCTCAGGCGTGCATGTTGAGTATGATGCTGCATTATTAGATTCTAAAAACCCATTTTTAGCCAAGCTTATACCCGAATTAACTTCTGCTAATCAACAGCGCTTGGCCTTAGTCAACGAAGTTTTAGAGCTATTGAATCTAACAACATCAAATCAAACCAAGCTTATTTAGGTAGATGACTCACGCTTTCGGCTACCGACTGAATGCTGGGACGCTCTTCAGCCCGCGCTTTCCAGCATGCGGCAATTAAATCGGCATACGGCTGCGATGTTTTCTCTTGTACTGCTTGCAACGTACCTGGCTTTTCACCCGCTTGAATACGTTGCTTAATTTCGTCGGTGTTCTTGCATTCTTTATATGGCCACGTACCTATCGCCATTTCCCATAAAATTATACTCAACGACCAAACGTCCGATGCAAAACTCGCTCTTCTATATTGTATTACTTCAGGGGCGGCATAATTCCATGTGCAAACTTGAGACACCTGTCCCGTCGTCAGCTGACTCCTACTAACTAAACGCTGCGCATGGCCAAAATCAGCTAATTTAGCCCCACCTCCTCCGATCAAAATATTATGCGGTTTTAAATCACCATGCACAATCAATTGCGTGTTCAAATAAGCTAGGCCACGGCAAATATCCATTGCATAGGCTTGCCTTTTTTTACACGTTAATTTCTTACGAGCAATCACTTGAGATAAGCTACCATCGGGTAATAATTCCAGCACTAAACCATATTGCCCCGGTCCTTGATATGCGCCATATAAAGCAACAATATTAGGGTGATTCAAACCACTATGCAAGATTCCTTCATCTTTGAGCTCTTGAAGATCTTCCTTCGTTGCTCCAGTCTTAAGCAGCATTTTAATCGCCACGGGCGTATGTTGTAACCATTGGCCCTGCACAACCTGTCCGAAGCTTCCTCGACCTAATTTTTTTGCTGTAACACAAAGAGCATCATACGGAATCGATTTTAACGTTGATACACGTTGGTGCGTTTGCCCTAACGTTGGATGACAGCTTTGTAGCGCCTGAAGCAACGTTGTTGCATCGCGTTGAGTTTGGCTATCATCATCGGTGAGTAACGGGATTAAATGAGTAATGCCATTAGAATCATGTAGAATCTGTAAACTTTGTTGATCTTTAGATAATTCAACCAATAACTTGGCCGCCTGTCCTCTCAAATCTATATTATCCAAAAATTTTACGATACTATCGATGCCACGCCCTCGTCTGATCGTTTGAATATCGGCGGTCTCTAACTTCATTTCGCACAACAAACCAAAAGCACTTTCAATTATACGCCCATGCCTAGAATGAAGGCCCTTAACGAGTCCATCGATCACTTGATTTGAGATCTTACTTGCAATATCCAATCTATATTCTGCATTACAGGCCAATTCCAGCACAACCCCTAAAGCTTTAATATTATTTTGACTTATGATCACATTAACCAAAGCTTCAACGCATTGATTGGCGTGAATCACCGCATGGTTGTCTATATTTTTCGATAAATGAAACATTATTTTGAGTACATCTTCATAATCCTGTAACAAAGAAATTAGTACAGGAATAGCACCCGACTCGCGAATGAACGTCTGATCGCTTGCCGACGTAGATAAGTTAGCCAAGGCGACTAAAGCATTTTTCCTTAAGCCTGGTTGGTCAAGTGATAGAAGAAGTAACGCTATACCCCCAGCTTCTCGGATACCAGAAAAATTTGATTCATCTCTCGATAGCTTCAGAATAATTTCTAAAAACTCATATTCACCCAAAAGCTCCTCTTGCTCTCTGCGCCGAAAGAGAGAGGCTATTGTCGCTGAGGAAAGTGCCATAACCCGACAATTATCATTGAGCAACAGATTCAGTAATGTCTCTCTGGCATTTTCTTGTACAATATTATCCGTGGCAGCAGCAAGATGCTCGAGACGTTGGATATTTTCAGGTTTAAATAAATCACTATTATATGCAGCATTCAGTGCGACTGCAGCGAGCAAACGGCTTGTGTGTTGATAAACAACATTGGCTTCTAATGGATTGGTGATTAAAAAGAATAGATTAGCAATCGACTTTTCCAGCTCTATCACACTCACTTTATGATGTGCTAGCGTTAGTAGCACTTGGAGTATAGAGACCTGTTTTTCTGGATCGAGCGTAATCGATAACACATGGCAAAGATGCGTGAGCCCCTCCCGTTGGACAAAATGATCCCGGCGCTCTGGCTCGACCAAGTAACGGCGAAGGTCTTGGAATACTGAATTCGGCGTCTCGATTCCTTGAGATATAAACGTATTCATTGTCGCATCAAAGCGCGAGCTTTTTGATCGCTTAACGCCAAAGAAGCTTGAACTATCTAAATCACTTGCTCGATCATTTAAACTTCGCTTCATCATATAAACACCTAGAGTAAATATCCACTCAAAAAGGCAAGATTATATCACTACAGCTAATTAAGTTCAATTTAAGAGCATAAATTACACTTCATAATCACCCACAACTTCATCCTCAACCACGTCTATCATATGCTCATCAACAACTTTGGTTACACATGAATCGGACCAAACATTAAGCGATGTTTCAACCATATCGATAAGACTATAAAAAGGCAAAATAATACCCATCAACGTAATCGGGACGTTCATGCTTGCGAGCAAACTCGCACTCAAGAAAAAGCATCCCATCGGAATACCCGCATTACCAATCGCGGCAACCGTAGCCACGACAATCCATAATCCCATCGCAGGCAGTGACAGTGTGATCCCATGATTTTGCATCAAATAAACCACCGTTGCGAAAATAAATGCCGCACAACCATTCATATTAATGCTGGTGCAAAGGGGCAACACAAAACGGCTTAACTCAGGACGAACGCCCAGCTTTTGCTCCATGGTATCCATCGTCACAGGCAAAGCGCCAACCGAAGACTTGCTAAAAAATGCAAGCGATAATGCCGGTAGCATACGTCGCATGGTCTCAAACGGTTTGATACCTTGATATTTTAGCCACAACGGCAACACAACAAAACCTTGAATTAAATTCGCTAACACAATCACGAGCAAATATTCACCAATACCTTTGAGATCTCCCCCACTTCGCATCTGTACCACGGTCGAGGTAATAAAACCGTACAAACCTATTGGAATAATCAAAATCACCCAACGCGTAATCACCATCATCATGCCGTGAGCACCACGAAAGAAATGCGTGATGGTCTGACGAGCATCTTCATCAGGAATAGAGCGAATAGCGACACCAATCACAATACTTAAGAATAAAACCGTCAACACTTGATTTTCAAGAAACGGAGCAAAAATATTCTCCGGAATTAAATGCGCGACGTGATCTAAATACTTCATGCCAGCTGTTGGCAACGCACCGGCAACATCACTCCCCGTAGACACAAGCGTTGGATGAATCAATAAATACAATAAGCAACTAATCGTTGCGGCTACGAGGGTTGTACCTAAGGTGTAACACATGGTGCGACGCCACACGCGCTTCATAATTCCTTCTGAACGATAATGCGCCAACGTTACAATAATAGACAACGCAATAATCGGTAAGCTAATGCATTTAAAAATACGAATAAATACATCTGCAACAAACAAACCTGTCGCTTTTAAAACAGGAATATCTGAAAAACCACTGAGCACCCCCAGTAAAATCATGGCCGTATAAAGCACAGGTGTGTTCAGCCACCAGGGTCTTTTTTTCTCTTGATTATTCACCGACATCCAAAATTCCTACAAATATTCAAAACATGTTCTAACATGATACAGATAATAAACTAACTTGTCACTGGGGTTGGTTAGGCATTTTAATTAATTAGCTACATAACGCCAACTTAAAACACCTGTGCTTATTTCAGAAGATACTTTACATATTTTTTTTCGTTTGCCCGCCGGTTGTGCAATACGAAGGCTTAATATTTCATGACCTAACTCAGAGGCTGTTATGGCTAAACTCCAATGATGACTCGCCTGCGCCTTAATTTTTAAACACGTAAATACACCTAGATCAGCAATCACATAATAATAAACTTGGTTTTTATATCGCAAGACACAGCCCTGTTCTGAACGTAAAATACTTAAAGGCTGATTTAAATCGTTTGTTTTTTTTATGCAGCTTTTGGGTATGTTCTTCAATCCACTTTTCTCGAGATGAGACGCCGCCGCCTCTAGATCATAAAACGCCTCATGAGATGCACGCGTTTGTCGAACAAGCTTTTGATATATCCAGGTGCCTCGCATCATCGAAAACAAGAGCGACGCGATTAAAGCTAACATAATCAACGTTGTTAGCAATATCATACCTTGTGAACGCTCTTTCATGGCATGCGAACCCTTGTCTCGAAGCTATCTGACGTGCCATCGTGTAATACAAATTGCATGCTTAATATTGGATAAGTTGTATGATGATTTAATTCAAATTTAATACGCTTTATTTGAGACGTCAGTTTGTCTGCGCGATGCTGTTTATAAAACAAAGCTTTTTTAAAATAAAACGATTCAGACAGCCATTCCCCCACATAAACTTCGGGCTCGTAATCAAACACCAGCGGTTTTTTTAACGTCACGAGGTGCCCACCACGTACAGGCGCCATGCTCTCCACATCATGCACTTCGGCATGCGTACAATCTGCAATCAAGATAGGCCGTTCGGGACTTAAACTCATAAATTTATCTGATTTTTTTATAAATAACTCTGTACTGGTTTTAATCATTGCCTGCGTAAACGCTGCTTCGCTCATCTTTCGAAGATAAAGTTTAGTTGGATCGTCTTGATTGATTTCTATAGGAAGCAGCGATTCTGGATATTCACGTGTATCTGTACTAAGAAGATGATCAAGTCTGCGACAAGGCGTAAAGCCCGCATGATGCACCCTATCACGCATCACATCCAACACCCACTGCAACTCCATGGCTTGATCTAACACTGCATGCACGTGATGATGTTGACGACTCACGGATAATAGATGCTGGGTTAAAATCAAGATTAAAAGCGTCGAGATAAAAAAACTCACCAGCAACTCGGTTAAACTAAACCCAGCAATTTTACGACACATCACTGCTCTCGTGTGTTATCTAAAACAAGTAAAGCCGCCATATCTGATTTTATTTTACGTACCGAGTGATTGAGCTGCATTTGTTGTTTAAACAAAACCAGTGACGTTCCAGAAATCAGCATCAAACACACCAAGACTTCAACCAACGAAAAACCTCGCATCCACACCATGCTACGCGTTCTCAGACAGCTCAGAAGAAAACTCAGGCACCAAGCTTTTGATCAAAACCATCAATTCATCGGTTTGGTATGTATGGCATGCGTGCTGCATCATTCTTAAAGCTTGAGTCAGCTCATCCCAATTGATTTCACGAAAACGTGCTTTAAATAATTTTTCATGGGTCGTTTGAACCAAAGGCTCCGAGGCATGAAACAGCTCTTCAAATAACTTTTCACCGGGTCGTAATCCCGTGTATTTTATTTCGATATCTTGACCTGGCTTTTTGCCAGCAAGACGAATCATTTGCTCCGCCAAATACGTAATCGTAATCGGCTCCCCCATATCCAGCATAAAAATTTCACCGCCTTCCCCATTCACCATCGCTTGTAAAATCAACTGACTGGCTTCTGGAATGGTCATAAAATAGCGCTTTACGTCTGGGTGCGTGACCGTAAGCGGTCCTCCTACTTCCAACTGCTTTTGAAACAACGGCACCACACTGCCGACCGAACCTAAAACATTACCAAATCGCACCGTGATAAATTGCGTGCTCACACGCTGATTTAAATTTTGACAATAGATTTCAGCGATACGCTTGGTCGTGCCCATAATATTGGTCGGATTCACCGCTTTATCCGTCGAGATCAACACAAACTTTTCAGCATTAACCGCAAGGCTTGCTTCTACCACAACTTGTGTACCTATCACGTTGTTATATACCGCCACACGCACTTGCTCTTCAAGCATAGGTACATGTTTATAAGCCGCTGCATGAAATACAACATGAGGCTTAAAGCGTTCAAATACCTCGTTCACAGCGACCACATCCACCACACTTGCTAGAATCATATGAAGCGAAAGCTTAGGAAATTGTGCCCGAAGCTCAAGCTCAATATGATATAAATTAGATTCGCTGTTATCAAACAACACCAGATGCTCAGGTTGCAGTGCTGCAATTTGGCGACATAATTCTGAACCGATAGAACCACCTCCACCGGTGACCAAGACACAACGTCCATGAAGACCTGCTTCAATTTTATTCCACTCAAGCTCAACTTGATCACGCCCGAGTAAATCACCAATATTGACAGTTCGGAGCGCATTCACTTCGACACGCCCTGAAACCAAGGCCTGAAGACTGGGCAAGGTTCTAAACGGCACACGCGAGGTTTCACAATAATTAACAATACGTCGCATCGCAGCGGAACCAGCTGATGGCAATGCAATAAAAATTAAATCAGCTTCGCATTGAATAACTAATTCTGACAACTCTGGAATACTCCCAAGCACACGCACGCCATGCACTTCGAGACCACATTTTTTTTTGTCATCATCCACCAGTCCTATCGGCACGTATTCATGGGTTCGTTGCAAGTCACGCACTAAGCTTTCACCAGCATTTCCAGCCCCCACAATCACAACACGTTGAATCGCCGCCTCATCAGCATCCAGCAGCTTACCTTGCTTATCCCAGCGATAACGTAAGGTAAGCCGTGCACCGCATAAGCATGCCATGAGCAACAAACCATATAACGGTAAAACCGTACGTGGCATGGTTTGCAACCATGATAATGTATAAAAAACAGGGTAAGCTAATAACGTTCCTACACACACCGCTTTTAAAATACGTGCCATATCACCCAATGAGGAAAAACGCCATAAACCACGGTAAACTTTAAACGCGTAATAACAAGCAACTTGGATCAGGAGCAAAACAACAAAAGGCTTCGATGCGCTATGCAGTAGCCAATCTTGAAATAAACCACGTGAATTAAATTGGAAAGCATTAGCACAACACCACGCTAACGGAATGGCTAAAATATCAAATAATACAACAGGTAGTTTTGTATAGAACTTTTGTAAACTATTTTGAAAAAAAAAGACTTTTCTATCCATGGTCATGCCTTGCTTTAAACTTTCCTGCATCTTACAACATGTTATGTCCATCGGATACTAGACGACCGTATAAAACGCAGTGACTTATGCTTTCTTATATGATAATCTGCTAAGTTATTTACTCTTTAGCTTAAATAATGTATTTATATTACAAGGAATCTTTTATGCGAAATATTGTTATGTCTAGCCTGCTTGCGTTGTTTGTTTCCTCGTCCTATCCTGCATATGCCGATATTAACTATGGTGTTCATGAGGAAAATCCTTATCACTTCGATATAAAAAAAGATATACATCCGACCGCTGAAGTCTATCGTATCAATTCAAAACTACGAGAAACCTACGCAGGCTCCATTAAAAAAAGTGCCTTTCGCATTCGTACCAATTATGACTTATCCAATGAACACGGATGGCAGGCTACGGGTATCACTCGCATTGTATCGATTGGCTCTCTCTTCTCTTGGGCAAAAGATATCGATATCTATGATACACGCCGAACCCAAATCGGTATGATTGATGGAGAACTTGCCACCCTTGAAGCAGCAAAATTCAGTATCTATGAATATAGCGAAAAAGGAGAGGCTACACGTGTCGCTATTGCCTACGCAAATGCAGATTTTAAACGCTTTATTGTTTTAGCTGAAGATACCAATATCAACCCGGTACCTATTGCTGAACTCAATCGCACAGAACCAAACAATTGGCATGTTTCTGTTAACTACCCTGACAAAATAGACGACCGTATTATTCGTATTTTTGCAGGATTTGTTGTTGATTATCAAGATAAATTCTTATAGAAGTCCTGCTTACATAGACCAGATCATAAGCATGCGGATACTACTTTTTCTGCGCAAGTCGTTTTGCAAGCTTGGTCAAGAGAGTTCATTTAAACATTCTACAACTAGTAACTTTTCTATACATAAACTAGACTGAGATAAAGAAGAATTTAATTACTCTAACTGAGGTGTGCCATGTCTGAAGATAAAAATAACTTTAAAAAACGACTAATAGACATCCGTGAAGACAGCGACAGCAAGCGCTCGCGTCATGGCGCATCGCCTGAAGAAATAGAAAAAACCGTTGGTATACTAAATGAAATATCTGAGCAATTTAAAACCATGAAGTTTGACCAGTTAGCCCAACAACGGGCAGCACACGGATTTAACCACTTCGTGTTTGATCTAAAAGATCCAAGCCATAATTCACAGGGTAATGGCTGGTCTTTAAATAACGGCATGCTTCACGTTGATCATACGCACTTCCAAAATGACATCACGCGATCAGAAATACATGCTCTATTAAATCAAAAACTTGGCGACAGGCCTTGGTACCAAATACCCAGCAATGAAACCAATATAAGCAATTATGGGATTGCAATTAAAACCCTGGGTAAAAATGGCCTAAATTCTGCCGTTGATCCTATTCTTTTAGTACAAGAAACTGCAGGTAAAGTCAGTGTACTTTCAGGCCAACGCCCCGTATGTCATGAATATTGCTTACCAGGTGGCATGAATGAAAGCACTGTGATTAACACCTGTGTTTCAGAATTACTTGAAGAATGTTTTAGTGGTGCGTTATTTGAACCTGGTGAAAAAAGCAGTCGTCTTTTAAACGAAAGCACCGACAACATTTCAGAATTAAATGCCTATATTTCAACCTTGTGTCCAGAAGAATTAAAAACTCATATTGCAGAGCTACCTACCGATATGACCGCTTCAAATGCTGTTCAAAATGCTATGGGCTATATTCAAGAAAGCGCGTTGGATGAAGGTAAAAAGGCTCCTTTGATTGCAAAAATAAAACGCACCATTTATCAAGAAAGACTGCCCGAACAATTCGCTCGATTCTTTAACTTTGTTAACCAACACATCGATCAAACACAAGATCATGTTGTTAATGGCTCTGATCCCCGTAATACAGATGCAGCCTACATGGAGACAAAACCGCTACCTGGCTTTATAAAAATACACGAGATGGATGCCATCACGAACCAATGTGCTTTAACGTTTGGGGCTGGCGACGACTTAGGAAACGTCAGACTACGAGATATTGATGTTTTTTGCGGGCACATCGTATCAACAGGAAATGAACCAAACAGTCAGCAACAAGGCACGTACAGTGATCATGCAAGCTTAGTTTTACACTCTGTTGCCTTAGGTTTAGAACGCGGTGATCTAATATTAACCGATGAACTATCACATCAAATCCAAACAATCATAACAAACTATCCCAGCTTAGATATTGGTCTCGATGAAGATGCGGCTTCAAGGCCTGGTCTATTATGACAGGCCTGTAATTCAACGACGAGATGCTAACTCAGGACTGCTGTGCCGACGTGTGGTTTGTTCTCGATCTTGCCAAGCCTCTGTCTTTTCAGAGCATGCACCGCTGCTCAACGAACGACGTGGATTATTTTTCTTAAAAAAAGAAGCTTCTCCATCACCTGACAAGATTCTTTTTTGAATGCTTTCGTCTTGCGAAACCAGGCGTTTCGCAGGAGAAGGCGCTTGCTTTTCTGGTGAATCGACAGCTTTTTCTTCGTCGTTTACCGATGTTTCAATATTTTGCATAAACTCCAGGCGGATATTCAAATGGCACGTTTTAATACTTCGTTGCTCACTTTCACGCGCTCTTGCTTCTGCCGCTTCAACTTGCTGTCTCATACGTGTTACGAACATTACACACGATCCTTTTTTACTTAATAAAGCTAAATCTCGCTTGTTTACACATCATGACTCTGTGCTTACTTCCTCAAAACAAAGCCCTGTATCAAGACCGACCATCGCAAAAGCCACACGCACATCAGCGATGTTATAATCATAATCTTTCGTTGCAGCAACCACGCCACATGCAGCCTCTTGGAGTGTTGTCATGCTTGGATTCCAATAATCCATATTCGCTTTAATCATGATATTAAACGCTTTTCGAATATCCCAATCTTTCGTTGCTGCAATAAGATAGAAAGCCTTATTAAAAATACCAGCACCGGCGTGCGCTTCGGACGCATCAAAATCACGCATATGATCAATCGAAGATCCATCTTTTGTAGGATTATCTAAATACCGCATCGCACCTTCATTTTTTTTAATATCTCGCCCAATATCCCATATACTTGCGCCCGTCGCATAATATTGTATGGCGACGCCTACCTCATCAGAAAAGGCCTCATGCAATGCGCCCATTTGAGGCTCAGAATAATCAAGACCCGCATGCTGCGCGGTAAACCCATGCCCAATTTCATGTGCAGTAACACTCAATGACGTCAGAGGATAAAACATCGGGCCTCCATCACCAAACGTCATTTGTTCACCATCCCAAAAAGCGTTATCAAAATTTCGGCCATAATGAACGCGCATATTTAATCGCATCGGTGTTTCACCATCGTCTTCGACTAAGGCCGGCATATCATACCAATCACGATAAAAATCAATCACCGTATTGGCACTGTAAAAAGCATCCAAACTCGGTGAATAGCCTCCATTCACTTCGTCTCCCTTCCAACGCGTTCCATTATAATCATTGCTTAACCAATAAATCGGAGTAGCTTGATCGCCACGCGCACAAAGAGATGGGTTCAAATCACCATAAGACATATCATAAATAGTGATTTTGTCATTGCGTAACAAGCAATAATTACGCTGGTAACTCATGCCACCATGCTGCCCTTCGCGATGAATAAGCTGGGCTTTTACTGCGGGTAGATGCCTTTCAGCGCCGTCATAAATAACTTCACCAACTTTACCATTACCGCCAATTCCACCGACTAATACTTCGGGTATTTCCATAGGATTTTCTGATAAAACACCGTCCCAATGACGATAGATATGTAATGACTCTGCATCCATAATCATGGTAGGTCGATGCGCGCCCGTTTCACCATCATCATAATAAAAACTAACTAAAAATGCGAAATGCGCTTGTTGCGACTTATCAACATAAACAATGGTTTTTAAAGATTCTTTGGTATAGCCTAAATTAACTAATCCTATTTTTTTCTCAAATATTTGCTTCGCTTTTTTAATCGCCTTTTTTTTATTCAAGCCCGAAAAATCATATGTAGATCTGCTGCCAAGATCTTGCTCTAACCCTTCATAGATCACACCATTCATCGATGTATGTTGATTTAAATGAGCATACAACCCAAGCTTATTAATATTTTTATTAATCTGATTAACCTTGGGTAGATGAACAATTGCGGTGGCATTCCAGACAGGAACACCCGCATACATTTGCTGTAATCGTACGTGGCTTGTTTGATTAAAATCAACATCTGCTCTTGTTTGCCGCAATTCTGTTGAATTTAATAGACCTATTGATCTTGATACTGGTGTTGCTATTACATAAGGCTTAATATAGTTGCCTGACTGATGCGCTAAATCAATGCGAGTAGCTGCTGAGCCAGCATGAGTTAACAGAGTACTGGCGAGTACTATGACACATTTTTTGCTCATATTATATACACCAAGATAAGATGAGATATTTTTATTTAAGTGGGCGAAAGGTTAACGTGCTGATTAAATAAAATCAACAAAATAAATCTTATGCAAGCCGTTCCGCAAGCTTGGTCAAACGATGTGCTTCTTTATCATTATGTACGGCCATGCAAAATGCATTTGCATTTGCATTTGCATTGTAGTTGTCCGCTTTTTCGAGGTAAGATCAGATCATGGAGAACTTCTACCTAGGGAATATTGAGGATCATAAACCAACACCTGTATTTGACGATCTAATTCTTGCTCAAGATCGGTGGGTTTATTTTTTTGCTTAAGTCCTAAGACGACTTCCTCTAACGCACGTCCAATTATTCTTGGAGGACTTTTTTCGTCGGCAAGAATTATCAATAAATCAGACAACCCATCAATAGCACTAATTTTAGGTGAGCTTACCAATGACGCTAAATTAACATCATCCTGAAGTTCAAATGTGTTTTTTATTGCTTGAACAACCTGTTCTGCTGTAGGCATTTTAGTTTCTCCTATTAAACGTCAATTAATTATCTATGAAAACCTGATGAACTTGGTGGTACTAAAGGTTCCTCCGCACTGTTCGTATCATTTTCTCTCATATGATTAATCATAGATTTGAACTCTTGGGTTGGATTTTTCGCTGGACCAATCAGTCCATTAAAAGTTCCAATACAATCTTGCAAATTTGGCCTTTGGGAAGGTTCTGAATTCTGCATTTGATTAAATAAATCAATAAGTTCTTGATCAAGCCTGTCTTTATAGAGTTCAAAATTATAAGGTATTTTAACGTAAGCTTGAATAAATTTATGTAAATTTGGATTAGTGCGGTGCTGATATAATTTAGGGAGCACTTCCTCAAGGTTTTGAGTGAGATTAAAAACACTTCGAATATCGTTTTTTAAGATTTCATCCTCAAAATTTTGAAATGCATTTTCCATTCTTTTAACAACTAAATCGGTTTTATTAACCCCACAAATTTCAGCACAAATAGGCATGATCGAAAAAACATCTAATAATGCAGTCGAATTTGCACCTATTAAATATTCTGGGGGCATTTCTAAAGCAAAACCAGAAGAATCAATAGCTATAGAATGTATATGGGTGCCATGCTCTTCCGCGTGACTAAAATCAATCATATGAATTTCTTGCTTAACCGGATCAAAAAGGATATTTTTTAGGTTTAATTTATTGTGCGTTATTCCTTTTTTATGAATATCGTGCAAATGAGTAAGTACATTTTTCGTTATCTTTAACCGATCCTCACGAGCCAACTCCGGATGAGTACTCAAATATTTATCGAGTCGAATCCCAGGAGACAATGGCATGACTAAGTAAGCGGACCTACCTTGATTGAAGCGTTTAAATTGCCCTTCTTGCGGATGAACTTGCTTACAAAGCTTGTATTCCTTATCTAACATCGAAGCTTGTTCAACTTGAACTTGCTTTAAAGCTAACGGCTGACTAACATTAATGCTGTCATCTTCTTGAGCATAATATATGCCTGCATACACGCTTCCAGATCCACTTTGCTCAATAGGCTTAGGATTAACATGATAAAATCCAGTATCTGTATGTAAAATTGAGCTGTCTTTCGTTGATTTAGGGTTAGATAAAATACGTTGAACTGTAACGGCAGGAAGCTTAGAAATAGGCGGTAATTCTACATGAGCTTGTTTAGCTAATGACTGTAATATATATTCATTACCTAAAAAATTAGGCTGTTTATTAATTGTTTCATGCAATGCATGGTAGTATCCTTGCTCTTGTTCTAACGTCAACGTGCCAAGATTAACATCAAGCCCCTTCAGTGCTTTACCAAGAATTTTATGAAATTTACTACCAAATAACCAATTGTTTGGTGAAATATACTTATATTCCGCAGCAATATTTTTTTTGTTTAACAATAGCAATCCTATTAGAGCTTTTTCATCATAACTTGATAAAGAACTAAATGTTTTTGTTAATTCACGAAATGACTCAAACATTATTTCCCGTTTAGAACCAGGCTTCGGATGATATTTATTAAGTTGAAACAATGTAGTCATAAACGTTGCTTCTGCAGTGGTTGTATCTGGAAGTGGGCAAGCCTCTCTATATAGGTCAAGGTATGTGCGACCAGACTGAGTCTTAATCACCTGCGGCGCGCCAATAGCATTTCTATCAAAAATAGTGTGTACTGTTATAACCTCTGAGTTCAAAATATTACCTAAAGCTAGTTTATCTTCATGATTTTTTGTTGCTTGGATAATATCTCCGGCAAGTTCATAACTTTTCTTATCCAGAAGTTGTTTAAATATAATATCAATTGGTGCTTTTTCTGTAAGGGTTTGAAGTAAGCTTCTACCATTATATTGATAATTAATATCAATGATCCCTCGATTGTTTTCCAACAGTTCTAAAATTTGGGGATGAATGCCGTTTGCTTGGCGTGAATATCGTACAATATTCTCACATAGTACTTGCTCAAAATTTACAACGTTTGAAGCAAGGTTATGATCTTTAATCACACTTTGGTTTGCATGCTTTATTTTATTTTGTATATCTGGATTGCGAAGTAATTCGCCCAAACGTTCATATTCGTCGGTAGTTGTAGCCTTGCGTAATAATTGTAGTGTTTCTATGACTAAATGACTATCATCGGACATTTTTTTCAACGCAGCATCATAAGATTCAATTAAATCTTGTTTATGTTTTAAACATTCATAAAGCATTAATTTATTAGCACTCACTGCCTCACTTAAGGATTGATCTCCAGTTGCTCCGGTTAAGGGGCCAGAAAGAGCCGTTAGTGCCATCATAGATTGATGCGTCAAACCCGAAGTATAAATAACTCGATAAGACTTTCCTTCGCCGTGATGATGAAGTATTTCTTCCTCGCCAGTATCCGCATTATAAAAACTGATACGAGCATATCCATCATTCATGAGTAGCGGGATCATTTCACCTAAAGCTTCTCTTTTTTTGTCCCTGTTTTTACCAATCATGATTACATCTTGTTTGTTAGTCTTTTCTTTCGTAAATTCTCGATGAACCATGAGGTAATGTTTAGCGGGTGTATCATTACGGTCTGTATGGTAACTATCATGACTGTATTGGAATGATAGGTCAGTGTCGTCTTGATATTCTTCGGCAGATTTTTTTTCAAAGATAGGTGTTCGAATCTTATCTTCTAACTGAGCTACTTGAGTGTTGTGATCTTGGGGGTTAATCAACCCCTCACTGAGTAAAATACCTTGGAAAAAAATACCATCCTTGTGATTATCATCAAGATCGGCCATAAAACCAGAATTAACAGCCCCCATATACCTCAAACTGCTCAGGTCTGTACTTCCTATATCTCTGTATCTACGACGGTTAAGTAGTTCCTTCCCGGGATCACCATGGTTATATTCGGTTATTATTATATGGGGGACTGGCGCAGATAGACCCTTAAGGGCACTAGAAACCTTCGCTATAAGTTCAAATCGCATAACCGGCGCTTCAATTACTTGCCCAACATCAAGATTATTCGTCTTTATTTTTTTTTCCAAATCATTTGGCGTTAATATTTCCACACCAAACTCTGTATGTCCGTGAAGGGTTTCGATTGTTTTTTTTCCAGAATCCTGGGTAACAATATACACAGGAGGGACCTCAGCACCAATTTGTTCATTGTATCGTTTTAATTGTTCGGATAGTTTTAGTGCAAATAAAAAATCACCATAACCACCAAATCCATCACTGACAACTATTAAAAGTGATTTTGGCATAATTAAAATTCCACCTATAACCTTTAAGCAATTTTTTTCAAGTCGTTTGTAAGGCCTGACTAAGAAAAATTCACCTGTTATGGCAAAGGTTTAATAGTATTTTCACTTAATATTAGACTAATAACTCGTATTTTGCACAGAGATTTTTATTACAACAAGAGATTTCTATTACACTGATGTCGCGGCTTCATCTATTTTTTCTACGCAAGCCGTTCTGCAAGCTTGGTTAGACGATGTGCTTCTTTATCATTATGTACGGCCATACCTATTGCTTTTTTCTGACCGATTAACACCACTCGTGATTTGCCTCGCGTGATGCCTGTGTACACTAAATTACGAGCAAGCAATGCGAAATGCTGTGTTGCAAGTGGCATCACCACTACTGGAAACTCAGAGCCTTGAGCTTTATGAATGCTAATCGCATACGCTAGATTAATTTCATCCAGTTCGTTAACACCATAGGTTTTCAAACTATAATCAAATTTAATTTTGACTTCGCCTTCTTCCAAATCAATGCTTTCAATCACACCGATATCACCGTTAAACACATCTTTATCATAATTATTTGTCATCTGGATCACTTTATCGCCCGGCGCATAGGTCGACCCAAAGCGCTCAAGCTTAGGTTCCGAACGACCGTTTAAGCGCGCTTGCAGTGCAGCATTTAAGCTTCGGCTGCCCAGGCCGCCCCGGTTCATGGGCGTTAAGATTTGAATATCCCGAATGGGATCATAACCGTAACGTTTAGGCAGACGATTAATCACTACCTCAAGCAATTTGTCATGAATTTCTTCTGGAGTATCGGCATACAACGTAAAAAAATCGCTTTGCGGTGAATCATGAGGTATCGGCATTCGGCCTTCATTCACACGATGAGCATTCACAATAATATGTGAGTGCGCTGCCTGACGAAAAATTTCGGTTAATCGTACAGTGGTGATCTTATGAGAAGCAATCAAATCAGCTAACACAGCACCTGAGCCAACCGATGGAAGTTGGTCTATATCTCCAACAAAAATAACCGCTGCATCTAGCGGGATAGCTTTAAGCAAATGATTGAGTAAAACAATATCAATCATGGAGGCTTCATCAATAATTAATACATCCAAATCTAATAAATTATTTTGATTATGCTTAAACCCATATGTTTTTATGTCAAATTCAAGCAAACGATGAATCGTTTTTGCCTCAAGTTGCGTGGTTTCGGTCAAGCGCTTAGCTGCACGCCCCGTAGGAGCACACAGACTAATTCGAAGTGATTTCTCTTCAATAATACCTAATAAATTTTTTACAATCGTCGTTTTACCAACACCTGGACCACCCGTCATAATAGAGATTTTTGATTTTAAAATCTGCTCGACCGCTTCATGTTGCGAGTCTGATAATTCCAACCCTGTTTTTTTCTCAATCATGGGAATAGCTTCGGCTAGATCAATCTCGCCCCAAGGTAGATGTGTGGTATTTAAACGTTTGATTTGTACCGCGGCACGTGTTTCTGCTGTATAAAGCGAAATAGGGTAAATACAGGGCGTATTATTAATGACATCAGCAACCAGCTGCTCTTCAAGAATTGCTTGTTGAATACCTGTTTGTATAATATCCTCTGGAATTTCAAGTAATTTATGGCTTGCCTCAAGCAGTTTAGATAATTCTGCTGCGCAATTTCCTTTATCACAAAGCTCTTGCAATACATGAGATGCCCCGGCTTGTGCACGCATCAACGAATCTTTTGCTATTCCTAATTTTTCGGCTAATTGATCGGCTGTTTTAAAACCAATCCCGCGAATATCACGTGCCAAACGATAGGGATTCGCCTCGACGATTTCAACCGATTTATCACCGTAAGTTTTATAGATGCGTACCGCTCGTGCCGTACCCACGCCATGGCCATGTAAAAACACCATGATGCTACGAATCGCTTTTTGTTCAGCCCAAGCAGACAGTACACGGTCTTTACGTTTAGGCCCGATGCCTTCCAAATCCAATAAACGATGAGGGCTTTGCTCAATCACATCAAACACCGCTTCACCAAACGCTGCGACAAGCTTTTTAGCAAAATGCGGACCAATACCTTTGACCATACCTGAGCCTAAATATTTTTGAATACCTTCAAGTGTGGTGGGTTGAATGGTTTTAAGATGCTCAGCTTTAAATTGCATGCCATGCGTTCGGTCATTGACCCAAATCCCTTGGCACTCGATGTATTCACCCGCCGTAATCGACGGCGCGTTGCCTATAACCGTGACAACATCACGATGGCCACGCACTTGGGTGCGTAGAACACAAAATCCTGTGGCTTCGCTATGAAACGTCACGCGTTCAACTGAACCCTGAACATATTCTAAACTTTGTGCCGTTTTCATGAGGGTCAAACCGGGTTATTGCTATCAAGAAACGTATGTTCTAACCCAAATTGCTCGACTAGATGCTTACCTAACGTATGAATTCCATCACGTTCCGTGGCGTGATGCCCGCACGCAAAATAATGCACGCCTAGCTCTTTCGCTTGATAATACGTACGTTCTGAAATTTCACCGCTGATATACGCATCTACACCAAGAGCGGCGGCATCTTCAAGATAATCTTGTGCTGCACCCGAACAAAAGGCAATTTTTTTAATTATTTTATTGGGTTCAGATGCGGGTATACACTGCGGCGCGCGATCAAATGCGGTGGTTAATTGGTGCGTGAAGGCTTGTACACCCAAGGGCTTAGCTAATTCACCGCTCCACAATAAATCAGGTATTTTTCCAGCAGCATGGCTTTCAACATGCTTAAGTTCTAATTTTGTAGCGATACACGCATTGTTACCCAGCGTTTGATGGCAATCAATCGGCAAATGATAAGCAAATAAATTTATATCATGCTTGAGTAGCTCTGCAATACGCGCGCGCTTCATACCACGCAATGTTGGATCCTCACCTTTCCAAAAATAACCATGATGGACAAGTAAAGCATCCGCTTGATAGGTACAAGCGGATTGAATCACATCGTGTGATGCGGTCACCGCGGTGCAAATACGCCCAATACTTGCTTTACCTTCGATTTGAAGGCCGTTGGGGGCATAATCTTGAAACGCATCTACCTGAAGGTAATTTTGTAAATAGGTTTCCAGTTCAATGCGCTCAATCATAATTTATCTTCCAGGTTTATGTTCCAGAGCAGCGCTTAATATCGGCACCCAGTATCGAAAATTTTTCTTCAATACGTTCATAGCCTCGATCGACATGGTAAATACGCTCTACCCAAGTCTCGCCTTTTGCAGCCAATCCGGCAAGAATCAAGCTCGCTGATGCACGAAGATCGGTCGCCATGACCGGTGCCCCAGTTAAGTATTCAACACCACTTATCATAGCGGCATTGCCGTTCAAACGAATTTTAGCACCCATGCGTTGCAATTCTTGCACATGCATAAAACGATTTTCAAAAATATTTTCAATCACAGAAGAAGAACCTTGGGCTACCGTATTTAATGCCATAAATTGTGCTTGCATATCCGTTGGAAAACCAGGATAAGGCGCGGTCGAAATATCCACGGCTTCCGGACGTTCACCGTACATATCAAGCGTCACCCAATCGTTTCCTAACGTAATCGCCGCACCGGCTTCTTCAAACTTACAAAGCATCGAAAGTAAATTATCGGGTCGCACGCGTTTCACGGTCACCTTGCCGCGCGTCATGGCTGCCGCAGCTAAATACGTACCCGCTTCAATCCTATCGGGCAAAACCGAGTAGCTCCCCCCCGTCAGGTTCGGCACGCCTTCGATTTCGATCGTATGAGTTCCCGCTCCGTGAATTTTAGCACCCATGCTGATTAAGAAATTGGCTAAATCGACCACTTCAGGTTCTCGCGCTGCATTTTTTAGCACCGTTTTGCCTTCGGCGAGTGTTGCCGCCATTAAAATATTTTCTGTTCCGGTCACAGTCACGGTATCAAATACAATTGTTTTGCCTTGCAAACGCCCTTTTCTACATCGCGCTTTAACATAACCATTGATCACTTCGATATCTGCACCCATGGCTTTTAAAGCTTTTAAATGCAAATCAATGGGACGTGTGCCTATAGCACAGCCGCCAGGCAACGACACATCCACTCGCCCAAAACGCGCGAGCAATGGTCCCAGAACCAAAATAGAAGCACGCATGGTTTTAACCAAATCATAAGGCGCTACTAGCTCATCACCGATGGTGTTCGCATCAACAGAAACATGCATCTTTTCATCAACAACCAGGTTTGCCCCAAGCTGACCGAGTAATTCCATCATGGTCGTAACATCGTTGAGATGCGGGACATTGGCAATAGTTACAGGCTCTGTTGCCAGTAACGTTGCAGCTATAATGGGCAAAGCTGCATTTTTTGCCCCTGAGATAACGACCTCACCGAACAGCGGTTTACCACCATTAATCACTAATTTATCCACGATTTTTCTCCCATTCGGCTTCAGTCCAAGTTTTCATGGTCAATGCATGTAACTGCCCAGAAGTAATATAATCTTGAAGCTTTGCATACACCCATTGCTGACGTGCCAAGCGCTTCATGCCTTCAAAATCATTCGAAACAAGAATAAGTTGATAATGATACCCATCACCTGAAACCTCGACGTGTATTACGCCCGGAATCTTAATTAAACATTGCTCAAGTTCGTTGTTGCTTACGGTCACTCAATTTTCTCCAATAAATAAATTATCTACGTCACAGAATTTAGCTAAATCTAGAATAGCCTGAGACATATTTTTGATACGTAATACCAATTGTTTTTCTTGGCATAATCTATGTGCCTGAATGAGTAACGCAAGTCCTGCGCTATCACAGTGCGTAACGTGCTCCATATTTAACACAAGCGTTGTATCAGCATGCTGCTTTACATGCGTCGAAAAACGCGTCAAATCTGACGACACGGTATCAAACGTTAAAACGTTCGATGGCACAAACACGCGCGCGTCACTCATCATACGGCCTGGCGTTCGGGATTATTTTGCTTATTAAGCTGCATAATTAATGCATCCATATCCGTCATTTTTAATATTTGTCCAAACTGCGTTCTAAAACTCTGCAACAAACTCACACCTTCAACGCTCAAATCATACACTTTCCAGCTGCCGTGTTTTAAGACCAAACTATAACTCAAAGGAATTTTCTGCCCATTGGAGCGAATGATAACACTATTTACACGTGTGAAACGCCCACTGGGTGCCGCACGCTCTGGTAAAAACATAATTTTTTCATTCGAGTATTCAGCTAACGGTGCAGCGTAGGTTCGAACCACTAACTTAGAAAACGCTTGTGTAAATTTCCCACGCTCTTCAGGGGTTGCACGCATCCAAGCATTTCGACCCAAAACCGAGCGCGCCATACCTTTTACATCAATATGAGGCAACAAATGCTCGCGTACGGTGCGCTGAACAAATAATGGATTTTTCTTGAGCTTGCTTTTGTTTTGATCCAGCGTATCAATAATTTGATCTGCTGTTTGTTCTAACATCGGCACCGGAGACGTTGCAGCCCATGTGAGTGAACTTAACACCAATAAGCAGCACCCTAAAAAATTTTTAAATATACGCATATCCACTCCCTTTTATCTTAAACATCTTAAATATTTAAATATTTAAATATAACTACGTTGATTCTTTTGTACTAAACAGCAATTGACCAATAATATTTTCAAGAATAACGGCTTCTTGCGTTCGCTCAATCACATCACCCGAACGTAAAAACGGATGATCTGGCACGCTTTCAAAACCAGGTACAAGGCTTATATAATTTGAACCTAAGAGCCCTTCGGTTAAAATACGCGCTGATGCATCATCAAAAGGAATATGCTGATCTTGGCGTAACTGCATTTTAACTTTGGCATTAAGCTGACCCGGCTGCAAAGCAATGCTTGTCACTTCACCGACTTTTACGCCTGCAATGGTGACCGGAGCACGAACTTTAAGCCCTCCAATATCTGAAAAATTTGCGGTAACTTCATACGTTTTTGCTCGGGTTAATGCTTGCACGCCGCTGACTTTAAAAACCATCACGAGCAAAGCCAAAAAACCTAGCAGCATAAAAACCCCTACGCTTAAATCCAGTCGATAGTTCTTATTCATTTACCAACCTCCAATCATCAATGCTGTCAATAAAAAATCAAACCCTAAAATCAGAAGAGATGCATGCACCACCGAACGCGTGGTTGCCTGGCTAATCCCTGCCGCTGTAGGTGTACTCATGAAGCCTTGATAAACGGCCACCCAACTGACTAAAAAAGCAAACACCAAACTTTTAATCATGCCACTTAAGACATCAAGCCTAAAATCAACGGCTGATTGCATGTTCGACCAAAAACTACCGGCATCCACACCAAAACGCTCCACCCCAACAAGGTACCCACCATACACAGCTACGGCCGAAAAAATAAGTGATAAAACAGGTAAAGCTATCAAACCGGCTAAAAAACGTGGATAAACAATACGTGCAAGTGGATCAACACCCATCATATCCATACTGGTGAGTTGCTCTGTTGCTTTCATTAAGCCAATTTCTGCCGTTAAAGCAGAGCCCGCACGTCCTGCAAATAAAAGCGCACTCACCACCGGGCCCAATTCACGCGCAATGCTCAGTGCAAGTAACTGACCAAGCTGACTCGATGCTCCAAATTTCTCCAAAGTATGATGGCCTTGCAGACCAACAACCATGCCAATAAACAGCCCAGAAACAACGATCACAATGCCCGATAAAACACCGACAGAATATAATTGATGCCAAACGCTAGGCCCTATTTTTTTAAGTTGGGGCCTGCGCCACAAGAGCCGACACAAAAAAGCACCCGCCTGCCCCAAGCGCTGCACTGAAACACGCCCAATCGTACCTGCTTGTTCAATTCTATCAAGCATCAAGTAATTCCTCCGCATACGGTCGCGCTGGATAATGAAACGGCACCGTACCATCCGCTTCACCGCGCATAAACTGCCGAATATCAGGTTGCGTAGAATTAAGTAAGTCTGTTGGTGTGCCCTCACCAATCACACGACCTTCTGATAAAAGATAAACATAATCTGCTATCTCACACGTTTCAGCAACATCATGCGATACAATCATGGTCGTTGTTTGAAGTAGTTCGTTCAGTCGCTTTATCAAGCGTACCAAAACCCCCATCGATATAGGATCTTGTCCCGTAAACGGTTCGTCATACATCATGAGTTCAGGATCAAGTGCCATGGCACGTGCAAACGCCGCACGTCGCGACATACCACCTGATAATTGTGAAGGCATAAGGTGAGCAGCACCACGCAGACCCACGGCTTCGAGTTTCATCAACACCACATCACGCAGCAATAATTCACTTAAATTTGTATGCTCTCTTAATGGAAACGCCACGTTATCAAACACAGAAAGATGTGTGAATAACGCGCCGTTTTGAAATAACAGGCCCATATTACGTCGAGCAACTGAAAGCTTTTTGCGCGACAAAGCATGCACATCATCACCGTCCACACATATTTTACCTGCGTCAGGCGTCAAAACACCGCCAATCAATTGCAATAACGTTGTTTTACCCGTGCCACTTGGCCCCATGATCGCCGTAATTTTTCCACGTTGGACACGAATATTAATCTGATCAAAAATCAATTTTTGATGATGATAAAATGTTAAATTTGAAATATCGACCCATGATTCCTGCATGCCGTATGACTCCTTGTCATGTTTGCTCAATTATATATCCCGGTATGCGCAGATTACTAGCTCGAATATTATTATTATTAATTTAGAGATAGCTTAAGTTATGATAGAATCAAAGTACGATTTTATCCAGTTTTGACATCATGAATTTTTGCACATCCGGCCTAAACGTCATTGAAACCGAAGCAGCGGCTATTTTTTCGCTCGCACAAAAAATTGATAAAAATTTTGAACGCGCCTGCGAGCTCATGTTTGCATGCTCTGGCCGTGTCGTGGTCACCGGCATGGGAAAATCAGGTCATATCGGTAAAAAAATTGCCGCAACGCTTGCCAGTACAGGCACCCCCGCTTTTTTTATGCATCCTGCTGAGGCCAATCATGGCGACTTAGGCATGGTTACATCCAACGACATCGTGCTTGCCTTATCCAACTCGGGTAACACGCACGAAGTTCTTAATTTACTACCTAGCTTAAAGCGCTTAGGCACGCCTCTGATTACGCTCACAGGCAATCCAAATTCTACACTGGCTAAAACCGCGACTATTAATTTAAATCTTGAGATATCAGAAGAAGCCTGCCCTCTTGGACTCGCCCCCACCACAAGCACGACCATCGCCTTGGTGATGGGTGATGCCTTAGCCGTTGCGCTACTTGAGGCGCGTGGCTTTACGGCCGATGATTTTGCACACGCGCACCCCGGCGGTACACTCGGTAAAAAATTATTACTGACCGTCGATGAGCTCTACCATTCCGGCGAGGCCTTACCAAAAATTACCGAAACAACCTTGGTTCGTGATGCTTTAATAGAACTCAGTGCAAAAAAACTAGGCATGGCTTGCGTGGTGAATTCCGATGATTGCTTAGTTGGCGTGTACACCGACGGTGATATCCGACGAACCTTGACGAAATCCTACGACATTCATACGACCCTTATCAAAGACGTCATGACCCAAGGCTGTCAAACCATATCCCGTGGTATGCTCGCCGCAGAAGCCCTTGCGCTTATGCAGCAACACAGCATTACCTCGCTGGTGATTACAGATTCGGAACACAAGCCAACAGCGGTGCTACATATTCATGATCTTCTACGTGCGGGTCTTATAACCTAACGTCAATTAGCATCATAACTTATGACATTATAGATGGCTGATCCCAACGGCTCATGCGTTGCCGTTTCATAGGTGAACGATCATCATCTGGCGATTCTTCGTGTGCACTCACCGCATCCGGCATGGCCGCCAGATATCTTCTTTTACTCACATTACCGCCGACTTTTTTGGTTACTTCATCCACATATTTACTAATAAATATCTCGACTCTTTCCTTCGATGTTCCTTGTGCATGACAAACAAGCGAGGTATACCATTCTGAATTTTCTATACTATTAAGTACAAATTGATCAGCTTCACATGACGCTAGTTTTCGAAGTTTTCTTAATAAGAATCTAAAAATTTGTACGTTTTGTTCAGTGAACGCTTTACATCCATTTTCAGCTTGATGAAAATACAGCGATTGCGCAAATAAAGAAACACCGCTATTTCTTCTCGTCGCCTCAAAAAGCTTGAGTTCTTGCAATAATTGACCCGGTTTACAATAATCCTCTATGTCATAAACAAGTTGAGAGACCATCGCACGGTTTCCTTTATTTACAGCAGCCGACAGAACGCTAATATTATTTTCTGCACGATGGCAAAGCAGTTCATGGAAGGCATGAGGCATTTTATATGCCTTAAACACTTTTTGTAATCGCTGCCTAATAATGTTGTACCTATCCTCTATTTCATGACAGGGCGATAAGCGAATAATATCATGTAACAGATTATAACCGTTTGTAGATGGTTCAAGAATAACCTTTGCATCATCAAGCAGGGCAAACGCATGAGTGATCAAAAAATACCATCCATCACCTGTTGAGCATA
>JARGNP010000011.1 GCA_029210265.1 Legionellaceae bacterium
AGTTGTTAATGAACTTCGCCTCAAAGCGAGAACTGCATTCTACGCGATATTAGCCGAGAGTCAACGCCTTCATTCACTTTTTTTGGACTTTATTCAAATTAATTTAAAAACAAGATAAATCCACTCCATTTTGATTTATGTCAATCCATTTCCATGGTGACAACACTTCATGGCTATCATTATATAGCTTAATATTACTTAACTTTTCTTTTTTGATTTTAGCTTAGGTCTTGGTGTTGGTCGTTCTGATGCGGTTTTTCTAATAAGCTCGGTTAGCCATTCACGTTCATCCCAGGTTTCGCCAGAAATATACAAATAAGACTTCGCACCTTTATATGGCGGTTTTTCTATATAATTAATCATAAATTCTTTGCCCGCATTCGTGGGCTTAACAAACAATTGATCATCACATACCAAAGCCACCACTTTATCTTCGCAGTAGATTGCATATTCACCGAACATCTTTCTTGCACGTACGGTGCCGGCTTGGCTAATCTGTTCAAGAATATAATCTACGTTCGCTTGCTTAGATGACATAAAAAATACTCACCCGACTTTGGCCTTCGCTTTATCCCAGAAAACCATCAACTCATCAAAACTCAAACCATCAACATTCATCAGGCCGTCATCAGCAGCAACTTTCTTTACAGCCTGCATTCTCCGCTCAAACTTGGCTAACGTCTTCTTCATAGTATCTTCTGGACTAAACTTACAATACACGCACAACGAAAATGCGGCATGTAATAAATCACCAATCTCTTCTTGCAAAGCTTCTTGGTCACATAAACCTTGGTCATTATCTAAATGCTCGCTGATTTCTGAGCATTCGCTTTTGATTTGCTCAATAATTTGTGTCGTGTTTCCCCATCGAAAACCAAATTTATCTGCATCTTGTTCTAATTCAACTACTTTGTTTAATACATTCATATAGCTAACTACCCTCGGCTAACGCTCTGCAAGTCCAATCCCCTGAGGGCGACTCATACCACCCCCCGTTTCATTTACACATGTATCGCTCAATGTTCCATTGGCATTGATAGCACACACAGCAATGCCATTATCTGGAGGAACGGTTATATAGGCTTTGGTTCCTGCTTGATTAATAGCGATGGCACTACGATTATTTTCAAAACTTAACGACGGTCCTGTCCTCACACACTCATCTAATGCACCATCTGTCACGCTCAATGCACACATGAACACTTGCTCACCCGCAATATCCAGCGCATACAAAAATGAACCTGCAGGATTAACAGCCATTCCACTCAAATTTACAAGTTCAGGGGAATCAAACACGGTACACTCACTCAGCGTTCCATCAGTCGCACTTATCGTACACGTTGATATACCTCGATCACCGCGCGACACATATAACTTATGAGGGCTTACATGATCGTTGATAGGCACACTCAACTGTCTTGTTCCAACATTTCCAGCAACAGAGCACGTGCCAAACAGACCCGTGCTTGCATCAACAGGGCACATATAAACATTTGCAACAGCGTTTAATGCAAGATAGGCCATGCTTCCATCTCGTGTAAGCGTTAAATCGTTTACACCACTAATCATCGAACCTAATGGAATCGCATATTCGCATGAACCGAACGATCCATTGGCATTCACTGGACAAGCAGAAACCGGCTCACCTGAAAAATTTGCTACGTAGGCAACGCTATTGCCTGCATTAACGACAATACCTAATGGGCGATCAAACGGAACACCACTATTCCCTGGATCAACACAGGTTCCTAATGATCCATCATCATTCATAGGGCATTGATATAAAGCTTCAGGCTGATTTCCTGAAACATAAGCAAAAGGCCCGATTGATATCGTCCCGGTGACTGTCGAAGTATTTGTTCCATATATATTAAAACTCGTCGGCGCTGCGGCTGTTGATGTTGGAGAAAAGCTAAGAGTGCAAGTACCACCAGGCGCAATCAACGGGCATACCGCGGGTGTAACTTCCAAACTACTCAAAGCTGTACCTGTCATATTGGCCCTAACATTTTCGGCAGCTATCGTCGTTGAAATATTCGTCACCGTCATAGTACCAACATTACCGTTGGTGTATAAATTTAATGGCGAGCCCGATAAAGATAAATCCGCCGTACCATTCACGGCAATACTCGCCGTTGTTTCGGATGTATTATTACCTTGAATCGGCACGGTCGTTGGGACAACTTCTTGTGTGCCGGGTGTAAACACTAAAGTACAGCTTGCACTTGGCAACACAGAAATACACCCTGATGCATCTTGAGTCACACCCGCCGTTGCAAGCGCCCCTGTTAAATCCGCTGAAATATTGGTCGCAGTCAACGTCTCCGAAGTATTCGTCACCGTCAGATTGCCATCGGCACCTGATTCCAGCAACGTGAGTGGGGAACCACTCACCTTAATTATGGCTTGCGCCGGGGCTGTTACCTCGATAGAAGCACCCACCGGCCTTGTGTTACTACCTCGAATAGGAAACCAAGCCTGTGTAATCGCTTGAGACGTTGGCGTAAACGTCAATACACATGACTCGCCCGGTGCAATACTCTCACAATCCGTAGCGTCTTGCGTGACATTCCCCTCGAGTGCAGTGCCTATAAAATCGGCTGCAACATCCGTTGCCGTACGCCTAATCATATGACTTGTCACAGTGATTTGACCCGACGCACCGTCGGCAACCAAGGTTAGATTTGTCGGGCTCACAGATAAATACTCTGCAAAATGCTTCACATTTAAAGCATCATTTGGGCTAACTTGGTAGCACTGTAGCGAACTCAAACGCCCATCTGCCACCTGCTGACACACTTTAGGCCCTCCATCAATCGCACGATTAAATGCCCTGCCTGATATTTCAAGCCTTAACGTGCACGATGGATTACTCTCACTTAATAAAAAAGGACTAGGACAATAACCTGCTGTCGTGATTTGCGTGATCGCTTGGATAGGAGAGAACATCAAATTATGCGGTGCTGGCGATTGATTGGTCACCAAATAATCAACAGTAGACGTACCATTAATAGGAACAAATACTGTCGTAGAACTCAATGGCGTAAACGTCCATACCGAACTGGCTGCTTCAGAAGCCATGCTCATAAAACAAAAACTCAGAAACAACCAAGCTGTTATTATTTTTCTAAGTAACATACGAATATCCTTATACGCTGTAACTTAAGCTAATTTTTATCTCACATTTACATCATTGAGTTATATCAGATTTTACATAACAACAAAAACGCATGTCATACTTATTTTTTGAATCAGCAGGCCGGAGCTCTGAGTCTTGCAGCTCCCAAAGCGTTTCATCAAACTCAGGAAAAAATACATCGGCATGACATACATGATACACCTGCGTGAGATAAAGCTTCGTGGCATGCTCAAACGCGAGCTCAAAAATATCAGCACCACCGATCACCATGACCTCAGGTACGTCCTGTGTAAGACACAACGCTTCATCTAAACTCGACACAACCGTTACACACGGAATCTCAGAACTCTTTCGACTTAAGACAATATTCAACCGACCGGGCAAAGGCCGACCGATCGATTCATACGTTTTCCGCCCCATAATCACAGGCTTACCAAGCGTCACGGCTTTAAAGTGCGCCAGATCTGCAGGCAAATGCCATGGCAATTGATTATTAACACCCATGCCGCCTTCTTCATCGACTGCGACAATTAAACTAACCACTGACATGAACACACTCCCGTTGACGCGCCATGTTGGCCGCTGTATTAACTGCTGCTTGCAGGCTCGCAGCATTCGCACGACCCGTACCAGCCAAATCAAGTGCTGTGCCGTGATCCACCGACGTTCTCACAATAGGCAAACCCAGTGTAATATTCACCGCTTCACCAAACCCTGCATATTTTAAAACAGGTAGACCTTGATCGTGATACATCGCAAGCAAGGCATCACAACCCTGCATACCTTGTTCTGTAAACAACGTATCCGCAGGCAATGGCCCACAAATATGCAGGCCCTCATCGCGCAGTTGCTGCACCGCAGGAATAATAATATCCAACTCTTCTCGCCCAAGATGACCTGACTCACCTGCATGAGGATTTAAGCCTGCTACACCAATATTCGGCTCAGCTAAGCCAAACTCATATTTAAGTGCATGATGAAGCACACGAACCACCGCTTGTATACGTGGTACAGTGATCGCATCAGGAACTTCGCGCAAAGCAAGATGCGTGGTCACCAACGCCATCTTCATCGCCTCGCACGCAAGTAACATCACGACATCACATCCTCCGCACGCATCAGCCAAAAATTCAGTATGCCCTGTGAATGCAAAGCCGCCTTCGTTTAATATACCTTTATGAACAGGTGCGGTTACTAAACCCGAAAACTCACCGTCTAAACAGCGTTGCACTGCTTCAGCTAATAAGCCCATCACATACGGTGCATTGTTTGGATTTAATTCACCCGCCGTATCCGTCATTAAACCTGGAGATGACAACACCGTGAGCTGGCCAGCTTTAGGCTTAATCTCTAGGCCTGGTACATAATCAATCAAGCTAACATCAAGCCCAAGCTGCTTGCTTCGTTTATTTAAAAGCGCTTTATCACCCAGCACCACCAACGGCTCGGGATGCCCGGCAAGCTCCAAGCACACATCAGGACCAATACCGGCAGGCTCACCTGAGCTGACTAAAAGTGGCATCATCACGCAAGCTCTTTATCAATAATATTAATATACGATGTGCCACGTACATGCTGCTGCCAACTTTCAATTGCTTCACCAAATTTACGTTGATGCAGATATTGCCGCACTTGCTGGCGCTGAAATGCATCCGAGTCATCTATTTCTTTACGTTCGAGCACCTCGATTAAATGCCAACCAAACCCTGTTTTAACCGGCTTGCTAATCGTATTCAGCGCTAAATCAGTCATCACGGCAGAAAAAGCAGGCAATAATTCTTCAGGTGTTACCCAGCCCAAATCACCCCCTTTAGATGCACTTCCAACATCCATCGAATGCTGTTTGGCAACTTCCGCAAAAGACTTACCTGATTTCAATTGCTGATATAAATTCTCAATTTGTTTTTCAGCTTGAGCCTCTGTCAAACTTGCGTCTTGCTTTACTAAAATATGACGCACATGCGTTTTCGCTACAGCATGATGTGTTTCTGCATGACTTGTCGAAACAAGCTTAATCAACTGATAACCATTCCCTGTTCGCACAGGACCAACCACTTCGCCCGCCTTCATGTGCGCCACTTTTTTTGCAAAAATAGTAGGAAGCTCAGCCAAATGCCGTTCACCTAAATCGCCCCCTTCAAGTGCATACTCACCGTGTGACTCAGCAATCGCCAAACGCGAGAAATCATCCCCAGCATTAATCTTCTGAAGTAATACCTTCGCTTTTGCCTCTGCTTTTTTGAGCTCTCCTGGCGTTGGCTCTTCTGATAAAGGAATCACAATGTGCTGCACATGAAACACGTGCTCTGTTTTATCCGCTTCAAGTGATGTTTTCAAATAATCTTCCACTTGTTGTGATGAAATCACAATATCTCGCCCAACCGCCTGCTGTTGCATGCGTGCAATCAACATCTCTTTACGTAAGTTTTCACGATAAGCATCAAACGTCAGTCCTTCTTTTTGAAGTGCTTCACGCAAGGTCGCCATCGTCATATGATTATCGGCTGCAATTTTACCTATTGTTTCATCCAACTCACCGTTATCAATCACAACACCGTTGGCTTTGGCTAATTGAAGCTGGAGTGCTTCATCAATCAAACGATTAAGCACTTGTTTTTGTAATGCACTCTCTGGAGGTATCTCTGTTTTTCGTGTTCGCAATTGTTGACGCCACATATCTAATTGCGCATTAAATTCACTTTGTGTAATCACCCCATCGTTAACAACCGCAACCACTTTATCCAATGACTCGGCACAGGCTGACACAGAACAAACCAATAACAAAAATCCAATATATTTTTTCATAATTCATATCCTAGTTAATTCTTAATTAATTCTTAATTAATTCTTAATTAATTCTTCTGATGAAACACATCAACATACCCAGGCAAATATGTTTTTATCGTACTGGCCGGATCATTTGTTGAAATAGCACCTAAGCCTTTTAGTAAGACTTGTACATACGCGCTGTTATTATAGGTTGGCTGCGTTTTATCAAGCGTTAAACTATTAAACGATCGTCCTGCATAAGTCCGAACAGCCCAACAACAGGTCTCGTATTGAACCCCTAAAAACGCCACCATATTATAACCTTCGCTGATATTATAACTGTACACGCCGACACTACTCCAGTTTTCATTCAAAGGCCATGCATAAGCCCCGGTTGCCTGATGTAAAGCCCCACGCGATACGGTCCCATCTTCGTGTGTCAAAATATTTCCAGAAACCAAATAAGAATAACCTAACCGAACAATATGATTCTTTGCCGGTTCATAGTGAAAATTAGCTTCGGCATTATTTGTCGATTTATTATAAACATCCCACACCAAGCCACCGTTTAACGACCAATCTTTACTTAAATTAAGATCAAGATGAGAAGTAATCGGTGAAATTTTTGCATTCGGCGAAGTATACCCCAGCATCAACGCATTATCCTCACACTTGCCATCGATCGCATAACAAAGCTTAACGCGTTGACGTTCAAAATAAGCTTGTTGCCCAACGGCAAGTACCGCCTTCTCTTCACCCGTTTTTTGAGATAATAAACGTGTTTGAAACGCATACGTGAGCTGATTAGCATTCGAGATGCGATCAAAACCAGAAAAACGATTATTACGCATGAGTTGATCATACCTAAACATCATGTAAGCCGATTCAAACGCTGGAATTTGAGACTGGTCTCGGTACGGTACATATAGATAATACAAGCGCGGTTCAAACGTTTGTGTGTACGACGCTCCAAACACTTTTGCGTCACGTTCAAATACAAGCCCTGTATCGCCTATGTAACGTGGAATCAAACGATTAAACTCTGGCGAATAACCCGTACCTTCGCTACGTAAGCTGTAATAATTCTCAACCAATTGCACCTCAGGTTTCACATACCCCCAAGGCTTAATCAATTCAAACGATACATCAGGCATCACATGGATGCGCGGCCCTTCCAATTGTGTCAGATCTTTCACAGGCCATCGAAATAGATCATATTGTGCATTCAAATGCACCGAGCCATTCCAAGGCAACTCATTATATTTGCCATCAATTAAAACTTGCGGCAAACGCTCATAAATATAACTCACGCTATCTTGATTAATAGGATTAATCGTCTGATACGATTGCACCAGCGCATGCGCAAACCAATGTTCATCAGTATAAGTCAACGAACCATCTCGTAATAATTGACTTTGCGTCATCATCGTCATGTTATTCGTGAAATCTTGCAGATAATAATCATCTGAAATTTGCTGATAATTAAGTTTTAATTTCAACCTATCCGTAAACGCTGTGTTTTCACGCAAATATAACGACCAACGATTATCTGAAACGCCTTGCAACTCGGGGTAGCTCGGTTGATGGACTTTAAGATACTCACGAAACGCGCGATCACTCGGTAAAAAATGACCGCCGATCACCCCCGAACTGTGCTCCGTTAAAAAACGTGCGTCTCCACCCAACATCACCCCACGTCGCGCGTACACATGTGGCACAATCGTTGCATCATAATTAGGTGCAATATTCCAATAATACGGTGCCGATAAATCAACACCTCCAATATTAGAATAACCATTGGTCGGCATCAAAAATCCCGATTTACGCGCTTTTGATGTCGGAAACGTCATATAGGGCATGTACAAAACCGGCATGTCATGAATCTCAAGCACGGCATCACGCGCGGTTCCGCGCCCTTCGGCTTCATATAAATTAAGTTCACGCGCCCGAATCATCCAGGCGTTATCTTTAGGTGCGCACGTGGTGTAGGTCGCATCGCGCAATAATAAATTACGATTCGAAAAACGTTGAATTAAACTCGCTCGCCCCCAGACAGGCAAACTCGCACCTGCATTTTTGGTATCTAAACGATACAGTACGTGATTTAGTTCACCCGTTTTTTCATCAGGATTCAGTTTCACACGATGCGCCCGCATCAACCGCCCCGGCTCTAAGTACACCACGTCATCCAAGAGCTCGACTTCCGTTACGTGTTCGGTTAGAGGATCGCGATAGATATAAGCTGTGTTAGCCGACACAGCACGCTTGTCATACTGCACTTCGACATGACCTGTGAGCGTTGAACGTCCTTCAGACGAAAACGACACGTCATCTGCTCGAAGCTGGATCAAGCTGGGATCACGCACATCAGAAAAACGAGGATTATTTCGATAAGAACCATAACACATACGATCGCTTGCATCCGGCTGCCAACCTAAACGCTCAGCTATCTTAGCTCGTGACGCAACCACGCAGGCTTCCACAGGTTCTTTGATTACATCACTTGAAGAGGCGCTCCACGCCATATGAACAAAAAATACGCTGACACACGCACAGGCGAGCAAGAGCTTCTGCCCAACGCGAAATATCGTATAGATCCCCATGTTCAGCGCCACAAAAATACCTTATGATGCAAAAAAAAAACATCCTTCGAGAAGGCGGCAAAGTATACCATGCTTACACGACAGAACACACTGCACACATGGTTAGATACCGTGATTGGAAATTCACCGTTTAATTTAACGCCACTCGCCGGTGATGCGAGCTTTCGTCGTTATTTTCGTATGCACCAAGATGCAACGACGTATGTCGTGATGGACGCCCCTCCAGGAAAAGAAGGGCTGCTTGCTTTTGTTCAAATAGCACGATCGCTTGCTGATGCAGGTGTTCGAACACCTGAAATCATCGCATTTGATCTCGACCAAGGTTTTGCCTTACTTGAAGACTTAGGCGATGCACTCTTATTTAACCGTGTTTTAAATGCCTCACCTGAACAAGCCGAACACGATTATGCACTTGCGCTTGATAGCCTACATAAAATACAAACCTGCCGCACACACTCGCCCACACTCGGCGAATTTGATATTCCCGCGATGGAGCGCGAACTACAATTATTCCGAACTTGGTTTTTAGAGCGCTGGCTTGGCATAACCCTCACCAACATCGAAGAAAACTTACTCAATCATGCGCTGAGTGTGATTACGGACAATATTATTCATCAGCCTCAGTGCTTTATGCACGGTGATTATCATTCACGCAATCTCATGCTTCTTCCATCAGAAGCTAATACTGCTCATAAATATTCCATTAGCGTGCTTGATTTTCAGGACGCCGTGCGTGGACCTTTTACTTATGACTTGGCTTCACTCTTAAAAGACGCCTATATCGAATGGCCTGAAGCCACACGCGTCCAATGGGTGAATGCCTTTTATGACAAACTACCCAATACCCATGGCTGGTCTCGCGCCGAATTCTTACAAGGATTTGAGATGTGTGGCCTGCAACGACACTTAAAAATTCTAGGTATCTTCTGCCGGTTAGACCAACGTGATGGAAAATCATCCTATTTACGTGATTTACCGCTAACTTTGAACTACGCTTTAAAGTGTATCAAGCAACATAAGGCATTACGTCCTTTTTATGATTTTATGCAAACACGCGTATGCCCAGTGTTTGAGGAGAAAATTAACGCATGAACACGGCTTTTATTTTTGCGGCAGGTCGCGGAACCCGCCTTCGCCCTTTAACCGACCGTATTCCAAAAGCGCTCTGCACCGTGGGTGGGATTGCGCTCATCGACTATCATCTCGAAAAACTCAATCAACATCCTAATATTACACGCGTACTGATTAACCATGCTTTTTTAGGTGATCAGATCCGAAGACATATTCTGCAAAGCAACTATCCTAACTTAGAGATTATTTATATTCCTGAGCCTCCGGGTGGCCTTCGTACAGGCGGTAGCCTTGTGTATGCCCGTGATAAAATAGGCGAAAACCCGTTTTTGGCCATCAATGCTGATGTTTTTACGAATTATGATTTTTTACGCATTCAGCTACCCAAAACAAGTTTAGCGCATCTTGTCTTAGTAAAAACACCGCTCGACCATATGCCCAGTGATTTTGGCTTAACCAGTGCACATTTACTATCCAACTCAGATAAGCAATACACGTTCTCAGGCATTGCGTGCTATCACCCCAAACTTTTTGAAAATAAACCTTTAGGCCGTGCAACCATTGCACCCTGGCTGCGTGACGCAACATCCGCCGGCCTTGCTACGGCAGAAATACATTCAGGTATGTGGTTTGATACAGGAAGTCCCGCTCGACTTGAGCGCGCACGAGCTGCGATAATAGCATCTTGTTAACAAGATTTTCCGTCTTTAAAATGCTGGAGAAACGAAGTGACATTTAATGCCTTGTTTATAAACAACCTTGTGCATCACCTTGATATTGCTGGTTTTTTTATACTTATATATTCTCTAGGCCCTATTGCAAAATTAATTTATGAACTTCCAACAGGCAAAGTGAAGAAACAGTGGAAGATATTAATCGCATTTATTATTTTTTTTATTATATCTTATGCCTATATTTCTGCCGGGTATCATATTAAACAGCTCTCATTTAATAGAGAAGCGATCTGTCTTGTCTTATTTTTTGGGGCAACGTTTGTTGCGATCGTTAGCCACTTGTCATTAAAAACCGCCAGAAATTTAAAACGAATCTCTCTGCTGGAAATAGAAAATATCACCGATCCACTCATGGGTATTTATAATAAACGTTGGCTGGAACAAAAACTTGTCGATGAATTTTCAAAAGCAAAACGCTACGGAGTCCCTCTCTCAGCACTTATCATGGATATCGATAAGTTTAAAAATATAAACGACACATACGGGCATGAGGTTGGTGATATGGCATTAAGCAATCTTGGCCACCTTATTCGAACGTCGATTCGTGAACAAGATTTCCCGGTGCGTTTCGGAGGTGACGAAGTTCTCATCATTTTCCCTTTAACCACGGCTAAAAATGCCATGATCATGGCTGAAAGACTTCGTAAAAGCGTCCAAAAAGCCATGCTTGTTCCTCAAAACATAAACACCGACACTCCGGCCATTTATGTCACGATAAGTGCGGGTGTGGCACAACTAACAAAAAACATGAGAAGCGAGAAAGAACTTTTAAAACATGCCGATCACGCCATGTATCAAGCAAAAAACAATGGGCATAATAGAGTCAGCCTTTACGTCGAATAGTCGAATGGCGATGTTTACTACGCCTTTCAACTCGATATCACGAACCTGGCAGCATCGTATCTGTTGAATCTTTATCATCCACAAGATCATCAACACCTGTAGGGCTCGTGGGACCATCCGACATTATCTTGTCATTGTGATCGGTTACAACATCTAAATGAGCTTTTAAGCTGGTACTTGGTTTGACATCATGCATCGGAGCTGTAGGCATTTCCAGTTCAAATACAACAGATTTTTCCGGCTCTGGATCCGCTAGATTAAACACGGTCTCTTCCACAACACTGTTGGCCTGTTCATTGCTCAATTCCGTTGGATTATTCAATGCCGTGCTCAATGCCGTTTCCAATTCAACGGCAGCGTTCTCATCCCCGGCAGATCTAAATTCGGTTACTGCGGCTCTGATCACTTTAGAATTTTCTTCTATTTCCTCTATCTCGAGTTCTGCGAGTTCGTCCTCTAGAAATGCGTCTATCTCTTCAGGTGACATGTACTCTATCTCAGCTAACTCTCTATCCAATTCCGCTTGAGCTTCGAGAGACAGCTCTTCTAGCTCTTCATACTGGCGACTCAATTCCACCCTTTCTTCGGCCGTCAATACCCCCTCGACTTCATCATCGTCGTACATATTTAACCTTGCATCCATATCAGCCAAGTCCTCATCTACGCTTAATAGCATAGCTCTTGCATTGGCTTCCTCGACCTCTAGCTCTTCTTGGGCTTGCTTTGTTAAATTCGCTCCCTCTTCTATCGCTTTATTTAACGCTATCAGCGATTCTTTTTGCCTTTGCAGAAATGCGAGCACATCATCCACATCATCTGAGTCTACATCCAGTTCACCCTGTAGATCTTCGAGTGTCTCTTCCTCGCCCTTTTCCCCACCCAGACTCTCGAGTAGGGCCTCGAACTCTTGATCTTCGCTTTCATCCCCACCTACAACTCGAGCCTGAATTGCCGCAAGCCTCCTATTTATATCAACCATATCAACCTTGGATTTTGCTACAGGCGGAGCATCATCCGTCATATGCATAGGCGACACGACTTCCGAATCCGATAATATCTCTGTCGTATCTATCGCGGCAGTATCTTTCTTCGGTTTTTTCCCAAGAACAAAATTCTTCAATCGTTTAAGTTTACTCTTGCTCTTATTCTTAGCCATATTTACACCTCTATAAAAAACCTATAAACCATCGAAGGCACCTAAGTCCCTTCGCAGGCTTTGTTATAGATTAATTATAGACCAAAACCAGGCCTATTACCTTACATCAAGCCTTAACTTGGCTCTAAATGGTGGCTTTTAGGCCGTGGAGGCAGGTGTGTTTGAGACAAAAAAAGACCGTCTTGTGTAAAAAACGTCAAAACCATCACGCCGCAGGCGCAACATCAACATCGGGAGTTTGCGTTTGCGCAGGCAGTTTAATTTGTACAAACTCAACCGATACGCCATTCACATGCTTATCAAAATATGATTTCAATCCACCGTCTTTCGCCTCAACGGCTTGTTTAAACTCATCTAATTTAACACGCAGCGGTTGGCCATCCGCACTGGTTTTAATCTCGCCCGCTTCCGTAGCTTGATATATAAATGGGGCACGGAATAACAGCCCGTTTCGTGCAAACCAGGCATGAAACGAAACATCTAATCGCGCCGTGTCTTCGGCATCAGCAGCTTCGTTATTAACCATGTACCCACGATTGAGCTCTTCTTCCGCACCAAAATCAATGCCGATCGCAACATTTTCTATCGGTGCTACAGGCTGATCTTTTTCTACCGTAAGCGCACGCTGCACACTTGCATTAGCATAATCAGTCAATGGCTGCTCACCACGCCAGGGATTGGTGGCAGACTCCATACCTGATTCAACTTCATCAGCATAAGCCTGAAATTTAGCCACCAGTGGTTGAAACTTACCTTGAAGATTTCGCCGAGTTAATAACGCCTCAAACTGCTCTGATAAATACGCCGCAGCCTCAGGCGTGCTCGCCAAATCCATACACTCTATCAAGATTTCTTTAGAGGGTAGTAGTTCTGCCATCCTGCTCTCCTGTGCTTAGCGCAATATCATGATTAATAAAAAATTAATTAATCCAGTGGATTTGTATAATCCCCAATCACCGAAGAAAAGCTTTTCTTCTTCATAGAGTCTAGCGTAAATTCATCCACTTGGATCGCATCCCAACGAGCACGTTCAACCGCAAGAATCGCATTCATCTCATCTTCTGTGATTTTACCGCTTTCAACTTGTTCAGCCAATTTTTCTTTTATATTGCCCGACTTCATACGTTTTGCACCATCCAACTTACGATACAACGGTGCGGCTTCAGCAAATGCTTGAAATGCTTCTTCAACGCGATCAACCGGTTGATTGGGATCGCCACTCAGATAAAGTCCAGACTTTAAGCTATCCCGATAGGCATTATTTTGTGTCATCAGCTTGGTTAAAGCATGATCTAACTTATCGCTTGGGTACGGCATGCCTCCACCCAACGGAAAAGCCACTAAGCGCATCACGCCACCGATTATTTTAGACGGAAAGTTTCGGCACAACCCAAGCAACGCTTCCGACGCATGATGAAAACAATACGCCAGCGCCCAACGTGCATGCAATAGATCCGCCTTATCACTACCTCGTTCTTCGACTTGTCGCAACACCGCCATGGCTAAATACAAATAAGACAGGCCATCACCTAACCGCGCCGACAACCGCTCTTTTCGCTTTAAATCGCCACCTAAAACAATCAACGAACAATCTGCAAGCCATGACATCGCATAACTCAGACGTGAAAGACGCTGACATTCACGTTTGAGCGGATGCTTCTTCGGTACGCTAATCAAGCCCCCACCGGTCCAAGCCGCACACATCGCTTTAGCCATATTACGTGCAAAATATTGAACATGCTTACCCAATAAATTTTGAAATGCTTTTGGGTCATTATTAGCAATCGCATAAAACTCATCCCGTAAATACGGGTGACACGCCATCGAGCCTTGTCCAAAAATTAACAAATTTCGGGTCATGATATTAGCCCCCTCAACCGTCACAGAAATAGGAATTCCTTGATAAAAATTACTCAAATAATTACGAGGTCCCACCACAACTGCGCGACCACCGTGCACATCCATTGCTGAGTTTAAAATTTTTCGTGGTAATTCAGTATTAAAATATTTGGTAATCGCCGAAGCAACCGAGGGCTTTTTGCCCTCGTTTACGGCCGCAACCGTTAATAAACGCGTGGCCATGACCAAATAATTTAAACCTGCGATTTCAGCCAGTTTTTCTTCAATCCCTTCAAATTGCGCAAGCTCCACCGAAAACTGACGACGTAAACGCGAAAAGGCACCCGTGGTCAAATAAGCCACCGATGACGACGCGGCACCCAGCGCCGGTAAAGAAATAGAGCGCCCAATCGACAAGCACTCAACCAGCATTTGCCAGCCTCGCCCCGCTTCTTTTTGACCACCAATAATACTGGTTATCGGCGCAAAGACATCTTCACCCCGAATCGTCCCGTTCATAAACGGCTGTTCTGCTGGCAAATGCCTGTTTCCAATCTCTAAATTTTCAGAATCGCGTGGAATCAATAAACACGTAATCCCTTCATTTCCTTTACCTTTAAGCAGGCCATCTGGATCTTTTAAATCGACAGCAAGCCCAATCAACGTTGCGACAGGCGCCAACGTTATCCAGCGCTTATTCAGCGTTAAACGCACCCCCAACACTTTCTCGCCTTTAATTTCACGCTCAATCACCACCGCTTCAGATTGAATTGAAGTCGCATCACTGCCGGCCTCGGGCTCAGTTAGTGCAAAACAAGGAATTTCTTCACCGCAGGCTAACCGCGGCAAGTAATAATCTTTTTGTTCTTCCGTCCCGTAGTGCTGGAGCAACTCACCCGGCCCAAGCGAATTAGGCACCATCACGCTTACCGCCGCCACACCCGAACGGCTCGCAATTTTCATCACAACATCAGAATGCCCACGCCCTGAAAAGCCTTTACCACCGTATTTTTTATCAATCACCAAGCCAAAAAACCCTTTGGCTTTCATATAATCCCAAACGTTTTTAGGTAAATCTTGTGCCTGAGTAATTTCCCAGTCATCCACCATGCCGCACAACGTCTCCGTCTCGTTATCTAGAAATGCTTGTTCGTCATCCGTCAACAAAGTCTTGATTTTGGATAAAGCTTTCCAATCAGGCTCACCTCGAAAAATAGATTCCTCAATCCAGGTATCCCCTGCATTTAAAGCCTCTTCTTCGGTTTTAGATAATTTAGGAATCGCTTTTTTTGCGCGTTTAAAAATAAAACCACCAAGCATATTCTGAACAACAGGCAAACGCTGAAGCGCAATAATTCCGGGAATTTCGAGCCATAATAAAATTCCAGGTAGCCATGACAAGCCCACCACCGTGGCCAACAACAAATAAACTATACTTCCAATTTCCCATACCATGGCTTTTTCACCACGTGCTAATACAATCAACGTAAACGCTATATATAAAAGAAATAATACGATTGCCATATCCATGTGTCCTTAATCCATTCGCAGTGAAAACTCGACGACCAGCCCAGGGGGCACTAACCTTCGAGTATATACTGCGTGAAATCAGAAGACCAATGCCTATGAACAAACATTCTAAACAAACATTCTAACAAACGTTATTTGAGCCGCACGGACTCTTCATCATCAGAGTCAAGAGAGTTATCAGAAGTCTCAGACACACCCAGAGAAGCATTCTTTTCATTCGTCGCAAGTTGCTCATAACCACTCGCGCTGCTTATTGAACTTTCGACTGAAGTTCTCGCGGTTGGCGTAGGGCTCGGCGGAGAAGTCATCGGTATATCAACATTTTTCTGTGCTGGCCCTTTATTCCCAGCTGTCGCTGATACGCCAGAGCCGAGTCCCGTTAGAGCATTGGCCGCTGCGCACCACATAGTCAGTGATGCACCGTCTGTAATAGGCGTAAATAAAATAGCTCCTATTCCCAGTATAGCCAAAGGAATCACCGCCGCAGTTGCTTTCGCCACGTCACCAGCCGAGTAGCCTTTGCCTGAGCTAGCCTTTGGAGTAGACGGTGGAGTCGTCGGTATTGAGCGTTGCTGTTGACGCTGTTGGGCCACAGGTGGTGGTGTCCGCTCTTGTTGTTGATGCTGGTGCTCAACTTCAGGTGCAGGTGTTTGCTCAACTTCAGGCTGTGTTCGTGGCGGTGGCCTCCACTGCTGTTGTTGCTCAAGCGTTTCTTGCTCTTGCAACAGCCCCGCGTACAAACGATCTAGCTCAGCCTGTTCTTGCGTAAAATCTGCATTAGGATTAACCCTCTCATCAAGCTCAGCCTGCAATTGTGCATGCTCTACAAAATCCTGAGCAAGCAGCTCCGGCGTGAGCAGTTCTTGTTCCTCAAATGATTGTTCTAAAGCATCATTATCAAAACTGCCACCCGTATAATCCTCCTCACTCATTTCACTGCTATCATCAGGGAAGTCTTCCAGTTGCTGGCTCTCCTGCTGCAGGAGCCTCTGTTGATCTGTCAGCAGTACATTTAAATCTTGTTCAAGTAAAGCTTGCTTTCCCGTAAAATCTTTATCAGGCTTTAATTCATGCCCCGCCTCAAGGCTAGCCAGCTCAGCACGCTTCACTGCAATCTCCTGATTCACACTCTCAAGTTCGGTGAGCTCCGATTGCCCAGCCATTTCTTGCTTAGCTGCCTTAAGCGCTTGGTCTGCTGATTTTTTGCCTAGGACAGCCTGACCCGCCTTTCGAGCTGCAAGCTTTGCTTCCTCAGGAGAGCCCTTCTTATTGAGAACTTTTTTCTCAGCCTTCGCGGCTGCCTTCTTCGCAGCAGGATCATCTTGGATTGCCTTATCACTTGTTTCTAGGCTTTTTTGCCCAGCTTCTCTTGCTGCTGTTGCATTTTGTTCTTGAGTCCCCCCATTGGCGCTTGCCATATTGGCTGCCGCCAAAGCAGCGTCCATAGCCGCTTGATCTTGATAAATCGCCGCATTAACTTCAGCATGCTCAGCCGTCGCCGCCGCCACGTCTGCCGGACTCGCCCCATGGGCCTCTAAACTAAAATCTGCCGTGGGCTTCGTCTGTGCAAATATGCTTTTGTTAAGAAACAGGCCTTTATAGGCAACCAATGCGCCTCCTTTAACCGCCGCAAAGGCAACATTGCCCACGAATCTCGTGGCGCGAATAGCTAACTCTGGAGCTCTCGCCGCAAGCTTCACTGCATCAAACACCATACCTAAAACATTACCCGTGATCTTAACTGCTGCTATTCCTGAGGCCCTCATTGCTAAACCGAGCAGCTCTCCGGGGCTTTCTGCCAGTGCCATTGTTGTAAAAATTTCTGCTACATTACCAATAATCCCTACCACACCTTTACGCTTATGTAAAAACTTCGGTGTGAAAAAAGCTTTCTTTGGTAAATTCCCACGCTCAACAAAGGGCAAAGGAATGCCCAAAGGCCCAGGTATTGTTGTCAACGATCGTCCTGAACCTAAGAAAATACTCCCAATGTCACTTGCTCCGGAAGTAAACGGCTTGCCCATGTCCGTTAACAAGCTATCTTTGGTACCCACAACGCTTTTGGGATCCCCAAACAACATACCTCGTTTTTCAGTAAATCCTTCCACAGCTTCCATAAGGCTTCTATCTTCGTTGGCCATGCCCCCAACATTGGTTCCAAAATTCGTATCCATGGTTTCATGAAGTTTATTTTGTGCTGCTAAAAGTTTCTGCTGAGCTTGTTGAATCGCTTTTTCTTCTTTAGAAAAGCCCCCAAGAAATCGGGGCAATCCTGTAAAATTAGTACGTAAACCTGTGTAATCTCGCTCTATGGCACGGCCATACATCGATTTGCCTTCATAACCACTACGACGAACCTCACTGCGAGTTTTTTTCGTTGCTTCTTTTAAATTATCTGGTGTTGACAACTCCATTGATTTATCAAAATTTTTCCCTTTTTTGCTGTTAGGCCAATCAGGATCGTTCGCTACTCTCAAATCTCTAAAGGCTTGAGCCGCTTCCATCACCGCTTTTTTCTGGGCTTCAATTTGTCTAATAACTACGTTATCTACCTGCTTAGCCATATCAATCACTCCACTGAATCACTCGATATCAAAGCTTTCTATTAGATAATTTATATTATTGATATCATGCGATTGTATATTACATGCGTTAAGTATAGGTTCGATCTGACCAAATTCAAGCCAAATATCTAAGAAGGCTTATGGCCATCAACCTCATTAGAAATATCCTGAGCTTGCTCAGAAGGTTGATCATCCTTCACAACGGGCTGAAATAGCGCGTGTGCCTCACGATCATGTGTTGGAAATAAAGACGCAACACCGGCCAAAAGTACTCTATCTGTGGTCTCTTTTACGGACACTCCTGCTTTCTTGCAGGCTTTAAATTCACGCGCACTCTGTTTAGCTGCATCAACATCCTGCTGAACCGCCCCGATCAACGGTATTTTTCCTGCGTTAATAAAAGCCATCACTCGCACATCTTGAGCGCTCTTATAATGCTCAGAGCTTTTGGGTGGCAGAGGCCTGCATCTTGCTAACGCTTCCGACCCGGCTTGTTTGGCCTCGGGATGATTCATAATCGCTTTGTAAAGTGCTTGTTTAAGAAGTATTGATCTTTTTTTATCATGGTTATTCATACATATTCTCCTAAATCACCTAAAATACCCTAGCAAAAAGCGCATGCAGCGTATTTACAATCATAACTTATGATTAATTATAGAACAAAATAGTGGGCATGTAAGATTCTTTTGCTGGATCCCGCGGACAAGCGGCGGAACGTAGACGATGACGGCTAGATACGTAAAAAACTGGGATTACATTCCACGCGTTGAAAGAATTCATTTAAAGGCATCATTTCTCAGCACGTTAAACTTCATGAAAATTTAATATGAGATATTAAATCCGCATGGATCGAAGCGCGAGATATCTTCTCGGACGACCTTAAGGTGATGATTCACCGATGATTCACAACTGGACTGCTTCGCCCCCTCAACCTCATTCTTAACCCTCAATTCTCAGCCCTCATCCGCCCTGCGGGCACCTTATCCCGCGACTCGGGAGAAGGAACGTCAAAAGCAAGACTTGCTTATAGGCCAAATTTTTCGCTTGGGTCCTCAGGGATCTTGTCATCTTTCGAATTTTCAGAAGCGCCCTCTCTTAAATTCTGAGTCACACCTTTTGCTTTTTCTTGAGCATCAACGTAAGCGATCGATTGTTTCACAGTGACCTGAAGCTTACTCAAGCCTGCTCTTACACCGTCTGACATCTGATTCTCCGGCTTAAGCAAATCTTCCAGCTTACCGTCCAATTCCTTGAGCAGCTGAAGATGCGTTTTCGAAGCCATCGGTGCCGTCTTAAACTCTTGCCCGCCAGGAGCTCCTGAAAGACCCGAAGTACCAGAAGCAGTAGAAGCCTTCGTAACACCTTGAGATGATACCACTGGCTCTGGTGGCTCAAAATCAGGCTCTATTTTTTTAATCACTTCTAATAATTCTTCACATACGCCGTTACCTGCAGAATTATGTCCTTTTAAAGCAGTGTAAGATGCTATAAGAATCCCTAAAACAGGATCTTTATCAAATGCAGTTATAATAGAGGAGTCTACCCCGGGTGTAGGTGTAACTTTAGGTGGTGGTGGAGGTACCGTCCTTTTTAGTGGAGAACCTGCAGGTGGTTGAGGTGTAACTTTAGGTTTAGGTGTATCGCCGTCAAGTTCAGATGGAGTTCCCGTCTTTTTAGGTGGAGGTGGAGGTGGTGGAGAGTATTTCGTTCCTCGAGGTTGCTGTTGTCGCCTTGCTTTCTCTTGTTCATCCGCTAACTCAGCATTCCTGCGGTTAAAACTGGCGGCTATATCGCTAACTTTAGGAGCGCCATTTTCTTTATTGTCATCGTCAGGCACAGAACACCTCCTTTCCACACACTCAAATTCAGCATGATTAAAAATAAATTATGTATAACTCTAATATAGACTATTTTTTACATTTTACTTTTTAAATTTTAAATTCTGGATCCCAGTGCTAGTTGGTCGATGACGGGCCACGAGAAGCTTCAGGGTCTTCGGAAGAGCCCCTCAAATTATGAACCTCCTCTCTTTTTGCTTGTTGCTTAACGATAGTAATTGAGTCTGCCACAACAGCCTTAAGAGCATCCAAGCTTTCTGCGATATCTGCCGGCATATTACCCCTATGCTTCTGAAGCAAATTACCCAGCTTTTTATCAAGTTCCTCCAACAACTCAAGATGCGTTAACGGAGTGATGGATTCTGCAACAGGTTCCGACGTTCCAGGCGTGCTCGAGGCATGAGGAGTATTAGAAACACGAGGAGCCTGTGCAACACTCCGAGATGAAACCGATGGTTCTTCTGTATCGTTAAAGTCATGATCTATAAGTCTTATCGTTTTTTCTAATTGAGCACGTACACCGTTATCTTTTGACTCATGTGCTTTTAAAGCAAAAAAATACTCCTTAAGAAACAACAAAAGCTCCGTCTGATCAAATTCTTTATCTTCTTTTTTAACGGAAGGGTCAGAGCGTGGTGGAGGTGGAGGCACTTTATTACCCGGAGGAAGCGGTGGAGCTTGCGGTATTTTCTTGCCCGAAGGCAATGATAGAGGTGGCTGCCATTGCCTAGCCGCTTTGCCTTGCTCGGCTTGTTGTTTGATGGCTTCTTCTTCAGCAGCTTTTTGTGCAGCAGCTAATGCTAATGCATTTTCTTGGGCTACTCTCTTTTGAACGAAACCCGACTGTTGCTGGTCTGTAGCCTGAGTTTGAGTAGAGACTTCATCGTCAAACAATGACTCTTCCTCAATTAAATCTATATCGTCTTTCACTTCAACTTTAAGAGCCTCCTTGCCCCTTTCGAGCTCATCTATTCTTTGTATTTCTCTTTGAACGAAACTTAGCTCTTCAGTCTCAGACCCTGGCTGTTGCTGGCCTTTAGGCTGAGCCTGATCGGACTCATACAATTCATCGTCCTTAGTTTCTACATCAGAGGGAGCTTCATGCCGAACCGAACCTGTATGGTTTTTAGGTGACGGAGGTGGTAGAGGAGGAGGCGAAACAGAAGGCTGAGGTATTTCCCTAAAAATCCCGCGTTCTGACAACTCCTTTTTCATATTCTCTACTTTATTTTTATCTATCCCTAATTTTTGACGCATCTCTTCGACGCTTTTAAGTGAGGACGGACTAAAAAGCCCCTGTGCCAACAGCGCATTTTTTGCCCGATCAAATGTACTCTCATGCTCGACAAATTCTGTGTCATCATCGTCGTCAACTTCACTATATGCGTATTCTTCACTACTGGTTGTGCTATCGCTATCATCCGTATCATAGCCCTCATTAGTAGTAAGATCGTCAGACTCTACACTAGAGCAGTTCTTTAATTCGCCATCTAATATGCCATCAAGCATTGTTAAATCGTTCTCAAGCGCAACTTGGATTTCTGCTAGGGTTTTATCAAAATTATCTATAACACCCAATGCGTACCCTAATGCCGCCATGAGCTTAGATTGAGAGACACTTATTGCCTTCCGCAAGTCATCTTCGATTTTTTTTTGCCCATCTGTGACGTCACTTTCGGCCTGGATCTTAGTTTCAAACTCTTGCTGTTTATCATCGAAAAGCTTGCTGTACCCGTCGAAAGTACTTAGAGCTTTATCGAGATTACCTTCAATAACATCAAGAACCTCTCGAGTACGAGTATCAAGAGCTCCCAATTCATCATTAGAACCATCTCTGGAGCAAATATCCCCCAGATCCCTCTCAACTTCTTGTTTAAATGTATTGATTAGATCTTTTAAATATTCTTTTAACGTCTCCTGACTACTCTCAACCTTGATCTTGGCCTCGATCTTATTTTCGAGTCTGTGTCGTGTGTCCACGAAAAGCTTGTCAAAATATTTGCTTAGTGCATCATCAGACTCTTCGACAACCTCGGTCGACTCGATAGACTCAGCGGCGGGCTCTTTAACCGAAAAGTCATCTTGAGTCATTAGGGTATTTTCGACGGTAATGTTTAATGCTTCGACAGCTTGGGTGGCTACACCAAAAGCCCTCTTAACCAAGACGACTTTTTTCATCAAGAGCTTTTCGGACTTGCTCATCGTTTGAACAGAGAGCGCAGGCTGATCAATTATTTGAATAAAAGAACAATAGTCATTTATAGATTTCTCGAGTTCAGCTACGGCCATCTCGGCCCCAGCTTTGGCATCAAGCTCGGGCGCATCTTTGAGAGTACCTTTAAGAGCAGCAAGGTCCGCAACGAATCCGGCATGGGTGGCGTTGGCCTCAGCAATGACTTTGGTTTTTAAAGCTTTGAATTCGGCGGTATTCTTGAGAGTCTCGACAGCTTGAGTGATTTCGCGGAGAAATCTCTCAACATCGCTGGCTTTTTTCTCAAGAGACTGTTTGGCCTTTATCACACCCTCTTCAGAGCGCGCGTTACTAAGAACTGCTGTAACGGTGTAGGAATACGCGTCTATGGCCTGATTGAATTTGGTGACAACGTTCTTAGCCGTGGTATCAAGCTCGAGCGTAGCTATTCCGAGAGCCTTGAGGCCCTCGACGAATTCGTCATGGGTAGTGCGGGCCTCAGCAATGGCTGCAGCTTTTAAAGCTTTGAATTCGTCGGTAGGTTCCTTAGGCATAGAGTAATATCCTTTCCACACGTGTAAATTCAGCATGGTTACTAAATATGTTACTTATAACCTAAAAGTAGACCATTTTTTTACTTTTTACTCCCTCGATTACAAGGCGAAATCACGTGTGACTTCAAATATATCGAGGAGTCTACGTCCCATGCTTTCTGCACGAAAATCATCTATACTCGTAAGCCCCCCTCAAAACATACCTGACACCATGCGCACTGATAAGCCTAAAAACCTAACTTCGCATATAAAAAAAGCATATTTCGCTGGTGGATGTTTCTGGGGCGTTGAGCACTTAATGCAACAACAAGACGGTGTATTAACCGTTGTATCGGGCTATATGGGCGGGCATGTTGAACATCCCACCTATAACCAGGTCTGCCAACAAAACACCGGACATGTGGAGGCGGTTGAAGTTTTATATAATTCAAATCAAGTCACGTATGAAACATTAGCCAAGCTTTTTTTTGAAATACATGATCCCACGCAACATGACGGCCAAGGTCCTGACAAAGGCAATCAATATGCTTCAGTTATATTTTATAGCTGCGATGAAGAGAAAAAGACAGCTGAATATTTGATTAAAAAATTAATAAAATCAGGGCTAAATATGAGCACGCTCGTCGTGCCTGCACAGATATTTTGGAAGGCCGAAGAAAGTCATCAAGATTATTATGAAAAACATCATAAAACGCCTTACTGCCATCGCTATCAAAAACGATTTTTTGATGAGTGATGAATAAACCTACGTGCTTTAGCCATTCGAGTCGAATGTAATAATTTTACCTCGCTTACGTATAACGTTCATTCCATATAAGTATTACTCATACGGAGCATGATCCATATAAGTAATACTTTCGAGGAGTTCATCGAACCAAAACTTTACTTTTAGCACCCGGAACTTCTTGCACCAACCTGGGTACCAGATACCCTGGGAGATGAGCCGGCAGTGCTGTGTATAATTTTTGTATTTCTACATCAGAAACACTAAAGTGCGCTGCGCCGTCTACTTTATCTAATACATGCAAATAATAAGGCAACACACCACAAGTCCATAAGCGTTGACTCAACGCAACCAAAGCATCAATAGAGGCATTCACACCGGCAAGCAAAACCGATTGATTGAGCACATGACAGCCGGCCTCACGCAATGCACAACACGCATCCAATACTCCCGAGCTCAATTCAGCCGCATGATTTGCGTGCAACACCACCACGCATTGAAAACGCGAATTTGATAATAAACCACATAAATTAACATCAATACGTTCGGGTAAAACTACCGGCAAGCGTGTGTGAATACGTAGTGTATGCACGTGCGGTATCGCCTCTAAAGCTTGAATCAAAAATTGCAGCGTCGCATCCGGTGCGAGTAACGGATCGCCCCCACTTAAAATCACCTCGTGAATACTGGCGTCAGCTTTGATATAGGCCAAAGCATCGACCCAACCGGCACGACCCGGGTTATTATCCGCGTAAGGAAAATGTCGCCGAAAGCAATACCTACAATTTACTGCACACGCCCCCGCAACCGTGAGTAACACACGTCCTGCGTATTTGTGTATCAAACCCGGCTTGGAATTATAGGCTGCCTCGTCCAATGGATCCGTGACAAATCCTGGCTCTGATATGAGTTCATCTGATATGGCTAACACTTGCCGCAAGAGCGGATCGTTGGGATCGCCTTTTTTCATGCACGCAGCAAACCCGCGAGGTACGCGTGTTTTAAATACCTGCTCGGCAGCAGCGCTGCCCAAAGCATGAGGTAATTCTAAATAATCAAGCAACGCACGTGAAGAAGCAAAGCCTTCCGCCAAAATACGTTGCCAAGAAGCGTTCGTTTCTCGCATTTAATCATCAGTCTTGATAAACTCTCCGCACTGTAGCGAAACATTCAAACAATCTCAACCGTGGAGCCACCATGGCAAACTATAGCACCAATGAATTTAAAAACGGCCTCAAACTGATGGTCGACGACGCGCCTTGCAGCATTATTGACTGTGAATTTGTCAAACCAGGCAAAGGCCAAGCGTTTACGCGTGTTAAAATTAGAAATTTAAAAACCGGTCGTGTGGTCGAGCGCACCTATAAATCAGGTGAGTCACTTCCCGGTGCGGATGTGATTGAACTCGAGATGCAATATTTATACACCGATGGTGAATACTGGCATTTTATGGTTCCTGATACGTTTGAGCAGTATGTTGCTGACGATAAAGCCGTCGAAGGCTCGATTAATTGGATTAAACCTGAAGACATGTGCACCGTAACACTTTGGGATAACCAGCCGTTAAGCATTGCATCACCTACATTTGTGGTACTCGAGATTACCGAAACCGATCCTGGCCTTCGCGGTGACACCTCGGGCGGTGGCGGAAAGCCTGCTACACTCGAAACAGGCGCCGTTGTTCGCGTACCGTTATTTATTCAGACCGGTGAGCTGATTAAAGTTGATACTCGAACAGGTGATTATGTTTCTCGAGCGAAAGATTAAAAATCTTAAAATTTAAAAATTAAGCTGCTCGCAACATCTTAATTTGCGCCGCCAACTGATCATAACCTGCCTCAACGTTTACATACGGCTTGCTGGTTAAGTACACCGAAAGCGAGCCGTCATCATCCGGCGTTGGCGCCTGTAATACAGCATTAAAATCTGAGTATTTAAGCCGCGTATAATCAGCGTTTTGTGTTACTAAATAAAAATTACGAAAAGCCTTAGGCTGCGGCACATAAAGCGCTGCGGCCTCAGCGGCAAGACTCGCACCAGGATAATATTCTTTGAGCGAATAATGCTGATTATTATGTACGGCGATAACTGCTTGATTGCTCGGTAATGCTGTTTTCACACGCCTCGCTAACTGCTTCACCAAACCATGTGCTTTGGTTGAATAAGGCCCGAATTGCTTTAACGTTTTTTTAATACCAGCGTCCGTAAACATGCGATTGGGATCAAATTCATAACGTATTTTATCGAGATGAAACACAATATTCCGCCCACCCGGATGATGCAACGTCACAATGCTTCCGCCTTCAGCATCAATCACTGCGCGTGCGGCTTGCAATGCCGTTGTTTCATTCTGATGAACATGAACAAACGCTTTACCATGGCCATGTTGGATTTTCTCGACGATAACCTGAGTATCACCTAACTGAACCGACACGTTTGTGCTCGCCGCATGCCCTGCACCGAAAACAAACATAAACATCAACATGAAAAAAAGAAACGTGCGTGGTAAAAACATAAACACCCTCAGAGATTAATTTTTACGAATTGTATCAAATTGAGCCAGCAACAGCAAGCATTGTCTTTTTCCTTTTAATTATTTAGTTCTCATCCGCCCCGGGTTATTTGATGCTCGTCCACTTAGGCCCACATCATCCGCCCTGGGCTATTTGGCGCTCGTCCACTTACACCCTCATCCGCCCTGCGGGCACCTTCTCCCGCTAACACGGGAGAAGGAAGGTCAAAACCATACGCTCAATGTTCGTGCGTAGGATACAACTTATCTCACGGGATATATTGATACGTCGGGGGTATTTTAGAGGGGCTTGCTCAGCTTTTAGGTTGATAACCTGGAGGGTTTTGAAGTTCCTTCTCCCGTGTTAGCGGGAGAAGGTGCCCGCAGGGCGGATGAGGGTAAAAAATAACAAGACATCAATCCTCAATATTCTCACGTATATTTCCATACACCTTTAACGATTAATATTTAATTCATATTTAAAATAAGCTCATAAACTTCTCATGGCAATTGCGTGCAAACCGTCTATACTCCAACCTAATACTTTATATAGCGAGCACCGTTCATGAAAATCCTACTCGAGTCGTATCGTGCAGGGCTGTTTCAAAAACAGCATTGGCTTCCTAATATTATTTCTGGGGTTATTGTGGGATTTGTCGCCCTTCCGCTTGCCATGGCCTTTGCCATTGCCTCGGGAGCTGAACCTGTTCAAGGGATTTATACAGCCGTTATTGCGGGATTTATGGCCTCGGTTTTTGGTGGTAGTCGTTTACAAATCAGCGGCCCGACCGGCGCGTTTATTATTATTCTTGCGGGCATTACCAGTCAATATGGTATTGAAGGGTTACAAATCGCAACCATACTTGCCGGCATCATGCTCTTTCTTTTTGGGCTTGCACGCTTTGGCGGCGTGATTAAATTTATTCCCGATCCCGTCATTGTCGGTTTTACGGCCGGTATTGCGATTATTATTTGGGTTGGGCAATGGGGGTATTTTTTTGGGCTCCCGGCCCCTAGCGGCACCCATTTTCATGAAAAATTTTATTCGCTCATTCAGCACCTCCCCAACTTTCATCCAGCCACCACCGCCGTAGCACTGGGTTCGTTATTTGTACTTATTTTTAGTGGCTACGTGCCGGGCGTGAAACGCGTACCGGGACCTTTGCTCGTGCTGGTTCTCGCGACCATAGCGCAAGCTTATTTTCACTTTGAAGGTGTCGCCACACTGGGTAGTAAGTTTGGAGGCATTCCACAAGGCCTACCGAGTTTTCATTTGCCGACCATGAGCTTTGATCGCGTTGTTGAGTTAATTCAGCCGGCATTTACGATTGCGATGCTCGGTGCCATTGAGTCACTCATGTCCGCTGTGGTGGCCGATGGTATGGCCGGTACGCGTCATAACTCCAATCAAGAACTCGTCGGCCAAGGCCTCGCTAATATTGCTGCACCGCTGTTTGGTGGCTTTGCAGCCTCAGGTGCCATTGCTCGTACAACCATCAACGTACGTAGCGGAGGCAACAGCCCACTTGCAGGCATTGTGCATGCCATCACCTTACTGTTGGTCTTACTCATGCTAGCGCCGCTTGCCGCCAACGTACCGCTTGCCGCCCTGGCAGCTATTTTATTTATGGTCGCGTGGAACATGAGTGGCCTCAAACATATCATTAAATTATTTAAGACAGCACCTTGGGCCGATCTGGCGATTTTGCTCGTAACGTTTTTTCTCACCGTCTTTGTTGATCTCATCGTTGCGGTCAATATCGGTGTCATTCTTGCGGTACTGCACTTTATTATGCGCATGTCGAAAAGCGTCGAAGTACGTGAAGAAACCCATGCCGAACTCAGCGAAATGCACGCCGAAGAAGCCCTACCGCAAAATATTCCAAACGATGTGTTAATTTATTCGGTCAACGGCCCGTTCTTTTTTGCGGCCACCGAGCATTTTGAACAAACGCTCTTAATGACCCATACTGAACCGCGTGTACTGATTATTCGATTGCGTTGGGTACCGTTTATCGACACCAGCGGGATACAAACATTGGAAGAAGTCATCGAGAACTTGCAGCGTCGTAAAATTCAAGTATTACTCACGGGCGCTAATCAACACGTCACCGAAAGTCTTGAGAAATCCGGGCTGATGGACCGCATTGGCCAAAACAACGTGTTTTCTTCGCTGCAATTAGCCTTGGCTGTAAATAAACCGGGTAAATAATACTAACCTGTGTTCGTCAAAAGATCCGTTACCCATGAATTGAGGCTTTTGCCATGCAACTCTGCTGCCATGGCAATTCGAGCATGGGTTTCTGGTGGCACACGCAACAAAATTTTCCCGGAATAAGGTTTTTGTGGCGATTTGTTTAATTGTTGACATGTTTGAAGATAGTCCTCAACCGCTTCTTCGAAAGCAAGGTGTAACCCACGAACAGAGTCTGAATGAAAGCCAACAATATCATTGATGCCTGCAATATGCCCCACCATGCAATCATCTTCGTCACTGTATTCGACTCTCGCAGAATAACCCTTATATTTCATGATATTCATGGTAATACCCCTAATTTTTCTAGAAATGCTCTCGCATCCCGCACTTGATAAGGCTTGGCTTCTTTTTGAGGATGAGGCCTATGAAATGTTGCAATAACACCATTTGATGCAAACCTCACTCTTGATCCTGAGCCCTCAATCACGTCAGCGCCAATAGACTGTAACAGCGACTCTATTTTCCTCCATTCAAGTGTTGTTGACACAGGATTCGCAAAAATAGCCGTTAATGTACTGCTGTGCTTTTTGTTCATTATATGCCAAGCTCAAAAAGATATCAAATTATGATATCACAACAAGTGTAACTTGTCGCAATTTTCCGTCGTGGGAAGCCGCGGTACGTTCGCACACGCGCTAATCAAGTAAATTTAATCGCTCGCACCTTTCATCTAGCAATTGGAGATATTTATCTTGCATGGCTTGAGATAAAAAGCTTAAACCAATCAGCGTGCGCCATTGAGGTATGATTTGATGAAAATCTTGTACAATACCATTCATAATTTTGGGGTTTAATGCGAGCCGTTCAACAGCAAAATATTTAAAAAAATCACGTCTTGTTAAGTTATTTTTTTTACCACCTAACGGTAAGGCTATTTCTTCTTTCGTATTTTTTTGAGCAATGGTTGAATTGAGTAAATCATAGGCTGGTGATATAGAAATTATTTTATTTTGGGTCATAAGAGAAAAATTTTTTAAATGCATATCTTCATTGCCGACAAGAAAATTAAATAACGTTAGTTTAAATAATTTGACGCATTCAATTTTAGGGAATGTACAAAATTTCTCAATGATCGTAATAACTTGTTCCATCGAGCTCTTATATTTTGTATCACGATCTTCGCCTGATAGCTGTGCAAAATCTTCGACTGCTAATTTTTTATTATGACCGATACGATCAAACCGCTTGATAAAGTACGTCATACTGTTGTCTTTGGAATAAACTAAACCATGAGCCGGTACGTCGAGCCCAATGGTTGCCGCAAGGGTCATCGTAATCGCTTCATTTTCAGGCAGTTCTGGATATATATCACTAGGTGGCTTTAATATATAACGGCCGTTTTGATCAACAATCTTAAAATAACCTTCTTTAATTTTTAACGTTGCGCTTAATTTCTTTTGAACACCTTGAATCGACATCTTGCCAACGCGATCAATCGCTGCTTGGCGTTGCTCATCAGCACTTAAATCTAATGGCCGTAATATTTTTAATTGCGGAGAAAGTAAACGTAATCCCTGTCGTGAATAGTTTTCTTCATGACTTATGCTTTCATAGGTAATAGGACAACGTTTCAAACGTTTCATCTGATTTCCTCAAGCGTCACGGCGCCCACAACATCCTTCCCAACGAGGATTAATTGACTAAAATAATCATGCCTATCGATCTTATACTTACGCAAGAGTGCTTCAAGCATCATGCCTTCAGGAAGTAAGCCCTCAAAAAACGGGGGAAATACATCAAACGCATAAACTTGATTGACTAAAGGCATGGTCAGAGAAACAGGGGCATCGTGATAATCATCAAAATACGTGAATTTATATTTGCTCGCCTGTAATTCTTCTAATATGCCAGCCTTAATCGCGTTCACAAATACATAGGCTTTTTTCATGAGTCATGATCCGTTGTTTGTGGCGTTTGTGGAAAAGGCGTTTCAAATTTTATTTGAATATTTAAAACATCTAATACTTTCAATAAGGTATTTAACCGCACCGATTCTTTGCCTTTCTCAATATCAAAGATAACCGTTTTGCCTACACCCGCTAACGTGGCTAATTCATGTTGTGATAAGCCACTGTGTTTACGATAGTAACGAACGAGATGAGCAATTTCGTGTGAAGGCATATAACACCCTAAATCAAGCATATATTACTACTATAGCAGTAAATTTAATAATAATTCAGCTTGAATTTATTTCAAAGCAACAAAAACATAAAAAATAACTGCTATGGCGGTAATTTATAGCTGGTTATGCTGGTTTCTTCTAATAAATCATATCAAACTCTAATATTTTACTGTCATAACAGTATTTATTAATTAATTCTGACACAACGTCCTATCAGGCACTCCCAAAAACAAAAAAAGTTTTCAATTGATAATCATTCTCATTTGAGATAAAGTGTCATTTTTGATGCTAATAAGATATTACCATGCCTACTACGCTCACAAGAGATAATGACGAAAGTCGACCCGAGCAAACGTCCATTAATTATAGACGTTATCTCATTTTAGCCCTGAGTACCGGCGCGAGTCTTATTTTAGGCCTGCTCAGCTTTGGTGGTATGTTTGCCTTATGGCCCGCACTGATTCCAGCTGCAAGTGGCTTTGCTTTATCCGTTGTGTATGAATTTGAGATTTACTCCCAAAATCTTACACGCGCTTTTGAAAAACTTTTTAGTGCTAATTATTTCGAAAAACAACTCCCCAGATATTATCTACTCCATTATTTTCAAACCGAAAGCTTAGATCCTAAACGTGGTATATTTTTTAAAAAATACGAACAAGCACTCCGAGAAAATAAGCTTGAAAGGCTTCCTGAACTCGAAAAGCGAGAAGCAATCAAAAACGCCAAAAATACTTATGATGCAGCATGCCAAGAAGCCTATCGTGAAGACCTCAATCAAGATGAGCAACGTAAAGCCTTCAAAAATATGAACGATACAAAAGCCGTACTCGACGATCTCAAAAAACTCGACAAACTTGATAAACTCGAACAATTATTTGATAAACAAATAAATGCCGGGGACACCTACACAGCATCGAATTCCAAGCCTGCTAAACAGGCAGAAGAAAAACAGCTCCATGATTTTTTACACAACTCCCGAGACGATGGCCCCCCCTCTATTTATGAGGAATACAAAAAAAGTGAAGCACGACGGAGAATATATATTCCCGCTCTCAAAATATTTGCCTTACTCACAACGCTCTCCATGAGCTTAGGCACCAGCTATCTTTTGGTTGAATTTTTTAGTTTAGTCCCTTGGCTTGCTGCCATGCCTGCAGTACTTCCTGTGATTATTGTACCGCTCTCGGTACTTGGTGGTATTGCTTATGGTCTATTAACCTACAATGCTGTTACCAATCTCATGGCAAACGATACGGTATTCAGCTGGGCTCGAAAAATCCGCAATAACTTTAATAGCGACAGCTCGAAACTGTCCAAAATTACGATGCCCGCAACCGCAGGTCTCCTTTTTGCTTTAGCTATGACACTTACCATTTGTACCGCAGGAACGTGGTGGACCATTGCCCAACAAGTGCGCCCACTGTTTGGCTGGATGCGACGCATACCCACCTTTTTTATGGCGGTGATTAACCCCGTGATTATGTGGTTTTCTTCACTCGCGTTTAACATCGAAAACACCAGTGGAACATTGCATGAATTATTCCCTGAACATGACAGCAACGACCCTATAGACAACTCACCATCACGATGGGAAGAAATTAAAACAGCCTTCAGTAATACCGCAAAACATCTCTGGGAAAAAGAGAACGTCGCTCAATGGGTAAATCCTTTTCGACCAGCGCTCTATTTTGTCTTATCTTTACGCTACATGCTTTTCGCAGGACATTTATTTAGTATTGGCGTAACAGCCGATAGAATCCCGAAACTTTCCCAATATGTATCTTCATGCCTTGGCGGCTTAAGCGAAGGTTTTGAAGATTGGGATTACTTTTTTGGTGAGCACGAACATCCGAAAACATTACATGCGTTACTACAGGCTCGCTTAGGCGAATCTCAAGGCCATAATCATGATCAAGATCTACCGACAAAACTCGTCGCGTTTTGTGCAAGACCCTTTTATCATGCCGCAGCACATTGGGATGCATACTTCAGTACGTTTAATCATGATAAAGAAACTCATATAACATATGAAACATCTTGGGGAAAATTACACGATGCATTTATTCCAAAAGATGAAAGTACTGCTTGTTCGTGCTGCCCTCCAAATCAAATTCAAAGTCAAATTTGTCTTCCTATATCGGCGAGAAACACTCAACCCACAAAAAGTCCTCGACTTTTCACTGCGCCCCAGTCTCGGGAAAATCTTGGATATTCGAACACTGAAGCGCCTGCCCCAAGTCCAGCTCAAGATGATCTTGAAGAGAGTTTAGTGCGTTCAGGATGCTCTGTAATGTAGAAAATTGTGTGCTGAGCTCTTGGTACAAAGGCGCTTCGGCGTCTTGGAGCTCACTCACGGTTAAATACGCGGCTTGCCCCATGTCGGTGAAATAACTTAAATTTACATGACGTTTTTCGGCCATGCCTGGAAATAAGCCACAAAGCAATAAACTTTTATCGCCGACCGCTCGTAGGGCGTTAACTTGGCGTGTTCCTGCCGCTTGCATGGCATTAAAAAAATCAACGGCAAGCACGGATTCAGCAAGTTCTGGAGACTGCGAAAAACGCATGAGTAAAAAAACCAAGTAACTTTCCATGTTTTCGTGTAAAATAAGCCGCGTTGATGCTTGGGCCTCGTTAACTAGCGCATGCCATTGACTGATGTCTGTGGGATGCAATATTAATTCACTCATATATACCCCGACTAAACCTGTGGCTTATGATCAGTTTAGCAAAAAAACCACGGTTATGTTCTATAATAACAAAGCCACTTAAGGCAACTCGCACTTGGACCAATAAAATGACTAGAAAAATTCGCAACATCGCCATCATCGCTCACGTCGATCATGGTAAAACAACCCTGGTGGATAAATTACTCCAACAAACAGGGACCTTAAACGATCGGGCAGCTCCCGTTGAACGTCTTATGGACTCCAACGCACTCGAAAAAGAACGTGGAATTACGATTCTCGCGAAAAATACGTGTGTGCATTGGAACGACCATCAGATTAACATTGTGGATACCCCAGGACATGCCGACTTCGGCGGTGAAGTGGAACGTATTTTATCCATGGTTGATGGCGTGTTGTTATTGGTAGATGCCGTTGATGGCCCCATGCCTCAAACACGTTTTGTAACACAAAAAGCATTTGCTCAAGGCCTAAACCCTATCGTTGTAATTAATAAAGTTGACCGCCCTGGCGCGCGACCTGACTGGGTTGTAGATCAAGTATTTGATTTATTTGATAATTTAGGCGCAACCGATGAGCAACTCGACTTCCCTGTCGTGTATGCTTCAGCCCTCATGGGTTTTGCAACCATGGAACTGGGTGAATCCAGCGATACCATGGCGCCACTCTTGGATACGATTATCGAAAAAGTACATGCGCCTGATGTTGAGTCCAACGGCCCGTTCCAGATGCAAATCAGCGCATTAGATTACTCATCTTACGTAGGAACCATCGGTATTGGCCGTGTTACACGCGGACGCATTAACGCCAAAGACCCCGTCAAAATTATCGATAAAGACGGTGAGATTCGTTCAGGGCGTATTCTTCAAATACTTGGATTCAGTGGTCTTGATCGTGTTGAAGTACCTGAAGCTGAAGCCGGTGATATTGTCTGTATATCAGGTATCGAAGGCTTGCATATCTCTGACACCATCTGCGACCCATCTAACGTTGAAGCACTCCCGGCTTTGAGCGTCGATGAGCCAACGATTAGTATGACGTTCCAAGTTAACAACTCACCGTTTGCCGGTAAAGAAGGTAAATTTGTAACCAGTCGTAAAATTCGTGAGCGTTTGCACACCGAACTTTTACATAACGTCGCACTTCGCGTTGAAGATACGGAAGATCCTGATAAATTCAAAGTCTCCGGTCGAGGTGAACTGCATCTTTCTATTTTGATTGAAACCATGCGTCGTGAAGGCTACGAGCTTGCAATTTGTAAGCCTGAGGTAATTATTCTCGAAGAAGACGGTGTCAAACAAGAGCCGTATGAGAATCTAACCGTTGATGTTGAAGAGCAACATCAGGGCACACTCATGGAGCGCTTAGGTGCACGACGTGGTGATCTGAAAAATATTGTTCCTGACGGTAAAGGCCGTATTCGACTCGACTACGTGATCCCAACCCGTGGCTTGATTGGTTTTCATACCGAATTTCTTTCAGCTACATCAGGCACAGGTTTGCTTTATCACGTGTACGATCATTATGGCCCGTATGTTGCTGGCGGCATCGGTAAACGAAGCCAAGGCGTAATGATTTCAAGCTGTCTGGGTACCGCGCGTGGTTTTGCACTGTTTAACTTGCAAGAACGTGGTCGCATGTTTATTGAACCGCAAACACCTTGCTACGAAGGCATGATTGTGGGTATTCATTCACGTGATAATGACTTGGTGATTAACGTCACAAAAGAAAAACAGCTCACGAACGTTCGTGCGTCTGGAACAGATGATAATATTGTCCTGACGCCCGCCATCAAATTCTCTTTGGAAGAATCCCTTGAGTTTATTGATAATGACGAACTGGTCGAAGTCACACCGACATCCATCCGATTACGTAAAAAGTTCCTGTATGAACATGAGCGTAAGCGTACGGCACGTCAGAAAAAAGAAGACTAGAAACAAGAAGTCATCATAAATAGGGGATAAGTCGTGACCGTAAAGCTTGCCTTCCAGCGTGTTGTTTTATACGCACGCCAACATCGAGCAAACCCAAACGTATGCGAAACACTGCAGCGTTTAATTGATTTACTTGATGCTGAAGGCATTCAGACGTTTTTAGATGTCGATACGGCCACGCACTTCGATATCAACTGCCCTGTGCTTCCGCGTGAAGTTATGGGAAAACCTGGCACACTCATTGTGGTGGTCGGCGGTGACGGGAGCTTACTCTCGGCCGCACGCATGGCCATTCACGTGGGTGTTCCGGTTGTTGGTATCAACCGAGGGCACTTAGGCTTTCTAACCGACATCTCTCCTCAAGCTCTTGATACAGAGCTTTTGCCTATTCTTAAAGGCGATTACACCGAAGAAAAACGTTTTTTATTAAAACTTCATTTGCCAGGCAAAAAAGCCAAACCGATGATCGGCGATGCGCTCAACGATATTGTTTTAAGTCGAGGCAACGAAACGCATTTGGTACGTTTTGATGTGTATATCAACGAACAATTTGTCAGCCACTACCGTTCAGATGGTTTGATCTTAGCAACACCGACAGGCTCCACAGCCTATGCCTTATCTGCAGGCGGTCCCATCATGCACCCCGATCTTCAGGCGCTGGTGATGGTCCCCATGTTTTCACATAGCTTAAACTCTCGTCCTCTGGTTATCGATGCCAATGCACAGATTCGATTGCATATCAGCGAACGGAACGAAAGTACGCTGCAAATCAGTTGTGATGGACACGAATCTCATCAGATTAATCCAGGCGAATCGCTTGTGATTAAAAAAAATCCCGAACCTCTTCACCTCTTGCATCCTAAAGATTATCATTACTACGATACGTTACGCGCCAAACTTGGCTGGGGCTCAAAACCCGAAGGATAAATCATGCTTCGTTCACTTTTGATTGAAAATTTAGCGATTGTCACACACCTCGAGTTAGACTTGTCCGAAGGCATGACCGCCTTCACAGGTGAGACCGGGGCGGGTAAATCCATCATGATTGACGCCCTCATGCTCGCCATGGGTGGACGCGCCGATGCATCCGTCATACGTGCAGGCGAAACCAAATGCAGTGTTTCCGCTTTATTTACGTTTGAACCCGACTCTGAACCCGCGCTCTGGCTCGAAGAGCACGATCTACTTGAAGCAGACAGCGATGAGATTTGGTTACGTCGCGTGATTCATACCGAAGGCCGTTCTAAATCTTACATCAACGGCCAGCCTTTGCCTTTAACTAAAATCAAAGCTCTCAGTGAGCTATTACTTGATATTCATGGCCAGCATCAACATCAGCGCTTACTTAAACCCGCCACGCATCGCGTTCAACTCGATCAATATGCACATCATCCCGAGCTGCTTCAGCGTGTTACCGAGCTCCATCAAACATGCCAAAATTTAAAACGCGACATGGCTGCGGCCAACGCGCATGCAACCGATCAAGCTCACGCCGACTTACTCAATTATCAACTCGAAGAACTGCATGCACTCGCGCTTCAAGAAAACGAAGTCGCTGAGCTCAATCAAGAACATACGACCCTGCATCATGCCAAAACATATTTAGAAGAAATCGAACATATTAAATCTACACTTTTGGGCGATGATGACACGGCATCCATTCAACAAAATTTACATCATATTATTCAACAGCTTAACCACTTACCCGGCAAGCACCCACGTGTTGAAACCGCAGCCGAGTTCATACAAACCGCCTTGATTCAGTGCGAAGAAGCTGCAAGCGAAATCGAATTTTTTGCGGGTGAAGTGCATTTAGACCCCGAGCGCTTACAAGCTGTTGAGGCCCGCCTGAGCATTTTGCATCAAGCCGCACGTAAATATCACGTTGATCCAGACCAATTACTTACAAAACAACACGCACTCGAACAAGAACAAGCAAGCCTTGAGCACCTGGAAGAGCAGCAAATACACTTAAAAAAAGCGTTTGATGCAGCGCACGCAAACTACGAGCAAGCCGCGCTATTACTACGTGAATCACGTCAGCAACATGCCCAAAACCTTGAGCAAGACATCACCGGCATGCTGAAGCAATTAGATATCGCACATGGTGTTGTACGTGTCATGATAACCCCGTCCGACACCATGCACCCGCATGGGTTAGATCGCGTGGAATATTTTGTAAGCACCAACCCCGGCATTCCACCCGATGCCCTGGCTAAAATTGCCTCCGGAGGTGAGCTCTCACGTATTAGCCTCGCCATTCAAGTTATCACAGCACGACGTGCGTCAACGCCTACGCTATTTTTTGATGAAGTGGACGTTGGTATAGGGGGAGCAACGGCTGCACGCGTAGGACGGCTTCTACGGACCTTAGGAAGCCGCCTCCAAGTCTTTTGTGTGACCCATCAAGCACAAGTCGCCGCTGCAGCCCATCATCATATGCTGGTTAAGAAGCACTCGGACAACACACACACCTTCTCAGAGGTCCTGGCGCTGAGTGCCGAGGCAAAAATCGAAGAAATAGCACGTATGCTTGGCGGGTTACATATGACAGCAGAAACCCAGAATCATGCAAAATCTTTATTACTTGAGCATGCATAAACGCACGCAAAGCCATTAAACCAATCCTACTCGGACGCTAAGGTCGATATGGATTGGTTAAGCCTTGAGAAGACGCTTCACCTGAAGTAGTTGTGGTACTTGATGAAAAAAATCGAGGGTCTACCATCCCTCGTTCATGCTTTTTTACAGGGGGCTCTCCCGAAGAAGCTCCTGGCGATCCTAATTCAATCGCACGCTGAAAAGCCGCATCAATGGCCTTATTATAGGCATCATCAATTCCGCCACGATCAAGGCAGTCAATACCGGCCTGTGTTGTGCCTCCTTTTGAGGCAATTTTTGCCATCAAAGCATCCATATCAAGCCCGGTTTCATCGGCCATAAGTGCTGAGGCTAAAAACGTTTTGACCACCGCATGACGGGCTTTTTCATGCTCAATACCGTTGGCTTGAGCTGCTTTAATGGCACTATCCATCAACCTAAAAACCAAACCCGGACCACTACCCGTGAGTGCTGTGTACAAACGAAAGGCCTCTTCCGTATTCACCCACTCCACCGATCCTGTTGCACCAAAAAGATTCGAGACCATCTCATGATGCATGGTATTTAATCGCTGATTCGGAAAGCACGCCGTAAAGCCTTGATTCACCGAGACACCCATGTTGGGCATGACACTCACAACCGGTGTATGCTTAAAATACGATGCTACGTTGAAGCCTGCAGCCATTGATAAAACAAGCGAATTATTTTCTGCTTGTTCAACCATAGGCGCGATTTCAGAGCATACAGATGGCATGTCTTTCGGCTTAGCACCCAATAAAATCACATCTGCATGCTGGAGCGCTGCTAAATTATTTGAAGCATAATTAAACTCCGTTTTTTTTAATCCGGCATTAATACTTGGGCTTGAAACGGTTATATTTTCTTGAGATAAAACACCCCGTGCAACAGCCGCCCTGACAACCGCTCCTGACATATGTCCAAATCCAATGCATGCAAGCTTAATCGGTAACATATACAACTACTCCTGACTTAAATGCGTACGACGATCGCACATGGTTTCAATGCTATTAACAACGGACTGATGACAAATACGTTCCATAATAGGAATTTCAGATAAAAGGGTTCCCGAATGGATAGCATGAGCAATCAAAAAACTATCTTGCCACATTTTTTCGTTCTTACGCGCGCCAGCGCGAAGCCACAACGCAACCCATAAAAAATGAAACACCCAGGTTTCGCGAGCCTGTTCCAGCTCGTGTTCAAACACAGCTTTCATCGCATCTTCAAAACGACATATTTTGACACCGTCTTCAAAACTACAGCAACGGTTCACCCATTTATCAATGCCTTCATTTTCAAGATACCACGACGCCGCAAACGGCTTACTATGTAACCACTGGCTCGAACGTTTAAATGCATCATCCACAACACTCGGTGTGAAAGGCTCAATTTGTACAGCCAATTGCTCTAAAAGCTGTGGTACATCCAGCGGCTTAGGTAAAAAATGTAGTCCCATCTCTTCTTGAAATTCTAAAAAATGAAGATTGGGCATGTTGCCTTGCTCAAGTGTCAACGCTAAAAAATGATTAATCATCATCGTAATGTATTCAAGATCAACTTTACGTAGCGTCACGCCATCATCCAAAACTTCACGACAATAATGCTTAGCTTCCGTTGCCGTAATTTCCGGTGTAATCCAACTGTCTTTAAGACCAAAACCATCTTTTAATAAAACACCGGCCAAGCGCGTAGCACGCCCTTGCTTTAACTGTAAAAATAAACCTTGTGCGCCACCCCCATCAATTTCACTTGCTTGTATTTTAGTAAGTATTGCGGGTGTTTCTTGCCGAAAAACAACGCCTTTCTTACGTTGCTCACGAATCCAATAAGCGATTTGCTCACGTAATACATCAGGCACCCATGCCTGAATTGCTTGCAAGCGCGAAAGCGACACCGAACTCAACGTCATGCTTGGGAGCAGGGCGTCTAGAGCCATGATCACCACCTTTCGCACCTCAGCGCGCGGATGTAATAACGCCAACAATGCTGCATCTTGCCCTTCGTCAATACTACACAAATCCATCATTAAGTCACCAAAGAATTCTGGCGGCATAGCATGACTTTGCGCAAAAAAATGTCCCGCAAGCTCAAACGTTGATAAATCAGAAAGCTCTGCAATTAAAGCGCGAATGGATTCACGATGATCAATATTCTCATCCAGAAAAGCCTCGCTCTCTTCTTCAGACAGCGTCAAATAAGCCTCTTGCAGGGCTGGGGATAATTCCACTTGCGCGTCATAAAATGCATTAAGAACAGGTAACCAAAAATTTAATCCTTGCGAGCCCTGAAGAATCGCATCGGTCAGCAAATTCATCAGATCAGACATCAGATGTACTGCACGTCGGTTTCCGTTTTCTCCAGCAAAACGCAACTGTGACACACACACATCCAAGGCAAAAATCAGTGCTGAAAAATAAGCTTGCTGAGTTTCTAATAACGCTGCATCCATGGATGAAAGCTGATGAATTAAAGCAGGAACCAACTCTGGCGTTTGATCGAAACGCAGCTGCTCTTCAGACATCGGGTCATCTCCAGCATTAATCATGGCAGCCATCGAATCAATCCACTGCCCCAACTGTTCCACCGATATTAAATCTTTCATGCGCCTGCCTTAACACGTCGTGGCTTCCCTTGCTCATTAATAGCAACAAATGTGAAAATACCCTCGGTTACATGTGAACGTTCCCCGGTAGCAACCACTTGCTTCCAAACTTGCACCTTAATCACCATAGAGGTATTACCGACATGCTCTAATTCAACATAACAACTCACCACATCGCCCACATGCACCGGCAACAAAAAACTCATGGTATCAATTGCGACTGTCGCCGCACGACCTTTAGAATATGTTTTAGCTAAAATACCCGCGGCTAAATCCATTTGAGACACAAGCCATCCACCAAAAATATCGCCTTGCGGATTGGTGTCCGATGGCATCGCCAACGTTTGAATTGCAAGCTCTCCCCGAGGCGCTTTTTCTGTCATGATTAACTCCGTTTCAATTTAGCGAAAGCATCAGCCATTGCCGTATTTAAAGCATGAGCTGGCTGCGCATCCATACGCTTTTCTGGCCGCTTTTTTTGTGTTTTTTGAACAGGCTTTGTAGCCACCGCAACCGGCTTAGGCTTCTCTTTTGTTCTCATCGTCAAACTAAGACGACGACGCGCAAGATCAAGTTCAAGAACCCTTACTTTAACCACATCACCCACACTTAATAATTGATGAGGATCCTCTACAAATTTATCAGCTAAAGCCGAAATATGCACCAAGCCGTGTTGCTCAGCACCCACATCAACAAACGCACCAAAACTTGTGATACGACGAACCACACCTTCAAGCGACATATCCTGTTTTAAGGCTTCAAATCGAGTCACCACACGTTTAGATTTAGGTTTAGGTTTAGATTGAGATGTCGATGCTCTAAATGCCGGACGGGGATCACGTCCTGGCGCGCGCAGTTCATGCACCCAATCTTGCAGAGTTGACAAGCCACCGTCACATGCCTCAGCGTAAGGCGCTAAATCAACCGCATCTAATACCCCTGGTTTTTCAAAAATATCTGCCAAGCTTAAATTATTTTCTTTTAAGAGCTGCTCAACTAAAACATAATCTTTAGGATGAATGCGCGTTGTATCTAATAAACAATCGCCATCAAGCACATATAAAAAGCCTGCGGCTTGCTGAAAGATACGCTCATTAAGACCCGGTACAGCCTTCAACTGCTCACGCGTTTTAAATGCACCATGCGTCTCACGATGCGCGACAATCACATCCGCCATCGCGACATCAAGCCCCGAAACATGACCCAAAAGCGTGGTCGATGCGGTATTTACATCGACGCCAACAGCATTCACACAATCCGTCATGACACCAGCTAGCGCACGAGCAACCACATGTTGATTCATATCATGCTGATGAGGCGCAAGCACCATCGCTCGTGGTGGCATTTTAATCAACTCTTCCAGTGGATTTTGGAATCGTCGCGCCATAGAAACCGCCGCACGACAAGGTGCATGCACGTCGGGTAATGCTTGAGCCGCTGAATCACATGCCGCATAAGCCAGAGCGCCTAGCTCAGGAGTCCGCATGGTCGTAAACGGCATATCTGGATAGCGCTTAGCCAGTGTTGATAACAAACGTTCTGCTTCACGAAACCCAAGATTATTTCCCGTGACAACCCAGCGAACTTGATGCTTAGCCAAGCATTTCGCAAGCCCCGAAAGTGCCTGCTCCCATTGATAATCAGGTGAAAACGGAAACACACTTGTATCATCAAGCACCGCTCCCCTCTCATCGACCACAGCAACACTTACTCCTGAGCGACGCTCAAAAAACAACCCCATGGTCACACCACGCGGTGCAGGTGCCGCGAATAACAAACCTCGCAATTGCTTGCTCAGCCCATGCACAGCATCCTCGTCAGCTCGACTACGTAGGCGCGCCAAGGTTTCAGCCTCAAGTTTCGGTGCAAGCTTTTTCTCCCACAACACACGTACCGTATCCATCAACCAACTGTCAGCAGGACGTGCGCTATCAGCAATATTCACGCTTGACGCAAGATAACGTTCGCCATAGGTTGCATCAGGCAAGCTTAAACTCAACTGAAGTTCCGCTTCACGACGCCCCCGAAACAACATATGCACACGACGCAACGGCATGGTTTTAATCGGAGCTTCGGCCTCAACGTATTCAGACCATACAATTTGATTTTTCCCAGATTTAGCTTTTTTTGGTTTTTTAGATTTGCTCTCTGGAGATAGAACAGATGTTAAAACACCATGCTCCCAAAAGTACTCACGGAAATGCGCAACAACATCCAGATTCTGCGCCCAGCGCTCCATTAAAATCTGCCGTGCACCTGCGAGTGCTGCGCCCGCATCATGCACGTGCGCTTCCACGTTAACAAAAGCCGCGGCTTCATATTCAGGGTGACGTGTTGCATCGTCAAGCAAAGCATCAGCCAACGGTTCGAGACCTGCGTCCCGAGCACGTGCGGCCGGTGATTTTTGCTTACTGGCATGCGGCAGATAAATATCTTCTAACGTTGCACGCGTTTCGGCAGCCATAAGCATACGCTCAAGCTCGGGCGTTAATTTTTCTCGCGCCGCAAGCGCTTCGAACATCACCTCGCGTCGCTCACGTAGCGCATGAATCTGTTCCAGCCGCTCAACAATCGCTCGCAGCGGTGCATGCTTCATGCCGGCCGTGTGCGCTTTACGATAACGAGCAATAAAAGAGACCGTTTCGCCTGCTTCAAGTAGCTCAATCGCCGCACACACGGATGAGGTTTTTAATTTAAATAAAGTAGCCACCCCATCGGCTATATTGGATATATCGTGCGTCATGTCGATCCTCACATCAAGACAGGTCAAAAAAACAACGAAGTATACGCTGTCTCGTGTTATATCTAAAGCCACACACAACGCAAACTTTATTCAACGGTCACCGATTTTGCCAAGTTTCTCGGTTGATCGACATCCGTGCCTTTTGCGACAGACACATGATAAGCCAAGAGTTGCAACGGTACTGTGTAGATAATCGGCGCAATCCAAGAGCCACAGGTCGGCACTTGAACCAAGCGTGTACCGTTGTTCGCAGGCCAAGTTCCCGCATCATCCACAAACACGACCAACTGCCCACCGCGCGCACTTACTTCATGCAAATTAGATTTTACTTTTTCCAACAGTTTATCATTCGGCGCTACAGCAACCACCGGCATGTTTTCATCGACCAAAGCAAGCGGGCCATGTTTTAACTCACCCGCTGGATACGCCTCAGCATGAATATACGAAATTTCTTTGAGTTTTAACGCACCTTCAAGTGCAATCGGAAATTGTGAACCACGCCCCAGAAAAAGCGCATGCGCTTTGTTCACAAACAACGGCGTTAAGGCATCAATCTCTTCATCCATCGTCAGCGCACGTTGACAATGCTCCGGCAATTCTCGAAGTTGTTGCAGCGCTTCAGAGGCCCGCTCCTCATCACGACACAAAGCCGTTGCAAGCATTAAAAAAACCGCCAGCTGCGTCGTAAAGGCTTTCGTCGAAGCCACGCCGACTTCAACACCTGCACGCGTTAAACACACATAATCAGAGGCACGCACAAGCTCGCTTGCTGCAACATTACAAATACCAAACGTTGCCAAATAATTCATGCTTTTTGCTTTATGCAAAGCCGCCAATGTATCTGCCGTCTCTCCTGATTGCGAGACTGTAATAAACAATGTGCCTTCTTGAGCTACCACATCTCGATATCGATATTCGCTTGCAATTTCAACATACGTTGGCAAACCAGCCAACGATTCCAACCAGTATTTAGCCACAAGCCCTGCATGATAACTCGTGCCACACGCGACAATTTGAATTTGTTTGATTTGATCAAACATCTGGCGCGCATCTTCGCCAAAACTTGCACGTAACACTTCAAGACTTGCCACACGACCTTCGAGCGTATCAGACAAAACATCGGGCTGCTCTACGATTTCTTTCATCATAAAATGCCGATATTTGCCTTTACTCACCGCACAGGCATCATCTAACAACGGCTGCTCTTCTCGCATCACAGCTTGGTGATCAGCATCAAAAATTTCAATTTTTGAATTGAATAACCGTACGCTATCACCGTCTTCAAGATACATAATTTTTTGCGCAAACGCGCGTAGCGCTAAAGCATCTGAGGCAATAAATTGCTCGCCCGCCCCAAGGCCCAGCACCAGTGGACTGCCTTGACGTAGACCCACCAGTTCGTTTGGGTGAGCCTCGTGCAACACAGCCAAAGAAAAAGCGCCTTTCATCTGGGCTGCCGTAGCTTGTACCGCGTGCAATAAAGATTGTGTATCTGCATAATGATCATGAATCAAATGCGCGACCACTTCCGTATCGGTTTCAGACGTAAAATCATAACCTTTATCACGTAAATACGTACGCAAGTCATCATGATTCTCAATAATACCGTTATGAACCACGGCTACTTCGTTCATAGATACATGAGGATGTGCATTGGCTTCACATGGCTTACCATGTGTGGCCCAACGTGTATGCGCAATCCCTGTATTTCCTGAGATAGGCGTTTCCTGCATTGCATCAGCCAACACTTGAACCTTGCCTTGAATACGAATGCGATTCAGGCGCGCGTCATGATCAATCACAGCCATACCCGCAGAATCATAACCACGGTATTCTAAGCGCCGCAACCCCTCAAGCAAAACATGAGTTATATCACGTGTTGACGTCGCCCCGATTATTCCACACATCGTTTTTCTCCATAAAATTTATCTAAATTTGATTTAAATATTAACTTAATTAGATTTCATCAACCGAGCATGCGTCCGTTGCCAATCTCTATTTTTTTCCGTGTCACGTTTGTCGTGTGATTTTTTACCTTTAGCCAAAGCAATTTTGACTTTAATAATATTTTTTTTCCAATATATCGAAAGAGGCACCACGGTATAGCCTTTACGCTCAACATGCCCTAATAATTTTTTCAGTTCACGTTTGTGCAACAATAACTTTCGTGTCCGCGTAATATCTGGAAACGTATGCTGCGCCGCGGTAGGCAGCGGTTGAATTTGCATACCTAGCAGCCAAGCTTCGCCATTTTTTAAAATCACATGCGCATCCGACACGTTAACTTTACCTACGCGTAGGCTTTTAACTTCCCAACCTTCGAGCACAAGCCCCGCTTCAAAATCATCTTCGATGAAATACTCAAAGCGTGCTTTTCTATTCTCTACAATGCTTGTACTGCTTTTTGCACGACCACTCATGACGCCTCATCTTGCCCGAAAATATTAAAGCTATAAAAAAATTTTATAAACGATAGCATGCTTAGAAAAGCGCCACCAGTCTTCGCGTTTATTTAACATGGGTATGCTTGGGTATGCTTGGGTATGCTATAGATCGTACTGCAAACCGATTGTTCCAAAATTATAGTATTTAGAATGAACCTCAACATCCCAATTACTTGTAGATACATGCCTCCCCGCATACACCGTGGAACCAAAGTTATAATCACTTGCCGAGAGATAAAGAAAGCGATATTCAATAAATAAATTTGTTGTGTTATTCAAACTAAACGCTAAGCCAACTTTAGGCTGCACCGCAAGAGAGAGGTTTGTGTCACTCGTATCCGAATTATAATGATTAAACGTTTCTGACGGTGCGGTTTGTATTGACGATGCATTGCTAATCGCATTAACAGCAACGCCTAACCCAAGACCAATATAAGGATGAATTTTTTCAACATTAGTATGATTGATTTTCAGCCCATAATTCACAAGAAAAACGCCTGTTTCTATAGGAAGCGTTACCAAAAAATCATGCTCTATGAGTCGCGCCGTTCCATTATTAATTTCATGCCCTTGGATGGTCGTCCCACCAAGATAATATCCTTCTAGTCCAATAGAAGGTGCAACAGTCCACACAGCCTCAACATGATTTAGCGTACGCATAGGCCATTGATACCCAACCTCCCCTCCAACGAACCACGCAGAACCTCCGCTTGCTTCACCTTTCGAATTTACGGCTAAAGGACCACCCAAAAGATCAGGTAAAAATGCCGTTCCTTTTTGCGCAAGCACTAAATTGGAAAGCTTACCCCAACCTCCAAAAACACCAAGATAAGTACCGCCATTTGATGCCATAGCCTTTTCAGGCCCCATATCACCGGCATAAACCGCTGCATTTAATGATGCAAAAACTACACCCAAAGCTATCATGCGACTTCGCATTGTTATCATGAGATATCCTTTCTAAGATTTAATTACCTTGCTAATGATTAAACCTTATTTAATTAAAATTGAAAATACTTGACGATACAAATTCCCCCACGCACAATAAGATTTTACACTCAGTGAGACAGGGATATGACCGCTGAAAAAAAAACACATAAGCTTTTCATTCTTGATACCAATATTTTAATGCACGACCCCTCGGCTATTTATCATTTTGAAGAACATGATGTCTATTTAGCCATGGTCGTACTCGAAGAGCTTGATAGACATAAAACAGGCTTATCCGAGGTTGCACGCAACGTACGTCAAACTAACCGCATGTTGGTCGATCTCACAACGAATGCCTCACACAAAGATTTAACAGAAGGCTTACCGCTTACCGCAGCACTGACATCAGAAAATGCTACAGCACAATGTGGACGATTATTTTTTCAAACCGACGACACGGAACAAACATTACCCCAAACATTACCAGGCCATAACGTCGATAATGCCTTGCTTGGCATTGCGTTAGGTTTGCAAAAAAAGTTTTCTGAACAAGAAATTATTATTGTCACCAAAGATATTAATTTACGTATTAAAGCGGGAATCTTAGGCATTCCTGCCGCAGATTATCACAATGATCAGGTTCTAGATGACGTAAACCTGCTTCATAGTGGCGCGCATGTACTTCCTCATGATTTTTGGGACGCGCACGGTAAAGACATGAATGCCTGGAAAGACGACGGTCGCACGTTTTATCGTATCAACGGCCCTCTGACCGAAAGTTGGAACCCGAACGATTGTATTTCAACCGCAGATGATCAATTTCAAGCCATCGTCAAGACGCAGCCTGAAGGCGAGCAAGCCATTGTGCAAGTATCACGTGATTTCACCCAAGCGTCGCATGCTGTCTGGGGAATCACCGCGCGCAATCGAGAACAAAACTTTGCCTTAAATCTTTTACTTGATCCAGATATTGATTTTGTTACGCTGCAAGGCTCCGCCGGAACCGGTAAAACATTACTGACCATCGCTGCAGGCCTAACCCAAGTGCTTGATCAAAGTCGTTATAACGAAATCATCATGACCCGCGTCACCATCCCCGTCGGAGAAGATATTGGCTTCTTGCCCGGTACCGAAGAAGAAAAAATGACCCCTTGGATGGGAGCACTCATGGATAATCTTGAGGTTCTTCATAACGAACAAGAGGGCGGAAATTTTGGCCGCGATGCCACCGGTGATTTACTGCAAAGTAAAATTAAAATTCGTTCTCTCAATTACATGCGTGGACGTACATTTTTAAATCGCTTTATTATTATTGATGAAGCGCAAAACTTAACATCGAAACAAATTAAGACTTTAATCACGCGCGCAGGTCCCGGAAGTAAAATTATTTGCTTAGGCGACGTCAAACAAATTGACACGCCTTATTTAAGCGAAACAACCTCAGGGCTTACGTTTGCCGTGGATCATTTCAAGCATTGGGAGCACAGTGCGCACATGACTTTGACGCGCGGAGAGCGCTCAAGACTTGCGCACTATGCCGCAATGCATTTATAGTATACGTTTTAAACCAGGGTAAATTATGTCTACTTTAGCTTTGACCTACGATGATGTGCTTCTCATCCCCGCGTATAATCACCACGAATCACGACGTGTGGTGGATATTAGTAACACCGACAGGCTTGGAAAACTCAGCTTAGAGTTACCGGTGATGAGTTCTAACATGGACACCGTCACAGAAAGCGGCATGGCTAATTTCATGCACGAAAAAGGCGGTATCGGTGTACTTCATCGCTTCCTAACGATTGAAGACAACATTAAGCAATACCAAGCCTGCACCGGCCAAGTGTTTGTTTCTGTCGGCTGTTCCGCAGCAGAACTCGAACGAGCTGAGGCCTTGCGTGATGCTGGTGCCACCCATTTTTGTGTGGATGTTGCCCATGCGCATGCCAAATATGTCGGAAAAACATTAAAAAAATTACGTACGATGCTGGGTTCACGCTGCATCATGGCCGGTAACGTCGCAACCTACGCGGGCGCTGATTATTTAGCTTCGTGTGGTGCTGATATTATTAAAGCCGGGATTGGTGGTGGTTCTGTTTGTAGCACACGTATCAAAACAGGTTTTGGTGTTCCAATGCTTGCCTGTATTGAAGACTGCGCACGTACCGATCGTTCCATCGTTGCTGATGGCGGACTGCGTACAGCGGGCGATATCGTTAAAGCCCTGGCCTTCGGTGCCGATTTTGTCATGATTGGCGGCATGCTTGCGGGTACAGCGCCAACACCTGGTGAAATCATCACAAAAGACGATGGCACACAAATCAAGCGCTACCGTGGTATGGCATCACGTGAAGCACAAGAAGGCTTCCTTGGACAACTTCACGAATGGAAAACGGCTGAAGGCGTATCTGCTGAAGTACCCTACCATGACAGCCAAGAAGCAATTATTGGTGATATCGTGGGTGGTTTGCGTTCAGGCTTGACCTACGCAGGTGCTGATACCATCCGTGAACTTCACCGAAAACTTAATTACATCCAAGTAACCACTGCAGGCCGGCACGAAAGCCTCCCGCATAAATTACTCGATTAAGTTGCCGACCCTTTCTCCTGATCGTTTTAGGAGAAAGGGTATCACGATGTTTAACCTAAGGCCATCGCTATTCCCTCGACGACCTCCTCTACGACCTCTACAACGGCTTCGGCAACCGCTTCCGCCGCCTCCGTAGCGGCTTCAGCAGCGTAGTTCGCAGTTTCAGAAACCCCTTCAGTAACACCTTCAATACTGCTACTCCCCATCTCAGAAATCACATCATCCATTGCAGTCGTCATATCAGTCATGCCACTCATTTCCATACCTTCTGGCATTTCTAACTCTGGCGTTTCTAGCTCGGGTGTTTCTAATTCAGACGTTTCCAACTGATCTAGCTCTTCTATTTCAGGCTCTTCTATTTCAGGCTCTTCTATTTCAGGCTCTTCAAGTTCTTCTACTTCGGGCTCTTCTATTTCAGGCTCCTCTAGCTCTTCTATTGCAGGCTCCTCTAGCTCTTCTATTTCAGGCTCCTCTAGCTCTTCTAGTTCGGGCTCCTCTATTTCAGGCTCAGTTTGCTGATTTTGCTGATTTTGTTCTTCCTCATTTTTCTGCTTTTGCTGGTTTTGTTGGTCTAGCTCTTGCTGTTCTTTTTTTGCCTTCGCATCAGCATCAACTGTTGATTGTCCTTGAGGCCTCGGTCCATCAGGTGTTGGTGCATCAGAAATTGTTTCTGGCATTTCTTGTGTCGTTACCTCAGGTTCTTCTATTTCAGGTTCTTCTACTTCGAGCTCTTCCAATTCAGGCTCTTCCAATTCAGGCTCTTCCAATTCAGGCTCTTCCAATTCAGGCTCTTCCAATTCAGGCTCTTCTATTTTGGGTTCTTCTGTATTCTGCTCTTGAACCTCTTCTTGCTGTTCAGCATTCTCGTTCTTTTCTGGCTCTTTATTTTCTTCTTTATCATCTTTCTTCTTTTTCTTCTTTTTCTTTTTTTCTTCCTCATCCTTCTTAATATCATCCATGATACTGCCCATCGCTTCTGCAAACGATTGTGTAGGAATCCAGCCTCCTTCTTGTTTTTTATCTTTCTTTTTTTTCTTCTCAGCCTGTTCTTCAGATTCGTTTTTAGGATCCGAATCACCTAGACTTTTTACACTCGGCCCAGAAATCAAATCATTAGGATTCCCCTGAATACTCTCATTATATGCCTCTGATATTGAGTTCATGTTTTCGTTTAACGCTTGTGGGCTTTTGTTGGCTGTAACACCTTGAATCACGGTATGTATTGATGCTTCTTGTGCACTGATCTCTTTCAATCTGTCCCCCGAGCCCATCTCTTTTAGCATGTGACTCGCATTTCCTAATGTATCCAGGTGCTTCTCTGCGTCTTCTAAAGACAATGATCCTTCCGTTAGATTCGTGCGAAGACTCGCTGTAGCCGCATCAAGCAAAGCTCCTTCGCTACGCTTGATGGTGTCATGACCACCACCGGCACGAGAAGTGATATCATCTTCTGTGGCACGATCAAAGTGATCCAGTTTCTGGATAAAAGATTGCATCGAACCTTCAGGTATATCAGCCATTGTACAACTCCTTGATTTACACTTAGTCGATTAAAAATAAAACACCTTATTTCTCAGTTTAGACCAAAAACCCAAAAATAGCTCAAATTTAAATCTAAAACCGTATTATTTCAACTTTATGTTTGACGAATCCCAAAACGTCTCCTATATCCATACTATAAACATAAAACACACTAGGAGAACAATATGCTCGCTTCAGCTGCTGTTATGGTTCTTGCTATTTATAAACAAGAGCTTCCGCCAAGCTCTGCTTATTTACCTCCAACAAACCTACAAGAAGAGCAACTCTATCAACGTAGGGATGCACAACGCGCTTCGCCAGGGCAACAAAGATCGGGTGATGGTAGCGTTCAAGATAAGGCCGGTAATGCACAAATTAATACCGGTCTTTACCCAACGGAATCATCCGGTAATGCGGTTGTTATTCCACGCTAAACCAATCTAAATCAATTTGCAGGAAGCATATTTTGAACAACGATATTGATCCACAAGCATACGAGAGCAACTCGTCACGCGCCATAGCGCTTGCTCAGCAAATTAATCAACGTAAACTCATGCTGAGTCTGTATGGTTTTTTTGACGGCCTTGATATTGCAAGCAAAACGCTCGTACTGCTCATGCCCCTTATCTCAACAAGCGCCTTGAGTGCTTGGGTGCTAACACCTGATGGCTTTTATTTAAGCCTCATGTTTGTTACCTCCCTCGCGATTTTATCTGCATTTGGCAATGCATTTAATGGCTCTAAAAACAACATAGAAAAATCCATTTTTCGTTTTTGGCAAAGCATGCGTGATACGATCAAAGGTGGAAAAATTGCTCATAAAGCCGTAAAAAATATACTTGCACTCACACGTGTGCTCTCTGCTGACGCCAACCTCAAACCCATGATATTGGCTCTTGCGGTACCCATCGCCCTACTTTTTATCACAAACCGATTCGTGACGCGCTACCTAAGTAACCAGCGAAAAGATGCTCAATCAACCAATAAAGCACTTCTCAAAACATTAGAAAACCTATGGGCAATCTATGCCAATGCAGCCGAAGGAACAGCGAAAGAGATCACCAAGCAAAATTACTTAGATTTTGTCGCAAATGCCCAGCATCATCAAATCGCAACGCAATCCCAACTCACCCAATACACGCTGTTTGTCTCGAGCTTTATTGAAACGATGATCAATGGCAACTATGTGTTTATGGGAGCAGCTCTACTTGCACCCGCGTCTCCCGAAGCAGTTATTTTTATCACGTGCGTATCCATGACCATGCTTTTAATCAATATTATTTCTGCATGGCATGAAGAGCGAGAAAATCAAATAAAACGACAACGAACCGAACAAGTTTTTCATGTGGCATGTGCCGTTCATGCACTCCAGCTATCGCTTGAATCACTCCACACGCTTCAATCCAATCATTTCACCATCAACAGCCAGCTTCAAATCATCGAGCAAAAACGCCTAGCGCTCGAGCATGAACATAATAAACAAGATGCATTATATAAAAGTACTTTTGGGGAGGCTTTATTCGTGGGTTTAAGGTACACCGTTGCTGCACACAAAGCCATCATGGGCGCACTCGTGTTTATGACCCTGCTAAGCGGGCTGCTTCTTGGAGCGGCACTAACGGAAAGCATTGTTCTTGGTTGTATGGGTTTATCCATCACGGCAATGATAAGCTTAAGTATCTATTCCTTTGAAGAAACACGTCAAAAAATCACACGACAAAATCAGTATATTCAACAACAACGCACACAAATCACATCACATGTTAATCAGATGATTCATACTAATATGCCCTCAGTCCACTCACATAGCATGTTTACCCAGCATACAAAGCCTCCTTTATTAGGCGAGCGAAACATCCTCAAAGAAACTGAAAAAGCCCGAGCATGTTTCTCCGGCAGTAAAAAACCAAATAACTTATGTGAATTTGTCCTACGCATGCAAGGCAAGTCTGAGCATGACATGCCGACGAGCCCGGGAGCAAAGCTTCTGCTATTATTTAGCATGACGTGTTACTGCGTGCTTTGGTGGGCCAAGGCCCATGATAAGCAGTATCCAGCAGGATCCAATCTACGCGAAGTTCATGCCACGCCTGCGACCACACCGGCTATATAAGCTAGGATTTAGCTTGAGATTCAGTTAAGATACTCATCGGTTTGATCACAATTTTTTTCACCGGCAAAATCATGACACGTTCAAAAAAAACAACCCATTTTGGCTTTCAATCTGTCGATTGGGAAGACAAAGCATCCAAAGTAGGCGAGGTTTTTGACTCTGTCGCCTCTCGCTACGACATCATGAACGATCTTATGTCGCTTGGCATCCACAGGCTTTGGAAACGCTTTGCAATTGCCAAAAGCTTAGTGCGCCCAGGGCATCAGGTGCTTGACTTAGCTGGAGGTAGTGGCGACTTAACCCAGCTGCTTTGCCAGAAAGTAGGAGCAACCGGCCGCGTAGTCCTCGCTGATATCAATGCCGCCATGCTCGCCGTAGGTCGTGATAGACTACTCGACAAAGGACTAAGCAACACCACTCACTGCGTCCAAGCCAACGCCGAATGCCTGCCTTTTGCTGATAATCAATTTGATTGCATCACCATGGCTTTTGGATTGCGCAACGTGACCGATAAAGCCACGGCGCTACGTTCGATGCATCGTGTATGCAAGCCCGGTGGTAAACTCATGGTGCTTGAGTTTTCAACGCCAGATTTTCCCGGCTTGAAGCCTATTTATGACGCGTACTCCTTTCATTTGTTGCCGAAAATCGGAGGCTGGATAACGCAAGATGCCGAGAGCTACCAATATTTGGTTGAGTCTATCCGTATGCACCCGCCTCAGGAAGAGCTAAAATCGATGATTGAAGCTGCTGGATTTGAAGATTGTATCTATCACAACTTAAGTGGCGGCATTGTTGCCCTCCACATCGCCTACAAATACTGAGGCTCTTATGATTAAGCAATATTCTTTATCAGCCCTGCAAAAAGCCATGAACCATGGCTTAGCACTCGACCCGGCAACACCTGAAAAGATTCAAGCCTTGCACGGAAAAATCTTAGAAATAATTATTAGTCCGCTTGATGTTCATTTTTTCATGTGTTTTGACCAAACTCAAATAAAACTATTGGCCAAACTTGACCCAAATCAAGAAGCCAACACCATTATTCACAGCAGTCCTCTTGGCCTGATTCGGCTTAGCCTACTTCCTGCCTCAAAAGTACGTTCGTTATTTAACGAAAATATTCGTATGACGGGTGATACCGAACTTGGCCAGCACGTCAAACAACTGTTTGATGGTCTTGATATCGATTGGGAAGGTCATTTGGCGCATTTTACAGGCGATGTGGTCGCGCATCAGCTAGGGCGGTTTGCTCGAGGTGGAAGGCGTTTAAAACAAAAGCTAGAAACATCCATGCAAAACAACGTGACCGAATACCTACATGAAGAGCTTCGCGTGCTGCCTCCGCGCGAAGAACTCGAAGATTTTATGAATGATATTGACGCGCTGTCACTTCGTGTAGAACGCCTTGCAGCCCATATAAACCAACTGACTCCTACTCATGATAAAACGTCTTAAACAAATTATTCGATTACTGCATATCAATTATATTTTAGCTAAAAACGGATTAGATCAAGTCGTGGTTAGCTTACGCTTGTTTGCTCCGTTTCGCTTTTTGATTTATTTAAACCCTTGGAACTGGTTTCGCAGAAATCAGCTTTCTCGAGGCGAAGCCTTACGTAAAACGCTTGAAGAACTGGGCCCTATTTTTATAAAATTTGGCCAGGCACTGTCCACGCGCCCTGATTTATTACCTGATGATATGATAGCCGAACTCAGTAAACTTCAAGACAATGTCCCCCCGTTTGCAACCGACAAAGCGCTCGCGATTTTCGAAGAAGCCTTTGGCCAATCTGCCTTTGAAGTATTTGCCGATTTTGACCCCACCGTACTGGCCTCGGCGAGCATGGCACAAGTCCATGCTGCACGCTTAAAAACGGGCGAAGATGTCGTCGTTAAAATCTTACGACCGAATATGCGCAAGCTCATTGCTCGCGATTTAGACTTGCTCGCAAGCATTGCCTCGCTAGCCCATCGCTATTGGGCCGAAACCCGACGCTTTAAACCCAAAGCCGTGGTACAAGAATTTAAACAAAGTTTATTAGATGAGCTTGATTTACAACGCGAAGCCGCCAACGCAAGCCAGCTTCGACGTAATTTTGATAACTCGCCACTGCTTTACGTTCCTAAAATTCATTGGGATTACGTGCGTAATAACGTGTTAGTCATGGAGCGTATTTATGGCATTCCCGTGACAGATATTCCATCATTGAAAGCACACGGGGTTTGCATTAAAACACTCGCCGAGCGCGGCGTTGAAATATTTTTTACTCAAGTATTTCGCGACTGTTTTTTTCATGCCGACATGCATCCCGGTAATATTTTTGTATCGTCTAAGCATTTAGCCAAGCCTCAATATATTTGCGTTGATTTTGGCATCATGGGTACATTGACCGAAGAAGATAAACGCTATCTTGCTGAAAATTTGCTTGCCTTTTTTAACCGCGATTACCGTCGCGTTGCGCTCTTACATATTGAATCAGGCTGGGTTGCACGCAGCACCCGCGTAGATGAATTCGAGAGTGCTGTACGTACCGTGTGTGAGCCTATTTTTGAAAAACCACTTAAAGATATTTCGTTTGCACTGTTAGTCCTGCGTTTATTCCAAGTCGCGCGGCGTTTTCATATGGAAGTGCAGCCACAACTTATTTTACTACAAAAAACATTGCTCGCTGTCGAAGGGCTCGGGCGGCAACTTGATCCTGATTTAGATCTTTGGTTGACCGCCAAACCGTTTCTTGAAACCTGGCTTAAAAAACAAGTTGGTCCGGCTTCACTTATCAAAAACATGCGTGAGAATTTGCCGTTCTTAATCGAAGAATTGCCCCATATGCCTCGCCTACTCAATGATTTATTAGTCTTAAGTAAACAACGCCATATGCTCGCGCTTGAAACAAATAAACACGAGCAGAATAAACCCACAGCTTCTTCGCACAACCGGCTTAGCGGTGCACTTATCGGCAGTCTTGTCACGTTACTCGCCGTAGCAAGCGTATCTTACCTACACTTATTTGGATATTAATTTACTGATGACTCAAACTCACCGCCCCCGTAAACGCTTTGGCCAAAATTTTCTAGAAGACTTGAGCATTATTAGCCATATTTTAGATGCGATTCATCCAAGCCCAACAGATAACGTGCTTGAAATTGGCCCGGGCCTTGGTGCACTTACGCGTCCGATGCTTAAGCATTTAAACACGCTTACCGCGATCGAAATTGATACCGATCTTCAAGACTATTTAGCAAATATGCCCGAGGGAAAAAACAAACTTACGATTATTTCAGCCGATGCGTTAACGGTTGATCTCGCGCCGTTTGGTCAAAAATTACGGGTCATAGGTAATCTTCCGTATAATATTTCAACACCATTGCTGTTCCATCTTCTAGAGCACGCCTCTCAGATTGAAGACATGCATTTTATGCTGCAAGAAGAAGTGGTCAAACGCCTTGCGGCTCCTCCCAATTGTAAGGCTTATGGCCGCCTAACCGTAATGGTGCAAGCGCTTTGCCGTGTGGAGGCTTTATTTACTGTACCACCAACCGCATTCAATCCACCGCCCAAAGTGCAATCGGCTATCGTGCGCATTACCCCGCACGCGATTCAACCTGAGCCCGAGCTCATTGAAATTCTAAAGCCCTTGCTGCTTCAAGCCTTCTCCACGCGACGTAAAACCTTAGGCAATACCTTGAAGCCACTTATGTCAGCAAGCAAGCTCTCGGAGCTTGGCATTGACCCTGTTCGTCGCCCAGAAACCTTATCGGTACAAGAATACTTAATGCTCGCTGCGTCGCTTAGGTAGCCACACGAACACATCTCACAAAATAATTGTGACGCGTCTTATTGGAATAAACCGTACCGCCTGTCTCAGTACCGAAAAATCGAGCCATGGCAAGTTCCGAACTACCAGCACGCTCTGTAGAACTCCAATAATTACCATAGCCAAAAGTGCCAAGCACAAACTGGTTGTCATGCAGGCAATTTAATTCATCTTGAGCCGGCAAGTACCAATCCTGATAACCCCCCTCATTGAGTTCATAGCAAATTTGCACCGCCGATGGTGCATTCATGTTTTGCGTATATGCGGCCGTCGTATTGGACTCACCATTGGTAAGCGAAATAGCCGTAGGACTAGGAACTTGGGCATTTGTTTGGCTCCATAGAGCACCCAACGATTGATCGCTGCTTGCTGCAATCAAGTTTTTTACTCCTCCGCTCTCGAACGTACATGCAATCACACCACCCCCATAAGCCACGCCCACCGTATTAGGTGTGGCGACCTCATAAGGATCCAACGACGAACCGGCGCCCGTCACTGAAATGCTCGAACTCCCCGTCGTCATCCCCGTAGCGCCATCCGCTCCTGTAGCGCCCGTTATGCCTGTACCGGTAGCTCCTGTGGCTCCCGTGGCACCTGTGGCTCCCGTACCACCTGTAGCGCCTGTTGCTCCCACGCTACCTGTCATACCTGTAGCACCTGTTGCACCCGTCGCTCCTATAGCACCTGCTGAACCTGTGATACCTGTCCCGCCTGTGGTTCCCGTGGCACCTGTGGCTCCCGTAGCACCTGTGGCGCCTGTGGTCCCTGTGGCACCTGTGGCTCCCGTGGCACCTGTAGCTCCCGTTTCACCTTTTGAGATTGATTGAATTTCCGCTTGAAATCTGCTTTCAGTTTGTGCAATTTCAGTATCAACATACGCTTCAGAAGCTGGATTTGTTGCAAACAAATTAGGTGCCGCGAAAACTGGCATGGTAAGAAGCATGAACACACTAAAAAATAAGCGTACGCTCACATACTTATTAGTTATCTTAACTTCCGTCATATTGGAATATCCTTAACTCTCAATTTTTAATTCTTAATTCTTAATACTTACCACTTAGAAAGCCCGGACACACCGAATATTAAACGATTCATCCTTGAGTTCAGCAAGCCAGCTACCACCACTAAAAAAACTTATCCGACGTGCGTAAAGCGGATCGGAAGAAAACTCTGTAGAGCTCCAGTAGCGATCACCCGTAAAATTACCAATAGCTAAACGGTTATTGTACAAGCAGGTTAGCTCATCTTCAGCCGGTAAGTACCAATTTTGGTAGCCCCCCTCATTGAGTTCATAACAAATTTGCACGGCCGATGATGCACTTGTATTTTGCGTATAAGCAGCTGTGGTATTCGAGCGACCATTTGTCGTGGAAAGAGCGCTAGGAGAAGGTACAGCCGTATTTATTGTTTGACTCCATTGAACTCCCGGTGATTGATCAGAGGTTGCTGCGATCAGGTTTTTTACTCCTCCGCTCGCGGTTGTGCATCCAATGACTCCACCACGATAAGCTGTCCCCACCGTGTTCGGTGTCGCTACGACATAAGGATCACCTGATGAACCGGCCCCCGTAACGGCAATGCTCGAGCTACCTGTCGTGATTCCTCCAGCACCATCTTCACCTGTGGCTCCTGTAGCGCCCGTGGTGCCTGTGGCACCCGTGGGACCCGTAGCTCCTGTATCACCTGTAGCGCCCGTGACTCCTGTGTCACCGGTAGTGCCCGTGTCACCGGTGGTGCCCGTACCACCCGTGGCTCCTGTAGCACCCGTGGCACCTGTCTCGCCCGTGGCGCCCGTGGCTCCCGTGGCTCCTGTAACACCAACACCCGTAGCTCCGGTAGCTCCGGTAGCTCCTGTTGCACCCGTAGCACCTGTCGCTCCCGTATCTCCTTTGGGAATTTCCTGAATTTCTGCCAGAAGTGTGCTTCCAACGTGTGCGATTTCTGTATCCACATATTCTTCAGAAGCTGGGTTTGTTGTAAATAAATTAGGTTCGGCAAAAGCTGACATTGAAAAAAGCGTCAATACACTAAAAAATAACCGTGTACTCGCCCACTTGCTAAGCATTTTGAGTTGAAGCATATTCGAATATCCTTATTCTTAATAACTAAAATAAAATAAAAATTATCCTATGTATATTTAATCAAGATATCAACTTCAAGAATTTACTTTAGATACACCTATAAACCTCGCGAAATTTATAAACGAATCGTGTAGAATATTCAGAGCGCCTTATGACTCGATTGGAGACCTGTGTGTTTGAGCGTAACAAAATAACAAGCCATCATGCATCAAAGCATAAGTTAACGGCTATCTTGCCCCCGAAACGTTTACTGACGGAAGGAAAACGTCCTGAACGTATTCAAAGCATCAAAAAAGCAAGTTTTCTTGAGCCATCTCGGTTCGACACCCTGTGTCAAAGCTTGTTACTAAAAATGCTCAATTACACACAACAACTCCCAGAAACAACCAACAGTTATTTTTCATCCCCAGGCGGCTTATTTGATCACGCATTAGACCGTACCGTTGCCGCCGTTGACCTCTTCAAAACCGTTGTTTTAGCCGATCCAGACGCTCATCTTTCTGAAGATCAACAGTTATGGTGGTACGCACTTTTTTCTGCAGGATTATTACGTGGGATCGGTAAATTACCGCTTGATTATGCAATTGAGCTCTATAACGAAAAAAACCAAGTCATCAAATGCTGGGAGCCCTTGCTTGAACCGTTAGCTAAAACAGCACGTCATTATCACTTTGAGATTATCAACAGCGATCACGATGACATACTACGTCGTAGGCTTAATATCATTTTTGCGCAACAATTGATGCCTGAGGAAGGCTTTGCCTGGCTCACAAAAAATATGGATGTATTTGCCGTTTGGCTTGAGCTCTTAAGTGAAGACAAAGCTTCATCGGGGACGCTTGCGTTAATTTTAGACCGTGCAGACGCCATTGCCATTCAAAACGATCTGCTCGAACACCTGCCGCCGCACCACCATCTCGAGCCATCGGCCAAGCGAATCAGTACGTTTGTTGATAACCCAACGGAAACACCCGGCGATCGCGAACGACTCGCCGGAGCAGAGTTTATTCAATGGCTTCATGCGGCTCTCGAAGCCAGTAAACTCACCATGAACCAAGTCCCGCTGTTTACCGTTGCCGGCGGTACCATGATAGGCCCCGAAGCATTCAAACTCTTTGTCCGCGAACATCCCGATTTTAAAAATTGGCTGGCTGTCCGACAAGGTGTCATGGCTTTAGGCTTACACGAACCCGCGCTCGATGGTACACCTGCTGAAAAAGGCCTACTGATTAAAGGCTCAGTTGCTTTGCCGCACAGCTTCAAATTAAAAGCATCTAACACAGAAAAAGCAACACGTACTACCGCCCTTGAGCATATGAGCAATAATCAAATTGAACAACTGTCTAAAACAGGCCAATGGGAGAAAAGATTAGAGCAACAAGCCGTATCCAAAATAAATCCTTCCCCTAATCCGTATGGTTGATTATGCCTTAGGAGACATACAAGGCTGCTTGGATGCACTACAACGCCTGCTTGAAACAATTAAGTTTGATGATCAAGCTGATAGACTCTGGTTTGTCGGAGATTTGGTCAATCGCGGGCCAAAATCACTCGAAACCTTGCGTTTTATTAAAAATTTACCGATAACACCTCGTATTAGCTTGGGTAATCATGATTTGCATTTGCTTTGCCAAATTTTTCTACCTAACCAGCAACCGAAACCTGATGATACGCTTACAGAAATTTTAAACGCACCTGATCGTGACGAACTCGGGCATTGGCTCCGCGCACAGCCTCTATTGCATCACGATCCAGATTTAAATTTTGTGATGACGCATGCAGGCATAGCCCCCTGCTGGAATATTGAAGAAGCAAAAAATTATGCCCAAGAGCTCGAATTAGCTCTTGCTGGCGAAGATTACCTGGATTTTTTAGCCCATATGTACGGTAATACACCCAATCATCTATCAGACAATATAACCCCGACCGAGCGCTTACGTGTGATTTGTAATTATTTTACGCGCATGCGTTTTTGTGATGCAAATGGGCATTTAGAACTTACATACAAAGGCGAACCCAACCATCCTCCAGCTCATATGTACCCCTGGTACGCCGTGCCAACGCGTTGTTCGCTTAATAATGTTGATATTATTTTTGGGCACTGGGCCGCCTTACAAGGCCGCTGCCCCATCAAAAACATTCATGCCATAGATACAGGCTGTGTTTGGGGCGGGGCTCTCACCGCGCTGCGTCTGCAAGATAAACAACATTTTTCTATTTCTCTTTAGTTTTATTTGAATTTAGTCTGATCCTCTACCACACTCAATACTAAGCAACCTGCCGTACAATAGCTCACGAAGAAGGAGACACGGAATGAGAATACCTGCGCTTATAACAGCCATCTGTATCAGTTCACTGACATCAAACCTAGCCCTTGCCAATCAAACCAAATGGTCCACCTGGCTTGCCGACGTCAAACAAGAAGCACTGGAAGACGGTATAGCACCGGAAGTGATTCAAGCCGCGTTTCGAGGCGTACATGAACCCAGTCGACGCATCAAAAATCTAGCGCACTCACAACCCGAGCATCGTTTAAGCTATTATAAATACAGAAACTCTCGCATCAATGCTTATCGAATTAATCTCGGGCGTAAAAAATACAAACAATATCAGCAACTATTAGAAGATATCGGCCAAAGTTTCGGTGTTGATCCCTGCTTTATTGTTTCGTTCTGGGGTCTTGAAACCAGTTACGGCGGCTATATGGGTAATTTCCCTGTGATTAAATCACTCACAACCCTTGCCTATGACTCCAAACGCTCGAAATTTTTTAGACATGAGCTTTTTACAGCATTGCATATTCTAAACGATGGTCATGTTGACCTTAAGCATTTCAAAGGTGAGTGGGCCGGTGCATCTGGGCATCCCCAATTTCTCCCGTCTAGCTGGGTTAAATATGCCGTGGATTATGATGGCGATGGTCGCCGCGATATTTGGCGTTCTAAACCCGACGCACTTGCATCCATTGCGAATTACATGAAAGGCAAAGGCTGGAAACAAGGCGAACCCTGGGCAATTCATGTGAAACTTCCTAAAAACTTTGATGATAAACTTGAAGGCAAGTCTACGGTTAAGACTGTACGAGAATGGGAAGAATTAGGCGTACGTACCACCAAGGGTGGAGCTTTACCCCGTCCTGATTTAAAAGCCAGTATTATTCAACCACATGGCGGGCCTGTATTTTTAGCTTATCCAAATTACAAAATGATTCTTCGGTACAATAATTCAATTTATTATGCCGGCGCGGTGGGCTACCTTGCTGATAAAATCTGTCGTCGCCCAGCGGAAGGGTAATCAGCATGTCTCAGGCGAAATTTAATCTCGGCGAGGTGGTCTTGCACAAACAACAAGGCTACCGAGCCCTCGTGGTTGATATCGATCCAGTCTTTCAAGCATCCGGTCGATACAACCCACAAACAACCACACGTACGTTTGCACATCAACATCCCTGGTACCGTTTGTTGGTCGATGACAGCAGCCAACTAACCTACGTCGAAGAACCCAATTTAATACGCGATCCTAAACCGCTATCTAAAGCGTTTGAAAACCCACGAATTCTTGAATATTTAAAAAAATACAATAATACCTACCTGCCGAATAAACCGTTTCATTAAAAGAATGAGCAGAAATAAACTATTTATTCGATTCGACAGCTTTTTTTAATTTACTACCCGGCTTAAACGTCACAACGCGTCGCGCACTCACAGGAACCATTTCGCCGGTCTTAGGATTACGTCCTGGACGCGCCGTTTTATCCCGTAATATAAAATTTCCGAATCCAGATAATTTCACATCATGCCCCTGTTCCAAGGCATCGCGTATGGATTCAAAAAACTCATCAACAATAACACGGGCATCAGGTTTGGTTAACGCCAACTCATCGCATAAAATTTCAACTAATCGAGCTTTGCTTAATGAACTCACGATTTATTCCTTGTCATGATAACTAATTGATAACTAAACAGTTTGAGTATAACACAATTTAAAAAGGTTACGAGTCTATGTAATAACAGATGAATTAATTTGTGGGTAAGTTTACAAAAAGTCAATGCGCCTTTTATGGGCACAAGCAAGTCGCTGATTTTAAAGGCTTTTTTGGATTCGGCGCACGTTGCGTTTATTTTAATCTGTGGATAACGTTGTGTGCAAAACAAGACTCAAGCTGACAAGCTTAAGTCCTGTTACATTATTTTGAATGTTACTTGTGTAGTTTTCGAACCTTTTGAATTGCTCGGATTTGAGCAATTGCACGCGCTAATTCCATAGAGGCTTTGGAATAATCAATGTCAGAATTCTTATCTGCCATCGCTTCTTCGGCGCGAGCTTTTGCTTCCAAAGCAACGGCCTCATCTAAAGAATCCGCACGCTCAACCGTGTCAGCTAAAATACTCACACAATTGGGCTGAACCTCAAGAATTCCGCCAGAGACATAAAAAATATCTTCTTGGCCACCCACCTGTGTCACACGAATCTCACCAGGCTTTAACACCGTTAAGAGCGGTGCGTGGCCTGCGACGACGCCTAACTCACCCAGCTCACCGGTCGCAATGACCATTTCAACTGGGCCTGAGAAAATAGCTTTTTCTGCGCTAACAACATCTAGATGCATCGTAATCGCCATAACATCCAACCTTATAACGTTTTCGCTTTAGCAACAGCTTCTTCGATGGAACCGACCATGTAGAACGCTTGCTCTGGTAAGTCATCGTATTCACCGGCCAAAATGCCTTGGAACGCTTGAATGGTCTCAGACAACGGTACGTATTTTCCTGGTGAGCCCGTGAAGACCTCAGCCACGAAGAACGGTTGAGACAAGAAACGCTGTATTTTACGAGCGCGTGTCACGGTACGTTTATCTTCTTCTGAAAGCTCATCCATACCAAGAATTGCAATAATATCTTTCAATTCTTTGTAACGTTGCAATGTTTGTTGAACACCACGTGCCGTATCATAATGCACTTGGCCTACAATCAATGGATCCAGCTGACGTGATGTTGAATCAAGAGGATCAACCGCAGGGTAAATACCAAGCTCAGCAATTTGACGCGACAATACAACGGTTGCATCCAAATGAGCAAAGGTCGTAGCAGGTGACGGATCGGTCAAGTCATCTGCAGGTACATAAACCGCTTGAATCGAAGTAATCGAACCTGATTTAGTCGACGTAATACGCTCTTGAAGCATACCCATCTCTTCCGCCAACGTTGGCTGATAACCTACAGCTGAAGGCATACGTCCGAGCAGTGCTGATACCTCAACCCCTGCAAGCGTATAACGATAAATATTATCAACAAATAATAATACATCACGCCCTTCGTCACGGAATTTTTCAGCCATGGTCAAGCCTGTTAGCGCTACACGCAAACGGTTACCTGGAGGCTCATTCATTTGTCCGTAAACCAACGATACTTTATCAAGTACGTTAGAATCTTTCATTTCGTGATAGAAATCGTTACCTTCACGAGTACGCTCGCCCACACCAGCAAACACAGAATAACCACTATGCTCAATCGCGATGTTTCGAATCAATTCCATCATGTTGACGGTTTTACCTACACCCGCGCCACCAAAAAGACCGACTTTACCACCTTTCGCAAAAGGACAAAGCAAATCAATAACTTTAATACCGGTCTCAAGTAACTCTTGGCTGCCTGCTTGCTCATCATAGCTCGGTGGTGCACGATGAATGGGCGCTTCTTCTTCAGCACCAATTGGGCCTGCGTTATCAATAGGGCGACCCAATACATTCATGATTCGACCCAGCGTTTTTTTACCCACAGGTACTTGAATCGGTTGATTGGTGTTCGTTACAGAAAGTCCGCGCTTTAAACCATCGGTCGTTCCCATAGCAATGGTACGTACAACACCATCACCCAGCTGTTGCTGGACTTCAAACACCAAGTCGCTTTCTACGAGCTTCAATGCATCATTAATTTTCGGCACGCTCTGACGTGGAAACTCAACGTCAACTACCGCACCAATTACTTGAACTACTGTTCCTACGCTCATCATCTGCCCTCTTATAACGCGTCTGCACCACCGACAATTTCCGCCAACTCTTGGGTAATCGCGGCTTGTCGAGCTTTATTATATGCCAATTGAAATGTTTTAATTAAATCACCAGCGTTGTCTGTCGCACTCTTCATGGCAATCATTTTAGCTGCTTGCTCACATGCAATATTCTCAACCACAGCTTGGTAAACTTGTAACTCAATAAAACGGGTTAACAAATCATCCAACAATGATTTTGCCTCGGGCTCATAAATATAATCCCAATGATGCCCCAGTGACTCACTATCTTCGTCCGAAACAGGCAAAGGAAGCAGCGATTTCATCACAGGCGTCTGCGTCATGGTATTTACGAACTCGTTAGAAATAACATGCAAGGCATCAATTTCACCCTTTTCAAACGCATCCAGCATGACTTTAACGGCACCAATCATGTCACCTACATTCGGCGTATCACCGAGCTGAGTCACCGATGCCAAAACTTGTCCGCCAACACGCTTAAAAAATGCCTGACCTTTACGGCCAACCACGCACAAACGAACTTCTTGACCCGCATCGTGCCAGTCGCGCATTTTATGAATGGTTTCACGCAGTAAATTTGCATTCAAACCACCACACAAACCACGATCGGATGTGACAACAATCAAACCTACACGCTTCTGCTCGCGCACATCCATAAAGGTGTGTCGATACTCTGCCGTTGCACGCGCAAGATGCCTAACCACATCATAGAGCTTGGTTGCATACGGTTTAGAAGCGCGCATTCGATCTTGGGTTTTACGCATTTTACTCGCCGCGACCATTTCCATGGCACGCGTGATTTTTTGCGTATTTTTAATGCTCCCAATCTTAGAGCGGATTTCTTTTGCTCCAGCCATCAATCTTCTACCTGTTTGGGGAGACCCCGGTTATTTACCAGCTTCCAGTCCGTTTGAACTCGTCTACAGCCGCCGTCAATTGAGCTTGAATGGCATCATCAAAGCCACCTTTTTCATTGATGGTTTGAAGTAAGGCTGCATGTGAAGCATGCATGTATCCACGAAGCGCAGTTTCAAAAAGGCCAATTTCATTGGTTGATAAATCATCAAGGTAACCTTTTTCAACAGCAAACATCGCAAGCGCCATATCAGCTACAGTGAGCGGTGAATATTGCGGTTGTTTCATAATTTCTGTAATGCGCTGACCACGCTCAAGCTGCTTACGTGTAATTTCATCTAAATCGGAAGCAAACTGGGCAAACGCTTCAAGCTCACGGAACTGAGCTAAAGCCAAACGTGTTCCACCACCTAATTTTTTCATTACTTTTGTTTGAGCTGCACCACCTACCCGTGAAACCGACAAGCCTGAGTTAATAGCTGGACGAACACCTGAGTTGAACAAGTCAACATCTAAGAAAATTTGACCATCTGTAATCGAAATCACGTTGGTGGGAACAAACGCTGATACGTCACCCGCTTGTGTTTCAATAATCGGCAATGCTGTCAACGATCCTGTTTTACCTTTCACGCGGCCTTCGGTCAAACGTTCAACTTCGTCGGCGTTAATACGCGCAGCACGCTCAAGTAATCGAGAATGCAAATAGAAGATATCACCAGGGTACGCTTCTCGACCTGGAGGACGACGCAACAACAACGAAATTTGACGATAAGCCCAAGCTTGCTTGGTTAAATCATCATAAACGATTAAGGCATCTTCACCTTGCTCCATGAAGAACTCACCCATAGCACACCCTGCATAAGGTGCTATAAACTGAAGTGCTGCAGGATCAGAGGCACCCGCCACCACAACAATGGTATGAGCCAGTGCATCATGCTCTTCTAATTTGCGAACCAACGCTGAAACCGAAGAAGCTTTTTGACCTACGGCAACATAAACACATGTTACGCCGGTGCCTTTTTGATTAATAATCGCATCAATTGCAATGGCTGATTTACCTGTTTGACGGTCACCAATAATTAACTCACGCTGACCACAACCAATAGGAATCATCGCATCAATCGCTTTCAACCCTGTTTGAAGCGGTTGGTCAACAGATTTACGCTCAATAACACCAGGAGCAACACGCTCAATCGGCAACGATGCTTTAGCATTAAGAGGGCCTTTACCATCAATAGGATTACCCAGCGCATCAACCACACGACCAAGAAGCTCTGGGCCAACCGGAACTTCCAAAATACGCCCTGTGCATTTACCTTTTTGCCCTTCGGACAAACCTTCTGGATTACCCAGCAAGGCAACCCCAACCGAATCACGCTCTAAGTTTAAAGCTAAGCCAAATACGCCGCCTTCAAACTCAATCATTTCTCCTTGCATAGCTTCTTCAAGCCCTTGGAGACGAACAATACCATCTTTAATACTAACGATTGTACCTTCGTTACGTGCATCAGAGGTAACTTTAAATTTTTCAATTTTCTGTCGGATGAGTTCGCTAATTTCCGATGGACTTAATTTGATTTGTTGTGACATGAAACCTACCCTCTCAATGACCCGACCATGTCGGCGCCTAATTTGTCTAACTGACCTTTTACTGAGGCATCAATAACCCAATCGTTGGCACAGATAACAGCCCCGCCTAAAAGCGCTGGCTCAACGGTTAAATCCAGTGTCACGTCACGCTTGAGACGTTTGCTCAAACGTTCAGCTAAACGTGCTTGTTGCTTGTCATCCAGCGGAGAAAAGCTACTCACACGAACACAAATTCGATTTTCTTCGTCAGCACGCAACACTTCAAATTGCGCATGCAGCTCTGAAAGAACTAATATCCGCTTGTTATCAGCTAATACTTGAATCAAAGCTCTTAAAACATCAGGCAGTGATTGTTTATTATTTAGCAAAGCTTCCATAACAGACACCAAAGCTTCGGCATGCTGTTCTACAGTCGTTTTTGGATTCAGAACAAAACCCTGAAACTCAGGGTTTGACGCCGCATCATCAAGCTTTGCAAGCCAAACAGACCAGTCAGACAAAGTCTGACTTTCTAAGGCATGCTCAAAAACAGCTTTTGCATATGGTCTTGCTATACTTGTGTTATCTGACATATCAAAGCTCTTCAATTAAATGATCGAGGATAGCTTTATTTTTTTCTGCATCCACTTCATTCATTAAAATTTTCTCAGCTGCCGCCAATGCTAAAGCGCCTACCTGTTCACGCAACGCTTCTTTCGCTCGCGTCACTTCCTGATCAAGTTGTTCAGAATGACTTTTTGCAATACGCTCCGCTTCAGCACGCGCGTTGTTTTTTGCTTCATCAACAATCAGCGACGCACGGCGACCGGCTTTTTCGATAATATCAGCCGCATCAGCCTTCACTTGCTTCAGCTCTTCTTTAACGCGTTCTTGCGCTAGTTCAAGCTCACGTTGACCGCGTTCAGCTGCAGCTAAACCTTCAGCAACCTTATCACGTCGCTCTTCTAACGCCTTGGTCAGCGGAGGCCAAACAAACGTCATCGTGAACCAAACAAATGCTGCAAAAACCAGCATTTGAATGATTAGTGTTGCATTAATATCCATGCTTTAAGATCCAAGTGCACTAAGAAACGGATTCGCAAAGGTAAAGAATAAAGCAATACCTACACCAATCATGGTTACAGCATCTAAAAGACCTGCGACAATAAACATTTTAACTTGTAACATAGGAACCATTTCTGGTTGACGTGCAGCACCCTCTAAAAACTTACCACCCAATAAACCAAAACCAATTGCTGTTCCTAATGCACCAAGACCAATCAAAAGTGCTACAGCAACAACTGTCATGCTCTGAACTTGAGCTACCAAACTTGCCATTTCCATCAAACTTCCCCTTTTACGCTAACGATACAAAAACCAAATTAAAAACAAAACCAACTTTAATGCTCTTCGTGGGCCAAACTTAAATAAACAATCGTAAGAACCATGAAGATGAACGCCTGCAGCGTGATCACTAAGATATGGAAAATAGACCACCCTAATGATAAGACAAACTGTGCAATACCTTGTGCTGTGCTTGAGATTAACGACGATGAGGCCGTATCAAGCGTGAGCAAGGCTATCAGAATAAAAATTAATTCTCCAGCATAAAGATTTCCGAATAATCGAAGCGCTAAAGATATTGGTTTAGCGATTAAACCAACCAGCTCTAACAACAAATTAAATGGGATAAACGCCGGATGATTAAACGGCTGAAGTGTTAATTCTTTAATAAAACCTTTAGGGCCTTTAATTTTAAGGCTGTAAAAAATAATCATGAAAAATACGGACAACGACATAGCAAACGTCATGTTTAAGTCATTGGTTGGTACCACTTTCAAGTGATGCACACCCGCTGAGCTAGCAAGCAACGGCAACACATCAACCGGCACGATATCCATAAAGTTCATCACAAACACCCACACAAAAATTGTGAGCGCTAGCGGACCGATCAAAGCATTTCGACCATGAAAACAGTCTCTCACTTGAGTATCAGCAAACTCAAGCATCATCTCTGCAAAATTCTGCCATTTTCCTGGAAGACCTGTTGATACGCGACGCGCACCAAAAATTAACAACGACAAAGCAACCACACCCGATAATACCGAGAAAAAGATGGTGTCGAGATTCAACGTCCAGAAACCGCCATCTGAACCTATGCTCATGGTTTTTAAATTATACGTTAAATACGTAAGATGATGCTTAATATAGTCAGTACTTGATATCATAATTACTCAACACTTGCCTTGCCCATGCTGTCCTGATGACCCCGAAAAAACCAAGGGGCAAACCAAAACGTGACGTGTACCATAAAATATCCTGCAAAAAACATCACAGGAACCACATCCACCCACCGAAACACCACCGCGAATAAGGCTGCTGACATCAGCAACTTCATGGCTTCGCCCCGATAAGCGCTTTTTAAAATCTGTTGTGAAAACCGCGCACGCTGCTCTCGAAATATCACGCGTGCAAACCAGGCTTGCGGTACTAAACTCACCAGGCTACCTAATAATATTGAACGTGCTGAGCTTAAGCCAAACATAGTCCAAATCATCAACGACACACATGCGCCCACACGTAATTGCATCAAAAAAAGACGCTTAGCGCCTTGCAAGCCCTGCTGATTTTTCACGTATCACCTTCTTTAGTTGGCGCGAATTATAAATTAATCACCCACGCGACGCAACAGGTGTTTAACACACTTGGCGTGGGCAAACATGGAACAGATGCGCTATACTTAAACATATTCTCACCTAAATTATTAAATATCATAAAAAATATGCCACGATTCACAAACCAGAGGTGTCATCATGTCTGAACGAAAACAACATACGAGTGCGTGCATGCACGAAAACATGGGCCATCGCTACGGCGATGAATTTCATCATAAACATGACAAACGCCATCTTAAATTTAGGCTCCATTGGCGATCACATCCCGTTACAAACCTTCGCAACCAAGAGCACCTTGAAATAATAAAATCCCAACCGGATTTATTCCGCGCATTTAAGATAAAAAAAATATGTAAACGCTTGGCGAATACCTCCATTCACTGATAAAGTATTATTATCTTGATCGGGTTTGCCACTTCCTGATTAGGAAAGAGATCGAAAAGGCCTGAGCAAACCTCAGGCTTTTTTTTACTCGAAAATAAATGCTTCTTCATGCCCTGCCTGCCAGTAAATTGCGGCAGTCAAACGTCCCTATGCGTCATTCCAATCCTCATGACAATTATCACGATAACAACAACCATCACTGCCGCCAATAGAAGCTACATCTCGATTAACAAGCGATGCTATTTTCTTAACGATATCTAAATGATACATCCAATTTTGATGGCCCGCATTAATTGGAACAATCGAAAATGGATGAGTAACTACACTAGAAAGGTGATTATCTGGCACACTTTGATAATAGGTTTCAATATAATGTGACTTTGCCTCCAAATATGGTGATTCATTATTTTTATCATGCGAAACAGCATCAACACATGATAATTGAGTACATTTAACTAAAATAACTTCTGTGTTCACGAAGTCAAACGGACTATTAAACTTCAAATCATCATCTTCATCAATCGTTATGCCGTAATTCTTCTCAACATATATATTGGCCTGCTTATGATTAAAGATTGAGTCAATCAACACAACCTTATCAACCGAGTAACCCATTAAAATAAGTCGACGGGCAGCTTCTAACGCGAGCATTCCACCTAAACTCCAGCCGGCCAACACATAGCTTCCTTGGAGTTGAAACTTGACTACATGCGAAATGTACTTATCAACTAACAAGTCATAGCGACTTTTTTCACCCCTTTTGAAATGCGCACCGTCCACACAACCAAGAAGATTATTAAACAACACCATTTTCTTTGAATTTAACGCTTGCGCTAAATTATTATAATAAGATTCTGCCCCACCACCTTCTGGCGGGAAAATAAAAATAGGATCTATATTTAATCGATTATTAATACATTCAAATGGAATACAATCATCAAGAACGGTGCTTTGTGCTACGTGATTTAATGTAAACAACAATTTTTGAATAGTCCTATGAGTAAAAATAAACCACACATCACATGCGATGCCTTTTCTTCGCATCATCGAACTTAATTTGACACTCAGAATTGAATCGCCTCCCAACTGAAAAAAATCGTCCGTAATGCCAACACGCCGAGCACCTAACACCTCTTGCCAAAGCTGACATAGCGTAGACTCAAGCTCAGTTCTGGGTGCCACATACGTGGCATCTTGTGGACTAAAATCAACGTCAGCTAAGGCCCGTCGATCTAATTTTCCGTTCACGGTCATGGGAAAGCGATCGAGCCGCATCAAAACATTCGGCATCATATAAGCAGGTAAAACACGCGCAAAATGCGCGCGTATCGCATCCTCATCCAGTCGGGATGCACTCGTATAATAAGCCACCAAATAACGACGTGAGGCTTGTTCTTTCAGTAAAACAACCGCATGCATCACACCCGTAAAATCTAAGAGCGTCTGTTCAATTTCACCGAGCTCAATGCGATAGCCTCGCAGTTTGATTTGTAAATCATTACGTCCCAAATACTCTAAATTGCCATCCTCAAGCCAACGTGCCAAATCACCGGTTTTATATAAACGAGTATAGCCTTTGGCCTTATCTGAATCACTGGCAAACACGTTAGGTATAAAACG
>JARGNP010000040.1 GCA_029210265.1 Legionellaceae bacterium
TTAGTCTAGACGCAAGGGCGCAACATTAGTAGGTGGGATTTTTGGGTGCATACATTCTTTCGTAGCCAAAAACCGTTGTCGAAACACCGCAGCTTCATTGCATCTAAATTCCAGGAATTTATAAGATTCGCTATTTATCAAGCATGAAACTGTTAGTGGTTAAACTAGTTTAGACGACAGCGTACTGAGAAATGATGGAACCAGAAAAAATATTAATCATTGTTTTTGACAGTGTCAGAATTCTTATGATGCAAAGTCACGCTGTCAATTTGCTTACTCCTTCGATGACGATCTATGATTTGAGTCATCATGGGCTCCAACTCATTTGGTTGTATAACAAGAAGATCACCTGCTTGCGCTTTTGAAAACAAATAATCAACAACATTATTCATTTCTATAAAAATTTCAATATTATCATCATTAAACCCTGCTTTTATCAACCCTTTTCTAACAAGCTCAGAAGTTTCACCTAATGGGCGATCACGAGGATCAAAGTCAACTAAAATAATATAATCGTATGTTAATGCCAAGGCCTCACCGTACTCAATAAGTTGCTTATTGGTTCGGTTACCAGTTCCATGGCATAAACCTACTTTTCTACCCAGTGATAATTTTGTCAGCAACTTTGACATAGCCCTTGCTGACTCTGGATTATGACCGTAATCAAATAAAACTTTGTACAATTTAAAATCAAAAAGGTTCATCCTCCCTGGATTTTGACTAACCGACGGATAAAATGTCTCAACACCTTTTTTAATTTGTTCAGTAGGAATTCTTAATCCATAAAGTGCTGCGATAGCTGCCAGTGTATTAGAAATATTAAAATCAATTATCCCACCAAAAGTGATAGGAATGTCATCAATTAAACAAACGATAATATCGATAGCATTTTTTCTTATAATAATGTTCCTGCCGACCACAGTAATTACTGTCATACCTTTTTGAATATGATTTTTGAAATGGACATTATTTGAATCTATTGAAAACAAAATGGGGGTTCCTCGAGCGCGGTCAAGTAAACTCATAGTGACATCATCATCTGCATTCAATACAGAAACACCAGTTTTTTTGACAGTTTCCAGTACAGTGGACTTAACTAAACTCAACTCTTCCTGCGTATCAACCCAATCACTTCCAAGGTGATCTTCTCCAACATTTAGTACGATACCAACATCAATCTGATCAACACCAAGGCCCCGCCTTACGATTCCCCCCCTAGCCACTTCAAGGACAATGTGATCAACACTCGACTCTCTAAGTACAATACCAGCCCCCTCCGGTCCACTATAATCCCCTCTTAATACAGAGATCCCATTTATTTCAACACCTGTCGTGCAAGCTAAACCGACAGATTTACCAGAATACTTTAAAGTATGAGCAATTAATTTGCATGTTGTTGTTTTACCATTGGTGCCCGTAACGGCAACTATCGGCACAGGAATATAACTTTCTTGAAATAACATGTCTATTACCGGTTTTGCGACATCGCGTGGCTCACCGTAAGTGGGGGCAAGGTGCATGCGAAATCCAGGAGCCGCATTCACTTCAACGAGCTTTAGGCCGGATTGCTCCAGTGGAAGTGATATATCTTGCGCGATAACATCAACGCCAACACAATCCAATCCAATAAGTTTAGAAACACGCTCGGCCATTAGACGGATACTAGGGCTAATCATATCAGTTACATCCGTAGCTGTTGCACCCTGGCTGAGATTAGCCATAGATTTCAGATATATTTTCTCACCATTCTTTATACAAGAATCCAAATTAAGATTGTGTAAAGATAAAAGGTCTTTCATCTCCTGATCTATGTCAATACGAGTTAACGCTTTTTCATGGCCAAAACCACGGCGTGGGTCATCATTAATCTCCACAATAAGTTTTTTAATTGAAAAGATACCATCACCTATGACATGTGCAGCCTCTCGCATAGCGGCGGCGACCATGCAGCCATTTATGATTAAAAGCCTATAGTCCTGTCCTTTAACATATTCTTCTATTATAACATCTGGGTATTTTTTTTTTGCAAGATGAAACGCATTTTTAAGTCGCTCTACAGTTCTTACATCAATGGTTGACCCTTTTCCATGATTTCCAATATCAGGCTTGACCACTACCGAACTACTTATATTATAAAATGCTTTTATAGCTTCTTTTTCTGTTGAAACAATATAGCCATGGGGGACAGGGATCCCTGATTTTTTTAAGTGCTCTTTTGTCCTGTTTTTTTCATCAGCCATCTCTACCGCAATGGCTGATGTCTGACATGTCATTGAAGCTTGAATCCGCTTCTGAGAAGCCCCATGACCTAACTGAATATAGCTATCATCATTTAAACGTAAAAAAGGTATGCCTCTTGAGGCTGCTTCTTTTACAATGCTTAATGTGGTTGGCCCCAAAGCATCATTTTCGCGCAAAACTTTAAGATTAAGAATGATCTGCTCAAGATTCACCTGCTTGCCTTCAGAAACAGCCTCAAATACTTTGATCGCCTCTACTGCGGCATGCAAACCAACGGACTCTACCAAATAGCGGAATACTACAATGTAGATGCCTTTGGTTAAGCTCGTAAATGTCTTGCCATACCCAACTTCCATGCCAGCTAGACATTGAAGCTCAATAGCAATATGCTCAATAATGTGGCCTGCCCAGGTACCATCATTCAGTCTTTTAATAAAGCCTCCTGGCGATCCAATTGAACAACCATGCTCTTGTAAACTTGGAATTAGTGTGATCAATCGGTCCGAAAAACCCATTAATTTATTAGATGGACATTCTTCATAATCTTTTATATCTAATACCATAAATACTGAAGTATGCCGTGTATATCTATTGGGCCCCCTCAATGCACGTAGTTCTTTAATTTCAATCATGTGAGAATTCCTTATAAGCGTGAGTGAGGCAATAAAAATTGATGTTTTTTGAAATCATACCCATATCCGCTAACTAAGGAGTGGATCCGAATATCTTCAACAGCAATAGCATCACCTACTCCAATATTGCTGATATTTGAATGCTTAAGATGGTGTCCATCTATAACTACTATTTGCCCTGTACCAATTACTTCCGTTGTACCATCTCCATTTAAAATGATGCCCGAATTCTCGCCTAAGCCAATGCCGAAATTATCTGGGTTAGCCGTAACAATTTGCATTAGACGTGCGATACGCCCTCGATCGATAAAATGCGTATCAAAAACGATATCTTTAACAAAACCAAATCCAGGTGCGCACAAGACACCACCCTTGAATAGCCCCTCTTTACTTTTTCCTTCATAAATCATAGTGTCAGAAAATACTGCAGCACCTGCACTCGTTCCAGCAATCAATGCACCAGCTTGAAGTCTATCCTGAATAGCACCAAAAACTTTTGTACCCATTATTATTGTTGTTAGTCGAAGTTGATTCCCTCCAACAAAAAAAATGCAATCTGCATTTTCCAGCATCTTAATAAATTTCTCGTCATTGGCTTGTTCTCTTTCCTTAATATTCAGTACTGTTACTTCCCCAGCACCCAGCGTAGTAAAAACATCATAATAGGCTTTACCGCGCTCTTCAGGCATTTCACTGGCTGTTGTAATGACTGCAATTTTATAATTAGCTTTTTTGATTTCTTGAATTACGCGCTTGAGTACGATCATATCGTTCACTCGATCTTCATTGCCTCCAATTGCAATAAGATGCCCCAAAAAAAAGTGGCTCTTAGCCATATTATTCGACCTCCGTTAAATTTGCACAAGCCATCTTGTTTCTAGATATCAATGCATACCCATTTTTCGTTAATATAATAAGGCCAAGGTCAACAGTTTGATCAAATAAATCCATTGCTTTTTGCCCAGCATCCTCAGGGTGCATTCTCTGCTCTAGCCACCCATAAACTGTTTTTGCTAAAATTTTCAAAGCTATAAACTCACCATCTCCGGTACATGCGACACTACCTACTGGGCCACAAAAAAGCCCACACCCCGGTAAAGGTACATCCCCGACTCGGCCGATGACTGAGTTAGCTAAACCACCAGAGCTTAGGCTTGCAGCAAAAGTTAGTCCATCAAAGGCTATTGCACCAACCGTATCACAAGCTGACCCTGGTTTATTTCGCAAATTAGTCTGGTTTAGGGGAGGCGTGGCTAAGTTATACGTTTTGGCAAAAATCCTTGCGCCATCGCCAGCAAGAATAATGTGAGGTGAATTGAGTAAAACCTTTTCTGCTAACAGAATAGGGTTTTTAATAGCTTCCACACAAGCGACTGCTCCAAAATCGCCCGTACTATTCATACAGGCTGCATCCATCTGAATTGTTTGTTCATCGGAGCGTAACTGTGAGCCAGTGCCTGCATTAAACCTAGGGTCATTTTCTAATAAAACTACTGCATGGATAACCGCATCAAGTGCAGGATATCCATGTTTCATTAGCTCCATGCCTACATTCGCAGCAGCCAAAGGCCCATCAGAATCATCTTGACTTGATCCGGAGCCGCCATGAGATAAAATAGCATATTTAAACATTATTGATCATTATAGGCCTTACGTTATAGCGCCGGCGTTAGAAAAGGAACTCAGCAAGAAATTTATTCGCGTGCCAAACCCCAGTGTTTAGTAAATAAAATAATAAAAAGTATTTGCAGTATCAATGTATAAATTTACATCTAAAATAACCATTTGCTATACAACCCGATTATCTAAAGGAAGACTACCATATATAAAATCATAAAGCTCGTCCGCTAGATATCGAAACAGCTTGCTAAGCTGTACGCATGACACTACGGTCTCTGCTGTAATGTAATTATTGCATCCTTAATTTCTTTAAGTAATGATTCGTCCCCATTTCCCATATTTTCTTCAGCAGCCCTTTCCATGCTGATAGCGTCACTTTCCCAGCTAGCAAGTACTTTCAATCTCTGTTCTGTAGAAAGTTTTATATCATTCACAATATCGTGCGGGTGCTGATAGTATTTCGTTGGATTAGCCATAATGAAGGGAAAGTTATCCTGAGTTGTCTTTTCCTTCTCCCACATATCCAGGCATGGTGTGCTGCAGAAATAATCTATATAATAACCACCCTCTGGATTTTTTCTTGCTGATTCAGGCATTTCTTTACCGCAAACTATACAACATATTTTCATATCATATTTTTCTGTCATGATGAAAAATCCTTATTTTTATCAACGTCAAATAACTTGATCCGCAAGGTTTAATGCGAATTACCTTAGCTATTTTTATACTCCGCAATATAGAGCACAAGTGGATTTTTGGGTGGTGCGTAAGTAAAATGTGGTTCACATAAAAATTACTTACCCGGTTAACTTTATGAGCCAGTAATTATTACTGGCTAATCAACAAAGTCCCAAAATGAGACTATCAACTATCTGTGTTACACAACTATCATGTCTTGACCACAACAAGTAGGGGACTTAATCGCCCCGCACTCTTTTGGGCACTTAGCAACTCGAACTTCCTTGCCATCCTTCTTAATAATTTCTTCGACTAATTCTACCTCACACCTGCCGCATGCTAAACCTTTAACAGACATACCGCATTTATCACATTTCCATTTCATGGTTAAACCCCTTATAAAACTATACCTTACTTGGTTGTGTCACAGAAAGATAGGGTTTCGTCACAACTCAATACGCTAAACGGTGTTAACACAGTCAGCTGTGCATATGTTGCTATATAATAGTGTTCAATTAAGACCTATTGCGCTCGGAGGCTGCGATGAAATGCACTAACTGTGACTCAAGCAACGTATTAAAACGTAAATCAGTGACAAAACAAGGATTGGCTCAATACCAATGTCGATGCTGTGGCCAATATTTCAATGAGCGTAGCTCAACAGCCTACAACCATACTCAGTATCCAACTGACATTATCACAATCGTTGTGTTCTTTTACTACCGATATAAACTGAGCTTAGTTGATATCACTGAAATCATGGCGCTCAGAAACATATATTTGAGCCATGAAACAGTGCGGCGTTGGGCGCAGCGTTTTGGAACTGATCTTGCCTTAAGGTGCCGTGCTAATCGCGGCCAAATTGGCACGAAGTGGAACATGGACGTGACTTATTTGACGATCAAAGGCCACTGGTACTATCTATATAGAGCGATAGATAAAGCCGGTAATTTAGTTGATGTTTACCTCAGTGAAACACGGAATAAAGTATGCACCCAAAAATCCCACCTACTAATGTTGCGCCCTTGCGTCTAGACTAATTTTTCCTACTGCTGGTTTTGGGTAAAAAACTGTGGCAGTAGTGATGCTGCCACAATCTCACCACGGCGCACAGCGGGTAGCTTAGGTAGTATGTGATTAAAATATTCCCGCGGAACAATGTCATTGATAATGCAGCTTTGAATGAGTGAATACATAATGGCAGCAGCCTTTGCCCCGCGCTCATTGCCCACGAAAAGGTTCCATCATTTCTCAGTACGCTGTCGTCTAAACTAGTTTAACCACTAACAGTTTCATGCTTGGTAAATAGCGAATTTTTTGAATTTTCGGAATTTAGACGCAATAAAGCCACGGTGCTTCGATAACGGTTTTTGGCTGCGGAAAAATTGTCGAATTTCTTCGAAGGCATGGCACAATATCATCGCTGACCATGGTGACTTGAATCCTTTCATAGGTCTATACCACGACTTAATTCCTCGATGATTCT